>CAVOZU010000005.1:0-91131 GCA_963701395.1 uncultured Actinomycetes bacterium
AGATCATCATGCGGCAGCTCTTGCGGTACGCGAGCGAGCCGTCGACGCGGTCCTTGACGGCATCGAGCGTGTCGAGGAGCGTCGCCTCGTCGGATACGTCGATCTCGTAGTCGCGGAGGGCCCGGTCGCCCGTCGCCGCGTTGTACCGCCAGATCTTGAGAGCTACCTGCACGGCGTCAGTATTTCCTCTCCATCGGCTCCCACTTCGTCATGCGGACGTCCTTGTAGGAGAGGTCGGGACCGTCGCCGTCCCAGCGCGTGATCGAGTGCTTGAGGAAGTTCGCGTCGTCACGGTCCGGGTAGTCGCCCGGACGCGAGTGCGCGCCGCGGCTCTCCTTGCGGGCCACGCCCGCCTGGAGCATGCACGAGGCGAGATCGAGGAGGTAGCCGAGCTCGATCGCCTGCGTGAGGTCGGAGTTGAAGACGTCGCCCTTGTCCTCGACGACGACCCCGCGGTCGTACCGCTCGCGGAAGCCGGCGATCAACTCGAGCTGACGCTCCATCCGGTCGGCGTAGCGGAACACCCCGAAGTTGTCGAGCATCGACTGGCCGAGCTCGTCGCGGACCTGCCACGGTCGCTCGCCGACGGTGTTGTCGAGGAGGCCCTTGACCCAGGTCTCGGCGTCGACCCGTGCCGCCTCGGCACGGCTCTTGCCGACGCGCCACCCGGTGAGCGCCTGCTCGGCGGCATGCTGCCCGGCTCGGCGACCGAAGGTGATCGTCTCCATCAGCGAGTTCCCGCCGAGGCGGTTCGCCCCGTGCACCGACACGCACGCGACCTCGCCGGCCGCGTAGAGGCCCTGCACCTCGGTGAGCCCCCAGTTGTCCGTTTCGACGCCACCCATGTGGTAGTGCGCACCCGGCCGGACGGGGATCGGGTCGTAGATGGGGTCGACGCTGGCGTACGTCATCGCCAGCTCGCGGGAACCGGGAAGCTTCGTGAGGATCTTCTCGGCGCCGAGGTGGCGCAGGTCGAGCAGGACGGAGCCGTTGATGCCGCGACCCGCCTCGATCTCGGTCGTCTCCGAGCGGGAGACGACGTCGCGCGACGCGAGCTCGAGCGCGTTCGGCGCGTAGCGCTGCATGAAGCGCTCGCCGTCCTTGTTGATCAGGTACCCGCCCTCGCCGCGGCAGCCCTCGGTGATCAGGATCCCGCTCGGGTACATCGTGGTCGGGTGGAACTGCATGAACTCCATGTCCTTGAGCGGGAGGCCAGCGCGGAGCGCCATCGCCATCCCGTCGCCGGTGCAGGCGTACGCGTTCGTCGTCGCCCGGAAGAGCCTGCCGGCGCCCCCTGTGGCGAGGATCACCGCGTTGCCGGTGAGCAGCTTGACGCCGCCGTTCATCAGGTCCCAGCAGATGACGCCCGTGCAGCGGCCGTCCTCGATCACGAGACGAAATGCGAAGTACTCCTCGTAGACGACCAACCCCTCGTCCATGCGCTTCTGCAGCTGCTCGTAGAGCACCTGGATCAACACATGGCCGGTGATGTCGGCTGCGAACACCGTGCGCGGCGAGCCGGCAGCGCCGAACGGCCGCTGGTCGAGCCGGCCCTCGGTGTTGCGGGAGAAGACGCAACCCCAGCGCTCGAGCTCGTAGATGTCGCCCGGAGCCTCGGCCGTGAAGATCTCGATCGCGTCCTGGTCGCCGAGGTAGTCGGAGCCCTTGACCGTGTCGAAGGCGTGCGTCTCGGGGCTGTCCTCGGCGGTGTTGCCGAGCGCCGCGTTGATGCCTCCCTCTGCCGCGCCGGAATGGCTGCGGGTCGGATGGAGCTTCGAGATGACGCCGACCTTCGCACCTCTGTCGTGCGCCTCGATCGCCGCGCGCATGCCGGCGCAGCCGGCACCGACGACGAGGACGTCGTGCGTCGCCTCCATCGCGCCTGACGCTACCTGAAGGGCCGAGTGCCGCGGCTCGGCAAGGGGCCCCTCGGTGCACCAGTCTTCCCGGCGCGTGTGCCCGCCGGGAAGACACCGGTGCATCTTCAGGGCTATCGCTGCAGCTTGGCGGACCAGCTGGTCACGTTCGCACAGGTGTACGTCGTGCCGCCTTCGACGAAGCGGGCCTTGTAGGAAAGGGTTCCCATGACGTTCCCTTGTGTGCCGAACGTCCCGGTCACCTCACTGCCGGCCAATTCGCCCTGCGTGACCTCGTAGACGAAGGAGAGATTAGGGTCGAGTGCGACGAGCCCACCGAGAGTGATCGAGAGCTTCCAGCGGGAGCTCGGTTGACAGTCGTTCGTCTGCTCGAACGCTCCGTTGGTCACGGCCTGCTCGCCGTCATTGCCGACGAGGTCGAAGCAGATGCCGCCTCCCGAGTCCGTGAATCCGCAGTACTTGCCGGTCAGCGCCCGGGCCGCAGGGGGTGGAGCGGGGGTGCCGGCGGGGGAGGAGCAGGGGGAGCCGGCGGCGGTGCCGGGGGCTCGGGTGGAATCGGGGCCACTGTTCGCTTGACTGCTTCGCAGTCCTTCGCCACTTTTTCCCCGACGCCCGCGACCACGGTGTCGCGGCCCGGACCGCAGGAGTAGCGATCGACGCCTGGGCCTCCGTTCAAGTAGTCGTTGCCGGCCTGACCGTAGAGCGCGTCGTTCCCACCACGGCCGTACAACCTGTCGTTCCCGCCGCGACCGTAGAGCCTGTCGGCTTGCTGACTCCCGCGCAACGTGTCGTTGCCGACTGTCCCGGTGATCGAGCCGGCGAGCGCACCACCGACAACGAGGAGGACGATGACCACCATCCCGGCTGCGACGCGCCCCCGATACGAGCCGCGCTCACCGATCATGTCTCACCACAGCGCCGGTGGACCAGCCGGTAGCTGACTCGGTTGCCGGTACCGAGATCGAGCTCGACCGCGCACATGTGTTCATCACGTCCTCCTCTGTCGCTCGGTTGCCGCTCACGGAGCAAACCCGGCGACCAGGCAAGGGCCGCCGATCGAGACGACGGTGTCGCCAGGATTCCAGGTGTCGATCCCGTCGGTGATCGTCTTGGTCGCTACCTGCTCGAACTCCACCGTGAAGGGGGCCGAGCTCTGCGTCACGACGCGATTCGTGTCGTACTCCCATCGGGAGATCCAATATCCCGATGCACTGTCGAGGTGCGGCTTGCCCCAGTACTGCGGAGCGTTCTGCACGGGCGCACCGTCCACCAGGGCCTTCGTTTCGATGCCTCGGACGAATCGGTCGATCTGCTTCTTGGTCACGGTCGCGAAACCGATCCGCAGCACCAGCCGGCCACCGTACGGCACACCGATGTTGTGGTCGTCGACGCAGTTGAAGTAGACGTTCGTGAAGAACGGTGTGCCGCCCGGATCCTTCGGTGGCTTCGGCAGCTTCGCCACCACCGCTACGGGCGCCTGAGCGCAGTCGGACACGACCGCGCTGTTGTTCTCGTCGCCGAGATAGCTCGCGGCCCAACGCCAGGTGCCGTCGGTCGGGACGACGAAACCCGCCGAGGTCGCGGCCGCACCACCTGCGATCGTAGTCTCCTCCGTGTACGCAGGAGTCCCCTCGCAGGTCGGAGCGCCGGGGGCGTAGAGGCGGAAGGCAACCGCACCGGTCGACCCGTAACCGCCCCCGACGAGCGTAAACGCCTGCAGCCTGCTCCCCGGCTCTGCTGCTGTCGGGCTGGCCGCGGCGAAGAGCCACGGCGTCGCTTTCGTGATGTCAACCTGCTCCTCGGAGCAGCCGCTCGAGGCCGGCTCGTTGAGGTCGTCGCCCGAGTAGTCGACCGTCCAGCGCCACGTTCCGATCTCGTTCACTTGATATCCGGAGATCTCGTAGTCGCCGTTCCCGCCACCGGCACGTCGGCCGTGTACACAGGCGTGGAGCAACTCTCGTCGCCAGGCCGAAACGGCGCGAAGCTAATCGTTCCGGTCGGACCAGTTGCCACCCGACAATGTCGCCCGGTCGTAGATCGACGATCCGATCGGCCCCTGTGCAGGCTGCGGGGCAGTGTTCAAGTCTGGCGTCGCTTTGGGGCAGGGCTCGCCATACGGTGCGTACTCGTATTCACACTCGCCCGCCGCCACAGCCGGACGACCGCCGTCGAACACGAGCCACAACAGCGACACTGCGATCACACAACCAAGCGCCCACGCCGCCGTGAGACGCGGCCCTCGAATCAGAATCCTCATCGACATCTCAGCTCCTCCCTCCGTCCTCTCTCCCGACGCCCACGCCCCGACCGGCGAGCAGCGCTCCGGCGCAGCCCAACCCGGCGAGCGTGACCACGGGCATCTCCCAGTCCCAATCGATTCCGGCGTGCGCCGCGAACACGACGAACGCCGCTGCTGCCGTCACAGCTAGTGGATCGCCGCGACGACGCAGCGCCGCCACGAGCGGGATGGCGACCAGCGCGAACACGAGCACGAGCCCCACAGGGCCGAGTTCGGACAGCGTCTCCACGTACAGGCTGTGCGCATCCCGCACCTCGAGCGGGACCGTGCGGTGCTCGCGCCAGCTCACGTGAAAGCTCCCAGCGCCGCTCCCGAGCGCGGGGTTCTCCGGCAGCTCCGCAGGGCCGCCCGCAGTAGTCGGCGCGGTAGCTCGACGTCGTACCGGGCGGATGCACCGCGAACGCGTCAGCCGCGCGGCCCGGCGGCGGCGATCTCCGGCTCGACCTGCGCTGCGAACTTCTCCTCGAAGTTCGCGCGGAACATCGCCGCCAGCTCGGCGGCCTTCGCGTCGTAGGCGGTCGCGTCGGCCCACGTGGAGCGAGGGTCGAGCAGGCCTCCATCGACACCGGGGCACGCGAGCGGCACCTCGAAGCCGAAGCCCGGGTCGATCCGGTACTCGACCGCGTCGAGGGTGCCCGACAGCGCCGCGTGCAGCAGTGCCCGCGTCGCCTTGATCGGCATGCGGTGACCCTCGCCGAACGGGCCACCCGTCCAGCCGGTGTTGACGAGCCAGACGTTCGACGTGCGGGTGCTCGTCGAGCTTCTCGCCCAGCATCCGCGCATAGACGGACGGACGCTGCGGCAGGAACGGCGCGCCGAAGCAGGTGGAGAAGGTCGGCTGCGGCTCGGTGACGCCGATCTCGGTGCCGGCGAGCTTCGCGGTGAAGCCCGACAGGAACCAGTAGAGCGCCTGGTCGCGCGTCAGCCGCGCGATCGGCGGCAGGATGCCGAACGCGTCGGCGGTGAGGAAGACGACGTTGCTGCGGATGTCCCGCCATCTTCGCCGGCAGCGCGTTCGGGATCTGCTCGAGCCGTAGGCGGCGCGCGTGTTCTCGGTCTTCGAATCGTCGTCGAGGTCGAGCACGCCGCGCTCGTCGAGCACGACGTTCTCGAGGATCGTCCCGTACGTGTGCGTCGTGCGGTAGATCTCGGGCTCCGCCTCGGCCGAGAGGCGGATCACCTTGGCGTAGCAGCCGCCCTCGACGTTGAAGACACCGTTCGTCGCCCCAGCCGTGCTCGTCGTCGCCGATCAGGTGCCGCTCGGGGTCGGCCGAGAGCGTCGTCTTGCCCGTGCCGGACAGCCCGAAGAACAGCGCCACGTCCTCCGTCGTCGCCGACGTTCGCCGAGCAGTGCATCGGGAACACGCCCTCGAGCGGCAGCCGGTCGTTCATCACCGTGAAGATCGACTTCTTGATCTCGCCGGCGTAGAACGTCCCGCCGACCAGCACCTCGGTGCGCGACGGGTGGAGCACCGACGAAGGTGCCGGTGCGCGTGCCGTCGGACTCGGGATCGGCCTCGACCTCGGGCGCGTGCAGCACGAGCGCGTCGGGCGTGTGGGCTACCGAGCTCCTCGGGCGTCGGTTCGATGAACATCGTCTGACGCGAAGAGCGCGTGGTACGGACTGGCGGTGACCACGCGGACGCCGATGCGGTGCTCGGGGTCGGCGCCGGCGAAGGCGTCGACGACATAGAGCGGCTCCTGTGCCGACAGGTACGCGGCGACCTTCGCGCGCAGCGCGCTCGTAGCGCTCCTCCGCGAGCGGCTGGTTGACGCTTCCCCACCAGATGCGCTCGCGCGAGCCGGGCTCGTCGACGACGAACTTGTCCTGCGGCGAACGACCGGTGAAGCGCCCGGTGTCGACGGCGAGCGGGCCGCCGTCGGCGAGGCGCGCGCCGCCATGACGCAGCGCCGCCTCGTAGAGCTGCGACGTCGTGGGATTGTGGATCACGCGCCCGGCGGCAACGATGCCGTGCTGCTCGAGGCTCACCGCGTCCTGTGTCGTCGTCGTCATCTCGGTACCCCTTCACAGTCGTCGTTCTCCTGGAGGCCCACGGTAGTCGGGCCGGCGTGACATGGCACGCGCAACCGTCACCGGATCGGCTCACCCTCGAGCGGTGTCACGTCGGCATCGCGCGAGACGAGCTCCGCGTACCGGCCGCCGCGCGCGAGCAGCTCGTCGTGCGTCCCGATCTCGGCGACCTGACCCCCGTCGAGGACGACGATCTGGTCGGCGTCGCGCACCGTCGAGAGGCGGTGGGCGATCGCGATCGTCGTCCGCCCCTCGGACGAGGCGCTCGAGCGCCTCCTGCACCGCGCGCTCCGTCTGCGTGTCGAGCGACGACGTCGCCTCGTCGAGGACGAGGATCGGCGGGTTGCGCAGCATCGTCCGGCGATCGCGATCCGCTGCTTCTCGCCGCCCGAGAAGCGGTAGCCACGCTCGCCGACGACGGTCTCGTAGCCGTCCGGCAGCGTGGACACGAGCTCGTGGATCTGCGCCGCGCGGGCCGCCTCCTCGACCTCCTCGTCCGTGGCGTCCGGCCGCGCGAAGCGCAGGTTCTCGCGCACCGTGGCGTGGAAGAGGTACGTCTCCTGCGAGACGACGCCGACCGCGTCGGCGAGCGCCTCGAAGGTGAGGTCGCGCACGTCGACGCCGTCGATCGCGACGCGTCCCTGGGTCGCGTCGTACAGACGGGCCACGAGGTACCCGCACGTCGTCTTGCCCGAGCCGGTCTCCCCGACGAGAGCCGTCTTCGTGCCGGGCGCAACCGTGAACGCCGACGTCCCGCAGTGTCCACTGCGCGTCGTCGTAGCGGAACCAGACGCCGTCGAGTCGCACCTCGCCGCGCGGTGACGGAAGCGCCTCGTGCCCCTCGACGATGTCGACGGGCTCGTCGAGGTACTCGAAGATGCGGTCGAAGAGCGCCAGCGACGCCTGCACCTCGAGCTGGACGCCCAGCAGGCTGCCGATCGGGAAGAAGAGCCGGGTCTGCAGCGTCGTGAAGGCGACCAGCGTGCCGAGCGTGATCGCCTCCGAGCCCTGCGCGATCGTGAATCCTGCGAACCAGTAGACGAGCGCCGGCATCACCGCGAACGTCGTCTGGATGGCGGCCATCATCCAGCGTCCCGTCATCCGAGAGCGCACCTCGAGCGTCGGCGAGGCGCTCCGACTCGGTCGAGAAACGCTCGGCGAGGTCGTCGGTGCGCCCCATCGTCTTGCCGAGCAGGATCCCGGAGACGGAGAGCGACTCCTGCACGATCGCCGAGACGTCGGCGAGCGACGCCTGCCGCTCGGCCGTCACCTTCCTGCGTTGCGCGCCGACGCGCTTCGTCAGCCACACGAACAGCGGGAGCAGGGCCAGCGCGAAGACCGCGAGACGCCAGTCGAGCAGCATCATCGCGACGACGGTCGCGAGCACCGTGGTCACGTTCGCGAGCACCGACGTCGCCGTCGACGTGACGACGTTCTCGATGCCGCCGATGTCGTTGGCGATCCGGCTCTGCACCTCGCCCGTGCGGGTGCGGGTGAAGAAGGCGAGCGACAGCCGCTGCAGGTGCCGGTAGACGGCGGTGCGCAGGTCGTGCATCACGCTCTGGCCGACGAGGTTCGAGAGCAGCGTCTGCCAGACGCCGAGCGCGCCGGTGACGACGGGGATCGCCACCATCCCTGCGACGAGCAGCGTGAGCAGGCGCACGTCCTCGTCCGGGATCGCGACGTCGAGCAGCTCCCGCAGCAGGAACGGCGGGGATCGTGGCGAGCAGCGCCGAGACGACGATCAGCACGAAGACGGCGGCCAGGCGCGGCCGATACGGGCTGGAAGAGCCGGACGATGCGGCGCAGATTGGCCTTGCGCACGGCCGGGTCGGCGGGGCGCTCGGGTGGGTCCTGGCCCATGAACAGGTCGAAGCGGCGTCCCGGCATCGCTCCGTAGGGTGCCTGTTTCGACGATGCTCGTCGCACGCCGAGCGGGCCGAGGTGTCAGACACCGGGGGTCTGTCAAGCCCTTTCGTGCCGATTTCGTGCCAATTGCTGCACAGAGGCACGGATTCACGGGGCAACACCGTCGCGGCTCGAGCCCGACGGGGGCTTCGGTGTCTGACACCCGTCCGGTCCGTCCGCGCCGCCGCGTAGAACAGCGCCCATGCGCGCGAGGGAGATCGGTCTCGAGATCGGCACGCGACGGCCGGGGCCGTTGAACGCGATCACCGACGTCGAAGACGTCCGCGTCGGTATGACGACGTTGATCACGGGCGAGGACGTCCGCACCGGCGTCACCGTGATCGTGCCACCAGCGGAGCCGCTGATCGCGGGCTGCCACCGGCTGAACGGGAACGGGGAGCTGACCGGTCTCGAGTGGATCCGTGAGTGCGGGATGCTGACGACCGCGATCGGGATCACCAACACGTTCTCCGTCGGCGTCGTCCGCGACGCGATCGCGATCGCGAACCCGGAGCCCCTCGACGACTGGGCGCTCCCCGTCGTCGGCGAGACCTGGGACGGCGTGCTCAACGACATCCGCCGTCAGCACGTCACCGCCGATCACGCGGGCGCGGCATTCACCGCAGCCACGGAGGGCCCCGTGGCCGAGGGCAATGTCGGCGGCGGCACGGGGATGATCTGCCACGGCTTCAAGGGTGGCACCGGCACCGCCTCGCGGGTCGTCGAGATCGCCGACGGTCGCTACACGGTCGGCGTGCTCGTGCAGGCGAACCACGGCGGACGTGAGCGCCTCACGATCGAAGGCGTGCGCGTCGGCGAGCTGATCCCCGCCGACAGCGTCCCCCTTCCCGACGAGCCCTCGACCCCCGGTGCCGGCTCGATCATCGGCATCGTCGCCACCGACGCTCCACTGCTCCCCGGCCAGTGCGACGCGCTCGCACAACGCGCAGCGCTCGGCGTCGCACGCACCGGCGGCGCAGGCGAGATCGGGAGCGGCGACCTCTTCCTCTGCTTCTCCACCGGGAACCGCGGCCTCATCGGCGAAGCTCCGGTGACCGACCTGCGCATGCTGCGGCTGAACCTCGTGAACGAGCTCTTCTACGCCGTGATCGAGGCGACCGAGGAGGCGATCGTGAACGCGATCGTCGCCGCCGAGACCATGACAGGTACCGACGGCCGGACCGCCCATGCGATCGGCTCGGAGCGCCTCGCCGACACGCTGCGACCATACGGCGTCCTCGCCTGACGCCCGACGCCTACCCGGCCGGGTCGGGGAGGGACTCGACAGCCGCCCGCAGCACCGCCGTCAGCTCGCGCGCGGCGACGATCGACGTCGGCCCGACGGCCACGGGGATCGGCTCCCCGATCGCCACGCGCAGTCGCGGGAAGCCGACCCGCCGCCCTGTGAGGGCGCGGTCGACATCGAACAGCCGAACCGGGACGACCGGTGCACCGGCGCCGAGCGCCATGCGCGCTGCGCCACGCAGCCAGGGCCCGTCGGTGCGGACGGCTCCCTCGGGGAACACGCCGATGGCATGTCCGTCGCCCAGGAGCTCCACGGCGCGTGCGAGTGCGTCCCGGTCGCCGCGGCCCCGGCCCACGGGGAAGCCGCCCAGCCGGTCCATCGCCCAGCCCACCCCGCGCCACCGCCACAGCTCCTCCTTGGCCAGGTAGTGCAGGTCACGCGGCACGGCGACCCCCAGCACGAACGGGTCGAGTGCCGAGAGATGGTTCGCCACGACGACGACCCCGCCGTGCGCCGGAAACAGCTCCGCACCCGAGACCTCGAGGCGATACGCAGCCGAGAGCACCGGCCGCAGTACCCTACGAACCGCGCCGTAGACCGTCAGGCCGAAGCTCCCGCCTCGAACCGCTCGAGACCGGCCGCCGTGTGCTCCAGCCACTGCTGCCAGCGGGGAAGCCGTACGAGCGTCCCCGAGCGCCGACGCAGCGCGGCACCGTGCAGCCCGCGTGGGATCAGCGTGTACGTCCCCTCCGACCCGGCCTCCCGCGCGCGCTCGAAGCCCTCACGGGACAGAGACGGACTGACACCGGGGACTCCCGGGAGATACCGGTCCCACCCCCCGTGGACGACGTCGAGCCGCTTCCCGCGCAACCCGTCCACCGACAGGGCGGCCGGGATCCACGGCGCGAGGCAGAAGACACCCGCGACGCGTGCATCGGCGGCGATCGAGATCGCGACGGCGCCCCCCATCGAGAACCCGATCAGGAGCGTTGCTCCGGTGCTCCCGGGCGCGACGTGCTCGACCGCAGCACGCGCGTCGTCTATGCACGACTCCATGGCCTTCCACGTCTTCACCCGGTAGCGCACCTCGAGAAAGCGAACACGGGGGAAACGCGGCGCGAGCTCCTCCGCCAGCAGCTCGCTCGTCGCGCTCCACGTGCCCGGCAACGGTTTCGCCGTTCCTCCGTTGACGAGCACGGCCGCGAGCTCGCCATCCGCGTTGCGCAGCCGCCCCTCGGCCCCCGAGTCGAGCCGCACGAGCGACAGCGTCACGACGACATGCCTCGCATCCGCGCATCCTGCCGGAAGGCATGCACTCCGAGGCTAGGGTGTCCGCATGCCCGCGCACGCGATCGACGGAGACGTGCTCGCCCACGAGCTCCGCGCGGCCGTGGAGAAGAGCGCATCGGCGCTCGCCGCCACCGGTGTGACACCGGGCCTCGCCACCGTCCTCGTCGGCGACGACTACGCGTCGCAGGCCTACGAGCGGCGGGTTCGCCGGCTCGCGGAGGAGCTCGGCTGCCGCTTCGTCGCCGAGCATCTGGCTGACGATGCAGAGGAGGCCGACGTTCTTGCCGCGGTGGGGAAGCTCAACGCCGACCCACGCGTCTCCGGGATCCTCATCCTGCGCCCGCTTCCCGGCCAGGTCGACGAGGCGGACGTCTACCGCACGCTCGACCCGTTGAAGGACATCGAGGCCGTCCATCCCGACAACGCGGGGCTGCTCGCGCTCGGTCAGCCCCGGTTCGTGCCCTCGACGCCCGCGTCCGTCTTCTGGATGCTCGACCACTACGTCGAGGCGACGGGGCGCGATCCGAAGACCTTCTACAACGGCCTCGACCTCGTCCTCGTCGGGCGCTCCAACAACGTCGGCAAGCCTGCCCTCTGGCTCGGCCTCGCGCGAAATGCGACGGTGATCAGTGCCCACCACCACACCGCTGCAGGCCGGACGGCTCGTCGAGCACACGCGGCAGGCCGACATCCTCGTCGTCGCCGCCGGGGTGCCCCGCCTCGTCACGGGCAAGATGGTGAAGCCCGGTGCGATCGTGATCGACGTCGGCATCAACCCGGAGCGCGACGAGGCGAGCGGCAAGGTTCGCCTCGTCGGCGACGTCGACTTCGCCTCCGTCGCCGAGGTCGCCGAGGCGGTGTCGCCGGTGCCCGGCGGCGTCGGCCCGATCACGGACGTGTTCCTGCTGCAGAACACGGTTCACGCCGCCCGCCTGCAGGCCGGGCGCGAGCGCTGACGCCCGTACGCGGGCAGGACGGCGCAGCACCGGTCGCGAACCCGTCATCGTGGACACGGCCACGGCGATCGACCGCTTCCTGGCCAGCCCTGGCCTGAGCGAGGCGACACGGCGCGCATATGGCGCCGATCTGCGCGACTTCGCGTCCTGGCTCGCCGTCGACAACGTCGCGCTCGCCGACGTCGACACCCGCGCTCTCGCCTCCTACACGGCCGATCTCGGCCGCGCCCGGCGCGGCCTGGCCCCGGCGACGATCGCCCGACGGCTGTCGGCCGTCCGCTCGTTCCTGCGGTTCACCCTCGGCCCCGAACGGGTACCCGAGGCGACCCTCGCCCCGCGCCGGCCGCGACGGCTGCCCGACGCGCCGAAGCTGGACGAGGTGGAGTCGATCGTCGACGGTCTCGCCCGGGAGGGGCCACTCGGTGAGCGTGACCAGGCGCTCGTGGAGCTCGTGTACTCGTGCGGCCTGCGCAGTGCGGAAGCGATGGCGCTCGACCTCGCCGACGTCGACTTCGACCGTGAAGCCGTCCACGTGCGCGGCAAGGGAGGCAAGGAGCGCGCCGTCCCGCTCGGTGAGGAGGCCGCTCACCTCGTCGCCCGCTACCTGCGCGACGCACGACCGCAGCTCGCCCGAGGGGCCTGTGATGCGCTGTTCCTCTCCGCGCGCGGGCGACGGCTCGACACGAGCGTGCTGCGCAGGCTCATGCGCAACCCGCACCGGCTACGCCACGGGTACGCCACGCATCTGCTCGAGGGGGGGGCAGACCTGCGCACGATCCAGGAGCTGCTCGGTCACGCGTCACTGTCGACGACGCAGGTGTACAGCCACGTCGACGCGCGCCGCCTGCGGCGGGTGTACGACCGCTCGCACCCTCGGTCGTAGGGCGACCCCACCGCCGTCGGGCGATACTGGACGCGATGCGCGCGCTCCGCACAGCGGCAATCGTGGCGGTCGCCGCGCTCGTCTTCCCGTTACTCGTGACGACGAGCCTGCGGATCGTCCTGAATGACTGGATCGTGCACGTGGAGTACGCCGTCGGCCGGGTGCCCGACGACCGTTACGGCCTCACCGAGCACGACCGGACGGACCTCGCCCTCATTGGCCTCGACTCGATCACCCCCGGCACGCCGGGCATCTCCCTCCTGCGCGACGCTCGCCTGCCGGCCGGAGAGCTCGCGTTCACCGAGCCCGAGATCGTCCACATGCAGGACGTGCGCGACCTCGTCGGCACGCTGCTCGCGTTTCAACTCTGGGCGGCGGTCGCGCTCGCCGTCGCGGCGCTCGCGCTCGCCGTCCACCCCTCGACGCGCACGATCGTGCCGCGCGGGCTCCGCTACGGCGTCCTCGCCTCCCTCCCCATCGCCGCGGTCGTCGGGCTGTTCATGCTCGTCACGTGGGAGTCGTTCTTCACACGCTTTCACGAGGTGTTCTTCGAGGGAGACACGTGGCGTTTCCCGGTCAGCGACACGCTGATCCGGCTGTACCCGGACGAGTTCTGGATGGGCGTGACAGCCTGGATCGCCGGGCTCACGGTCGCATTCGCGGCCCTCACCTGGGTGCTCGCCGGCCTCTGGCTGCGTCGCGTCGAACAGCTGCAGCCGAGCTGACGGGGAGAGGAGCAGGAGCAGCGGCGGAGAATCCACCCGTCGCGCCGTGCCGATCATCGACCCCGATGTGGAGAGCTTCCTGCTCGTGCTCGCTGCGCGGCGCTCGCCGCGGACGGTGGACGCCTACCGGCGGGACCTGGCGAAGCTCGGCACGTTCCTGGACGCGCCCGTCGCCACCGCCACGGCGGAGGATCTGGAGCGCTGGCTCGCCTCGATGCGCGCAGACGGGCTCGCCGCCTCCACACTGGCCCGCCGCCTGGCGGCGGTGCGCACCTACTTCCGCCACCAGGTGCTGCTCGGGGCGCGCACCGACAACCCCGCCGCCGAGCTGAAGCCGCCGCGCCGGCAACGCACTCTGCCGCGCGTCCTGTCCCCCGTCCGAGACAGAGCGACTGATCGATGCCGCGGTCGGCACCCAGCCGCGGGCGATGCGCGACCGCGCACTCGTGGAGCTGCTCTACGGCGCGGGGCTCCGTGTGTCGGAGGCGCTCGGCCTGCTGAAGGCCTCCATCGACCTCGACCAGCGCCTCGTGCGGGTGCTGGGAAAGGGTGGCAAGGAACGGATCGTTCCTCTCGGCCGACCCGCAGCAGAAGCGCTTCGCCGCTACCTAGCGCTCGGTCGACCCCACCTCGACCGGCGCCACCGCCCCGACCTGTTCCTCAACGCGCGCGGCGGGGCGCTGACCCGAGGCGGCGCGTTCCTCATCCTCAGACGCCTGGCCGAGCGCGCGGGTCTGGAGCCAGGCCGCGTGCATCCGCACTTGTTGCGCCATTCGTTCGCCACGCACCTGCTGGAGGGCGGAGCCGACCTGCGCAGCGTGCAGGAGATGCTCGGCCATGCCGACCTTTCCACGACCGAGCGGTACACGCACGTCTCCGACCGCCGCCGTCGCGACACATACTTCGGTGCGCACCCGCACGCCCGCCGTCGGCGCGACCAGCCTCGCCCGGCCCGCGACGAGAGCGCCTGACACTCCTACGTCCCGCGAGGGGTGACACGAGCGCCTACCCTCCACGCAGCGTGATCGACCTCCACTCCCACATCCTCCCCGCCGTCGACGACGGCCCCGACGCACTCGCCGGCAGCGTCGAGATGGCCCGCTCGATGGCCGAGGACGGCGTGCGGGTCGTGTGCGCCACACCGCACGTGCGCGAGGACTGGCCGACGACGCCGGAGCTGATGAGCCGCCGACTCGAGCAGGTGCGGTCGGCCGTGGCCGACGCAGGGCTCGAGATCGACGTTCGCGGCGGCGGCGAGATCGCGCTCGACCGGCTCGGGCTGCTGACCTTCGAGGAGCGTGCCCGGTTCGGGCTCGGCGGGAATCCCCGGTTGCTCCTCCTCGAGTTCCCCTACTACGGCTGGCCGCTCGAGCTCGCCTCCGTCTGCTCCGCGCTGCTGCGCGAGAGCATCGTGCCCGTGATCGCCCATCCCGAGCGCAACGCAGAGGTGCAGGCGCTGCCCGAGCGTCTCGAGCCCGTCGTCTACGAGGGCGCGGTGGTGCAGGTCACAGCGGCGTCGGTCGACGGGAGGCTCGGCAAGCGCGCCCTCGCCTGTGCGCACGAGCTCATCGACCTTCGTCTCGCGCACCTGATCGCGTCGGATGCCCACGCGCCCGAGGTTCGCCGTGCCGGCATGGCCGCTGCGGCGCTCGCGGTCGACGATGCGGCCCTCGGACGATGGTTGACGGTGGAGGCGCCGGAGGCGCTGCTCGCCGGGGCTGATCTCCCGAGCCGTCCGCGTGTGCGCCACCGGCGGCGCAGAGGGATCCTGCGCCGGTACGGCCGGTAGCGCTGGCCGCCGCTCGGCCCCCCTCCGCTACACGGTGTCGGCGAGCCGGATCGCCTCGGCGACGGCATCCTCGGGCGCGCCGACGAGCGTCACGTGTCCGAGCTTGCGGCCGGAGCGTGGTTCCTTGCCGTACACGTGCACGCGCGCGCCGGGGAGCGCGAGCAGCGCGTCGAGCTCCGGCACGCTGCCGACGAGGTTCACCATCACGGAGGGGGTGAGCGCGTCGGTCGGGCCCAGCGGCAGCCCGAGCACGGCGCGCAGGTGATTCTCGAACTGACTCGTGGCGGCGCCGTCGATCGTCCAATGCGCCGTGTTGTGCACGCGCGGCGCGAACTCGTTCGCCAACAGCCGCCCGCCCACGTCGAACAGCTCCACGGCGAGCACACCCACGTACCCGAGCTCATCGAGAAGAGCCGTAGCGATCTCCTCCGCCTCTCGCTGCGGCGCGGCAACCGCCGGCGCACGCGAGACCCGCAGGATCCCGTCGCGGTGCATGTTCTCCGTGAGCGGCCAGAAGCGCGTGTCGCCGTCCTGCCCACGCACCGCGATGATCGACAGCTCGCGCTCGAAAGGGACGATCTCCTCTGCCAGCTCGTCGTCGGCGAGCGGCTCGACCACGTCGACCCGCCGTTGGCCCTTGCCGTCGTAGCCGAGCCGGCGTTTCTTCACGAGCGCGGGCGCCCCAACCTCCTCGAGCGAGCCGTAGCGTGCAGTGGGGATGCCGAGGCGGGTGAAGAGCTCCTTCTCGCGCAGACGATCCTGCCCCTCCCGCAGCGCGGCCGCTCCAGGAACGGCTCCGACGCGCTCGGCGGCTTCGACGGGGACGTTCTCGAACTCGTAGGTGACGACGCGCACGCCGTCGGCGAGACGGGCGAGCGAGGCGGGGTCGTCGTACGCGCCGACGACGAGCTCGCCCACCGCACCCGCGCAAGCGTCGGCGGCGGGGTCGAGGAAGCGGAAGCTCAGACCGAGCGGGAGTCCCGCCAGCGCCAGCATCCGCCCCAGCTGCCCTCCGCCGATGCAGGCCACTGGCCCCATGCGCACGTTCTCGAGCTCAGGCAGCGGGATCGGGGTCGTCGAGGACGGCCTGGGTCTGGGCGGCACGGAAGGCCCGCAGGCGCTCGGCGACCCCTGTGTCCGAGCGGGCCACGATCGCCGCGGCGAGCAGCGCAGCGTTCACGGCGCCCGCGCGCCCGACAGCGAGTGTCCCCACGGGGACTCCGGCCGGCATCTGCACGATCGAGAGCAGCGAGTCGACACCCGACAACGCCTTCGACTCGACGGGGACGCCCAGCACCGGGAGCAGGGTCTTCGACGCCGCCATCCCGGGCAGATGAGCGGCGCCGCCGGCGCCGGCGATGATCACCTGCAACCCCCGCTCCTCCGCCGCTGCCGCGTACTCGAACAGCAGGTCGGGTGTTCGGTGGGCCGAGACGACGCGCGTCTCGTGTGGCACCTGCAGCGCGTCCAGCGTCTCGGCGGCATGGCGCATCGTCTCCCAGTCGGAGCGGGAGCCCATGATCACGCCCACGAGCGGAGCGGCCATACCGGGAACCTACTTCTCGCGCGAGCGCTTCACCAGCAGCGTCGCCACCGAGCGCGCCGTCTTGCGCACCTCGGCGTCCTCTTCGTCGTCGTCCGCGATCCCTTGCAGCAACCTGATCGAGTCGGGTGAGGGAGTGCCGTTCTTCAGGCAGACGATCGCGAGCCGACGTACGGCCACGTTCGCGTCGCGTGCCGCCATCTCGTTGAGCAGCGGCCGGAACTTGTTGACGTCGCCCGGATGGTCGCGCGAGAGCCCTTCGAGCGCGATCAGCGCCGAGCCGCGGGCAGCGGGGCTCTCGTCGTCGAGCCCGCGTCGCAGCAGCTCGAGCTTCTGCCGGAACCGAAACTGCGCGATCGACCGATACGCGAGTGAGCGGGCCCGGTAGTCGGCGTGCCGCGCGGCCGCCTCGATCTCGTCGTCCCACTGCGACCGCAGCACGGCGAGCTCCTTCTGCTGCCCCCGGGAGGCGTACTCGTCGGCGAGCTTCGCCGCTTCGTCGAGAGTGAGATCCGTCACGTCGCTCGCGATCAGACCGAGGCCAGCGCCCGGGGGCCCGGGCCGACGTAGCGCGCGGACGGGCGTACGAGCCGTGCAAGGCGCTTCTGCTCGAGCACGTGCGCCGACCAGCCCGCCGTGCGCGAGCACGCGAACATCGCGGGAGCGAGTTGCGGCGGCACACCGGCCAGGTCGAGCACGACCGCCGACCAGAACTCGACGTTCGTGGCGAGCACCCGGTCGGGCTTGCGGCGGTGCAACTCGGCGAGCGCTGCCTGCTCCAAGGCCTCCGCGACCTCGAAGCGCGGGGAGCCGAGCTCCTTCGCCGTGCCGCGCAGCAGGCGGGCGCGCGGGTCCTCGGCGCGATAGACACGGTGGCCGAAGCCCATCAGGCGATCTCCGCTGTCGAGCAGGTCGACGACGTAGCGCTCGACGGAGTCGGCGGCCGCGGCTCCGTCGAGCATCGGCAGCACACGGGCCGGCGCGCCACCGTGCAGCGGGCCGGACAGCGCACCAACCGCCGCCGAGAGGATCGCGGCACAGTCGGCCCCGGTCGAGGCGCAGATCCGGGCGACGAACGTCGAGGCGTTGAGGCCATGCTCGGCCGTGCAGATCCAGTACGTGTCGATCGCCGTGGCCGCGACCGCGTCGGCCTCGCCGCGCCATTCGAGTAGGAAGCGCTCGGCGATCGTCGACCCCTGCGCCACGACGTCGGCGGGCACGCGATCCGACCGGCCGTCGGCGACCCTGGCCGACTGCGCGGCGACCGAGATCATCGTCGCCGACAGGCGCCGCAGGTCGGTCGGTCGCCTGCTCGTCGTCGATGTCGATCAGCTGTCGGAGCCCCCACTCGCCGCTCAGGCGGGCCGTCGTCATCTGCAGGTCGGACGGTGTGTTGCCGGTGAGATCGGGTGCGGCGTACGGAGCGGCCGGTGCCAGACCGGGCTCGAGCTCGTCGTCGACGAGGAGCCCCCAGACCTGCTCGAACGGCACGGCCCCGACGAGCTCTTCGATGTCGACTCCGCGATACCGCAGTGCACCGCCGTCGCGGTCGGGCTCGGCGATCTCCGTCTCGAAGGCGACGACGCCCTCGAGCCCTGGCTTGAAGTCGCTCATCTCGGCCCGGACGGTACCTGACCGGCGTTCAGCGGCCCCGCACTATGCTGGTCGAGATGGCACATCGAGTCACCCTTGTCCCCGGCGACGGCACCGGCCCGGAGCTGACCGAGGCCGCACGCCGCGTCCTCGAGGCGACGGGCGTCGCGTTCAACTGGGACGTGCAGCACGCCGGCGTGGATGTGATGGAGGAGGCCGGCACCCCGCTCCCCGAGCCGACGCTGGCGTCGATCCGCGACACACGGGTGGCCCTCAAGGGCCCGATCACGACGCCGATCGGCACGGGCTTCCGCTCCGTCAACGTGGGGTTGCGGCACGAGCTGGGTCTGTATGCGTGTCTGCGCCCGTGCAAGTCGTACCCCGGCGTGCGATCGCGTTACGAGGGCGTCGACCTCGTCGTCGTGCGCGAGAACACCGAGGACCTGTACGCCGGTATCGAGTACGCGTCGGGGTCGGCAGAGGCTCAGACCGTGATCCAGATGCTGAACGGCATGCAGCCGAAGCAGATCCGCCCGTCGTCGGGCATTTCCGTGAAGCCGATCAGCCCGGAGGGATCTGAGCGGATCATCCGCTTCGCCTTCGACTACGCACGCGAGCACGGCCGGAGTCGCGTCTCGTGCATCACGAAGGCGAACATCATGAAGTTCACGGATGGGCTCTTCCTGTCCGTGTTCCGGGAGGTCGCCGCCGACTACCCGGAGATCGAGCCGTGGGAGAACCTCGTCGATGCGCTCTGCATGGGTCTCGTGCAGCGCCCCGAGGAGTTCGACGTGCTCGTGCTGCCGAATCTGTACGGGGACATCATCAGCGACCTGACCGCCGGCCTTGTCGGCGGCCTCGGGGTCGCACCCGGCGCGAACATCGGTCCCGACGCGGCCGTGTTCGAGGCCACACATGGCTCGGCTCCCAAGTACAAGGGGATGAACAAGGTCAACCCGACTGCCATGATTCTCTCCGGCAAGCTCATGCTCGACCATCTCGGCGAGCGCGACGCCGCGGCGCGGCTGGAGGCTGCCGTCGCAACCGTGATCGCCGAGGGCAAGGACGTCACGTACGACCTGAAGCCGAACCGCGACGACCCGTCGGCGGTCGGCACGGTGGAGTACGCGGACGCGATCATCGCGAAGCTCGCCTCCGGCTGACCGGGCGGCTGTCCCGGTCAGACGGCGGGCACGACGAAAGGACAGTCATGAACGGTAGGAAGAAGGTCACCGTCGTCGGGGCGGGGAACGTCGGCGCCACCTGCGCGCTCTCGATCGCGCGCAGCGACTACGCCAACGTCGTGCTCGTCGACATCATCCCGAACTTCCCCCAGGGGAAGGCGCTCGACATGAACCAGGCGGGGTCCGTGCTCGGCTTCGAGCCGACCGTCGTCGGCACGAACGGATACGACGAGACGGTCGACTCCGACGTCGTCGTGATCACGGCGGGCAAACCGCGCTCTCCCGGCATGAGCCGCGACGACCTGGTGGCCACGAACGAGGCGATCGTCGGCTCGGTCACGAAGGAGATCGTCAAGCGCTCGCCCAAGGCGGTGCTCGTCGTCGTCTCCAATCCGCTCGATGCGATGTGCCACGTGGCGAAGGCCGTCTCGCGCTTCCCCAAGGAGCGCGTAGTGGGCATGGCCGGGATCCTCGACACCGCGCGCTTCGCGGCGTTCATCTCCTGGGAGACCGGCATGTCGGTGCGCGACGTTCAGGCGATGGTGCTCGGTGGCCACGGCGACCAGATGGTTCCCGTCGTCTCGGCGACGACCGTCGGCGGTGTCCCGCTCGAGCAGCTGACCACGAAGCGCGCGATCGCGAAGATGGTGGAGCGCACACGGAAGGGCGGCGGCGAGCTCGTCGATCTGCTCGGCACCTCCGCTTGGTACGCCCCGGGTGAAGCTGCGGCGCAGATGGTCGCCTCGATCTGCCTCGACCAGAAGCGCGTCCTTCCCTGCACGGCGCTGCTCGAGGGCGAGTACGGGATCAAAGGGCTCTACATGGGCGTCCCGGTGAAGCTCGGCGCGGCCGGCGTCGAGGAGATCGTGGCGCTCAAGCTGAGTGCCGAGGAGAAGAAGATGCTCCGCGAGTCCGCTGCCGCCGTGCGCGACGTGGTCGGGGTGTTGAAGAAGCGATAGCGGGCTCCTCGGGCCTGAACGACGACCCCGATCGCCGCGCCGTCCGAGGTCGGGGCGGTTAGAGTCCACGGAAGGGTCATCCGGCTGGCCGCTCCGGCGCCGGCCCTTGGGAGAGGAGGACGTGGTGAGCCCCGAGACGCTGACCGTCGTCGACAACCGCACGGGCCGCGAGTACACCCTCGAGATCACCGACGGCACGATCCGGGCCAACGACCTCGGGCAGATCTCCGCCGTCGAGGGCGACGGCGGCCTGATGGCGTACGATCCCGCGTACCTGAACACGGCGTCCTGTCGGAGCGAGATCACGTACATCGACGGTGACGCAGGCATCCTCCGCTACCGCGGCTACCCGATCGAGCAGGTCGCGGAGCACGCGTCCTTCCTCGAGACCGCGTACCTGCTGCTCGAGGGCGAGCTGCCGACCGCCTCGCAGCTCACACGCTGGGAGGACGACATCCGCACGCACACATACGTGCACACCAACTTTGCAAAGTTCCTCGACGGCTTCCGCTACGACGCACACCCGATGGGGATGCTGCTCGGCGCGGTCGGGGCGCTTTCCACGTTCTACCCCGACGCGAAGCAGATCGGTGACGCGGAGAGCCGCTACCTGCAGCGCGTGCGGCTGATGGCGAAGCTGCCGACGATCGCCGCCTGGGTGTTCCGCCACTCCCGCGGCCTGCCGTTCGTGTACCCACGAAACGACCTCGACTACATCGGCAACTTCGTGAACATGACCTTCGAGATCGGCGGCCAGCACGAGCCGAGCCCGGTTCTGCAGCGATCGCTCGAGATCCTGCTCATCCTGCATGCCGACCACGAGCAGAACTGCTCGACGAGCGCTGTCCGCGGCGTCGGCTCCTCGCACGTCGACCCGTTCTCGGCGATCTCGGCCGGCATCGCCGCCCTCTACGGGCCGCTGCACGGCGGCGCCAACGAGGCGGTGCTGCGCATGCTCGACGAGATCGGCGACGTCGCGAGCGTGCCCGCCTTCATCGAGCACGTGAAGGGCGGCGGCGACCGCCTGATGGGGTTCGGGCATCGCGTGTACAAGAGCTACGACCCTCGCGCGACCTTGATCAAGCACGTTGCGGATCAGGTGTTCGAGCAGACCGGGCTGAACCCCGCGCTCGAGATCGCGCTCGAGCTCGAGCGGATCGCTCTGGAGGACGAGTACTTCGTCTCGCGAAAGCTGTATCCGAACGTCGACTTCTACTCGGGCCTCATCTACCAGGCGATGGGGTATCCCACGGACTACTTCACCGTCCTCTTCGCGCTGGGCCGGCTCCCGGGCTGGATCGCCCAGTGGGAGGAGATGCTCGGGGATTCGGAGCAGAAGATCTCGCGGCCCCGTCAGACGTACATCGGCCACGACGTGCGCGACTTCGTGCCGATGGGTGAGCGCGACTGAGCAAGACCCGTCCCGCTGGGGCACATCGGGCTCGACCAGCCCGCCCTTGAACGTCTGACACCGCCCGGCCGAGCCGGGCTTTGCGAACGCTGAACCCTGTCGCGATTACGCTTTGACCCATGGACCTCGGTCTACGTGATCGAACGGCGATCGTCTGCGGCGCGTCGTCGGGCATGGGGCTCGCGATCAGCGAGGCCCTGGCCGCCGAGGGCGCCAACGTGACGATGTTCGCGCGCCGCCGCGAGCAGCTCGAGCGCGAAGCAGATCGCATCGGTGCCCTCGCCGTGCGCGGCGACCTCACGGCCCCCGTTCACCTGGAGGCGTTGGTCGAGCAAACCGTGGCCGCGTTCGGTGGTGTCGACGTGCTCGTGCTGAACGGGGGCGGCCCGCCCACCGGGCCTGCAGTCGGGCTGACAGTCGAGGCCGTAGCGGCCGCCGTCGACCTGCTGCTGCTCCCTCACGTCCGCCTCGTCGACCTGTGCCTGCCGCACCTGCGCACCTCCGGCCAGGGGCGAATCGTTGCGATCGAGTCGTCGAGCGTCCGTGAGCCCCTCCCCAACCTCGCGCTCTCGAACGCCGTTCGACCCGGAGTGGTCGGCTGGCTGAAGACGCTCGCGCGCGAGCTGGGCCCCGAGCGGATCACGGTCAACGTGATCGCGCCGGGCCGTATCGACACCGCGCGCTTCCGCGAGGTCTATCCGGACGGACTGGCAGAGCGCGACCTCCAGGCAATCGCGGTCGGTCGCGTCGGCTCGCCGGCGGAGATCGCAGCCGTGACGTGCTTCCTCGCCTCGGCCGCCGCCGCATACGTCACCGGCACGGTCGTCCCCGTCGACGGCGGCTTTACCCGCGGACTCACCTGAGCACCGCGAGCAATGACTGCGAACCGAATCCTGGGCGTCGTCGCCGCAGCCGCGATCGCGGTGTTCGCAACCGTCTTCTTCGTCCCCACCGGCCAGTACGCCTACGTTCCCAACACGGCCAAGCCTCTGGCGGACCGCGTCGACGTCGAAGGCGAGAAGCCACAGGACGACAAGGGCGGCATCTACTACGTCGATGTCAACGTCCGGCAGGCGAACTGGGTCGAGTGGCTGCTGCCGTTCGTGCGACCGGACGGCGCGACGCTGGTACCCGAGTCCGAGCTCGTGCCTCCGGGGTCGACACGCGGGATCGAGCGGACAGCCTCGCTCGCCGCGATGGCCCGCTCCGAAGAGGTCGCTGCAGCCGTCGCCCTCCGTGAGGCCGGGTACGAGGTGAATGCGGTGCCGCGCGGGACGATCGTCGAGGCGATCGCCGCTGATGTCCCAGCCCTGGACGTGCTCCGTACGGGAGACGTCATCGTCGAGGCCGGCGGCAGGATCGGTGCGCACGCCGACCGCGCTGCGCGCGGCGGTGGCCACCGTGCAGCCAGGAGAGTCACTTGCCAGTGCGCGTACGCCGGAACGACAAGCTCCTCGACCTCACCGTGCCGACGGTCGAGAACCCCTCCGAGCCCGGCCACCCGGTGATCGGCATCCGCGTCGCTCAGGCGGCGAAGATCGACCTTCCGCTCGACGTCGGAATCGACCTCGGTGACGTCGGCGGGCCATCCGCCGGTCTCCCGTTCGCCCTCGACATCCTCCAATCGCTCGGCAGGGACGTCGACCGCGGCTACACCGTCGCGGCCACAGGAGAGATCGAGCTCGACGGGACGGTCGGACCGATCGGCGGCATCAAACAGAAGGTGTTCGGGGCCCGCTCCGCCGGCGCAGACATCTTCCTCGTGCCCGCTGGGGATAACGCCGACGAGGCACGTCGATATGCAGGGAACCTTCGCATCATTCCCGTTCAGACTTTTCAACAGGCGTTGCAGAAACTGGCAACACTTCCCCGGAAATAGCGACTTTCCAGGACTTTCGTCTGTAGCGGACAACGCTCGCAAATTGCACCTTTCCCGCGCAGCGGTCAGCCCTTGCGGCGGCGTCTCGACGGGCGCAGAATGCCCGGGTCAGAGGACGACACCCAGGCGATCATCCGGCGAATTGAGCAAACAACACAAAGCAAGCTGTAATGACTGCTACTTCCGCCGCGAAGGGCTCTGCGCTCTTCCCGGGGATCGGCCGTGCCCGACGTTTCGCGCCGCGGTGACCGGGACGCTGGCGCCGCCGCCTCAGGCCCCGCTCGTCGTACGAGCTGTTCCGCTCTTCGCGGGACACGCGCCGGTCAGGGCCGCGTAGGTTCCCGCACCGCGCTCTACACTCCCCGCATGTCCGCCCAGCCCCCGACCGATCCGCAGGCTCCGCCCGCCTCACCGAAGCCAAGCGGTCCCGGGCGGCGTGGCTCCGAGCCGGCCGGTGGCAGCATGCCGTGGGGGCTCATCGTCGTCGGCGCGCTTGTCGTCTACGCGGTTCTCTTCGTCCTCTTCAACGACGACCGCGTCGAGGTCAGCTTCGTGTTCTTCTCGACCGAGGCATCGCTCATCGTCGCGCTTGCGCTTGCCGTTGCACTCGGCTTCCTGCTCGGGTTCTTCGTGGACGTGCTCCGCACACGGCAGCGGAAGCGCCGCCAGGCCGCGAAGTCGACCAAGACCTGAGATCGTCGCGGGCCGTCAGGCCCGCACGCGCGATCCCTCAGAGCACCGAGGCGAGCAGGGCGACGCCCTCGGCGACCCGCTCCGGCGACTCGTAGCTGAAGGCCAGGCGCGCCGAGTCCCGTCCAGCCGAGCCGCCCGGGAAGAAGTCGGCGCCGCGGACGAAGGTGACGCCTGCATCCGTCGCACGGGCGAGTAGAGCCGTGGCGTCGGTGCCGTCCGGGAAGTCGACCCAGAGGAAGTAGCCGCCTTCGGGTCGGCTCCAACTGACGCCTGCTGGCATCTCGCGGGCGAGCGCGTCGAGCATCGCGTCTCTGCGCGCGCGCAAGAGGCCGCAGATGCGCTCGAGGTTTGCCCCGAAGCCGTCGCGGGCGTAGAGCTCGTGCACGATCGCCTGCGGCAGCAGCGGCGGCGAGATGTACGTCGAGACTGCCTGATCCTCGTACGCGGCCCGCAGCGTGTCGGGAACGACCACGTACCCGACACGCAGACCCGGCGCCACGGTCTTCGAGAACGACGACGTGAACGCGACGTGCGTGCCTCCTTCGAGCCCGATCAGAGATGGTGGTGACGTCCCCTCGTAGCGCACCTGCCCGTACGGGTCGTCCTCGAGCACGTCGATCCCGTGGCTCGAGACGAGCTCGGCCAGCCGTCGCCGCCGGTCGACACCGAGCGTCCGCCCGCTCGGGTTCTGGAACGTCGGGATCGTGTAGAGGAAGGACACCTCGCCGGGTCGCTCCAGCTCCGCCTCGAGCGCGTCGAGATCGAGACCTTCCTCGTCCATCGGCAGGCTCACGACCTCGGCACCCTCCCAGCCGAGCAGCTTCAGCGGGCGGTCGTAGGTCGGTCCCTCCACGAGCACACGCCCGGGGCGGCTCGCCAGCTGCGCCGCGGCGTAGAAGACGAAGCCCTGGAGCCCTCCGGTCGTCACGAAGACCTGCGCGGGCTCGACGCCGTGCCGCTGCGCGAGCAGCTCGCGCAGCGGCCCGTAGCCACCACCGGAGCCGTAGGAGAGGATCGTCGTGCCGTCGCGCTCGAGCGCGGCACGTGCACACTCGGCAACGAGACCGACGTCGATGCATTCCGGGGCGGGAGCCCCGCGCGCAAACGAGATCGGAGACATGCCGCCAGCCTACCCGCGACACGCGATCGGCCCGCCGCGAACCGGCGCCAGGCCGGTTCTGGTGCTACGGTGTGCGCAGGTGCGACAACCGTCGCCCCGTGAGATCTCGCTTCTTTCGACTCTTCTCTGGACGGGCTCGAGGGCAGTACGGTCTCGAACCCAAACGACCAAGGAGTCGAACGAATCGTATGACAGAACACTCTTTCGCTGCGCTCGGGCTGAGCGCAGACACCGTGAAGGCGCTCGCTGACAGCGGCATCGACACACCCTTCCAGATCCAGACGCGAACGATCCCGGCGGCGCTCGCCGGCTCGGACGTGCTCGCCAAGTCGCCGACGGGCTCCGGCAAGACGATCGCCTTTGCAGCACCGATCGTCGAGCGGCTCCAGCCAGGCGACGGGAACCCCGCCGCGCTCGTTCTCGTGCCGACCCGCGAGCTCGCCGTTCAGGTGACCGAGGTCTTCGAGACGCTCGCTCCGGCACGAGGGCTCCGCGCAGCTCCCGTCTACGGCGGTGTGGGGATCCATGCACAGGCAGAGCGGGCAAAGCGCGCGCACATCCTCGTGGCGACGCCCGGCAGGCTCCAGGACCTGATCGAGCGGCGGCTCGTGTCGCTCACCGACGTGTCCGTCCTCGTCCTCGACGAGGCCGACCGGATGCTCGACATGGGCTTCAAGCCGCAGGTCGACCGTATCGTGCGTCGGCTCAGCGAGAAGCGGCAGACGATGTTCTTCTCGGCGACGCTCGACGGTGAGGTCGGCGAGCTCGCCCAGTCCTATACGCGTTCTCCGGTGCGCGTCGAAGCGGAGCTCCATCACGAGCAGGCCCCCGGCGAGATCGACCACCAGTTCGTGTCGGTGACGCCCGAGAACAAGGTCGAGACGCTCGTCGAGCTGCTGCGCGCCGAGCGCGGCCTGGCACTCGTCTTCGTGCGGACGAAGCGGGGCGCTGACCGTCTGATGCTACGCCTCGCCCGCCACGACGTGCAGGCGGTCGCCATGCACGGCGACAAGCCGCAGGTGGCACGCGAGAAGGCGCTCGCCCGCTTCGAATCCGGCAAGGTGACGACGCTGATCGCTACGGATGTCGCCGCGCGCGGGCTCGACCTCTCGGACATCACCCACGTGATCAACTACGACCCGCCCGAGGACGCGAAGGCCTACACCCACCGGGTCGGCCGCACGGGCCGGGCCGGGCGCTCCGGGACCGGCGTCACGCTCGTCCTTCCCGACCAGCAGGGCGAGGTGAGCCGTGTAGCCCGCCTCCACGGCCAGCACGACAAGTGGGAGGAGACGGGGATGAAGGTCGCCCCGCCGCGTCTCGTCTACACGTCGCGACGTGGCAACTCGCGCTGGGGCGCGCCCCGCAAGGCGCGCAAGATCTAGTTCTCCGGGGCTCGGGGTCGACCGGTCTCGGTCGACCTCACCCTCACTCCGCCGGAGTCTCGCCCTCCTCGAAGAACGTGTCGTCGTGGGCGTACGGTGGCGCGCACATGCAGAGGAAGCGGGCGCCCATGTCACCTGCTTCCAGCCGGTGCCAGGCACCAGGCGGGATCAGCACCGCGTCTCCTGGGCCGATCTCCCGACGCGCTCCGTCGACGTCCATCGCGCCGCCGCCGTCGAGGACGAGGTAGATCTCCTCGGAACGCCTGTGGTGGTGGCGCTGGGTCGCCTGCCTGGGGGCAAGCGTCGCCTCCGCCAGCGACTGGGCGGGCGTGTGCAGCACTTCGCGGATGGTCGAGCCATCTTTCGTCGTGAAGGATGCGGCGTCCGCGATGTTCGTACTCTCCATGGTCGCGATCGTACGTGGCTAGGCTGCGGCGATGACGCGCTCCGATCCGAGCACCACCCGCGCGACCTGCGTCGACGGGCGCCAGTTCACCTACACGCTGTCACCCGACGCACTGGACGTGGCCACGGGAGGCTACGTCGTCGTCGACCACGCGTCGGGCGGGTGCCTCGGTCAGGTCACGAGCGTCCGTCTTGCTCCACGGGAGGGGGCGGACGCACGGCTGGCGATCGTCGACGGTCGCGTTCTCGGCGGGGCCGTCGCGCCGTTCTCCGACGCGGCCACGCGCGTTGCGACGCACGACGAGGTCGCCGGTTGGCTCGAGAGCGTGCGCCCTCCCCGCGCGTCTCTCTCCGTGGGCAAGCTTCTGCTCGCGCCCGAGATCGAGTTGTCGCTCGACGCCGGCGGGTTCAGGCGGCACACCTTCCTGTGCGGCCAGTCCGGCTCGGGCAAGACGTACGCGCTGGGGACGATCCTGGAGCGGCTCCTGCTGGAGACGCGCCTGCGCGTCGTGATCCTCGACCCGAACTCGGACTTCGTGCGGCTGACCGAGACGCGACCGGAAACACCCGCTGCCGTCGCCTCCTCCTATGCCGCCGCAGCCGGCGACGTCGTGGTACGCGCCGCGAGTGACGCGGCCCCTGACCGCCTACACGTTCGCTTTCGCGACTTCGACGCCGCGGAGCAGGCCGCGGTGCTCAGGCTCGACCCGATCGCCGACAGCGAGGAGTACGCCTCGCTCGCCGAGTTGCTGGAAGCCACGGCCACGGCGCCCCCCGCGGGGCCGGAGGCTTTGGCGAGCTCACTGCGGGCGTCTGGGGAGCCGGCGATCCGCGCCCTCGGTCTGCGTCTCACCAACCTCGGTATCCATCGCTGGCAGCTGTGGTCGACGCAGGACACGGGGTCACTGCAGGATCTCGTTGCTCCTGGCGGGCCACGAGGGATCGTGATCGACCTCGGGTCTCTGCGCACGCCGGGGGAGAAGGCACTGGCCGCGGAGGCGGTGCTCGCCGCCCTGTGGCGACGACGCGACGCGCGCGACCCGACGCTGATCGTGATCGACGAGGCGCACAACGTCTGCCCCGGCAAGCCGGACGACGCGGTGACGGCGCTCGCCACCGAGCACGCCGTGCGGATCGCGGGCGAGGGGCGCAAGTTCGGCCTGACGATGCTCGTGTCGACGCAGCGCCCTCAGAAGGTGCACGAGAACGTGATCTCGCAGTGCGACAACCTGATCCTGATGCGCATGAACTCCCGCGCCGACCTGAGCGTGGTGAGCAGCGTCTTCTCGTTCGTCCCCGAGCAGCTGCTCGCGCAGGCAACCGAATTCGGGCTGGGTCAGACGATCGTCGCCGGCACCCTCGTCTCGCACCCTACGCTTGCCCGGATCGGGCCGCGCTGGTCCGAAGAGGGCGGCAGCGATCCACCCGCCGACTGGGCCGACGCGCGCTGACCCGGCTCGGCGACGCGTTCGCCGACGTCAGCGGGCGAGCTCGGCGACGAGCTGAGCCGTCTCGGTCGGCGTCGTGCCGACGCGGATCCCCTTGGCTTCGAGCGCGTCCTTCTTCGCCTGCGCTGTGCCGGAGGAGCCGGAGATGATCGCGCCCGCGTGCCCCATCGTCTTCCCCGGCGGGGCCGTGAAGCCCGCGATGTAGGCGATGACCGGCTTCGTCATCTCCGCCTCGATGAAGGCGGCGGCCTTCTCCTCCTCGTCGCCACCGATCTCCCCGACCATCACCACGTAGGCCGTCTCGGGGTCCGCCTCGAACCGACGCAGGACGTCGATGAACGACGAGCCGACGACGGCGTCGCCGCCGATGCCGACGATCGTCGAGTTGCCGAGGCCGAGCTGCGTCAGCTCGTGACCGATCTGGTACGTCAGCGTGCCGGAGCGCGAGACGAGGCCGATCGAGCCGCCGGCGAAGATCTCGCCCGGGATGATCCCGACGTTCGCCTTCCCCGGCGAGAGCACGCCGGGGCAGTTGGGCCCGACCATCGTCACGCCTCGGGTGTCGATGTAGGCCTTGATGCGCAACATCTCGTGCGCCGGGACGTGCTCCGTGATCGTGATCACGGTGTGCACGCCCGCGTCGACCGCCTCGTACACCGCATCGGCCGCAAAGGGCGCGGGGACGAACACCATCGACGTGTTCGCGCCCGCCTGCTGGACGGCGTCGGCGACCGTGTCGAAGACCGGAACACCCTCGACGTCCTGCCCACCCTTACCGGGCGTCACACCGGCGACGAGTTGCGTCCCGTAGGCGCGGTTGCGCAAGCCGTGGAAGCGGCCCTCCGACCCCGTGAGGCCCTGCACGACGAGCCGCGTGCCGGTGTCGACGATGATCGCCATCGGCGGCTACGCCTCCTTCACCGCGCGGATCGCGATCTTGTCGAGGGTCAGGTTCCGGTCGGCGACCCGATCACCGAGCAGGTCGGCGGCGCGCTCGGCCTCCGCGCCCTCGCAACCGGTCCGGGCGAGCCAGGCGGTGAAGTCGAAGGAATGCTCGAAGAACCGGACGTCGTCGAGGCCTAGCGCTGCGGCGGCCACTATCTCCCGCCACTCACGCTCCGTGTAGTTGCGGACGTGCGACGGGTCGCGGAGCCGCTCTGCCTCTTCCACCGCGTCGCCCATGTGCACGGTGTCGACGATCAGCACCCTGTCTGCCGCCACGCGCGCCATCTCCTGCACGGATTCGTGGACGTCGGCGAAGTGATGCGCCGCCGTGCGACAGGCGACGACATCGAAGCTCCCGTCGGCGAACGGGAGGTGCTCGGCATGACAGACGACGTCGGGCTGCATGCCCGGAGCGGGATCGCAGGTGATCACGTCGAGGCCCGCCTCACGCAGCCGCCGCGCGACGTGCCCGCCTCCCGTCGCCACGTCGAGCGCCGTCGCAGCCCCCGCGGCCCACTCGACGAGCAGGTCGAGATCGTCCCCGTCACGGTGGGCATCCGAGTCGACATACGCCTGCGCACGCTCGCTCCACACGTCGGTCATCGGGAGAGCTCCACGGCTCTGCGGGCGGCGTCGAGCATCGTCGGCTCCACGTGGAGGTTGGCAGGTGCCGCGTCGGCGAGGATCGCGCGACCCTCCGCCGCGTTCGTGCCGTCGAGGCGCACCACCAGCGGCAGCTCGAGCTCCATCTGGCCGAGCGCCTGCAGGATCCCGCGGGCGACCTCGTCGCAGCGGGTGATCCCCCCGAAGATGTTGAAGAAGATCGCCTTCACCTGAGGATCGCGCGTGATCACCTCGAGCGCGTCCACGACGCCCTGCGCGTCTCCTCCGCCACCGAGGTCACAGAAGTTCGCGGGCGTGCCGCCGACGAACGTGACGACGTCGACGGTGGACATCGTGAGGCCCGCGCCGTTCCCGAGCACGCCCACCTCGCCATCGAGCTTGACGTACGTGACGCCCTTCTCGCGTGCCAGCGACTCGAGCGGGTCGGCCGCGGCCGTGTCGCGCATCTCCGCGATGTCGGGGTGGCGGTAGAGCGAGTTGTCGTCGACCGTGAACTTCGAGTCGAGGGCCTTCACCTCGCCCTCCGGAGTGATGATCAGAGGGTTGATCTCGCAGAGCATCGCGTCGAAGCGCGTGAACGCGTCGTAGAGTTTCGCCACGATCGATGCGATCTGCTTCTGCTCCGACGGCTCCGTGACACCGGCGCCGTAGACGAGCCGGCGAGCCTGCCACGGATGAAAGCCCTCGAGCACCTCGACGTGCAGGCGTACGAGGGCGTCGGGGCTCGTCGCCGCAACCTCCTCGATGTCCACCCCACCCTGCGTCGTGAACATGAACAGGGGCATCCGCGCCCCACGGTCGAAGGTGAGCGAGAGGTAGTACTCCTTCGCGATGTCGGACGCCTTCTCGACCCACAGGCGACGAACGACATGCCCTCTGATGTCGAGCCCGAGGATCTCCTTCGCCCGTTCTTCCGCTTCCGCCGGGGTCGACGCGAGCTTGATGCCACCCGCCTTCCCGCGACCGCCGGTGAGCACCTGCGCCTTCACGACGACGGGGCACCCGAGCTGCTGCGCGGCCTCCCGCGCCTCGATCGGGTTGGTCGCGAGGCGGCCATCCGACACGGGGATGCCCGCCCGCCGGAACAGCTCCTTCCCCTGGTACTCGTACAGGTCCACCGGGGGGCGAGCATACCCGCGCAGCGGACGTCGGCCGCCGATGGGGGTGCCCACCGCTAGCCGGTCACGAATGCCGCCTGCGTGCGAGCATGGGCACCGATGCGTCGTCCTTCGCCCGTCGTGCTCGCCGTTCTCCTGGCAGCCCTCGCCACCGCGGGATGCGCTCGCGAGACATCCGGGCCACCGCCCGCAACTCCCGCGGGGCCGCAGGCCGCGACACTCGACTGGGTCGAGCCGACACCGATCGACATGCCAGCGCTCGTCTTCGAAGTTCGGTCGCTCGCGATCACGAAGGACGGGTGGCGTACCGTCGTCGCGATCCGCAACGAGTCGGAGATCGAATGGGGCGTCCTCGCGGAGGGACTGCCCGCGAGCTTCGGCGTCATGCTCTTCGCCACCGGCGAGCTTGGCGAGCTCGAGCGGCGAAACGCCGAACGTGACCTGCCCGGTCTTCGGCAGGCGCGCACCTTCGAGCCTGCGTTGCCCGGACGCCTCGCACCCGGTGAGAGTTGGGAGGGAACGATGCAGGCACCGGGGTCGCTGGCCGCTCAGCGCTGGCTGCGCGTGGTGTTCGGGCCCCTCGTCGCCGACGGAGATCTGCCGGACGGCCTGCCTGGGCACCTCGTCTGGATCACCGACAACGCTTACCGCCTGCGCCCCTGACGGGGCAGCCGGCTACCCGTCGACGAGCAGGCGGAAGCCCGGGTCGGCTGCGAGACCCGCGAAGTCCGGGTCGGCGGCAGCCGAAGGACGCAGGCCGATCTCCAGCTCGAGCCCGCGGCGCAGGTGCTCGAGCGCCGACGACCCGTCCCCGGCGAGCGACTCGAAGCACGCCAGGTCGTAGAGCAACGCGCCGTCCTCCCCGTAGCGCTCGAGTGCGTCTCGCAGGAGGGCGACTCCGTCTTGGTATCTCCCCGGTACGTGGAACGTGGTGGCGCGGCGCAGCGCGTCCCAGATCACGTGCGTGCCGAGCAGCCGCCGTAGCTCGGCGATGGGACGCGGGTGGTCGTCGACGCGAAGGTCGCAGACTCGGTCGAGTCCCTCCCGACCCTCGCTCGCGCCGCCGGCCCGCTCGATGACGATCGCCGCAGACTGCTCGCCGCGAGCATCGCCACCGGCCTCCTGCCCTGCCTCGAGCGCCGCCACGAGCCGCTCGGCAAGCGTCCCCGGCGTGCCGAGGAACGCCGACTCCATCCCCTCCACGACGGCTTCGCCGGTGAGGATGTTCCCCTGGACGGCGTACCCGTCGCCGACGCGATGTCCGGCCCAGTCGGGGCACGCCGAGCCCGTGTGCGCGGCTGCGCGACCGTCCGCGGCCACGACGCCGAGCTGTCGCGTCTCGCGCCCGTCATCTCCCGCCAGCACGCGTTCGATCGCCTCCTCCGGCGACGCACTCGCGGCGAGCTCCGCCAGCGCCCGAGGGCCGTAGACGGCGATCCCGGCGGCCTGCGTGGCGACGGCGCCGACCTCGGCCCGAGCCCACGGCACGACGTTCCCGACCGCGAAGTACTTCGACTGCACGGCGCAGCCGACCTCGCCGGCGATCAGATCGACCGCGACGATCGAGAACGTCGCCTTCACGGGAGCGCGCACCGGCCAACCGTACCGCGGAGCGACTAGTCTCGCCCGCGTGCACGCGATCTCCGTCGACGGGTTGGAGAAGACCTACGGGAAGTCCGTTCGTGCACTTGACGGCATGACGTTCTCCGTGCCGGAGGGCGAGGTCTTCGGCCTGCTCGGCCCGAACGGAGCCGGGAAGTCGACGACCGTGCGCGTGCTGGTCACCCTCACCGCAGCCGATGGAGGCAGCGCCTCGGTGGCGGGTCACGACGTCAGGAGGGAGGCTGCGGCTGTCCGCCGCGCCATCGGCTACGTCCCCCAGGCCTCCGGCGTCGACCGCGAAGCGACAGGTCACGAGAACCTGCTGCTCCAGGGGCGCCTCCACGGGATGCGTGGGGCCGACCTCGCCGGCCGAGTCGACGACCTGACTGCGTTGTTCGGCCTCGAGGAGAAAGCCCAGGCGCTCGTGAAGACGTACTCCGGTGGGCAGAAGCGCCGTCTCGACGTGGCGATGGGGCTCGTGCACCGCCCGCAGGTGCTGTTCCTCGACGAGCCGACGACAGGCCTCGACCCCGAGGCGCGGGCCACGATGTGGGACGAGCTGGAACGGCTCGCGGCGCACGAGCGGCTGACCATCCTGCTCACCACGCACTACCTCGAGGAAGCCGACCGGCTCGCGCAGCGCGTGGCCATTGTCAGCCGAGGCAGAGTCGTCGTCGAGGGCGCGCCCGAGACGCTGAAGCGCGCGCTTCGCGGGGACGCGGTCACGGTCGAGCTCGCCGACGGTGAGGCAGCCCGGGCGACCGAGGTGGTCGGGGCCATCGCGGGCGTCGGTGAGACGGTCGTCGAGACAAACCGCCTCCATGCCCGGGTCGAGCACGGTGCCCAGGCCGTACCGGTGATACTCGGTGCCCTCGACGCCGCCGGTGTGGTCGTCAAGGCCGTCACCGTGTCGCGCCCGTCGCTGGACGACGTCTACCTGCACCACACGGGGCGCGACTTCGGCTCCGACGACGCCGAGGGTACGACGTGAACGTCGTCCAGCAAACGCTCTTCCTCTGCGCACGCGTCCTGCGCAACCTCATGCGCCAGCCCATCTGGATCGTGGTGATGGTCGTGCAGCCGATGTTCTGGCTGCTCCTGTACAGCCAGCTCTTCCGACGGATCACGGAGCTTCCCGGCTTCGGGACGTCCTCGTACATCGACTACCTGACCCCCGGTGTTGCGGTGATGACCGCCTTCTTCTCGGGCTCGTGGGCCGGCATGGGCATGATCGAGGATCTCGACCGGGGCGTGCTCGAGCGCTTCCTGGCCACACCTGCTCACCGCGGCTCGATCGTCTTCGGACGCATCCTCGAGTCTGCCCTCGTGGCGACGCTGCAGGCGGTGCTCATCCTGGTCACCGGCCTCGCGCTCGGCGCCACCAACGGCGGCGTCACGGGCTGGCTCGTGATCCTCGTCGCGGCATTCCTCGTCGCTGCGGGCTTCTCGGGGCTGTCCCACGGAGTCGCTCTGCGCACGCGGCAGGAGGCGTCGATGATCGCCGTCGCGCAGTTCATCGGGCTGCCGCTCCTCTTCTTCTCGTCGCTCCTGATCGCGCGCGAGCTGATCCCGTCGTGGATGCGCAGCCTCTCGCTGCTCAACCCGGTCGAGTGGGCGGTGCGCGCCGCCCGCGGCGAGGCCCTACCCGGCACGGACTGGGGCGAGATGGCGTCCTTCCTCGCGCTGCTCATACTCTTCGCCGCCGCGGCCGCAGCCTTCGCAACCGGAAGCTTCCGCGCCTACCGTCGGACGCTGTAGTTGTCAGCAAGCACCGTCTCGCTGGCGCGAGACATCGGGATCCGCTGACGCGGACCCCTTGCGCGCACACGACCCCTGATTGCGGCCGCTCCGCGGCCGCAACACGGGAGCCGGGCGCAAGCGTCCTCCGTCTCTAATGCGGTTGCGCCGTCGGCCGTACGAGCACTTCGTTGACGTCGACGTGCGCGGGCTGTGACAGGGCGAAGAGCACGGCTCGGGCCACGTCGTCCGCTACGAGCGGTGGGCTCAGCGGTACCTGCTCGAAGAACGGTGTGTCGACGACCCCGGGGGCGATCACCGTCACGCGCACGCCCGTGCCGTCGAGCTCCAAACGGACGTTCTCGGCCATCGCGTGGACGGCGTGCTTCGTCGCCGAGTAGAGCGAGCCCGGGATGTTCCGTCTCCCCGCGACAGACCCCGTGAGCAGCAGCTGGCCACGTGACTCCTTCAAGGCGGGCAGCGCTGCCCGGATCGTGAGCGCGGCGCCGTACACGTTCGTCAACACCATCGAGCGCCAGTGCTCGACGGTGTCCTCGAGGAAGCTCCGTTGCGCACCGAAGCCCGCATTCGCCCAGGCGGCGTCGAGGCTCCCGAAGTGCTCGAGCGCCGTGACGACCGCCGCCTGCTGGTCGGGCCAGTCGGTGACGTCGCACTCGACGGCGACGGCCCGTTCCGGCCCGCCGAGCTCCTCGGCGAGCGACTCGAGCCGGTCGAGCGACCGAGCCGCGAGCACGAGGCGCCAGCCGCCGGCGGCCGCCGCGCGGGCGGTCGCAGCGCCGATCCCGGACGACGCCCCAGTGATCCACAGCACGCGGTCGTCACTCACGCTGACGACTCTAGCGAGACGGCGAATGTCGTCGTCGGCGCCGGCTCGACTCCGCAGCTCGCGGGCACGACGGGCCCGTCCTCTCCCGTGACGACCGCCTCGATCTCGCCGTCGGGGCCGGCGAACCGCACGTGCCCCTGCAGATCCGACACGAGACGAAGGGCATCGACGCGGTCGAGCGCGTGGCTGCGGCGCACTGCTATCTCCGCCGCCTGCACGTGCGGCTCGTAGAGCGTCCGCCCGCGATAGAGCTCGAGCGGGATCCGCCCCTCGCGCAGCGTTGCCATCACCCGGGCGGCCTCGGTCGGATCGACGCGGCCGAGCTGGACGCCCCACGGCAGGACGAGCACGTTCGCCGCGAAACGATGACCGCCGTGATGGGACGACTGCCACACGAGCCCGTCGTCGCCGTGCTCGCGTAGTGCGTCGTACACCGGCGGCCCGAGGCGGGCGCAGCACGCATCCCGTCGACCGTGCGCGCACACGAGCACCAGCGGGCCCGTCACGGCATCCCCCGCCTCGAGGTCAGCGACGGCGACCTCCTCGACGGACTCCAGCGCGAGCCGTCGGAGCACCCCGCCGGACTCCGTCGTGTCCGCGCGAAAGATCGCCACGCCGCCGCTTGCATCACGCGGGCGCCGCACGAGGAGCACGCGGCCGTCGAACCCCGCCAGCCGTTCGGCGAGCGGCGCCGGGAAGCCCGTATCGGCCACGACATCGCGGCCCCACTGCCCTCGGTGCTCGACGACGAGCCAACGGCGCGCCCGCGTCGCCGTCCCGGCGAGCGGCGCAGCGGCAGCGTGTGACGCGGCCGCGCAGCTCATGCGATCACTTTCCGCGAGCGCAGAGCGCGTTCGAGTGCCGGCTCGATACCGAGCGCGTCGGCGAACGTCCGGTACTCCGTCGCGAGCCGGTCTGCTTCGGCCCTCGGCCGCTTCTGCGCGCGCAGCGTCGCACGGAGGAGCACGTTCTTCGGCGTGTGCTCGAGCGGCACGAACTCGACAACCTGCACGTCGTAGCCCGCCAGCTCGAGCAGCCGCGCGCGCGCGGCGTCGGTGACCTCCGCCACGAACCGTTCGCGCAGCGTGCCGTGCCGGACGAGCGGTCGCAGCGTCTCGCTGTCGAGCTGTCGGAGCAGCTCGTGCTGGCAGCAGGGAACGGCCAACACGACACGGGCGCGTGCCGCGATCGCCCGATCGAGTGCCGCGTCGGTCGCGGTGTCGCACGCGTGGAGGCTCACCACGAGATCGACTCCCTCCAGGGCCTCGTACGACGCAATCTCGCCGAGCTCGAAGCGGAGGCCCTCGGCGTGGAGGCGGTCCGCGAGCTGGGCGCAGGCAGCGACGACATCCTCTTTCAAGTCCAAGCCGACGATGTCGACGGCACGGCCGTGTACCCGCGTGAGCAGATGATGAAGAGCGAACGTGAGGTACGACTTGCCCGAGCCGAAGTCGACGACACGCAACCGGCCGCCGGCAGGGAGCGCCGGCAGGACGTCGTCGACGAGCTCGAGGAAGCGGTTGACCTGCCGGAACTTGTCCTGTGCCTTCGCCCGGACGCGACCCTCCGATGCCTGAACACCCAGCTCGACGAGGAATGGCACGGGCTCGCCGTCGGCGAGCAGCCGCCGTTTCGCGCGGTCGTGTGAGAGCGACGCGACGGGGCGCGTCGGCGGACGTCGCAGGATTCGCGGTTCGTGCTTGCCGCCGGCCAGCACCTGCCAGTCGGCGTCGGGGGCGTGCAGCAGACACTGACGGAACTCGGCCCCGACGAGCTCCACGACGAGCTCCGCGACCGCTTCCGGATCGACGATCTCGTCCGTCGTCCGCTTCGCCAGATGGCGACGCACGCGGTACCTGTGGGCCCGGCGTACGACGACCGGATCGACCGTGACCCGTCGTGGCGAGCCGGAGTCGGTCGTCCGGGGGTTGCTCAGCGTGGCGCCGTTCAGCGCCCCCCGCGTCACCAGGTCGACGACGAGCTCACCGAGCGCGCTCACGCCTCCCCCGCAGAGCACGCATCTGCAGGGGCAGATCCGTGCTCGCGACACCCCCTGAAGCGGCCGCTATCGCGGCCGTTGCCTGCCATCCAGGCAGTACGAGTTGACACGGGGCGTCTCACGCCTCGGGCTCGACGACCGCGCAGAGCCGCTGCCCGATCGTCACCGTCTGCCCGGGCTCGACGGCCAGCTCGTGGACGACGCCGGCCCGGGGCGCTGCGATCTCGTTCTCCATCTTCATCGCCTCGACGACACAGATCACCTGGCCGGGCTCGACGGCGTCGCCGTCGGCGACCTCGACCTTGAGCACGGTCCCCTGCATCGGGCAGATGACGTCGCCGAACCCCCCGAGGCCGCTGCGCGCGGCGCGCTCGCGGCGACGTCGACCCAGCTCCGCCCAGGGCGGCTCGGTCACCTGCAGCACGACCTCGTACGCACGGCCGTCGACCTCGACACCGACCACGCGAGGGCGCGTCGATGGCGAGCCGGGGCCGTTGGCCCTCGACGGCGCGGAGGGGCGCACGTCGAGCTCCGCGGCAGCCGCGGCCAGCTCCTCGGACTCGACGACGCCGTGACAGGTTTCCCCCGCGACGAAGCAGGGACTCGAGAGGAGCGCCCGGTGGAAGCCGAGGAGCGTGGGCGGCCCCTCGATCACGAACTCCTCGAGCGCGCGCAGCATTCGCCGCCGCGCGCGCTCCCGGTCGGTGTCGTGGACGATCAGCTTGGCGATCATCGGGTCATAGAGATCCGAGATCGCGTCCCCCGCCCTGACCCCCGAATCGACGCGGACGCCTGGCCCCGCCGGCTCGCGGTACGCGGTGACGACACCCGGCGCCGGGAGAAACCCGCGTGAGACGTCCTCTGCGTTGATCCGGCATTCGATCGCGTGGCCTTGTAGGCGCACGTCCTCCTGTCGCAGGGAGAGCGGCTCCCCCATCGCGACGAGCACCTGCTCGCGCACGAGATCGAGACCGGTGACCAGCTCCGTCACGGTGTGCTCGACCTGGATGCGCGTGTTCATCTCCATGAAGAAGTAGTCGCCATCCGCCGTGAGCAGCCCCTCGATCGTGCCTGCCGATCGGTAGCCCGTAGCCCGGGCGGCCTCTACGGCGATCGCCCCGATCCGCTCGCGCAACGCGTCGTCGACGGCTGGTGACGGTGTCTCCTCGACGAGCTTCTGGTGGCGGCGCTGGATCGTGCAGTCACGTTCACCCAGGTGGATCACGTTGCCGTGCGCGTCCGCGAGCACCTGCACCTCGACGTGCCTCGGGTCGACGAGGTACCGCTCGGCGTACACGGCGGCGTCGGCGAAGTACTTCTCACCCTCGCGCGTCGCCGCTGCGAACGCCCTCTCGGCCTCGTGGGGAGTCTCGACGAGCTTCATCCCCTTGCCTCCACCGCCGGCCGCCGCCTTCACGATGAGCGGATACCCGATCTGTTCGCCGAGGGCGAGGAGCGCTGCCACGTCGACGAGCGGCTCGGTCGTACCCGGGATGATCGGCACGCCAGCCTCACGCATCGCCGTCCTGGCAGCGGTCTTGGAGCCCATCAACTCGATGGCCGACGGTGGCGGCCCGATCCATGTCAGTCCCGCCTCCTCGACGAGGCGGGCGAACGGCGCGTTCTCGGCCAGGAAGCCGTACCCCGGATGCACCGCGTCGGCGCCCGCTCGGAGCGCCGTCTCCACGATCACGTCGCCGCGGAGATAGCTCTCGGCAGCCGGTCCCGGGCCGACCAGGTAGGCCTCGTCGGCCTCCTCGACATGCGCCCGCCCGCGATCGGCCTCGGAGAACACGGCGACGCATCCGATCCCGAGCTCCCGAAGCGTCCGGAAGATCCGGATCGCGATCTCGCCACGGTTCGCGACGAGGGTTTTCGAGAAGCCGGCCATGGCGCCGCGTATTCTCTCCCAGAGTGACACTTCCCGACCAGCTCACCGTCGTTCGTGCTCTCGCCGTCCCCGTGGTCGTCGTGCTGTTCGCCTGGGACTTCCCGAACCACGCCTACTGGGCGACGCTCGTGTTTGCGCTGGCGATGGCGACCGATCAGGTGGACGGGTGGCTCGCCCGTCGCTGGAACCAGACCTCCGCGTTCGGCTCGTTGCTCGACCCGATCGCCGACAAGGTGCTGGTGATGGCCGCGCTGGTGATGCTCATCGGCGAGGGGGTCGTGCCGGCCTGGATGGTGGCGGCGATCGTCGCCCGCGAGATCGCCGTCTCGGGCCTACGGCTCGCGGCGATGGAGCGACGTGTGGTGATGGGCGCCCGCGACCTCGGCAAGCTCAAGACCTGGGCGCAGGCACTGGCCGTGACCATCGGCGGAATCGCCGCCGGTGGAGCGTGGAGCAGCGACGTGGCGTGGTGGGCGATGCTCGTGGCCGTCGTACTGACCTGGCTGAGCGGCCTCGACTACGCGCGGGTAGCGCCGCGGGTGCTGCGCGGCGAAGGCGCCTGAGCCCGGTTCGTGACGGGGTCGCCTCCGACCCCCTCCTCGAGCGCGGCGTGTCGCCACGCGCTCGCATCGGAAGCCGCACCACCCTCCTCGACCAGGTCGGCCAGCATCGCGGCCTGCCGCACGGCGGCCAGGACCGCGGCGTCCGCCGGTGGCCGCAGCTCGATCTCCACCGCGCGAGCCTACACCGGCAGCAGCCGCGCGGCCGTAGCCTTGAAGCTCGCCACGACGACGTCTCCGGGCACCATCCCGAGCCGTGCGAGCGATGCGGTGGTCACCTCGGCGGTGACAGGCCCGACCCGCACGCGTGCGCGATTTCCGAGCTCGACAATCGACGCCACGGGTGCCCGCAGATGATTGACCGCCGAATCGTCCGGAGTCACGCGAGAGAGAGACACCTCCCAGGGGAAGACAGCCACCGCGACCCGCCCGACGGCCAGGCCGGTGGAGAAGACGGTGCCGCCCGCGTCGAGTGTGACCTCCGTCAGGCCGCCGGCGCCGGGAGCGGCAACCCCCTGGAGGAGCGAGGCGCCGGCGAAGCTGGCGACGAACTGGTCGTCCGGGGCGGAGACGAGATCGGCTGCAGTCCCGACCTGGAGGATCCTGCCGTCGACGAGCACGCCGATTCGGTCGGCGAGCGTCGCCGCGTCCTCGAAGTCGTGGGTGACGAGCACGGTTGGTAGCTGGAGATCGTCGAGCAGCTCGTGGAGTTCGGCCCGCACACCGAGCCGCGTGTGGGCGTCGAGCGCCGACAGCGGCTCGTCCAGCAGAAGGACGTCGGGATCGCGTGCGAGAGCACGGGCCAGCGCGACCCTCTGCCGCTCGCCACCCGACAGAGCACGGGGCTTGACACTGGCGAGATGCGAGATCCGCAGACGCTCGAGCAGCCCCGAGACGAGAGCGGGGTCGGTGGCTCCGAAGGCGACGTTCTGGTCGACGCGGAGATGCGGGAAGAGTGCGTAGTCCTGGAAGACGAGTCCGACGCGACGCTGCTCCGGCGACACATCGATGCCACGGTCGCCGTCGAACCACGTCGTGTCGCCGAGGGAGATCCTCCCCCGCTGCGGTCGCGAGAGCCCCGCGATCGTGCGCAGGACTGTGGTCTTGCCGGCCCCGGATGGACCGACCAGCGCGACGGTGCCGGTCACGTCGAGCTCCACCTCGAGATCGAACGAGCGCAGCGGCACGTGGAGGTCGATACAGAGCGGCCCGCGGTGGTCGAACTGCTGCGTCATCGAGGCTCGAGCTCCGGTCGCCCCCAGCGGGGTAGCGCCTTGCTGAGCAGGAGGATCGCGATGCTCACGAGGACGAGCAGGGCGCCGAGCGCGAGGGCGACCTCGAAGTCCTGGTCGAGCGCGTCATAGATGGCGAGCGGCATGGTCTGGGTGACGCCGGGGAGGCTGCCGGCGAACATGATCGTGGCGCCGAACTCGCCGAGCCCCCGAGCGAAGGCGAGGGTTGCGCCGGCCCCGAGAGCCCCCGTGGCGAGCGGGAGCGCCACCCTCGCGAACACCCGAGCCGGCCCTGCGCCAAGCGTCCGCGCGGCGTCCACGAGATCCTTGTCGACGCCTTCGAACCCCGTGATCGCCGCACGGACGTAGAACGGGCTCGAGACGAAGCACACGGCAAGCACGACTGCAGCCTCGGTAAAGGGAATCGTGATGCCGAGCGCCTCGAGCTCGCCACCGAGTAGACCGCTCCGCCCGAAGGCCGCGAGCAGCGCGACGCCGGCGACGGCAGGAGGCAGCACGAGGGGCAGTTCGAGTACGGAGATCACCGTGTCGCGACCGCGGAACCGCGTCGTCGCCAGGAGGTACGACGCCGGTGTGCCGATCGCGATCACGAGCGCCTGCGCCACCACGTTCGCCTTCAGGGTGACCCACAGCGCCTCGCGGGCCGTGGCGCTGCCCAGCTGGTCGACGAGCTCACCCGGGGGGACGCGCAGGAACAGCGCGGCCAATGGGATCCCGAGGAACGCAACCGCAACGGTCAGGCTGAGCCACGAAAGCGTGCGAAAGAGCGTCATCGCACCGGGAGAAAGCCGGCCTGGGCGAGTGCGGCCTGACCTGTGGGCCCGCGTAGGAGGTCGAGGAACGCTGTCGCCCCACCCTCATCTCCACCGCTCACCGCCGCCGCCACGTACTCGATCGACGGCTGGACGCTCGCCGGGACCGGGAGCACCACGACGTCGCTCTCGACGATGCGGGCGTCTGTCGCGTAGACGATCCCGGCGTCCGCCTCTCCGAGTGCGACCTTCGCCGTGATGCCGCTGACCGAGTCCTCGAGGCTGACGACGTTGTCGAGGGCGTCCGCCAGCCCGGCCGCCGCGAGCGCCTCGCGGGCGTAGTCACCGACCGGCACGCCCTCGCCGGCGAGCACGAGCCGCACACCAGGGTGCGCGAGGTCGGTGAAGGCCCGCACGTCAGTCTCGCGGTGGGCGGGCACGATCACGACGAGCCTGTTCGAGGCGACGACGACCGGATCGGTGACGACTCCCGCGCTCACGAGCTCCTGCACGGCTCGCGGGCTGGCGGAGACGAAGACGTCGGCTCGTGCACCCTCGCGGATCTGCGTGGCGAGCGCGTCGGAGCCCGCGAACACGAACCGCGCGGACGGCTCCACCTGCGGCAGCACCACACGGAGCGACGAGGCCGCGAAGACGCGCAGACCCTCGTCCCCGTCGCCGCAACCACCGACGAGCAACGCGGCGAGGACGGCGGCACCGAGTCCGCCCCACGTCACCGCTCGACCATCACGCTCGTCGCCTTGACCACACCGGCCGCGCTCGAACCGACCCGGAGCCCGAGCGCCTCGACCGACTCCCGCGTCACGATCGCGACCACGCGCGACGGCTCCGTGACGTCGATCTCGACCCTCGCCAACAGACCGTCAACCTCGACGGACCGCACGACTCCCCGAAAGTGGTTGCGCGCCGAGATGGTCGCATCACCGCGATCGCCTCGGAGACGGTCGACCTCCGTCACGGAGACGACGCGACGGTTCGCAGCGTCTCGCCCGACGCGGATCTTGCCCGCCTTGTCCCACCGGCGGAGGGTGTCGAGCGAAATCCCCAGCGCGCGCGCAGCCTGTGCTGCCGACATCGCCTGTGGGCTTTTCCTAGGCATTGCCTATGAGAATAGCGGAAAGGCAACCGGGCTACGATCGCGGGATGCCGCGCCGGCTTCGCGCGTTCACGCTCGTCCTGCCACTCGTCGTCGCCGGGTCGCTGCTCGGGCATGCCGGCGGCTACGCGCTCGCCGAGCCCGACCGCGCGCGCCGCGCTGCCGCGCTCGGCGAAGCCGGCCACGGGTACGTGGCCGAGGTCTGGCTGGCTCTGATCGCGATCCTCTCGGTCGCGCTCGGCGTCGAGCTGGCGCTCGGCGTCGCCCGTGGTCCCGTTCGCCGGACCGTTGCCCCGTGGCCCTTCGCGCTGCTCGCCCCCTCCGGGTTCCTCGTGCAGGAGCACGTGGAGCGCCTGGCCCATGGCGCCGACGCGACTCACGCGCTCACCGAGCGGTCGGTGCTGATTGGTCTTGCGCTGCAGGCCCCGTTCGCACTCGCCGCCTGGGCGCTTGCCCGCATCGCCCTGAGCGGGTCGGCTGCGATGGGAGCAGCGGTGCAGCGGTCGACGTTTGCCCCGCTGCCGGTTTGCGGCTTGCTCCACGTGGCCGTCGAGGCCCCACGCATCCCGTCTGCCGGCGCCGTAGCCGGCAACACCCGCGGGCGCGCACCGCCCGCCTGCATCCGCCCCGTGTAGATCGCGCGCCGTTCGTGGCGCACAACGGAGAGAGGATGCAGATGCGTTCGAATCGACACGGGCGGCTCGCCGCCCTGATCGCAGCGGCTTTGGCAGCGCTGACCCTGGCCACGGCCGCCGTCGCGCGTGTCGGCGACGACGGAGACGGCCACGCGATGGCGCACGAGACCGAGCCGGCCCCGGCCGGCATGGCCGTCGCCGTCAAGGCGTGGCCGAGCAAGAAGGGCGTCGTCGTCCGCGTGCTCACGAAGGGCTTCCGCTTCGCACCCGCCCATCTCGACGGCAAGCCCGTTCCCCGGGAGGGTCACGCCCACCTCTACGTCGACGGCGTAAAGGTGACTGTACTGCTCGGGCCGTGGCTCTACGTCGGCGGCCTGAAGCCCGGGAAGCACACACTTCGAGTGACGCTCAACGCGAACAACCATGCCGACTACGCACGGAACGGCAAGGTGATCGAGGCAAGGACGACGGTCGTCGCCCCGAAGCCACCTGCCATGTGAAGGCACGACGGCGGGTGCGCGGCAGGCCGCGCACCCGCCGTCTTCGCCCGTACGATCGCGACGTGCGCGTAGACGAGGCCGCGGGCCCGCAGGAGTTCCTCCGCCGTGCGGAGATTCTTCTGCTCGCCGACGAGGCCCGCCACAACCTCGCTCTCGGAATCGCCGCGACGCTCGCCGCGACGCCCGACTACTACCCGGAAGCCGACTACTGGACCGTCGAGCACGGCGGCAGCGTGGTCGCTGCCGCGTTGCGCACTCCGCCGCACAACCTCGTCCTCGCCCGCCCTGCCCGCGCCGGATCGCTGAAGCCCCTGATCGAGGCGGTCGGGGCCGACATGCCCGGCGTCACGGGCGCGCTACCCGAAGCACAGGAGTTCGCCTCCGCGTGGGTGGCAGCCCACGGAGGCACGTGGGCCGTCTCGATGAGGCAACTGATCCACGCGCTCCGCGAGGTTCGCGACGACGGTGACGCGCCGGGGCGGATGCGGGCAGCGTCGACCGCCGACCGCGAGTTGGCGATCGACTGGTGGCTCGCGTTCACCGCAGAGGCGGTACACGACACCGAGCTCGACCGGAAACGAGCGGCCCACTCCGTGGATCACCGTCTGACCGCCGTCGACTCCGGGCTCGTGCTGTGGGAGGTGCGAGGCTCCGTCGTGGCGCTCGCGGGGTACGGCGGGCCGACACCGAACGGGATCCGTATCGGGCCCGTGTACACGCCGCCCGCCGAGCGCGGCCGGGGCTACGCAACCGCGCTCGTGGCCGCGCTGTCACGGCAGCTGCTCGCTGGTGGACGCGAGTTCTGCTTCCTGTACACCGACCTCGCGAACCCGACGGCAAACCGCATCTACGCACGCATCGGCTACGCGCCGATCTGCGACTCGGCGGAGATCTCGTTCCTGCCCGCGGACGAGCCCGGCGAAGGTCCCGCCCGCTAGCTGCCGGCCAACGTTCGGGCGGGCGGACGCACGCGACCCGACAGCGAGCCAAGCGTCCAGGCGCAACCGCCGGCGACGAGTAGGGCGACCAGGCGCACGCGTGAGACCGCACCCAACCGGTGTCGCTGGATCGTGCGGGCGACAACCGCGCGACGCTCTTCGGCTCCGAGACTGGACGCACGGAGACCCGAGGCGGCGAGCCGACGGTAGCGGCCGTAGAGGAAGACCTTGCGGAAGTAGACGGCCGCGCTGGCGATCTCGTGGTGCCAGACGACCGCATCGGGGCGGAACCGGATCGACGAAAGGCCGTGACGGCGTACGACCTCCTGGACGAACACCGTGTCCGACCCACGGGGAAGGTCGGCGAAGCCTCCCAACTCGAGGAAGACCGAGCGACGCACCGCCATGTTGTTGGTGAAGCCGTAGAAGAGCTCTGGACGGTCGCCCGTCAGAACGTAGGCGTCCTTCTCCTCCTCGTAGGAGCTGAGCAGCGCGAGCGTGCTCGACCGTTGTGGAAAGCGGCGCAGACCGAGCGCCACCGCTGCGGCCGGCTCGGCGAGGGCGTCGCGGAGGGAGTCGAGCCAGCCCGGCTCCGGCACGCAGTCGGGATCGATGAACGCGATCGCCTCGTTGCCCGTCGCTGCGGCTCCCACGTTCCGGGCCGCGTACGCGCCACGGCGCGTTTGCTCCAGGACCTGGACGCCCCGGCTCACGACCACATCTCGCGAGCGGTCGAGCGAGCCGTCGTCGACCACCACCACCTCGTCGTCGCCTGCGAGTTGCGGGAGCAGCGCGTCGAGACAGCGACCGACCAGCTCCTCGCCATCGTGCAGGGGTACGACGACGGAGATCGACGGTGTGGATTCCATCTACTCGACGCCGGATACGAAGACGCCCGGGCGCCTCGACGCCCCATGCCGCGCCGTCATCCAACCGGCGCACCAGCAGACGCCGGCGACCACGACGACGGGTAGCGCGAGCGGCAGCAACAGCGCGTTCGATCGCCGCTCCGCAATCGCCTGCTGCGCGCGGCGGACGAGCTTTCGTGGTGGCGAGTCGGCTCCCCGGTCGGGAGGGAACGCGCCGTCGTACCGAGCTCCCTCCGGCGTCCGGGCCAACCGCCGCACCAGAGCGGCGTCGCGCCCGAGCCGGTAGTAGCGTAGCGCGAGGTCTCTGGGCGCGATCACGAGGTGGTGACCGCGGGCCCTCGGGTTGCGCACGATCCGCACTCCCGCCGACTCGAACGACGCGCTGTGCACGATCGTCTGGCCTCTATAGAGCGGGAGATCGCCTGTCGGGGGGAGTGCCAGGAGGCTGGGCCGCCTGAACGCGACGTTGTTGGCCCAGTACACGTTCGCCGACTGCACCGTCGCCTCGCGAGTGAAGCGGGGGAAGACGAACGTGAGAGCAACGGCGAGCGAGTACGAGCCTGTGATCGGCGTCGACGTCTCACCGGCGACCGCATCGATCTCGGAGTCGCGGAACGGCTCGAGCATCGCGGCGAGCCAACCGTCGTCGTAGCGGACGTCCGAATCGCACAGGACGACCACCTCGCCGGTCATGGTCGCTGCGGCGTCCACCTTCATCGACACGTAGTCCGCCGCGTCATCCAGCCGGATCTCCAGCCACGGGTAGCGCGCGTGCAGCTCGGCGACCACCGTCTCGTCGACCCGGCCGTCGTTGACGAGAACGACCTCACACGCGTCGGCCGGTGACGGTGACTGCGCCTCGAGCGACGCAAGGCAAGCTCGGAGATCGTCGACGTCGGCGACGTCCAGGTTCGCTGTCTCGATAGCGATCGAGAACGTCGGGGCCGCAGCGGTCACTCGATGCGCATCCTATTCCGTGTCCGAGCGGAAGACGATGCGGACGTTGCGGCACCGACACCAGAGCCTGGGGTGGCTACAGAGGGATGTTCCCATGCTTGCGCTTGGGAGCGGGCTCGCGTTTCGTCAGGGTGGTCTCGAGCGCCGAGATCAGCCGCGGCCGGGTGAAGCGCGGCTCGATCACGTCGTCGACGTAGCCGCGCTCGGCGGCCGTGTAGGGATTTGCGAACCGCTCCGTGTAGTCGGCGATCAGCTCGGCGCGACGCGCGTCGGGGTCGTCGGCGACCTCGAGCTCGGCGCGGAACACGATGTTCACCGCTCCCTCGGGGCCCATCACGGCGACCTCCGCAGTGGGCCACGCGAGATTGACGTCCGCACGGATGTGCTTGGAGCTCATCACGTCGTAAGCACCGCCATAGGCCTTGCGCGTGATCACCGTCAGTTTGGGCACCGTCGCCTCAGCGTAGGCATACAGGAGCTTGGCGCCGTGCCGGATGATGCCGCCCCACTCCTGCGCGGTGCCGGGTAGGAACCCGGGCACATCGACGAACGTGACCAGAGGGACGTTGAACGCGTCACAGGTGCGCACGAAGCGCGCCGCCTTCACGGATGCGTCGATGTCGAGCACCCCGGCCAGCGTGTGCGGCTGGTTACCGACGATGCCCACGGCGTGCCCACCGAGGCGCGCGAAGCCGCAGACGATGTTCTCGGCCCAGTGCGGCTGGATCTCGAGAAACGCGCCGTCGTCGACGACCGCCTCGACCACGCGGTGCATGTCGTACGGCTTGTGGGGCGCATCCGGGACGAGTGCGTCGAGCTCGGGGGCCTCCCGATCGACCGGGTCGGTAGGCGGGGCGTACGGCGACGACTCGAGGTTGTTCTGCGGCAGGAACGTGAGTAGGTAGCGCGCATCCTCGAGGCATGCTTCCTCGTCGGGCGACGTGAGGTGAGCGACACCTGACTTCGACGCGTGCGCGGTGGCGCCACCGAGCTCCTCGAACGACACCTCCTCGCCGGTCACCGTCTTCACCACATCGGGGCCCGTGATGAACATGTACGACGTCCCCTCCACCATCAGCGTGAAGTCGGTGATCGCCGGCGAGTAGACGGCGCCGCCGGCGCAGGGGCCCATGACGAGCGAGATCTGCGGCACGACACCCGACGCCTGGACGTTGCGCCAGAAGATCTCGGCGTAGCCGCCGAGCGACACCACTCCTTCCTGGATGCGCGCGCCGCCGGAGTCGTTGATGCCGACGACGGGGCAGCCGTACTTCACGGCCATGTCCATCACCTTGCAGACCTTCTCGGCGAAGACCTCGGACAGCGAGCCGCCGAAGACCGTAAAGTCCTGGGAGAACACGAACACCTTGCGGCCGAACACCGTTCCATAGCCGGTGACGACGGCGTCGCCCCACGGGCGGTTCTCGGCCATCCCGAAGTTCGTCTCGCGATGGCGCACGAACCGATCGAGCTCGACGAAGGACCCGGGATCGAGCAGCTTCTCGACCCGCTCACGCGCAAGCAGCTTCCCACGCTCGCGCTGACGGGCAACGGCCTTCTCCGAACCGGCATGCGCCGCCTCCTCCGCCAACTCGGCAAGCCAGCGACGTTTCTGCTCGGTGGTCTCGTGTCGCCGCGCCATGTGCGGCAGCCTAACCCCTGCGCCGGTCTGTCCCTTCGGGACACGTGTGGGATGCCCCGGGGTCCTCCAACCTCCTCCCCACGAGCTGAGCCTACCGAGGCAACACCGTCGCGAACGTGTCGGCCCTGCTCCAACTCTGTGCCGGTTGTGCGCATCGGGCGCCGCCGACGGCCCCCGGCTACAGTCGCGCCGTGTCCTCCGACGTCGACGACTCGGTCAGCTGGGCCTACGACGACGGCGAGCCTCGCGCCTTCTCGTACGCTCGCGCCGGTCATCCCGCCGGCGTCGCCTGCGAGGAGGCGCTCGGAGCGCTCGACGGCGGACGCGCGCTCCTCTTCCCATCCGGCATGGCTGCTGTCACGACCGCGGTCTTGACGCTCGCACGGCCAGGGCAGACCGTGGCGCTTGCCCAGGGCGCCTACTACGGCCACCACGTCCTACTCGAGCTCATGGGGACATGGGACCTGCGCTGCGTCGAGTTCGACCAGACCGCGACCACCGCCATCGGCCGACCTCATCCTCATCGAGGCTCCGTCGAACCCGCTGCTGACGATGCCCGATTTCGACGCCGTCGCTTCACATCCGGCCCCGGTCGTGTGCGACGCGACGGTCGCCTCACCGCTTCGCGTGCGCGCACTCGATCGAGGCTGCGACGTCGCCCTCCACTCGGCGACGAAGATCTTGAGCGGGCACGACGACGTGCTGGCAGGTGTTCTGGTGACACGCGACGACACGCTGCACGAGCGCCTGTCCGCCGTGCGCCACCGCACCGGAATGGTCGCATCGGCGGACACCGCCTGGCGCGTGCATCGCCGCCTGGCGAGCCTCGAGGCACGGCTCGATCGCCAGGAGCTGTCGGCGAAGGAGCTCGTCACTCGACTCCGTGCGCATCCTGCTGTGACCGTCGTCCGCTATCCCGGCTTCTCGTTCCTCGTCTCGTTCGACGTCGCCGACGCGGGCGCTGCGCGCACCGTCGAGACCTCGCTGCAGCTGATCGTCAATGCGACGGGCCTCGGCGGAACGAAGACGAAGCTCGAGGGACGACATCGCTGGGAGGGCGAGCGCTGCCCGCCAGGGCTACTACGGCTCTCGGTCGGGCTCGAGGGCGTCGAAGAGCTGTGGGCCGACCTCGAACACGCGCTCGGGAAGCTCTGACCGGGTCACGACGCTCGGAGGACACGATGAACCCAGCGCGCGTCGAAGTCGACCCGGACGGCCAAGCACACCGATGATGCGTCGACCGGGGCGCGGATCACCGCGGAACCGCCCTCTGAGCACCGAGCAGCCGAGGTCTTGCGGGTCAACGAGGGCGCGTGAGACCGTTCGCTCGACGCCGCGCTACTCTGTCCGATCCGCGCCGGCCGCCGCGTGTTGCTCGACGCGTTCCGCATGAAGCGCCCCCCCACCCAAAGGCGAACGTCTCTCCCCGAAGCCGTGACCCTCTGCCGACCTCAGAGCGGGAGCGCCGGCCGCTCCCGCGGGTCGTCGAGCCTCCCCCCGAGGGACGGCTGAGATGACGAGCGGAGGGTCGGAAAGAGCGTCGGGAGTCCGTCGTCTGGTACCGATTCTCGACTGGGCACCGCGCTACGACCGTTCGTGGTTGCGTGGGGATGTCGTCGCGGGGATGACCGTCGCGGCGTTGGTGGTGCCGAAGGCGCTGGGGTATGCAGGAATCGCGAACGTGCCGATCGAGAACGGCCTCTACGCCGCTGCCGCCGGGACGATCGTGTACGCGCTGTTCGGCACGTCACGGCAGATCTCGACCGGGCCGAGCTCCGCTCTCGCGGCCGTGGCGGGGAGCGCGGTGATCGTCGCCGGCCTCTCGGATAGCGCGGACACGACGGCGCTCGTGGCCGGCATCGCCCTCGTCGCCGGGGCGCTGTTCCTGCTGATGGCGGTCTTCAGGCTCGGCTGGATCTCGCAGTTCCTCTCGAAGGCGGTGATCACCGGGTTCCTGTTCGGAGCCGCGATCGACGTGAGCGTGGGCGAGCTCTCGAAGCTGACCGGCACCTCGTCCGACGGTGACAACGTCTGGCAGGAATTCTGGTCGTGGCTGCAAGACCTCGATGCGATCAGCGGCACGACGCTGCTCGTCGGGTCGATCTCTCTCGTGGCGCTGTTCGGGTTGCGGGTCGTCGCCCCAAGCGTCCCCGGCACGCTCGTCGTCGTGGCGGGCGGGATCCTCACGTCGATCCTCTTCGATCTCGGGACGCACGGTGTCGCGCTCGTCGGCGACGTGCCCCGCGGACTGCCCGTGCCTGGCATCCCCGACCTGAGCTTGATGTGGGACAACGCCGCCACGGTAGGCATTGCGGCGGTGGGGATCGTGCTGATCGGCTTCTCGCAGACCGCCGGCGATGCCCGCCATTTCGCCAGCAAGCACCGCTACCGCGTCGACGTCGACCAGGAGACCGTGGCGCAGGGCATGGCGAACGTCGGAGCCGGGCTGATCCAGGGCATTCCCGTCTCTACCAGCCTCTCGGCAAGCTCGGCCAACGACGTCGCCGGCGCCAGGAGCCCCGTTGCCTCGCTCAGCACGGGCGGCGTGGTGATCCTCACCCTCGTCGTGCTCGCCCCGGTCTTCTCCGACCTGCCGAAGGCAGTGCTGGGCGCCGTGATCATCGACGCGGTGGTGATGGGCATGATGAACGTGCCGGAGATGAAGCGCCTGCAACGCGTCAAGCGCTCGGACTTCGGCATCGCGCTCGCAGCGATCCTCGGCGTTCTCTCCTTCGGCGTGCTCGCGGGCATCGTGATCGGGGCTGTTCTCTCGGTGGGCTGGCTGGTGTTCGTGTCCACCCGACCTGCGATGCCCGTCCTCGGCCGAATCCCCGGTTCGCACGTGTTCCGTGAGCACGCGCTGTCATCCGGATGACGAGCAGTTCCCCGGGATCGTTGCCCTCCGTCTCGACGGCGGCCTCTTCTTCGCCACGGCCGACGCGCTCGGCGATCGCATCCGCGAGCTCTCGCTGAGCAACGATCCGCCACTCATAGCGGTCGTGCTGGACTGCGCCGACATCCCGTTCGTCGACTCCGAAGGGTCGGCCCAGCTCGAGGAGATCGTCGAGTTGGCCCGGGAGCACGGCATCACGATCCGGCTGGCGCGGGTCAAGCCGGCCGTCCGCGACGTGCTCGCCCGCGACGGCGTCATCGACGCGATCGGCGCCGACCACATCCACGACGACGTCAACCAGGCGGTGGAAACCCAGCTCGTCACCGACCCGCAGCCAGGCGGAGCCCGACCGCACGGGTAGAGGCACGCGGGCTGTCCGGACGACCCGCTCCGGCCGATGCTCGCGACGAGCATCAGCTCGTCGGCTGGCCACGGCGACGCGCGCATAAGCTGTGCGTCCGATGCGACGTCACGTGGCCGTTTCGAACAAGGGGATCTCGGCGCACGCCGCGCGCTTGGCGCAGGCCCCGCACGTAGAACGCGCCGAGCTCGCGCTGGCGTTCGATCGGAGCAGCGCCTCGGCGGTGGAGCTTCACGTCGAGGGCCGCAACTTCTATCCGCCGATGCTCGCCGAGATCGAGGCTGCGTCGTCATCCGTCCACATCAACCAGTTCGGCTTCCGGCCGGGCTTGGTAGGCGACCGGTTCGCCGAGGCACTGATCACGAAGGCGGGCGAGGGAGTCCCGGTCAGGCTCGTCGTCGACCGGCAGGGAACCGACCCGGAGCGTGGCTCACGGGAGCTCTACGAGCGGTTGGTGGCGGCTGGGGTCGTCGTGTACGTGAACCGGGCAACGCAGCCGCGCGCGCCTCGCGGGCCGCTGGGTGGGGGCGGGGCAACGGGCTGGAACCTGCGCGGACTCGGGCATATCGACCACCGCAAGGCCGTGGTCGTGGACGGGCGGGTCGGCTGGGTGGGCGGCGCCGGGATCGAGGATCACTTCGAGAACGGCGCGTTCCACGACCTGTTCGTTCGCGTCGAAGGCCCCGTGGTCGCGCAGCTGCAGCTCGTGTTCGTGGCCAGCGTGCGCTGGCTCGGCGGTGAGATCCCTGCGAGTGAGATCCCGGAGTTGTTCCCACCGCTCGACGAGGGCGTAAGTGGCGTGCCTGCGATCGTGCTCCACAACGCCCCGGGCCGGTACAGGCCGATCACCGACGCGATCGCGGAGCTGCTCGACGGGGCGCAGAGCACGCTCGACGTCGTGAACCCGTACGTCACCGACCGAGGCATGATCGGGCGGATCGTGCGCGCAGCGCACCGAGGCGCCCGCGTGCGCCTGTTCGTCCCCGCCAAACCCAACAACTGGGCCTGTGGCGCAGCCGAGGAGTTCCACCACCGGCGCCTGCTCGAGGCCGGCGTGCAGATCCTCGGCTACCCGAAGATGCTGCACGCGAAGGCGTTCATCGCAGACGGCGAGCACGTGCTCGCGGGCACCTGCAACCTCGAAGCCTGGAGCCTGAAGCGGTTCTTCGAGATCGACATCGGCTTCCGCTCCACCGACCTCGCTGCCCAGTTCGAAGATCGCTTCCTCGCCCCCGCCGAGGGCATCAGCTCCGGCATGCAGCCTCCATCAGGGTTGAAGAACCGTGCTCGGGCTGCGGTGTTCGCCGCCATCTCACCACTCCTGTAGGCGAGATGGGGGGCCTCGTGATCGATCGCCCGACTCCCTGCGCGTGATGGGAGTCCCCACACGCCCACGCCGTCGGGGCAGTTCCCGAGGCTGTTGCGCGGTTGCTCCCGCGCAACAGCCTCGGGAACGAACGGTGTCTAGCCGGCCGCGAACATCTCGTCCTTGCTCTCGTTCCAGCGCGCCGTCAGCGCGTAGAGGACGACGACGTTGAGCGCGAGCGCGGTCAGCGCCCACAACGGGTACTGGCTGTTGCCGAGGAACCCGAGCTGGACGAAGAAGTTCAGTGTCACGACCACGATCGTGAACCAGCGCGCCCACCCCTGACCGGCGAGCAGCCCCATACCCGCAAGGACGAGGATGACACCCCAGATCAGCATGATCCAGCCCCACGCCGTCAGATCGAAGATCAACAAGCCCGAGGCAGTGACAACGAAGTACTCGTCCTCGATCAAGGCGATCAAGCCCTGGAAGAAGTCGATGCCACCGATGATCAGCATCACCATGCCCGCAAAGGCGACCCAGCCGGCCATTGAACTCTTCGTGCTCATGTACAACCTCCCAGTTAGGACGCCGCGTTCCGCGTCGTCGTCGCGATTCCTCCTACCGCCGGGAAGGCCCTCGTAGCTGAACCTACGGCCGTCTCACCCGGATGATGCCTCGAAGTGACAGCTTCGCATGCGTGATCCGGTCAACGCAGTGCGAACGCACCGGTTCGGAGCGGCTGGATCATCATCACCCGCCACGCAGACGAAACGCGATCTCTCCGACAACAAGCAGCGATGAGGCACGCCCGCGGCGGCGTGGCTACGGGGCCACGACCGACGCCGGTCACGCAGCGGCAACCCCGGCTTCGGGCTCCTGTTGCAGGGGCGGCGCCCTGTTCGGCAGATTGCGGGTGAACGCGAGAGAGAGGAGCGCGAGAAATGCCGCCGCCAGCAACCCGGCCTTCAGCGACCGGAGCTGCGCGTCCTCGTAATCGTCGACGAGCGCACGCGTGGTGGCGTCGTCGAGCCCGGCCTCCTGTGCGGCGACCTCGATCTGTTCGGTCGCGACGAAGTCGATTCCGCCGCCGGCTGCGACGCTCACCTGGGCCGCGACGCTCTGGCTGATGGCGGGGTCCGACTCGACGTTCTTCACGAACACCGAGCTGAGGCCGGTGAGGACGATCGCTCCGATCAAGGCGACCCCGAGCGAGGAACCGAGCTGTTGGCCGGTGAACTGCAAGCCGCCTGCCTCGCCTCGCCCCGACGCATCGACCGACGACTGCACCACGTTGCCGAGCTGGGAAGCGAGAAGCCCCATCCCGACGCCGAGTACGGCCATCGACAAGGGCGAAGCCGGTCGCGGCCAGGCTCGGCTCGATACTCGCGAGCAGGGCGACGATGGACACGAACGTGATCACCAGACCGGCCCTGACGATCGACCGTACCGAGAAGCGGCCCGACAGTCGCGAGCCTGTCGCCGACGCAATGAACATCGTGATCGAGACGGGCAGCATCTTGATGCCGGTTTCGAGAGCGTCGAGGCCCAGCACCAGCTGCAGGTAGAGAGGCACCGTGAAGAAGACGCCCATCAGGATCAGGTTCTGGGAGAACAGGCCGATCAGCCCGGACCCCAACGCCGGGATCTTGATCAGATCGAGGTGGACCAACGGGTCGGCGCCGGTCGCCTCGCGATGCCGCTGCCAGCGCACGAACCCCCACAGCAGCACGCCGCCGCCGCCGATCACGAAGAGCGTCAACGAGAGCCCGAAGGGCTCGATGGGAGAGTCCTTCGGCGTGACCCAGCCCCACGTCGTCGACTGCAGTGCCCCGAGGACGATCGCGCCGAGACCGGTCGCGGAGAGAATCGAGCCGACGTAGTCGAGACGGGGTGCTGCGGCGGCCCGTACTGCGTCGTGGACGAAGGGGCTCATGGCGAGGATGCCGAGCACGATCACCACTTCGCCCACGAAGACAACCCGCCAACTCAACTCTGTGGTCGCCCACCCTCCGAGGATGGGGCCGATGGCGATGCCCGCGCCCGCGACACCACCGATGATCGCGTAGGCAGCCTTGCGGTCGCGCCCCTCGAAGTTGCCAGCGATCAGCGCGGCCATCGCGGGGAGCACCAAGGCAGCGCCGACGCCCTCCAGGATCGACCACCCGATCGCCAGCACCGTCACCGTCGGAGCCGCCGCAGTCAAGGCCGATCCGCAGGCGTAGATGACCAGGCCGATCACGAACGCTCGCCGGCGGCCGATGATGTCGCCGATCTTGGCGCCCGTGAGGATCAACATGGCCATCACCAGGCAGTAGAGGGTGATCACGGCCTGGATCGTGGTGACCGTCGTGTCGAAGTCCTCGACCAGCTGGCTGATCGAGACGTTCATCACCGACTGGTCGAGCACCATGATGAACTGCGCGCCCGCGAGGGCGACCAGGGGCAACCATTTCTTCACCAGGCGCTCCTTCGTGGCACGCGCGCGAGTGTCTCACGTATCGCTGCGGTCTGACAGGCGAGGCTGTCAACCGACGGCACTCGGCCCGACCCGGCTGCCTTCAGCGTGCGCGTATCCTTGATCCGTCATGAACTTCCTTCGCAAGAGCATCGATCTGCCCACGGCCAGCGACGCGCTTCCGGGTCGAGAGACCCCGACCCCCGTCACCCGCACGCACCTCGTGCTCGACACGTCGATGGTGCCGCCTTTCCCTGACGGCTTCGAGCAGCTCGTGGTCGGCATGGGCTGCTTCTGGGGTGCCGATAGCCCCTTCTGATTCGTAAGTCCAGTCGCGGCTCGCAGGTCGGCGGCGTGATACTTGCCCGATGAGCGGCGAGGCACTGGCCCTCCCGAGCGGCTGCTCTGTTGAGAACCCGCTTCAACGGATGCGGGCGTTATGTCGCGCCGAGTACGCCTACTACAACGCGATCCCGTATGCCGACCCGAACCACATCGAAGGATCGGCGTGGTCGCAGCCGTCCCCATGAACTCCTCATCGGGAAGCGGCGATGAGCGACCCGAGCGGCATCTAGACGGGATCCCTTCGTCAGAGCTGCCGAGCTAGCAGGCTGCACAGCAGCTCTCGCCCCGCCAGCTCATCAGCCCCTCCCGGATCGCAAGCCCGGCGATGGCAAGCGCGGCGATCGGGTCGAGCCACCACCAGCCAAGCAGAGTGTTACCGAGTAGCCCGGCGAGCACCGCCAACGAGAGGTAGCCGCAAAGGACGTTCTGCGTCCCCTCACCGTGGGTCGCACCCGAGCCGAGCTGGTGCGCGAGCCTCTGCTTCGCCCGCCCGAGAAGCGGCATCCCGATTGCGCTCGTCGTCACCAACGCGATACCGATGAGGCTCGTGTCGGGATGACTCTCGTTCACGAGCTTGCCGATCGCCTCGTAGGCGACGTAAGGGGCGAGGATGAAGAACTGCACGGCGACGATCCGATGCGCGCGTCTCTCTGCCATCGGAGAGTGCATCCGCGAGCCAGTGAAACGCCACACGATCACGACGCTTGCGAAGCCTTCGATGAATGCGTTGATTCCGAACCCGGTGAGCGCAATCGAACCGGCGACGACGCCAGCGGCGATACCGACGAGGCCCTCGGTTCCCATCCACGCGAGCGAGATCCACGAGAGCAGCCGTGCTCTGCGTGCCGCGCGCAGCCACTCCTCGGGAGGTGCAGCCGCTTGCCCGACGACCTGAAGCTCGCGCACTGTCGTACTCATGCCCTGACCTCGGAGCGCAGCACCGCATCGAGCAACGTCTTGCCGTCGTCGGTCAGGGAAAACATGACCAGCTTCCCGTCGCGACGAGACTCGACCAACCCCTGCGCACGTAGAGCGCGCATGTGGTGCGAGACGAGGTTCTGTGCCCGGCCTGAGATCCAGGCGAGGTCGCAGCCACAAAGCTCGTCGGCTTCGGCAAGTGCCACGGCGAGTCCAAGTCTCGTCGGATCGCCAAGGCCACGTGCCCGTTCGGCTGCGTCTCGAAGTTCAGCGTCGCGTTCGAGCGCCATCGAGCGGAGCCTCTCGGCTACGTCAAGGTCGAGACAGAGGAGATCGCAATGGTCGTCTTGCATTCCGCGTCATTCTAACGACGATTGATTCGTTCTAGCGATGGGCCTCCCGCCTCCAAGCGATCACCCTGGATGAGGAAGATCCTCCACCGAGCGAAGCTGCGCTCCACCAACCCGCTCGAGCGCTTCAACCGCGAGATCGGCCGCCGCACCGACGTCGTCGGGATCTTCCCCAACGACCGCGCCCTGATCCGGTTCGCCGCCAGCCTCGTCATCGAGCAATAACGACGAATGGCTCGTCGGCCGCCGCTACCTCAGCAACCACTCGCTCGAGACGGTACTCGACGATGGCAAACAAGACAACAACAGAAAGGAAACCCGCGAACTCGCCGCGGTCTGAGCAACCCACGAACTCGCCGACGAGCTACACCACCTCCTGGGACTTGACTCTTCCGTCGCTGGACAGTGCAGTGGCTGCGCTTTAGCCTGTGACTCATGCGGCGTGGGGTTGTTGTGCCGGCTGCGGTGGGTCTGCTTGGTGTGTGTGTTGTGGCCGGCGTCTATGCGGCGGTGGCGTCGGGCTTCGCCATCGACAAGAGTCATACGTTCCTCGGGTATCTCTCCTTCCATGGGACGGAGGCGAAGGGTGGGGTGCATGAGCAGATCACGGCGAAGGCGATCCGGCGCGGGATGCCGGCTGCACCTGCGAGGCTTGTCGCCCAGATCCAGGCGGGAGCCGAGAACGTCGACGTCACCCACCACTTCGACGCGGAGTACCACTTCGACTCGGCGTCGACGGCGACGTTCCCGCAGCAGTTCGTGGTCGCCTTCCAGCGGCTCAACTCCCATCTGAGCGGCGCTCGACCGCTCGCCGACCGTAACCCCGAGTTCTTTCGGCCGAGCTTTGGGAGCTACCGGGCGATCGTCTCCCAGCTCCCCGCTGCGTTGCGACAGCTGGCCGGTAGCGCCGACTGCAAGAACTGCGACCGAGGTCGCTTGCGTCGACTGGCGGACGCGGTCGATTTCGCCGAGAACACGCAGTTGGCGCGTGCGCTGGCGGTGAACCCGAACCCCGATCCGCACCCGCCGACGAACCCTGAGTCGGCCTTCGGCTCGGCGAGCAAGACGAGCTGCGGGCTGTGCGGGAAGCTCGCGGGCGTCCGCACCGAGTACCTGACGATCATGACGCGCGTGAACCGGGCGGTCGCCTTCGCGATCGGCCAGAGCAGCCGGCTGGAACAGCCCAGCCCCGTGCGCCGCCGGATCCAGAGGATCTCAGACCAGCTCCGCGCCTACCGTGCCTTCCAGGCGCTCGGACATGCTTTCCACTCCGCCCAGGACTTCTTTGCGCACTCCAACTACGTCGAGCTGATGGCCGGCGTCGAGGTCGAGCAGCCGATCCGCAAGGGAACGAGGATCCCTGTGCCACAACGTCGCGCAGACTTCGGCACGACGGGGCTGCGGGCGATCATGGGCGCGCAGCGATACGGCAAGCTGGAGAGCGGCTCGGCCGCCGCGATCTGGCTGGGAGAGGGCGACTACTGCCTCGGCAGCCCCTACAACCCCGACACCAAGTTCACTCTCTCCATCCCCGCCCTGGTCGCCGACACGCTCGGCCTTCCCCGGCAGCTCTCCACCCCGCGGATCGGCACAAACCCCCGGCCACCGAAGGGCCTCAACTACTGCCACTACCCCTCAAAGACCGTCAACGGCGTCCGCACACCCGGCCTCAACAAAGACGAACCCGGCAACAAGGAACCGTCACTCGTCAACCATCCCTTCGCACGCCAGGCAGCCGAAGACATGACCGCCGTCCTCTGGAAGAGCTTCCTCACCACGGTCAACAAGCCGACTGCGCCCACCGACCCGACGACCAAGCCCGAACCGGGGCCAAAGCCGCCGGGCTCCAAGCTCGAGTGGGTGCGGACGAAGATCGAGCCGAACCCGGCCAAGAGCGCACAGCCACCACACGCGACCGGAGTCGCTGTGAACGGCCATATCGACTACGACTGGCCGGGGGCTCCGCAGGCAGAGTTCGACGTCGACTTCAAGCCGCCCCCGAAGCGGGTGAAGCCGGGCGGGAAGATCACGTTCGCCATCACCGTCACGGGCAGGCTCACCGGGGACAAGACCGTTCAGGGGTTCCGAACCGGCGACGCGATCCTGCTCGTCAACGATCGGTGGGACGGCAGGTCGGCGGTAGGAACAGGTGTGAACTGTGTTGATCCGATCGGCGCGGCACCGATCTCCTGCACGGAGTCGAAAACGGGGAAGGGGACGTTGACTGCGACAGCTCCAACCTACGGCGACACGTTCAGCGTCGGCATCGGCATGCTCAACTGCGGCCCCTGTTATTTGCGATACACGTACGTGGCCAAGTAACGCAGCAGCGCCGTACTTCTACGAGCGCCGGCGCGGACGTCCGCCCAAGACGAGCTAACCGCCGTCCCCGGTCTCCCGAGTTCCGCACGACGTAGGTGCGCGCACGGCCCGCCAACCCGCATGAACTGAAGCGTCCCGGGTTTGACGCCGGCCTGGTTTCCTGGATCATCGAGGTCTGAAGGACCCTGGGAATTTTGGAGGCTCCGGAGCCGGGTTCTGTCCTGGCGGAAGGAGATGCTCCTGCGATGGCGAGACCGAGGAAGTACCCCGATGAGTTGCGTGAGCGGGCGGTGCGGCTGGTGTTTGAGTCGAAGCGGCCGATCGCTCATGTCGCCCAGGACCTGGGCATCCACAAGGAGTCGCTGCGGACGTGGGTTCGGCAGGCGGAGGCGGACTCCGGCCGCCGGCGCGATCTGTTGACCAGCGAGGAGCGTGAGGAGCTGCGGCGGCTGCGTAAGGAGGTCGCCGAGCTCAGGCGGGCGAATGCGATCCTGAAGGACGCGTCCGTCTATTTCGCAACGGAGCTCGACCCGACCCGGCGACGGTGACCCGCTATGTCGAGGAGCGGCGGGACGCCTTCGGGGTCGAGCCGGTCTGTCGTGCGATCGGCGTGCCGGTGAGCACGCATTACGCGCGCAGATCCCGGAAGCCCTGCCGGCGTGCGCTCGCCGACCGCGAGCTCGTGAAGGAGATCTACGCCGTCCGTGAGGGCTACCGCCGTGTCTACGGCGTCAGGAAGACCTGGAAGCAGCTCAAACGCGATGGCGTCGAGGTCGGCCGCGACCACGTCGGCCGCGTGATGCGTCAGGAAGGCCTCGAAGGCAAGCGGCGTGGCCGCAAGCACCGCACGACGATCGCGGACGAGGCTGCGGTCGAGAAGGCCCGTGATCTCCTGCAGCGCGACTTTACGGCGACGAGGCCGAACGAGAAGTGGGTCGCGGACATCACCTATCTCCGCACCTGGAACGGCTTCGTCCACTTGGCGTTTATCCTCGACTGCTACAGCCGGATGATCGTCGGCTGGCAACTCGCGGCGCACATGCGTACCGACCTTGTCCTGGACGCGCTCGAGATGGCCAACGGCCTGCGCCGGCCAGGAGCGGGACTGATCGCTCACAGCGATAGGGGCAGTCAGCCCGGGCTCAACCGGTCGTCGCAACACCTCGATGATGGAGGTGTTCGGTGGGGACGATGCGGGAGCGGCAGCGGGAGGTTCAGCTGTATCGGGGGCAGGTGCCGTCGCCTGGGCGGCCGACGGTGGCGTGGCGCGAGGACCGGGTGCGGTTCTGGGCCGCGGTTGCTGGTGGGCTGAAGACCGAGGAGGCGGCGGGCGAGGCGGGTGTGTCGTCGCCCGTGGCGTTCCGGTGGTTCCGCCACGCTGGCGGCGTGAATCCCTGTCTATCTCTAACGGTGTCGGGCCGCTACCTCTCGTTCGGCGAACGGGAGGAGATCGCGCTCCTCCGCGCTCAGGGTCGTGGGGTGCGGGAGATCGCTCGGCGGTTGCGTCGTAGCCCGTCGACGATCTCGCGGGAGCTTCGCCGGAACGCCTCGACGCGAACGTGGCGGCTCGAGTACAAGGCCTCGATCGCGCAATGGCACGCCGAGCGCCGTGCCCGCCGGCCAAAGGTGGCCAAGCTGGTCGCGAACGAGCAGCTCTGCGCGTATGTGCAGGAGCGGCTGTCGGGGGTGGTGCGCGGTGGCGGCGGTCGAGCCGTCGGGCCGCCGGGGCCGAAGTGGAGCGGTCGAAACAAGCCGCATCGCGGGGATCGGCGCTGGGTGCAGGGCTGGAGCCCGGAGCAGATCGCGAGCAGGCTGTGCGTCGAGTTCCCGGATGATCCGTCGATGCGGATCAGTCACGAAGCGATCTACCAGGCTCTTTACGTGCAGGGTCGTGGGGCGCTCAAGCGGGAGCTGGTCGCGTGCCTGCGCACGGGACGGGCGCTGCGGGTGCCGCGGGCGCGAGCCCGCCAGAAGGCGTGGGCGCACGTCACGCCCGAGGTGATGATCAGCGAGCGGCCTGCCGAGGCCGATGACCGGGCCGTGCCCGGCCACTGGGAAGGCGATCTGCTGATCGGACTGGAGCGCTCCGCGATCGGCACGCTGGTAGAGCGCACCACCCGCTTCACGATCCTGATCCACCTGCCCCGCGAGGCTGGCTTTGGGACGATCCCGCGCACCAAGAATGGGCCGGCGCTCGCCGGCTACGGCGCGGTCACGATGAAGGACGCGTTGGGGTCGACGATGACGACCCTGCCTGAGCAGCTGCGCCGCTCGCTGACCTGGGACCGCGGCAAAGAGCTCTCCCAGCACGCCGCGTTCAAGGTTGAGACCGGCATCCCGGTCTACTTCGCCGACCCTCAGAGCCCCTGGCAGCGCGGCACGAACGAGAACACCAACGGCCTGCTCCGCCAGTACTTCCCCCGCGGAACCGACCTCGCGCGCTGGAGCGCCGACGAGCTCGAAGCCGTGGCCGCTGCGCTCAACAGCCGACCGCGCAAAACGCTTGACTGGCGGACGCCGGCGGAAGCATTGAATGAGTATTTACAATCAAGTCAACAAACCAGTGTTGCGACGACCGGTTGAGCCCGGGCAGTACACGAGCTTGACCTACACCGACCGGCTCGACGACCTCGGAGCAGCGCCGTCGGTCGGCTCCAAGGGCGACGCCTACGACAACGCGATGGCCGAAGCCTGGGTCGCGACCTTCAAGAGCGAGCTCGTCGACGGGCGCCGCTTCCCCTCCTTCGAGCACGCCGAGCATGAGACGCTCCACTGGATCGGCTTCTACAACGACGAGAGACTGCACGAAGAACTCGGTGACGTGCCGCCAGCCGAATACGACCAAATAGATTACAAGAGAGACAACATCAAGACCCTGTCAACCAGATAACAGAGCCTCTAAGAAACCCAGGGCGGTTCAGTCGCCGCTGCCTACCGGCCGCCGACGACCGAATCAGACGAACGGATCACAACGAAAACCAACTAGAACGGCCGGCGCGAAACCCGGGACGCTTCAGGACGCTTCACAACTCGTAATCAGGTTTGGGCGCTCCGGTGAGTGATGGTCATACCAACCTGGCTTCGGGCAGTCAGGGAAGTGGTCACGGCCCTGAGCGACGAGTTGGGCACGGACTATCCTTCACAAGTCATGAGCCTCTTCACGCGCAAGAACGAGATGGTCGTCCCCGAGCAGGCGCTCCCCGGACGCGACACGCCACTTACCGGCCTCGGGCCGCACCGGGTGCTGGGGACTCCGATCACACCGCCATTCCCCGAAGGCACCGAGCAGGCCATCTTCGGCATGGGCTGTTTTTGGGGGGCTGAACGACTGTTCTGGGATTTCGGTCTCCCTCCTGAGGAACGCCGGTCTGACTACTGGCGCTCACAGTCGCTTGGTGGACTGTCGAACCCGAAGGGGCAGGAGCGAGTGTTCTGGCGCGCGCGTGGCGTCCATACGACGGCCGTCGGCTACGCCGGCGGGATCACGCCGAACCCGACCTACGAAGAGGTCTGCTCCGGCCGTACCGGGCACACCGAGGTCGTGCTCGTGGTCTTCGACCCCGCGCCGTCACGAGCTACGACGAGCTACTGCGCGTCTTCTGGGAGGGCCACGACCCGACGCAGGGGATGCGCCAGGGCAACGACGTCGGCACGCAGTACCGGTCGGCGATCTACTGGCAGACCGACGCGCAACGCGAGACCGCCGACGCGTTGCGCGCGATGTACCAGCAGGCACTCGCCGCGGCGGGCCACAGAGCCACGATCACGACCGAGATCGCCGAGGCCGGTCCGTTCTACTACGCCGAGAGCTACCACCAGCAGTACCTCGCGCGAACCCGAACGGCTACTGCGGGCTTGGCGGCACGGGTGTCGCGTGCCCCGTCGGCGTCGGTGTCGCGGCGGACGCCTGACGTCGGCGCGTCGGGTTACGTCGCCGCCCCCCCCTGCCTCGTCTTCACCGGGCGCTCGGGCGTGATCCCGCTGGCGCCGGCCAGCCTCTGCGCGAAGTAGACGGGGATGATCGAGACGACGATCACGAACAGCGCGACGACGTTGACGATCGGCAGCTCGCCGGGCCGGAAGAGTGTCGCGAACATCCAGATCGGCAGCGTCTGCTGGGCGCCCGACGTGAAGATCGTGACGATGATCTCGTCGAACGAGAGCGCGAACGCGAGCAGCGCGCCGGCGAGCAGCGCCGTCCGCATCTGCGGGAACATCACGTAGCGGAACGTCTGCCAGGTGTCGGCGCCGAGGTCGGCAGAGGCCTCGTCGAGCGAGCCCGCCGTACGGCGCATGCGAGCGAGCACGTTGTTGTAGACGACGACCACGCAGAACGTCGCGTGCCCGATGATGATCGTCGCCATCCCGAAGTTGATGCCGATCGGCGACAGCACGTCCGTGATCGTCGCCTGCAGCGCGAGCCCGGTGACGATGCCCGGGAGCGCGATCGGCAGGATCACGGCGAACGTCAACACCTCGCGCCCGAAGAAGCGGTAGCGCGCGACGGCCATCGAGGCGAGCGTGCCGAGCACGAGCGCGATCACGGTCGCGCCGAGCGCGGCGACGACGCGAGTTCTCGAGCGCGGTGCGCACCTTCTCGTCGTGGTAGGCGACCGAGAACCACTTCGTGCTGAAGTTCTCGATCGGCCACCCCTGCGTCACCTTCTCGTTGAAGGCGTACAGACCGATCGACGACGATCGGTGCGTAGAGGAAGAGCATGGTCAGCGCCGCGCCGAGCGCGGAGCAGGATGCGGGTGAGCGAGACTCGACCATCAGCGACCTCTCACAGCGACTCGAAGGCCTGTCAGCTTCCGGCGCGCACCAGGAGGTAGCCGACGATCACGACGATCGGCACGAGCGAGTACGCGGCCGCCGTCGGCAGCGCCGTGGAGCGGGTCTGGTAGATGACGGTGCCGATGAACTGCTCGCTCGCGATCAGCCCCGGCGCGATGTAGTCGCCGAGCGTGAGCGAGAACGTGAAGATCGAGCCCGCCACGACGGCGGGGAAGACGAGCGGCAGGACAACGCGGAAGAACGTCCGCACCGACCGACCGCCGAGATCGGCGGACGCCTCGAGCAACGATGTCGGGATCCGCTCGAGCCCCGCGTAGATCGGCAGGACCATGAACGGCAGCCACAGGTAGGTGAACACGAGCCAGAGCCCGGTCGACGAGTACCCGTTGAACTCGAGACCGATCGGGTCGAGCGCCCAGTTGATGGCGCCCTGCGCGGACAGCATCGTCCGCCACGCGTACGCCTTGACGAGGTAGCTCGCCCACAGGGGCATGAGCACCGCGACGACGAGGAGGTTCCGCGTCCGCGGCGAGGCGACACGGGCCATGTAGTACGCGAGCGGGAACGCGAGCACGACGTCGGCGATCGTGACGAGCGCCGGCCATCTTCACGGTTCGCCACGCGACGTCGCGGAACACCGGCGTCTCGAAGATCCGGCGGAAGTTGTCGAGCGTGAACTCGCGCACGACCTGCGACGTGAACGAGTCGACGGTCCAGAACGCCGACATCAGCAGCACGACCAGCGACCCGAAGTACACGACCACGAGCCAGCCGACCGGCAGCGCGAGCAGACAGGCCAGTCTGGCCCGCGGATGCCGGAAGAAGAACGTGGAGAGCCGCCGCCCCGGGCCTCTCCGGGGCGGCGGCTCGTCGATCGGGATCGAGGTCATCTGCACCGGGTCGGACAGGTCCGACCCCTACGGAGTTTCCCGTCTGTGCAGACGAGGCGATGCACTAGCCTCGGATCTCCGTCCACGCGGCTTTCCAGTCGGCCTGCGTCTTGCAGACCGTCTCGTCGTCGTCGTCGGCACAGTCCTCCGCCGGCGTCGTCCAGTAGTAGACGTCCTCCCACCACGACTCGTCGTCAGCGTGGAACTCGTCGCAGTGGTCCGGGTTCTTCGTGAGGTCGCACGCCTTGAGGTTGACGGGAGCCTCGCCGAAGGCCTCCGCCACCGTCGCCTGCGCCTCGGGTGAAGCCATGTGGTCCATCCAGAGGTACATGCAGTTCGGGTTCGCGGCCTTCGAGGAGACCATCCACGTGTCCGACCAGCCCGTCGTGCCCTCGCTCGGCTTGATCGCCGCGATCGGGACATCGGCCTGGTTGAGCTGGTTCACCTGGTACGGCCACGTCGTGCCGGCGACGCTGTCGCCGTTCGTGTACGACTGGATCTGCTTGGCGACGTCGCCGGGCCAGTACTCGCCGACGTTCGGCGCCTGCTGCTTGAGCAGGTCGACGGCGGCGTTGAACTGCTCCTCGGTGAGCTGGTACGGGTTGTCGATCCCGAGGTCGGGCTGCGTCGCCTTGAGGTAGACCGCAGCGTCGGCGATGAAGATCGAGTCGTCGTAGATGGAGAGCTTGCCGTTGTACGGGCCGGACTGATCCCAGATCACGGCCCAGCTGTCCGTGTCCTCCGGGAGGACGTCCGTGCGGAACATGAGCAGGTTCGGCCCACGCCCGTGCGGCACACCGTACGCCTGACCGTCGAGGGAGTTGTAGTCCTGGTTCTCTGATCCCCTCCTGGATGTCCGCGAAGTTGGAGACGAAGTCCGTGTTCACCGGCACGACGTCTCCGGTCGCCATCAGGCGGACGCTGGCGTTGCCCGAGACCGAGACGCCGTCGTACGCGCCGGTCTGGATCAGGCTGATCATGTCGTCCGAGCTGGCACCGTCCTTCGTGTTGACCTTGCAGCCGGTCGCGGACGTGAACTCTTCCGTGAGCACCGCGTAGCCGGGCCAGATGACGAGGTTGACCTCGCCCTCTTCACGCGCCAGTTCCTGGATCTCCTCGATCGACGTCCCGAGGCCTTCGATCTCCGTGCTCGCACCGCTCTCGTCGTCGCCACCACAGCCAGCAGCGACGACGGCCAGCGCGGCCACCAGCGTCAGCAACCCGGCCCACAGGCCGGAGCGCCGTTTCCGCTCACTCATTCGTCTCCTCCTCTCGATTGCTCGATCACCGACTCCTGCTCTGAACGCCAGGCGAGTCGCACCCGACGCCCCTTCATCGCCAACACCTCTCCGGACGTCTCCTCCAGGTTCTGCGTCAGAGCCTGGAGCTCACCGCCTCCGTCGAGCGTGACGTGGTACCGCGTCACCGGCCCGACGTACTGCACGTCGTGCACGACGCCCTCCTCGACGCGCGTGCCCGGTTCAGGGCTCGCCCCTTCGCCGAGCAGATGGATCTTCTCCGGCCGCACGGTGTAGCGGCGCTCGTCCGCGCTCGATCACGTTCGAGACGCCGACGAAGTCGGCGATGAACTCGCTCGACGGATGCTCGTACACCGCTGCCGGCGGGCCGAGCTGCTCGATGCGCCCTCCGATTGAAGACCGCGATGCGGTCGCTCATCGTCAGCGCCTCCTCCTGGTCGTGCGTGACGTAGACGAACGTGATGCCGACCTCTCGCTGGATCCGCTTCAGCTCGATCTGCATCTCCTGGCGCAGCTTGAGGTCGAGGGCGCCGAGCGGCTCGTCGAGCAGCAGCACCTTCGGCCGGTTGACGATCGCCCGGGCGAGCGCGACGCGCTGCCGCTGGCCGCCGGAGAGCTGCGCCGGCTTGCGATCGCCGTACCCCTCGAGCCGCACCATCGCGAGCGCCTCCTCGGCGCGGCGCTCTCCGCGTCGCCGACTTCCCCACCTTCTTCACCATCAGCCCGTACTCGACGTTCCGCCGCACCGTCATGTGCGGGAAGAGCGCGTAGTCCTGGAAGACGGTGTTGACAGGGCGGTCGTACGGCGGCAGCCTCGAGACGTCCTCCCCGCCGAGCTCGACCGTGCCCGTCGTCGGGCATCTCGAAGCCGGCGATCATGCGCAGCGTCGTCGTCTTGCCCGGAGCCGGACGGCCCGAGCATCGTGAAGAACTCGCCCGCGGGCGATCTCGAGGTCGATCGCGTCGACGGCGACGACGTCGCCGTAGCGCTTGCGTCAGGCCCCGGAGCTGGATGTCGGGGTCGCTTCAGACGGCGACGTCAAGCGACTCCTCCAGCGAGCGCGAAGCCCTCGTCGAGCTCGTCGTCGCTCGATCGTCAGCGGCGCCAGCAGCCGGATCACGTTGCCGTACGATGCCGCACGAGAGCAGGAGCAGGCCCCGTTCGAACGCCGCGTCGACGATGGCGCTTCGCCGCGGTCGGGCGAGCGCTCCACGAGCTCGAGGGCGAGCATCGGGCCGAGGCCGCGCACCTCGCCGATCTCCGGGTGCCGCGCGGCGAGCTCGTCGAGTCGTGCGCGTATCGTCGCGCCGAGCGCCGTCGCCTCGGCGAGGAACGACGGGATCGGCGACCGCGTCGAGCACGGCGACCGCGGCCGCGCACGAGAGCGGGTTGCCGCCGAACGTGCCGCCGAGGCCCCCCGGCCCGCACGGCGTCCATCAGCTCCGCGCGGCCGGTGACGGCGGCCAGCGGCAGCCCGCCGCCGATCGACTTCCCGGAGACGAGCAGGTCGGGCTCGACGCCCGTCGTAGTGCTCGATCGCCCACATCTTCCCGGTGCGGCCGACGCCCGACTGCACCTCGTCGTCGACGTAGAGGATCCCGTGCTCACGACACAGCTCCAGCAGGCGCGCCGGGATAGTCGGGCGGCATCTCGATGAAGCCGCCCTCGCCCTGCACCGGCTCGAGCACGACGCACGCGACGGTGGCCGGGTCGACCTCGCGCCTTGAAGAGGTGCTTCGAGCCCTGCGATCGCGTCGTCGCGACGGAGACACCGCGGTACGGATAGGGCGCCGGCGCCCGGTAGACCTCGGGCGCGAACGGGCCGAAGCCCGCCTTGTACGGCTTCACCTTCGCCGTCATCGTCATCGTCAGCAGCGTGCGCCCGTGGAAGGCGTTGTCGAAGACGACGACGGCAGGCCGCCCGGTCGCCGCCCGCGCGATCTTGACCGCGTTCTCGATCGCCTCGGCACCCGAGTTGACGAGGATCGACTTCTGCTCCGCTCGCCTGCACACGGCGAGAGCTCGGCGAGCCGCCGACAGACCTCGACGTACGGCTCGTAGACGCCGACCATGAAGCACTGGTGCAGGTACGCGTCGGCCTGAGCCTTGATCGCCTCGACGACCGGCGCGAAGCGGTGGCCCGTGTTCTGGCAGCCGATGCCGCCGGCGAAGTCGAGGTACGTGCGGCCGTCGACGTCGGTGACGCGCGCGCCGTCGGCGTGCGCGACGACGAGCCTCGGCGTCGAGACCCCGCCGGAGACGAACCGAGCGCGGTCGGCGAGGATCCTGTCGTGTGTGGTCACTTCGTCTGCCATCGGGGTCGGAGGAGTATGCACGTGCGTAGACGCAGACGCGCCGTCGCGCGGGATGGCGCAGTCTCGCGTTCCCGCATGGCCGACGCAACTCCTTTCTGACCGTGCTGCCTACTCGGGCTCGCCGCGCCGCGCGGGCAGCCTACACTCACGCCTGGCCCCGCCGGAGTAGCTCAGCTGGTAGAGCAACGCACTTGTAATGCGTAGGTCGTGGGTTCGAGTCCCTCCTCCGGCTCTTGCTTCCACGCCGCGGCACTGCCTGCTGACGTCTACGGGACTTGCTGCGCGGCTGCCTCGGACGTGAGCACGGGAATCACTTCGAAGTCGGCGACGTCGGCCCAGTGCTCGAGCCACGGATCGAGTGCCGCGCGATCTGCGGCCTCCATCACCTGGTAGCAGCGGTTGAGGTCGTCCGTCACCCAACTCGTCACGTAGGCCACACCCGGAGGGAGCAGACGCCCGCGCTCCCGAAAGCGCCCGTACACGGCCTGGGATCACCGTCTCGGAAGTGCTCGACGACCATGAACAGCACGCGCCGACGCTTCTCGGTGCCGCCGTCTACGCGGCCGGCTCGACGTTTGCGTTGCGCCGGAAGAGGTTCTCCGGATCGAGTCGCCTCTTCAGCTCCGCTAGCCGCTCGTAGTTCGCGCCCATGCTCGCACGGACGAGCGACTGCCCCTCCTCGAGGAAGCCCGGGAAGTTGAGATAGACGCCGCCACTCGCATGCTCCTCGATCGACGCGAGCACGTCCCGCGCCCAGGCCACGTTCGCCTCGTCGTCTGCGGTGCTCTCCCAGTTCGCCTCGGGGTTGACGACGTACTGCGTGCCACGGCCGGAGAACGCCGTGCCGTCCTCGGGGATGCGATCGATCGCGCCGCCGTTGAGCCAGACGTCGATCGTCGAATGCTTCGACGGCGCGCGACGCATCATCTCGACGAGAGCCTCGACGACCTCCGCCGGCAGGGCGGGCAGCCGGGTCGACTTCCAGTAGTACCGGTGTCCCGCCGGATATTCGGGGTCGTAGACCTTCTGCACCTCGACGAAGGGCATCGCTCCGGAGAAGTCCGCGAGCGGCTCTCCGAGGTCACGGAGCGGCTGCAGCGCGCGCTCCCCTTGCTCGACCGAGCCCGTATGGACGCCGAGCAAGGCGACGTACGGCTCCTCGTGGATCTCCGCGGGGAAGTCCTCGACCGGCGGGACGTGACCCATGACTGCGATCGTGCTGACCGTCGTCGCCGACGGCGGTGAGGATCCGCTCGTGCTCGGCGAGCACGTGACTGGCGTCGTCGAGCGCGTACATCACGAAAGCGAAGAAGACCTCCGGGCCGAGTGGGTGCGCGTCGAACTCGAGCTCGGTGACGACGCCGAAGTTGCCGCCACCACCACGGAGCCCCCAGAGCAGCTCCGGGTCGGTCGTACCGTCCACGTGCAGCACGTCCCCACCTGCCGTCACGAGCTCTGCGCCAACGAGGTTGTCGCACGTGAGCCCCCACTTGCGGCGCACCCACCCGAGACCGCCGCTCAGGGTCAGCCCGGCGACCCCGGTCTCGCTGACGACGCCCGCCGGCACGACGAGGCCGTGCGCTTGTGTCGCCGCGTCGAGATCGCCGAGCGTCGCTCCGCCTCCGACGCGAACACGCCGGGTCGACCGGATCGACGGTGACGGCGTTCATCGGTGACAGGTCGATCACGATCCCCTCGTCGACCGTGCCGAACCCGGCGACGTTGTGACCGCCGCCGCGGACCGCGAGCGGGAGCCCCGTCTCGCGGACGACGCGGAGTGCCGCGCGAACGTCGTCGGTCGACGCGCAGCTGCGCGATCGCGACGGGCCGCAGGTCGATCATGCCGTTCCACACGCTGCGCACGTCGTCGTAGGCCACGTCGCCTGGGCGCACGAGCTGACCGGCCAGCGTCGTCCCAAGCGTGTCGAGTGCAGCCGCGTGATCGATCATCGCAGTTGCCATTCTTGCTCCTCTCCATTCGAACAGACCGACTAGTTGGTATGTTTATAGCAGACCGTCTAGTCTGTTTGCAAGGATGGGTACGGTTGCAGCGATGACACGAGACGGAGCCAAGACCCGTGATCGGATCCTCGACGAGGCCCAGACGCTGATCCTCGATCGCGGGCTCTCGGGCATGTCGATCGATGATGTGCTGACGGCTGCCGACACGAGCAAGGGGGCGTTCTTCCACCACTTCCCCACCAAGAACCACCTGGCGCGTGCGATCGTCGAGCGCTACGCCGAAGGAGACATCGCCTTCCTCGAGGAGTTCATGGGCAAGGCGGAAGCGGCAGACCGAGGACCCTGCGGAGCAGCTCGTCTGGTTCATCCGGTCGTTCGAGGACGCCGCCGACGAGCTCGTCGCGCAACAGCCGAGTTGCCTCTACGTGTCCTACGTCTACGAGCGCCAGCTGTTCGACGACGGCACGAACGACGTGATCGCCTCCGCGCTTCTCTCGTACCGGACGCGCGTCGCCGACAAGGTCGCGGCTGCCGTCGAGCTACACCCGCCGCCGATTCCGGTCGAGCCAACGGTCCTCGCTGACCACCTCACGGCCACGTTCGAGGGCGCGTTCGTGCTCACCCGCGCACTCGACGACCCAGAGCTGATGCGCAAGCAGCTCGAGCTCGTTCGGCGCTACGTCGCCTTGCTGTTCGACGTCGCGCCGGACTGACTCTCTTCGCGACTCGTCGCCGTCAGGCAGGCACAGCTCGCGTAGCCTGGTGCGCCAGGATCTTGCGCTTCACACGCTGCAGCGCGTTGTCGACGGTCTTCGTGTCGCAGCCGAGCTCCTCGGCCATCGAGTCGTACGAATGCCCGTCGAGATAGAGGCGAAGGGCTTCCGCCTCGAGATGCGAGAGACCGCCGCCGAGGCAGAGGACGAGCGACTGCAGCTCCTCGGTTGAGATGACAACCACCGACGGATCGTCGACGGCGGGACCCGGCAGCGCGTCTCCGAGCGTGCACTCACCTTCGGAGTCCTGGCCGGCCGGCGTGTGGCTGAACGAAACGTAGGTGTTCAGCGGTGAATGCTTGAACCGCGTCGCAGTCTTGATGGCCGTGATGATCTGCCGCGTCACGCAGAGCTCGGCGAACGAGCGGAACGACGTCTCCTTGTCGTGCCGGAAGTCTCGGATCGCCTTGTAGAGACCGATCAGCCCCTCCTGGACGAGATCGTCGGCGTCGCCGCCGGCGAGGAAGTACGAGCTCGCCTTGAGCCTGACGAACCCGTGGTAGCGCTTCATCAGCGCATCGAGCGCAGCCTGGCTCCCGTTGCGAGCCTTGAGGACGAGCTGGAGATCCTCAAGCTCTCGTTGAGCCTTCTGCGGTGACTTCATCGCTGTAGCAGTGCGGGCGGCCATCGGTTCTCCCCTGGAAATCGGTGGTTTTACTTCCCGTTGCCTCAAGCTCTGACCCGAAGTCTCAGCCTGAAGTTGAGGGAGAACGTAGCACCCTTGCGCAGTCGATACAACCCCTTTGCGAAAATTCCATTCTGATCAGAACTGGTGTTCGTATCCCGCTCGCACGCTCCTCAGGTGCTGTTCCCGGTTCCCGGCGGTGTGTGCGAAGATCGCTCCCGTCCCGATCCCAACCGCAGCGGAGGCCCAGCGTGAGCTCCGACCGTTCCGTGCCATTCCCCGTCACCATCGCCTTGTTCGTCGGCTACGCGCTGGCGGCCGCGCTCCTCTTCTTCGGTGTGGTCGGTGTCGCCGCGGCGGACGAAGTGAGCGACCCGTTCGGCGCCGGCCTGCTCGTGCTGGGCCTCGTGGTCCTCGGTGCCACGATCCTCCTCGGACGGGGCAGCAATGTGGGTCGACTCCTGGTCTCGGGCCTCGCCGCGATCACGTTCGTCGTCGCGGTCGTCTATGCATTCGCCGGCCCCGACTACGCCACCGGACCGGGCCTCGTCACCGCGGTGGTCACGCTCGGCCCGATCTTCCTGCTCTATCGCCCGCAGAGCTCGAAGGACTTCTTCTCCGGCTCCTAGCCGCTGCTACTGCTCGCCGCGGCGCATGCGCTCCAGCGCGGCACGCGTCTCCGGATCGAGACGGTCACGGACACGGCTCGCTTCCTCCTCGCGATGGTCGGCTCCACCGAGTTGTGAGAGGAACGCCCTCGATCCGGTCTTGCGCACCTCCTGGCCCGCCGTTCCGCGCACGGCAGCGTCGGATGTCACCACGAGCACCGATTCGCGCTGCCGGCGCTCTGCGGCAAGCCGCTCGAGGAGATCATCCGCGTGGGGAGCGAAGCGCACCTCCAGCAGACCGATCTTCCGCTCGGCACCGGCGCCGTCGAAGACGACGACACCCGAGGCACCGCGCAGCGCGACGAAGCTCGCCAGCTGATCGACGAGCTCTTCGCGATCGGCGTACCCACCCGCGTGGAAGAGGTTCGAGCCGTCGAAGAGGTAGAACGTCGGCTCGGCCACGCCGCGGACGGTACCGCGTCGTCGTGGTGGCGCGTGCCGGCTCAGGTGTCAGACACCTGAGGTCTGTCAAGCCCGCTTCGTGCCGAGCGTGTGCCAGTTACTCCACATTCCGCGGGCGCGAGCCTCAGGTGTCAGACACCCCATGCATGTCAAGGGCTGTCGGTGCCGAGTGTGTGCCAGCTCGTCCACAGGACGGTGCTACGGGCGCTGGCGCCGGGCCTCGTAGAGCAGCACGGCTGCTGCCACGGACACGTTGAGCGATTCCACGCCCGCAGCGACCGGGATCGACACCGTCGCGTCACAGGTGCGCCGCACGAGCGGACGAACGCCCCGGCCCTCCGCGCCCAACACGAGCACAACGCCGCCCGAGAGGTCGGTCTCCCACAGTGAACGATCTCCGTCCGCGACCGCGGCGTAGACCCACAGATCATTGCCCCGCACGTCGGCGAGGTACCGCGCCAGGTTGGGGACGACCGCGAGCGGGAGATGCTCGACGGCGCCCGCCGAGGAGCGGCAGACCGCAGGCGTGACCCGGGCCGCCCGATGCTCGGGCACGATCACGCCCGTCGCGCCGGCTCCGGCTGCACTCCGCACGACTGCTCCGAGATTCCGTGGATCGGTTACCTGATCGAGGCAGCAGAGCAGCGGGCTCGGGCGTGAGGCCAACTCCCACGCGTCCGCGTAGACGTACGGCGCGCACCAGGCGACGACTCCCTGATGGTCGGGGGTGCCTGCCGCCTCCGTCAGCTCCCGCTCACGCCGCACCTGTAGCCGCGGTCCTTCGGACAGCCACTCGAGAGCAGCTGCGGCCCGCTCTCCGACCCAGAGCTCGAGCACGTCGCGTTGCCCGCGAAGTGCCTCGCGCACTGCGTTGCGTCCGTAGACGAGATCCCGATTCACTGTTTGCGCACGAGGCGGTACGGCGGCGTCCCGGCCACGTCGCGCACCTCCCACCCCGTTGCGGTGATCTCGTCGCGTAGTCGATCCGCCTCCGCCCACTCGCGTTGGGCCCGGGCCACGGTACGCCGGTCGGCGAGCGCGAGCAGCTCCGCGGGCGCGGCAGCGTCGACCGCGAGACCGCCGAGGCCGAAGAGGTCGAGACCCCAGAGCAGCGACGTTGCATCGCCGCGGGCACGCCACTCGTGGAAGAGGGCGAGCGCGTCGGGCGTGTTGAAGTCGTCGTCGAGGACAGCCGTGAGCTCGTCTCGCGCCGGCTCACCACCACCGTCGGCCGCCCCGCGCAGGAAGTTGCGGAAGGTCTCCGCCTGTGCGCGCGCTGCAGTCATCGTCTCTCCGGAGAAGTCGATCGGCTTGCGCCAGTGAGCGGTCATGAAGAAGACCAGCGCGGCCTCCGGCCCCCACTCGTCGAGCACGTCACGGATGGTGGCCACGTTCCCGACCGACTTGGACATCTTCTCCCCGGTGAAGCGGAGCATCCCGTTGTGCATCCAGACCCGGGCGAACTCCCGGCCGGCTGCGAGCGACTGCGCTCGCTCGTTCTCGTGATGGGGGAAGACCAGGTCGAGCCCGCCACCGTGTAGCCAGAACTCCGCTCCCAGCTCCTGCTCTGCCATCGCCGAGCACTCGATGTGCCAGCCGGGGCGACCCCTCCCCCACGGCGACTCCCACGACGTGTCTTCGCCCTCCTTGGTCGCCTTCCACAGCGCGAAATCGCGTGGGTCTTCCTTCCGTGGGTTCGGCTCCTGCTCCTCCATCTGGTCCGGTCGCTGGCGCGAGAGCGCGCCGTACGTGTCGAAGGAGCTGACCCGGAAGTACACGTCGCCGTCGACGGCATACGCGTGGCCGCCGGCGATCAGCTCATCGATCAGCGCGACGATCTCGGCGATCGTCTCGGTCGCCAGGGGCTGCGCGTCGGGCATGCCGAGGCCAAAACCCTCGGTGTCCTCCAGGTACCAGCCCGTCGCGTCGAGCGCCAACGCAGCGCTCCGTCCGGGAGCCGCCTCGTAGATCCTGTCGTTGACGTCGGTGATGTTGTGGACGAAGCGCACCTCGTGGCCGCGTTCTCGCAACCACCGGGCGAGCCAGCTGAAGACGACGAAGGGGCGCGCGTTCCCGATGTGCGCGCGTTGGTACACCGTGGGGCCGCAGACGTAGAGGCCGATCGGCTCAGGCGGCGCCGGCAGCTCGACGGTCGCGCGGGTAAAGGTGTCGTAGAGACGCACCCGTCGATCGTATCGGCGCTCCCGACCTCGTGACGATCGGTTACTTGGAGCCCTTGGAGACCGCGGCGCTCGCGCGACGAGCCGCTTCGCCGGCGGGAACGGCCGCGACGACCGCCCAGAGCTCGGGGCCGCGATCCGCACCGGTGAGCGCCAGGCGCACCGTCTTCAGATCTCCGCCCACTGCCTTCAGCTCACGAATCAGCCCTCGGGCTGCCGCCTCGTCGAGCTGCTCGGGGGCGCCGGCACGCAGCTCGGCGAAGCGCTCGAGCGTCGGCCGCGCCTCCTCCCCGAGCTCGCATGGCTGCGGATCGAGGATCTGCACGGCGTACGAGCGGGCTTCGGCGAGAGTGCGAGCGCCACGGAGCGCCGGCGCGAGGTGAGGCGCGGCGCCCGCCGCTGCTGCCAGCTCGTCGTTCGAGAGCGCCGCGATCGCGTCGATCGCAAGCCGGTACAGGCGCGCTTCGTCCAGGTGAACGTCGTGGCGCGGCAACTCGAGCTCGTCGAGGTACGCACGGACAGCGGTAGAGGGGATCCCCTCCTCCCACAGTTCGCTGACCGACGCGTGCCCGTGTCGCTTGGAGAGCTTCTTGCCGTCGGGCCCGAGCAGCAGGCCGTGGTGGATCACCTGCGGCAACTCGCCGCCGAGAACGCCCGCGATCCGCTGCTGCAGGTGCTCGTTCGGGCGATGATCCGAGCCGCGAATGATGTGGGTGATGTGCAGATCGAGATCGTCGGCGACCGTGGCGAGCTGGTACGTGGCCGTCCCTTCAGCACGTACGAGCGTCGTCTGCCCTAGACGGATCGCGCCATCGTCGTCCTGCACGGCGCCGTGGTCGAGCGCACGCCTCGCGGCGGCGGCGTAGACGTCGCCCCGCTCGCTCTGGCGCACCGGCCCCTCGTCCCAGTCGATGCCGAGCCACTCGAGGTCGGCGAGGATGGCGTCTTCCCCGCCGACGACGTTCCGCTCGGAGTCCGTGTCGTCGATGCGGAGGACGAGTGTGCCGCCCTCGCGGTCGGCGAAAGCGCGGTTCGCCACGGCAGTGAGAGCGTTGCCGAGATGGAGTGAGCCCGTCGGGCTGGGGGCGAAGCGCACGCGCACGGCCATGCGCAGAGCCTAGATGGTACTGCTTCCGCTCACGCCCGTCGGGCCGGGCGGTCTCCATGAGTCGACGGCGCAAGCAAGCACAGCCGACTTCGACCTGACTGCTTATTGCTGTTGGCCGCTACAGGCAGGTGGAACTACCCAGCTACCTTAGTATCCCCTTCCATCGTCGAACGCACCCGTCGGAGGAGAGCCGTGTCGAACACTGCCACACTGCGCTAGATCTTCTCGTTCATGGACGAGAAGGACTTCCCCTCGATCCGCGAGCTGCTCGCGCCCGAGTTCAGCGCTGTCTTCGGAGGCAATCCGCCGATGGGCGTCGAGGAATGGACTGGCATGAAACCAGATGTTCTATGCCGCGTTTCCCGACGGAAGGCACACGATCGACGAGATCTTCGAGGTCGGGGATCGCGTCTTCTCGCGCGGCAGCTTCTCGGGCACGCACACAGGTGACCTCATGGGCATGCCACCGACGGGCAAGGAGATCACTCTCACCGAAATGACCTTCGATCGCTTCGCCGACGGCAAGCTCGTCGAGCACCGCGCGGAGGCTGACATGTTCGGGCTTATGCAGCAACTCGGCGCGATCCCCTCTCCGTAGTCGACCGGAACGCCACCGGTCGACAGGACGACAAGTACTGCCGACTTCGACGAACTGCTTCTGATCCCGATGCAGCAACGGCCGAAGCCGTGGAGCTGCTCGCCTACGCGTCGATCGGGACGTGACCCGGCTGGGCGGCGACGCGGTCGAGCCAGGCGCGCATCGCGGGGTAGCCCGAGAGGTCGAAGCCGCCCTCGTGCGCCACATGGGTGTACGCGTAGAGCGAGATGTCGGCGACCGAGTACCGCCCCCCGACGAAGTACTCGTTCTCGCCGAGGTGGCGCTCCATCGCGTCGAGGCAAGCGTAGCCGCCGGCCAGCTTCCCCGGTAACTCGGCGGCGAAGTCGTCCGGCCGACCGGAGTAGGCGATCCAGAAGCGGACGACCGCGATCGTCGGCTCGTGCTGGTACTGCTCGAAGAACTGCCATTGCAGCACCTGCGCGCGCTCGTACCGATCGGCGGGCACGTAGGCGGTGCCGTCGCCGAAGTACCAGAGGATCGCGTTCGACTCCGCCAGGGGGCGTCCGTCCTCGAGCACGAGCGTCGGGACGCGGTGCGCTGGGTTCAGGTCACCGAGCACCTCGGCGCGGTTCGACCGGTCGACGACGTCCAGCTCGACGGTCTCGTAGGGAATGCCGAGCTGGGCGAGCAGGAGTCGCACCTTGTAACAGTTGCCCGAGACCGCGGAGTTGTAGAGCAGCATCCGCATCACTGTTGCACACGCCGCCTGCGGCGACGCCGCCGGCTCGCTGTCAGCCGCTGTTTCGCAGCGCGGCCGCTATCCCCGCGATCGAACGGAGCAGCGGCCGCAGTGCCTCCTGGTCGCCGGCGCGGTGGCGCTTGAGCAGCTCGACCTGGATCGCGTTCATCGGATCGACGTAGGGGTTGCGCAGGCGGACCGACTGCTGCAAGACCGGATGCCGGTCGAGCAGGTCACGGGCCTCCACGATGTCGAGGACGACGGCGTGCACGAGATCGTGCTCCCCACGCAGGTCTCCGAAGACACGGCCGGCGAGCGCCGTGTCGGGAACGAGCTCCAGGTATCGCTCGGCGATCTGCATGCTCGTCTTCGCGAGCGACATCTCGAGGTTCTCCACAAGCGCCCGGAAGAACGGCCAGTCGCGGTACAGCACACGCAGCTCCTCGACCGGATGTGTCGCGAGCCCGACGCCGGCGCCGAGCCAGGCAGGGACGATGCACCTGGTCTGTGTCCACGAGAACACCCAGGGGATCGCTCGCAGCTCCTCGAGCAACCCGGCTCCGGCTGCCTCCGGTCGGGCAGTGGGGCGAGACCCGATCTCGAGCAGGGTCAGCTCGTCGAGCGGCGTGAAAGCCCTTAGGAACTCGGGAAACTGCGGGTCGTCCCACACGATCCTGCGAAAGGCCGCGTACGCCGCCGCGGAGGCATCCTCGATCACCTCGCGCGCATCGTCGGGAGCGGCCGGGACGACCTGATCGGCGAACGCTGTCAGCAACGTCGCGGAGAGCGCCGCCTCGAGGTTTCGCCGAGCCAGTCCAGGGATCCCGTACTTGAAGGCGATCGTCTCACCCTGTTCCGTCACCTTCAGGCGCCCGTCGACGGCGTGCGGAGGTTGCGCGAGGATCGCGCCGTACGTCGGGCCGCCGCCGCGGCCGGCACTGCCACCACGACCGTGGAAGACGGTGAGCTCGATGCCGCGTTCCCCGGCGAGCCAGGCCAGCGACTCCTGCGCCCGGAAGATCTCCCACTGGGCGGTGACGATGCCTCCGTCCTTGCCCGAGTCGGAGTATCCAACCATCACTTCGAGCCGGCCGCGCGGGCTTCGGTCGAGGAGCTCGGCGCCAAGTGCACCGGCTCGCCGCAGGTCGTCGATGGTCTCCAGCAAGGGCACCACCATGACGTCGAGCCCCGCCTCTCGGGCGAGCATCTCCGCGGCCAGGACGTCGTCGGCCGCATGGGTCATCGACACGATCAACGTGTCGACGGCGCCGCGGCCACGACGCCGTTGGAGCTCGGCCGCGACCGCCAGCACCTCCGATACCCCAGCCGGGTCGGAGCGCAGAGACGCCGAATGGATGCGGAGGTCGAGCGCCGTCCCGTGCAGCCCGAAGACGTCGAGCCGTCGCCGCAACGCTGCCAGGCCGCCGTCCGCGACGCGTTCGGCTGAGTGGGTACGGAGGCTGCGCTCGACGAGGTCGAGCTCCACCTCAAGCTCACCGGGATCAGCGTAGCCGTCCGCGCCGAGCCGCTCCCAGATCGCGGACAGTCGCCGCCGGTACGGCTCGCTGGGGTTGAGGTCGGCTCGAAGGTCGACGTCTCCAACCGTGCGGATCGGCGTCGACGAGCGACGTCGAGATGCCCCACGAGCCGGCGAGCCGGCGAACGTCCCGCTGGAGCAGCTGCCGGACGAGCGCGGCCGCGCGCTCCACGGCCTCGCGCACGGTTTCGGGGCCGGCGTTCGGGTTCCCGTCGAGGTCGCCTCCGATCCAGCTGCCGAAGCGGATCGGCGAGCCCGGCCCGACACGATCCCGCCACGCTTCCAGCAGCTCGGGCGCGGCGTCCCACAGGCTCTCTTCGAGAAACCAGAGGCCCTGCCTGATCTCATCGACGACGCGTGGTCGGTACGACCGGACCTCATCCGACTGCCACAGGAGCGTCACTTCCTCGGCGAGCGCACGCTCGGCCCCCGATCGCTCCCGTGCGGTCAACCGACCGTCGTCGAGGCGGTCGACGAGGTCGGCGACGATCCGGTGCTTCTCGAGGATCGTTCGCGGGAGCGCTTCGGTCGGGTGCGCCGTCAGCACGAGCTCGACCGTGACCCGAGCCGCCGCCGAACGGACGTCCTCGTCGGTCACGCCCTGCTCGGCGAGGAGCGTCAGAGCCTCATCGAGGGACTCGCGGAGTACGATGCCGCTCCGCTCGTCCTCTCGGCGGCGTCGAACACGGTGGTGCTGCTCGGCGATGTTTGCGAGATGGAAGTACAGCGTGAACGCACGCAGCACGCGCGCCTGCTCGGCGACGGGGAGATCCGTGATCAACCCGGAGAGCTCGTCACGCGCCGCGCGGTTCCCGCGCCGCCCTTCCTGGGCGAGCTGGCGAATCCGCTCTTCGAGCTCGTACGTGGCGGTGCCCTCCTGTTCGACGAGCACGCCTCCGAGGATGTCGCCGAGGAGGCGCACATTCGCACGGAGAGCGGCGTCACCGAGGGGCGGCTCCTTCATCGCAGCAAGAGTAGACAGCGCCTCCAGCCGCTAGCGTGCACCCGTGGGAGCCGAATCACGCCTGGAGACGTCCCTCCTGGCCTGGTATCGCGTGCGCGGCCGCGACCTTCCGTGGCGGCGCACACGCGACCCGTACGCGATCCTCGTCAGCGAGGTGATGCTGCAGCAGACGCAGGTCGAGCGCGTCGTGCCACGCTACCTCGCTTGGCTCGAGCGCTGGCCGACGCCGGCCGCTCTCGCCGCAGCATCGCCGGCCGACGTGATCCGCGCGTGGCAGGGGCTCGGCTACAACCGACGCGCGCTCGCGCTGCACCGGGCGGCGGCGATCATCGCCGAGCAGGGCTGGCCGGACGATCTCACGCGACTCCCGGGCGTCGGCCCGTACACGGCGGCCGCCGTCAGCGAACTTCGCCCTCGGCGAGGCCTGTTCTGCCGAGCGACGTGAACGTCGACCGGGTCGAGCGCCGAACCGGCCACGCGTTCACGGCAGCGGCGGCCCAGGCGTTGATGGACCTCGGCGCAACCGTTTGCCTCGCTCGGGTTCCGCGCTGTGACGCGTGCCCCCTCGCGGACTGCTGCCCGTCGCGCGGGACACGCGACGAGCCCGCACGGAAGCAGTCGCGCTTCGAGGGCTCGTTCCGCCAGAAACGCGCCGTGCTTCTCCGGAGCGTGGCCCACCGGCCGCAAGCTCCTGATCGAGTGCGACGATGAGGCCGTCCGATCACTCGAGCGGGACGGCCTCGTCGTCGTCGACGGCGGTTTGGTCCGGCTGCCGGCATAGAACCCGCGCGGCAGCTGACTCGAGAGGCAGGAGCGTTGCGCGATCGCTCGAAATCCGGGTGCTCTGCGGCCGCGAAGCGGATGCCTTCAGGGATCTCGCAAGGTGGGGATCCGCCTTCCGGCGGATCCCCACCTTGCGCCTAAAGGACAGGACAGTTGACGACGATGCCCGGCGAGGCGATCGTGACCTGCCCGGCCGCCAGCGCCTTCTTCACGGCTGCGGCCGAGCGCAGCACGCGCGCGGTGCGACTCCGTCCTTCCAGGTGACGAGCCGGACTGCCCAGAGCGGCGTGTAGCCCTTCTGTCCCGGCACCGTGTCGATCACGTTGCGTTGCCCGTCGGCACCGTTGGCGAACGCCCAGATCGGCGCCACCTTGTTTCCCTTGGCGAGCTTCACCGGGCCGAGGTCGAAGTAGGAGACGACCTGCCCGCGGTAGAAGCCGAGCGTCACCTGCTGACGCGTATGTCTGTACGGGCCCGTCGGCGGCGAGCGCGGGCAGGGTCGCCGCGGCCAGCGAGCGCCGCGAGGATCGTCGACGAGTGCTGCGATCCGTCCTCATCGTTCCTCCTGTTCGCGGGGACGAGCCGACGGTAGGCGCCGCTTCTTGCGCAAACGTGACGCCTGCGATGAGATGCTCTCTGACAGCCGATGAATTCAGGCGTGCGTAAGGACATCGGAGGCACGATGCAGGCCATGGCCACCGTTCTCGTCGTCGACGACGAGCCGATCGTGCGCGAGGTCGTCGTGCGCTACCTCGAGCGCGAGGGGTACACGACGCTCGAGGCGGACGACGGCGACCGCGCGCGCGCAGCTGCTCGAGCAGCGAGCCGCCCGACCTCGTCGTGCTCGACGTGATGCTGCCCGGGAACGGACGGGCTCGAGCTCTGCCGCTGGATCCGCTCGCGCTCGGAGCTGCCGGTGATCATGCTCACCGCGCGCGGCGAGGAGGCCGACCGGATCGTCGGCCTCGAGCTCGGCGCCGACGACTACGTGACCAAGCCGTTCTCGCCACGCGAGCTCGCGGCGCGCGTGCGCACCGTCCTGCGCCGCGCCGCGCCGCACGACGCGAGCGCGCAGGAGCGCCTCTGCGTTCGGCGACGTCGAGCTCGACTCCGGCACGCGCGAGGTGCGCAAGGGCGGACGCGGAGCTGCAAGCTGACGGCGAAGGAGTTCGACCTGCTCTGGTTCCTCGCCGGCCACCCGCGGCGGGTCTTCGGGCGCGACCAGCTGATGAGCCGGGTCTGGGGCTACGAGGCCGCCCTCGACACCGGCACCGTCACCGTCCACGTCCGCCGGCTGCGCGAGAAGATCGAGGACGACCCCTCCTCACCCACGCCATCTGCAGACGGTCTGGGGCGTCGGCTACCGGCTCGTGCCGTGATCGTCCGGAACGCCGTCATCGTCGCGGCGTCGACGCTCGGCGTCGGCCTGCTCGCCGCCTTCGCGCTGCGGCGCGCTGCCGACCGTGCGCCTCCAGCTCGTCGGTCTGGCGGTCGCTCGCGGTCTGCCTGCCGCTCGCCGTCGGTCCTCCTCTCCGGGTGGGTGATGTTCCACATGGGCGACGACGTGAAGATCCTCGCGGTCTCGGCCGCATCGGCGGCGGTCGCGGTCGTCGCCGGCCTCGTGCTCGCGGGCTCGATCGCCGGCTCGATCGACCGGGTTCGCGACGCCTCCGCGGCAGCTCGCGGCCGGCGACCTGACGGTGCGTGCACCCGAGTCGGGCCCGGCCGAGGTCGCCGACCTCGCGCACGTCGTTCAACGAGATGGCCGGGAACCTCGAGGCGCTCTTCGACGCGCGCCGCGAGCTCGTCGCCTGGGCGAGCCACGACCTGCGCACGCCGCTCGCGAACATGCAGGCGATGCTCGAGGCGCTCGAGGACGGGCTCGCCGAGCCGCGACGACTACCTGCCGGCGCTGCGCGAGCAGGTGCGCGTGCTCGCGATGCTCGTCGACGACCTGTTCGAGCTGGCGCGCATCGACGCCGGCGCGCTCACGCTCGAGCTGCGCGACGCACCAGCTCGCCGCGCTCGTCGAGGCGTGCCTGCGCGGCGTCGAGGCCGAGGCAGCGCCAGCGGCACGTCGCCCTCGCCGCCGACGTCGACGCCTCACCTCGCGCCCATTGCGCTCCGGACAAGGTCGAGCGCGTGCTCCTCAACCTGCTCACGAACGCACTCCGCCACACGCCGTCCGACGGCTCGGTCGCGGTGCGCGTCGAGCGCCCGCGCCGACGAGGTGCAGGTGACCGTCGAGGACACCGGCGAGGGTCTCGGCGAGGAGGCGGAGCGGCGGATGTTCGACCGCTTCTGGCGCAGCGACCAGGCGCGCACCGCACCCGGGGCGCCGGCCTCGGCCTCGCGATCGCGCGCGGGCCTCGTCGAGGCGCACGGCGGCCGCATCTGGGCCGAGAACCGCCCGGGCGGCGGCGCGCGCGTGTCGCTTCACGCTGCCGGCGGCCTAGCGTCTCCTCGGTCAGGGCGTGATGGGCGGATGCCGATGTCCACGCTCGCGCACGGGCACTCGGTCCACCCTCCCCCAAAGGGGGTCGAGGCCCCCTGAGTTCAGGCTAGCCCGGAAACCGTGCCGGGTGTGTGCCGTCGTTGTGTCGAATGTGCGACGAGGGCAATGGCGCCTCGAACAGGCAATGACGACGGCAACACGCTACGGCGCAGGGAAACGCGGCATATCGCCGGACTTCGCCGCTCTCAGCCGACGTCGATCTCGACGCGCCCGCCGACGACACGTGTCGGGAAGAGCGCCAGCGGATCGTGTGTCGGCCCTTCGAGCACAGTGCCGGTCTCGAGGTCGAACAGACCCCCGTGGCAGGCGCAGCGAACAGAGGCGCCCTCGAGCCAGCCGTCGGTGAGCCGAGCACCGCGCGTGCGGGCACCAGGCGTCGAAGGCGACCCAATGCCGGCCGACGCGCGCGAGCCCCACACGCTGTGCGCCGATCGGGATCTCGCGAAGCTCGACCTCGTTCGCCGGCCCATCCTCCCCGACGTCGACCCACGTCACGCGGTCGTGTTCCCGAGCTCCCGGGCAAGCTCGACGAGCGAGCGGGCGTCGTCGTCGGTCGTTCGATAGTTGACGATGCAGGGTCGCAGCCCGATCTTCCCGTCGATTCTCGCCGGAGCGATCCAGATGCGGCCGTCGTCCTGCAGGCGACGGACGAGCCTGGCGTTGTGCCCGTCGAGGTCGTCCACGCCGGGCGGCACGTGTCGGAACGGGACGATCGAGAGCTGCGGCGGGCCGCAGAGCGCCTCGAGATCGGAGTGTCTCGACACCTCTTCGTACAGGAGCCTGGCCTGCTCCAGGTTCCGCTCGATCGCGGCGCGAAAGGCAGCAGCGCCGTGCGCGCGAAAGGCGAGCCAGAGCTTGAGGGCACGGAAGGGGCGCGAGTATTCGAGCGTCACATCGACCATGTGCGCCGCCGGTCGCTCGTGCGGGATGTAGTCCTCCTCGTGTGCGAGCGCGGTCTCGAGGTCGACCCGGCGTCGTACGAGGAGAACTCCGCACGCCTTCGGCAGGTAGAGCCATTTGTGGGCGTCGAGGGTCACCGAGTCGGCCCGGTCGAGCCCGGCGAACAGGTGACCCGCAGTGGCGGTGGCGGCGGCCGGCAGGCCGTAGGCTCCGTCGACGTGGAGCCAGACCCGCCGTGGCTCGCAGACGTCCGCGATCGCGCCGATCGGATCGACGGCGCCGGTCAGCGTGGTGCCCGCGGTCGCGACGACCGCCACGGGCACGGCGCCGACGGCGAGGTCAGCGTCGATCATCGAGGCGAGCGCGTCGACGTCGAGCCGCCGGTCGGCATCGCCGGGCACGGCCCGCATGCCGTCGGCGCCGATCCCGAGCATCTCGGCGGCGCGCACGACCGAGTAATGCGCCTCGGCCGAGCAGTACAGGGTCAGGCTCTCGCCGTGAAGCCCGCGCTTCCGCGTCCCGGGCAACGCGCGCTCGCGTGCCGCCGCGAGCGCCGTCATGTTCGAGACGGTGCCACCGCTGGTGAATGCTCCCTCCTCGGCCGGGTAGCCGATGAAGTCGCAGATCCAGCGCACCGCCTGGCTCTCGAGCTCCGATGCTGCCCCCGCCCACGTGGCGAGGTTGATGTCGAAGCACGACGCGAGCAGATCCCCGAGAACGCCGATCTCGAGGCCCGACGAGCCGACGAACGCGAAGAATCGCGGCCTCGTCTGCGCGAGACTCGTGTCGAGCACGCGCGCCGCATCCTCGAGCACCGAGAGCACTCCCGTCGGCCCGCTCGGCAGCGCCTCGCCCAGGAGCGCGAGCAGAGCGTCATCCACCTCCGGCTGATCGGGGCGAGCCGCATCGAAGCTCTGCCACGCGCCGGACACGATCTCGGACGCTGTGGCGAGTGCCTGCTCGCGAGACGCGTCGAGGCGCAACAGCGTTTCGGACGACGGTCCCGTCACCGGCTCAGCATAGGCGTCCTAGGACCCGCCGAGGATGAGCGCCCGCGCCTCTCGCAACCGTCGCGGCTCGTCGACCACCAGCACGCTGACGGGCTCGCCGTCGGCGTCACGACCGACGTGCAGCCCGTCCTCGGCTCTCCACTCGACGGCCGCGTCTGCCCACCCCACCTCGGCCAGCCGCAGTGGGCCGACGTCGCTCCACCAGTACGGCAGCCGGTCGTACGACCCCGCCACGCCTGCGACTGCGGCCGCTGCCTGCTCGCCGGTGCCGATCGCACCGTCCCAGTGCGGGAACCAGAGCCGACCGAATCGCGCATGCGGCACTGCCACCACGTCGCCGACCGCGTACACCCCGTTGTACCCGGAGACTCGCATCGACTCGTCCACCACGAGCGGGAGCACCGAATCTGCAGCGATGCCCGGCGGCGCGACCAGGCGACCGCCGGTGGCGGCAACGACGACGTCCGCCGTGAGCTCCCCGTCCCCGCAACTGATCGTCGCAACGCCGCTCTCCTCCTCGACGGCGACTGCGTGCACGGCTGCGGCGCCGTGAAACGCCACACCGAGGGCAGTGAGCGTCTCACCCGCCACCGCCGGTAGCGGGTCGTGGAGCTTGTCGAACGGTCGCTCGAGCAGGTCGAGGACCGTCACTTCGTGCCCCCGGGCGACGAGTGTGGCCGCTGTCTCGACGCCGAGGAACCCGCCCCCGACGACGGCGACGCGCTTTGGCCCACCGGCGAGCTCCGCGGCGAGGCGCCGCATGCCGCCCGGCGTCGCATTCACATGCGCCGCATCGAAGCCCGGAATCGGCGGAGGCCTGTAGGAAAGCCCTGTCGCGAGCACGATCGCCTGCGCTTCGACCTCGTGCACTGCCGCGACAAGTCGGAGACCGGCGAGATCGACGTGGTCGACCATCGCGTCCAGCGTGTCGATACCGCGCTCTGCAAGGCGCTCGGCGTCGGCGAGCAGCACCGGCTCGCCCGTGACGAGCGCGCTCTTCGTGAGCGGGGGGCGATCGACGGGGAGGCCACGGCCGATCAGCAGTGGCCGTACTCCGTGCCGAGCCAGCCCCGCGGCGCAGGCGTAGCCGGCGACGCCGTTGCCGATGACCGCCACCTCGACTTTCAAGGCGTCTCGTCCCCCCAAGCGAGCTCGAGCGTCGCCGGACGACCGAACGCGAAGCCCGTAGGCGGGTCGCCGGACATCAGCCGCGGCAGTACTCCGTGCCCGGTCACGGGAGCGGGCAGGTGTCGTCCGCGATCTGCAGCGTCTTCAGGTCGGAGTAGAAGTCGAGCGCGTACTCGCCGCCCTCGCGCCCGAGCCCCGAGATGCCGATTCCCCCGAAGGGCGCCGTCAGGTCGCGGACGAGGAACGTGTTCACCCAGACCGTTCCCGCGCGCACGGCGCGTCCTACACGCTCGGCGCGGTCGAGGGAGCCCGTGTAGACGATCCCGGAGAGTCCGTACGCGGTCGAGTTGGCAAGCCCGATCGCCTCGTCCTCGTCCTCGAACGTCTGGAACGTGAGCACCGGCCCGAAGACCTCGCTCTGGACGATCTCCGAGTCGTTCGTCCGCGGGAGGACGAGGGTGGGCTCGTAGAGGAGCGGCCCGACATCCGAGCGCCGCCCGCCACGGACGACCTCGTCGCCGGCTTCCCGCGCGCGCTCGACGAACCCCTCGACGCGGGCGAGGTGCTCCGGATGGATGAGCGGCGTCACCGTCGTCTCGTCCGAGCGGGGATCGCCGAGCACGTGCTCGGCGGTGAAGCGGTGGAAGAGCTCGAGAAACGGCTCGCGCACCGTCTCCTCCACCAGGAGGCGCGTCCCGGCGAGGCACACCTGCCCGCTGTCGTCGTACTGCCCGGCCGCCTTGCGGGCAGCGGCATCGAGGTCGGCGTCGGCGAACACGAGCAGCGGCCCCTTCCCCCCGAGTTCCGCCGTGAAGGGGACGATGTTGCGTGCGGCGGCGATGCCGATGTGACGCGCAGTCTCCGGTGACCCGGTGAACGAGATCCTGCGGACATCCGGATGCGCCGTAAGCGCGGCGCCGATCTCTGCGCCGATCCCGTGCACGATGTTGAAGACACCGGGTGGAAAGCCCGCCTCGACGACGAGGTCGGCGAGCAAGGAGCACGAGAGCGGAGACCACTCCGCCGGTTTCAGGACCACCGTCGACCCGGCCGCGAGCGCCGGGGCCGTCTTCCAGGTCGACAGCATGAACGGCGCGTTCCACGGCGTGATCACGACCGCGGGCCCGCTCGGCATGCGCACGACGCGGTTGGCGGTGCCGTTCGACGACCAGACGCGCTCCTCGTAGGCGGTTGCGAGGTCCGCATACGAGCGGTAGTTGCGAGCGCCCCGTGCGATCACCCGGGCGCGCAGCGACCGCAGCAGCATCGCCATGTCGACACACTCGACAGCCGCGAGCCGGTCGACGTTGGCGTCGATCAGGTCGGCGAGGCGATACAGGTGCACGGCGCGGCCCTCGGCGCCGAGCGCCGCCCAGGCGGGAAACGCGGCGGTCGCCGCGGACACAGCCGCCTCCGCCTCGGCCGCGCCGCCACGTGCGACCTCCGCGAGCGGCGACACATCGAGCGGTGACAGGTCGGTGAACGTGGCGCCGCTCGCAACACGCTCGCCCCCGATGAAGTGCTCGGTCGAGACGCTGACGCCGGCGACGTCGACGCGAGCGGTCACAGCTCTCGTACCGTCTCCAGGTCGTCCACCGTGTAGGCGAACGTGAAGCGGAAGCCCTTGCCCATGCGCACAGGTGCGAGCACCGTGTGCTCCTCGTGCTGCGCACCGAGAAGCTCGAGCGTTGCGCTTCCCTCCCAGACCGCCGAGGCTGCGCGATCGCGGCTGCGTGCCCGGACCAGCTCGTGCACCGCCGGCTCGTCGTGACGTCCGGCCGCGAGGCGCGGGAAGTGCCGGACATTGACGAGCGGGGGGTCGTTGTGGGTCGGCCCCGTCTCCGACAGTTGCTCCAGCGCCACCGTCCCCTCCGCGACGCGGCGGTCGTAGGCGGCACACGTGCCGCCGAAGGTCGCGCCCGGCCCGACGCCCGGATCGGCAGCGCACTCGACGCCGAAGGTGCGGGTGATCCAGACCGAGCCGAGCTTCTTGGGGAAGCCCTGGATCCAGCCGCGGGCGAGCGCGAAGTCGCGATCGACCCAGATGAACGGGCACGTCGTCACGTGCTCACCGTCGAGCGTCGCGTTGACGACGAGGAAGAACTCCTTGTACTGGCTTCGCGACGGGTCGACCAGCTCTCCGCCGCGCTCGGAGCGTGACTGCCAGTCGACGAACAGCGCCGCCGCGCGACCCGGATCGTCGGGGTACGGCTCGAGGCCGACCGGCAGCACCGAGGCGACGGCGCCTGGATCGGCCCAGTACTCGATCACGAGGAAGTCGCCCACGTAGTGCCACGGCGGAGGCGGCACGAGAGACGCGCGTCCGCCCGGGGACCGCGGCACCGTGTAGCCGTGCAGCCCGCTCATCCCGGCCAGCCCTCCGGGGGCGGCGGCAACGCCTTGCCTCGCGTCTCCCAGCTCTCGCGCTCGTGCTCGACGGCGACGGGATCGAAGCGGAAGTACGAGCGGGGCGGCAGCGGCCCCCACGTGTTCGACGAGTAGCGGTCGTCGGGGAACGTGCGCGGCACGTGATCGTCCTGCAGCTGCTCCATGTCGCAGTAGAGCTCCACGTGACATTCCTCCTCCGGTATGCGCACGTACGTGGCGATGTTGCCAGCGATCCCGTGACGCGTGGGGCCCCACGACACCCAGCGACCGTGACGGGCGACGTGGTCGAGCATGTCGCGCATCTTCCCGATGTCGACCGTCTCGAAGGCGAGATGGTGGAAGTGCGCGTAGCCGACGTCGACGAGCGCCATCACGTGGTGGTCCGAGTTGACGTTGAACCAGACCCCCGCCTCGCCGAGCCAGTCGGAGAGTCGCATGCCGAGCACGTCCGTGTAGAAGCGATACCCCGCCTGGATGTCGGCCGTGAGGCAGTTCACGTGCCCGAGCTTGCGGGCGCCGCCGAGATGCACCGACGTCGAGCGCCGCGCGTGCTGCGGCCAGCGGCCCTCTGGCCCGGCCGGCTCTCGATAGGGCATCAGCTGCACGGGGCGGCCGTCGGGGTCGTCGACGAAGAGGCAGCCCCCCTGCTCCGACCACTCGACATCGAGGCTCTGCAGATGTGCCCGCGTGTCCTCCAGCGAGCAGTCGCGATGCAACTCGAAGGCGAAATGGTCGTGCCCGGGCGCGTCACCTTCGATCAGCTCGAGGCAGTAGGGCTCGTCGTTGCAGGCGAGGAACGCTCTCCCACCATCACGAGAGCGCTCCACGAGGCCGAACTGCACCCGCCAACGCGCCGCCGCCTCGTCGAGGTCGGCGACCCGCAGCGCGCAGTGATCGAGGCGGTGCAGCCTCACGGCGCGGCGCGCTCCTGCGCGGCCAGCTGCTCGGCCTCGTCCTCGGGAATCGCGAGCGCGACGTGGAGCGTGTTGGCGGAGACCTCCATCTGCTCCCCCGGCCCGGCGAGCTCGACGTCCCAGTCGACGACAGTGCTTTCGAGCCGACCGAGCCCGTCGATCTCCACCTCGACCACGTCTCCGGCCTCCATTGGTCGTGAGTTCGCCGGCGTGCCGGTGAGGATCACGTCACCCGGCTCGAGCGTGATCAGCCGGCAGAGGTCGGCGAGCTGGTAGGCGACGCCCCAGATCAGGTCGTCGGCAGTCGCCTCCTGCACGACCTCGCCGTTGAGGATCGTCCTCAGCGTGAAGTCGGTCGGGTCGAACTCCGACGGGGGCACCAGCTCCGGTCCGAGCGGCAGGAACCCGTCCGGGCCCTTCACGCGCAGCATCGCGCCGCGATCTGCGTGACGGAAGTCGTGGAGGCCGACGTCGTTCGCGCAGGCGTAGCCGGCGACGTGGTCGAGTGCCCCGTCGATCGGCACACCCTTCATCCGTCGGCCGATCACGACCGCAAGCTCGCCTTCGTAGTTGAGGAAGCGGGCGCCGCGCGGTCGCTGGATCTCGCCGCGGTGACCGTTGAGCGTCGTCGGTGGCTTCATGAAGTACGACGGCTCGAGTGGCGTGCGCGCTTTGTACTCCTCGATCCGGCTGCGATACGTGAGATGCACCGCGATCACCTTGGTCGGCTCCGCCGGCGCGAGATACGTCGCGGTCGCCTCGTCGACCGACGTGCCGTCGGAGAGCGTGATCGCGTCGCCGTCGCGACGCCCCCAGCGCGACTGGCCGTCGACGAGCACACGCACGCAGCGCTCCTCCGGGTAGAGGAAGACGGCGCTGACCAGATGCGGTCGAGGCCCGGGAATCTCCCCGGAGTCCGCTGCTATCACTTCGACTCGGTCGGTGCCCACGGTCGGTCGCATGGTCGAGGAGTTCGGTTCTCCGCAGGCATGGCAGGTGGCCACGACCCATCGGTGGATCGATACCCTCGCGACCAATGCCGACGACGCTCGACTGGCGATTCTCGAAGGGCAGATGCGCCCTGACGTGGTCCGGGATGCGTTCGCCTCGGTCGGCGTGCGGCGGGGCGGCATTCTACTGGTGGACTGCGCC
>CAVOZU010000006.1:0-399714 GCA_963701395.1 uncultured Actinomycetes bacterium
TGCTCGGAGCAAACGACGACACACGAGGCACCGTCGTTGACGCCCGGCGCGTTGCCGGCGGTCGTCGTCCCTTCCGGGTCGAAGACGGGCTCCAGCGCGGCAAGCTTCTCGAGGGTCGTGTCGCGACGAACGGCCTCGTCGGCGACGACCTCTCCAACGGGGACGATCTCGTCATCGAAGCGTCCGGCGTCCTGTGCTGCCGCAGCACGCTGGTGGGAACGAAGCGCCCACGCGTCCTGCGCCTCGCGCGTGATGCCGAGCTCCCGTGCGACGTGTGAGGCCTGTTGCACCATGTGCAGCCCGTCGAACGTCGACTGGAGGCCGTCGAAGACCATGTGGTCGAGCACGTCGCCGTGACCCAGCCGGTAGCCGAAGCGGGCCTTGGGCAGGAGATATGGCGCATTCGACATCGACTCCATGCCACCGGTCACGATCACGTCGTGACCGCCTGCGCGGATCATCAGGTCGGCGATCTCGATGGCGCGCACCGACGACGCACAGACCTTGTTGATCGTGTCGCCCGGCACCTCCTTCGGGATCCCTGCGCCGACTGCCGCCTGGCGCGCCGGCGCCTGGCCGGCTCCGGCTTGCAAGACCTGGCCCATGATCACGTACTCCACGTCGGCCGGGTCGACCCCGGCACGGTCGAGAGCGGCAGCGATCGCGATCGACCCGAGCTCGGTCGCAGGGATCTTCGCAAGCCCCCCACCGAGCCGCGCGAACGGCGTGCGGACGGCGCCGACAATGACGGAGCGGGTCACGGCGCCAGCCTACCGGCGGTCGGCACGAGCCTCAGCGGACGAACGACGCGTCGGGCTCGAGCGCGCGCGCGAACGCTTCGATCACGCTGACGGCGGCGCCGATGTCGTCGAGTTGCGCCACTTCCGACGCTGTGTGCATGTAGCGCAGCGGAATCGAGAGCAGCCCCGTCGCAGTGCCACCGTTCGCGATGAAGACATCGTCGCCGTCGCTGTCGGTCCGCTTCCCCGTCTCGATGCACGGCTCGAAGCCCGCGGCGTGGGCAGCAGCCACGAGCCGGTTGCCGACGAGCGGGCTCACGACCGGGCCGCGGAAGACGGTGGGGCCGCCGCCGAGCGTGACTTCGCCCCAGGAAACCGGCCCGCCGGTCGCGTCGTCCGCGTAGGTCACGTCGAGGACGAGCGCGACGTCGGGCGCGAGACGGCGCACTGCGGCTGCCGCGCCACCGTGGGCACCCGACTCCTCCTGGACGGACGCGACGAGCGCGACATCCCATGAGGGTGGATCCACGGCGAGCGAGCGCAGCGCCTCCAGTGCCGCGTAGACACCTGCGCGATCGTCGAGGGCCGCCGAGACGATCCGGCTGCCGGCGAGCTCGACCGGCTCACCGGCGAGGACGGCCGCGTCGCCGGGCGCGACGAGTGCGAGCGCCTGCTCGCGTGTGGCGGCGCCGATATCGAGCCGGATGTCGGCCCAGGTCACATCTCCCTCTCCGGCACGAGTGACGACGGCCGGCACGGCTCCCTCGCGAGCTATCACCGTCATGCGCTGGCCGACTGCGTCGGAAGCAACCCAGGAGGCCAGGGGCCTGACTCTCAGCAGCCCGTCGTCGGTCACATGGGTCACACCGGCCCCGATCTGGTCGACGTGGGCGAAGAGCGCGAGCAGCCGACCCCCGCCCGAGCCACGAACCCGGGCGACCGTGGAACCGAGCACGTCGGCTTCGACCTCGGCCCCGAACGCCGCCGCCTCGCGGCGCACGATCGCAGAGACGGCGTCTTCTGCGCCCGATGCCCCGGGAGTACGCAAGAGCTCGTCGAGAAGCGGCGGGATCACGTCCGCGCCAGCCTATCGCGGCGCCTGCGCCTGCTACGAGCTGAGTCGGGCCGCCTGCGCCAGCAGCGCGTCGCAATCCTCGACGCGCGGGCGAGAGCCCATCGCCGCGAAGAGCTGTCGCGCATCGCGCAGCGTCGCCTCGGTGGACGCGTCGCCGAGCGCGGCGAGGCAGCGCCCCTCGCCGAGCACGGCGTACGCGTGCTCGAGGCCCGCGCCGAGCAACTCCCAGCGCGATGCCGCCGCGCGAAAGACCTCGGCTGCACGCCGAAGATCGCCACGCGCCTCGGCGATCTCGGCCTGCGCCGCCACCAGCGCGGCCTCGTGCTCGGGGAGGGCCGGCTCGAGGCCCTCGCACATGCGCTCGGCGACCTCGACCGCACCCAGGCGGACGGCGGAACGGACGTTCAGCGGCAGACGACCCAGAGCGTCGCCAACGTCCCCGTACCCCGCGGCGATCTCTGCCAGAAGCGCTCTGGCACCCTCGAATTCACCGTCGACGATACGCACCCACAATGCGACCGACGACGCCGCAACGAAGACCCCGGGATTGGCCATGCCGCGGGCGCCCGTGAGCGCCGTCTCGGCCAGTCCTCGCGCCTGCGCCGCTTCACCGACTTCGACATGCGCCAACGCCACGGCAGCCTGAGCCGGGTGCAGGATGAACACGTTGCCCGTCGACACCACGCCGGCCAGCGCCGAATCCGCCTCCGAGAGGACGTCCGCGAGTCGCCCGGCCTTCACGAGCTCGTCGAGACGCGTTGCGCGCGTTGCGAGCACGACTGCATCGATGCCTCGCGACTCACCGAGTGCGATCACCTCGTCGAAGACGGCCAGGCCGGCGGCCGGGCCCTCGATCCTGGCCACGACGCCGGCGCGGTTGTACGCCGCAACTGTCGCGTCACGCCCGGCGCCCCGCTCGACGAGGAGCTTCTGCGCGCGCTCGAGGTCACCCAGCCCGTCAGGCTCACCCAGGTAGCACCGAGCTGTTCCTCGAAAGCCGACCGCTTTCGCCGGCTCCGGGAGCCCGAGCGCGGCCGCAAGGTCGATCGCGCGATCGGCTGCCGCAAGCGCCTCTCGCATTTCGTCGCGGACGAGATGCGAGCCGGCGAGACCCTCGACGGCAGCGACAAGCTTGGGCCCGGGTCGCGACTCGAGCAGGGCCACCGACTCCCGAGCGATCTCGAGCTGACGGGGATCGCCGAGGTAGTGGCGCACGACCGAGAGCTGCACCAGCACCTCTGCCGTGCCCTCCACATCGTCTCGCTCTCGGTAGACCGAGGCGGCTCGCTCCAACGCCTTCGCTGCACCCGAGATGTCGCCGGCCTGGAACGCGGCGCTCGCCCAGCGCACGTTGGCCACCGGAAACGCCGGCGCTGTCTCCGGCGTGAGCTCGAGCGCTTGCTCGAGCAACCGCAGGGCCTTGGCCGTGTCGAGACCGAGTGCGCGCTCGCCCGCAAGGAGCGCGTACCTGCCCGCCGCCGGGGCGAGCTCGGCGGCCAGCGCCGAGTCGCCGGTCGCCTCGGCGAGCGCGATCGCCTCACCCGTGTGGTACGCGAGCACCTCCGCGACGTCCTCGACGCGCTCGCCCGCCTTGTGCTCGAGCCACTCCGCGACGCTCACGTGCTTCGCGGCCCGCTGCGCCCGCGGCACCTGGCCGTAGGCGACGTCGCGTATGAGCACGTGCCAGAAGCCGAGCTCCTGCTCCCCCTCCATCGACGACTGACGAAACGGCCGGACCAGCTCCTTGCGCGCGAGGTCGTGCAGCGCCTGCTCGACGTCGGGCCGCTCGCGCCCACCCATCGCCGCCACAGCCCCTGACCAGAAGACCTTCCCGACAACCGCGGCGTCCTGCAACATGTTCTTGCGATCCGGCGGCAGCGTGTCGAGCCGTGCGGCGATCAGCGCGTGCAGCGACTCCGGGAACGCGATCTCGACACCCGCTCGCAACCGCCCCTGCGCGTCGAGCAGCTCCTGATCGCGGAGCATGCGCACGAACTCCTCTGCGTAGAGCGGGTTTCCACCGGCCCGCTCGAGCAGCAGTTGCTGCGTCTCGGCGGGCAGCACGGCCTGCTCCAGCAGAGCAGACACGAGCCGCGCCGTGTCGGCGTCCGACAGCGGGGAGAGGCTGACCGTCGTCGCGTTCCTGAGTCCCGCCCCCCAGGTTGCGTGCTTCTCGTAGAGCTCGGGCCGGGCGGTGCAGACGACGAGCAGCGGTACGCCCTGCGCCCAGTCCGCCAGGTGCTCGAGGAAGGCCAGCAGCGCCTCGTCGGCCCAGTGGATGTCCTCGAACACGAGGACGGCAGGGCCGGCGTCGGCGATCGACTCGAGGAAGCGCCGCCAGGCCGTGAACGACTCCTCGCGGGCGACAGGCGCCCCGGCGTCGATCCCGAGCAGCGGCAACAGCCGAGCCCTGAGCCACGGTGCGTCCTCACCCTCCGGCACGACCCGCTCGAGCTTGGCCTGCGCCTCATCGGGCGAGTCCGACTCGAAGACGCCGGCGTGCGCCTTCACGATCTCGCCGAGCGCCCAGAACGTGATCCCCTCGCCGTAGGGCAGGCAGCGGCCCTGGCGCCAGAAGACGAGCTCCTGCCGTGCATCGATGTGGGCGAAGAGCTCGGCCACGAGCCGGCTCTTCCCGACGCCGGGCTCACCGACGAGCGTCACGAGCTGCACGGTCGCGTCACTCGCCACCCGATCGAACATCGTGCGCAGCTGCAGCACCTCCAACTCGCGACCGACGAGCGGTGTCGAGAGGCCACGAATTACGTCCGTGCCGAAACGCGCCCGGGCCCACAGTGGACGCCACAACGCGACGGACTCGGTCTTCCCCTTCAGCTCCACCGGGTCGAGCGGCTCCCACTCGAACACCCGCCCCGTCGCCTGGTAGGTGCCCTCCCCGACCGCGATCGCGCCGATCGGAGCTGCTCCCTGAATGCGCGACGCCGTATTGACCACATCGCCTGTGACGAAGCCCTCGCCCTGCTCAGGGCGGGCGTCGAGTGTGACAAGCGTTTCCCCGGTGTTGATCCCGACGCGCACGGACAACCCCGGCGCCGCGTCTGCCTCGTTGAGGCCGTCCAGCGACTCGAGGATCGCGAGGCCCGCGCGGACAGCGCGCTCGGCGTCGTCCTCGTGCGCCACCGGCGCGCCGAAGACCGCCATCACGGCGTCGCCGACGAACTTCTCCACTGTGCCGCCGAAGGCCTCGATGCGCTCGCGCAGCAGCTCGTGGTACGGGCGCAGGCGCGCACGGACGTCCTCCGGGTCAGCCGTCTCGGACGCAGCGGTGAAGCCGACGAGGTCGCAGAACAGCACCGACACGACCTTCCGCTCCTCGAGCCCGGCGGCGGCGGTTCCCTCCTCGAGCGGAGCCGTGCAGAAGCCACAGAAGCGGAAGCCCTCCGGGTTCTCCCTGCCACAGGCGGGGCACACCGTCATGGCGCGAGTCTACGCGCCGTTTGTGCCCGATCGGGTACGACTGCTCGGGCGGGTTGCCGCGCGTCGAGTCGACGGCTACGCTCCCTTCGATGACCGCGGCTTCCCGCACCTGGGCCTGGGCCTGGCGCGACGAGCGAGGCGGGAGCGTGCGCTAGACGACGGCACCGACGAGTCCCGCCCGCGACCTCCAGACGGAGGTCGTTTTCGTTCCGAGACGATGACACCCACCGCCGACATCCCCACCGACCTCCTCACCCCACTCGGGGCGTACCTCAGGTTGCGCGCGTCCGGCAGCGCGAGCTTCCTGCTCGAATCGGTCGAGCGGGGCCGGCTCGGGCGGAACTCGTGGATGGGATTCGGCTCGCGCATCGTCTCGCTCCAGGAGGCGGAGGGGCTCGACAAGCCCGTCGTCGGCTACCTCTCCTACGACCACGCGGCAACGCTCGAGCCCACCGTGCCGCTCGCGGCTGACGGGCCGGACCTTCCAGAGAGCCGATTCGTCGTGTGCGACACGCTCGTCCGCTTCGACCACGGGACGGGGACCGCGTCCGTGCTCGCCGGGGATCCCAACGAGATCGCCGGCCGCCTCGACGGCGGGATCCCCTGGCGACGTGAGGAACGCGGCGTCGCCGGCCCGCTGCAGCGTTTCCCCAACCGCGAGCGCTACGAGGAGATGGTGCGGACCTGCCGCGAGCACATCGTCGCGGGCGACGCGTTCCAGATCGTGCCCTCGCAGCGCGCCGAGCGGCCGACCGCGGCGACCGCGCTCGAGCTGTACCGAGCGCTGCGGCGCGTCAACCCCTCCCCCTACCTCTTCCTGCTCGAGCTCGACGGCGTTGCTCTGATCGGCTCGTCACCCGAGCGGCTCGTCGCCTGCGAGGACGGACGTGCGAGCCTCTGCCCGATCGCGGGCACGACCGACCCGACCGAGGGCGACGTCGACCGGCTGCTCTCCTCCGAGAAGGACCGGGCGGAGCACGTGATGCTCGTCGACCTCGGCCGCAACGACCTCTCTCGCGTGTGCCGCAGCGGCACCGTGCACGTGGCGCGATCGATGGAGGTCGAGCGCTTCTCACACGTCTCGCATCTCGTGTCCGAAGTGGTGGGCGAGATCCGGGACGGCATCACCTCCTTCGAGGTGCTCCGCGCGTGCTTCCCGGCCGGGACGGTCTCGGGCGCGCCCAAAGTCCGCGCAATGCAGATCATCTCGGAGCTCGAGGGCTACCGGCGTGGCCCATACGCAGGAGCCGTGCTCTACGCGCTCCCGGACGGCACCATGGACGCGTGCATCACGCTGCGGACGATCGTGCTCGTGAACGGCGTCGCCCACCTGCAGGCGGGAGCCGGGATCGTGGTCGACTCCGACCCGGCGGCGGAGCACGAGGAGTGCCTGCGCAAGCTTGCCGCGCTCGAGGCTGCGATCGACCTGGCGGAACGGGAGCTCGCGTCGTGAGCGGCCGGCCGAACAGCGGTGTCCGACTTCAGTCGGACACGGCTGTGCGAAGGGCGGCCGGCGGCGTGAGAGTCCTGATGATCGACAACTACGACTCGTTCACCTACAACCTCGTCCACCTGTTCGAGGAGCTGGGCGCGGAGGTGATGACGTTCCGCAACGACGCGATCACGGCGGATGAGGCGGAGGCGCTCGCGCCCGACCGGCTCGTGATCTCGCCAGGACCGGGTCGGCCCGTCGACGCGGGCGTCTCGGTCGAACTGATCCAGCGCCTCGGCCCCACCGTGCCGACGCTCGGCGTGTGTCTCGGGCATCAGGCGATCGTCGAGGCGTTCGGCGGCACGATCGGCCAGGCCCGCGCACTGCTCCACGGCAAGGCGAGTCTCGTGCACCACGACGGGCAGGGCGTGTTCCGCGGTCTGCCGGAGGCGATCGAGGCCGGTCGCTACCACTCGCTCGCCGCGACGGACGTGCCGGCCGATCTCGACGTCACCGCGCGAACCGAGGACGGCGAGGTGATGGGCGTACGCCACCGCACGCGCGCGATCGAAGGCGTGCAGTTCCATCCGGAGTCGGTGCTCACACCAGACGGTCCGGCGCTGGCGCGCAACTTCCTGGAGAGCCCGTGATCGTCGACGCGATCCAGGAGCTGCTGGACGGCTGCGATCTTCCCCGCGCGACCGCGCACGCCGTGATGGGCGAGATCATGGACGGCGAGGCGACGTCAGCGCAGATCGCCGGCTTCCTCGTCGCCCTGCGCGCGAAGGGAGAGACCGCCGAGGAGATCACGGGGCTCGCCGAGGCGATGCGCGAGCACGTCGTGCCCGTGCAGCCGATGCGCACGCCCCTGATCGACGTCGTCGGCACAGGTGGCGACGGGGCGAACACGTTCAACATCTCCACCGCCGCAGCGCTCGTCGCGGCTGCCGCCGGTGCCGCAGTGGCAAAGCACGGCAACCGTTCGGCGAGCTCCGCCTGCGGATCGGCCGACGTGCTCGAGGAGCTCGGCATCTCCCTCGACCAACCCGCGGAGGCGATCGCAGCATCGATCGACACGCTCGGCTTCGGCTTCATGTTCGCGCGTGCGCATCATCCGGCGATGCGCCACGTGGCGCCGGTGCGCCAAGAGCTCGGCACACGAACGGTGTTCAACATCCTCGGCCCGCTCGCCAACCCGGCCGGAGCAAAGGACGGCGTGTTCGGCGTGTACTCCCCCGCGTTGGCCCAGACGTTTGCCTCGGCGCTGGCACGTCTCGGCGCGCAGCACGCCTTCGTCGTGCACGGAGCCGGGGGCCTCGACGAGCTGTCGCCCGCCGGCCCCAACCTCGTCCTCGAGGTCGTCGCCGGCGAGCTGCGGCAGTGGACGCTCGACCCGCGAGACCTGGGGATGGAGGCAGCGGATCCCGCCCGGCTCACCGGGGGCGGCGCCGCCGAGAACGCGTCGGCGATCCGTGTCGTGCTCGCGGGCGAGCACGGGGCACGCCGCGACGCCGTGACGCTGAACGCAGGCGCCGCACTCGTCGCAGCGGGGCTCGCGCCGGACGTCGCAGGCGGTGTAGAGCGCGCCCGCGAGACCATCGACAGCGGAGCCGCCACCGAGACGCTCCGTGCGCTCGTCGAGCTCTTCGGAGCGGCTGGCTGATGGGACGGTTCAACGACGCCGTCTCGACCCCGGGGCTCTCGGCGATCGCCGAGATCAAGCGCCGCTCGCCGTCGGCCGGGTCACTGCGGCCGGGTGCCGAGCCAGGGCCGATCGCCGCCGCCTACGCCGCAGCGGGCGCAGGCGCCGTCTCGGTGCTCGTCGACGCCCGCTTCGACGGCACCTGGGGCGATCTGAGCGCAGCCCGCGCCGCTTCGGACGTGCCGCTTCTGGCGAAGGGCTTCTTCTCCACGGAGGACGACCTGCGCACCGCGAAGGAGCACGGTGCCGACGCGGCGTTGCTGATCCTGCGCGACCTCGACGACACGCAGGTGGCGTCACTGCTACGCGCCGCGACGGCGCTCGACCTCGACACGCTGGTCGAGGCCCACGACGCCGCCGAGCTCGACCGCGCCGTGCGGCTCGGCGCCCCCGTGATCGGTCTCAACGCGCGCGACCTCGCGACATTCCGCATCGATCGGGCCGCGCAGCTTGACCTCGTCGCGGCGGCTCCGCGCGACCGGCTCGTGATTGCCGAGTCCGGTGTGCAGACGCGCGCCCAGGGCGCCGCAGCGGAGCTGGCAGGGGCCGACGCGATCCTCGTCGGCTCGGCGTTGATGCAGGCGCCCGATCCTGCCACGAAGCTCGAGGAGCTCCTCTCCCGCCCGCTCGTCAAGGTGTGCGGACTGACCCGCGAAGAAGACGTCGAGGCTGCGCTCGCCGCCGGCGCCGACCTCGTCGGGTTCGTGCTCGAGCCGGCGAGCCCCCGCGCCGCCGACCGTGCGCTGCCGGTACCCGACACCGTCCTCTCGGTTGCCGTGTGGGTGGGCGAGGCCGGCGACTCCGACGCAGACCTCGACCAGGTGCACGAGCGGGCTGAGGGCAAGGTGCGCGGCCGCGACGCCGTCCTACAACGCGCCGGACGCCCGGTGGCCCGCGTGCTCGACCTGCCGTGGGACGGAGACGACCCCGACCACTGGGACCGCGCGGCCGCGGCTGCGCGGGCAGGGCGCGTCATGCTTGCCGGTGGGCTCGGGCCCGACACCGTGCGCGCTGCGATCGCCGCCGTACGCCCATGGGCCGTCGACGCCAGCTCCTCGCTCGAGACGTCCCCGGGCGTCAAGGAGCACGATCTCGTCCGCGCCTACGTGGAGGCCGCCCGCGCATGACCGCACCCGATCCCCAGACAGAGACGTTCGGCACGTACGGCGGCCGCTACGTGCCGGAGACGCTGATCCCGGCCCTCGACGAGCTGACCGAGGCGTGGACCGCGTTGCGCGACGATCCCGACTTCCGCTCCGAGGTGGACGGGCTGCTGCACTCGTACGTCGGCCGTCCGTCACCGCTCACGCTCGTCGAGCGGTTCGCACCCGGGAAGCGCCTGTACCTCAAGCGCGAGGACCTGAATCACACCGGCGCGCACAAGATCAACAACGCGATCGGACAGGTCGTGCTCGCAGGCAGGCTCGGCAAGCAGAGGATCATCGCCGAGACCGGCGCCGGCCAGCACGGGGTGGCAACGGCGACGGCGTGTGCGCGATTCGGCCTCGAGTGCGTCGTCTACATGGGCTCGGAGGACATGCGGCGCCAGGCGCCCAACGTCGAGCGCATGCACCTGCTGGGCGCGTCGGTCGTTCCCGTCGAGTTCGGCACGCGCACCCTGAAGGAGGCGACCAGCGAGGCGATCCGCGACTGGATCACCAACGTCGAGACGACGCACTACGTGATCGGCTCCTGTGTCGGCCCCGCTCCGTACCCGGAGCTCGTGCGCGACCTGCAGGCCGTGATCGGGCACGAGGCCCGAGAGCAGATCCTCGAGCTCGAAGGGCGGCTCCCGGCTGCCGTGCTCGCCTGCGTCGGCGGCGGCTCGAACGCGATCGGGATGTTCACCGCCTTCGTCGACGACGCCGACGTCCGCCTCGTCGGTGTCGAGGCGGCGGGTGCCGCGTCGCTCGGCACCGGGCGCCGCGGCGTCCTGCACGGCTCGCGCTCGTCGATCCTGGCCGACGCCGACGGTCAGATCGAGGACGCGCACTCCATCTCCGCGGGTCTCGACTACCCCGGGGTCGGCCCCGAGCACGCGTGGCTCCGCGACAGCGGGCGTGCCGAGTACCTCCCGTGCACCGACGACGAGGCGCTCGAAGCGTTTGCCCGGCTCTCGCGCACCGAGGGCATCATCCCCGCGCTCGAATCGGCCCACGCGCTGGCGCGGGTCGACGCCGTGGACGATGAGCTCGTGCTCGTCTGTCTCTCCGGCCGTGGCGACAAGGACCTCGACGAGGCGCTCCGTGCGATGCGCGAACGACGTATGATCTCCTAAATAATAGTATGATTTATGAGATATGAACACATACAAGATCACCACGAGCGGCCAGTTCTCCCTGCCGGCCACGATCAGGCGCCGGTGGCAGACGCGGCACGTGCAGATCGAAGATCGAGGAGATCATGTCGTCGTCCGCCCCATGCCCGACGACCCGATCGACGCCGTCCGGGGCATCTTCAAGGACCGCATGAAGCTGACGACGGTCGAGCTCCGCCGTCTCGCTCGCGAAGACGAGCAGCAGGCCGAGGTAGCGAAGCATCGACGGTACTACGGCAAGTGATCGTCCTCGACGCGTATGCGGTCATCTCGGTGCTCGCCGCCGAGTCGGCGAGTACCGACGTCGAGGCGCTCCTTCGCGGTGGCGACTGCGGCGTGAACGCCCTCAACCTCGCCGAGGCTGCCGATGTCCTCGAGCGCACCCAGGGCATCGAGGTCTCCCAGACTCGGAACGCCGTCGAGACGCTCGTGGGTGGAGGAGCGCTGACGATCGTCGATGTCGACGACCGCTGCGCCTGGCGTGCGGCCGAGTCCGCGCACGCCACGATCACCGACGGACCGCTCCGATCTCGCTCGCCGACTGCGTACTCCTCGCCTCCGCCCGGCCCGGCCGCGACTCGGTCGCGACCCCGGATCAACCGGTCGCCGACGCCGCCCGCGGCGAGGGGATCGACGTGATCGCGCTTCCCGACTCGGCCGGCAGGGCCCCATCGTGAGCAAGACGCTCGTCATCTACCTGATGGCAGGACGGGAGACGCCCGCTCTCGCCGCGGCTGCCGTCGCCGGCGGAGCCGACATCGTCGAGGTCGGCTTCCCCTTCTCGGATCCGCTCGCAGACGGGCCCGTGATCCGTGCTGCCGCAGAGCAGGCGCTGGCGGAGGGCATGCGCACGGAGGCGTGCCTCGCCTGCCTCGCCGAGACCCGTGCTCTCGTCGGGAGGACGCCCCTCGTGCCCATGACGTACGCGTCCCTGCTCGAGGCATACGGCTGGGAGCGCTTCGACGCGGACGCCCGAGCTGCCGGGGCGACCGGGATGATCGTCGCCGACCTTCCCGCCGGGGCGCGGTCCGACCTGCGACGCATCCAGCTCGTCGCGCCGACGTCGACCGACGAGCGGATCCGGCTCGCCGCCGAGACCACGGATGGATGGCTCTACCTCGTGACGCTGACCGGCACGACCGGGGCGCGAGCCGAGCTCTCAGAAGAGCTCGTCGGCCTCGCAGCCCGGGCGCGCGCGATCACCGACGTGCCGCTCTACGCCGGCTTCGGCATCTCCACACCCCAGCAGGCGCGCGCGGCGGCGGAGCTCACCGACGGCGTCGTCGTCGGCTCGCGGGCACTGCAGGTCGCCGCAGACGGGCCCGAGGCGCTGCAGGCGTACGTGGCATCGCTCCGCGTCGCACTCGACGCCTGAGCGTCACGACCGCTTGATCTGGGTGCGCTTGCCGCAGCGCACGCACCTGCCGCGGCGCTCTGTGAGGAAGAACTTCCGTCCCTTGGACACCTTGTGCCCGAGCAGCCGGCAGCGAAGCCTCACTCGTCGGGCCCGACCTTGACGAGCATCTTGCCGATGTTCTCACCGGCGAGCAGTCCGAGGAACGCCTGCGGCGCCTGATCGATCCCGTCGACCACGGTCTCCCGGTACTGCACCTTCCCCTCCGCCACCCACGGCCCCATCACCGAGAGGAAGTCGCCGAGCCGGTCCCAGTGGTCGGAGATGATGAAGCCCCGCGCGGTCAGCCGCTTCGTGAAGAGCATGAACAGGTTGCGCGGCCCCGGCGCGGGCTCCGTGTCGTTGTACCGCGAGATGGCGCCGCAGGCGACGATCCGCCCGTGCTTGTTCAGCGAGGAGATCGCAGCCTCGAGGTGGTCGCCGCCGACGTTGTCGAAGTAGATGTCGATCCCGTCCGGAGCGACCTCGCGCAGCGACTCGTGCACGGGCCGATCGCGATACGAGAACACCTCGTCGAATCCGACCTCGCGTAGCCACTCGAGCTTCTCCGGCGACCCCGCACTCCCGATCACACGACAACCGAGGAGCTTGGCGACCTGGCCGGCGACACTGCCCACGGCGCCGGCGGCACCCGAGACGAACACCGTCTCGCCCTCCGCCGGCTGCCCAAGCTCGCTGAGGCCGTACCAACCGGTGAACCCCGGCATGCCGAGGGCGCCGAGCGCTGTCGACACCGGTGCCAAGGACGGGTCGACGGGAAGCAGTCCGTGCCCGTCCGCGAGGGCCCACTCGCGCCAGCCGAGCTGGTGCACGACCCAGGTCCCCTCTGGCCACCGCTCGTTCCGGCTCTCGACGATGCGCCCGACGGCGCCTCCCGTCATCGCCTCACCGAGCGCGAACGGCGCCACGTAGGACCGCATGTCGTTCATGCGGCCGCGCATGTACGGATCGACGGAGAGGAACGCGTTGCGGATCAGCACCTGCCCCTCTCCGGGATCCGGGATCGTCACCTCGGAGAGCTCGAAGAGATCCTCGTCGGGGATCCCGTGCGGGCGGGCGACAAGACGCACCTCGCGACTGACCACGGGCATGACCCGATCCTACCGCCGCCGGCTCGTTGCGCCGAGACCCGTCACCGTCCGCGAGAATGCGTAGATGGACTCGCTGAAGGGACACCTGCTCGTCGCCGGGCCGGCGCTCGTCGACCCGAACTTCCGGCGGACCGTCGTGCTCGTCGGCGAGCACGGAGCCGAGGGAGCGATGGGCGTCGTGCTCAACCGGCCCTCGCCGGCGTCGGTCGACGAGGCGGTGCCCGTGCTGTCCGAGCTGGTGGCGGAGCACGATCTCGTCCACGTCGGTGGCCCCGTGCAGCCGCAGGCCGTCCTCGTGCTCGGCGAGTTCGAGGAGCCGGAGAAGGCGGGCGTCCTCGTCTTCGGCACCGTCGGCTTCCTCCCGGGCGAGATCGAGACCGCCGACGATGTCGGCGACGTCTCACGGATGCGGGTCTTCGCCGGCTACGCGGGCTGGGGCCCTGGCCAACTCGAGGACGAGCTCGCGGAGGCCGCCTGGATCGTCGAACGGGCGCTCCCGAAGGATGTGTTCACGGACGACCCGGACGGCCTGTGGAGCGCCGTCCTGCGTCGCAAGGGCGGCCCGTTCGCCGTACTCGCGGCGATGCCGCTCGACCCGGCAGCGAACTGAGGTGGCCGCGCTCGGGGTCGTCGGCGAAGGACTCTTGGAGCTCGGGCTCGAGTCACCGCCCGACACGACGGTGATCCTCGGCTTCGGCGGCGACGTCGCCAACACCGCCGTGATGGCGTCGCGTCTAGGCGCTGCCGCCCGCATCGGCGGGCGCGTCGGCGACGACTCGCTCGGCCGTCGGCTGCTCATGTTCTGGGCGGATCAGGGCATCGACGTCCGCCACGTCGTCGTCGACGCGGGCGGGCCGACGGGGATCTACGTCAACGAGCGCGGCGCCGACGGCCCGAACCGATTCGACTACCACCGTGTCGACTCGGCCGGCTCACGCTTCGGGCCTCGAGACCTCGGGGACGGGTTCTTCGCGGGACTCGGCGTGCTCCATCTGAGCGGGATCACGCTCGCGGTCTCCGAGACGTCGTCCGAGGCTGCCCTGGACGCGCTCGCGAGAGCACGTGGCGCCGGGGCGCTGAGCTCCATCGCGATCAACCACCGCCCCGCGCTCGGCGGGGATGTCGGCGCGCTGGTGGAGGCCGCCCGGCGAGCGGACGTCCTCTTTCTCTCCGAAGAGGAAGCCACGAGCGTGTTCGAGGCGGCGATCGACGAGCTTCCGGCGGTGCTTCCCGACGTGGGCGAGGTCGTGGTCACACGTGGAGCGGACGGCGCCGTGCTGCACGTGGGTGGCAGCTCGACCGTGCAGCGCGCGCTTCCCGTCGACGTCGTCGATGCCGCGGGTGCGGGCGATGCGCTCGCCGGCGCGTACCTCGCCACACGCCTTGCGGGCGGCGACCCGGTGCGTGCTCTGCGCGTCGGCGTCGGCGCCGCCTGCCTCTCGTGCCGATCACGCGGCTGCGCGCTCTCCTACCCGTCGCGCGTGGAGGTCGAGCGGGCCGCCGGCGCAGCCTGAGGCCTCGCTCGCGACGAGGATAGGCTCCGCGCCATGCAGCTCGCCGCGACGCTGAGGCAGCTCCCCCGCGCCGTGATCCTCCGCGCCGCGGCAAGTGCTCGCCTGCAGCGGTTCGTCCAGGGCCACGGCATGCGTTTCGGAGCGGCTCGCTTCGTCGCTGGCCAGACGCTCGACGAATGCGTGGCCGTGCTGCGAAGGCTGAACGATGCCGGTCTCCACGCCAACACGACCCTGCTCGGCGAGGCAACTCCCGACGAAGCCGCCGCCGAGAGGGTGACCGGCGCGTACGAGCAGGTGCTCGACCGCCTCGTCGCCGAGCGTCTGCGGGCCAACGTCGCGCTCAAGCTGACGCACCTCGGGCTGGACGCGGACGAGGAGCTCGCCCGCGCGAACCTCGAACGCCTCGTGACACGCGCGGAGCGACTCGGGACGTTCATCCGGATCGACATGGAGCAGTCCTCACTCGTCGACGTCACGCTCGACGTCTACGAACGGCTCCGGCGGGCGGGCCACGAAGCGGTCGGCACGGTGCTGCAGTCGTACCTCTACCGGTCGGACGACGACCTCGAGCGGCTGTTGCCGCTGATGCCGAACCTGCGCATCGTCAAGGGCGCCTACCTGGAGCCGCCCGACGTCGCGTACCCCGACAAGGCCGATGTCGACCGCTCGTTCGTCCGGCTCGTCGAACGCGGGCTCGACGCCCGTGCATACATCGCCGTCGCCACGCACGACGAAGCGATCATCGAGCACGTGAAGGCGCTTGCCGAGCGCTCCGGGGTCGGCCGTGACCGCTTCGAGTTCCAGATGCTCTACGGCGTGCGCCCAGCCCTCCAACGGGCCCTTGTAACTGATCGCTACAAGGTTCTCGTCGCCACGCCGTACGGGCCCGACTGGTATCCGTACCTGATGCGGCGGCTCGCAGAGAGACCGGCGAACGTCGGGTTCTTCCTGCGCGGCGCGATCCGCCGGTGAGCGGCGTCGCCCTCCCCGCGGGCGCGGACGTCGTGATCGTCGGCGGTGGCGTGATGGGGACGAGCGCCGCCTTCCATCTCGCGGAGGCCGGCGCCGAGGTCGTGCTGCTCGAGAGGGATGCGCTGGCGTCCGGCTCGACGAGCAAGGCGGCCGGTGGCGTCCGCACGCAGTTCTCCGACCCGCTCAACATCGCGGTCGCGCGGCGGAGCATCGACGCGTTCGAGCGGTTCGAGCAGCGCCCGGGCGGCGTCATCGACCTCCATCAGGTCGGCTACCTGTTCCTGCTCGACCGGGGAGAGGACGTCGCCGCGTTCGAGGCGGCCGTGGCATTGCAGAACGAGCTGGGCGTCCCGAGCAGGCTGCTCTCCGCGGCGGAGGCTGCCGAGCTGTCGCCGCTCACAGGGCTCGAGGGCGTGCTCGCGGCGACGTTCTGCCCACTCGACGGACATGCGAGCCCCGAGGCCGTTGTCTCCGGCTACGCCGCAGGCGCGCGCGCTCACGGAGCGCAGATCGTCATCGGCTGCGAGGTCTCGCGGCTCGACGTCGAGGCCGACGAGTTGCGACGCGTCCACACGAGCCTCGGTGCCCTCGAGACGTCGACCGTGCTGTGCTGTGCGGGCGCCTGGTCTCGCTCCCTCGGTGCCATGGTCGGTGTCGAGCTGCCCGTCGAGCCGGTCCTTCGCCAGATCCACTACACGGCCCCGGTCGCGAACCTGTCCGAGCGCATCCCGCTCACCATCGACTTCTCAACCGGCTTCTACTTCCACCGCGAAGGGCCCGGGCTGCTCTTCGGGATGGCCGATCGCGCCCAGCCGCCCGGGTTCGACCGGCCGGCCGACCCGGACTGGCTACTCAGCGTGCTCGAGGTCGCCGAGCGCCGCTGCCCCCGTCTGCCTGACCTGGGGCTCGCCGGTGGTTGGAACGGCTTCTACGAGGTCTCGCCCGACCACAACGCGATCGTCGGCGAGGCCGCGTCACCTTCACGTTTCCTCTACGCGACCGGCTTCTCCGGGCACGGCTTCCTGCAAGGCCCTGCGATGGGCGAGATCCTGCGCGACCTCGTCCTCCGTCGGGAGCCGTTCGTCGACGTTGCGCCGCTGTCCGCCGAGCGCTTTGCGTCCGGCGGTACCCCCCGCCCCGAGCGAAACGTGATCTGACACAAACTGCCTGTGGAAAAGGTGTCAGACACCGCGACCCTGTCAAGGGCGGTCTGCGCCGGGAGTGTGCCGATCGCTCAACAGGGCGACGGCGGGGGCGCGCGAGTGCCTGCCCCCGCCAAGAGCGCTCAGGCCTCCATCGCGGCCATGTTCTGCTCCACGACCTCCATCGTCTTCGCGAGCTCGGCCGTGGGGTGGAACTCGACGACCTGGGAGCCGGCGTAAAGCGTCGGCGTGTGGCCGGGCGGTGCGTAGTAGGCGTCACCCGCCTCGTAGGTCTCCTCGTGCCCGTCGCTGAACGTGAACGTGACCTTCCCCTCGATCACGTAGCCCCAGTGCGGGCACTGGCAGCGGTCGTCGGGCAGCCCCGCGAAGAGCGGTGCCAGGTCGGCGTCGGCCGTGTACGTCTCGAAGCCGACCGAGTAGCCGCCCTCGAAGTGCTCGAAGTGGCCCTCGTAGCCGTCGAGCTCGTACGACTCCGACGCTGTCGCCTTGGATGCCTTCGGCATCGGTTACCTCCTTGCTCGTCAGTGGCTGCGGATTGATTCACGATCGAGAGGACGGGTCAAGCGGTTGCGGCCACGGGCTCCTCGGTCAGCTGCCGCATCAACCCGGCGACGTTCGCGAGGCACCAGTAGCCGACGAACATGCCGTCCGCGACCCGGTAGATCTCGGCCGTCTCGGCAGAGATGTTGCGCCCGGTCGCCGCGATGCCCTTGTACTCGCCGTCGTGCGTCCCCGTCATCACCGAGCGACAGAAGACCTGGTCGCCTTCCGCGATCAGGTCCTCGACGCTGACGTGGAGATCGGGGAAGGCCACGAAGTACGAGAAACATCCTCCGCGGATGCCCTGCACGAGCCGATCGTCGGCGAAGAACTCGCTCACCGCGTCGAGGTTCCTGCCGTTGAGCACGTCGGTGTAGTACCGACGGACGAGATCCTTGTTCTGCTCCGACACGATCGACCTCCTTGTCGATGGTTCGTGGTCGAGCCACACGGTGCCGCGTCGCCGAACGCGGGGGTAGGGGGAAAGCCCCTAATCGGCCTTCAGGTTGCGCACGGCCCAGGCAGCCGCCTCGGAGCGGCTGCGCAGGTCGAGCTTTGCCCGGATGCGTGCCACGTGGTGCTCGGCTGTCTTCGGGCTGATGAACAGGCGGCGACCGATGTCGGCGTTGGTGAGACCCTCGGCAAGGAGGCGGACGACCTCGAGCTCACGCTTCGACAGGTCGCCGGTCGCACGCGGGCCGGCACGTCCCTTCGCGCCCAGCGAGCGCATGAGCGCCGCAGCCTGGTCCGCTTCCCTGTCGGCGCCGAGCGACTCGAGCTCTGTCCGGGCACGCTTCGCGACCTCGATCGCGAGCTCGGGCGAGCCCTGCGCCAACGTGCCAGCCAGGTCGAGACGGGCCCGTGCCGCGTCCAGGCGGAGACCGAGCGCGGCGAAACCGTTGACGGCGGAACGCAACGTGTCCGGTGCCGCCGGATCCGCCATCGCAGCCTCGCAGCGGCCACGGGCGAGCATGGCCATCGCCTCGATCCGATCCCGTCCCGGCACGTCGGCGAGTACGGCGAGCTGCTCGCTCGCGTCGCGCGCCGCGCCGTTCTCGCCGAGGGCCAGCTGAGCCTCGACCAGCCGGGCAAGCAGTGGCGCAGCGAGCAGGCTGTCGCGACCGACCTCGTCGAGGCGACGCTCGAGCACCGCCGCGGCCGCCTGCGGCTCGCCGGCGGCCAGGCGCAGCTGAACCGATGCCTCGACAGCCTCGGGAGCGCCTGCCAGGCCAGCGAGCAGCTGCTCAGCGTCCTCGAGGCGGCCCTGATGCACGCGGATCGTCGCCAGACGGGTCGCCGGATGGACGCACCGGGCGCGCTGGCCGGCCGATTCGAGCTCCGCGAGTGCCGCGACGAGCTCGCTCTCGGACTCGTCGATGCGGCCGCGAGAGGCGTGGACGTCTGCGCAGCAGCTCCGGCAGAACGCCAGCAGCGGCAGGTAGTCCACCTCGCGCGCGAAGGCTTCGAGCACCTGGCTCCACTCACGGGGACGCTCGCTCTCTCCGGCGAGCTCGCACCCGTGCAGCAGCGTGCAGTACACGTCGGAGAAGGTCTCGAGCGACGCGGGCTCGCCGCCCGTGACGGCCGCCATCGCCTCGTCGAGCCGCTCGAGCCCCTCGTCGACGTGGCCCCGTGAGATCTCCGCCAGCCCCGACTGGGCAAGCGCACGCAGCTCGAGGTCGCGATCGCCTGTCGCCAATGCGACGTCGAGCGCGGACTCTGCGAGCGCCGCTGCATCAGCGGGATCTCGGGAGCGCTCGGAGCGTGCGAGGTCGAGCCAGCCGCGCTCCGCGCCCGGGGCGGCGTCCGCGAGCAGTCGCTCGGCGCGCGCGAGCCAGCCGCGTGACGCCGAGTGGTTCTCGTACACGAGGGCGTACTCGCGCGACAGCCAGAGCGCAATCCGCGCCGCACGCGCCAGCACGCCTTCACGACGGAACCCGGCATAGGCGCGCTCACGCGCGACGATCGCTCCCTCTCCGTCGCGGAGCCACCAGAGCGCCCGCCCGAGCCCGTCGAGTGCCTCGGGCGATCCGTCAACCGCGGCCGCCTCCTCGAACGCGGCGCGCGCCTCGGCCCAATCGCCCCGGAGCAGAGCCTCGTGACCGAGCTCGAGCGGCCCAGTGCCGACGGTCGTCTCGCTCATGTGCAAATGATCACAGGCGCGAACCTGTGCACGCAACCGCCGGTTCGTCGTCAGGCCTCCTTGGCGGCGGCGCTCCGTGCCAGCTGGCTCCGCGACCTGATGCCGAGCTTGCGATAGACGTTGCCGAGATGGAACTCGACCGTCTTCTCACTGACGAAGAGTGCCGCGGCTGCCTCGCGGTTCGTGGCGCCCTCGGTCACGAGCTTCGTCACGGACAGCTCCTGCGGCGTGAGCGCATCGCTTGGCGTCGAACCGAGTCGCCTCGTCTCGCCACTCGCCCGCAGCTCCGCCTCGGCGCGTTCCACCCACGGCGCGGCACCGAGCTGCTGGAAGATCTCGCGGGCTGTCCGTAGCCGCTGGCGCGCCTCGACCCGCTTGCGCGTACGACGAAGTCGCTCGCCGTAGCAGAGCTCGGTCCGGGCGCGCTCGAACGGCGTCGGCACCTGCGCGTGGAGCGCGAGGGCCTGGTCGAACGCGTCCCGCCAATCGCCCGTCTCGCCGACGATTCCGGCGCATCGTGCTGCTGCGGCGGACGCCGAGATCCTCCCCAGGTCATCTATGCGCTCTTCGAACGCCCTCAGGATCTCCTCTGCACGGGCCTTGTTACCGGCGCGGGCATGCGCTTCCACCAGATCCGGTGCGGACAGGAACATCCATGGCTCGCCGACCGCGCCGCGTGCGGCGATGCGCTCGACAGCTTCCAACGGGGAGATCGCCGCGGCGGGTCGGCGCGCACCGAGCTCCAGGAGCCCGAGCGCTGCAAGCGCATGGGCGGAGGAGCTTCGCAGTCCGCATTCCACGTCGCTGGCGAGGGCGCGCTCGGCCAGCGTCCGACAGGCGTCCGTGTTGCCGCGGGCCGCCTCCATCCGCGAGAGCACCGCCGAGGCGGCTGCAGCCTCGGTGGGCTGCCGGGTCTCGTCGAACAACTCGAGCGCCTCCGACACGGCGCCCAGCGCGTCCGTCCACCGTCCCGTCCGGAAGTCGAGCTCCGCCTGAGGTAGGAGTGCCTGCGGCAGGTAGAGCAGGAACCCGGCCTCTCGCTGGACCGAGATCGCCGCCCTCGTGACGTCCCGCGCGGCGTCGTACTCCTCGAGCCAGATCAGCGGCCAGGCGATTCCGTTCGTGTGGGCGTGTCCATGCGGTGATCGTGACGCCGCCTCGGCGGCGGCGAGCGCGGCCTCGCGTGCACCCTCTCGGCCGGCGACCGCTCGGCTCATGCTGAGCGCCGCGAGATGGGTCATCTCACGCTTTGCAGCCGGAACGAAGGTCAGCGCCCGTTCGACGTCGTCTGCCGCCACCGCGGCCGCGAGGCGGTAGATCTGGAACTTCGCGGCGAGCAGGAGCAGCGTTGTGGCGCGGCGAGGGTCGATCGGGAGCAGGCGCTCCGCCTGGGCGATGAGCTCGCGGTGCGCGCCTTCGAAATCCCCGGCGCGCATGCGGAGATCCGACTCCACGAGCAGCAGGTCGGCCCGGATGACCGGATCGTCGGTCAAGCCGTTCGCTTCGGCGACGAGACGTCCGGCTGCAGGCACGTCACCGGCTCGGTGGGCTGCTCGCGCCGCTCGCGCAAGCCGCGCGGCCCTGGCATCCACCGCGTCGGTCAATCCCGCTGCGACGTCGAGTGCTTGCGCCGCGGACGCAGGAGCACCGCGGGCGAGCGCCCTCTCCGCGGCGGCGTCGAGCTCGGCAGCGACTCTTTCGTCGGGTGCGACGGTGGCCGCGACCAGGTGCCATGCGCGACGGTCGGGGTCGGACTCGACGTCGGCGAGCAGCGCGTGCGCGGATCGGCGTAGCCCCTCGCTCCAGGCGTGGTAGACAACGGAACGGACGAGTGGGTGGCGGAACTCGACAGCGCCGCCTGCGACGGAGACGAGGCGATCGCTCACGGCCGGCGCAAACACTTCGAGGTCGAGCCCTTCGTGCTCGAGCGCCTTGGACAGCACATCGTGCTCCGCGGCTCCCACCGCCGCCGCGAGCAGCAGTGCCCGCCTCGTCGCCTCCGGCAGGCGCGCCACCCGCGCCCCGAAGGTGCGCTCGATGCCGCCGTTGACCGGGATCGGCTCGCCGAGCGGTTCATCCCCGGAGAGCTGAGCCTGGGTGAGGCCGGTCGGGAGCTCGATCAGCGCCAGCGGATTGCCGGACGATAGTTCGAGGAGCTTCCGCCTGACGGTGGAGGCGAGTGCGGCCGGTACCGAACGCGCCAGCAGCTCGCCCGCGGGACGCGCCCGCAGCCCGGTGACGAGGAGGACGGGCATCTCCTCGAGTTCGACGTCCGCGAGCTGCCCCTCGCGCGCGGCGCAGAGCAGGGCGACCCGCATTCGGTCGAGCCGCCGAGCGGCGAAATGGAGCGCCGCTCTGGAAGGCTCGTCGACCCACTGCAGGTCGTCGACGACCACCAGCACGGGCTTCCGTCGCGCATGCCGGAGAAAGAGCCCGAGCGCGGCTACACCGACGGCGAGGCTATCGACCACGCCGCCGCCCGCTTCGAGGGCGAGTGCGCGACGTAGCGCGCGCGCCTGCGGCTCGGGGAGCTCGCCGATCGAGTCGTGGACGGGCGCAACGAGCTCTGCGAGGGCTGCGAACGGAAGATCCGCCCCTTCCCGGCCCGCTGTGCGAAGGACGGTGACCTCCCCGCCGCGTCGCTCCAGGAGGTCGTCGAGCAGCTCGGTCTTGCCGATGCCGGGCTCGCCGGTGAGGAGCAGGCCCGATCCCTGACCACGCACAACTCCATCGACCAGCGCGTCGAGCTTCGCGCGCTCCGCCCTACGACCGACCAGCATGGCCGCATCCTGATCGATGCTGCCCCGGAAACCTAGGGATTCCCCTGGTGCGATCCGGCACATGATCGCCGTAGAGTCGACGGCATGAGCTTCGACCGCCTGGTCGACGACCTCGCGCGGACGCTCGCGGAGCCGATTTCGCGGCGCCGCGCACTTCGGGTACTCGGGACGACGCTCGCCGCCGCGACGCTGCCCGGAGTGGGCACGGCAGACGCGCGTCCAGGCGCGTCACGATCGACTGCATGCGGAGCCAACGAGCGAACGTGCTGGAAGGACACCGTCGGAGGAGTGCGCGACGAGTACTGCTGCCCCGCGCCATCTCAGTTCTGGTGGTGCGGCGACAAGGCCAACGGATATCGATGCGTGAACGTCTGTCCGGCCGACAGACGTTGTGGGCAGATCTGCTGTCCCCCACAGACCATCTGTACCAAGAGGGGATGCGTTCTCAATCGCTGCGGCGGCAGGCCATGCCCTGCAGGTCAGAGATGCTGCGCGGGAACCCAGTTGATGCCGCAAGCGCGCTGCTACGACCCGGATACGCACTGCTGCACACCGGTCAAGGGAGTTGCTCCGAAACGACCGATCGCCCAAGTCGAGTGGTGCCCCAACCGGAAGGCGAAAGCGAACCACACGCCTCGCGCGAACGGTTGCGGCCCCGAGGGAGGGATCGCGTCCCCGGTCATCCCGAATCGCTTCTTCAGGGCCAACTTCAAGCCGGCGTGCGACTTTCACGACATCTGCTACGAGACCTGCCGAAAGAACAAGGCGTACTGCGATCGCCGCTTCCACAGGCTGATGCAGGAGGAATGCCGCGGCGTCTACCAGGTCGGCTATCGCCGCCAGGCATGCCTGGCCCAGGCGCGCAACTACTACGCCGCAGTCTCACTCGGCGGAGGCAACGCGTACGAAGCTGCACAGCGCGCCGCGTGCGACTGCTGCTGATCGGGACACGAAAGCCGCGGCGCCTGACGTTCGCCTAGAGAGCACAGCCTAGGGATTCCCCTGGTGCGATCGCACACATGCTCGGCGTAGGGTCAACCGCATGAGCCTCGAGCGGGTCGTCGACGACCTGGCGCGGACACTGGCGGAGCCGATGCCGCGCCGACGCGCGCTGCGCCTGCTCGGCGGGTCGCTGGCGGCCGCGGTCGTGCCCGGCGTCGCGCCGCGGGCCACGCTGGCCGCTCGACGGTCGCGTGCGGCGACATGCCCCCCAGCGCACTCGGACTGCCCATTCGACCACGACGGCGACTACCGCACGCCGGACAAGAGGTACTGCTGCGAAGGGCCTGAGCCGCAGTTCTCGTGTGGCGATATTGCCGGCCCGCCGAAGTGCATCAACCACTGCCCTCCCACGAGCCCGACCACCGGCAAGAGACAGACGCCGTGCTTCTCCCAAGCGAAGTGGCCGAACGGGCAGTCGAAGAAGTACAACTGCTGCACAGACCTGTTCCCGAAGTGCGACGACGGCGAGTGCCTCCCCGATTGTGAGAAGCTCGCCGGGCCCGGCTCCCACCCGTGCGGCCAGCACTGCTGTCACCGGAGCCAAGCCTGCGCGAACCCCAAGACCTCGACGTGCGGCGCCTGCCGTCAGCGTCGAGTTTGCGGGTCTGACTGCTGTGAGCCGGGTGAGAAGTGCATGAACGGAAAGTGCTGCCCCGCGGAGCGCGTGTGCGGCGCGAAATGCTGCCCCAACGGCCAGACGTGCAAGGGAGGGAAGTGTTGCCCGAGCTCGCGTGCGTGCGGACCGAAGTGTTGCGGCAGGGGAACGAAGTGCGCGTTCTCGGGGAGGTCACGCGTTTGTTGTCCAACCGGTCGCATCGTGTCGAGTGAGATCCGCGGGCAGCTGACGCGCTTCTGCTGCCCCGCCGGGACCGTCCGAGTTCGCAGTCGTCCTCGCGGAGCACTCGTGTGCTGTCCACCTGGTCAGGCGGGATGCTGTGATGAAGAAGACCTGGCCCCACTCGTTCCCGGCGGCGAGGAACTGGCACCGCTGATCGGCCCTCGGGTGTTCTGCGTTCGTGGGAGAATGAGGCGGCTCTAGCGACAGCGAATGGCCACGACGCTTCTCTTCGCTTCGCTCGCCCTTGCATGTGTGCTGGCAGTCGCCGGCGTCGCAAAGCTGCTCGACCGCAACGGCTCACGCAACGCGGCGCGCTCGTTCGGTGTGCCCGAGCGGCTCGCCGGCGCCGTTGCGCTCGGTCTGCCGCTCGCCGAGCTGGCGATCGCGGCGCTCCTGCTCTCCGCCGCGACCCGATGGTGGGCCGCGGTCGCAGCCTTCGCGCTGCTCCTCGCGTTCTCTATGGCAATCGCCGTCGCCCTGGCCCGTGGGCAGAAGCCGGACTGCCATTGCTTCGGCCGGCTACATTCCGCACCGGCCGGTTGGGGCACGCTCGCCCGAAACGCCGGCCTCGCAACGCTGGCAGCACTCGTCGTTGTCGCAGGCCGTGGCGATGCGGGCCCCGGAGCCTTCGCATGGGTGTCCGCCCTCGACGGTCTCCAGTGGCTTGTCCTCGGACTTGCGTTCGTGCTCGCGCTGGTCGTGGCCGTCGGGAGCGTCGCCGTCGCGCACATGCTGCGAAGGTACGGCCGCGTGCTCGTCCGCCTCGACCGCGTCGAGGAGCGCCTGCGCGCCGCCGGCCTCGAGCTCGACGAGCCTGACGCGATTCCGCAGATCGGGCTCGCGCCCGGAACGGTCGCTCCGGCCTTCTGGCTGCCCTCCACGGCGGGCGACCGCGTCGCCCTCGACGACCTCCTCGAGCCGGAGTGCCCGACGCTGCTGCTCTTCACGAGCCCGACGTGCGGCCCGTGCTCCGTGCTGATGCCCGAGGTCGCGCGCTGGCAACGGGAGCACGGCGACGCGCTGACGATCGCACTGCTCAGCGAAGGCGACCCGGAGGCGGTCCGCGCAGACGCCGCCCAACATGGACTCGAGCACGTGCTCGTCGACGAGGGCCTCGCCGCCTACGAGGCGTACGAGGCCAACGGAACGCCGAGCGCCGTGCTCATCGCCGACGACGGCACTATCGCCTCCTGGCTCGCAGCCGGCGGCGACTGGATCGAGACCCTCGTCCAACAGGCACTCGACGGGCTCGGTCGCACCCCCGGGCTCCCCATCGGTTCGGATCTCCCATCCATCCGACTCGAGTCCCTCGACGGGAACACGCGCGAGCTCGCCCAGCTGGTCGACCGACCCACGGTCGTCCTCTTCTGGAACCCGGGGTGCGGTTTCTGCCGCGCGATGCACGACGACGTGATCGTCTGGGAGGAGTCACGCCCGCCCGACACGCCGGCGTTGGTCGTGATCTCGGCAGGTTCTATCGACGAGGTTCGAGCCGAGAGATTTGCATGCCCCGTGCTCTTCGACCCCGCGTGGGAGCTGGCCGGAGCGCTCGGAGCCGACGGGACGCCGATGGCGGTGCTCTTGGGAGCCGACGGCACGATCACGTCTTCCGTCGTGACCGGCGGGCCAGCAGTGCTCGAGCTGCTCGACGGAGTGGAGCAGACCGCAGCGGTATGAGCCTTTGCGCAACCCTAGGGATTCCCCTGGTGCGAAGACGCACGACCGCTTCCTACAGTCGATGTGCGCGCGCAGCGTGCAGCCGCCCGTGATCACGTGACAGGAGGAGTGAACGTGAGAAGTCGAACACCATTGATCGCCATCGGGGCGCTCGCCGCCTTCGCAGTCTGTGCCGTCGTGGCCACGGCCGGCCAACAGAGCGCCCAGGCCGGACCCGCGTACAAGAAGGTAGGCGCCTGGGGCAAGATCGGGACGGCGAACGGCCAGTTCGGCAACAACGCCTTCGGCCTGGCGACCGACAAGTCCGGGAGCGTGTACGTGGCTGACAGCGACAACCGTCGCATCCAGCGCTTCTCGGCGTCGGGCGCCTTCCAGGGGAAGATGGCGCTCGGCACGTCCGACGTCATCCCGGACGTCGCGATCGCCCCCGACGGCACCGTCTGGGCGACGTCCGACACGGGAGCTCAAGCCCAGCAGTTCTCGAAGGCGGGCGCTTCTCTGGAGTCGATCGGGACGTCTGGTAGCGCACTCGGCGCCGCCGTCGACTCCGACGGCAACGTCCTCGTCGACGTGCACGCGGGCAACACCGTCAAGGTCGTCCGGTACGACAAGGCGAACGGCTATGCGGCCGGCTTGACGCTCGGCGGGCTCAAGGGCACCGGCGACGTCGAGGTGTCGCCCGACGGCAGCATCTACGTCTCCGACAACGGCTCGCTGACGGTCAAACGGTTCGACGAAAACGGAAAGCTCCTCAAGACAATCAAGGGCGGCCCCTCGGCGCCAATCGGAGTCGGCGTCGACCTCGACTGCAACATCTGGATGACGAACATCTCCCAGCGACGCGTCGACCACTATTCGCCGTCAGGGAAGCTGCTCGGCTCTGCCACCTCGGGCGACCTCATCGGGCAGGACGTCGCGGTCGGCTCGAAGGGCGACCTCTACGTGTTCGACTCCGGCACGCGAAGCGTCATCCGCTTCGCCGTCGACAAGTCGAAGCCCGCCGTCGCGGCCGTGCCAGGTCGCATCAGCGTGACCAAGGGCGTCGCGAAGGTGAAGTACGCGCTCACCGGCGTCTCCTGCCCGGCGGAGATCGCGGCCACGGCGAGCCTGACCGGCAAGGGCATCTCCGGCAAGGCGGCGGTGAAGGTCAAGGCGGGCAAGACGACCGTGATCAGCATCCCCGTCAAGGCGAAGGCGGGCACCGCGAGCGCGACGTTCAAGATCGTGCTCAAGACGAACGGCCGGCCGACGACGGAAGTCCGTGCCGTCTCGGTCAACGTCCGCTAGCCGCAACGACATCCGTCGAGCCACAAGGGCCCCGCTCCGCGGGGCCCTCGCTGTTGACGAAGGAGGGGATCCGAGCCCAGCCGACGGGGCCAGACGAGAAGTCACCCAACGAGGCTGTGGACAAGCTGGCACGAGGTGTCAGACACCGACTCGCTGTCAAGTGTCCTTCGTACCTAGAGCGTGCCGGTTTCTCCCCAGCCGCTCGCTAGGAGATGTCAGCGAGCGACCGCGGTGAGTGCCCGCTCGACGAGCGCGGACAACAGATCGCGCTTCCATCCCGTCTGCGGGTTGCCGTCGAGACCCGTGAGCGGGTCGGCCGGGTCGAGCTCTCGCGGAACGTTGGCGACGCCCGCCGCTACGACGCGTAGTGCATTGCCACGTCGCGCTGCGGCGACCCCCACCAGGGGAAACGAAAACGCCTGCCGCTCCCCTGCCCGTTGGTAGGCGGACGAGTCCGGCGGAGCCGGCAGCCGCACGGCCGTCACGAGCTCGCCCGGCGCCAGCGCCACCAACGAGCGGTTGTCGGGCGTCGGCTTTCGGTACAGGTCGAGGAGCGGCAGCTCCCGCTCGCCCGCCGTCGACCGGACGACGACCGTCGCACCGCATGCCGCCAGTGCTGGCGCGAGATCCGACGGGTGCGCCGAGATGCAGCCGCCGGGCTCGATGTTGTGCTTCCGGTGATCGCCCTCCTGCGCGTAACAGGTCTCGCCACCACCGAGCCAGCAGATGAGCTCCGGGCCGCGGTAGTACCAGCAGCGCGTGTGCTGGCACAGGTTGCCGCCGACCGTGCCGACGTTCCGCAGCAGCGGCGACGCAGCCTCCGACGACGCCACGCGCACTGCCTCGTACGCCGTGAGCTCGGGCGAAGCCGCGAGGGCGGCAAGCGTGACCACAGCTCCGATCTCGACGCCGCCGTCCAGCTCCGTGATCGTGTCGAGGCCGACAGCTTGCAGATCGACGAGCAAGCCGGGCGACCGGGTCCCGCGATCGACCTGACCGGCAAGGTCGGTACCGCCGCCGAGTGGGACCGTACCGTCCTCGGCGAGAAGACCGAGCGCCTCGTCGAGTGAGCCGGGGCGCACGTACTCGGTCACGACGTTCCCCTGCCCGCAGGGGCGGGACCTGTCCCGCCCTCGATCGCGCTCCCACCGTCCGCCAGTGTCTCCAGCACGCGGGCGCGCGTCAGTGGCAGGGCCCTGCACCGGCGACCCGTCGCGTGTGCGAAGGCGTTCGCGATCGCAGCCGCTGTGGGGACGATCGGCGGCTCGCCGAGCCCCTTGGCGCCGACCGTGGACATCGTCTCGTCCGGGACGTTCACGAACTCGATCACCATCTCCGGGACATCGGCGATCGTGGGCACCTTGTAGTCGTCGAGCGTGGCATTGACCGGGATCCCGGTGCTCGGGTCGACGACGAGCTCCTCGCTGAGGGCGAAGGCCATTCCCTGGAGGATCCCGCCCTCGGCCTGACTCGACGCGCCGAGCGGGTTCACGATCCGCCCCACGTCGTGCACGGCAACGATCCGCTCGACCCGCACCTCCCCCACTTCCGGGTCGACGGCGACCTGCGCGATCTGGCAGCCGAACGTGTGGACGCGGAAGCCGTCGGGGTTCGGCCCGCGTGAGCCGGAGCCGTCGATCGTCGCGTTGCCGAGCTTCCCCGTCACCTCGGTCACCTCGACGTCGAGCGCGCCGTCACGCGAGCGGATACGACCGTCGGCGACCGTGAGGTCGTCGACCGAGATCTCGTGAACGGCGGCGGCGAGGCCGAGCAGCGTCCGCCTCACCTTCCCCGCCGCCGAGCGCACAGCCGGCATCACGGCGGGCGTGGTCATCGACCCACCCGAGACGGGGCCGTACAGGTTCGGGCCGGTGTCGCCGCCCAGAACCCGGACACGCTCGAGGGGCAAGCCGAGCTCCTCGGCGGCGACGATGCGCGCAGTTGTCAGCGTGCCCGTGCCGATGTCCTGGATACCGGTGGTCACGATCGCGTGTCCGGCGGCATCGAGGCGCACGGTGGCATGGGCCGGCGGCCCGCCCCCACCCCACCAGATCTGCGTCGCGCACCCCATCCCTCGCAGCAACCCGTCGGGCCGTAGCTCGCGGAGACGGTCGCGCTGCGCCCAACCGGCAAGCTCGGCAGCCCGGTCGTAGCACGCGAGCAGGTTCTTGTCGGAGTACGGAAGGCCGCTGGCCTGGTCGACCCCGACGTGGTTGAGTCGTCGCAGCTCGAGTGGGTCGAGCCCGAGCGCGAGCGCCAACTCGTCGACTGCCTGCTCGAACACCGCGGTTCCCTCGGTGACACCCGGTGCGCGGAAGGCGTTCTGCGCACGCAGGTTCGTCTTCAACGGGAACAGCATCGAGTGTGCGTTCTCGACGGCGTACAGCGTGGTTGCAGGGAGGTTGACGGGGAACACCCAGCCGCCCTGTCCCATCGAGACCAGCGCGGCCGACTCGACCGCGACGAGCGTTCCGTCGGTGTGCGCGCCGAGCTTGATGGTCTGGCGCGTCCAGGCGCGACGACCCCCATCGAGTTGCTCGGCGTGGCGGTCGTTGACGAGCCGCACCGGCCGGCCGGTGACGCGGGCGAGCTCTGCGGCAAGGACTGCCTCCGGGCCTGCGCCCTGCTTCGCCCCGAAGCCGCCGCCGACGAACTCCGTGATCACGCGAACCTGCTCCTTGGCGAGATCGAAGCGACGCGCGAGATCGGAGCGCGCATCGAACATCCCCTGCGTCGAGATCCACGCGGTGAGGTCGCCGCCGTCCCAGCGGGCGACCGCGGCATGGGGCTCGAGTGGCGTCTGCAGGTGCCCGGGCGTCTCCCCCTCGAGCTCGACGACGACGTCAGCGTCGCCCCAGGCCGCGTCGACGTCGCCGCGCGTCTCTTCAACCGGATCCTCCGTGAAGCGCTGGTCGCGGAGCGCCTCGTCCGGATCGACCACATGGGGGAGCGTCTCGATAGCCAAGGCGAGCGCAGCGACCGCTGTCGCTGCCTGCTCAGGTGTGTCTGCCGCGACGACCGCAACCGGTTGACCGACGTACGCTGGCTCGGCGGCCAGCAGTGGATTGCCGCCGAAGCCGACCTCCGACTCGGGGCCGATCACGGCACGCACGCCGTCCACGGCGCGGGCGCCCTCGAGGTCGAGCGCCGTCACACGCCCGTTGGCGATCGGCGAGCGCAGCACTCCCGCATGGAGCATCCCCGGGAGCTGCACGTCGACCGTGTACCGGGCCGCGCCGGTGACGCGGACGACGCCGTCCTGGCGGGGGGCCGGGCGCCCGACGTGTTGCAGCTCGACGTCCGAAGTCCAGGCCTCGGTGGGGTCGTCGTCGTCGACGAGAACCCAGACGTCCTCGAAACGCCCTTCCATCTCGCGCTGCGTTCGGACGAAGCGAGCCATCAGTCGACGTGTTGTCCGGAGGCGCGGAGGATCGCACGCTCGATCTTGGGATACGCACCGCAGCGACAGAGGTTGCCGGCCATCGCGGTGCGGATCTCCTGAGAAGACGGCTTCTGCACCGTGTCGAGGAGTGCCGTTGCCGTCACGATCTGCCCGGGCGTGCAGTAGCCGCACTGGAGCGCGTCCTCCGCGACGAACGCCTCCTGCAGGATTGTCGGCCCGTCGAGCGAGATGCCCTCGATCGTCGTGATGGCCCGACCCTCGACCTGAGTCGCGCGCAGAAGACACGACGCGACAGGCTGCCCGTCGAGCAGCACGGCGCACGCGCCGCAGGCGCCCTCGGAGCACCCGACCTTCGTCCCGGTCAGACCGAGATCGTCACGGAGCACGTCGACGAGCCGCCGCGTGTCGGGCACGTCCACCTCGTACCGCTCCGTGTTGACCTCGAGCGCGATCCGCACGGCGCGAGCCTACCCGCACACGAAGGCGGGGAGGGGCCGTCGGCCCCTCCCCGCCGATCTCGATCAGCCCGAGGCTGAGGCTGTTGCCGGAACGTAACCGGCCTTCGTCGCCTTGACGGTCACCTTCACCGACGGCAACGAGACCTTGACGGCGCCCGAGGCCGACGTGGTCAGTGTCTTCCCGGCGACCGAGACCTTCGCCCCCTGCACCGGGTCACCGGCGTCGGTGACCACGATCGTCGCCGCCGGCTTTCCCTTCTTGACCGTGATGCTGAGCGGCGGCAGAACCTGCGTGTGCCACGTCGCGAGCGATCCCTTCGTCGATGCCGCGACGAAGAGGTCGAGCGCGCCGAGCGACCCCTCGCCGGTGAGCTTCCACATCTGCGACGTGCCCGGCGGTGTCTTCACCTCGACCCGCGGCCCGACACGGGTCGCGGCCTTGTTGGTGCGGACGGCGAAGATCTGCTTCGTCCTGCCGTCGTGCCAGGCAACCCACACGCGCCCGTCGGGACCGGCAGACGTGTGAATGTCCTCGACGTCGGGACTCTTGCCGACCGTGAGGGCCTTGCCGCCGACGCGCCAGAGCAGCGCCTTCGTACAGACCGGATAGCCCTGGCACACCGCGACGTACACCCCCGGCCCACCGATTCGCGCCGTGATCGCGACGCGCTGGTCGACCCCGAGCGCCTGGCCCTTCGTCGCCGACCCCGGCACGAGCAGCCGCTTGCCGACCCCGGGCACGACCTGCTGTACCCACGTCCCGGTGCGACCTTTCGCGTTCGAGAAGTACGCGAGCCAGGTCTGGCCGGTCTTCGCGTCGGTGGCGAGGTCGGTCATGTAGTCGCAGCACTGCTTGTCGGGCTGGACCTCGGTGTCGGGAGCCCCCGGGTCGAGCCCGGCGCGGAACGCGACGACGAACGAGCGGGTGTAGCTGAAGATCGACTCGCCGCTGCTCGTCGTGGTCGCCCCGACCGAGTCGAGCCCCGAGGTGATGGACGACACACGCACGCCCTCCCGCGTCCAGCCCGTGCCGGCCGCCGACCCGGTGGCCGCCATCACGCCGGCGGCATCCGCAGTGTCACCGAGCCCCGGGAAGAGCACGCGCAGTCGCCCGTCAGGGAGTACGACGGCGTCGGGATCGCCGATCACGCGCATCGGCGACAGCACTTGACTCGACTGGCCGGCTTTGCCGGCCGGGCTGACGGCTGTGTGCCGTAGCGCATCCGTGATCGGCCCGACGCGGCGCTTCCAGAACACGTGGAGCACGCCGTTCCCGGTGCGCGCGAGCCCGACCTGGTCGATATTGCGACCGTTCGTGTCGGTGACGCGCGTCCACGTGCCGGGCGAGCCGGCCTGCGCGACCAGTGTGACGATCGCAGCAGCAAGGACGGGGACAATGAGCACGGCGAGGCGACGACGCATGATGTTTGAACCCCTTTCTCTTTCGTGCCTTCCAGCCCGACGTGGCCGGTCCGACCGACCTTACTCCCGCAGAAACAGGAAGGCCAGTGCTGTATCCGACGAATCCCGGACGGATCAGACCGCTGTTGGCCGTATCGTCGGCCGAAGCGCCTTGCTCAGGCGACGAGGGCGACTTCGTCGTCGGCTGCGATGACGCGGTCGCGACCTTCGGCCTTCGCGCGGTAGAGCGCACGGTCGGCCGCGGCGAGCAGGCCGTTCTCGTCCTCTCCCACGGCGGGGAAGGACGCGACACCGACGCTGACGGTGACGCGAAGCTCGTTCTCGCCGTGGCGCACGACGAGGTCGGCGATCGAGTGCCGGATGCGCTCGGCGATCTCGACGCAGTCTCGCAGCGACGCCGCGGGGAGGATCGCGCAGTACTCCTCACCGCCGTACCGCATCAGGACGTCTCCTTCGCGAACGACGTGGTGCGCCGCCCGCGAGACAGCCTTGAGGACGGCGTCGCCGGCGAGGTGGCCGTACGTGTCGTTCAGGTTCTTGAAGCGATCGAGGTCGAACATGACCACTCCGAGCGGCAGGTCGCCGCGGACGGCCCTGCTGAACTCCTCGTGGAGCCGCTCGAGACCGAAACGCCGGTTGTAGAGGTCGGTGAGCGGATCGCGGGCGGCAAGACGCTGGAGGTCGGAGTGCATGACGGCGTTGTGGAGAGCGACGCCCGCGGCGGCGCGGAGTGCGTCGACGAACCCTCTCCACGCCGGGTCAAGGGTGTCCTCGGCTGCAAGCACGAGCACACCAAGCGGGACGCCGCGGAACATGAGCGGCTGGATGAGGACGTCCCTGGGAGCGAAGGCGATCACGGCGGCGTCGATCTCGATGTCGTCGGGTAGCGAGACGGTGCGGGGAGCACCGTCCGCGAGCGCGTCGCCGACGAGCGGAGAGTCCGTGAGGCGTTCAGGGGCCTGGAGCCCGGCTGCCGCGGCGAGTCGCAGCTCGCCCTGCTCCTCGACGACGACCGCGCCGGCGGTGAAGCCCGTGTGCTCGAGACACGCGGCGAGTGCCGTCGTGGCGACCGCGTCGAGCTCGAGGCGCTCCGCGAGCCCCTTGATCGAGGTCTCGACGGCGTCGCGCGCTCGGTGGGCGTCGGCCAAGGACCCGACGAGCCGGTTGAAGGACTCGGCCGCATGCCCGAGCTCGTCGGTGGACTCGACGGGCAGCCGGCACGACTCCGGGTCGCACTTCGTCCAGTCGCCCGTCTCGGCCGCGCTGCGAAGGGCTGCATCGACGACGTCGAGCCCCTCTCCGAAGCTGCGGATACGCCGGCCGACCACGCGCCGGGCGAGGAAGAAGTTGGCGCCGGCGACGCTTGCTCCGGCCGCGAGGCAGGCAGCGACGAAGAGCGGTTGGAGGGCGACATCCGCAGGGACGCCGAGCAGGATCACGAACGGCGGGAAGACGATGCCGCACGCGACGCCGAGCGCGAGCATCCACAGCCCGAGTGCGCGGAGGATGCTGCGGCGGCGTTCGTTCGCCGGAGAACTGGTCACGATGTGTGCATCGGCGGCGCCGGAGCCAGGGCGCCCCCCGATCGGGGGAGGTCGGGCTCGTCCGTTCCGGAGACCGCCGACCGGGCCGATGCCGCCACTGGCACGCCGCCGAGGAGGGTGGTACGTTGCCCTCGCCTGACCGTATGGTCAGGACCCGCCTTCCGCGGATCGTCCGGCCAGCGAGCGCAGTGAGATGACGTCCACCACCCGGCTCTACTTCGGCCCCTGGTATCGCCGCTCGCCGTTCTTCGAGTCGACGCTCGCTGCCGGATGCCAGGCCTACGACATCTACAACAAGATGTACCTCCCGGCCGAGTACGACGACCCGGCGATCGAGTACCGCGCGCTGAACGAGGGTGTGACGCTGTGGGACGTCGGCGTCGAGCGAACCGTCCAGGTGAGCGGCCCCGACGCCGACCGCCTGATCGACCTGCTCACCTGCCGTGACCTCACGCGCTGCGCCGTCGGGCAAGGGAAGTACATGCTCGTGATCGCGCCTGACGGCGGCATCGTCAACGACCCGGTTCTGCTGCACGTGGACGAGGACACGTGGTGGATGCAGCTGGCCGACAGCGACGCCGGGCTCTACGCGCTCGGCGTGCTCAGCCAGTCCGGGCTCGACGCCGAGGTCAGCTATCCGGACGTCCATCCCGTGCAGGTGCAGGGACCGCTTGCGGCGGCGACGCTCGAACGGCTGGTCGGGGAGGCGCTCTACGGCCTCCGCTACTACTGGTGCTCCCGCTTCCTGATCGGCGACATCCCCGTCCTGATCAGCCGCACCGGGTGGTCGGCCGTTCCCGGCTTCGAGGTCAACCTCCTCGACGCGAGCCGGGGGGCGGAGCTCTGGGACGCGATCGTGGAGGCGGGCGAGCCGCACGGGATCCGCCCGATCGCTCCGTGCGAAGCGAGGCGCATCGAGGCCGGCATCTTCAACTGGGGCTCCGACATGTCGCTCGCGGACACGCCGTTCCACGTAATGGGCCTCGAGCGGCTCGTCGAGGAGCAGCCGCAGGACTACATCGGCAAGGATGCCCTCGAGCGGATCCGACGCGAAGGCGTCGACCGCAAGCTCGTCGGGATCGAGCTCGACGCGGACGAGCCGCTCCCCGGCATCGCCACCGCGTGGCCCGCGCACCACGACGGCAGACTGGTCGGTCGGGTCACGGCTGCCGTCTGGTCACCCGGCCTCGAGCGAAACATCGGCTACGTCTGGGTGCCGCTCGAGCTCGCCGACCCGGGCACTGCGCTCACCGTCGAGTCGGAGCACGGCACGCTGTCGGGCCGCACGGCGACCATCCCGTTCGTCGACCCGGCCAAGGAGCGGCCCGCGCAGGCTCTCCGTGGCGGCACCGGCTGACGCCCGCGATGCGCGACCCACGCTACGACATCCTCTTCGAGCCGGTGCCGATCGGGCCCGTGACGGCACGCAACCGCTTCTTCCAGGTGCCGCACTGCAACGGCATGGGTCACAAGGACCCGACCGCCCACGCCGTCATGCGCGGTGTCAAGGCCGAGGGCGGCTGGGCCGTCGTCTGCACCGAGGAGGTGGAGATCCACTACTCCACCGACGTGACGCCGTACGTCGAGGGCCGCATCTGGGACGACGAAGACGTGCCCGCGCACGCGCGGCTCGTTGAGAAGGTTCACGAGCACGGCTCGCTCGCCGGCATCGAGCTCGTGCACAACGGCGCCGCCTGCGCGAACCAGTGGGTGCGCCAGCCTCCGCTCGGTGCCGCCCACGCACCGGTCGCGGGGACGCACCCGATCCAGGCGCGGCGAATGGACGAGGACGACATCGCCGACCTGCGGCGCTGGCACCGGCAAGCCGTGTCACGGTCACTGAGTGCCGGCTACGACCTCGTCTACGTCTACGCCGGGCACGGGCTGACGGTCATCCAGCACTTCCTCTCCCGCCGCTTCAACGATCGCACCGACGGCTACGGCGGCAGCCTCGCCAACCGAGCCCGGCTCCTGCGCGAGATCCTCGAGGACACGCTCGAGGTCGTCGACGGGCGCGCGGCAGTCGCCTGCCGCCTCTGCGTGGACGAGCTCGTGGGCGAGCAGGGGCTGGAGCGAGGCGAGATCGAGGAAGTGCTGGGGCTCGTCGGGGAGCTACCCGACCTCTGGGACTTCATGGTCGGCGACTGGGACTTCGACTCCCTGACGTCGCGCTTCGCAGACGAGGGGGCTCAGGAGCAGTACGTGCGCGGCCTCAAGCAGCTGACGTCGAAGCCGGTCGTCGGCGTCGGGCGGTTCACGTCTCCCGACACGATGGTGCGCATGATCCGAGACGGCGTGCTCGACCTGATCGGCTCCGCACGCCCCTCGATCGCCGACCCCTTCCTCCCCAAGAAGATCGAAGAGGGGCGGTTCGAAGACATCCGCGAGTGCATCGGCTGCAACATCTGCGTCACCGGCGACTTCACGTTCACGCCGATCCGCTGCACGCAGAACCCGAGCATGGGCGAGGAGTGGCGCCGCGGCTGGCACCCAGAGCGGATCAGGTCGAAGTCGAGCGACTCCAAGGTGCTCGTCGTCGGGGCCGGACCTGCCGGGCTGGAAGCCGCCATGTCGGTGGGACGCCGTGGCTACGAGGTCGTCCTCGCCGACGCCGCGGACGCGCTCGGCGGCCGCGTCGCGCGCGAGGCGCGCCTGCCCGGGCTCGCCGCCTGGATCCGCGTGCTCGACTACCGCGCCGGCCAGATCGAGCGGCTCGCGAACGTCGACGTCGCTCTCGGCGACCGGCTCGGTGCAGCGGAGATCCTCTCCTACGAGTTCGACCACGTTGCCGTCGCCACCGGCTCTCGCTGGCGCGACGACGGCGTCGGCCGCTGGCATCAGCGCCCGCTCGACGTCTCGGGAGCCGCCGTCCTGACTCCCGACGACCTCATGGCCGGAGCCCGTCCGTCCGGCCCACGCGTCGTCGTCTTCGACGACGACCACTACTACCTCGGCGGCGTGCTCGCCGAGCTGCTCGTCGCCGAGGGGCACGAGGTGACCCTCGTCACGCCCGAAGGGCGCGTGTCGGCATGGACGGAGAACACGATGGAGCAGCACCGCATCCAACAGCGACTGCTCGAGCTCGATGTCACGGTTCGGACGTTGGAGGCCGTTGCGCGAGCAGACACCGGCTCCGCCACGACGGCGTGCGTCTACACGGGGCGCGAGCACGAGCTCGCCTGCGATGGGCTCGTGCTCGTCACCGCCCGGCTCCCCAATGACGCGCTCGCGGACGAGCTGCGGGCCGGGGCCGCTGCCGGCCGGGGCCCGACGGTGCGGCTCGTCGGCGACGCGTACGCGCCCGGCACGATCGCTGCCGCGGTGTGGGACGGGCACCGCTACGCCGAGGAGCTGGACGACCCTCCGTCACCCCGCGACACACCCCCGTTCCTGCGGGAGGGCGTCGCGCTCGCGCCGCTCGATCACGCGTAGCCCGAGCACGAGTTCCGCAGGAGGGCGGCACGTGCATCGGGGCGATGCACGTCCACATCTTCGAGTCGCCAGCCGAGAGCACGGGTGTCCGTGCGCGGTGTCGGGATGTCGCCCTGAGCGAACTTGACAGAGCGCTTCTCCACTAGTACGTTATTTCGTATTATTGGAATACGAGAGGAGCGTAGAACGTGACCTGCACTGCGGATGCAGGAGAGAATCGACCGCAGACGGCAGGCGACAAGGGCATGCCTGCGGGACGACGTTCGAGAGTGCGTGGCCCGGTGGGCAGTTCCCTGAAGCCTTTCGCGACCCTGGGCGCCGGCGGGCTGCTGGCGATGCTCGTGGCCTCCTGCACGGGCTCCAAGACCACCCCGGCTCCGGCAGGCATGGATCCGGACGTGACCGCGCTCGCCACGTGGATCGGCGACCACCGCGACGACGTGTCGCTCCTGGCCTACACGGCCACGGAGGACGGGCCGCGCGACGTCGTCGCGCTCAACGACAGAGCGCCACGGCTCCTCGCCTCGACGGCGAAGATCGTCGTGCTCGCCGCGTATGCGCGCGAGGTCGACGCCGGCCGGCTGGACCCGGACGAGGCGGTCCCTGTCGCGGATCTCGACAACTGGCACCTACCTGGTACCCACGAAGGCGCTCCAACGGCTGCACTCGCGTCGATCGGCGCGAAGCCGGGCGGCACGGTTCGGCTCGACGACGTCGCGCGAGCGATGATCGAGTTCTCGGACAACACCGCCACCGACTACCTGCTCGATCGCCTCGGGCCGGATGTGATCTCCGACGCCTCCCGGGAGATGGGACTGAGCGGCCAGCGCCTTCCGCTGCGTCAGTCGCTCGGTGCGACCCTCGCCATCGCAGACACGTCGCTGGGCGCGACGCCCCTCGAGCGCGCGCGGCGGCTCGCCGCCCTCCCCGCGCGCGAGCGCGATCGTGCCGAAGCAACACTCGTCGCGACCTATCGACGCGACCCAGAGCAACTCCTCGCTGCGTTCCGGGACGCGGTCGAGCAGCTCGGCGCCGACGAAGCCGGTCTCGCCACGCAGCTCGAGCTGGCACCGCTCCTCGTCGACTGGACGGGCGACGCTGCCGACTACGCCCACGCGCTCGAGGCGTCTGCGGCCGGCACGCTGATCAACGCACAGACCTCCGAGATCGTGCGCCGTCACCTCGCCGCGTGGGCCGAGTCCGCCGACCTCGCCGGTGGCTTCAGCGAGGCGGGTGGCAAGGACGGGTTGATGCCCGGCATCCGCACGATCGCCGCACACGGCGTCCCTACCATCGGGGACTACGCAGGAGAGCGGCGCGTCGTCGTCGTCTTCCTCAACCAACTCGACGCCGACACGTTCATCTCGGTCATGCAGTCCGACGCCCTCGAGAAGCTGACGGTCGGGCTCGCCGCAGATCGTGAGGTCGCCGGGTACGTCCAACGGCTCGTCGAGAGCGAGGGTAGGTGACGATGGCACGGAGCGAACAACCGAAACACCTCACCGACGCGGCACTACGGAAGGCAGTCCGCGACCTGCAGGAGCGGGTCGAGGCTCTCGAGCAGGGCTCAGCACCGAGAGCCGCGAGGAGCAGAGCGGCAGGGCTCGGGGTCGGACTGGGGCTGATCGACGCCCTCACCGAGCTCACCGAGCCGCCCGTCAGCGCGGACACGCCCGCCGGCACCATCGTCTACGCCGGCGTGGGACAGGTCGGTGGCGATGGGATCGCCTGGCAGATGACCCACTCGCTCACCGACCTGCTCGCTCTCGACGAGGACAGGCTCGCCCGGCAGCTGGCGGCGATCGCGAGCCCGGTGCGGATCAGGATCCTGCGGGAGCTCGCCCCCGGACCGCTCCAGACCCACGAGCTCCAGGCCCGGCTCGATGAGCCCAGCGCAGGGCAGCTGTATCACCATCTCCGTGAGCTGCTGGCGACGGGTCTCGTGACGCAGCCGCGGCGAAGCGTCTACGAGGTTCCCGACCGGGCTGTGATCCCCCTGCTGACGCTCCTCGCTTGTGCGCACGACCTCGAGGGCGGCGGTACCGACGAGACCGTCGCGACATGATCTCTCGGCCGCGTGCCCCGGGCCGCGCACTCCGGCGTAGTGTGTCCGTCGCCGTTCAGGCGCCCCCGACATCGTCCCTGAAGCGACGCCTGATGCCGAGCTTCGCGACCTCCAGCACCGGAACCACGGTGAGCGCCGCACCGATCACCATCGCCCAGCTGGCAGCCGACAGGCTCGTCGTACCGAACGCATCCTGAAGGAACGCCACGTTGGTCAGGAGCACCAACAGCGTGAGCTCCCACAGGACGGCGAGGTTCAGCCACTTGTTGGCGAATGGTCGACGGAGGACCGAGTTGCGGTCGGAGCGGAAGCTGTAGGCCTTGAAGAGCTCGATCAACACGAGCGTCGCGAACGTGAGCGTCATCGCCTCGGCCACCGCCCGCCCGGAGGACAGCGACCACGTGAACACGCTGAGCGTGGTGAGCGCGGACCAGGCCCCGCCGACGGCGATCAGCGCCACGACCGGGCGCGTGAAGATCCCCGTCGTCCTACTCCGTGGCGGGCGCTGCATGAGATCCGGCTCGGCCGGATCGACGGACAGCGCGAGAGCCGGCAGGCCGTCGGTGGCGAGGTTGACGTAGAGGATCTGCACCGCGCTCAACGGCAGAGGCTTGCCGAGAACCGCCGCTCCGACGAGCAACCCGATCTCGCCAAGGTTGGCCGAGAGCAGGTACATGAGGTACTTGCGGATGTTCGCGAACACCCCGCGTCCCTCTTCGACTGCGGCGACGATCGACGCGAAGTTGTCGTCGGTGAGGGTCATCGCCGCGGCTTCCTTCGTCACGTCGGTGCCGGTGATGCCCATCGCCACGCCGATGTCGGCCTTCTTCAGGGCCGGCGCGTCGTTGACGCCGTCGCCGGTCATCGCGACCGAGCGCCCCCTCCCCTGCAGGGCGGTGACGACCCGGAGCTTGTCCGCAGGCGAGACCCGGGAGTAGACCTCGATCGTCTCGACGTCGCGGTCGAGCTCCGCGTCCGTCATCGACTCGAGCTCTGCACCGGTGACGGAGCGACCCGTCGTGAGCACGCCGAGCTCGCGCGCGATCGCCTCGGCCGTGAGGGGGTGGTCGCCGGTGATCATCACGGACTTGATCCCGGCCTCGTCGCAGATCCGAACGGCGGCCTTCGCCTCCGGCCGTGGCGGATCGATCATCCCGACGAGCCCGAGGAACGTCATGTCGCGCTCGGCCGTCTCGATCGTGGCGCCCGAGCGGCGGGCCACCGCCAGGACGCGTAACGCCTCGCCTGCCAGCCCTCGCGCAGTCTCGTGGAGGCTCTGCCGACCCTCGTCGTCGAGAGGCGTCTCACCCTCCGGCGACAGCAGGCGCGTGCACGAGTCGATGACGACCTCCGGCGCACCCTTCATGTAGGCGACACGATCGGAGGCGGTCTCGTGCAGCGTCGTCATGCGCTTGCTCTCGGACGTGAAGGGGATCTCGCCGACGCGAGGGAGCCCGGCCACGAGTGCGGCCTGTCGCAGACCCGCCTTCGCGGCGGCCGCCAGCAGCGCTCCCTCGGTCGGGTCACCGCGCACGTGCCACGGCTCGCCGACGTCTCCCTCCACGAGCTCGGCGTCGCATGCGAGCACCGCGGCCTGCAGGGTCTCGATCACCGCGGCGGGAGGCTCGACGCGTGCCCCCTGTCTGGTGAACTCGCCTTCGGGCTCATACCCCGCCCCGGTGAGAGACACGGTCGCCCCTGCCGCGTAGATCTTCCGTGCGGTCATCTGATCGGTGGTGAGCGTGCCAGTCTTGTCGGAGCCGATGAACGAGACGCTGCCGAGGGTTTCGATTGCCGGGAGCCGGCGCACGAGCGCGTTGCGGCGGACCATCCTCTGCGCGGCGAGCGTGAGCGAGATCGTGACCACCGCCGGCAAGGCTTCGGGGACGACGGCGACGGCGACGGCGGTGCCGAAGAGCAGCATGTCCAGGAGCGGCTCGCCGCGTAGGAGCCCCAGGACCACGACGAGCGCAACGACCACGAGGGCGATCCGCACCAGGATCACCGCCACGCGGTCGAGGCTCAGCTGCAGCGGCGTCTTCGGCCGCTCGATCGTCTCGAGCATCTGGGCGATGCCACCGAACTCGGTCTCCATGCCGGTCGCAACGACGATCGCTCGTCCCCGACCGTAGGTCACCGCGGTGCCCGCGTAGAGCATGTTCGTGCGGTCGGCGACAGGGAGATCGGTGCGGGTGAGCGCGGCGGCCTGCTTCTCCACGGGGAGCGACTCGCCGGTGAGGGCCGACTCCTCGACCTGCAGGTTGACGACCTCGCTCAGGCGCCCGTCGGCCGGCGCCTTGTCTCCGGCGTGCAGCACGATCACGTCTCCGGGCACGAGCGCCCATGCGGGCACGTCGATCTCGTCGCCGTCGCGGACCACGGTCGCGCTCGGCGCCGCCATCCGCCCGAGAGCCTCCAGGGCGCGCTCGGCCCGGTACTCCTGCGCAAAGCCCAGCAGTGCCGCGAAGAGCACGATCACGGTGATCACGATCGCCTCGGTCGCGTGACCGAGCACTGCGGAGAGAACGACGGCGGCGAGCAGGACGAGGATGAGGATGTTCCGGAACTGGTCGAGCAGCAGCCGCCATGGCGACACGGCGTCGGCGACCCGCAGCTCGTTCGGCCCTCGCTGGTCGAGGCGGCGTGCGGCTTCCTTCCCACCGAGGCCAACCACCAGCGACGTGCCGAGCACAGCCTCGACCTCGGCCGAATCGAGTGCATGCCACGCCCTCGGCGAGAGGGCCGTGGGTGGCGTAGCGGTCGAGTGTTGGGCGGACGACATCAAGCCACCTCCGAAGGAGCCGAAGATCCCTCGTAGGTCTCTCCTGACCCGCCAGGCCGCCTCCGCCGGGCCGAATTGGTGGCCGTCATGACGACGGAGGCCTCATGGATACTCCCCTACGCCCTTCGCAGCCTAGCAACGGAACCCGGCGCGCCACCGTGGGAGCCGGCAGTGCCTGCGCGGCTGCTCTCTGCCCCGGCCGCACCAAGACGGCGCTGCGCAGCGCCCTGTCTCACACGTATCGTCGAGTCGTGAACAAGGACGTGAAGGCCTTCGTCCGTAGGCTGGAACGCGCGGGTCTGACGGTCGAGCGATCCGGCGGCGGCCACTACCGCGTGCGCAACCGCGACGGCGCGACAGTCGCCTTCGTCCCTTTCTCCCCATCGACGAATCGCTGGCGCGAGAACACGCTCGCCCAGCTCCGACAGCGCGGCATCGAGATCGACTGATCGCAGGCACGCGTGCGTGCCGCGTCGGCCACTTCCCGGTGCCCCGTTGGACGCCACGGCCGCGACAGGCCGGGAGCCCAACCTGCCGATGAGAGAGAATCGGCGTGCGGTGGACGAGCACGACCGGTCACAGGCACTCACGGAGCCGTACGATCCGGGGGAGCCGAAGCCGTTCCGGTTCTGGATCGTCGCGGTTGCGGCTGCTGCCGCCCTCACCGGCGCGTTGCTGGCGCCCGACGACTGGGCAACGGGCCCGGGATCCGTCGTCGTCGACTACGGGGGCACCGTCGCGATCGAGGCGCCCGCCGAGATCGGCTCGACCGATCCGCTGACGCTCGTCGACGCAACGGGCGAGCGCAGGATCACGCTCGAGCTCCCCGACGGGGTCCCTGTCGACGCGCAGATCAGAGCGACGATCCGCGTCGAGGTGGACGGCGTGGTGATCCAGCCGGAGCTCGACGCAGTGCGACTCGACGTCGTTCTCCCCGGGGGCGAGACCGAGCTGATCCCGGTCGTAAGGTGGGACGAAGAGACGGCACAGCTCGAGGCCCAGCGCCGGCCCCCCGTCGACGCCGGTATCGTGCTCGCGCTGCTCGGCGCCGTCGTGGTGCTGTGGGTCAGCGAGCTGTTCCCGCTGTTCGTCACGTCGCTCGCAATCCCCGTCGTCCTCGTGCTCTCGGGCGTGGCGGGGACGCCCGAGGCGCTCGCACCGTTCGCCAACCCGATCATCATTCTCTTCTTCGCGGGCTTCCTGATGGCGCAGGCGATGCGCCGCAGCGGTCTCGACCACCTGGCCGCGATCTCCATCGTCGCCCGGACGGGCCGTACACCGGCGCTCCTCTTCGCGGCGATGCTCGGCGTGTCGGCGTTCCTGTCGATGTGGATGTCGAACACTGCCGCGGTCGCGGTCCTCGTCCCGATCGCGCTCGCCGTGACGGAGCCACTCGGTCACCTCGGCTACCGCAAGGCCGTCGTGCTCGGCATCGCGTACGCGGGGACGATCGGTGGCGTCGGCAGTGCCATCGGGACGCCCGCGAACCAGCTCGCCGTCGAGTTCCTCGACACGTTCACCGGGCGCACGATCAGCTTCGTGGAGTGGTTCGCATTCGGGCTGCCGATGGTCATCCTGTTCCTGCCCGTGATGGGGCTCTATCTGTGGTGGCGGGCCGGTGTTCGCGTCGATGCCGAAGACTTCGCGCAGGCGCGCGCAGAGGCGCGTCGGGAGCTCACGCGCATCGGCCATCCGACCCGCGAGCAGTGGACGGTGCTCGCCGTCTTCGGGGTCGTCGTCGTGGGCTGGTTGACCCAGACCGTGCACGGGTACCACGCGGGGATCGTCGCGCTCGCCGGGGCCGTGGCGCTGGCGATGCTCCGCAGGATCCTGCCGGAGGACCTGGGCCGGATCTCGTGGGCGTCACTCCTCACGTTCGGGGGCGGGCTGACGCTCGGCCTGTTCCTCGTGGAGTCCGGTACGTCGGACTGGATCGCGACCCGGCTCACCGGCCTGTCGAGCGTTCCCTCGTTCGTGGCGATCTCGGTCGTCGCGCTGCTCGCGCTCGCCCTCACCACCGTTGCGTCGAACACCGCCTCGGCGGCGATCCTGATCCCCCTCTCGATCCCGCTCGCGGGCGTGCTCGGCATCGACCCGGTCCTGCTCGTCGTCGTCGTCGCGATCGCGACGTCGATCGACTTCGCGCTCGTGATCGGGACGCCGCCGACGATGATCGCCTACTCCACCGAGCTCTACACGGCGGGCAAGATCTTCCGGATCGGCATCGTCCTCGACTTCGTCGGCATCGCCATCCTGGTCAGCGCCGTCGTCGGGATCTGGCACCTGCTCGGCATCGTCTGACGGTCCAGCGCCCTGGAGGAGCCCGTACCGCCGATCGCTACGCCGGCATCCAGAGCGCGTCGTCGCCGAGCGGTGTGCGGGTGGCCGAACCGGCTGCGACGAGGCGCAGCATCGCTGCCTCCGCCCCGATCCTGTCCGTCGCGTCGTTGCCGCGCGTCAGCAGCTGCGCGACCTCCTGTGTGGTGAGACCGCCGGGGAAGCGCTCGAGCAGCTCGAGCGGATCCTCGGGCACATCACGGCGCTCGCCTTCGGGGATGAGGTTTGCGACGAGCACGTCGTAGGCCTCGACCGTCTGCCAGCCACCGGCCACGAGCCTCCGGCCGTCGTGCTCGAACACGAGGGAGGGCGCGGTGAAGCGGACCGGACCGTCGGTGGTGGCCGTCTTGCCCTGCAGCTCGGCCGGTGAGCCGAACGCTGTCCGGGTCTCGGCGTGGTCGCGCCGGTAGGCCTCCTCGACCTCAGGCGTGTCGATCGCCGCGATCACAGCCCCCACGTCGATCCCGGGAACGCCGGCAAGCGCCGCGGCGATGCCGTCGTCCTGGTCGAGCAGCAGCGTCGTCGTGAACCAGGCAAACTGGAGCGCGCGGAAGGCGTCCCACTCCGTGCCGGGGGCCTGCAAGCGGGCCGCGACGACTGCCCTGCACGCGCGCCCGGTGCCGACAACGCGAGCGCGGGGCTCCGGCGCGAAGGGCATGCCGAAGCGCGCGCGGAACCGGCGCGCGTATCCCTCGGCGGAGCGCAGCGGCGTGTACCCGCGGTCGACGTACTGCTGCGCGTGCTCGGTGAGCCCGATCACCACGAGGCGCCAGTCGAACTGCGCGCCGTAGCGCCATTCGAGCACGCGGAACGCCGGGAGCGCCGAGTACCCCCACGGGCAGCCCGCGTCGTTGTAGAGCGTCACCTGCACGGGCTCCGTCACGCGATCTCCCGGGTCGCCTCCGCGGCTGTGTCGTCTCGGACACCGCTCACGAGCGCGGCGATCGGACGACGCCTACGAGCCTATCCCACGTCCGTGGAGCACCGGCGCTCGCGGCCAGCCCCCGAGCGACGACGGATCCGATCGGTCAGCGGCGCCAGGGCGGGTCGGCGTCGGCGTCGAGCCCGTAGCGCTCGATCGCCGCCTGCACGACCGTGGGCTCGACGACCCCGTCGTCCGCGAGCGCCTTCAGCGCGGCGACGGCGACGTGGTGGCGGTCGACCTCGAAGAACCGCCGGAGCTTCACCCGGTAGTCGCTGCGACCGAAGCCGTCGGTGCCGAGCGCCACGTAGCGGCCCGGGACGAAGGGACGGATCTGGTCGGCGAAGGAGCGGATGTAGTCGGACGCGGCGACGAACGGGCCGCCCTGGGCTGCGAGCTGCGTCTGCACGAACGGCTCGCGCTGCGGCTCGGTCGGGTGCAGCCGGTTCCACCGCTCGACCTCGAGACCCTCACGGCGCAGCTCGGTGAAGCTGGTGACGCTCCACACGTCGGCGGCGACGCCGCAGTCGGCTTCGAGGAGCTCCGCAGCCGCGAGCACCTCGCGCAGGATGGCCCCCGAGCCGAGCAGCTGCACACGCCTCTCACCGCCTGCTCCCTCGCGCAGCCGGTACAGCCCTCGCACGATCCCCTCCTCCACGCCGTCGGGCACGGACGGGTGGAGGTAGTTCTCGTTCATCACGGTGACGTAGTAGAAGACGTCCTCCTGCTCGTCGACCATGCGCCGTAGCCCGTCGCGGACGATCACGGCGAGCTCGTAGCCGTACGTCGGGTCGTAGGCGCGGCAGTTGGGGATCACCGCTGCGAGCAGGTGCGAGTGGCCGTCCTCGTGCTGCAACCCCTCGCCGTTCAGTGTCGTCCGGCCCGACGTGCCGCCGATCAGGAATCCGCGGGCGCGGCTGTCACCGGCGGCCCACGCGAGGTCGCCGACCCGCTGGAAGCCGAACATGGAGTAGAAGATGTAGAAGGGCACCATCGTCACGCCGTGGTTCGCGTACGAGGTGGCGGCGGCGATCCAGGAGGAGAAGGCGCCAGCCTCGTTGATCCCCTCCTGCAGGATCTGCCCATGCTCGTCCTCGCGGTAGAACATGAAGTCCTCCGCGTCCTCGGGCTCGTACAGCTGCCCGACCTGGGAGTAGATCCCGAGCTGCCGGAACATCCCCTCCATGCCGAACGTGCGTGACTCGTCGGGCACGATCGGGACGACGCGTGACCCGATCTCCTCGTCACGCGTGAGCGTGTTGAGGATGCGGACGAACGCCATCGTGGTCGAGTTCTCGCGGTCGCCGCTGCCTTCGAGCACGTTCTCGAACGGCGCGGGTGTCGGCAGTCGGTCCGACTGCGCGGTACGCGCCGGCATGCTGCCGCCGAGCTCGGCTCGGCGCTCTCTCAGGTACGCCAGCTCTGGGCTGCCGTCGGGCCGGTAGAAGGCTGCCGCCGCCGCCTGCTCGTCGGTGAGCGGGAGCTCGAGGCGGTCGCGGAGGGCGATCCGCGCGGCCTCGTTCATCGACTTCTGCTGGTGCGTGATGTTCCGCCCCTCGCCAGCCTCACCCATGCCGTAGCCCTTGATCGTCTTGGCGAGGATCACCGTGGGCGACCCCGTGTGCCGCACTGCCGCCGCGTACGCCGCGTACACCTTCTGCGGGTCGTGCCCGCCACGCCGGAGCGCCCAGATCTCGTCGTCGGTCCAGTCCTCGACCATCGCGCGCGTCTGCGGGTAGGCGCCGAAGAAGCGCTCGCGGACGTAGGCCCCGTCTTTCGCCTTGAACGACTGGTACTCACCGTCGACCGCCTCGAGCATCCGCCGTCGCAGCCAACCGGCTTCGTCGGCGGCGAGCAACGGATCCCAGCTCGAGCCCCAGATCACCTTGATCACGTTCCAGCCGGCGCCGCGGAAGTTCGTCTCGAGCTCCTGGATGATCTTCCCGTTGCCGCGGACCGGCCCGTCGAGCCGTTGCAGGTTGCAGTTGACGACGTAGATCAGGTTGTCGAGCCGCTCACGACCGGCCAGCGAGATCGCCCCCATCGACTCGGGCTCGTCCATCTCGCCGTCGCCCATGAACGCCCACACCTTGCGGTCGGCCGGCTCGAGCACGCCGCGCGAAGCGAGGTACTTCATGAACCGCGCCTGGTAGATCGCCATCAACGGGCCCAGCCCCATCGAGACGGTCGGGAACTGCCAGAAGTCCGGCATCAGCCACGGGTGCGGGTACGACGACAGGCCGCGCCCGTCGACCTCCTGCCGGAAGTTCCGCAGCTGCTCCTCGTTCAGCCGCCCTTCGAGAAACGCACGCGCGTAGACACCGGGCGACGAGTGCCCCTGGAAGTAGACGAGGTCGCCGGGAGCCTCCTCGCCACCCGCCCGCCAGAAGTGGTTGAACCCGACCTCGTAGAGCGTCTCGGCGGACTGATAGCTCGCGATGTGACCGCCGAGCTCCGCCGACTCGGCGTTCGCCTGCAGCACGATCGCCGCAGCGTTCCAGCGCACGAGCGCAGCGGCCTTCCGCTCGAGCTCTGCGTCACCGGGCAGCGGCTCCTCGTGCTCGGCGGGAATCGTGTTGACGTACGGCGTCTCCAGCCCGACGGTGACCGGAACGCCCTGCTCGCGGGCGTGCCCAACGACGCGGTCGAGCAGGAAGCCCATGCGCTCGACGCCGTCGTCCTCGACAACCGCGTCGACGGAGTCGAGCCACTCCTGGGTCTCGACGGGCTCGTTGTCGGGAACGTTGGTGGACATGGCGGGGGGCCTCGGTCGTCCTACAGCGGCCGGGCCCAGGGTACTAGCTCGGCCTCGGTCGACCGCCGTTGCCGGCCGGCCGGCAACGGCGCAGACCGGCGACGGCTACCCTACGGGCAGCGACCGCGGCGATCAGCCCGAAGGCAGCCTCGGCCGAACACGGTGACGCCGCCAAGCAGAGCGGCCCGCGCGTGCCCCCCGAGCGAGAGGCAGGGATGGGTAGTCCAGAAGTCGACCATCGGCCGCGCCGCCAGCCCGCCGCCGCGCGCGCCTCGGCGTCGAGGCGGCGCCGATGACGAACAGCGATCGCGCCGCCAAGGGCGGCGTGCGCCCAACCACGATCGGCCCATTCAACGGCCGCGTCGGCGAGACGAACCGCACCCGGACGATCCCGGTGCCGTGGATCGACTGCGACGCGTGCTCGCTACGCCACTACCCCAGCACGACGAAGGGGCGCTGGCACATCGCCACGACGTGCATGGGCTGCGGCGCAGAGCTCACCATCCCCGGTGACGTCGAGATCGCTTCTCCGCCCGCGGCGAGCGCGTGACCGTCGGACTGCCCTGATCCCGAACGAGCCGACGCCGCAACGCGAAAGGCCCAGCTTCAGAGCCTTTCCCGGGTACGTGGGCTGGGCTCGACCACGCTGCCGTCACGTCGGAGAGCGCGCGAAAGACCCGACCGGCGGGGAAGCCGCGCGACACAACCACGTGCACCGGCAACGGCGCGCGCTTCAGCCAACAGAGCTCGGGGGGCGTGCTACTTCCCGCGCGAGGTCTTCTTCGGCTTCTTCACCTTCGAACTGACCATTGGCACCTTCACCCCGGTTCCGATGGAAACGGGGTTGGCCGCGCGATGCTTCTTCGACTTCCCTGCCATGCCGATCCTCCTCGATCGAGGGCAAGTGGAAAACGAGCGATCCCACGCTACAGGTCGCAGGCGGATGCCGGCGGGCCGGCAGCGGGAGGTCTCGGGAGCTCCGGGGATCCGCGAGGGAACTCGCTGGTCCGAGGCTCGCCGTCGCAGGCGACTACGAATCGAGTGTTGGCAGGAGCAGCACGTGCTCGCCGGGAGCGAGACACGGCACCATCGCCATGTCGTGCGGATGACGCACCCCGAGCTCGCTGCCATCCCGTAGCCGCAGACGGTTCAGGCAGCGAGAGATACCACGAGCATCCGGTTGGCACTCCGCGTCGGTGAGCACGGTCGCCTGCACCGGTGCGGTCGGCATCGTCCCGCCGACGAGCTTCGCGTGCAGGCCATCGGAATCCGACGGAGACGGCATCACGAGCGAGAGCTGCACCTGGCGCTGCGCCGGTAGCGCCGTGCCGTGCGGGTCGACCCCCACCCCGGGAGACCGAGATACGCGCTCGGCCACGAGCCCGGAGGCTGCGAGCACGAACAGCGCACACATGGCTGCCACGACGACTCCGCGCGCGGTCATGTGTCCATTGATAGCCGTCCGCATCGCACGGGTCGTCAGGAAAAGCCCTGATCGCCGCTGCTGAGCGGCCGCTCCCGTCGTCTTCAGGTGGCGCCGGCGCCGACCCGTCAGCGTGCAACGCCGCCCGCCGGAATCAACAGAACGATCGAGATCCGGCGCCGCGCACGCGCTCGGTAGCTCGCGTACCCCGGATACGCGCCCCTCACCAGCCGCCTGAACCGCACTATGGGTGATTCGGACCGGGGGTGGCGCGACTCAAACGAGCTTCAGCGAGACGCCACCGTCGACGATCAGCGTTTGACCGGTGAGGAACGACGCCTCATCGCTGGCGAGGTACAGAAACGCAGCAGCGATGTCCTCCGCCCGACCGTTGCGTCCCACCGGTACGGCCGCGGCGAACGTGTCGAGCCCCTCCGGGCCGAGCGAGTTGACCGGGTCGCTCGACTGCGGCGTCACGACCACGCCGGGCGCGACCGCATTGACGGTGATCCCGTCGCCGGCGACGTCGAGCGCGAGAGTGCGGACGAGACCGACGATGCCCGCCTTGGCTGCGGTGTAGTGGACGTGATCGGGCCAACCGTACTGGGCGCCGGCGATCGAGCTCGTCGCAAGCAGGCGCCCGGAGCCCTGCGCGCGCATGTGCGGCAACGCCTCGCGGAAGCAACGGAAGACACCGACCAGATCGACGTCGAGTAGCCGCGCGAACTCGTCGTCACCCAGATCGGCGCTCTCCACCCGGCGAGCAATCCCTGCGTTCGCGACGACGATGTCGAGCCCGCCGCACTCGTCGACCGCCACGCGGAGGAGACGCCGGACGTCCTCGGTGCTGCACACGTCGACGTCTACCGCGATCGCCGTCCCCCCTGTCCTCCCGATGCGGTCGACGACCGGACCCACGTCATGCGGGTCTCCCCGGTACCAACCGAGGACGACGTTCGCGCCAGACTCGGCGAACAGCTCTGCCGTCGCCGCCCCGATCCCCGAAGCGGCACCGGTGACGACCGCGGTCTTTCCTTCCAGCCGGAACACGCGGGACGCATTCCATCACGTCGGTGACGTGCAAGCCACCGATCCTCATCCGACGCGAGCGAACTTCGGCGCCACGCAGCCACGTCCGCCACCGAGGTCGAGAAGAGCGAAAGACCCGCGTCTCGGGCCTTTCGGAGTAGCGGGGGCAGGATTTGAACCTGCGACCTCCGGGTTATGAGCCCGGCGAGCTACCTGACTGCTCCACCCCGCGACGCGACACGTATCGTAGCATCGTATGGCGTTTTGGATCGCCCTCGCCGTGCTCGTCGCAGGCATCGCTGTCGGGCTCACCGTCGCCATCTACCGCGGCATCTGCCTGTGGCGGCTGACGAAGCGGACGGGCCGTGTGTTCGGGACGGAGATCGACCACATCTCACGCGTCACGGGCGAGATCGAAGGCCAGCTGGCCCGCGCGGAGGCGAGCTCGGCGAGGCTTGCCGCCGCCGCCGCGCGGTTGCAGGCCACGCGCGCACGACTCGACGTGCAGCTGGGAGCCCTTCAGGAAGCACGAGTGCAGCTCGCCCGCACGTTCTGGTTCCTCCCGGGACGTTGACCGTGACGGGCGAGGGTGCGATCCCGCTGGCGGCCCGCGACGCGGTCGCGCGGTACCCGCTCTGCTTCATCGCCTCGGTCAACGACGACGGCTCACCGAACCTCTCACCCAAGGGCACTGCGCGTGTCTGGGACGCCGACCACCTCGTGTTCGCCGACATCGCGTCCCCGCAGACTGCGGCCAACGTGACGCGCGACGACCGCGTCCACGTCAACGTCGTCGACCATTTCGCGAGGCGGGGGTGGCGCTTCGTCGGTCGCGCCCGTGTCACCGACGAGGCGGCGGTGCTCGATGCACTCCGCGCCGAATACCCGGAGGAGCCGTACCCGTTCGAGCAGGCAGTGCTGATCCGGGTCGAGGAAGCGCACGAGCTGGTCTCCCCGAGCTACGACCTCGGGAAGACAGAGGAGGAGCTGCGACGCGAGTACCGGGCCCTCGCCGACACGACCACGGTGACTCCCGGGGCGCTCGGCGTTCGTGCAGGAGTGGTCTGCACGCGGTGCGAGCGAGCGCGCGTCGTACGTGACGGCCTCTGCGAGAGTTGCCTCGCCAGCGTCTGACCGTCAGACGGGCGAGACGACGGGGAGCCCTGAGGGCGCGAGCTGCCCGCGCCATCTGAACGTCGTAGGTGACGATCGCTTCCAGCTCGTGACCAAGCTCCAGGGCAGCGGCGAGATGAATGGCGTCCAGGCTAGGCAGCGGGCCGTCGAGGTCTCCCGCGAGTTCGAGCAGCTCGTCGTCGAGCTGTGTCAGGTCGAGCTCCGCGAGGAGCTGTCGGGCTGTCTGCAGCGCTGCGGAGCCGTGAGGCGTCACCGCCCGCACGACCTCGACACCCGCAAGCGCGCAGGACGACAACGGCGCACGACCTTCCGTCAACGCCGTCAGGGCAGCCGACTCGGGTTCGGGCACGACGAGCTTGACGAGAGCGGATGCGTCGAGATAGAGCGCGGTCTCAACGCTCGTGCTCACGCATCTCCGCCAGGATCTCCGATGGCAGCCGAACACCCGGAGCTGCCGGAACAGGTTTCGGGAGCGGCCCGCGCCGGCCGCGCCGGATCCGTCCGGCCGCTATCAGCTGCTCGATGCGCGACCCCTGCGGCAGCGGCGTGAGAAGCGCGACCGGCCGCCCGCGGTCGGTGATCTCGATCGGCTCACGGCGCTCTTCGACGAGCCGCAGGTAGCGGCTCGCGTTCTGGCGCAGTTCGCGAATCCCGATCGACACCATATGTGCTACTTATAGCACATGCGGGTGGCGGCGATCGACCTGGGCACGAACTCCACGCGGCTGCTCGTGGCCGACGTCGTGAACGGCCGTGTCACGGCGATCGTGCGCCGTCTCGCGATCACGCGGCTCGGCGAGGGGGTCGACGAACGTCCGGTGCTGCGCCCCGCAGCGATCGCACGCGTGATGAACGTCGTCGCCGACTACCGCCGCGAGGCCGAGGCACTCGGCGCCGAGCGCGTGCTCGCCACCGCCACGAGCGCCGTCCGGGACGCCGACAACGGGAAGACGTTCCTCGCCGAGATCGCAAGCAGAGCATGGGCTCACGACCCGGCTGCTTTCCGGGACGGAGGAGGCGGAGCTGACGCTGCGGGGCGTGACCTCCGACCGGTCGCTCGAGCCGGACACGCTCGTCGTCGACATCGGCGGCGGCTCCACCGAGCTCGTGCTCGGCGGGCCCGGCGGCGTGTCGTCCTCCACCAGCCTCCAGCTCGGCTGCGTGCGCATGACCGAGCGCTTCCTCACCGCCGACCCGCCGACCGCCGAGCAGCTCGAGGCCTGCGCCGCTCACGTGCGTTCGTGTCTGCCAGCCCTCGCCCCCGCTCGCGCGATCGGCGTCGCCGGGACGGTCACCACGCTGGCCGCGATCGACCTGGGCCTCGAGACCCACGACGCCGAGCGCATCCACGGGCACGTGCTCGGACGCGATGTCCATCGAGCGAGTCGTTCCTCCGGCTGTCGTCCCTCCCGCTCGGCGACCGTGAGCGCGTCACCGGTCTCGAGCCTGCGCGGGCACCCGTGATCGTCGCCGGCGTCGCAGTGCTGCGCGAGATCCTCGATGCGGCCTCAGCTCGACGCGATCGAGGCCAGCGAGCGCGACATCCTGTACGGCGCCGCCCTTGCCGCGGCGGAGCTACCTCCGCGTAGCCGCTGATCGGCGCGGTCAGCCCGCGAGCAGGGCGAGCTTGTCGGAGACGACGTCGGCCACGGCGCTCACGACGTCCGCCTGGAGGTCGAGCAGACGAAGTCCCTTCTGCACATCCGGCAGCGAGGCCGCGAGTTGTGCGAGGTACCGCTCGCGGAGCTCCGTGTTCACGTTCACCTTGCACACGCCGAGCTCGATCGCCCGACGCACGTCGGCGTCGGCGAGCCCCGACGCGCCGTGGAGCGAGAGCGGGACATCGACGCGCTCACGAATGCGTTCGAGGCGCTCCCAGTCGAGCCGCGGCGGTGCCGCGTACTGCCCGTGCACGTTCCCGATGGAGACCGCGAGGCAGTCGCAGCCCGTGGCGGCGACGAGCTCGGCTGCTTCGTCCGGATCGGTGAGCGCACCCGCCTCCGTCGCGGCAGCGACGTCCTCCCCGCCCTCGATGTGCCCCAACTCCACCTCGACGCCTGCACGACCCGCCCTGATGCGAACTGCGGCTGCGAACGCCGCGTTGTCGGCCAGCGGGAGCCGCGACCCGTCGGCCATCACGGCGCCGACGCCGGCGGCGAGCGCGTCGTCGATCAACGCATCGTCGGCGACGTGGTCCAGCTGGACGCACATCGGGACGCGAGCCTCGCCGGCCACGGCGAGTAGCGCCGGCAACAGCAGTCGCCCGTCCGGCGCTCGGAACGAGCCCTCGGCGAGCAGCAGGATCGCCGGCACTCCGTGAGCCTCGGCGGCACGAACGACGCCGAGCGCAGTCGTCGTGTCGTAACAGGTGAACGCGCCCGCAGCGGTCCCGGTGCCGCGGCGCTCGTCGACGATCTCACGAAAGGTCGCCAGCACGGGCGGATCCTCTCACGGCAGCGACGAGCCGCACGAGCAGGTCGTCGTCGCCGACGTTGCCGGGTACGACGAGGTAGTCGAGCTGGTTGCCGTTCGGCCAGCCGGTCGACCAACGGGAGATACCCGGCTCGACGGGGCCCAGCACGTCGGCCTCGCTCGCGCCGACCCCGTCCCGCAACGTCACGGCCGACGTGATGCCGCCCTTGACGACGAGGACCGAGGGGTGCGGCGTCAGCGACGAGACCACGACGGCGAGCCCGTGGGCGATCCGCTCGCCGGCCTCGAGGTTCGTCGTCACATCGGGTCGCTCGCGTGGGGTCGCCAGCACGGCGAGGCCGTCGTCCTCGAGCAGGCGCTCGGCGCCCGAGACGAGCCGTGCGATCTCGCCGGCTGGGTCGCTGCCGGCCAAGGCGACGACGTCCGCCTCGACCAGCGAGCCGGGACACGCCTCGGCGAGCCGGCGGAGCTGCCGCGTCGTCTGTGACACGTACGACCCGCAGACGACGAGCGTGCCTGAGCCCGCCGGCGGGAAGGGAGCAGGCTCAGTGGCCGCGGTTCCGGCGAGGACGCCCGCGAACGTCGGCGCGCAGCGCACGATCACCTCGAAGCCGCGGCCGACGGCCTCGCGCACGCCGGCGGCGACCACGTCGAGGTCAGCTACGACCTCGGCATCCGGTGCGAGCACGGCCGGGCCGCCCCTCTCGGCGAGCGCCACGAGTGCGTCGGCCACTGCACCCGGCCCGCCCGTGCGCAGCGGCTCCAGGTGGACCTCGCGCCCCGCACCCGCCGGGAACACGCCGCCCGACCGTTCCTCCGCCCACTCGAGCAGCCGTGCGCTCGAATACGCGAAGACGCCGTCGCGCGCGTACTCGGTCTCGTGGAGTGGCGTCCGCACACCGTCGCGCTGGAAGAGGTGCACGCCGCCGACGGTGATCCTCCCCGCGGATGGCAGTGCGGGCACGAGCACGAGCACAGGCCAGCGATCGCCGGCGACGACGCTCCGCACGCCGAGGTACTCCTCCAGCAGATGGCCCCGGAGTGTGCTGTCGCCGCGCAGCACGATCTGGGCGTCGGGAGCAGCCTCGCGCGCGGCGCGTGCCGCATCTTCGATCAACGGCGTCACGCGCTGCGGCGGCAGGGCCCGGCTGTTCGTGATCAGGTGAACGGCCGCCCGGCCAGCGAGCGCCGCGCGAATCCTCTCCGCGTCCCAGGCGAGCAGCACACGGATCCCCGCCAATGTCTGCACCCCAGTCGGGTCGTCGTCCAGGACGACGAGCGGAGCCCGATCGACGTCGCTCACGGCGCCATCCTACTGTCATACAGGTTAGGGTCAGGCGGTCCCGACGAGAGGAGAAGCATGCGGATCGTGCAGTACGAGAGCGCCGGTGCGGTCGGCTGTGGCATCGAGGTCGACGGGCAGGTCTACGCGTCCGGCTACGGGGACACGTTGTCGTTGATCCGCGACGGCGAGCGGGGTCTCGAGAGCGCGGCCGCGGCCGCCGAGCAGTCGGACGCGGTGGCCGTCGACCGGATCCTCGCGCCGCTCACGAACCCGAGCAAGATCTTCGGCTCCGGCGTCAACTATGCGAGCCACGGGGACGAGGAGCCCGGCTTCGCGTTCCCCGACGAGAAGGTGATCGTCGGCTTCATCAAGCTCCCCAACACGATCGTCGGGCCCGGAGCAGAGATCGTGCTCCCGCCGTACGACGACGTGATCCGCCGCATCCCAGGCGATACCGCCGGCCCGCTGCGCGAGCACGGCTTCGCCGTGGACTACGAGGTGGAGTTCGGTGTCGTGATCGGCGCGCGGGCGAAGAACGTCCGGGCCGAAGACGCGCTCGACCACGTGTTCGGCTACACCGTGATCAACGACGTCGGCTCGCGCTCCGTCCAGTTCCACAACGCACAGGTCGACATCGGCAAGAACTTCGACACGTTCTGCCCGATGGGGCCGTGCATCGTCACCAAGGACGAGCTCCCCGACTGGCAGAGCGTCCGCGTCCAGGCGCACGTCAACGGCGAGCTGCGCCAGAACGCGCTCGTCGGCGAGCAGATCGGCCCGCCGCCGGCGGCGATCGAGTGGCTCTCGTCGGTGCTCACGCTCGAGCCGGGTGACATCCTCTCCACCGGGACGCCCGCCGGTTGCGGCACGTTCATGGACCCGCCGCGGTTCCTGCAGCCAGGCGATACGGTCACGGTGTCGGCGAGCGGGATCGGCGAGCTCACGAACCCCGTCGTCCAGGGAACTGCTCGGACCCGAGTCTGATCAGGTCTGCGTGGCCAGCCAGCCGGGTGACGCGTCGACGTCCTCGGCGCGGTCGAAGCCCGTGAGCTCGACGCGGACGCTCGAGTCTGCGCTCGTGACGAAGCTCGAGGGACGGCCGCGGCCATTCCCGAGCGTCACCGGCGCGCCCTCGTCCGAGAGTGCGGCAACGGCCGAGGCGACGTCGTCGACACCGAAGCAGATGTGGTGGAGCCCGTCGCCGTGCTCGTCGAGCCACTCGGCAAGCTGCGACTCCGGGTCCAGCGGCTCCACGAGCTGGATGTAGGCGTTGCCTGCGTCCAGGTACGTGAGACGGACGTGCGGCACGGCGATCTCCTCGGAGGAGTGAACCTTCAGACCCAGGCTGCCCCTCGTAGTGGCGAAGAGCGTCCTGTGTGTTCCGCACGACCACGGCTACGTGGTCGAGCCGGCGGAGGAGGGTCACGTCACCTCCTCGGGCACGGTGACGGAGCGGACGCTCTCGCGCCACCAACCCGCGACGGCTTCCAGGTGCTCCGCCATCGCCGACCGCGCGCCCTCGGAGTCGTGCGCGGCGATCCGCTCGAGCACTCGGTCGTGCTGGCCCAGCGTGTCCGGTGTGGATCCGGAGGCGAGGTTCTCGCGCCGGATCTCGATCAACGCCGAGCCGATCGAGTCCATGAGCAGGAGGTACAGGTCGTTCTGCGTCGCGCGCGCGATCATCCGATGGAACTCGAGGTCGTGGCGAGCTGCAGCGGCGACGTCGGACTGCTCGCTGGTCATTCGATCGTGCACCTCGCGCAGGCGTTGCACGTCGAGCTTCGTGGCACGCTCGGCCGCGAGACCGGCAATGTGCACCTCGAGCAGCACGCGTACCTCGTGGACCTTCTCGAAGTCGACCTCGGCTCCGCGGATGTAGAGGCTCATCGACTCGCTGACGGCCGCCGCGCCGACCGCGGCGACGCGGAGCCCGCTACCGGAACGGACCTCGATCACACCTTTTGCGACGAGCGCACGCACGGCCTCACGCACGACCGTGCGCGAGACGCCGAACTGCTCGCCGAGCTCGCGCTCGGACGGGAGTCGATCCCCGACCTGGAGCTTGTCGGAGAGAATCGTCTCCAGCATCAGATCGGCCACCTTGTCCGACAACCTCGGCTCACGCGCGATCTGCTCGAACAGCGCAGGCTCCTCGCCGGTCACAGGATCGCCCGCGTCAACCATGTCGGCAATAATAGGTCATACGGCATGCCAAGCAACCTAGACGTCTGGCACGCTGTCGTATAGGTTGGGGCCGCTCGTATCCCCCGCGTGGAGGAAGTCGGTGGCAGAGGTCATCTTCGACCATGTACGGAAGGTCTACGGCGACGGCACGGTCGCGGTCGTCGACCTCTCGCTGGAGATCGCCGACGGCGAGTTGATGGTGTTCGTCGGGCCGTCGGGGTGCGGCAAGACGACGGCTCTGCGCATGGTGGCGGGTCTCGAGCACATCAGCGACGGGCAGATCCGGATCGGCGACGAGGTCGTCAACACGCTTCCCCCACGAGACCGCGACGTGGCGATGGTGTTCCAGAACTACGCCCTCTACCCGCACAAGACGGTCTACGAGAACCTCGCGTTCCCGCTGAAGCTCAGGAAGTACGGCAGCGCAGAGATCAAGGAGAGAGTGGAGCGGATCGCGCGGCTCCTCGAGCTGGAGGAGCATCTGAAGCGACGGCCACGCCACCTCTCCGGCGGGCAGCGCCAGCGTGTCGCGATGGGTCGCGCGATCGTCCGCGAGCCGCGGGCCTTCCTCATGGACGAGCCTCTCTCGAACCTCGACGCGAAGCTGCGGACGCAGATGCGAGCCGAGATCTCCTTCCTGCACAAGGAGCTCGCGATCACGACGATCTTCGTGACGCACGACCAGGTCGAGGCAATGACGCTCGGCCAGCGCGTCGCGGTGATGCGCAAGGGCGAGCTGCAGCAGGTCGCACACCCGCAGGAGCTCTACGACCAGCCCGCCAACGTCTTCGTCGCAGGGTTCATCGGCAGTCCGGCGATGAACTTCTTCGAGGGTCGCCTCGAGCGTGACGAGAACGAGCGCTTCTCGGTCGTCGTCGGCGAGCAGCGCCTCTCGATCGACGATCGCGAAGCTGCGGCGGTCAGCAGCCTCGCCGAGCGTGTCGGCGAGTCGCTCGTGCTCGGCGTCCGACCGGAGCACCTCGAGGACGCGGCGCTCGTTGCCGACAGTCCCGCCGATCGCCGGCTCGTGGGCGACGTCCGGCTCCGCGAGGCGCTGGGCTCGGAGGTTCACGTCCACTTCCAGGTCGAGGCGGCACCTGTCGTCTCGGAGGACCTGCGGGAGCTGGCCGAGGATGTCGACGAGGCTGCGCTGCTCGACGAGCTCGACCACGAGCGGCGGATGCGACGCACGTCGTTTGTCGGGCGCTTCGGTGTGGAGACGCGCGTGACCGACGGCGCCACTGCCCAGATCGCGATCGCGCCGGGCGCGATCCGCTTCTTCGACCCGGCCACCGGGGCCGCCATCTAACCGTGAGCGTGTGCCACCGTCCAACCCCTTGACGTAGAACGGCTCAAGCGTAATGATCGCAACTGGTCATACAGCGTGCCATAAGAGAGGAGAGTGGCAAGTGCACGACGATACAGAGCTAGCGGGGGTCGATCAGTCGGTATTCGAGACGCCTCTCGGCCGGCGCGACCTGATCCTCAACACCGCCAAGATCACCGCAGCCGCTGCTGCTGCGGGACCGTTCTTCATGGCCGCCGAGCAGGCGAAGGCAGCCGAGGCAGCGTCGACGAGCATCGCAGCGGATCCCATCGCCACCGGTGCTGTCAATGCCGCCAAAGCGTCCGCAGGGAAGACGCTCACGGTGACTGCCGAGGCCGGATTGCAGGCACTCGACCCGAAGAACTTCTCCGCGCCGCTCTGGGAGAAGCTGACCGGCGTCAAGGCCGAGGTCGTAGAGGCACCGTTCGCTGACCTCTACTCGAAGGCGGTCGCCGAGCACATCGCCAAGTCGGGCGCGTTCGACGTGATGGACGTCTCTCCGGCCTGGATTCCCGACTTCGCGGACCGCGGCGTGATCATCCCGATCGACAGCCTGGTCAACAAGTTCAAGGCGAAGTCGACGTTCAACGACCTGCACCCGCTGTACCGCGCCCTGTCCAAGTACAAGGGCAAGACGTGGGGCTTCTTCGACGACGGCGACGTGTGGATCCTCTACTACCGCAAGGACATCTTCGCCAACGCGAAGCTCCGGGCGGCGTACAAGGCGAAGTTCAAGAAGGCCCTCCGCGTCCCGAAGTCGTGGGACGAGTTCAACGAGACCGCGCAGTTCATCACCGACCAGATGGCGCCGAAGGTCTACGGCACCGCACTCGGGCGCGGTATCGGTAACCCCGGCAACCAGTTCTACTTCTTCCAGCAGTTCCGCAACAACGGCGGCACCTTCTTCAACCCCAAGACGATGAAGGCGTTGATCAACGGCCCCGCCGGTGTCAAGACGATGCAGCAGATCCTCGACCTCACCTCGGCTCAGCCGCCGGGCGTGAACAAGCTGGACGTCGTCAGCGCATGGGTGACCTGGTTGCAGGGCAACTCGGCGATGATCTACTCGTGGCCGCCGACCGGGCGCATCTCGGAGAACTACGCCCAGCGCGACGAGGCGTTCTCGTTCCTGCCGAAGTCGAAGATCCAGGGCAAGGTCGGCTACGCCGTGATTCCCGGCAAGAACGGCGAGCACGCCGGCAGCTTCGTCAAGTGCATCTCGGCGGACTCGAAGAACCAGGAGCTCGGCTACCTGATGGCACAGTGGCAGACGAGCCCGTCGGTGTCGCTGCAGCGCGTGATGCTTCCCTACACGCTGCGTGACCCGTACCGCATCTCGCACTACAAGTCCAAGAAGTACCGGAGCCTGTGGCCGGGCGCGAGGCAGTACCTCGTCGGGCTCGCAAACGGCGCCAACAACGCCGTGATCGACATGGTCATGACGGGAGCGGCGGACTACGCCAACTCACTCGACCGCGCCATGTCCGCGATGTACGCGGGCAAGGACATCAAGAAGGGCCTCGACGACGCTGCCAAGGAGTGGGACGCCATCACGAACAAGCTCGGCGTCGGCTCCCAGCGTGCTGCCTACGCGGCCTTCCTCAAGCTGCCCGGCTCAACGGCGAAGAACACGATCGCCGCCCGCGGGCAGGCAGTGAAGATCACGTAAGCGACAGACAACGCCAGGTGGCTGTACGCACCGAGAACACCAAGAGGAGGCGGTCCAGTGCCGCCTCCTCTTGGGCGGACCGGAACATCCGGTTCCTGCTCATCGCGCCCGCGGTGCTGCTCATCCTGCTGCTCACCGTGTTCCCGCTCGGGTACTCGATGTGGGTCAACTTCGTCAACTTCGACTTCACGATCCCCGGTCACGCGTGGGTCGGGCTCGACAACTTCCGCTCGGTGTGGGAGGACCCGGTCGCACGACACGCCCTCTGGGTCACGATCTGGCTCTCGTTCGCCACCGTGGCGGTCGAGCTCATGCTCGGTCTCTTCCTGGCGCTCGCCATGATGCGCCAGTTCCGCGGCCGGCGCGTGCTGACGACGATGTTCGTGATCCCGCTGTTCGTCAGCCCGGTGATCGTCGGCACGTTCTTCTCGCTGATCCTCACGCAGCCATTCGGTCCGACGAACTACCTGCTCGGCCAGCTCCTCGGTCACCCGGTGACGATCGATTTCACAAACGACTCGCCCTGGGTCTACTTCTCGATCATCCTCGCCGACGCATGGCAGTGGACGCCGTTCATGTTCGTGATCCTCCTCGCCGGGCTGACGTCGATCTCCGACGAGCTGTACCAGGCCGCCGATCTCGACGGAGCGAAGCCGCGGCAAGCGTTCTTCTTCGTCACGTTGCCCCTCCTGCTCCCGATCGCACTGCTCGCCATCACGTTCCGGCTCATCGACTCGATGAAGCTGTTCGACCTCATCTTCGTGCTCACACGCGGGGGACCGGGAACCGACACGTACACGGCGTCGTACTACCTCTACCAGCAGGGCTTCCAGCTCTTCCACCTCGGGCAGGGGACGGCAGGGAGTTGGATGCTGATGCTCATCATCCTCGCCATCGCCTACTGGCTCGTGCGGCGGCTCCTCACACCGGTGCAGGCGTAGCCACGATGCGCACTCCGAGACGGAAAGGGGTCGGCGCACAGGGAACCGTGCAGGGGCGACGGCTCCGCATCGGGGGCGTCGCGCGGTGGCTCCTGATCGTGCTGTACACGCTGTTCCTGCTGGCGCCGCTGTACTGGGTGATCGTCACGTCGATCAAGCCGACCGACGACTACCTGCAGACGCCACCCGTGTGGTTCCCGGACGACCCGACCTCGATCCACTATTCGGTCGCGCTGAACGACATGCGCGGCTGGACGGCGCTCCAGAACAGCCTGATCATCGCCTCGATGGTGACGATCGTCTCCGTGATCATCGGCACCTGGGCCGGGTACAGCATGGCGCGGTATCACACGGGCGGGCGGAACCTGGCCTTCTGGCTGCTCTCGCAGCGCTTCCTGCCCCCGATCGCGGTCGTGATCCCGATCTTCCTCATGTACCGGAACGCTCCCGAATGGATCGGGATCACGCTGATCGACACCAGGCTCGGGCTCGTCCTGCTCTATTCCGTGTTCGTCCTGCCCTTCACGGCCTGGATGATGTACGCCTACTTCCGCCAGATGCCGATCGAACTGGAAGAGGCAGCGCTCGTCGACGGCTGCTCGCGCTGGCAGGCGCTGTGGCGCATCGCCTGGCCGCTCGCGGCACCCGGCGTCGTCTCGGCAGGCGCGTTCGCATTCATCTTCTCCTTCACCGAGTTCCTGTTCGCGGTCATCCTCACGAGCAGGGAGGCGGTGACGCTTCCGGTCGTGATCTCGGGCATGGCAACGTCGTTCCAGGGCGCGCTCTACGGCGAGTCGAGTGCGCTGACGATCGTCTCGCTCGTCCCCGCGATCCTGCTCGGCATCCTCGTCCAGCGTCACCTCGTGCGGGGCCTGACGCTCGGAGCCGTGCAAGGATAGGTCGATGAGCGACGCGCGCTACACCCAGGGCATGGCCCGGCCGGAGATCGACATCGGCACGCGGAGCGGCGAGCGCAAGCCTGTGACGGAACGGACCACGCTCGTCACCGGAGGCGCCGGGTTCATCGGAGGCCATCTCGTGCGCGCGCTGCTCGACAGCGGTCGCAACGTCGTCGTCCTCGACGTCCGCAGCTACATCCCCGAGGCCCGTTTCGTACTGGGCGAGGACGCCGATCGAGTCCCCTGGAGGTCGCCTCGATCGCCGATCAGGCTCGCGTGCTCGACGTCTTCCGCAACCACCAGCCGGACGAGGTCGTGCACGCCGGGATGATCCTCGACCCCGCGTTCCTCGCCACGAACCGGTCGACGGCATTCCAGACCAACGTCGGCGGCGTGATCAACCTCGTCGAGGCGATGATCGCCTTCGGCGTCCCCCGCATCATCAACTTCTCGTCGATCGGCGTGCTACCGCGGGTGCTCTACGAGCCGATCGACGGCGATCACCCGATCCTCCTCGCGGACGCAGGGCCCGGGACGGACTTCTACGGCTCCACGAAGGTCGCGGCCGAGGCGATGCTCTTCGCCTACAACCAGGCGCTCGGGGTCGACTTCCGAACGATCCGCCCCTCGGCGGTCTACGGGCTCGGCATGAACAACTACGTGGGGCCGATCAAGGCGATGGTCGAGAGCAGCGTCCACGGAGAGCCGGCGCACTTCGAGTTCGGAGGCGCCCATCCGCGGCCGTACACGCACGCCCGCGACATCGCCGGGCTCGTACTGGCGATGCTCGACGCGCCCGACGATGCGGACCGCATCTTCTATGGGTCGACCGGCGGGCCGATGGCGACGACGAGCGAGGTGGCACAGATCGTGCGCGAGCTGATCCCCGGTGCCGACGTCGAGATCGGCGAGGAGCTGAGCGAGGCTGAGAAGCCAGTCGTCGCGCTCCGCGCTCAGCTGTCCATCGAGAACGCCCGCTCGCAGCTCGGCTGGGAGCCGAGGTACGCACTCCTCCGCGAGGGCATCGAGCAGTACGTCGACCACTACCGGGCCTTCGTCGAAGCGACGGCGTGACGTACGACATCGCGGTTCTTCCCGGGGACGGCATCGGCCCCGAGGTCGTCGACGTCGCCGTGAAGGTGCTCGAGTCGGTCGAGAGGCTGTCGGGCGGCGACGTCTCGCTCAGGCTCGAGACGATCGAGGCCGGCGCGGGGCGCTGGCGCGCGACCGGGGCAGCGCTGTCGGACGGCGACTACGCGCTATGTCGAGAAGCCGACGCCATGCTCCTAGGGGCCATGGGGGTGCCCGACGCGCGACACGCCGACGGCCGCGAAGCGGGCGGAGACGTCATCTTCCACCTGCGCTTCGGGCTCGACCTCTACGCCGGCGTGCGCCCTGTGAGGTACTTCGCGGGCGTCCCCTCCCCACTCCGGGACGCGCGCGAGATCGACTACGTGATCGTGCGCGAGAACACGGAGGGGCTGTACGCAGGCCGGCCCGGAGGCAGTCGGGTCGAGGGGCAGGTGGCGGCCGACACGAGCATCATCACTCGAGCCGGCACCGAGCGCATCGCACGGTTCGCCTTCGAGCTCGCCCGCTCGCGCGCCGGCAAGCGTCTCGTCACGTCGGTCGACAAGGCGAACGTCCTCGGCTCCTACGCGTTCTGGCGCGCCGTCGTCGAGGAGCTCGCAGGCGGCTATGACGACGTGGCGCTCGAGAGCGCCTACGTGGACGCCGCAGCCCTGTATCTCGTGCAGCGGCCGGCGTCGTTCGATGTCGTCGTCACCGAGAACATGTTCGGCGACATCCTCTCCGACCTGGGCGCCGCGACGGTCGGAGGCCTGGGTCTGGCGGCGTCCGCCGATCTCGGCGGCGTACATGGCCTCTTTCAGTCGGCGCACGGATCCGCACCGGACATAGCGGGCAGAGGGGTCGCCAATCCGATGGCGACCATCCTCTCGGCGGCCATGATGCTCGACTGGCTCGGCGCCACGCGCGCCGACGCGGCGGCGACGCGGGCCGCCCGCTGGGTGGACGGCGCTGTGAGAGCGGCCCTCGCCGACGGGTCTGCGCTGACCTCCGATCTCGGCGGCACGGTCGGCAGCACGGCAGCCGGTGACGCCGTCATCGCCGCCCTCGAGGCGGTCGTCACCGCAGCGTGACCGACGACGAGATCCGCGAGCTCGTCGACGACCCGGCGGTCAGGCGAGATGTACCGGTCGTCGAGACGACACAGGCCCTGCTCGAGCGCCTGGAAGCAGCCGGGCCGCACCTCCACGCGACGATCACGCTGACGCCCGAGCTCGCGCTCGACGCAGCGCGCAGAGCCGACGAGCGACGCGCACGCGGCGAGAGACAGCTCCTCGACGGCATGCCTCTCGTCGTGAAGGACAACGTCGACGTCGCCGGTGTGCGGACGACCGTCGGCTCCCGTCTCTTCGCCGATCGCGTGGCCGCCGCCGACGCAGAGGTGACTCGCCGCCTGCGCGGTGCGGGCGGGGTCATCCTCGGCAAGGCGAACATGCACGAGCTCGCCTTCGGCGCGACATCGGCGAACGAGACGTTTGGGGTCGTGGTCAACCCGGCCGCGCCCGACCGCATCCCCGGCGGCTCGAGCGGTGGCTCCGGCGCCGCGGTTGCCGCGGACCTCAGCGTCGCCGCGATCGGGACGGACACCGGCGGGTCGGTCCGACTCCCTGCATCGTTGTGCGGCATCTCGGGCCTGCGGCCGACGTTCGGCGCTGTGTCGAACCGCGGCGTGCAACCCGTCAGCGTGTCGCTGGACACGGTCGGGCCGCTGGCGCGATCCGTCGTCGACGTGGGACGAGTGCTCCACGCCATCGCCGGCTTCGACCCGGACGATCCGACGTCGATCGACCACGCATTCGAGGTCGACGAGAGACATGAGGTCGCGGGCTTGCGCGTCGGCGTCGCGGACTCCCTCATCGAACGCGCCGACCCCGCGGTCGCCACCTGCGTTCGTGACCTCGCAGACGTGCTCGGCGGCCTCGGCGCATCGCTGTCGCGCCTCGACGTGCCACCATGGGAAGCGGCGAGCCAGGCCTGCGGCCGGCTGATCCGGGCAGAGGCCACGACGCTGTACGGAGACGTGGCCGCGACGCACCCGGAGTTGCTCGAGGACGGTACGCGGAGACGGCTGGCACTCACGCTCGACGTCGGCTCGGTGGCGATCGACGCTCTTCGAAAAGAACGTGCTCGCTGGACCGAGGCTCTCGAAGAGGCGATCGCGAACGTCGATCTGCTGCTGTTGCCCACGATCCCGGTCGACCCACCGCCGGTTCGGGGAGCGGACACCGTGGCGACGTCGGAGGCGGTCGTCCCCTACACCTTCCTGCTGGCCTTCGCACACCTCCCGTCGCTCTCCGTCCCGTGCGGCACGACACCGGAGGGTGCGCCGGTCGGAGCCCAGCTCGCAGCGGCACGCTGGCGGGATCCACTTGTTCTGCGTGCGGGTTCGGCGATCCAGGCCGCGACCGACTGGCATCGCCGCCGAGCAGCGTAGTCACCCGTCGTCGGCCGCGGCCCTTCGCTAGGCCGGGTCGACCCGGATCACCTCGTAGGGATCGAGCTCCAGCACGAGCTCACCCGCAGCGTCGACGATCTCGGACTGCCTCCGGAAGGCGCCCGGCTCGGCGCCGGCCTGACCGACACTCGCAGCGCTCAAGCGGCGGAGAGCGACCGTGCCAGCGAGTGGCCCGACGACCACCGCCTGCCCGACCGGCGTCAGGTTTGCCACGAGAAGCCGCGTGGCGCCGTCGTCGGTGCGCACCGCGAAGCCCACGGCGGTCAGCACGGCGGACGAATCGCAGGCGAGCACCTCGGCGCCACGCCATTCGAGGGCGTCGGCCAGCGGGTGGTAGAGCGGGAACACCTCTCCTGCACCCGACCGGAACTTCTCGGGCAGCCCGCTCCCCGTCGACCGCTCGAGGACGCCTCGCCACCCGGTCGACTCGTAGTACGTGACCGAGGATGCACCCGACTCGGAGACGTACTTCAGGCTTCCGGCCGTCCACGCAGCGCCGTAGAGGGCCGACTGGCGAACGTCGACCGAGTCGGGCAGCTCGCCCGGAGGCGTGGACGGCGGGTGGCAGGCAGCGTGGAAGTTGACGCGCCGACGAATCGTGATCGGCGAGACGATCACCGGCTTTCCTTCCGCGATCGCCCGGGCGCTGCGCACGGTCTCGGCTTGGGCATCGAGGTTCTCCATCACATCGACGTCGGTGAAGGCATGGACCTGGGGCGACAGGGAGTAGCAGATCCCGTCCCAGGTCGCGTGCTCCGGTCGCGTGCGGTTGATTTCGGTGAAGTAGATCTCCGTACCGCCGACGAACGCGGCGCCCGGAAGTGCCTCGTCGAGGGCCTCCCGCACGAGCTCGACAAGCCCCGCACGGGTCGTCTCCGCGGGCGTGCCGGTGCGCGAGTCGGCGTCGATCACGAGCACGCGATCCACCGCCGGGCCCGACTCGAGCGCGGTCGCGAGCGAGCCGAGCGCGTCCCCGTCGCCCTCCGAGAGGTGAACCGACAGCTCGAGGTGCGACCCGATCGCGCGGGCCGTGTCCTGCCCATGCTCGAGCACGCGAAGCCAGTCGGCGCGCCCGAGTCTCGCTTCGACCCGCACGTGAGCTGGACCGAGTGCCGAGAGCGCGTCGCGCTCGTGCGTATCGGCGGGATGCAGATCGCGATCCTGACCGAGCCCGATGGCAGGAACCTGCGTCCCCGTCGCCTCGCCGATCGTGAGCGCGACCGATCCCGTCGCGGCGGCATCAGCGGGCACGTCCACCGGCGTGATGGTCAGTCGCTGCCGGAGCGGGGCACCGGCTTCGAGCGGCGCGGGCCGGCCCACGGCCAGGGGCGTCGAGTACGTCTTGAAGTTCGCGTCCGTCCAGTTGCGATGATCCTCGACCTCCCACAGGTCGCCCTCGAAGTCGAGCACGAGCGACCCGCCGTCCGGAAGCTCGACGGCGAGCCGATCGAACGAAGGGAAGAGGGGATGGATGTTGCCGTCGACGACCTCCTGGGCCCCGATCAGGTCAGGGAACCGGCCTTCGAGCTCGCCGCCGGGCGTTCGCGCACGATACGGAGCGCCCTTCGTCTCCCGCCACGGGTGGTGGACGCAGATCCCGATCCTGTTGTGAGGGCAGAGCTTCTCGGCCTGGCCGTCGAAGCTGTACTCGACCCGCCCGCTCTCGTCGCCCTCGATCGTCCCGTGCCAAGTGAAGACGACGTCGCCGCGATCGTGCCGCACGTCGAACTCGACCCGGAACGAGCGCTCGCGCTCGTCGACGCGGAGGCCGGACACGACGCCGGGAACGGTGTCCCAATCCACGTCACGCACGGCGCTGTAGACACGCCGGACGAGCTCGGTGCCACCGATGCGAAGGTAACGGAGGTCGATCCCGTCGAGCAGCATCGTCACGGGACCCGCGCGTAGCGATCTCATCTCGGGGAACGGTGCGTCAGTGCCGTGGAGCAGGCGGAGGCGGTCGGGGGCTACGGTCATGGAGATCCTCCTCGTTTCGCTGCGAGACGGGCGAGCTTCTCGGTGAACAACGGGTTCTCGACGACGTCGGGGTTCGCCAGCTCGTCGGGGACGCGCCCCTGGGCCACGGTCAGCAGCGCCGAGCACGCGCTCTCGACGCACAGCCGCACGAGCTCGTCCGTGTAGCCGAGGGAGTGTGGCGCCCCCACGACGTTCGACAGGCCGAGGAGCGGGTCGCCTGCCGGGAGCGGCTCGGGATCGACGACGTCGACCCCTGCACCGGCGAGGCGCTCCTCACCGAGCGCCTGCACGAGGGCATCCTGGTCGACGATCGCGCCGCGGGCGACGTTCACGAGGAGCGCGGTCGGCTTCATCAGCGCGAGCCGACGGGCATCGATCATCCCTCGAGTCGCTTCGGTGAGCGGGCACGCGACGACGACGACGTCGGCCTGTGCCATCAGCTCGTCGAGCATGACGAACGTCACTCCGTCCTCGTCGACGGGAGTGCGCTGACTGACGAGCACGTGCATCTCCCACGGCGCGAGCAGCCGTGCGACCTCGCGACCGATGCGCCCGTACCCGATCACGCCGAGCGTGCGCCCCGTGAGCCCGAGCCCCTGGGGGATGAAGCGCCCCGCTCCCCACACGCCGTCGTGCAGCGCGCGGTCGCGCTCTCGCAGCCGATGAGCCAGCGCGAGGACGAGGGTGACCGCGGCGGACGCCATTGGGCGCGTGGTGCCCTGCGGCGTGACCGTCACGGCGATGCCCCGCGACGTACACGCCTCGAGGTCGACGAAGTCGAGCCCGACGCCGTGCCGCGCCAGCACGGCGAGCCGCTCGACGCCGTCGAGGCTGGCCTCCGTGACCGGGGACGAGTAGTGATAGAGCCCGTCGAGGTCGCGCAGCAGGCCCGGGGTGAGAGGCCGCGCGTCTTCTGCCAGGAACGCCCAGCCAACGCCGTCCGTCTCGAGCTGCGTGAAGTCGTAGGGCGCGAAGACCGAGGCCCCGTCGGGACCCCGCACCGTGCGCTCGACGCCGATCAGGAAGGTCTCGGTCTGGTCGTCAGGCATGCCGTATGATCGATTCTCTCAGACGTCGGAGGTGCATGGAATGTCCGAGCGTGTCATCGTCGGTGAGCTCCCCGTCGGCGGGTCGGAGCCGCTCATCTCGAGCGCGATCCGCTGGGGAGATCTCCTCTTCCTCTCGGGTCGGGCACCGATCGACACGACCACGATGGAGGTGGTCTCGACGGACTTCGCCGAGCAGGCTCGAAACGTGCTCGACCAGATCATGTCCACGCTCGCGGAAGCCGGCTCCGGGCCCGCGCACGTGCTGCGCGTCCAGTGCTACCTGCTCGAAGCGGGCGACTTCGACGAGTGGAACGCCATCTGGGCGGAGTACTTCCCCGCCCCGCGGCCCGTGCGGACCACGATCGTGACGGGCTTCACCGTGCCCGGCATGCTGGTCGAGGTCGAGGTGACAGCGGGGATCCCGCCGTGAGAGCCGTGATCGTCGGCGGTGGCGTGGCCGGCCTCTCGATCGCGTACTACCTGCGGGCGCGGGACATCGACGCCGTCGTCCTGGAGAGCCGGACGGTCGCCTCGCCCGCCGCCGCGTCCCACGGCAACGGCGGTTGGATCACACCCGCTCAGGCGGGGCCGCTCCCGGAGCCGGGGTTGACGATCTACGGCCTGCGCGCGCTCCTCAACGCCGACTCGTCGCTGTACTTCCGCCCCCGCTACCTGCCGCGGCTCGCGCCGTGGCTCGCACGGTTCTGGACGTACTGCAACGCCCGGGACTTCGAGCGAGGCTGGGCGGCACTCGCAAGGCTCGGACAGCCGGTCTTCGACCTGGTCGACGAGATGGTGGCCGACGGCATGGACTTCGAGTTACACAAGCCGGGGATGATCTGCGCGACGGCAGAGCCGTCGGCTGCGCGGAAGGTGCTCGCCAGTATGGAGCCGATGCGACGGTTCGGCCTCGACCTGCCGACCGACGTGCTGGCCGGAGACGAGTTGCACGCCGTCGAGCCTGCCCTTTCCGGGCGCGTCGGCGCCGGATTCTATGTCGAAGGGCAGTGGCACGTGCGTGCGCACACGTTCACGGAAGCCCTCGGCCAGGCAGTGCGGCGACGCGGGGCCGAGGTCGTCGAGGGGATCCGGGTCGAGGGCTTCGACACCTCTGATCGGCGGATACGTGCCGTGCACACGAACCAGGGCGAGGTCGCCGGTGACGCGTTCGTGCTCGCAGCAGGCTCGTGGACGGCACCGCTTGCGCGCCGCGCCGGGCTGCGGATTCCGATGCAGCCGGGCAAGGGATACACGTTCCTTCTCCAACCGACCGTGATGCCCAAGCACGGCATCCTCTTCGCCGACATCCACGCCGGCGCCTCTCCCCTGGGCGACCGGCTACGGGTGTCCGGCACGATGGAGTTCTCGGGCTACGACCTGAAGCTCGACCGTCGTCGTGTCGACAACCTCTTCCGGTTGGCCCGCGAGTACATCCAGCTCGAGCAACCGACATACGAAGGCGCGTGGGCGGGCCTCCGCCCGATGGTGTGCGACGGCCTGCCGATCCTCGATTGGGCGCAGCCCTACACGAACGCGTATCTCGCGACCGGGTACTCGATGCTCGGGATGACGCTCTCGCAGCCCGCCGGGAAGGCGATGGCGGAGATGATTGCCAAGGGATCGCGACCCGCTGTGTTCGAGCCGTTCCGCGTGGATCGGTTCCCGCGCTTTGCCGCACGCATCCCCGGTCGGTAGGCGGGTCGTCACACCTCCGGCGGGCCGAGGATCCGGCCGCCGTCGACCGGCAGCACGACCCCGGTCACCCACTCCGCGTCACGGTCGACGAGGTGGCTGATCCACCGTGCGATCTCCTCGGGCTCTCCGAGACGTCCGAGCGGCACGAGCTTGCCGAGCTCTCGCAGGCGGGCCGCAGGATCTGCGACCGCCTTGTGGATCTCCGTCGCCACCGGTCCCGGCCGAACGCAGACGACTCGGATGCGCAGCGGGGCGAGCTCCGCGGCGAGGTTCATCGTCATGTGCTCGAGCGCCGCCTTGGTCAACCCGTAGACCGTCTGGCGCCGGCGATACATGGCCGCGGCGGCCGACGACACGTTGACGACGACCGCAGCCGGCGACGAGCGCAGCGACGGGAGGGCCGCCTGCACGAGGAAGTACGGCGCACGCACGTTGACCGCGATGTGGTCGTCGAAGTCCGCGATCGTGAACTCCTCGACCGGCTTCAGCTCGAAGCTCGCCGCGTTGTTGACGATCACGTCGAGCCGACCGGCCTGCGCGACCACGGCGTCGACGATCTCCGAGGGCGCGCTGGCCTGCGCGAGGTCGGCGGCCACGCCAAACGCCGAGCCGCCCGCGTCCCCGATCGACCGCGCGACGATCTCCAGACGTTCCGGTCGGCGCCCGACGAGCGCCACGGTGAGACCCTCGGCGGCGAGCAGCCGCGCCGTCGCCTCCCCGATCCCGGAGCCCGCGCCCGTGACGATGGCGACACGATCGTCCAACCTGTATGACAATACTACGACCGTGCGCGTGACCATCATCGGTGCAGGCCTCATGGGGGCCCAGATCGGCTGCGAGTACGCGCTCGGCGGTCACCACGTCGTCCTTCACGCCCGCGACGCCGACGCCGCTCACGCACGCGCCGAGGCAGGATTCGACCTGGTAGAGCGATACGGCTTGCGACCACCCGAGGAGTCGGCCGCCGCACGCGCGCGGGTCACCGTGTCGTCCGACACGGCGTCGGCGGCGGAGGGGGCCGACCTCCTCGTCGAGTCGCTGCCCGAGGATCTCGAGCTGAAGGCGTCTGCGCTACGCACGTCACTCGCGGCCTCGCCCGCGGCGATCGTCGCGACGAACACGTCATCGCTGCCGATCACCGCGATCGGAGCCGCTATCGGTGCGCCCGAACGGACCGTCGGCACCCACTACCTCAATCCCCCTCTGCTGATGCCGACCGTGGAGGTGATCGCCGGTGAGGGAACCTCGGCGGAGACCCTCACCTTCGCGTGCGCGACGGTGGCATCGCTCGGCAAGCTCCCGATCACGGTGCGGCGAGACGTCCCGGGCTTCGTGTGGAACCGTCTGCAGTTCGCGCTGGTTCGAGAGCTCACGTGGCTGGTCGACAACGACGTCGCGAGTGCCGAAGACCTCGACACGGTGATGCGCGAGGGTCTCGCGCGCCGCTGGCGCCACGTCGGGCCGCTGCGGGCGATGACGCTCGGTGGGATCGACACCTGGAACCGCTCCGGTCGGAACATCCTGCCCGAGCTCTCGACCGCACAGGAGCTCCCCGACCTCCATGGGATCGCCATCGTCGGCGGCGATCTCGCCGGCGACGCTGCCACGCGTGATTCGGCGCTCGCCGCCGAGCTCCGCGAGTCGGATGACCAACAGAAAGGACGCGTATGAGCTCGGACCACCCCGCCGGCACCGTCGTCGACGTCCGCTGTCGCCTGTTCGAGGCGCCGACCACCGGCGGCGGCGTGCGCTACGCCAACCCTCTGCGTGGCTGGGACGGGAGCCGCGACGAGCGCGGCTTCGCCTTTCCACGTTGGCTGGTCGTCGAGGTGGAGACGTCGACCGGGATCGTCGGCGTCGGCGACGCCGCGCTTGCCGCCGATCTGATCCCCCCGATCGTCGAGACACGGCTGGCGCCGCTCGTGAAGGGCCGCGCGGTGGTCGAGATCCAGGAGACGTGGCAGCTGATGTATCGCTCGTCGATGGCGTGGGGTCGCAAGGGGCTGGGGATGGTCGCGATCAGTGCAGTCGACATCGCCCTCTGGGACGCCCTCGGGAAATCGCTCGGCGTGCCCGTCTACGACCTGCTCGGTGGGCGCCGCCACGAGTCGATCCGCGTCTACGCAAGCCGACTGTACGGCTCCGACTCGCTGGACGACCTCGCCGCCGAGGCACAGCGCTACGTCGACGAGGGTTTCACGGCCTTCAAGCAGCGCTTTCTGTGGGGGCCGCCCGACGGCCGCAAGGGCATGCGTGGGAACGTCGACCTCGTGCGCACGGTGCGGGAGGTGGTCGGAGACGACGCCGACCTGATGGCCGACGCGTACATGGGTTGGAACCTCGACTACGCCCGCGCGATGGTGCGACTGCTCGAGCCGTACGACCTGCGCTGGTTGGAGGAGGCGCTGATCCCCGACGACCTCGAGGGCTACGCCGCGCTCACCCGCGAGAGCCCGATCCCGATCGCGCACGGTGAGCACGAGTTCACGATCGCCGGCTTCGCCGAGATCGTGCGCCGCGGTGCCGCGCGCGTGCTCCAGTTCGACACGAACCGCGTGGGCGGCATCACGCAGGCTGTGAAGGTGTGTGCGCTCGCGGAAGCGTTCGGCCTGGACGTCGTCCCACACGCGGGGCAGGCACACAACTACCACGTGGTCGCGAGCCAGCCCGCATGCCCGATGGCGGAGTACTTCCCGCCTCACGCGATCGAGGTCGGCAACGAGCTGCCGCACTGGCTCTTCGAGGGTGAGCCGCTGGCCGAGAACGGCAACGTGGAGCTCAGCAGGGAGCCGGGGCTCGGGGTCTCGGTCAACCCACGAGAGCCCCTGCGCGAGGTGGTGCGCTAGTCGGGAACAGGCGCATCGGCACGGAGCACGCCCGCCGACCGTAGCTCGTCCCACAGCCCCCGCGGCACGTCGGTCGAGAAGCGCGTGACGTTCTCGCGCACCTGCTCGGCAGAGATCGCACCGGGTATCACTGCCGCGACCGCCGGATGACCGAGCGGGAACCGCAGCGCAGCGGTCGCCAGCGAGACCCCGTGGCAGGCGCAGAGGTCGCGCATCCTCCCCACTCTCTCGATGATCGCCGCCGGCGCCCGCTCGTACGCGTACGTCCCGTCGTCCCCCTCGCCCGCGAGCAAGCCCGAGGCGAACGGGGCGCCGACGATCACGCCGATCCCGCGTTCCACACACAGCGGCAGCTCGTCGTCGAGAGCGTCCTGGTCGAGCAACGTGTACGGCATGGCGAGAAGCACGAAATCGAGCTGCACGCGCTCGAGCAGGCGGGAGATCATGCCGAGCTCGTTCACGCCGGCACCGAAGGCCCGGATCGCCCCGCCGTCACGAAGCTGCTCGAGCGCCCGCGCCCCGCCGGCGAGGTCGTCGAGATGCCGGTTCAGCACTTCGGCTCGGGATGGTGTCGGACGTCGAGGTCGTGGATCAGGAGCAGGTCGACGCGCGGCGAGCCCGAGCCGCTGCAGCGAGTCCTCGTGCGAGCGGAGGACGGCGTCGTAGCCGTAGTCGAAGATCTGGGCGAACGGGAGCCCGCCGACGAATGGGCCCATGCCTGCGGGATCCGGCTTCGCATCGGGCCGCAGTAGGCGACCGACCTTCGTCGACAGAACGAACTCGTCACTGGGAACCGTGCGCAGGAACCGCCCCAGGCGATGCTCGCTGAGACCGGCTCCATAGTGCGGAGCCGTGTCGAAGAACCGGATCCCGTCGTCCCATGCCTCGGCCATGCAGGCATCGACGACCTGCTCGTCGAGGTGCACGAACAGGTCACCGAGTGGGGCACTTCCCAGACCCGAGCTCGGGCAGCTCGACCCCGGTGCGACCGAGTCGGTCGTGTGGCTAGCGCACTCACCGGCTCGTGGCAGCGTGCGCCGGCGAGTCGCGCACGCCCGTCCGACTGCTCGAGCACCTGCCGGTCGAGTACGAACTCCGGCACGTCTCCCCGCGCGACGGCCAGGACGCGCGCGAGCGACGCTGTGCCCGCTCCGTCGGAAGATCTCGCCGGTCACTCCCACCCCGTGCGGGGCAAGAATGACGTTGTCGAGCGAGCGCAGCGGATCGTCGGCGTCGAGCGGCTCCTGCTCGAAGACGTCGAGCGCGGCGCCCGCGATCTTCCTCTCGACGAGCAGGTCGGTGAGTGCGCGCTGATCGACGAGCGGGCCGCGCGAGATGTTGACGAAGTAGGCGGTCGGGCGAAGCAGGGCCAGGCGCTCTGCGTTCAACAGGTGCCGCGTCTCGGGGAGGAGCGGCGCCGCGACCACCACGAAGTCCGACACGCGGAGCAGTTCCTCGAGCGGGACGAGCTCGACACCTCCGCCCGCTTCCGTCACGTACGGATCGGTCGCGAGCAGACGCGGTCCGAACGGCTCGGCGAGTCGCGCGAGCTCCGTGCCGATGTTGCCGAGGCCGATGATCCCCACGACGCGCCCGTCGAGGCCCAGACCCTCGTGCGCGAACTGATCCCAGCCGCCCTCGCGCACGTGCGTGTCCATCTCGGGTAGCCGGTGGGCGAGGGCCAGGAGGAACGCCATGGCACCCGCCGCCATCGGACGTTGGACACCGTCGGGCGTCGTCGTCACGAGCACACCAGCGGCGCTACACGCGTCGATGTCGACGTTGTCCACGCCGACGCCGAGCCGTGCGACGAGCACCAGGCGCCGCGGAGCCAGCCAGCGTCGCCGCCGTGACGCGCGGCTTGTAGAGGACGAGCGCGTCGAGGTCCGCCACATCGGCAGGCTCCAGCTCGGGCGGATCAGCGACGAACGACATCTCGACGCCCGGCGCCTCCTCGAGCGCCGCGAGGTCGAATACGGGCCGCCCGTCCGCGCCGACGATGTCGCGCGTGACACCGACCCGGAACACGGTCATCCCGCCTGTAAGCCGTCGCGATGTCCCGCGAGGCGCGTGAGCCCGTCGCGGAGCGAGTCCTGGTACAGGAGGATGTCGATCGTGTAGCCGACGAGGCGGAAGCCGCGATCGAGAGCCTCCGCGCCCTCCTCGACGGTGGCCACGACGATGCCGACCGGCTTGTCGTTCGCCGCCCCGGCGGCGAGCACTCGGGCGACGGCTCGCTGGAAGACGTCGCTCGAGAACTCGCCCGGAATCCCGAGAGACGCGGTCAGGTCGAAGTGGCCGATCCAGAGCGCGTCGATTCCGTCCACTGCAGCAATGTCCTCGACGACGTCGAGCCCCGCGGTGCTCTCGATCTGCGCGAGCGTCATCGTCGTCTCGTTCACGTGGGCGAGCGTCGCGGCGAGTCCCTCCTCGAGGAAGTCGTCACGTTGGAGAAGAAGGCCGAAGCCCCGCTTCCCGCGCGGTGGGAAGCGGGCTGCAGCGGCAATCGACGCTGCCTCTGCGGCGGTGTCGACCGAGGCGACCATCACGCCCAGCGCTCCGATGTCGAGACCACGGGAGATGAACTGGTAGTCGGCGTCCGGTACGCGCAGGAACGGCACGGTCTCGCTGGCCCCGGTCGCCGCCAGCACTCCTCGCATGCGGTCGTAGTCGTACCCGGTGTGCTCGAGGTCGAAGAGGATGAACTCCGCTCCGGCCCGCGCGGCGAGCCGCATGACGCCCGGCGTCGCGAACTCGGTGACCATCGTGCCGATCACGGCCTCGCCGCGCCCCAGAGCCTCCTTCACGGGGTTGCTCCTCATCCGCCTGCCCGCTCCCGGTAGTCCTCGCGCACCGGCTGGAACACGTCGAGCGTGACGCACCGCCCGTCCGACCAGGCGGCATGGGGCGTTCCTCCGGGTATCTGGTATGCCTGCCCGGGCCCGAGCCGATGCTCGCGACCGTCGATCTCGAGGACGAGCTCGCCCTCGACGACGTACCCGAGCTGCTCGTGCGGGTGGTCGTGGACGTCGACGCGAGAGCCCGGCTCGAACTCGAGCAGGTTCAGCATTGCGCCGGCGCCGAAGAGCGGCCGCATCGACACGCCGGGAACGAGGGGGATCGCCGTCGCGCCGCGCAGGTCCTCGACGACCCCGCGCTCAGGAGTCATCGCGGAGCGCCTCGAGCAGCGACGCGTACTCGTCGTCCTCCATCACGAAGCTGTGCGCCGGGGTCGGGAAGGCACCGTCGCGCACCTCCTGCTGGAACTCGTGGAGGGCTGCGTCGATGGTCTCCCCCACGTTTACGTAGCGCTTCGCGAACTTGGGGAGGAACCGGTCGAAGAGCCCGACGAGGTCGTGGAGGACGAGATTCTGACCGTCGCAGTCGGCACCGGCGCCGATCCCGATCGTCGGAATGACGAGCTTCTCCGTGATCAGCGCCGCAACGCGGTCGGGGATCGCCTCGAGCACGATCGCGAAACAGCCGGCCTGCTCGAGCGCGACGGCGTCGCGTACGAGTTGCGCACCGGCGGCGGCATTCTTGCCCTGGACCTTCCAGCCGCCGAGCTTCGAGATCAGCTGCGGCGTGAGGCCGATGTGCCCCATCACCGGGATACCGGCCCGGACGACGGCGTCGACCATCGGCACGATGTCCTCGCCGCCCTCCATCTTGACGACGTCGGCGCCGCCCTCCTTGATCATCCGCATCGCGTTGTTCACGGCGTCGGCGGTGGAGGCGTGGTACGCACCGAGCGGCAGGTCGCCGACGAGGATCGACCGCTCCGTCGCGCGGCTGATCGCCTTGGCGTGGTAGAGCATCTCGTCCATCGTCACCGGCACGGTGCTCGCGTAGCCGAGCGCGGTCATCCCGAGCGAGTCGCCGATGAGGATGCAGTCGATCCCGGCGCGGTCGACGAGCAGCGCGGTCGGGAAATCCGTCGCCGTGACCTGGAACACCTTCTCCCCCGCGTCCGCCTTCGCCTGCAGGTCGAAGATCGTCAGCTTCTTCGGTTTGTCTGCCATGCCCTTCCTCTCCTCAGTGGTCTACATCCCAGCGCTCGCGCAGCCGCTCGAGCTTCGCCTGGAACCCCGGACGCTCGATCACCTCCGGGTTGACGAGGTGCGGTGGCACGTCGCCGCGGAGGACCGCGACCACGTTTTCGCACGCGTGGAGCCCGTTGACGACCACGAGCTCGTCCGTCCAGGCGATCGAATGCGGTGACAGGACGACGTTGTCGAGCCCGCACAGCGGGGAGCTCGTCGGCAAGGGCTCCTCCTCGAACACGTCGAGGCCGGCGCCCGCAATCGAGCCTCGGCGCAGCGCGTCGATCAGTGCCGCCTCGTCGACGATCGGCCCTCGGGCCGTGTTGACGAGAAACGCCGTCGACTTCATGCGCGCGAACTCGTCCGCGCCCAGCAGATGATGGGTCGAGGGTGTCAGCGGGCAGTTCACGCTCACGAAGTCGGACTCCGCGAGCAGCGTGTCGAGGTCGACGAGCTCGACGCCGAGCCCGCTGGCCACGGTCGGGTCGACGTACGGGTCGAACGCCAGCAGACGCCCGAACCGGAGCGGCCGCAACAGCTCGACGAGGTCGGAGCCGATGTTCCCGACGCCGATCGTGCCGAACACCTTGCCGGAGAGGCCGAGCCCGAGAGCGTCGGCCTTCTCGTCCCAGCGGCCTTCGCGCACGAGCCGATCGCTCCGAAGCACTCTTTTTGCGAGTACCAGGACGTACGTCAGGATCGCCTCCGCGACGGGACGCTTGACGGCGTCGCGCGTGATCGCCACGAGGACGTCGCTCTCCGTACAGGCCGCGACGTCGATCATGTCGTACCCGACCCCCCAACGAGAGATCATGGTCAGGCGTTCGACGCCCTCGAAGGTGCGGGGCGTGAACTGCTGCCAGAGCGTGACGACGGCGTCGAAGCCCGCCACGTCGTCGGGCGTCAGCTCGGCGCGCGGTTCCCCGAGCGACGCCACCTCGAGACCTGCCACCGGCCGAAGGACGTCCTCGACCGCTACCTCGAGCAGCGACGACCCGTCCGCTGCGCGTAGGTCAGCGCCGATGCCGACCTGGTAGCGGCTCCCCATCGGGTCTCGGGTTACCAGCCCGCGACGACGGGATTGGTCAAGCGACCTACGCCCTCCGCCTCGATCGTGACCTCGTCGCCCGGCTGGAGGAGCTCCGGCGGATCGCGGAAGTACCCGATCCCCGCCGGAGTACCGGTCGAGACCACGTCGCCGGGCTCCAGGGTGACGAGCCGGGTGAGGAACTCCACCAGGGTCGGAATCGTGAACAGCCACTCCGACGTGCTCGCGTCCTGCTTCTGCACACCGTTGACCCAGGTGCCGAGACGGACGTCGTTCGGATCCGGGATCTCGTCCTTCGTCACGATGGCTGGCCCGATCGGGGCGAACCCGTCCAGGTTCTTGCCGAGCGTGATCTGGGAGTCCTGCGTCCGGCTCGTCCATTCGAGTTGGACGGCACGGGCGCTGACGTCGTGGAGAAGCGTGTACCCGAAGACGTGATCGAGGGCGTCCGCCCCGGCGACGTTCTTGGCCCGGCGTCCGATGACGAAGGCGAGCTCGACCTCCCAGTCGACCTTCGCCTCCGGGAAGGGGATGACGATCGGGTCGCCGGGCCCCGAGATCGCGTTCGGAAGCTTCGCGAAGAAGTAGGGCTCCTGGGGAGCGCTCGCCGTCGCGGCCTCGTCGCTGTGGCTGCGGTAGTTGATACCGCAGCAGAGCACCTTGCCCGGCACGATCGGTACCTTCAGCGTCGCTCCGTCGATCGCCGCGCCGGTCTCGGCGGCCGCGGCGGCCCTCCCGATTCCGTCTGTGCCGGCGGCGATCAGGTCGTGCATGTCGGCGAAGCCCGTGTCGACGACGTCGTCGCCGCGCTGGACGCCGACACCGACGCGACCGGCCGCCTGGTACGTGACGAGCCTCATGCCGCCGCGTCCTCGAGCGTCCAGCTCGAGCCGTCGACGACGAGCGTCTGCCCCACCTCCGGCGCCACGGCCGAGCGGCGCCCCGTCGTGTCGTACGTGGGGACGAGCTCGAGGAAACGATCGACCTCGTCGTCCTTGGCCAGGTAATGGCAGGCAACGGCGATCTCGAGGCCGAGCATCTCCGCCGTCCGCGCAGCCTCATCGGCGTCCATCTCACCGGTGAGGAACGTCGCGGGCCCGGGAATCAGGTGCGAGAGCTCCTTCGGCAGCGTGCACCCGAGCAGCCCGACTGTCGGTGCGTACAGCTCGCCGATCAGCCGCATGTCGAAGATGCACGTGTCGCCGTAGTGGTAGATCCGCACGCCCGGTTCCGTCTCCACGATGAACGCGATCGGGTTACCGACCACCTGGCGACCGTCGGCGAGCGTCCCCGACGACCAGTGATGGCACTCGACCGGCCGGATCACGAGACCCGCTGCCTCGACGACGATGCCCCAGGTCGTCGCGCTGATCTGATCCGGTGACACCCCGTCGTCGATCAGCATCGCCCTCACCGCGGCGTCGCACACGACCGGCGCCCCCGTTCGCTTCGCGATCGACGCCGAGTCGCCGTAGTGGTCGAAGGCTGCGTGGCTCACGAGGATCACGTCAGGTGCTTCGAGGTCGTCGGGTGAACACGGTGCGAGCGGGTTCTGCGAGAGGAACGGGTCGATCAGGATGCGGTGTGTCGGCCCGACGATCTCGAACGACGCCGCGCCGTGGTACGTCAGCCTCGTGCTCATCCGAGGCCTCTCATCGACTCCCACCCCTTCACCAACTGGACGAACGCCCGGTTCAGCGGCACGTCCACTCCCTTCTCCTCCGCAGCGCGCACGACGGCGCCGTTGATCACGTCGATCTCGGTCTGCCGCCCTGCCTCGAAGTCCTGCAGCATCGACGCCTTCGAGGGGCCGGCCTTCTCGAGCAGCGAGTGGATCGCGTCGGTGCGCTCCTGCGCGTCGATGTCGTACCCCAGCGCCCGTGCGACCGCGACCGCCTCGCGCGCCGTCTCGCTGACCAGGTCGCGCATCCCGTCGTGCGCGGTCAGTGCGCCCGCGTTCATGCCCGTCAGGGCGGCGGTGGGCAGCGTCGCGGCGTTGAGGATCAACTTCTTCCAGATCTCCGGCCGCACCGGCGACGCGACGCGCGCCTCGAATCCACTATCCGTGAGGACGTCAGCGAGCCGCTGCGATCGATCGTCCTCGCCGTCGACGAACGCGCCGACGATCGTCGGCTGGTCGGCCGGGTGCACGACTCGGGCCGGAGCCTGCACGAGCCCGCTGTTGTACGTCACGCCGACGACGACCTGTTCCGGCGGGAACACGCCAGCGAGTACGTCGCCGTTGCCCCATCCGTTCTGGAGCGACGCGACCACGGTGTCAGGGCCAACCAGGGGCCGCGCGCCCTCCGCCGCGGAGGCGGTGTGGTAGCACTTGGTGAAGAAGACGACGAGGTCAGCGGCGCCGACCGACGCCGGATCGGTGGTGGCCCGAACGTCGGTAGTGGTCTCGTCCTCGCCGCGCACCACGGTCACGCCGGCCGCGTTGATCGTCTCGACGAGCGGTGCGGCAACGTCGACGAGCACGGTCTCGTGGCCGCCCTGCGCGAAGCGGGCGCCGAAGATGGAGCCCATGGCCCCGGCGCCGACGACGGCGATCTTCATCGAGTTCCTCCTTCTCGGGACAACTGGAATGCGATATTACAGGTCTACCGATCGGGGTGGAACCAGCGACCGCCGGCGCTCGCGCCGCCGTCGACGTAGAGCGTCTGCCCCGTCAGGAACGACCCGGCCTCGGACGCGAGCAGCAGACACGCTCCGATCAGCTCGTCCGGGCGTCCCGGTCGCTCGACCGGAACGCGGTTGAAGATCCACCGGCTCATGTCGGGGTCTGCCCACACGGGCGCGGCCAGAGGCGTGTCCATGAAGCCGGGCGCTATCGCATTCGCCCGGATCCCGTGCTCCGCCCACTCGAGGGCCATCACGCGTGTCAACTGACTCAGGCCGGCCTTGGCGGGGCCGTAGACGGAGATCTGCTCCAGCGCATAGCCCGCGTTCAGCGAGCTGATGGAGACGATCGCCCCCCCGGCACCCTGCTCGATCATCGTCCGCGCCGCACGCTGCGACAGGAAGTAGGGCAGCCGAAGGTCGAGCCGCGTGATCCAATCCCACGTCTCGACGTCCATCTCGAGGATCGGCATCCGCCTGTTGACGGCGGCGTTGTTGACGAGCACGTGGAGAGCGCCGAACCTCTCGGTCGCCGCCGAGACGATCAGATCTGGAGCGCCCTCGTGGTCGAGGTCGGCGCGCAGGCACTCGAGCACCACGCCGGCGTCGCCGAGGACGCCCTGTAGCTCCGCCAGACCCGACTCGTCCACATCGGTGGCGAGAATCGACGCGCCGGCTGCCCCGAGCCCGGCGCAGAGCCAACGGCCGATGCCACCCGCAGCACCCGTGACAATCGCGACCCGCCCCTCGAGCGAGAAGAGCGAGTGCGGTGCCAGAGCGCGGACCGCATCGGCTTCGAAGGGGCTGCTCTCGCTCATTCGCCCCCGCCGCCGATCACGAGGCGATCCTACCGAACCCCAGATGACATGCCTCAGGGGCGTCCGTATGATCTGCGCTCATGGCCCCGACGATCCACTCTCTCGTCTCCGCGGAGCCCGGCTGGCGCGCGTTCTACCGCGGCGAGTACGAGGAGGACACCGAGAGCGCGCGCGTGGTCGCGTGGGCCCTCGTGGGTGACGAAGGCGGCGCGACCGAAGTGGTCGGTCTCGTCGTCGCCGATGGTGAACCGAGCCGCATCGTGCCCGCCGCCGACGGTGCCTCCGCCGTCGCCCCGGAATTCGACCGCTACGGGTTCCGCCCGGGCTGACCGCGACGAGCGGTCGCCGCCCGGGCAGCGGTCGACGCGATCGTATGCTCACGCCGTGAGCGCACTCCCCGCCGAACACATCGACCTCTCCGCCCTGGCGGCGATCGAGCGGCGCGTGCTCTGGCTCGCGGTGCGCATCGTCGACTACGCGAACAGGGAGCGCCCGAAGGGCGACGCGTTGAAGGTCGGCGGCCACCAGGCGTCGTCGGCGTCGATGGTGACGCTGATGACCGCGCTGTGGCTCGCAAACCTGGATGCGCGCGACCGCGTATCGGTGAAGCCCCACGCCTCGCCCGTGCTGCACGCGCTCGAGTACCTGCTCGGGCGGCTCGATCGCTCGTACCTGACACGGCTGCGCGACTTCGGCGGCCTGCAGAGCTACCCGTCTCGGTCGAAGGACCCCTTCCCCGTCGACTTCTCGACCGGATCGGTCGGGCTCGGCTCGGCCGCGCCTCTCTTCGCCGGGCTCGCCGACCGGTACGTCGACACGCGCTTCGGCGCCTCGACGGGAGGCCGCTTCATCTCGCTGCTCGGCGACGCCGAGCTCGACGAGGGGAACATCTGGGAGGCGCTTGCGGAGCCGCTCGCCCGGAGCCTCGACAACGTCCTCTGGATCGTCGACCTGAACCGGCAGAGCCTCGACCGTGTGATCCCCGGCATCCGCGCGGCCGAATTGGAGGCACAGTTCCGCACGAACGGCTGGGAGGTGATCGAGCTCAAGTACGGGCGCCGCCTCCGCGACGCGTACACGCGGCTCGGCGGCGACCTGCTGCGCCGCCGCATCGACGAGATGCCGAACGAGCAGTACCAATCGCTCTTCGGCGCCGACGAGGAGCACGTCTGTCACACGCTGCTCGAGCCGCTCGACGGGCGCGAGCGCGGCAGCCTCGCGGGGTTGCTCGACGACTACGCCGGAACCGTGGGGACGCTCGTCCGCGACCTCGGCGGCCACGACCTCGCGGATGTACTCGCCGCCTTGAACCGCGCCCGTGCAACGAGCAACCGCCCCACCGTGATCTTCGCCTACACGATCAAGGGGTACGGGCTCGAGATCGCGGGGCGCCCGCAGAACCACTCGGCGCTCCTCACCGGCGACCAGATCGACGCGTTCCGCACCGAGCTCGGTCTGACGCCGGACACCGAGTGGGACGCCTTCGCACCCGAGTCCCCGGAAGGGCAGCTCCTCACCGCCGCGCGGGCACGTCTCGACCGCGGCCACCGCCCCTTGCCCGCCCAGGTGCCCGTGCCGGTGCGGCTCTCCGAGCGCGACCCGGGCCCGAGCTCGACGCAGGCCGCGTTCGGGCGCGCGTTGCTCGAGCTCTCCCGCGTCGACGGCGTGGGCGAGCGCCTCGTCACCGTGTCGCCCGACGTCTCCGTGTCGACGAACCTCGGCGGTTTCATCAACAAGACGGGCGTGTGGGGGCCGGCCGACGAGCCCGTCTACGACGCGATGGAGGACTCGCCGCTCAAGTGGCGCGTCGGCCCCAGTGGCCAGCACCTGGAGATGGGCATCGCCGAGATGAACCTCGTGCTCGCGCTCGGGCAGCTCGGGCTCACGTGGGACTTCCAGCGCGAGCGGCTGTTCCCGATCGGGGCGCTCTACGACCCGTTCGTGATGCGCGCGCTCGAGGGCATCGTCTTCTCTGTCTACCAGGGTGCCCGCTTCGTGCTCTGCGGCACGCCGTCCGGCATCTCGCTGTCGCGGGAGGGTGGCGCGCATCAGTCTCTCTCGACCCCCGGGATCGGCATCGAGACCCCGGGGCTCACGTACTGCGAGCCGACCTACGCGCGCGAGCTCGAATGGCTGCTCGCAGACGGCCTCGCAGGGCTGCAGGAGCCGCAGGGCGAGTCGCTCTACCTCCGCCTGTCGACGAAGCCGATCGATCAGGCGCCCTTCACCGCCGCGGTCGAGCGCCGCGGTGAGGAGGCTCTACGACGCGACGTCGTGGCCGGCGGCTTCCGGCTGCGTGAGCCGAAGCCGTCCGAGGATCGCGTCGTGATCGCAACGTGCGGCGCGATGGCACCGGAGGTGCTCGTCGCAGCCGACCTGCTCGCCGACGATGAAGGCGTCGAGGCGACCGTCCTGTGCCTCTCCTCCCCCGACCGGCTGTACCACGGCTGGAGGCGCGCCCAGACGGCACCGGTGCGAGGAGAGGCCCGGGCGGCACCGTCACATCTCGACACGATGCTCCTCGCGGATGAGCGCCTGCTTCCCGTCGTCACGGTCATCGACGGCTCCTCCCATGCGCTCGCCTGGCTCGGCTCCGCGCTCGGCTCGCGGTGTGTCCCGCTCGGTGTCGACTCCTTCGGCCAAACGGGATCGCAACCGGAGGTGTACGAGGCGTACGGCATCTCACCGGAGGCGATCGCCACGGCCGCGCTCGTCGCTCTGGAGCCATGATCAATCGTGATCATGGCCCGATAGCCGACGGGAAACTACGGAGCGCCTTGCGGACGGACTCCGATGCCGCATGTTCGCTGGGCGGCGAGGGTCTCGGAGATGGCAGAGAGCGTCTCCCGGAGGCAGTTGCTCGGTCGCGCGATGGCGCTCGGCTCAGGAGCCGCCCTCGCCGACCTCCTCGGCCCGGCGCGGTTCCTCGCACCGGCTGATGCGGCGACACCCGGCGCCGTCGTGCCGGGCAACCCGCTAGCGGTGATGCCGGATCGCGGGTGGGAGCAGATCTACCGAGACCAGTACGCCGACGACTCCAGCTTCGTCTTCACGTGCGCGCCGAACGACACGCACAACTGCCTCCTCCGGGCGCACGTCAAGAACGGCGTCGTCGTCCGGATCAGCCCGACCTATGGCTACGGACAGGCGACCGACCTCTACGGCAACCAGGCCTCGCACCGCTGGGACCCGCGCATCTGCCAGAAGGGCCTGATCCTGAGCCGCCGCTTCTACAGCGAGCGCCGGGTGAAGGCGCCGATGATCCGCAAGGGCTTCAAGGCCTGGGTCGAAGCCGGGTACCCGAGGAACGACGACGGCACGCCGCAGATGGACACGACGCTGCGGGGCTCCGACGACTGGATCCGCATCTCGTGGGACGAGGCGACCTCGATCGCCGCGAAGACTCTCGAGAACGTCGCCCGCACCTACAACGGCGAGGAGGGCGCGCAGAAGCTCCTCACGCAGGGATACGCGCCAGAGATGGTCGAGACGATGAAGGGCGCCGGCGTGCAGGCACTCAAGCTGCGCGGCGGGATGCCGCTCCTCGGCATCGGCCGTATCTTCGGCTTCTACCGCTTCGCGAACATGCTCGCGCTGCTCGATCGGAAGATCCGCCCCGACGTGCCGCAGGAGGAGATCCTCGGCAGCCGCACCTTCGACAACTACGCGTGGCACACCGACCTGCCACCCGGTCACCCGATGGTGTCGGGCAGCCAGACCGTCGACTTCGACCTCTTCTCGGCCGAGCACTCGAAGCTGCTGCTGATCATCGGCATGAACTGGATCTGCACGAAGATGCCCGACGGCCACTGGATCGGCGACGCACGCCTCAAGGGCACACGCGTGGTCGTGATCAGCGCCGACTACATGCCGACCGCCAACAAGGCGGACGAGGTGATCATCCTGCGACCCGGCACCGACGCCGCCTTCTTCCTCGGCGTCGCGCGCGAGCTGATGGCCAAGAACCTCTACGACCGCCAGGCGGTGATCGAGCGCACCGACCTGCCGCTGCTCGTCCGCCTCGACACGGGCGAGCGCCTCGACGCACGCGACGTGTTCCCGAACCACAAGCTGGCTGAGCTGTCCAACTACGTCGTGCTCAAGCCCGACGCCGAGATCAAGGGCAACCCGCCGGCGCCTCCGTTCACTGCCGGCACCCAGGTCGTTCCCAACGAACTCCGCGACGCCTGGGGCGACTTCGTGTGGTGGGATCGCAAGACCGGCGAGCCCCGGCCCGTGAGCCGGGACGAGGTCGGTGCCCTCTTCGACGGCGACCCGGCACTCGTCGGCGAGTTCGAGGTCGAGCTCGTCGACGGGACCAAGGTCACGGTCAGACCCGCCTTCGACCTCCTCAAGGAGTACCTCGACGAGAGCTTCGACCTGCGCACGGCGGCCGAGGTGTGCCGCGTGCCGCCTCAGGCGATCCAGTCGATCGCCAAGCAGCTGGCGACGCACAAGGGCGAGGCGCTGCTCGCCGCCGGCATGGGGCCGAACCACTACTTCAACAACGACATCTTCGGCCGCGTGCAGTTCCTCGTGGCCGCACTCACCGACAACATCGGCCACCTCGGCGGCAACGTCGGCAGCTACGCCGGCAACTACCGGGGCTCCATCTTCCAGGCGATGGGGCAGTGGATCGCCGAGGACCCGTTCGCGATCGAACAGGACTTGACGAAGCCGTCGACGATCAAGCGATACTTCAAGTCGGAGTCGGCGCACTACTGGAACTACGGCGAGCGCCCGCTACGCGCGGTGAAGACCGGCGACGACCCGAACACCGGCGAGGTGATCACCGGGAAGAGCCACATGCCGACGCCGACGAAGCTGATCTGGTTCGGCAACTCGAACTCGCTGCTCGGCAACGCCAAGTGGTCGTTCGACGTGGTCAAGAACACACTGCCGAGGCAGGACGCGATCTTCTGCAACGAGTGGCACTGGACGAGCTCCTGCGAGTACGCCGACCTCGTGTTCCCGGCCGACTCGTGGGCCGAGTTCAAGCTGCCCGATGCGACGGCGAGCTGCACGAACCCGTTCCTGCTCTCGTTCCCGGAGACGCCGCTGAAGAGGATCTACGACACGCGCTCCGACTACGAGGCGCTCGCGCTCACGGCGAAGGCGCTCGGCGAGCAGATCGGCGAGCCGCGCATGGAGCAGTACTGGCGCGGGATCCTGGACGGCGATCCGACGCCGTACCTGCAGCGCATCTTCTCCGGCTCCAACGCGACGCGCGGGATCACGTTCGAGGAGCTGAACGAGAGCTCGAAGAAGGGCGTGCCGCTGCTCATGAACATGCGGACGTACCCGCGATCGGGCGGCTGGGAACAGCGGCAGGAGGACAAGCCGTGGTACACGGCGACCGGCCGGCTCGAGTTCTACCGGCCCGAGCCCGAGTTCCAGGCGGCCGGCGAGTCGCTGCCCGTCTGGCGCGAGCCGGTCGACGCCACCTTCTACGAGCCGAACGCGATCCTCTCCAACGCCGACCATCCGTCGATCAAGCCTCGCAGCCCCGAGGACTACGGCGTGCCCGAGTCGCAGGTCGACGTCGAGACGCGCCAGTACCGGAACGTCGTGCGCTCCTGGGACGAGCTGAAACAGACCCTGCATCCGCTGAACCAGGCGGACCCGGCTTTCCGCTTCGTCTTCCAGACACCGAAGTACCGTTGGGGAGCGCACTCGACTGCGGTCGACGCCGACTGGATCTCGATGCTCTTCGGCCCCTTCGGCGACCCGTACCGCCGCGACCCCAGGATCCCGTGGACAGGCGAGGCGTACCTCGAGATCAACCCCAAGGACGCCGCCGAGCTCGGGCTCGCCGACGGCGACTACGCGTGGGTCGACGCCGACCCCGAGGACCGCCCCTACCGCGGCTGGAGCGAGGACGACGACTACTACGAGGTCGCACGCGTGATGATGCGCGTCCGGATCTACAGCGGCATGGGACGCGGCGTGATTCGCACCTGGTTCAACATGTACGCGGCCACCCCGGGCACCGTCGCGAACCAGAAGGCTGCGGAGGGCAACCCCGCCCGGAACGAGCAGACGCGCTACGTCGCGCTCTTCCGGCACGGCAGCCATCAGTCGGGGACCCGCGCCTGGCTGCGACCGACGCAACAGACCGAGACCCTCGTCCGCAAGGGCTACTTCGGTCAGGTGATCGGCACTGGCTTCGAAGCCGACGTCCACTCCGTCTCTGGCGCTCCCAAAGAGGCGTTCGTGAAGATCGAGAAGGCCGAGGACGGCGGTGTCGGCGCCGAGCGGCTCTGGCGCCCGGTCACGCTCGGTCTCCGCCCGGAGGCGCCGTCCGAGGCGCTCACCGCCTACCTCGCCGGTGACTACGCCGGCATCAAGGGGAGCTGACCGTGGCCAAGGAACGTGTCAAGGTCACGAACTGGCAGCTCGGTCGCGAGATGGACTACTGGTACGAGGAGTCCCGGCCCACAAAGCAGTTCACGATGGTGATGGACACGAACAAGTGCATCGCCTGCCAGAGCTGCACGATCGCCTGCAAGGGCACCTGGACGTGGGGCAAGGGCCAGGAGTACATGCTCTGGAACAACATCGAGACGAAGCCATTCGGCTTCTACCCGACCGGGTGGGACGTCAACGTGCTCGACCTGCTCGGGCGGCAGGAGTGGGACGGCGACACGTACGCCGGCGAGACGCTCTTCGAGGCCGCGCCCGAGGGAGAGACCGTGCTCGGCTGGGCACCGGACGAGGCCGACTGGAACTATCCGAACATCGGCGAGGACGAGCCGACGGGGTCGGCCGACGACACGCCGTACATCGAAGACACGCCGCACTCGATGATGTGGATGTACTACCTGCAGCGGATCTGCAACCACTGCACGTACCCGGCCTGCGTCGCCGCCTGCCCGCGAGACGCGATCTACAAGCGCCCGGAGGACGGCATCGTGCTCGTCGACCAGGAGCGCTGCCGCGGGTACCAGGAGTGCCTCACCGCGTGCCCGTACAAGAAGACGATGTTCAACCTCGAGACACGCGTCTCGGAGAAGTGCATCGGCTGCTACCCGAAGATCGAGCAGGGCCTGCAGACGCAGTGCACCACCGCGTGCATCGGCCGCCTGCGGCTGACGAACTTCCTCTCACGACCGGAGGACGTCGATCCCCGCAAGCCTGCCGACTTCCTCGTCCACGTGAAGAAGATCGCGCTCCCGCTGTACCCGCAGCTCGGTCTGGAGCCGAACGTGTACTACATCCCCCCGATCCACGTCCCCGTCGAGCATCTGACGCAGATGTTCGGCCCGGGAGTCGAGCACGCGATCGAGCTGTACAAGAACGCCAAGGACGATCCCGAGCTGCTCGGCCTGCTCATGCTCTTCGGCTCGACCGAGCGGATCTTCGACACATTCGACGTGACGGACGGCGTGGCGCGAGCCTACGCCGTGGATGGATCCGAGATCGTCGCCGTCCCGCTGCGCGAGCCGAGCTTCGTGCGCCCGTTCGAGTTCGCGACCGAGGTCGCCGGCGAGCCCGCGACGGGATATCTCCACAACACGTGAGGTGAGTCGGATGGCCGAGGGCATGACACGCAAGGACGCGCTCGTCGCAGCCGGCGCCGTCGGTGCCGTCGGAGCCGGCGCGGTCGGGGCAGCCGCGGTGCTCGGCCTCTTCTCGAGCGAGGCACCACCGGCGACAGCACTGGTCGCCGCGTACCGGACGGGCGATCTTCCCCAGGACGATCCCGAGTCGGACGTGTGGGAGCAAACGACCGAGACGCTCGTGCCCGTCGTCCCCCAGCGCGTCGCACCGCCGTTCCTGACGTCGGCGGGCGTCGGTGAACTGCGCGCGCGTGCCCTCCACAACGGCGCCGACGTGGCGATCCGGCTCACGTGGGACGACGACTCCGTCGACGACCTGGACGGCATCGGCCGCTACCACGACGCCGTGGCCGTGATGCTCCCGACGGCGCCCGGCGACCCGGCGCCGATCACGATGGGAGACACCAAGAAGCCGGTGCACATCCTCCAGTGGCGCGCGACGTGGCAACGCGACCTGGCCGGGAAGAGCGGCGTCGACCAGATCTACCCGCGTGTCGAGCACGACGTGATGCCCGACGACGTGCTGCCGCCGCAGACGGCGAGGTTGTACTGGGTCGGACGCGCCGCCGGCAACCCTCTCTCCCAGGTCGAGCGGACGACACCGATCGAGCAGATGGTCGCCGAAGGCTTCGGCACCACGACGCACCTGCCGGAGGTCACCGCACGCGGCAAGGGAGTGCACGACGGCGAGTCGTGGTCGGTGGCGCTCGGCTTCCCCACGAAGCGCGACGGCATCGGGGCGCAACTCGAGCCGGCGCAGGCCTGGAGCATCTCCTTCGCGCTGTGGCTCGGCGACCAGGAGAACCGCGGTAGCCGCAAGCACTACGCGAACTGGATCCCGTTCGCCCTGGAGCTCCCGTGACCGCGGCCATGCAAGCCGCACCTGGAGTCGAATCGGTTGCGCTCCTGCGGCTGCTGTCACTCTCCCTGTCGCCCCCGACACCGGAGACGGCGGCCGAGGTCGAGGCGCTCGCCGGCGCGCTCGCGGCGCAGCCTGGCGCTCCGCCCGAGCTCGAGGAGCTTCGCGCCGCTGCCGAGTCGACACCGGTGGAAGAGATCATTGCCGCCTACGAGCGACTGTTCGACGGCGACGTCGCCGTGCCGCCGTACGAGGGGAGCTACGAGCTCGATCCGTTCCGGCAGACGCGCCAGATGGCCGACGTGGCCGGGTTCTACCGGGCATTCGGCGCCGACGTCGGCGGACCCGCCATCGAGCGCGCCGATCATGCCGGGACGGAGCTCGAGTTCCTCGCGTTCCTCGGCCTGCGCCGGATCGAAGCCGCGGAAGCGGGACGGGACGACGAGGCGACACGTTGCAGCGAGATCGAGGCATCCTTCCTCACCGAGCATGCGGGGCGCTGGCTGCCCGTCTTCTTCACCGGTCTCGCCGATCGCGCGCCAGACTCCTTCCACCACGCGCTCGGGCGGATCGGGGCACGGGTCGTGGCCGCCGAGCTCGACGCACGCGGTCTCGAGGTCGACCAGGTGCCGGCGGATCGTCGGCCGCTGACGGCGGTCGAGGTGGACGAGATGGAGTGCGGCGCGGCCGATCTGGCCGACCCGCTCGGCTTGATCGAGCCACACGCGGCGAAGCGCCGCCGCCCGCGCGGCTAGCCGCAGAGCGCATCCCGCCGGCTGCCGTTCTCTGCGCTCTGCCCTGCCCGGAGTCGCCATTCTTGTAAGCAGTGACACGAGCGTGTCATGGTTCCGTGGCTCACGACTCTACGACGGGAGATCCCATGGCGACGACGACGATCGACCATGCGCGGCTCGCAGCGCTCTCGACCGACTTCTCGGGCCCCCTACTGCGACCGGGCGAGGACGGCTACGACGAGGCACGCCGTGTGCACAACGGCCTGATCGACAGGCGGCCGGCCCTGATCGCCGGCTGCACGAGCGCCACGGACGTGGCGAGCGCGATTGGCTTCGCACGTGTGGGTGGTCTCGAGATCTCCGTGCGCGGCGGCGGGCACAACGTCGCAGGGCGGGCCGTCACGGACGGCGGCGTGATGATCGACCTCGCTGCCATGAAGCGGATCGACGTCGATCCGGAGGCCCGCACGGTGCGGGCGCAGGGCGGCGTGACGTGGGGCGAGTTGAACGACGCGACGCACGAGCACGGCCTCGCGGTCACGGGTGGCGCGATCTCGTCGACCGGGATCGGCGGTTACACGCTCGGCGGCGGGCTCGGGTGGCTCATGGCCAAGCACGGGCTCGCGGCGGACAACTTGCTCGCGGTGGAGCTCGTCACCGCCGACGGCGAGATCCTCGAGGTTCGCGACGGCGACCACCCTCTGCTGATGTGGGCCCTGCGCGGAGGCGGGGGCAACTTCGGCGTGGCCGCCTCGTTCGTCTTCCGACTGCACCCACTGTCCACGGTGACGGGCGGTCTCATCGCCCACCCCTTCGCCGCGGCCGGTGAGATGCTCCGCTTCTACCGCGACGCCGCCACCGGCTGCCCGGACGATCTCACGGTCTTCGCCGCGCTCGTGCACGCCCCGGACGGCTCCGGCACGAAGCTCGCCGCGATGATCGTCTGTCACACCGGTGAACCCGAGCAGGCAGAGGTCGATCTCGCTCCGTTCAAGGAGTGGGGCTCGCCGCTGATGGCCGACGTCGGCCCGATGCCGTATCCGGTGATGAACACGCTGCTCGACGAGGCCTACCCCAAGGGCGCGCTCAACTACTGGCTCTCGAGCTTCACGACAGGGCTTTCGGACGGGCTGATCGACACGATCGTGGCGCACTTCGACGCGGTGCCGTCACCGATGACCGCCATCCTGCTCGAGCACTTCCACGGCGCCGTCACACGGATTGCCCCCTCTGCCACAGCCATTCCGCACCGCGACGAAGGCTGGAACCTGCTGCTCCCCTCGGAGTGGCTCGACCCGGCCGACACGGCGGCCAACATCGCCTGGACGAAGGACACGTTCGCCGCCGCATCGGAGCACTTCGCGACGGGACGGTGGCTCAACTACCTCGGCGACGACCAGGACGGTGCCATCCGCGCTGCCTATGGCCCGAACTACGAGTCACTCGTCGATGTGAAGCGGCGCTACGACCCCGACAACGTCTTCCACCTGAACCACAACATCGTGCCGTAGCTCGACGGCCGGGGCGGGCGGGGCGGAGGGGCGGCGGGCGGCGGGCGGCGGGCGGGACAGGTCCCGCCCCTACGCGGCGGCGTCGGGGTTTACGACGATGGCGTCAGGTTCCTCGTCCTCTGCGAGACGGCGTTGCAGCACGGCACGCGACACCACCCCGATCAGCCGCCCCTCCTCGACCACGGGGACGCGCTCGGCGTCCTGCTCCTCGAGGAAGCGGAATGCTTCCTCGAGTGGGACGTCGGGGCCGATCGTGTAGTGGGGTGGTTCCGCGATCTCGGACAGCTTCGTATCAGCGGGGGACCGGCCGGCAGCGACCACGGCAGAGACGAGCGTCTTGCGCGTCACGACGCCGACCAGGTCGCCGTGCTCTCCCACGATGTACACGGCGCGCACCTCGCGCGGCACGAGCACCTCGCCGGCCTCCCGCGCGGACGCGGTCGCAGGAAGCGACCGTGGCTCGGTGATCATCGCGTCCCGTACCCGGTCCATGGGGTGCGCAGCCTAGACCATTCCCGTCGGGCCCGGGCGAAACTGAAGATCTGCCTCGGGCGGGCTGTCAACGGATGGCTAGCACATGGCCGTGATGGTCGACGTCTCCGACACCGACGACCCGTCGAGGTTGATCAAGTCGCCCGTCCAGGTCGCGGTACTCCCGGAGACCTCGGGACGAGGTGCTGGGCTTGCCTGCTCCCAGTCCTCGCCGTCGACGCTCAGTCGGACGAGCACGACGTCATCGGTCGCCGTCAGGCTCATATGATCCTCGACCCCGTAGGCGCCGATGCTGACGAGAACGGCGCTGTCGTTGACGACGCACCCTGCTTCGGTCGTGAACTCGTACGTCGCCCCTCCGAACTGGACCGTCGCCGACCCTTGGCCGACGCTGCCCGGGCTCTCGATGGCGGCTTCGGTGTCGTCCGACGTGGTTTCGCCGGCCCCTCCGTCGACGTCGCTCGTCGAGCTCGGTTCAGGGCTTGGTTCCTCTGCGCCCTCGCTCCCCGAGCCGCCTGAGCACCCGGCGACGGCGAGCCCCAGGGCCACGAGCAGGCAGAGCAGACACCACATCGCAACACGGTCGGCGTTGTGTCGAGTGACCACAGGATCCTCCCTTCGTTGCGAGCACCTGAGACCCGCGGTCGAAGGACCCCGCAGACGACGCTAGCTGGTCGCGCCTACGGGTACAAGCCGCGCGCGTCGAGGGCCGCTCCAACGTCGCGAATCCCGGCAACGAGCGCGGCGGTGCGCAGCGAGATCTCCTTCTCACCGCTGATCTCCCACACCCGATCGAAGGCGTCGTTCAGCTTCTCCGCGAGCTTGGCACGGATCTCGTCGCGACCCCAGAAGAGCCGTCCCAGGTCCTGCACCCATTCGAAGTACGACACGGTGACACCCCCCGCGTTCGTGAGGATGTCGGGCAGCACGGAGATCCCGCGCTCACGCAGCACGGCGTCCGCGTCGAGCGAGGTCGGGCCGTTCGCCCCCTCGGCGATCATCCGGCAGCGGAGGCGTGTTGCGTTGTCCGCGTGGATCTGATCCTCGCGGGCCGCGAGCACGAGGATGTCACACTCGAGCTCGAGCAGCTCCGCGTTCGAAAGGCGGGTGCCCGTCGCCCACCCCTCGAGGGAACCGTGCTCGAGGGCGTACTCGCTCATCGAGGGGACGTCCAAGCCCTCCGGTTCCCAGATCCCACCGGACACATCCGACACGGCGATCACCGCGGCTCCGCGATCGACGAGCTCCTGCGCCGCAATCGCGCCCACGTTGCCGAAGCCCTGTACGACGCACCGCTGCTCCGACAGGCGCCAGCCGAGTCGCTCGCAGGCGCGCGCGACGACCATCACGACTCCTGCGCCCGTTGCCTCGTGACGGAAGACGGAGCCCCCGATCGAGATCGGCTTGCCCGTGACGATCTCGGGCACGGCGTGCCCGCGCTGCATCGAGTACGTGTCCATCATCCACGCCATCGTCTGCTCGTTCGTCGCCATGTCTGGCGCGGGGATGTCCTCCTGCGGACCGATGAACGGCAGCAGCTCGGACGTGAAGCGCCGTGTCAAGCGCTCGAGCTCGGCACTCGAGAGCGCGTGGGGGTCGCAGCGGACGCCCCCCTTGGCGCCGCCGTACGGAAGTCGCAGCAGCGCGCATTTCCAGGTCATCCAGACGGCGAGCGCGGCACACTCGCCGAGCGACACGTTGGCGTCGTAGCGGATACCGCCCTTCGTCGGCCCGAGCACGCTCGAGTGCTGGACCCGGTAGCCCGGGTACACGAGGCGCCGGCCGTCGTCGAGACGGATCGGGCAGCCGACGATGATCGAGCGCTCCGGATAGCGCAGCCGCTCGGCGACTCCTTCCGCGATCTCGGCGTAGGGAACCGCCTGGTCGTACTGTGCCACGGCGGTGCGATACAGAGGCGTATCGAACTCGAGATGCGCGAAGGACGGCGCGTGCTCGGTGCTCGCCATGGCGGGCGCAGTCTACCCGCGGCCCCCGTCGGCTCTACACTCGTCGTTCCAGCCGGGGTGGCGGAACGGGTAGACGCGGCCGCCTTAAAAGCGGCTGCCCCTTCGGGGGCATCTGGGTTCGAGCCCCAGCCCCGGCATCGCCGTCTCGTCGCTCCGTGCGCCCGGAGCTCCACCTCCGGCGCACCCGGAGAACGACCGGTTGGCGACGCGGCGCTGCCACCGGGGCGTTCTTTTCTAGTGCAGCGAGCGGTGGCCGCGATAGCGCCGGGCGACAGTCGCAGCGAGCGGAAGCGCGTGGGCCAGATGCCGCAGCCATACGGACGCCGTCGCCGGCGCGAAGCTCGCGGCCATGTTTCGTGGACGGATCGGTCGGTCGGTTGCCATGTCCTGGATCAGACGCTGGCTGCGCCGCTGCCAGCGGTTCATCAGGCGCGCGTGCTTGTTCGTGTACTCCGCGGCACCCTTGCCAGCACGGGACGATCTCTGCATGCCCGTCGGCGCGATGTCCGCTCGGAAGACGTAGCTCGGATCGGCAATTCGCAGTGCCGGGCCGAAGCGCTCTACGAGCCTCGTCCACAGATCGTAGTCCTGCGATGCAGTGAGGGACTCGTCGTAGCCCCCGACCGCCCGCACGCGATCGGTGAGTATGAACCCCTGGTTGCCGACGACGTTCCAGTGCAGCAACGCGTCGAGCGCGATCGTTCGCGCGTCGGTGAACGCAGGACGACGCCAGCCCTCACGCTCCACGATGAGACTCGTGCAGAGGAACGAGTAGCGATCGTCGGTGGCAGCGGCCAGCGATCCGAGCCTCTGCGGCAGCATGAGGTCGTCGTCGTCGATGCCGGTGACATAAGTGCCTCGAGCCTCGTCGATTGCCCTGTTGCGCGCCGCCGGAGCCCCCTTCGGTGAAGGCTGGCGGATGTATCGCACGCGCGAATCCCCGCGGGCATACCGGTTGCCGACGTCCGGTGTGCCGTCGTCCGACGCGTCGTCGACAACGAGTAGCTCGAAGTCGCGGAACTCCTGTGCGAGCACGGATTCTACCGCCTCGCACAGGAGGTCAGCACGGTTTCGCGTGGGCAGGTACACGGTGATCCACGGGGCCTCGGGGGGACGGTCAGCCGCTGCGACGCGCGCCGGCTCCGCCGAGGCGCTCACCGCCGCAACGCGGTCATCCCGCGTGGGCACGCCGCCCCCGACGCTCGGCCCGCTTAGTATCCGAAAGGCTTGCCGAGCGCGGTGCCGTGGCGCTCGAACCGGCGGGCCCGCGCACCTGCGGGTGTCGTGTCCTGACGCCTGCACGAACCGCGGTCATGGCTTTCGGGGGCTGCACGCTCTCATCTAACTCCCGTCGGGCTGTCCGTGTCAGCGACGTCTGATCTTCCCTCTCGAGCGAATCGCGAGCAAACGATGCGGCGTGGAATATATCAACCACTAGTGCGTTGTACAGTTGTACTATCTGTCCTGCGCACTGATGCGAGAGGAGCGTTCTCACATGCCCCCGATCCACGTCACCGCCGACACATTCGACACCGAGGTACGAAAGTCCGCGACACCGGTGCTCGTCGACTTCTGGGCACCGTGGTGCCCGCCGTGCCGTCTGATCGCCCCCGTGCTGGACGAGCTCGCCGAGCGCCACGACGGCAGCCTCAAGATCGCGAAGGTCAATGTCGACGAGCATCCCGAGCTCGCCGCAGAGTTCCGCGTCTCCGGCATCCCCACGCTCGTCCTCGTCGAGGACGGCGCCGCGACACGCACGCTCGTCGGGGCGAGGCCACTGGCAGCGCTCGAGCGCGAGCTCGGCCTCGTCGAGCAGGCGGCCTGAGATGGAGACGACCGCCTACGCCATCACCCGGGACGTCGAGGCCCCGTTCGCCGAGGTCGTGGAGCGTGTGCGCTCCACGCTCGCCGACGAGGGCTTCGGCGTCCTCACCACGATCGACGTGGCCGCGACCCTGCACGAGAAGCTCGGGGCCGAGGTCGACCCGTACGTGATCCTCGGTGCCTGCAACCCGCACCTCGCGAGCCGCGGTCTCGACCTCGAGCCGGACCTCGGCGTCCTGCTTCCCTGCAACGTCGTCGTCCGCGAGGCGGACGGTGTCACGCACGTCGCAGCGATGGAGCCGCAGGCGGCCCTCGAGCTCGCCGGGAACGAGAGCCTCGAGCCGCTCGCCCGGGAGGCGCAGGAGCGCATCACGCGCGCTGTCGAGCGGATCTGACGGAGGAGACAGGAAGGAGACAGGAAGGAGACAGGAAGCGGGGACGTGTCCCGCCCTTACGCGGCTCCAGAGCCTCGTCGTAGGGGCGAGGCTTGCCTCGCCCTCGAGCTACGGTCGGCCGGGAAGCATCGCGTCCGGTGCAAAGCGCTCCGGTCCCTTGAACTGGAACTCGTCGAAGAACGCTGAGAACGCTGCCTCGTCGAACGACGTACACGTCGCGAGGTAGGCGGTCGCGTCGCCGCCCGAGACCGTCCATGCGCCGAGGGCGATCTCGTCGTCGAGGGTCGAGTACGGCGCGAGCAGCGTTCCTGCCACGTGGTCGTCGTAGAACGTGCGCAACTCTGCCACGGTGGCCTCGGGCACGTCCGCGCCGTACTGGATGAACACGGCGCCGTGCTCGAGGTTGTGCACGAGACGGGCCTGCTCGAGCGGCTCCGTGTAAGCGCCGTAGATCGCTGTCTCGGGGGAATGCGGACCGCTCGTCGGAGGATCGGTATTCCACGCCTTCGACGTGCCGTCCGGTGCGACCGTGTGTTGATTCCCGGGGAGCGCTTCGTTCTCGTGCAGCGTGCAATCCGCGGCTTCGAGCGCCGTTCGTACCTCGTCGGAGGCGATCGTCTCGGCTTCCCCACCGAGGAGGTAGAGGCCACCGAGCCCCAGCACGACGACGATTCCTGCAAGCCCCATGGCGAGCATGCGCCTGTCGAGACCACCGACGGACTGCTGACTCGTCTGCTGGCGCTTGCCTCCCGCTCGCGGCTTCGGCGGCATCCGCGGCATCGTACAGACGCCACGGGATCCATCCGGCGCCGCCGCTACGGTCCCCTGTCCTCGTGACGATCGTCGCGCTCGTGATCGGTCTCGTCCTCGGCGCCGTCGGCGTCTTCGTCCTGCTGCGCCCGTCGATCCGGGATGGGAGACGGGACGCGGAAGCGCGGGCAGATGCGGAGCGACGGTTGGCAGAGGCGAACGCGCGCCTCGATGCGGTGGAGGGAACGGTCGACGAGCGCCTGGCGGCAGCGGTGCGTGCGGCTTCGGCCGAGGCGTTTCGCGAATCGACAGGACAGTTCCTCGACCTGGCCGGCACGCGGCTCGAGACGACCGTCGCCCCGTTACGTGAGTCGCTGACACGGGTGGGCCAGCAGGTGCAGGACCTCGATCGCGCGCGAGAGCAGTCCTACGGCGCCCTGCGCCAGCAGGTGTCACTTCTCAGCGAGCGCACCGGGAGCCTCGCGAACGCGCTCCGTTCCCCGAACGTCCGCGGACGCTGGGGCGAGTCGCAGCTCCGGAACGTCGTCGAGCTCGCGGGAATGCTGGAGCACTGCGATTTCGTGACGCAAGCGTCGACGCGCGACGGCGAGGGTGACCTGCTCCGCCCCGACCTCGTCGTCCGAGTCCCCGGAGGGAAGTCGGTCGTGGTCGATGCGAAGGTGCCGCTCGCCGCCTACCTCGAGGCGTTCGAGACGCGCGACGAAGCCGGGCGGCACGAGCGGTTGGTCGCCCACGCACGACAGGTTCGTGACCACATGAGCAAGTTGGCAGCCAAGGCCTACTGGCGTCAGTTCGCCCCCGCACCCGACTTCGTGGTCATGTTCGTGCCAGACGAGACGCTCCTGCGCAGCGCGCACGAGCACGACGCGAGCCTGACAGAAGACGCGTGGGCGCAGAACGTGATCCTCGCCTCGCCGAGCACGCTGATGTCGTTGCTACGGACGGTCGCGGCTGTCTGGCAGCAGGAGACCGTCGCGCAGAGCGCCCGTGCCGTGCACGAGCTCGGCGGCGAGCTCGCGCACCGACTCGACACGTTCGCGGGGCACCTCGGCAAGGTCGGGCGCGGGCTGAACACTGCTGTCGGCTCGTACAACGAAGCGGTCGGGTCACTCGAGTCACGTGTCCTCGTGACCGCACGGAAGCTCTCCGAGCACGGCATCGCCGCCGAGCTGGAGTCCCCGACTCAGGTCGAGAGTCACGCACGCGCACTCGCGACCTCCGACGACCCGCCCGTCGTCGAGCTCCCGCGCGGCGACGCCCACGCCGCCTAGCCGGAACAGGCGCACCGTCTGCGGCGTTGTCACTATCGTGGCCGGTTGAGACCGTCCTACACCCGCGACCATGGAAGCTGAGGAGAGATCGTGAGTGACGTGCGTGACGTGATCATCATCGGCGGCGGCCCGGCCGGATATACGGCCGCGCTCTACGCGGCCCGCGCCAACATGCAGCCGCTCGTGATCGAGGGCTTCAACTGGGGCGGCCAGCTGATGATCACGAGCGACGTCGAGAACTACCCGGGATACCCGGACGGCGAGCTCGGGCCGACGATGATGCAGGACTTCCGCCGCCAGGCCGAGCGCTTCGGCGCGGAGTTCGTCACCGACGACGTCACCCGCGTCGACCTCTCCGAGCGCCCCTATCGGGTGTGGGTCGAGGACGACGAGTACCGCGCAGACTCGGTGATCGTCGCCACGGGCGCCAGCGCGCGCCAGCTCGGTCTCGAATCGGAGCTGCGACTGCAGGGCCGAGGCGTCTCGTACTGCGCCACCTGCGACGCCGCGTTCTTCCGCGACAAGGTCGTAGCGGTCATCGGCGGCGGCGACAGCGCGCTCGAGGAGGCGCTCTTCATCACGCGTTTCGCGAGCAAGGTCTACCTCGTTCATCGGCGCCAGGAGTTCCGCGCCTCGCCGATCATGGTCGACCGCGTCCGCGACAACGAGACGATCGAGCTCGTGCTCGACAGCGTGGTCGAAGAGGTTCTCGGTGACGACAAGGTGACCGGCATGCGCCTGCGGAACGTCGTCACCGACGAGACCATCGACCTCGAGACCGACGGGTTCTTCGTCGCCATCGGCCACGATCCGAACACGTCGCTCTTCCTGCGACTGGCTCGACCACGACGAGGAGACCGGCTACCTCGTCACCGAGCCTCGCTCGACCGCCACGAACGTCCCCGGCGTCTTCGCCGCCGGAGACGTCCAGGATCACGTGTACCGCCAGGCGATCACCGCCGCCGGTTCTGGCTGCATGGCGGCGCTCGACGCCGAGCGCTTCCTCGGCGAGCAGCGGCACGCCGACGCGGCCGTCGCCGAGCCGGCTCAGTAGCTCCGACCGCAGCGGCGGCTACGCTCGCGCGCGTGGGCGTGCGGTGGATCGACCTCGTCGACCCGACCCCGGCGGAGCTGCTCCATGCGGCCCCGCGGCTCGAGCGCGAGCGGGCCGAGCTCCTCGCCTCGGGGGTGAGTGACGGGCGCGACACGCGTCCCTTCCTCGAGAGCGAGGGTGCGGCTGTCGCGGGGTTGCTCCTGATCCCGGTCCCTGTCGAGGACGAGAACCGCTTCGTCTACCTCGAGCTCGGGGTCGTGGCGACACCCGACGCGCTCGTGACGGTGCGCAGAAGCGACGGGGACGGGCGAATCGTCGACGAGGGAGCGTTCTCCCCGCCCCGCGACGAGGCGTCGAGCGTCGGCTCGTACATGCACGCGGTGATCGACGCCGTCGCCGAGAGCTACCTCGGCCTCATCGACTCCCTCTACGTCGAGATCGACGAGCTCGAAGACGCGATCGACGTGCTGCCGGGCGCGACGACTCGTCGCCGGCTCTCGGATCTTCGGCACGAGATGCTCCACGCGCGCAGGAACGTCGCGGCGACACGTGCCGTTGTCCGTCGCGTCGTCGACGGCCGACTCGAGCTGCGCGACGAGACACTGTTCCCTCGCGCGGTCGAGGCCGCGTTCGTCGACACGTACGACACGCTCGTGCGGACGACGGAGGAGCTCGACGTGGCGCGCGACCTGCTTTCGAGCCTTCGCGACCATCTCCAGTCCAAGATCTCCGAGAGCCAGAACGAGGTCGTCAAGACGCTCACGGTGATCGCGTCTCTCGTCCTCGTGCCGACGCTGATCACCGGGTTCTACGGCCAGAACTTCGCCGGCGTGTTCAGCAGCCCGCTCTGGACGGTCGGCGTCTCCGTCGGCCTGATCGTCGTCACCACGCTCCTCCAGCTCGTGTTCTTCCGCTGGAAGCGCTGGATCTGAGCAGACCGACCGCGACGCTACGCTCCGCAGCGTGACCGAGAACGTCGCAGCAGCGACGTCTGCTCGGGTGGCGCCTGTCGCCATCCGCCACCTCGATCGCCGCCGGCTCGGGTTCGTCGCGGCGACCGCGCTCGGTGTCACGGCCGCGGGCATCGTCGTCGTCGGTCTTCGCCGCCCACTCTCGGTCGACGAGGCAGCGCTCGTGGCGGCGGTGCATGGCAGCTTCCGAGACACGGTCGGCGCCGCGCTCGAGACCGACCCGGCACAGACCGTCGCGCGGGCAGTGCTCCACCCGGTCGTCATCCATGGCGCGCCGGACTGGGTGCTCCGGCTGCCTTCGCTCAGCGCCGTGTTGGCGGCCGCACTGCTCGTCGCTCACGTGGGCAAGGTGCTGGCAGGGCGGCTCGCCGGCATCGCCGCCGGCGCTCTCCTCGGTCTCGCGGGCGTGGCCGGAGGGATCGCCTTCGATCTGCGTCCCTACGCGCTCGGCCTGCTGGCGGTCGCGCTCTCCACCACGCTCTTCGTCGCGGCGATGACGAGACGCTCAGGGGCGGCGTGGGCCCTGTGGGCCTGCGTCGCGGCACTTCTGCCGCTCGTCCATCCCGCCTGCGCTGCAGCCGTGATCGCGCAGGGACTCGCGGTGACAGTCTCGGCTCGGCGCGTTCCGCGTCTCGCACTCGTCGCGACGGCCTTCGCAGCCACCGTCGGCGGTCTGCTCCTCGCGGCAGCTGCGCTCGAACGTCGCGAGGCCGTCAGTGCGGGCGACGAGTCCACCGGCGCCTTCGCCGTCGCCTTCGCACGGACGGTGGGCTGGAGCCCGGTCGCGCTGGTGCTCGGCTGCTGGGGCCTCGCGACACTCGCACGCAGGCGAGCGTATTGGGAGGCGACGCTGCTCGGCGGCCTCGCGGTCGGGCCGATGGCGGCGGTCGCGCTGGCCGCAGTCGCCTTCCCGATCTTCCCCTCGTCCGGTGCCGTGCTCGCGGCTGTGGGCATCGCCCTCGCCGCGGGCGTCGGTGTGGCAAGGCTCGCGGATACCCGTCAGGCTGCCTGGCTCGTCGCGGCCGCGGCGGCTGCCTCCCTCGCTGCCGGCGTCGTCGTCGTGCTGCAACCGCTACCTGCCGACTGGCGCGAAGCGGCGCACTGGATCGAGGGCCGGCGGGGCGGGAACGAGACGGTCGTGGTCCTCCCGGACCGCGCTCGCGCCGCGTACGTCCGCTACGCCCCCGGGGCACGACTGTGGGCGACCGGCCGCGGCGACGGCGTCTGGGTCGTGCTGCGGACCCCGTGGGTGGATGCGACGACGATCGCCCGGAGCGTCGTCTCGACGCCACGCTACGCGCTGCTCGACGAGCGATCGTTCGGCGACGACCTCCTCGTCCAGCACTGGGTGCGGCCGTAGGGGCGGGACCTGTCCCGCCCGCCTCCTATCCGGCCGCTCTCCGCCCGCTTCCCACGCGCCTCACACGCGCGCCGACGGGCAGAGATCGGCGAGCACGCAGTCGTCGCAGCGCGGGCGGCGCGCATCGCAGACACGACGGCCGTGCCAGATGAGCAGGTGCGGGAAGCGGTGCCAGTCCGCCTTCGGCACGATCTTCACGAGATCGCGCTCGATCTTGACCGGGTCCTCCTGCCTCGTCAGGCCGAGTCGTTGCGAGAGCCTGCGGACGTGAGTGTCGACGACGATGCCCTGCGGGCTGCCGAGCTCGGCGGCGACGACGTTCGCCGTCTTGCGGGCGACTCCGGGGAGGCGCAGCAGATCGTCCATGTCCGGTGGCACCGACACCGTCGTATTCCTCGAGCAGCATGCGAACCGTCCCGCGGATCGCCTTCGCCTTCTGCCGGAAGAAACCGGTCTCGAAGATGTCGTGCTCCAGCTCTTCCTGCGGCACCGCGAGGTAGTCCTCGGGCCGCCGGTACTTGACGAACAGCCGCTCGGTGACACGGTTCACGGTCACGTCGGTGGTCTGTGCCGACAGCATCACCGAGATCAGGAGCTCGACATCGCGTGCCGGAAGCGAAGCGCGATCCGTGCATCGGCATGCTCCTCGGCAAGTCGGTCGAGGATCGAGCCGATACGCTCGCGGCGTCTGCCGAGACCTCGTCGCCGAGCCTCGGCGACGTAGCTAGCGGCCACGGCCGACCCCTGAACTGCCCCGCGACGACATAGCGTTGCTAGCCCGCCGCAGTCAACTCGGGCTCCGGTTCGCCGACCCAGGGGCCACCGAGTCTCGGGCCGGCGCACACGACGTCGAGCGCCGGGCATCCGGAACACGCCAAACTGGCTCGGGGTCGGCGTCGCTTCGCCGGACCGGATCCGAGCGATCAACTCGGAGAGCGAGCCCTCGAGCTCGGGGATGTCGGCCGCCACGAACGACGAGGAAACGACGGCATCGGGGTGCTCGAGGAAGTGGTACACGACCTCGACCCGCTCGACCCCGGCGCGCAGGCAGGCAAGCGCATAGACGAGACGCTGCGCGCGGTACTCCTCCTCGACGATCTCGGCCGGCTCCCGTCCCTCGAGAGCGTTGGTCTTGTAGTCGAGCACGAGCGCCTCGTCCTCCCCGCGCCAGAGGACGTCGAGCCGCCCGTTGACGACGACGCCGTCGTGCTCGAACGCGAAGGGGCGCTCGGCACGGACGCCCGGCAGCGCTGCGATGCGCTGAGCGAGTTCGGACTCGACGTACGCGGCCACGAACGCCCCGATCCGTTCGAGCTCCCCGGCACTCACCGACGAGTACCAGCCACGAACCCGTGCCTCGAGCTCGTCGGGCTCCGCAGGTGTAGCGAGGTCGACTACTTCGAGCAGGCGGTGGACGGCATCGCCGACCTCCGTCGGGTGGAGGCCACCCGCTCCGTCCCCGGGTGCCCACGGCGCGGGGCGCATCCCCGCCACGCGCTCCGCCCAGTACCGGTACGAGCATCGCTCGAAGAGGGCGATCGCGCTGTACGAGAGACGTGAGACGCGGTACGGCGGCGGGTCGGGGATCGTCGCCAACTCGTGGAGGCGCGGAGCGGAGGGCAGCAACGTCTCGCCGACCCCGTCGAAGAGCGCTAGTTGACCGACCCAATCCACCTCGGTTGCTGTCTCGGACAGATCGACCTCGGGCTCGGCCGGTGACGCGTGGCGGTCGACGCGAAGAACGAGCGGAGCCACACCCCGTGTCACCTCGACGGGCCCGACTCCGTCGGCCGTGAGCTCCGCCGTGAGATCGAGCCGGTCGAGCACCCATGCCATCGGCGTCCGCTCTGGTGTGGCAGCGCCGACGTCCACCGAGCCCGAGACGATCAGCCGCTCCATCGCGCGCGTCATCGCCACGTAGTAGAGGCGCAGTCGCTCCGCCTCCTCGGCTGCTTCACGCGCCTCCTTCACGCCTTCGTACGACGCCGTCCCGACACGAACGCCGGTTTCCGGGTGCGCCACCTTGAAGCCGAAGCGACCGTCCGAGAGACACAGGATCTCGTCCGTCCGCATCCGGTCCCGTCCTGCGTCGGCGACCACCACGACCTTGAACTCCTGCCCCTTGGCCGCGTGAATCGTGAGCAGCCGCACTGCGTCGGCGCCCTCCTCCTCCGAGACGGCGTCGAGCTCCCGCGCGCCCGCCGCCTCCTGCTCCCCCACGAAGCGGACGAAACCGTCGATGTCCGGACCGCGCAGCTCCTCGTACGACCGGGCAAGACGGGCGAGCTTGCGCAGGTTCGCGTAGCGCCGACGGCCGTCGCGCCGCGTGAGGACGGCCAGGTCGTAGTCGTGCTCGACGAGAATACGCTCGCACAGCAACTCGAGCGACATCGTCCCCGACAGCTCGACGAGTCGCAGGTACCGCTGCCGAAACGCACTCACGAGGCGGCGGTCGTCGCCGGCCAGTTGATCTGGGAGCGAGCGCTCGATCGCCTTGAAGATCGGGCGCCGCTCCGCGTCTGCCCGGATGAGCACGAGGGCGTCGTTGGAGACTCCGACGAACGGTGAGGCCAGCACCGTCAGCAGCGCCTCGTCGTCGTAGCGGTTGTGCAGCAACCGCAGGTACGAGAGAAGGTCGACGACCTGCTGCTGACCGAAGTACCGCCGGCCCGTCATGCGGTAGGTCGGCAGGTCGACCTCGGCCAACTCCTGCTCGAACCACTCGGCATCGGTACCTGCAGCGAACAGGAGCACGATCTCGCCGGGCGTCGCCGCACCGGAATCCACGAGCTCACGCACACGCCGCGCGACATGGCGCGCCTCGGCGCGCCGCCAATGCGTACCGGAGTCGACGTAGGTCGCCTTGTCGGTGACGAGCAACTCGAACGGGGCACCGAGCGGCGCGTCGTCGTAGCCGCCGGCCGGCTCGAGTGCACGGAACCCGTCGCCGAACGTCTCGGCGAAGAGCTCGTTGACTGCCGCGAGCACCTCCGCCCGCGACCGGTAGTTGAGGGTGAGAGGCAGCACGTCGGGTGCGGCAGAGCGACGCTCGCGGAACACCGACACGTCGGCGTGCCGGAAGCCGTAGATCGACTGGAACTCGTCGCCGACGAAGAACAGCTCCTTCGCCGGCCCGCCCGCCAGCAGGTCGATCAGGTCGCACTGCAACCGGTTCGTGTCCTGGAACTCGTCGACCATGATCGCGCGGAAGCGAAGCTGTTCCTTCGCGCAGATCTCTGCGTCCGCACGCAGGAGATCGCGCGCACGAAGCTGGAGGTCCTCGAAGTCGAGCGCCGACTCCTTGTCCTTCGCGGCCGCGTAGGCACGCGAGAAGCAGTCGAGGAGCTCCTGCAGCAGCTCGCGATCGCGCGACGCGAGCGCCTCGAGCGCAGCCGCGCGAACGCCGTCCCTCGCCTCGTTGAACGTGGCGGCCCGCGGCCCGCGGGCGCGAAACTCATCGAGGGCGAGCAGTCGCTCGGGGAGCGCCGTCTCCTCCACGAGCCCCAGGGCGCCCGCAGCTGCCGCACGCTGCGCATCGGTCGCGGCCGGGTCGAAGGCGAGCACGTCCGCGGCCTGGCGAAGCTCGACCACGCGCCGCTCGATGGAGTCGATCGCTGCCGGCTCCAGCACGAGCTCCCGGCCGGCCGAGCGCAGCGTGTCGTAGACGCTGACGAGCATCGCGCGGAGGCCCGCCGCGCGATACGTAGCGAGCAGCTGCCAGCGTGCCTCCTCGTCCGCCGCACAGAAGCTCGCGAGCGCGCCAGCGTAGGCCTCTCCCTGGATCACGCGGGCCTGCGCCTCGTCGAGGACGCGGAACCGCGGATCGATCCCGGCGGCGAGCGGATGCGTCGTCAGCAGGCGTCGGCAGAGACCGTGGATCGTCGAGATCCACGCCCCGTCGAGCTCGCGCGCGAGATCGGGCCGATGCAGCTCGACCAGCCGTGCGCGAATGCGACCCCGGAGCTCGCCGGCAGCGCGATCGGTGTACGTGATCACGAGCAGGGAGTCGACGTCGTAGCCGTCCCGCGCGACCGCCTCGACGAAGCGCTCGACGAGCACCATCGTCTTTCCGGTGCCGGCGCCCGCGTCGACGAAGACCGTCCCGCGAGCGTCGATCGCAGCACGCTGCTGGGGATTCGGCACACGGCTCACGGCCGCTCCCTCCGGCAGATGCGCCAGAGATCACACCAGGCGGGACAATCTCCACCACGCGGGTCGAGGCGCACGTCGCCCTCCCTGATCCTCTCCACGAGCGCCACGGCCGCACCCCGGGCGTGCTCCAGCTCGTCGTCGAACGCTGCGTCGTCGAGGTAGTCGGCCGCCGCGAACCCGTCGACCCGCTCGTCGCCGTCCCGGAGCATGCCCCGTGGGCGCCGGCCGCCACCGACCGGCATATAGAGTCCCCCCACGGGCTCCAGGCCGAGCTGGTCGCGCAACACGAGCAGGTAGAGCGGGATCTGCAGTCGCGCCTCGTCACGGATCTGCTTCGCCGAGGGCGCGCTCCCCGACTTGTAGTCGACGACGATGCCGCGGGCGCTCATCGAGTCGGCATCGACGCGGTCGATCTTCCCGCTGACGGAGACGCCGGGCGCGAGCGCGTACGACGCGAAGCCCACTTCGAGCTGTCGCGGAGCGAAGGTGGAGCGGTTCTCGGCTTCGGTCCGGACGAGCAGCTCAAGGTCGCGCTGCAACGACTCGCCGAGCTCGCGTCGCGCGAGGTCGCTGACATCGATCCGGAGACCGCTCTCCAGTGCGCTCTCGACGCACTCCCGCATCAGGAGTACCGCGTCCTCGACGTTCTCCGGCGTGACCCGATCGGCACCGGGGACGCCGCCGGGAAGACGCGAGTAGAAGCGCTGAAGCGCGACGTGGGCAATCGACCCGCGCATGCGCGGGTCGATCTGCTGGTCGATCTGCCCGGGTCGGAGATGACGCTCGACGAACCACGCGGCGGAGCAGCCGGCCATGCGCTCGAGATCGGTGACGCGAAACGTCTCGCGCCCACCGAGCACCGCCACCGCGGCGGGCTGCCGGATCGCGGTCGGACGCGCGAAGGCACTCCGGGCTCGGCGCAGCTTCCGCTCCCACCCGTTCGCGAGCGCCACGTCCTCCGCCGCCTGCGCGTCGGTGGCAGCGATTCGGGCCAGCGCGCGCAGACGTTCGCGATCGGTCGGCGCAGCCTCGAGCGGCCAGGTGAGACGGCTCAACGGCCGACGCGTCGTGTGGACCCGGACCTCGTCCTGGTCGAACAGGCTCCGCACTGCCTCCCAGAACGGGCTCGGCTCACGCGTGCCCCCCTCGTCAGTGGCTGCCTCGCGCACGAGAAACAGCCGCTGCCGTGCCCGCGTGCACGCCGTGTAGAAGAGATAGCGATCTCGCGAAGCGCCGTCCGGCCGTTGCAGGCGCGCTCCGCGCTCGTCGAGGGCTCGCCTGGCGTCGTCGTCGAGGAACGGCGACGTCGACGCGCGCCGTGGGAGCGATCCCTGCTCGAGCCCGAGGACGAAGACGACGTCGAATCGGCGCGTGCGCGCCCGCATCAGGTCGAGCACCGCGACGCGTCCGGGCTCCCCGGCCGAGTCACCACGCACGTCCGTCCTTTCGAGGGCGGCCAGCACGTCCTCCCGCGGCACGGCGGTGCCGGTCGTCATGACCGCCTCGAGCTCGTCGAGCGCCCTCGACACGGCGTCATGGGCTCGCAGGTCGCGGCGCGCGTGGCGCGCAAGAGGAGGCGAGCCGACGCCGTGTGCGCTACGGAGCATGCGCGCGGCCTCGGCGCGGATGCCCTCGATCGGGGACGTCGCAGCCTCGAGCGCGTCGAGCGGGACGAGCCGGCGCTCGCCGCGCAGACGGCCGAGCTCTTCGCGCACACGCGGGCCATCGGTCACCGCGCGTCCGCGCAACCGCCCTTCGAGCCAGTCGGCATCGGATCGGGCGAGCCCGGAGTACGGCGTGCGCAGGAAGCGGAACAGGTCGTGTCGCGTCCCGGCGAACCACGCGAAGCGAAGGAGCGACAGCAGCGCCTGGCCGAAAGGCGCATGACCCAACCGCGTGTGTCCTTCGATCGCAACCGGCACGCCGAGCGATCCGAAGCATGCCTCGATCGCGGGCCGCAGCCGGTCGAGCGAGGGGCAGACGACGGCGATCTCATCCGCCGGGACACCTGCAGCGCTCAGAGTCAGGATCTCCTCGGCGACCAGCTCCAGCGTGCCGCGGCGTCCAGCGCCCTCGAAGAACCGGATCGAGCCGTCGAGTGAAGCCGTCGTGACGTTGTCCTCGAACAGCTCGCGCTCGACGTGCGCGAGTGCAGGCGGCAGATACACCGACGATGCCGGCGGAAGCTCCGTGACGCTGCCAGCCGCCAGCTCGACGAGATCGGACGCGGTGCGCTGCAACGACGCGAACACCGCTCGCCCCGGCTCGTACGGCAGCGAGACGTGCACCTCGGATCGGCCGGCCAACGCGCGAAGGAGGCTCCACTCTGCGCCCGTCAGGTCTTCGAAGCCGTACGCGAGCACCGGCCGACCAGCCCACGCGTCGAGGTCGCCGGCAAGACGATCCACCGCGTGACGTCGCAGCGCCTCGCGGTCCCACGCGCCGACCCGTTCGAGCTCCGCCCGATACGCCCGGACGAGGATGGCAAGCTCCCCGTCGAGGGCATCCGGCGCGACGAGGCTAGACTCGAGCTCGGCGACGGCCGCCGAGAGCGCGTCGGCGAAGCCCGAGAAACCGGCAGAGACCCCGAAGCCGGTCAGGGCGACGCTCCCGACCGCGCGACGCACGAGCATCGTCCGCTCGGCCGCACCGACCACCCGACGTTCCTCGCCTCCGCTCCGCGCCACGTGCTCGAAGAGCCCGTCGAACGTCGTGATCGTCCCCCCGAGCAACGCTCCGTCGCGAGCGATCAACTCGCGCTCGACGCGGTCGACGTCCGCGCGGTTGGGGACGATCAGCCACGGATCGCGTTCGAGGTCGCCGAGAAAGCGCTCGAGCAAGAACGCGACCTTGCCGGCGTGCGCCGGTCCGACGACGAGCGAGAGACCCAGGCTGCCATCGTAGTCCCGGCCTCCGGCCGCCCTTCTCATGCGTCCCGCAAAGTGCGGGAAAACTCGACCGGTCCGCCCCGCGTCGCCGAGTCACAGGTGTGACAGCGGCTCCGGCGTTCTGGCGCGAGGCCGACGTCGGTCGCTGCTACGCGAGCGACTTGGGCTTGCGACCGCGCCGCGCCACGGCCACACCCGGCATCGCACCGGCACACGCGTCGCAGAGGTCTGCCTGCTTGGCGCCACGCCGCGCATCCGTGAACGTCACTCGCATCACGGCGCCTTTCGCCTCGGCTACTTCGGCATTGCACTTGTCACATACCAGCACGGTCTTTCTCGCCACGTTGTCGCTCCAGTCTCGGATTACATCGATGTAACAAGCGTAGAGATATTCGAGCCGTTGCACAAGAACCGCGGCCATGAGAAACCGGAATCTCGGTGGGAATACCGGTCAGACGTCACTCGCGCGAGGCCGCTCTCTACAATCCCGCGGATGGATACGCGCACAATCGTCATCCTCGAGGGGGATCAGACAGGGCAGGAGCTTCTGGAGGAAGCCGTCCGGGTCTTGCACGCCGACGTGATCGGCGTCGAGCTCGATCTGCCGCGGTTCGACGTATCGCTGGAGAGTCGACGCGCCACGGGCAACGGCATCGTCCACGAGGCGGCTCGCGCGATCCGGGGGCACGGTCTCGGGCTCAAGGCTGCCACGGTCACACCCGAGACGTCCGGCGACGTCGGCTCGCCGAACCGCATTCTCCGCGAGGAGATCGGGGGCAAGGTGATCGTGCGCACGGGTCGCCGCATTCCGGGCGTCGTTCCGCTCGGCGGGGTCCACTCGCCGATCTCCGTGGTGCGCATGGCAGTCGGCGACGCGTACGGCGCCACGGAGTGGCGAGAAGGTGAGGGCGACGACGAGGTGGCGTTTCGCACCGAGCGCATCGAACGGCACATCTGCCGCGCCGTCGCGGAGTTCGCGTTCCGTCAGGCCGAGCGCACCGGTGCGAAGGTGTTCGGGGGGCCGAAGTACACGGTCAGCCCCGTCTACGAGGGCATGCTCAAGGAGGAGATGGACGCGGCGGCGGAGCGCCACCCCGACGTGCCGTACGAGCCGCAGTTGATCGACGCCACCTTCGCGCTACTCGTCTCGTCGTCGGGGGCACCGATGGTGATTCCCGCCCTCAACCGCGACGGCGACATCCTCTCCGATCTCGTGCTGCCGCTGTTCGGCTCGATCGCAGGCTCCGAGTCGCTCCTCGTCGCGTTCGAGGCCGGCGACGACGACACGCCGTCCGCGCTGATGGCGGAAGCAGCTCACGGCACTGCCCCCTCGCTCGAGGGCAAGGATGTGGCGAACCCGATGGCGATGATCCTTGCCTCGTCGGCATTGCTCTCACACGTCGACGATCCCGGCTGTCAAGCGGCAGGGCGGGCGATTCGCGAGTCCTGCCTGGAGGCCGTGGCTGAAGGCGTGCGGACAGCCGATCTTGGCGGCCACCACGGGACGAGCGCGTACACCGACGAGGTGATCCGCCGCATCCGCACAAAGCTCGAAGTCTGGTCGACGCTTTCGTAGAGGCGAGGGCAGCCTCGTCTGGGTCGCGCACCTCGGCGCCGCGATCAGCCAGCGATAGCCGCGTTGGCGTCGGCTCCGTTCGCGCCCGAGATCTCGCCACATGCGAGCGCGTCGAGGAACGCGGCGGCGACGTCCGGATCGAACTGCGAACCGGAGCACTGCTCGACCTCGACCGCTGCGGCGTTCTGCGTCAGCGCGTCCCGGTAGGGCCGCGGAGAGGTCATCGCGTCGTATGCGTCGGCGACCGCGAGCACCCGGCCTTCGATCGGGATCGCGCGCCCCGACCGTCTCGTCGGGTAGCCGCCCCCGTCCCAGCGCTCGTGATGGAAGAGGACGTAGGGCAGCGCGGCCGCGAACGAGCGAACCGTCGAGATCAGCCACGCCCCCTCGACCGGATGCGCCTCGATCTCAGCGCGCTCGCCGGCGTCGAGCGAGCCTGGCTTCGAGAGAACCTCCGAGCGCACGCTGAGCTTGCCCACATCGTGCAGGACGGCGCCCAGCCGCAGCCCGTCGAGCTCCTTCTCCTCCCAGCCAAGGCGACGGACGATCGCCTCGGCATACCCGGATACACGCCGGGCGTGCGCCTCGAGCGTCGGGTCGCACACGTCCAGCGCCGCCGCGAACGTCTCGAGCTGCAGCACTAGCGATCTCTCCGATCTCTGCGACTCGTCGACGTCGGCGCGAACCGCTCAAAGCCGGGGACGGACGACTGCAGGGCGTGCGCGGCCGCACGAAGGGGTGCCGAGCATTCCGGAGCGACCACGGGAGTAGGTTCCCGCCGCGCGCCCTGATCCCTTCCCGTAGATTCGTGGCGATGCGAGTAGCCGTACCCCGCGAGACCGCCAGCGGCGAGAGCCGCGTCGCGCTGACCCCGGAGGTCGCGCAGAAGCTCGTCGCGAAGGGTTTCGAGCTCGTCGTCGAGCGGGGCGCCGGATCGGCTGCCGGCTTCGCCGACACTGCGTACGAGGAGGCGGGCGCACGCGTCATCGACAGCGAGGGGTTGTATGCGGGCACGGCTGCCACCGTTCGCGTCGCGCCACCGGGCCCCGACGACGTCGCGCGCCTCGACCCGGGCACAGTGCTCATCGGCTTCCTCTCTCCGCTCGGCGATCCCGACGGGGTCGAACGGCTTCGCGCGCGTGGCGTCGTCGCGTTCGCGATGGAGTCGATACCGCGCATCACCCGCGCCCAGTCGATGGACGCCCTCTCGTCGCAGGCGACGGTCGCCGGGTACAAGGCCGTGCTCCTCGCCGCGGACCGCTCACCCAAGATGTTCCCGCTGCTGATGACCGCAGCCGGGACGATCGCACCGGCACGTGCGCTCGTGATGGGTGCGGGGGTCGCCGGCTTGCAGGCGATCGCCACGGCACGCAGACTGGGTGCGGTCGTCTCAGCCTTCGACGTGCGCCCCGTCGTGCGCGAGCAGGTCGAGTCGCTCGGCGCAACGTTCCTCGATCTCGGCGTCGTCGGCGAGGAGACCGAGGGCGGCTACGCCAAGGAGCTCAGCCCGGAGCAGCAGGCGGAACAGCAACGCGCACTCGAGGAGCGCATTCCCCGGTTCGACATAGTGATCACGACCGCCCTGATCCCGGGGCGACCCGCACCCCGCCTCATTCCGGCGGCCGCGGTGGAGCGGATGGTGGCCGGCTCGGTGATCGTCGATCTCGCCGCCGAGACCGGTGGCAACTGCGAGCTGACCGTGCCCGGGGAAGAGACGACGGCGCACGGCGTCACGATCATCGGCCTGCTCAACCTTCCCGCGCTGATGGCGGCCGACGCAAGCCGCCTCTACGCGCGCAACGTGCAGGCTCTGCTCGAGCACCTCGCACCCGAGGGCGAGCTCGCGCTCGACTGGGAGGACGAGATCACCGCCGGCGCTTGCGTCGCACGACCCGAAGGAGTGACCGGATGAACGCCGCGCTGATCGCCTCACTCACGATCTTCGCACTGGCGGCGTTCCTGGGCTTCGAGCTGATCTCCCGGGTGCCGACGCTCCTGCACACGCCCCTCATGTCGGGGACGAACGCGATCTCGGGGATCATCATCGTCGGGGCGATCCTCGTCGGCGGCGCGTCCGACTCGACGCTGCAGAAGGCGCTGTCGTTCGTCGCCATCGTGTTTGCGACCGTCAACGTCGTCGGCGGGTTCCTCGTCACCGATCGCATGCTCGACATGTTCAAACGCCGGAAGCCGGACGAATGACGCTCGGCTTCTCGCTCTCGCCCGAAGTCGTCGATCTCGCCTACGTCGCCGCGGCGATCGCGTTCGTGATCGGGATCAAGGGACTGTCGTCCCCGAAGACGGCCCGCAACGGCAACTTCGTCGCGGCGGCCGGGATGGCGATCGCGATCATCTTCACGCTCACGCTCGAGCAGGTCGACCGCTACTGGTTCGTCACGGCCGGCCTCGTCGTCGGCGCGGTGATCGGCGTCGTCTCGGCGCGCACCGTGCGCATGACCGCGATGCCGCAGATGGTCGCCCTGCTCAACGGCCTCGGCGGCGGCGCTGCTGCCCTCGTCGCGACCGCGGAGTTCGAGAGGACGATCGACCTCCCGGTCGACGCCGACTGGGACCAGCTGCTGGCGGCCACGATCAGCGTCATGATCGGCTCGCTCACCTTCTCCGGCAGCATCGTCGCGTTTGCCAAGCTCCAGGAGCTGTTGACCGGACGGCCGATCGTGTTCCCGGTGCAGAAGCCGCTGAACGCGTTGCTCGCGGCGGCGGCAGTGGGCCTCGCCGGCTGGGCCTGGCTGGGCGAGTCGATGACGGCACTCGTGCTCCTGATCGCAGTCTCGTTGCTCCTCGGCGTCCTGTTCGTGCTGCCGATCGGCGGTGCCGACATGCCCGTCGTGATCGCCCTCCTCAACGCCTTCTCCGGGCTCAGCGGCGTCGCAACCGGCTTCGCGCTCTCCAACAACGCGCTCATCATCGGTGGCTCGCTCGTCGGCGCCTCGGGCACCCTGCTCACGATCATGATGGGCAAGGCCATGAACCGGTCGATCTCGAACGTCCTGTTCGGGGCGTTCGGGCAGGTCCAGGCGGGCGCCGGGCAGACACGCGCCGATGACGGCAGGACGGTGCGGGCGACCACGGCCGGCGACGTCGCGGTGCAGCTTTCCTACGCGACGAAGGTGATCGTCGTCCCGGGCTACGGCCTTGCTGTCTCCCAGGCGCAGCACGACGTGCGCCAGCTCGCCCAGCTGCTCGAGGAGAAGGGCGTCGATGTCGTGTACGCCATACACCCTGTCGCTGGGCGGATGCCGGGCCACATGAACGTCCTGCTCGCCGAGGCGAACGTGCCGTACGACCAGCTGAAGGAGATGGACCGCGTCAACCCGGAGTTCCCGCAGGCCGACGTGGCGCTCGTGATCGGCGCCAACGACGTCGTCAACCCTGCCGCCCGCAGCGACCCCGGGAGCCCGATCTACGGCATGCCGATCCTCGACGTCGACAAGGCGGCGAGCATCGTCGTCATGAAGCGCTCGATGGCGACCGGGTTTGCAGGCATCGACAACGAGCTCTTCCTCGACGACAAGACGTCGATGCTGTTCGGGAACGCGAAGGACTCGATCCTCGACCTGATCGGTGCCGTCAAGGAGGCGTAGGGGCGGGACCTGTCCCGCCCGCTTCTGCCCGCTCGACCGTCAGGGTGTTCGGCGGCGGAGCGTAGCGGCGCCGAGCGCGAGTGCAAGCACCGTCACACCCGCGACGACGACGACGTCGACCCAGAAGCCGGCGCCGAGTGGCGCCGCCGCGGTGGCGCGGGCCAGCGCGTCGTACGCGTACGTGAGCGGGAGCAGCCACGAGATCGCCTCGAGCCACGACGCCATCTGCTCACGCGGGACGAGCAGCCCGCAGAGGATCAGTTGCGGGAAGACGAGCGCAGGCATGAACTGCACCGCCTGGAACTCGGTCCGCGCGAACGCGGAGACGAAGAGGCCGAGGGACATGCCGAGCATCGCATTCCCGATCGCCAGAAGCACGACGGTGAGCGGCCGCTCGACGTCGAGGTCGAGCGGCCCCAGTGCGACGAGCGACGCGACGCCGGTCTGGGCGGCCGCCAGCAGGGCGAAGGCGAGAGCGTAGCCGACGAGGAGGTCGAGCTTCGCGAGCGGCATCGACATCAGCCGCTCCAGCGTCCCGGAGACGCGCTCCCGCAGCATCGTGATCGAGCTGACGAGGAACATCGAGATGAACGGGAAGATTCCGAGCAGCGGCGCGCCGATCCGCTGGAAGACACCCTCGTCTCCGGCGAACACCTCGTGCAGCAGGACGATCAGCACGGTCGGCACGACCAGGAGCAGCGCCACGGTTCGCGGGTCGCGCCTGAGCTGCCTCAGCACGCGTGCGGCCACCGCGAGTGTCGTGCGGATGCTCAACCCGCCTCGTCCCGCTCGATGAGCGCGAGAAAGGCTGCATCGAGATCGTCGGCTCCGGTCGTCTCGCGCAGAGCGTCGGGGGTCGACCGTGTGAGCAGGCGTCCCTCGCGGAGGAGGATCAGCTCGTCGCACCGCTCGGCCTCGTCCATCACGTGACTGGACACGAGCACGGTCCTCCCTTCGGCGGCGATCCGGTCGAACAGCTCCCACAGGTCGCGGCGCAGCACCGGATCGAGCCCGACCGTCGGCTCGTCGAGCACGAGCACGTCCGGCGACCCGAGCAGCGCCGTCGCCAGCGACGCCCGGGCACGCTCCCCGCCGGAGAGCGTGCCCACGACCTGATGCGCCTGAGTCTCGAGCCCGACGGAGTCGATCGCGTCCGTGACACGGTCGGCCGGCGTGCGGAGGGCGCGCGAGAAGAAGACGAGGTTCTCGCGCACGGTGAGGTCTCCGTAGACCGACGGGGCCTGCGTCACGTACGCGACACGCCGACGGAGCTCCGGGGATCCTGCGGCTGCGCCGAGCACGTCGACCGCACCCGACGTGACGCGCTGGACGCCGACGATCGCCCGCATGAGGGTCGACTTGCCGCTCCCGCTCGGCCCGAGCAGACCCGTGACTCGGCCCGCCAGCACATCGAGCGTGACACCGCGCAACGCCTCGGTCGAGCCGCGCACGACGCGGAGCTCGCGGACGGAGATCGTCGGCTGCACCGCATGATTGGACCACGGCACGACTACCCTTTGCCGCGGTGAGCGTCCCCGTCTTCAGCGCCGCCGCCGTCGAGCGGGCGGTCAACCCTCACGAGGCGTACGACGCGGTGCGCGCGGCCTTCGTCGCCCACCACCGCGGCGAGTGGGTGATGCCCCCGAAGGTCTACGTGACGAACTATCCCGCCGGCGACTTCCGGGCCATGCCCGCACGCGGCGACGGGCACGCACTCCTCAAGTGGGTGACGTCGTTCCCCGGCAACCCCGCTCGCGGACTGCCCACGGTCACGGGCCTCGTGCTCCTCTCCGACGCCGAGACCGGCGAGCTCGTGGCGCTGCTCGACGCTGCCGCGATCACGGCTCTGCGGACCGCGGCCGCTGCGGTGATCGCGGCGGATGCCCTGGCCCGACCTGGCGCATCATCCGTGTCCGTCGTCGGCTGCGGCGTCAACGGAGCGGAAACCGCCCGCATGCTCGTCGCGCACGGACAGCGGCCTCTCGTCTGGGACGTCGACCCCGCGCGCCGCGCCGCCGTTTCCTCAGTGCTCGGCGTCGACCCCGCTACGAGTGCCGAGCAGGCCCTCGCCTGCGACGTCGTCGTGACGGTCACCACCGGAACGTCGCTGCTCTTCCCCGCCGGGTCGCTGCGCGACGGACAGCACGTGTCGCTGATGGGAGCGGACGGCCCCGGCAAGGCAGAGGTGGCGACGAGCGAGCTCGGGCGGGCGCACCTCTTCTGCGACGACTGGGAGCAGGCCAGCCACGGCGGTGAGCTGACCGCCGGCGTCGAAGCCGGGCTCGTCGACCGGGGTCACGTCACCGGCCTCGGAGCGGTGCTCGCCGGCGATGCCGACGGACGCGGCGGCGATCGCGAGATCACGCTGTTCGACTCGACCGGACTCGCGATCCAGGATCTCGCAGTCGCCAAGGTCGCAATGGCGAAGGCGGCGGACCTCGACCTGCCGACGATCGACCTCTGACTCAGGCGTGCAGTAGCCGGCCCGGCTCGAAGTGGTCGAGCAGCGGGTCGTGGTCGCCGAGGACGGCTCGGGCGACCATCTGTCCGCAGAGGTAGCCGAGCACGTTGCCGTGACCCGAGTAGCCTCCGGCCATCCAGAGGCGGTCGTGCCCGGGGACGGGGCCGACGACCGGTAGGAAGTCGAGCACGAGCCCGAAGATGCCCGCCCAGCGGTAGTCCACTCTGAGGGGTCGTCCTGCGATCGATGCAACGAAGCCCTCCAGGGCACCTTGCACCGCGGCGGTCGTCTCCTCCACGTCCGTGAACTCGGTGTCGATCGACGTGTCCCGGAAACCGCCAGCGACGATTCTCCCGTCCGGCGTCTGGTGCCAGTAGTCGAACCCGTGGCGTCCGTAGTGGGGAACCTCGAACCAGCGCTCACCGATCGGCTCCGTCGCGATTATTTGCCCTCGCGTGGGCACGATCAGCCCCTCGAGGTCTCCGAGCAGGCCACTCGGGTACCCGTCGGTACAGACGATCACGGTGGCTTCGCCGGCGTCCGCGATCGTCTGCAGGCGCACGTGCTCTCGGATCTCGACACCCTCGCCGACAGCGAGCGCGGCGAGCCGACGGACGAGACGTGCCGGCTGCAGGACCGCGTCGTGGGGATGACGGAGGACGGCTGCGTAGCGACCCCGGAGGGGCCCGTCCAGGTCGTCGAGCCACTCGGCCTCCAGGCCGTCCTCGACGAGTGCGTCGAACTCGGCACGGAGCTCCTCGCGCTCCTCCTCGTCGACTGCAATGCGAAGGCTGCCGAGCCGCCGAAGAGCGTCGCCCGCGAGCGACGCCAACTCGTCGATGGTCTCCTCGGTGGCGCGCCAGAGCTCCCGCGCTGCCTCGCGGCCGATCGACGTGCGCGTCACGTCGTACGCGGCCGGTGCGCCGCGGAGTGCGAAGCCGCCGTTCCTGCCGCTCGCGCCACCGGCGACCTCGCGGGCATCCTGGAGGCGGACGCGAAGCCCGCAGCGGGCCAACGTCAGCGCGCAGGAGCAGCCCGTGACCCCGGCACCGACGACGACCACGTCGGGATCGCCGTCCAGACGAACTGTCGGCATCGCAGGCGCGGGATCGACGAGCCAGTACGGCGTCACGGTGAGCGATCATCTCACGGGACGCGCGACACCATCCTCGCTGAGCACCAGGCCCGACAGCTCGAGCTCGACAAGAGCGGCGGCGACGAGACCGGCGTCGAGCCGTGTGACGCGAACAACCTCATCGACCGCCCCTGCACCGTTCGCGATCGCCTCGAGCACCACCGCGGCCGTGCCGGCGGGCGCCGGCTCGGCACGCGCAACCGGTTCCAGGCCGATCGCCTCGAGGACATCCCCCGCGGAGGTGACGGGCGTCGCACCGAGGCGGAGAAGAGCGTTCGTGCCGTCCGAGAGGGCAGCGGTGATCTCGCCGGGAACCGCCAGGACCTCCCGTCCACCTTCGAGTGCGAAGTCGGCCGTGATCAGGGCGCCGGAGCGTGCCCGCGCCTCGACGACCACGGTCGCGGCGCAGAGCCCGGCGATGATCCTATTGCGGGCCGGAAAGCGCCACGGTGCCGGCTCGACACCGCGCTCGTACTCGGAGACGATCAGCCCGCCGCCGGCACAGATCCTGCGCGCGAGCTCGGCGTGCGCCGCGGGGTAGTCACGGTCGATACCGCAGCCGAGCACGGCGACCGTGGCGCCTCCTGCTTCGAGAGCGCCACGGTGAGCCTCTCCGTCGACGCCCCGTGCGAGACCGCTGACGACGACGGCGCCCGCGGCGGCGAGCTCCCGGCCGAGCGAGCGCGCGACCGCCCGCCCGTAGCCGGAGCATGCGCGGGCACCAACAACCGCCACCGCAGGACCGGCCAGCGCGGCGGGATCCGTGTCGCCGCGCAGCCAGAGTACGGGTGGCGGGTCGTGGATGGCGGCAAGCAGCTCCGGATAGCCGTCGCTGCCACGAGGGAGCCGTCGTATCGTCACGCCGAGCGGAGCTCTGTTGGCGACCGATACGAGAGAGACTCGGCGAGGTGCTCGGGCTCGACGGCTCCCGCACCCGCGAGTGCCGCGATCGTCCGCGCGACGCGCGCCACGCGTGCCCGCCCACGCCCCGAGAGGGGGAGCCGGTCGACGGCACGGTCGAGCAGCTCCGTAGCTCCAGCGGAGCGTCGCGGAGCCCCGGCCGCCAGGAGCGCGGCTGCAGCTGTTACTCGCTCGCGCACCGCTGCCGAGCCCTCAGCCGGTGGGGCTGCGAGCTCCTCGGAGCGTGGACGCGGCATGGCGACGACGAGGTCGAAACGGTCGAGGAGCGCCCGGGAAAGCCGCTCGCGATACGCCGCCAGTCGGGCAGCGCTGCACGAGCACTCGAGCGCGGCGTCTCCCCTTCCTCCACACGGACAGAGGTTCATCGTGCCCACGAGCCGGAACCGCGCGGGAAAAGCCGCTCGACCACCGACACGCGCGACGGAAACCGTGCCGTCCTCCAGCGGCTGACGCAGGGCCTCGAGCACCGACCGCGGGAACTCCGGGAGCTCGTCGAGCAGCAGCACGCCGCGATGCGCGAGGCTCACCTCACCGGGCCGAGGGCTCACACCGCCACCGACGACCGCGGCGGCAGACGCGCCGTGGTGCGGTGCGCGAAACGGGGGCGTCGTGAGGAGCGCCCGATCGGGGGGCAGCAACCCCGCCACCGAGTAGATCCTCGTTACCTCCAGCGCCTCGGCCCGTGCCAACGGTCGCAGCAGCGAGGGCAGCCGTCGGGCGAGCATCGTCTTCCCCGTCCCTGGAGGCCCAGCGAGCAGCAGGTTGTGATCGCCGGCCGCAGCGATCTCGAGCGCACGCCGTCCGCGCTCCTGGCCCCGGACGTCGGCGAGATCCGGAAGGTCCTCGCGGAGGGGCGGGTCGTCGGTTGGGCGCGCGACAGTGACCTCGACGTCACCGCGGAGGTACGCCACCGCCTCGGCCAAGTGTCGAACAGGAATCGCCTCGATGCCCGCGAGCGCAGCCTCGGCGGCCGACCCGGACGCGCACAGAACGCGGCGTAGCCCGCTGCTCGCGGCACCTTCCGCGACGGCGATCGTGCCGGCGACCGGACGGATGCGCCCGTCGAGCGCAAGCTCGCCGACGCAGGCGTGCTCCGCGAGCCGGTCGGCCGGCACTTGGCGCGACGCGGCGAGCACGGCGAGGGCGATCGGCAGGTCGAACCCGGATCCTTCCTTGCGGAGCGCCGCCGGGGCAAGGTTGACGGTGATCCTCGTCTCGCGCGGCCATTCGAGCAGCGACGAGGCAACACCGCTGCGGACGCGGTGCTTGGCCTCCTGACACGCGCGATCGACGAGGCCGACGACCGTGAAGCCGGGGACGCCTCGCGGCAGGTGCGCCTCGACCTCGACGCGACGCGGCTCGAGCCCGACGAGCGCGAACGTGACGGCACGAGCCAGCACCCTGTCGACGGTAGGCGCGGAATCCGCACGCCTGTGTGTCGTCTCGGAGACGGAAGTGTGCCGGGGGGTGCCGTGGCACCCCCCGGCACATCACGCGATCAGGTCTTGTAGCAGAGGACGTACAACGTGAACGTGCTCGAGTTCCCGCTGTCGTTACCGCCTCGAGCCTCGTAGCCGACGACGTTGCCACCGTTCAGCACGGGCTTCACCTGTACGGTGAAGAGCTCGAGATCGTCGATCGTGTCGCTCCAGCCCGTACCGGCCGAGATCGCTCGCTCGTCGGAGTCGCAGTTCCGGGAGACCGCGCGGGTGGAGTAAGCGCCGTTCTCTGCCACGCCTCCGCCGATCGTCACCTGCGCCGTGCGGACCGTGATCGGCCCCACGAGCCCGGGTGCGCCGTTCTCGCCCTTCTCGCCCTTCTCGCCCTTGTCACCCTTCGGCCCGGGAGCCCCGCCCCCGAGCTGCCCCGGCGCGAAGTCCACCGCGCGCAGCGAGCCGTTGCGCACCTTGGCGCTCGTGACGGCGTTGTTTCGCAGGTCGGCGGTTGCAACCTGCCCGTTACGGATCTTGGCCGAGGTGACGGCGTTGTTCTTGAGGTTGATCGTGCCAACGCTTCCGCGTGGAACGGTCGCCACGGTCGCAACGGCGGTGCCGCTCAGCGCGACGAGCAACGCCGTGCAGGCAACAATCATCGCCGGCGAGGGTCGCCGGCGCAGAATCGTACGCATGTGTGTCCTCCCTGTTCGGTCACCATCGACCGTATCCGGGGACGCGGGCCCGAACGCGAGGCTTGACGAAATCCTTGCAACTTCCGGCCGGGGGGGCCGGCTGTCACACGGCGATCAGGATCGACTCGAAGTACTCGCCGGAGCGTCGGCCCGTGCGCCGGTTGACGTGACGCTCGAGACGATCCTCGAGCCGAAGCCCCGCCCTGCGGAGCACGTCCGGGTACAGGCCGCGACGGTCGTTGACGACGATGCAGACGGGCGATCCAGGAGAGAGCGCAGCGCGGGCATGGCGCAAGACGTCGGCCACGCCGTCGACGTACGCCGCGATCGCCGCCCGGCCCGTTCCTCTCGTGGGCGCGCCGAGCTCGCGGTCGCGTCGCTCGTCGAGGGAGAGCAGCTCGTACGCGCATCGGTGCTGCCCGTGGTAGTCGATCAACCCCGGGTACGGCGGCGACGTGATCACCGCGTCGAACGACCCGCGGACGTCGAGCTCGCTCGCATCGCCGTGCACCACTTCCGCGGCTCGTCCAGAGGAACGGGCGGCCGCGAACAACTCCACGCGATCGAGCGTGTCCAGCGTGTACCGGAGCAGGAACCGCCGCGCACTGGCGACTGGGGTGCACGTGCGCTTGTGCTTATGGCACCAGTACGGCGCGACACGTGGCGAGCGCGGGAAGTCGAGGTCGAAGTGCGTGGTGAGCCGCGCAGAGCGCGCCGCCCGCGCGAGCACGACGCGGAGGACATCGGCAGCCCCTACCTGCTCGACAAGGGATCGGAAGTGCAGCAGCTCCTCCACCGCAGCTGGCGCGAACCACTCGCGGACGTAGGTCGATGCGTCGCGCGGAACGCTGCCCGTCGGCGTGAACTCGGCAGCCTGGTCATGGGCCCAGAGCAGGTCGTGTCGTAGCTGTTCGAGATTGTACGGCCGCGTCTTCACGCGCATCAACAGGCAGTTGAAGGCCGCGATATCGACACCGACCGCGTCGTATCCGGACTCGAGCGACTGCACGAGCGTCGTGCCCGAGCCCGCAAAGGGATCCAACACGCGGCCTCCCGGCGTTACATATCGGTCGAGCATCGCCTCCACGAGCTGCGGCACGAACTTCCCGAGGTACGGGTGCAAGCGGTGAACGTGCTTCGTCCGCTCGCGCTGAGGGAGCTGAGCCTCCGACCACGAGAGCGCGAGGTCGACATCGCCGAGCTCGCGATACAGAGCCTCCTGCGAAGCGGCCATGTCGCCGAGTTCGACACCGCGAACCTCGTTCCTAGCGACGGCGACGGCCAATCGGACACGATCACTCGTCGAAGCTGTCGCCGAGGAGCCGTCGTACCCGACCTCCCTGTACGGCGGCGACCTCGAAGCGCACGCCGAGCCCGGCGAGCTCAGGGTGCGCGGCGAGCCAGCTCTGCGCGGCGCGCCGCACGCGGCGACGCTTCTCGGCGTCGACCATCTCCTCGGGGGCGCCGTAGCCGTCACCGCGCTTCTCCTTCACCTCGCAGAAGACGACACACCGACCACGCCTCAGCACGAGATCCAGCTCGTAGCCCCCGGCGCGGGCGTTGGCGTCGAGCAGCATGTACCCGCGGAGTCGGTAGTGGCGGGCCGCGCGACGCTCCCCGCTGTTCACCCTGCGGACAGGGCGGTCTCACGAGCCGGAGCGGGCTGGTAGGCGCGGGAGTTGAACGACAGCCGATGGTGGATGCACGGGCCATGCGTCTGGACGGCTGCGGTGTGGGACGGCGTGATGTAGCCGACGTGCGACGCGAACCCGTACTGCGGATGGATCGCATCGATCCTCCGCATGACCCGGTCGCGCGTCACCTTGGCCACGATCGAAGCGGCGGCGATCGCCGCCGATTTCGTGTCCCCGTCGACGATGGCCAGATGCGCCGGTGCGTCGCGGCCGAGGCGAAAGCCGTCGACCAGGCAGACCTCCGCAGGCGGTGTCAGGTCGGCGAGCACCGACCGGAGCGCGTCGAGGTTCGAGCGGTGCAGCCCGACGCAGTCGATCTCGGACGATGCGACGACGCGCACGGAAACACGCGAAGCACACGTCAACACGGCGGCCAGGAGTCGCTCCCGTTCTTCGGGAGACACCTGCTTCGAGTCGTTGAGGAGGGCTAGGGGCCGTACACGGTGCCCGCGCAGCGCCGCGTAGTCGAGCAGGACACCCGCCGCAACGAGCGGACCGGCGAGAGGGCCGCGGCCCGCCTCATCCGCGCCGGCGACGAAGCGGACGCCGAGCCGCCGATCGTGGCGGAGCAGACGCTGGCCTGGCTTCGACGGCATGCGGTCGAGGATATCTTTGCACTCCGGACGTGACTGTCACAGCTTCGTGGCGACTTCGTCACGCGGGGTCAACCATCTAGGCTGGGAGCACGCACCCCGCGCGGGGCGCGTCGAGCACGACCTCGGCGTCGCCGTTCGAGACGGTGACGCGGAACCAGTCGCAGTCGCCGTCGTCACGGCCCACGGCGCAGATGTACACGTTCGCAGCCTGCTCGATGAACCACGGCCGCGGGTTCCCGGTGCAGTGAATGTCGTCCGGGTCATAGCCCTGCAGCGGTAGGACATGGCGCTCGACCACCGCTCTCGCAGCATGCTGCTCGGGCCCTGCCGGTGTGCAGCCAGCCGTGACGACGACGACCAGTACGGCGAGCAGAGCGAGACCGGACAGCCGCATGCCGCCACCGTAGCCCCTGTCGCGGTAGAGGAACAGGCGCGCTACGACTGGCGCAACTCGCGCACGCGCGCCTTCTTGCCGACACGCCCACGGAGGTAGTACAGCTTGGCTCGATTGACGTCGCCGATCGAGACGACCTCGAGCCGCTCGATCTTCGGCGAGTGCAGCGGAAAGGTTCGTTCCACGCCGACACCGAACGAGTTCTTGCGCACCGTGAAGGTCTCACGGGCCCCCGAGCCCTGTCGCTTGATGCAGATGCCCTCGAAGACCTGCACCCGCTGCCGGCTCCCTTCGATCACCTTGAAGTGCACGCGCAGCGTGTCACCCGCCTTGAAGAGCGGGAGGTCGCTGCGCAGCTGGCGCTGCTCGATACTCTCGATGATCGTGCCCATTGCAGAGGAGGCCGAGGTGGCCGGCCGCGGATGATACCGAAACACCGCCGTCCGAGGTGACGCCAAACGTACCCGAACAGACCGAAGCGACGACGGCGGTCAGTGGAGCGAGAGGCGGTTCGGTGGCCAGTACGTCGCGAACACCTTGCCGATGAGGTTGCCATCCGGCACGGAGCCCCATTCGCGTGAGTCGCACGAGGCCTCGCGGTTGTCGCCCATCACGAAATACTGGCCCGGTGGCACCTTCACGGGCCCGAAGGTGGAGCCGAACTGGCGTCGGCCGCCGTCGACGTAGGGCTCGTTGAGCTGCCGCCCGTTGATGAACACGTAGGCGTCGCCCTTGACGAGGCGCACCGCCAGCTTCTCCCCGGGAAGACCGACGATGCGCTTCACGAACGTGCCGCCGGCGCCGCAGCGCTGCTGGGCTTTCGGCGGCGTCTCGAACACGATGATGTCGCCTCGGCGAGGGTCGCGCAGGTGGTAGATGAAGCGGTTGGCGAGCACGCGGTCGGAGAAGCGCGCCTCGCATCCGCTCGCAGGTTGCGCGCAGTGGAGTGTCGACTCCATCGAGGAGGACGGGATGCGGTAAGGGTTGACCACGTATGCCTTGACGAGCAGCACGATCGCTACGGCTCCGACGACCGTGACGATCCAGTCGAGTGTGATCCGCAGACCGCGCGGCAGACGCCGGAACAGCCGGTCGACGGGGTTCCGCGAGTGGTAGTCGTCGTACGGCGTGCGGCGATCCGGCGCGGGTGGCGGTGGCAGCGAGCCGTCTGTCGTCGTTGGGACCGGCGGCTCGCCGGGAGTCGTCGGCCAACCCGTGTCCCAGGGCGCCGGCGCGGGCGGCCAGGGATCACGACTCGAGAGCTCCGCCTCGACCGGATCGGCGCCCGGCTCGGTCTCTTCCGGGTCGCGCGGCGGGGGGCCGTACAGGTCGTGCTCGCTCATACCACGCTCCGCACGACGCTTTGCTCACGCCGCCAGGAGGCGACACGGCCGTGGTCGCCCGAAAGCAGCACGCCGGGCACCTCCCAGCCGCGGAACACGGCGGGCCGGGTGTACTGCGGGTACTCGAGACCGCCGTCGAGCGCGACCGAGAAGCTCTCCTGCTCGCCCGACCCGTCGGCGAGGGCACCCGGCAGACGCCGCGCGATCGCGTCGACGAGCACCATCGCCGGCAGCTCCCCTCCCGAGAGCACATAGGGCCCGATCGAGACGGCGTCGGTGCAGAGGTGCTCGACGATGCGCTCGTCGAACCCCTCGAAGCGGGACGAGAGCAACGTCAGCTGCGGCTCCCCGGCGAGCTCTTCGACGAGGGCCTGATCGAGCGGGCGGCCGGCGGGCGTCAGCGCAATCACCCGGTCCGGCACTGCGCCGCCGTAGACCCCGTCGAGGGCGGCTGCGACGACATCGATGCGGAGCACCATGCCGGCTCCCCCGCCATACGGCTCGTCGTCGACCTGCCCGCCGCGGAGCGGCGTCGTGTCGCGGTAGTTGAGGAGGCGCAACTCGAGCTCGCCCCCGAGAACGTTGGCGACCGGCGGGTGCTCGGTCATCCACGCGAAGGCGTGCGGAATCTGCGTGAAGACGTCCAGTCGCACGGCCGTCCAGCGTAGCCGTCGGGGTCGTCAACCGGCGTAGTCGGGGGCGATCACGACACGGCCCGCGGCGAGGTCGATGTCGAGCACGGCATCCTCGATCATCGGCACGAGGACCCCGGAGTCGAGCACGAGGTTGTCGTTCGCCACACCCTCGAGCACGTCCTCGACGCTGCCCACCCGCTTTCCGGCCTCGTCGACCACGTCGAGCCCCACGAGCTGGAAGACGTAGAAGTGCTCTGGGTCTGGTGGCGGAAGCTCGTCGGCGGGGACGGTGAGCGCGTCGCCGCGCTCAACGTGACGGTCGAGTTTGATGACGCGCCGGTTCCCGCCCCCGCGCCGCGAGATCGTGACCGTGGCAGGCTGGCCGTCGACATAGAGCGTCGCGCCGACGTCGTAGCGGCGCGAGTCGGCGCTGCCGCGCTCAATGACGAACGCTCCGTCGAGGCCATGTGGTCTGCCGACACGTCCGACCGGGACGTAGCGGCGATCCTCCATCAGTCGACGATCTCGAGGGCGATGCGGCGGCCGCTGCGGCCCGCGCTCGTCCGCACGAGCGTCCGCAGCGCGCGTGCCATGCGCCCCTGCCGCCCGATCACCTTGCCGACGTCGTCCGGAGCGACGTGGAGCCGCAGCACGGTCACCCCGTCTTCCTCCACGGTCTCCACGCGCACCGCGTCCGGGTCGTCGACGAGATGGCGGGCGATCCAGGCGAGGAGATCCTCCACGCGGCGCCTCTAGGAGATGCCTGCGGCCTTCATCAGCCGCTGGACGGGCTGCGACGGCTGCGCGCCCTTGGCGATCCAGTCCTTGACCTTCACTTCGTCGAGATCGATGGTCGACGGGTCCGTCTGGGGGTTGTAGCGCCCGATGATCTCGATGAACCGACCGTCGCGCGGTGAGCGCGAGTCGGCTACGACGACACGATAGATCGGGTTCTTCTTCGACCCGACGCGCGTCAGCCTGATGCGTACTGCCATGTCCCTCTCTTCTCCGGTGGCGTGAACGACCCCGAATGATGCCTGACGCGAGCAGTGGGCACCGCGCCCACGGTCGCCCGTCAGCGCGGAGCGCCCCCGCCAAGCTCCGGTGGCAGCATCGGCAACTTGCCCTTGCCCATCTGCCGCATCATCTTCTCCATCTGCTTGCGCGCCTGCAGCAGGCGGTTCACGTCGTCGATGGTCGTCCCGCTCCCCGCGGCGATGCGGCGCCGCCTGGGACCGTTGATCACCTGCGGCGTGCTGCGCTCCTTGGGCGTCATGGAGAGGACGATCGCCTCGACGCGTGTCATCTGCCGCTCGTCGATCTCCATGTCGCCGAGCTGCTGCCCGATCCCCGGGATCATCTTGAGGACGCCCTTGACGGGACCCATCTTGCGCATCATCCGGTAGCTCGTGAGGAAGTCGTCGAAGGTGAACACGCCGGCGCGCAGGCGCTCCTCCAGCTCCTCCTGCTCGTCCTCGGCGACAGCTGCCTCGGCCTTCTCGATCAGCGTGAGGACGTCTCCCATACCGAGGATGCGCGACGCCATGCGATCGGGGTGGAAGACCTCGAGCTGGTCGAGCTTCTCACCGGTGGACGCGAACATCACGGGTCGCCCGGTGATCGCCTTCACGGACAGCGCGGCGCCGCCCCGGGCGTCGCCGTCGAGCTTCGTGAGGACGACGCCGTCGAAGGCGATCCGCTCCTGGAACGCGGTCGCGACGTCGACGGCGTCCTGCCCGGTCATCGCATCGAGCACGAGCACGACGTCGAGCGGCTTCACGGCGTCGCGCACTCGGACGAGCTCGTCCATCAGCTCGCTGTCGACGTGCAGCCGGCCGGCGGTGTCGACGAGGACGACGTCGCAGCCGTCGGCCGCTGCCCGCTCGAGACCCGAACGGGCGGCGAGGACGGCGTCCTGCGTATCGGTGCGGTAGACCGGGACCTCGATCTGGCGCCCGAGTTGCTCCAACTGGTCGATCGCGGCGGGGCGTTGTAGATCGGCGGCCACGAGGCCCGGGCTCTTGCCGTCGCGCTTACGGAGGTGGAGCGCGAGCTTGGCGCAACCGGTGGTCTTACCGGAGCCCTGCAGCCCGCAGACGAGGATCACCGTGGGAGGTCGTCCGAAGACGAGCTTGGCGTCGGACGAGCCCATCAACTCCGTCAGCTCCTCGTGGACGATCTTGACGACCTGTTGGCCGGCGTCGAGCCCCTTCAGCACATCCTGACCGAGGGCGCGCTCGCGCACGTCGGCGACGAAGCTCTTGGCGACCTCGAAGTTGACGTCGGCCTCGAGCAGCGCGAGGCGGATCTCGCGCATGGCGCGCGAGACGGCGTCTTCGTCGAGGCGGCCGCGGCCCCGGACGTCGCCGAGCGCGGCCTGCAGCCGGGTCGAGAGCGTGTCGAACACGGGTGCGAAGTGTACGGAGGCGCTCCTCCCGGTCGGGCCCGGAGCCGGCGCGCCACCCCGCTGAGCCCGCGTCAGAAGTGGTCACGGCGGTCGAAGTCGAGCCGTGTGACGCGCCAACGGATGTACTCGAAGTCGCCGCTCTCGTAGGCCCACGACGCAGAGCCGGCAACGGGCACTCGGACGCCGTGGAACTCGCCGAATCGCTCGTTGACGGCTGCCCACGGGAGCCGCGCCTGCTTCGTGTCGTTGAAGCGCTCGGCGCTCACCCGGAGCGGTCGGCCTTCCGCGTCGAAGACGAACGTCGCCGTCGCGGTCTGACCGCCCGCCGTGATCGTCGCCCTGGCCGAGCTCTCGTCGACAGCCTCCCAGCGGATGCGGTAGCTCAACGCGGCCTGCGGGAACCAGATGATCTCGCCGACCCACCGCAGCATCGCGCCCTGCGCCAGGTCGCTGCCGGCCGCGTCGACGACCGGGATCGCACCAAGCAGGCGCATCTTCATGCTCGCGTCGCCGCCGGCCCAACGATCGCGCCCGACGACAGACACCAGCGGCGCGAACCGCAGGTCGACGCGCCAGAGGAAGCCCGGCGGGTCGGTCGTGAAGTACTGGTCGGCGTCGAAGGGAGCCCAGTCGCGTCCCTCGCCCGTTCGGAACTCACCTTCCTGCTCGAGGCGAACCGTCGCGGGGACGGGCTCGTCGACCACCTGCGCCCAGCGCAGCCATCTCGCGACCGGGTCGGGCAAGCGCTCGAGGTCTGCCGGGGCGATCGCTCTCTGCGTCGATCCGTCGTGCAGTGCCAGCAGGTCCTCTATCTCCTCGGCAACCTCCCGCTGGAAGAGCGCGCCGACGATCGCCACGCCGATCCCTCCCGCTGCGACGAGCGCCGCGAAGCCGATGGAAGAACGCTTGAGCTTGCTCGACATCCCGCCGTCCCGCGCTCGCTCGCACGGGCCCCGCTGCACACACAGGAGCAGGCCGCTGCTCCGGTCATCAGGGGACGTTCGGCTCAGGCGTCCGTAGGAAGCCGTACGCAGCCTCCCTCACGAGCCGCTCGCAGATCCGGGCAGCTACGTGGCCGACTTGCCGCCTGCCCCGGCGCGAGCGGCAGCGAAGCCTCCGAGCGCTGGCGGGGCGGCGTCGGCCGCGACCGCCACCAGCGCGGCAAGGCCGAGCAGCGGTCGCCGGCGCGCGAGCGCCACGGCGAGCAGCGCGAGGCCGACGCCCCGACCGGGCCGAAGGCGATCGTCGTCGGGTCGTCGCTCAGAGCCGTCCGCCGCCGGCGCGCGTCGGGACGGACACCGCGCCAATGCGACCGATGGCATCGAGATCTGGCGCGAACACGTTCTGCAACTGCGCCACGTCGATGCTCACGTCGGCCTGGATCCTGAGCTCGCCGAGCGCGGGCTCGAGGCGCTGGTCGACAAACGCCTGCGCCGACTCCCTCGTTTGCCAGAGGTCGACGACGTTGATCCCGTCGACCACCTCGGCGGCGACGTGCAGGATCGCGCCCGCCGCCGGGTTGGCGTCGAGGTCGAGCCGCGTCATCAGCTCGCCGTAGCGCTCGCTCGAGAGCCCCGGGAAGTGCACGAACATCGCAACGGCCATACGCCACCCCATTCCGTCACACGAATGCACTCAGAGTACGTTCACCCGGCTGTCCAAGCAAGACCTCAGCCTGCGCCGGTCAGGGCGCGTGCGAAGTCGACGGCGTCGAACGGCCGCATGTCGTCGATCCCTTCGCCCACTCCCACGAGTTTGACGGGCAGCGACAGCTCATGGGCGATCGCGATCGCCACGCCCCCCCGGGCCGACCCGTCGAGCTTCGTCAGCACAACGCCGGTGACACCGACGGTCTCGCCGAACAGCCGTGCCTGCTGGAGCGCGTTCTGCCCGGTTGTCGCGTCGACGACGAGCAAGACCTCGTGCGGCGCCCCCTCCTGCCGTGTCGCGATCACCCGCCGCACCTTGGCCAGCTCGTCCATCAGGTTCGACTGCGTGTGCAACCGGCCCGCGGTGTCGACGATCACGACGTCCTTGCAGCGTGCGCGACCGGCCTCGAGCGCGTCGAATGCGACCGCCGCGGGGTCCGCACCTTTCGCGCCGCCCACGAAGTCGGCTCCGGCTCGGTTCGCCCAGATCTCGAGCTGCTCGTCGGCAGCAGCACGAAACGTATCCGCTGCGCCCACCACCACCGAGCGGCCGTGGCGCCCGAGCTGGTGGGCGAGCTTGCCGATCGTCGTCGTCTTGCCGGTGCCGTTGACGCCGACGACGAGCACGACGCTCGGCGGCCCTTCGTGCACGGCCAGGGTCGGCGGCCCACCGAAGAGCGCGGCCACCTCATCCGCCAGCGCTTCCTCGAGGCTGTCGATCCGGCCGCGTGCCTCCAGCCGTCCCACGAGCTCTGCGGTCGAGCGGACGCCGACGTCGGCGCGGATCAGGGCTTCCTCCAGCCGCTCCCAGGCTTCCGCGTCGGAGGCGTCGAAGGACGCAGGGACGATCTGCTCCGTCAGCGCACGGCGGCTCTTCGCGAGCGAGTCGCGCATGCGCGCGAGGAAGCCTGCGCGCTCCGGCTCGTCGACAGCGGCATCCGCCTCGTCACCGAGCAGCTCCGACCACGTCCTACTCACGGCAGCGCACCCTACCCGGGCGTCGGTCTACACCGCTGCGGCGTGCTCGTGGCGCGGCAGGCGCCGTGAGACGATCTGCGAGATCCCGTCGCCGCCCATGGTCACGCCGTAGAGGACGTCGGCCGCCTCCATCGTTCGCTTCTGGTGCGTGATCACGACGAACTGGGCGCGGCCGGCGTAGCGGCGCAGAAGCTCGACGAAGCGGGCGATGTTCGTATCGTCGAGTGCGGCCTCCACCTCGTCCAGCAGGTAGAACGGGCATGGCTTCGCCAGGAACAGGGCAAATAGGAACGAGATCGCGCCGAGCGCCTTCTCGCCCCCGGAGAGCAGCGACAGCCGCGTGATCCGCTTCCCGGCCGGGCACAGCTCGACCTCGATGCCCGGCTCGGCACCCTCCTCGTCGGCCTCGACGAGCCGGAGGCGGCCCTCACCGCCGGGGAACAACGTCTCCGCAACCTCGGTGAAGTGGGCGGACACGGTTGCGAACGTCTCGTCGAAGCGACGCGTGACCGTCTCGGTAAGCTCGTCGCGGAGCTTCGCGAGCTCGGCCAGCGAGTCTTCGAGATCCTGGCGTTGGGTCGAGAGCTCCTCGAGACGCTCCTTTTCGGCTGCGTACTCCTCCTTGGCGAGGGGATTGACGCGGCCGAGCGCCTCCCGACGCGTCTCCAGCCGTTCGGCACGGGTTGCCAGCTCCTCGCGGGAGCCGTCGACGACAGGCTCGGTGCCCTCCGGCATCGCCGCGTGCGCGGATTCCAGTCGGCGCCGCGCCTCCTCTGCCCCGCCGTCGAGTCGTGCCAGCTCGACCTCGACGCCAGTGAGCCGCTCGCCCGCCTCATCGGCTGCGGCACGAAGCTCGACCTCCGCGGCGCCGAGGCGCCGCAACTCGGAGCCGAGCTCTGACGATCGCTTCGCGCCAGCGTCGGCGCGGGCTCGAACAGGCGCCTGGAAGCGCTCGGCGAACGCCGCGGCGCGCTCGAGGGACGAGCCGAGACCGGTGGCGGCGGCGGCAAGCCGCCTCAGGAGATCAGGATCCGCCTCTCGGCGCCGCGGCGCCCGCTCGTGGAGTGCAGACTCCGCAGCGCGGGCGTGGTCGGCTGCGGCCCGGGCTGTACGTGCGGCCTCCTCGGCTGCTGCGCCTGCGGCCTGGGCGTCGGCGGCGAGTGCCTCGCGATCTTCGGCACCGTCGACCGAGACTCCGGCGACGGCGCCGCCGAGCCGTGCAACGACGACCTCTGCGGCCTGGGCCCGAGTGACCGCTTCGGCGGCCTCCCGACGGGCGACCGCCTCGTGCTCCGCAAGCCGGCGCAGCTCGACGCCGAGCGCGGTCGAGCGGTCGCGCCCAGCGGCGACGCTCGCGGCGAGCGGCGACTCGAGCTGGTCGACGACGATCACGACGCGCGCGAGCGACACTTCGAGCGCGGCGGCGTGCCGCGACAGCCGCTCGAGCTGCGCCGGGTCGCCCACGCGTCCGCGAAGATGGGCGACGCTTGCGTACGCCGACTCGGCGGCCTCGGCGGCCTCGGCGGCGCTCGCTGCCGTGCGCTCGGCCTCCGCGCTCCGTGTCGCGAACTCGTCGGCCTCGGAGGCGATCTCGGCTCGACGCGCCTGCATCTCAAGCAGCACGGCCTCGGCAGTCTCGCCGGCGAACCACAGCTCGCCACGCTCCGGGTCGTAGCCGAAGCCTTCCGTCGTGACCGAAGGCACGCGGGAGTCGAGCAACGCGGCGATCGGAACGACGGGAAGCATCGCCACGAGGGCTCCAGGGTCGCGATCGGCGAGCACGAAGAGGCTCCCGAGGCCTCCGTCCCTGGCGCGACGCAGCAGTTCGAGCCCTGCGCTCGCGTCCCGCGCGAGCACCGCCGAGGCACGGGCGCCGAGAGCAGCGGCGACGGCTCGCTCTGCACCCGGCTCGACGTCGATCTCGCCGATCGCGAGCCGCTCTCCTGCCTCGGCGAGCGCTCTCGCGGCCGGCGGTATTCCCTCGCGCTCGGCAATCGCGCGGTCGAGGGCGGTCAGTCGCTCGCGAGCGGAGCGGGCACGCTCGCCGAGATCATCCCGTGCGCCGGCGGCAGCGCGGGCAGCAGAACGAGCCTCATCCGCAGCTTGTGCGAGCTCGGCCGGTGTCGGCTCGCCACGAGCAACGCGCGTCTTGGCCACGTCGAGCTCGGCTCGGACGAGCGCCGCCAGCGCCGCGGCGTTCTCGCGCCGGGCGGAGAGCTTGCCGCGGGCGGCTCCGAGCGCAACGAGACCGCGGCCGCTCGCCTCCTGACCGCCTGCAGCGTCGGCGAACGACGTCTCTGCCTCCTGTCGCTCCCGTCGCACGGCGTCGAGCCGGGCCTCCGCGTCAGCCGCTACCACGCGCTCCGCCGCCGCGAGCCGCGCGTGGGCGTGACGACTGCGCTCGGCGGCCTGGCCGCTGACCTGCGCTGCGTCGCGGGCTTCCGCCGCCGCGAGTTGCGCGGCGCGCTCGAGCGCCTGCACCGCCTCGTCGCTGCGCCCGGCAAGAGCACGCAAGGCTTCCTCGACGTCCTCACCGAGCCGCGCGGCGAGCGCGGCGGCGGTCTCGCGTCTGATTGCCAGCCGCTCCGCGGCACCCTGCAGCCGGTAGAGGGCGCCGAGCGCAGTCTCGCGGCGCCCGGCGGCGTCGGACAGCTCCTCCTCGGCAGCTTCGCGCTCGGCGAGCAGTGCGCGGAGCCGCTCCTGGGTGCCACGACGGGCGAGTTGCGCTCCCTGCCGCTTTTCGTCGGTGGTGGCGCGCCGCTCGGCGATCGCCGCCAGATCGAGCTCGGCGACGCGCGCACGGAGCGCGGCGATCTCGCCGGCCAACTTCTCCGCGCGCTCGGCGGCGGTGGCCTGCAACGCGAGGGGGCGAAGGCGCTTGCGCACCTCGTCCTCGACGTCGCGGGCACGCTCGACCTGCGTGGCGACGCGGGCCAGCTTGAGCTCGGCGCGGTGCTTGCGCTGCTTGAACTTGCCGAGCCCTGCCGCCTCCTCCACGAGTGCGCGACGATCGGCCGGCTTCGAAGCGAGGACTGCGTCGACCTTGCCCTGCGAGACGATGGAGTGCATCGAGCCGCCGAGGCCGACGTCGGCGAGTAGCTCCACGAGGTCGGTACGGCGTACCGACGCGCGGTTGACGAGGTACTGCCCCTCGCCGCCACGGATCAGCCGTCGCGTGATCGCGATCTCCGAGTAGTCGAGCTTGCCCCCGAAGCCACCGTCCTCGTTGTCGAAGAGCAGCTCGACCTCGCAATGGTCGGCGGGTTTCGCGTCGCCGCCACCCGCGAAGAGGACGTCGTCGGGCTTCTCCGCTCGCATCGCCGACGGGGTCAACGAGCCGGCTGCCCAGACGATGGCGTCGGCCACGTTCGACTTCCCTGATCCGTTCGGCCCAACGACGACCGCCACCCCGGGCTCGAGCTTCACCTCGACCGGGTCGGGGAACGACTTGAAACCGCGGATCTTGATCGTCCGCAGATGCATGCGTGGGCGAGGCTAACCACTGGGGCGGACGACTCGGTCAGGCCGCTCGCGACCCGACCTGCGGTCGAAGCGAAGAGGCGTGCTGACCTAGGCGGCCGACTGGTTCGCGTCGTCGTACAGCCAGTACGACCCCGGCTCGAAGCCGTGCGCCTCCGGCAGGCGGAGACCCGACCGAAGCAAGCGCATCACCTGCTCACCGTCGAGCGCGGGCGCGAAGAGATAGCCCTGCACCAGGGTGCATCCCAGCTCAGCGAGCACTCGTGCCTGCGCGCCGCTCTCCACCCCCTCGGCGACGACGCCGAGCCCGAGCGACCCGGCGAGCCGCAGGATCGCGTCCACCAGCCTGATGTCGGGGCTCTCGTCGCTGAGGCGCTCGACGAACGGTTGGGGGATCTTCAAGAGGTCGAGCGGGAAGTCGCCGAGCCGACTGAGCGACGAGTAGCCCGTGCCGAAGTCGTCGATGGCCACGCGAATGCCCGCCTCGCGGAGCTTCTTGACGTTCTCCACGGCAACGTCCTCGCCCACGATCACGCTCGACTCGGTGATTTCGAGGGTGAGCAGCTCCGGATCGAGGCGCGCGCTGCCCAGGCCGCGGAGCACGTCGTCGACCAACCACTCGCTGGTCACGTCGACTGCGGAGAGGTTGATCCAGACGCCGATTCGCCGGCCTTCCGTTCCGACTCCCTGCCACAGGCCCGCGTTGCGTAGCGCTTCGCGAATCACGCGCCTACCGATCCCCGCGAGCTGCCGGTTGTCGGCGATGGGGAGGAACTCGCCGGGCAACATCAGACCGTACGCAGGATGCGCCCACCGCGCGAGCGCCTCGAGGGCAAGGATCTCGCCGTCGGCGATCGACACGATCGGCTGGAAGTGGAGCTCGATCTCGAAGCGCTCGAGCGCCTCGTCCAGCTGGAGTCGCAGCTCCCGCCGCCGACGCGTCGCAGCGTGTGTCTCTTCCTCGTACACGGCCACGTGACGCACGTCGTCCCTCTTCGCCTCGTACATTGCGGCGTCGGCGTTGCGCAGGAGCCGCTCGGCCGACGCGTCTCGACCTGCCACTGCGACGCCGATGCTCGGACGCGCGACGATCGAGTGCTCGTGAACGGCGATCGGCACGGTGAACGCCATGGTGATGCGCTGTGCGGCCATCTCCGCCGACTCGAGAGACGCATCGGCGAGCAGGACCGCGAATTCGTCGCCGCCGAGCCGCGCCGGGGTGTCGGTGGGACGGATTGCCTGCCTCAGGCGATCCGCGACGCCGACGAGCAACTCGTCGCCCGCGGCATGACCCCACGTGTCGTTGATGATCTTGAAGTCGTCGAGGTCGAGCAGCAGGATCGTCGGGCTGCTGCCCGCGCCGCCCGCCCCATGGCGGTCGAGTGCGGCGGCGACCCGCTCTCCGAAGAGCACACGGTTGGGCAGGCCCGTCAGTGCATCGTGAAACGCCTGGTGCTGCAGACGCTCCTTGAGTTCGAGAAGGTCGTCGAGGGACTGTCCGAGCCTCGCGTTCTCGAGCACCACGCTCGCGTGGCTGCAGAACGTACCGAAGACCGTCGCGTCCGCCGAGCCTGGCTCACCCTCTTCGGAGCCCAGGTCGCCGACGACCGCGAGTCCGAGCTCACCGGTCGACGAATACAGGACTCCGACGATCGCGTTGCGCAGGCCACGTACCTGGAGCAGCTGAGCGAGATCCGGATCGGGCGTCCCCCTCGAGACGACGACGGGCTCCCGCCCTCGACGCCCCACCGCGTCGAGCACGAGCCGGTCGGTGTCGCTCAGAGGCTCGGGCGTCATGATTGTCTCGCCGTCGTCCACCGCGGCGCTCCTGTGCGCATGATCGCCTTCCTCGCCGGGCAGGACGAGAACTTCCGCGTAGCGCGCATCGAAGAGCTGCCGGGCCGAGCCGAGCAACGCGTGAATCCCGCCCTCCAGTTGTGTCGCGGCCGAGGAGGCCGTTCGGAGCGCCTCGACCATGTCTTCGAGACGCACCTGCTCTTCCCGGTCGGCGTCGCGCTCGCGGAGCAACACCGCGGACACGACCGTGGCGGGAAGTACGACGAGCAGGCTCAACGGGCTGCGCAGGACGCTCCAAATGGCTGCCACGCCGCTGAGAGCGAGCAGGAGCCAGAGGATCCGCGCATTGAGCGCGGCCTGGGCAGCATGAAACGACTGTTTCGGCTCCACGCCCGCTCTATCGACGCTTCGAGCAGCGCTCTTTAGGGGGCCGACTTCAGCCGTCAGCTGATGTTCGGCTCGACGCCGAGTGCCGCGAGAGCCTGCGTCGCCGCCTCCTGCTCCGCCGCCTTCTTCGTCGAGCCCGAGCCCATGCCGAACTGCTCGCCGTCGATCGTCGCCGAGCACTCGAAGCGGCGCGCGTGCGGCGGGCCGGTCACGGCGAGCACGAGGTACTGCACCTGGCGGCCGCTGCGGGCCAACGCCTCCTGCAACTCGGTCTTGGCATCGACGTGCCCGGCACTCGCGAACTCGATTCGCTCCTCGAACGCCTCCACGATGGCCCCTTCGACCTCCTCGAAGCCGAACTCGAGGTAGACCGCGGCGATCGCGGCCTCGAGCAGCGCCGCCATGACATTGCGGCTGCGCGAAACCTGCCGCAACTCCGTGGCGGGGACATCCTGCGCCACGACGGCGAGCCGCTCCCCGAGATCGAGCATCTTGGCGACGACGGCGCAACTATGGCGCGACACGACGTGCGCACGGATCTTCGCGAGCCTCCCCTCGCTCGCCTCCGGGTACCGATCGTAGAGCGCGCGCGCGATCGCGAGCTCGAGGACGCTGTCCCCGAGGAACTCGAGTCGCTCGTACGACGACTCCCGATCCGGAGCCCACGACGTATGCGTGAACACCTGCTCGTGACGCGCTGCCGGCAGGGCGTCGAGGAGGCGCGACAGCTCGCGGGCCTCCACGGCCCGCCCGCTGCTACTGATGTCCGACGACGTACTCGACGGCCTGGCCGACCGTCGTGATCTTCTGTGCGTCGTCGTCCGGGATCTTGATCCCGAACTGATCTTCGAGCTCCATGATCAGCTCGACGAGGTCGAGGGAGTCGGCAGCGAGGTCCTCCTGGAAGGAGGCGTCCTCCACGATCTCGGACTCGTCGACGCCGAGTTGCTCGCCGAGTGCCGACTTCACACGCTCGAACACTTCTTCACGGGACAGCGCCACTGCTAGACCTCTCTCGTCGTTTCGGGGATCGATGAGGGCGCGACTCTACCACGCCTGCGCGCAGGAAAAAACCGGTGCCCGCAGCAGCTCGCGCCCTACTGCTCGGCTGCGGCGCGCGGAGGCAGGCGTCGGGTGAGCCCTCCCACGACATCGTGCTCGACCCCACGTGCCGCGAGACGGATCGCGCTGGCGACCGCGCGGCGTGAGCTCGAGCCGTGCGCGATGACGACGATGCCGCGCAGTCCCAGCAGATATCCACCCCCGTGCGTGTCCGGGTCGAGTCGGGAGCGCAGCTCCTGAGCGGCCGGCCGGATGAGCAGTCCGCCGAGGCGCCCACGGCGTGACCGCTCGATCTCGCTTCGCAGCCCTCCGAGCACACTGCGAATCGTCCCCTCCAGGGTCTTCAGCGCCACGTTCCCCGTGAAGCCGTCGGTGACCACGACGTCCGCCTCTCCCTCGAGGAGCGTCCGCCCCTCCGTGTTCCCGTCGAAGGGGAGCCCCGACGCCTGCAGGAGCGCATGAGCCTCGAGCGCGAACTGGCTTCCCTTCTCCGGCTCCTCGCCGATGGACAGCAGCCGGACACGCGGTTCGCTGCTGCCGAGCACCTCCTCGGCGAACACGAGCCCCATGTGCGCGAACTGGACGAGATGCTCGGGCCGCGCGTCCGCGTTCGCGCCCGCGTCGATGAGCACGGACGGCCCGCGAGGGGTCGGCAGCGTGACGGCGATGCCCGGCCGGAACACGCCGGGCAGCCGCCTGATGTAGAGGAGAGAGGCAGCGAGCGTGGCGCCCGTGTTCCCGGCGGAGATCGCCGCGTGCGCCTCGCCGTCGCTGACGGCCCGCACGGCCCTCACGAGCGACGAGTCGGGACGGGCCCGCACCGCGTCAGCCGGCTTGTCGCCCATCGCGATCTCCCCGTCGGTGAAGACGTGCTCCAAGCCGTGGGTGTCGAGGTCGCGCGGCCCGAAGACGACGGGCACGATCCCCACGTCGGCCGCGTCGAGCGCGCCGGCCACGATCTCGTCGGGGCCTCGGTCAGAACCGAGCGCGTCGACGGCGACGCGGACGGTCACCGACCGGCTCTCCTGTCTCCTACGGGGCGGGAGCGCGGAGCGGCTGCACTTCGCGACCCTTGTACGACTTGCACGTCGGGCACACGTGGTGCGGCCGCTTGGGCGAGCCGCACGTCGGGCACGTGTTGACACGCGGCGCCTCGATGCCGTGTTGGGCACGACGCTTGTCGCGGCGCGACTTCGAGGTCTTTCGCTTCGGGACAGCCATGAGCGGCTGCGGAGTATAGCCGTCCCGACAGGGACAACCGCCGCCTACTCGATGCGTACCGAGACGAGCCGCCTGGTGGACACGCCAGCGAGGACGCTGTCACCCGGCTTGCGCGCGCGGACGAACAGCACAACGACGCCATCCGGGGTGAGCGCGAACGTCGCCCGCGTCCTGAATGCGAACGTCGCCCACCCATCTTCGTCGGTCCGAGCTTCGGGAGCCGGTGTCAAACGGTCGAAAGGCACTCCCGTCGCGTGGACGAGCGCTCCATGAACCGGCTTCCCCTCCGCCTCCGTGATCCGGGCGCGAAGCGTGAGCGACTGGCCGTATCGGGTGACGGAGGCCGGCGTGAACGACGTCTTCGAGATCACGAGTCGGTTCGGCAGCGAGACGCGCGCGACCGCAACCACGCCCGCCGGAGGCGCGACGACGCCGGACCCCGCGACGACTCCGGTCGGGAGCGAGTTCACGAACGACGGGCCGGCGTCGTTGCGTGCTCTCACCTGCACGAATAGCGTGCGTCCGACGTCGGCTGCCCCGAGAGAGTACGTCGTCGACGTGGCGCGGCCGATCGGTGAGCACTTCGAGAACTCGAACACGCGCGGACAACGGACCCACTGGTACGTGAACCCGATCGGCGAGGCGCTGACCCACCAGCCCGGTGACGCCTTGAGAGCGTCTCCCTCAACGCGTGCACCGGAGATCGAGGGGAGAGACACGTTCACCGGCTTTGCCTGCGCGATCGCGGGCGTTGGCTCCGAGAACGCCGTACCCGGGCCATCGGCATTGGTGGCGGTCACGCGCACACGAAGGCGTCGGCCGATGTCACCGAGCGACGCCCGGTACGCATGCCCGACGGCACCAGCCAGGTCCACGCAGTCGCCGCCGGAGGCGTTGCAGCGTTGCCACTGGTGGTCGAACTCCGACGGGGCGCCGTTCCAGCTGCCTCGATCGGCTGTCAGGTACTCGTCCTGTGTCGGGATGCCGGTGACGACAGGCGGCGACGTGCTCGCCGGGACCGCCGCCGAGCCGACACCGCCGCGCGCCGACGTCGTGCCCGACGACACGGCCGCGCCGCTCGCGGTGAACACGCCGACTGCGACGAGCGCCGCCGCGAGCAACAGCGCAGCCTCGCGTCGAGTCCGCCGCTCCGTTCCGGGACGCTGCAAAGGACGCATTGGCACACCACCTTCCACGCGGGCGCCCGAACGCGCCCGCTCTCGCGCCGTTCGCCCACAAGTATTGCCCGCGACGGAGCGCATCGCATCGGACTCACCCCCGATCCGCGCTCCGCAGTTTTCCGCTGACGGACGCGCGCGGTCGCCGAGGACGGTGGCTCTACGGTGCCTCGCGACGTTCACCCAGGGCGCCGTCACGGAGCGCCTCGAGCGCAGCCCAGCGCGTGTCGACAGGCTCCTCGTCGTGGACGTGTGGCTCGTCGTTCAGGTTCTTGCCGCAGACGCCACAGAGCCCCGCACAGTCGGATCGGCAGAGGATCTGGTCGGGCAGCGCTTCTGCGACCGCGTCACGCGCCCACAGCGAGAGCTCGAGGCGATCCTCGACGACGTACTCGCAGCCGAGATCCTCGTCGGCCCCCGAGGTCCCATCGTGGTACTCGCTCGCATCGATCGAGACCTCGCACGCAGCGTCCTCGAGGCATCGCATGCACGCGCCGCGAAAGGACGCCGTCAACGCGAGCCGAAGCACGTCTCCGGTCGTAGCCCGCTGGATCACGAGCGCGGCTTCGACGACCGTCGGCACCGGGAGGTAGTCGAGCCCTCCGAGCACGAACGGCTCGATCTCGATCGAGACCGTGCCACGGTGCTCCTCGCCCGGACGAAGCCTCAGCGACCGCAACGGGAACGTCGTCACGGGTCGAGCGTACCGCCGCGGCGTGCGGTCAGTCCTGCACGAGGTACAGATCGACCGAGCCGTCGTCCCGCAGGCGGGGCGTGAAATCGACGACGTCGAGGTCGAGCGTCACGGTGCGCCTCTCCCGCGAGACGTCGACGACGACGGCCGAGGGGACGTGGTAGTAGAGCGCGTCCGAGGCGCCGCCACGGACGAGGATCTCCGACTGCTCCGCCTCACGCTCCTCACCCTCGGCGTCGATCACGGTCCCGAGCCTCCCGTGGCGCCCATCCACGCGATAGCCGATCAGCGTCCCGGAGTGCACCACGGGCTTCACCGCCGGCCCATCGTCGATGTGCAACGCCGACCGGGCCTCCACGGTCCGGCCGTGCAGGCGGGCCGAGGGGACACGTACCGTATGAGCCCCGGGCGGGGGCGGAGACCGAGGACCGCCATTCAACGCATGGTTCCTCGGGCGCATGAGTGGTGCCCGCCCCGCGACGAGCGACATCTCGTGGTTGTGTGAGCGTCCGCTCACACCGAGGCAACGCGCCGCGCACGCATACTTCTCCCGTGCGTTCCAACCGCCTTCTGAGCATGCGTTGGTGGCTCGCGCTGGCGTTCGCCGGCATCGCCGCCGTGACGGCAGTGGCGGTTGCCCAGGTCTACCGCTCGACGAGCGAGGACGCGATCCGTGCACGTGCACAGGAGCTCGCCGCAGGCAGTGCGGTGGCAGCGGCCGACCGCGTGTCGCAAGAAACGACGATCAGCGGCCTCGAGGATGCCGCCACTCAGGTCGGTGAGGAGCGGGGACTCGCGGTGTTCGTATTCGACGCCGACGGCCGGGGGCTCACGCCCGAGCGCGCACTCGGGGTCGACGTCAGGCACGTCCCCGGCGCCGATCGCCTCCTCGACGCTGCCCTCTCCGACAAGCGGCTCGTGACGGCGGACGACCGTCTCGGGCTGATCGCCGTCGCGCTGCCGCTGCGCGCCGGCCCCGGCAACGCGCTGATCGCCGTTGCCTCGAGACCCGACCTCGAGGAGACGCTCGGCATCGTCCGCGAGGAGATCGTGTCGGCGGCGCTCTGGGCGACGTTGATCGGCGCGGTCGTCGGGCTCGTGGTCGCGAGCCTGATCACGCTACGCCTGCGCCGCATCGGTGACGCTGCGACGGAGATCGAACAAGGACGGTTCGAGCGGACGCTCGAGCCGCGGTTCCCCGACGAGCTCGGGGCGCTCGCGTCCACGGTCGATCGCATGCGCGCGAGGCTCGCGCTGTCCTTCTCGCGATTGGAGACCGAGCGCGACCGGCTCGCGCTCCTGCTGGAACAGCTGCAGGAGGGAGTCGTCGCCGTCGATCGCGACCTCCACGTCGAGTTCGCCAACACGAGGGCGCAGCAACTCCTCGACACCGAGCTCCCCACCGGGTCGCCGCTCCCTGACCTATGGCCGTCCCTGTCGCTCGCACACGTTGTCGAGGGGATGTTCGCCGCCGGCGCGCGCTCGACGAGTCTCCGGGTCAGCCCGGACGAGTCCCACACGTACATCCTCGTCGGGATTCCTCCGGCGGCGGACGCAGACATTGCGGTGCTCGTGCTGACCGATGTCACGGCACGCGAGCGCCGCGAGCGCGCCGAGCGCGAGTTCGTCGCGAACGCCGCACACGAGCTCCGCACACCGATCACCGCGATCGCCAGCGCGATCGAGGTGCTGCAGGCCGGGGCGAAGGACGACCCGGATGCGCGGGATCGCTTCCTCGACGTCGTCGGGCGCCAGACAGAGCGTCTGACCGGGCTCGTGCACGCGCTGCTCACCCTTGCGCGCGCGCAGACGCGTGCGGAGCCCGTCCGACTCGAGGAGGTCGACGTGGCCCCGATCCTGCGCGAGATCGCGGAGCGGGCCGTAGCGGGAGAGCCCGAGGTAGCCGTCGACTGTCCCCCCGAGCTCTCGGTGATGGCGCATCCCGCCCTGCTGCGCCAGGCCGTCGACAACGTGGCCGCCAACGCCGCCAAGCACGCGGCGGGGAGCGGTGTCCGGCTGCGGGCGTACCGTCACGACGGTCGTGTCTTCGTGGAGATCGCCGACCGTGGCCCCGGTATGACCACAGCGCAGACGCGAAGGGCCTTCGACCGCTTCTACCGAACGCCCGGGTCGGAAGGCGGCGGCTACGGGCTGGGGCTCGCGATCGTACGGGAGCTCGTCGAGGCCATGGACGGCTCGCTCCACATCGACAGCACACCCGGCGAGGGAACGACCGTGCAGATAGTGCTCGACGTCGCACCACACGGGGCGGGCCCGTGACGGCCCGCGTGCTGCTGGTCGACGACGAGCGAGACATCCTCGAACCTCTCACGTACGCGCTCGAGCGCGAGGGGTTCAGTGTCACGTGCAGTGGCGACGGCCTCGAGGCGCTCGGGCTGGCGCGGCAGGAGACGTTCGACGTGCTGGTGCTCGACGTGATGTTGCCGGGCATGTCCGGCATCGACGTCTGCCGCACCGTCCGCGGCGAGAGCGACGTGCCGATCATGATGCTCACCGCGCGAGACGCCGAGGTCGACCGTGTCCTCGGCCTCGAGCTGGGAGCTGACGACTACGTGACGAAGCCGTTCTCGACCGCCGAGCTCGTCAGCCGCATTCGCGCGATCCTCCGGCGCCGGGAGCTCGACCGGGCGTCCGGGCCCGGCAACGAGATCACGGTTGGCGGCATCTCGATCGATCTCGCGCGACACGAGGTCAGGATCGACGGGCTCACCGTGCCGCTCACCCCGTCGGAGTTCCGGCTGCTCCTCCTGCTCGCCGAGGAGCCGGAGCGGGCGTTCACACGAGCGCAGATCATGGAGCACCTGTGGCAGACGCCGTACGTCGGCGACGCACGCGCGTGCGATGCGCACATCTCGAATCTGCGACGCAAGATCGAGCGGGACCCGGCCCACCCGGAGCGCCTCGTCACCGTTCGCGAGGTCGGCTACAAGATCGTGCCCGCCTGACCTCAGACTGGCCGCGACGCGGTTTCTGAGCGAATGCTCACACGCGCCGAACGGCGCGCTCACGCGACACGGCGCGATCAAAAGGCGCCGACCCTAGTCTCAGAACCGTGAGGCACAACCCTCATTCGAAGCGAACTCGTCTCGAACGGACACCGACCAGGAGGGCATCTCGATGACCAAATACCTCAAGCGCAGCGGCGGTCTGCGGCGGAGGACGCTCGCGCTCGTGAGCCTCTCCGCGCTCGTGGCCGCGCTGGCCACCGTGCTGCTGATCCCCGCAGGCGGTGTCGCGCAGTCACAGGCTGCACCTGCGAACACAGCCCCGCCCACGATCTCGGGCAGCGCGGTCAAGGGCAGCACGTTGACCGGGAGCTCGGGCTCGTGGACCAACGGCTCGATCACGTTCGCGTACCAGTGGCTCAACTGCGACTCGAACGGCGCGAACTGCTCCTCGATCTCCGGTGCGAACAACCTGACGTACGTGATCGGCTCGAGCGACGTCGGCGATCGCCTTCGCATCCAGGTCACCGCCACGAACTCCGACGGCACGTCGGCGGCGCTCTCGAACGCGACGGATGTCGTCGTCGAGACAGCCAAGCCCACGAACACGGCGGAGCCCGTGATCACCGGCGATCCGATCGAGGGGTCGCAACTCACCACGAGCAACGGCTCTTGGACAGGCAGCCCGAACGACTACGACTACCGCTGGGTTCGCTGCGGCACCGACGGCGGCAACTCGGACGGCAGCAACTGCGACACGATCAGCGGCGCCTCGAGCAACAAGTACACGCTCACGTCGAGCGACGTGGGGAAGCGAATCCGGGCGCGGGTCACGGCTCAGAACGCGGCCGGCGACACAACCGCCGCGACGAACCCAACCGCGGTCGTCCAGGCGAAGTCATCGTCGGGCGCCCCCGTGATCAAGACCGAGCCGACGATCAGCGGCACTGCCCAGTCGGGCAAGACGCTGTCCGCAACGTCCGGCTCATGGACGGGCACGCAGCCCATCTCCTACACGTACCAGTGGACGCGCTGTGGGACCGACGGCGGCAAGAGCGACGCGAGCAACTGCTCGACCGTCGGTGGTGCCACGAAGTCCACGTACCTGCTCACGTCGGGCGACGTCGGCAAGCGCATCCGCGTGAAGGTGACGGCGAAGAACTCGAAGGGGCAGAAGACCGCCGCCTCCAACCCGACCGGCGTCGTCCAGGGTGGCACGACCGGTGAGATCATCACCCTCCCGAACGGCGAGAGGTCGATCCCCGCGTCGAGCGTCCCGGCAGACCAGCGCCTGGTCGTCGATCGCGTGACCTTCAGCCCGAACCCGGTGCGCTCCCGCACCGCACCCATCACCGTGCGCGTCAAGGTGAAGGACACCCGCGGCTTCGTCGTGCGGAACACCCGCGTGTTCCTCCGCTCGACGCCGCTCGTGACGAAGACGCTCGGCGGCGACGGCACGACCGCCACCGACGGGTGGGTCACGTTCACGCTGCAGCCGGAGAACGACTTCCCCGCGCTGAACCCCAGCTACAACGTGCAGTTCTTCGTGAAGTCGTATCGCACGGGTGACCCGTCACTCGGCGGTATCGCAGGGTACCGCCTGGTGCAGGTCCCGCTCGGGCGACCGTAGGCAGGACACGCTAGGAACGACATCGTCGACGGGCGGTGGACGGAGCGAGGAAGGCTCCGGTCCGCCGCCCGTCGACGCGTACGTGTGCGGCGACGTGTGCTGGTCGCCCTACAGGTAGCCCGCGTCGTCGCCGCTCTCGCGGTCGAGCGGGCCGATGCCGGCCACGACCGTCTCCTGCGAGCGCTCGTGGAGCCGCTCCCGCCCCCGCCGCACGGCGACGAGAAATCGGTCGAGGTTCGTCTCGAGCGTGGAGAGGATCCCGTCGGCCCAGTCCTCCATCTCGAGGCGCGTCTCGCGTGCCTGGCGACGGGCCTCTTCGACGACGTCCTGCGCCTGCTTTTCCGCAAGCTTGACGATCTCGGTCTGGGACGCTTCGCGCATGGCCTGCTCGCGCGCCTCGCCGATCAGGCGATCGCATTCGCGTTTCGCCTCGGCGAGCATCTCCTGGCGCTCCTTCACGATCCAGCGCGCCTGCTTGATCTCCTCCGGGATGGTCGCACGCATCTGATCGAGGATCTCGTAGATCTCCTCACGATCGATACGCACCTGGTCGGTGAGCGGCACGGCCTTCGCGTTGTGCACGAGGTCGTCGAGCTTGTCGATGAGAACGAGAACATCCATGGCGTCGGATGGTACTGGCGCGGGCGGCTGACCGCCGTCTTCAGCGGTCCGGACGGGCACGTTGCGACGCGGGCGAGATCACGCGAAGCGGGTGGACACGCGGGTTCGCCCCTACTCGTCAGGGTGAAGGGGAGCGCCCGGGCGTCCGTCCGGAAACAACTCCGCGAACCGCCGAGCGACCGCCTCGGGCACGAACTCGTCGACCTTGCCGCCGAACGTTGCGATCTCCTTGACCCCGCTCGAAGAGATGAACGAATACTGCGGGTGAGACATCACGTACATCGTCTCGATCTCCGGGGCGAGCATCTGGTTGAGCCGGTTCATCTGGAACTCCCACTCGAAATCCGCGATCACACGTAGGCCTTTGACCATCGTCTTCGCCTCGTGTCGGCGGGCGAAGTCGACCACGAGCTCGCTGAAGACGTCGACCTCGACGTTGCCGAATTCCGCCAGCGCCTCCTCGAGGAACTCGACGCGTTCCTCGAGCGAGAACATCGGCGTCTTGTGGTGCGGGTCGCGGACGACGCCGACGACGACGCGATCGAAGATGGCGGCAGCGCGTCTGATCACGTCGACGTGCCCCAACGTGACCGGGTCGTAGGCTCCCGGGCAGATCGCGGTCAGGCGTCCGTTGTCGGCTCGTGCACTCATGGGTGACGGAAGATGGTGACCCTTGCAGAACCGTACCGCCGACTGGTCACGAGGTCGAGTGGAAGCTCCGGCTGCACACGCGATCCGCTCTCGACGACGAGGAGCCCGTCGGGCGCGAGCACCGGCGGCACGAGCTCCGCCAGAACCGGCTCGAACTCGGCCCAGCGCTCGTAGGGCGGGTCGACGAGCACGAGGTCGAACTGGGCACGCCTCGTCTGCTGCTCGCGGAGCGCTGCTTGCGCCCTCTTGCACTCGACGAGCGCGCCGGTCAGCCCGAGTCGCTCGAGGTTCTCCCGGATCGTGCGGCAGGCGACCTTGTCGTGGTCGACGAAGACACAGCGCCGCGCGCCGCGGGAGAGCGCCTCCAGCCCGAGCGCTCCCGAGCCGGCGAAGAGGTCGAGCACCGCGGCCTCGTCGACGGGGCCGACGATGTTGAAGAGCGCCTCGCGAACGCGGTCGCCGGTCGGCCGCGTCTGCGGTCCAGGCGGTGCGGCCAGACGACGCCCACGACACGTGCCGGCGATGATGCGCACGCAGGAGAGGGTACGCCGCGCCGTCTCGAGCCGCTCACGAGTCGCCCAGGTGCTCCGACGCGCCGAGGAGGCCGTCGACCGCATCCTGCAGTACCTCGTCGGCGTCGAGCGACGCAGCGATCTCCCGCGCGCGCTGGAGCACGTCGCGGTCGGCCCGCAGGCTCGTGAAGCGAAGATCGGACAGCCCCGCCTGCCGCGCGCCGAGCAGCTGCCCCTCGCCGCGAATCTCGAGATCGCGCTCAGCGAGCTCGAAGCCGTCGTTCGTCTCCACGAGCGCCTGCAATCGCTCCTGTGCGGTCTCGGTGAGGCGATCCCGTGCGCGCGAGACGAGCAGGCAGTACGACTGCTCGGCGCCACGCCCGACGCGCCCACGAAGCTGGTGGAGCTGCGCAAGCCCGAAGCGGTCCGCCTCCTGCACGATCATGATCGTCGCGTTCGCGACGTCCACACCGACCTCGATCACGGTCGTGGCAACGAGGACGTCGAGCTCGCGGGCCGCGAACCGACGCATCATCTCGCGACGGTCCGCCGCCTTGAGCCGGCCGTGGAGGCAGCCGACGCGGTACCCGGCCAGCTCCGCGCCGCGCAGCCTTTCCGCTTCGGCCTCTGCTGCCCGGGCGACGGTCGTCTCCGACTCCTCGATCAGCGGGCACACGACGTACGCCTGCCTGCCGTCGTCGAGGTGACGCCTGAGCCGCTGATACGCCTCGGAGCTGCGTTCGTCGGTGACCCATGCCGTGACCACGGGCTTGCGCCCCGCCGGGGGCATGTCGATCTCGGACACTGCGAGATCGCCGTAGACGGTCAGCGCGAGCGTGCGAGGAATGGGAGTGGCCGTCATGTGGAGGACGTGCGGGCTCCGATCCTCGGCGAGCGCGCTCCGCTGCTCGACGCCGAAGCGGTGTTGCTCGTCGACGACGGCGACAGCGAGGTCTGAGAAGGCGACGTCGCGCTGGATGAGCGCGTGTGTGCCGACCGCGATGTCGGCGTCGCCATTCGTGATCGCCTCTCTCGCGAGCGCGTGCTCGCGAGCCGGCAGAGAGCTGGTGAGCAGCGCGACGCGAACCCCGAGACGGTCGCAGGTCGTCTCGACCGTGAGCATGTGCTGTTCGGCAAGGGTCTCGGTGGGCGCCATCAGGGCTCCTTGGCGCCCTGCCTCGACAGCGCGCAGCAGCGCGTAGAGCGCAACCGCCGTCTTCCCCGAGCCGACATCCCCCTGGAGCAGTCGCTGCATCGGCGACGATAGCGCCAGGTCGTGGTCGATCTCCGCGATCGCGCGGTCCTGAGCCTCGGTGAGCGTGAACGGGAGCTGCTCCCGGTAGCGATCGACGAGCTCGCCCGGGGCGGGAAGCGATGACGCGACGAGTCGGGCCCGCTCGTCAACCCGGCGTCGGAGCGCGAGCTGGAGCAGGACGAGCTCGTCGAGGGCCAGCCGCCGACGACCGATCTCGGCCTCCGCCGGTCGTCGCGGATGGTGGACCGCCGTCAACGCGTCGCTCCGCAACGGCAGGCCCTCGACAACGCGAACCGTCGCCGGCAGCAGGTCTCCGCCGGCACGCGCGAAGGCGAGGGCGGAGGAGGCAACGGAGCGAAGCTGCTTCTGCGTCAGATCCTCGGTCGAGGGGTAGACGGGGGCGTAGTCGCTCGTGTCGCCGTCGGCGGACGTGTCGAAGTCGTACGACTCGACGGCGAAGCCGTAGCGGTTCTGCCGTCCGCGGAGCCGCACGGCCAAACCCGGGACGAGCTTCGCCTCCAGCCACGGCTGGTTGAACCACGTCGCGCGGATCTCACCCGTGCCATCGGCGACCGTCGCGGTCAACACGTGCAGCCGCCCCCGACGTCTCCCGGAGGACCGCTTCACCGTGACTTCGACCACGGCCTCCTCCTCGCCGAAGAGCTCGCTGATCGACCTCTTCGGAGCAGGCAACTCGTACCGGTGCGGACGATGTGAGAGCACATCGCCTACCGTTTCCAGCCCGAGCCGAGCGAGCTTTCGGTGCGCCGCCGGCCCGACACCCTGGAGTGTCTCGACGGACGCGTCGAGCAACCCGGGACGCGGGCTCGTTCGCGACGGCGCCCACGTGGCCGGAGTGTCCACGCCGGCAAAGCCGGTCGGCGGCCGGGTCGCTCTACCGGCGCGGGGCACGACGTCGAGTATAGGACCGGGACCGGCGACCGGGCGAGCGCGGGACGTGTCGCTCAGGCGTCCTGGTACCAGAAGAAGCCGACCGCGCCGGGCCCGGCGTGCGTGCCGACGACGGCACCGAGCAGCCGGACGAGCTCGATCTCGGCCTGGGGCCGCGTGCGGGCGACGAGATCGGTGAGGGCGTCGACCCACCAGGGGGCGTTCGCGTGAGCGATCGACGCGCGCAGCCCGGGACGATCCTCGGTGGAGGACGTGAACGCCTCGCTGAACTCGGCCAGCGCCTTCTGCCGGCCGCGAACACGCGTCATCGGAACGATCACGCCGTCCTCGACGGTGAGGATCGGCTTGACGTTGAGCAGTGCTCCGGCAAGCGCGGCCGCGCGGCCGATGCGCCCGCCCTTCTGCAGGTACTCGAGCGTATCGACGGTGAAGACGACCTTGTTCTTCGCCTTGAACCGGTCGACGAGCGTCGCGATCTCGTCGTCTGTCGTGCCACGCTCGAGCAGACGTTGGATGGCCAGGGCGAGCTGGCTGCACGCACACGACGCGGTCTCCGTGTCGACGAGTCGGATCCTGTCCCCGCCGGTCTCATCCGCTGCGATAGCCGCCGACTGGTAGGTACCTGACAGCTTGGCGGAGAGATGGATCGACCAGACGCGCTCGTAGCCCGCCAGCTGGTCGTACGTCGTCAGGAAGTCCTGGGGTGTCGGCTGCGACGTTGTGGGCAGCTCCGGCGCCGCCGCGAGGCGGGTGTAGAAGTCCTCCGGGCTGATGTCGACATGATCGCGCAGGCTCTCGTCGCCGAAGCGCACGTAGAGCGGGACCACCCGCATGTTCGGGTACAGGCTCGAGGCGTCCGGGAAGTCGGACGTCGAGTCGAGCACGATCGCGGTGTTCTCCGTCGTGAGCTCCATGGGCCTCCTCGGCTGCTGGGACGAGTCTATGCCCCGCCCGTGTGCGCGCATGCGGCGCGAAGCGCCTCGGCCAGCGCCCGGATGGGCTGATCCTTGTCGATGACGGCTGCTGCGCCGGCTGCCAGCACGGCGGCACGCTCGGCTTCCGTCGCCTCGGCAGTGAGGCAGACGACCGCCGTCTCGGGCACGTCGCGGCGGAGGGTTGCGGTCGTCTCGACGCCGTCCATGCCCGGTAGGCGCAGGTCGACGAGCGCGACGTCAGGGAGGAGGGACTCGGCAAGCGCAACGGCCTCGTCACCGGTCGCGACCGAGCCGATCACCTCGATCCCGTCCTCGAGCGGGAGCAGCAACTCGAGAGCGGCGCGGTAGACGTCGCTGTCTTCGACGAACAGAACGCGGATCGACATCCGCTACTGCGCCGACAGGAGCAGTGGATAGTGCGGCTGGCCGCCGTCGAGCACTTCGATCTCGACGCTGGGGTGCGTTCGCTCGATCGCCGTCAGCAACTCGTCCCCCGAGGGTGCGTTCTCGCCCCGGAGGACGGTCAACATTGACCGCTGATCGGCGAGGAGCGTCCCCACGACCACTTCGAGTACAACGTCGAACGACTGGTCGTTGGCGACGACCGCTCCGTCGACGAGCCCGAGCCAGGCACCTTCGCGAACCGCGACGGCGTCGACGACCGTATCGCGGGAGGCGATGGTGATCTCACCGGTGGTCACGGCCTCGACGGCCGTGCGCATCCGCGGCTCGTTCTCTCCGATCTCGTCTTCCGGCTCGAATTCGAAGATCGCCGCGATTCCCTCCGGCACCGACGTCGTATCCAGGACCCGCACGTCCTTCGTCGACGCGCGAGCGGCCTCCACTGCCGCAAGGCGCACGTTGGCGTTGTTCGGGAGGACGATCACGTGGTCCGCATTGACGGCCGTGACGGCCTCGTGGAGTTGGCCAACGGACGGGTTCATCGTCTGCCCACCCTCGACGACGAGCTGCGCGCCCTCGTTCTCGAAGATCTCGCGATTACCCGACCCGGGTGCTACCGCAACAACCGCGGTGGCCGCTGGCTCGGACTGTGCAGCCTTGTGCAACTGGGCGAGCCAGCGCTCCCGCTCGCTCGCCTGCCCGTGCATGTCGCCGATCTCGACGCGGCCGTCGTCGACCGCCCCCATCGACCGTCCGATCGCAAGTGCCGCGTCCGGGTCGTCCGTGTGGACGTGCACCTTCACGAGCGACGCATCGCCCACCACGAGCAACGAGTCACCGAGACGCTCGAGCTGCTGCTCGAGCGTCTCGAGCGAGAGCGTCTCCCCCTCCACGAGGAAGACCGTGCAGTACCGGAACTCCGACTCCTCATGGTGGATCGCCTCCTCGTCGAGCTCGTCGAGCGATACCGGCAGATCGGGGAGCGGCACACCCGCGAGCTTCGCTTGCATGCCGCGGAAAAGCTCGACCAGACCAACGCCGCCGGCGTCGACGACGCCGCTCTCGCGCAGCTTGTCGAGCATCTCCGGCGTGCGACGCACGGCGTCGTCGCCACGCTCGAGGATGGCGGCGAGCGCGTCCTCCACGGGTAGCGAGCGGACGCGAGGGAGCGCCGCTTCCTCGGCCATCTCCCGGATCACGGTCAGCATCGTCCCTTCGACGGGACGGCTGACGCCCTGATACGCGCGAGTCGTCCCCTGCCGCAGCGCCTTGGCCAGCGCGCCCGCGTCGACGTGCTCGTATGCTCCGATCACCTCGGCGATGCCGCGCATGATCTGACTCAGGATCACGCCGGAGTTGCCCTTGGCCTCCATCAGCGCAGCGCGGCGCACCTCGTCGGCGACCTGCTGCGGCGTCTCGGCCCGCGACGCCTCGAGCGCCTGCACCATGCCCTGAACGGTCGCCACGAGGTTGGTCCCCGTGTCACCGTCCGGCACCGGGTAGACGTTGAGCGCGTTGATCCGCCGCTTGTGGCGCTCGAGATTGGCGAGCGCCGCCGCAGCGAGCTCCCGGGCCCTTGCCAGGTCCATCAGTCCGAGCGCCTCACGTCGTCGATCCGAACTTCGACGGAGGCCACGGGCAAGCCTGTCTGTCGTTCCACCTCGTACGCGACGCGGCTGCGCACGGCCGCTGCGACCTCGGCGAGGTTGAGGCCGTACTCCATCACGACTCTGAGCTCGAGCTCGAGCCCGTCACCACGCCCGTTGACGTCGATCCCCGATGTGAGGCGATCGCGCGCGCGGAGACGCTGCAACCCGCGTCGACCGGCCATTCCCACGACGCCGTAGCACTCGCTCGCAACCTGCCCGACGATCTGGGCGATCGCGTCGGACGTGATCGTGATCCGTCCCAGTGGGGTCTCGCGCGCGAGATGGTCGGTCCTCTCCATGAACGCGAGGTTAGACGACCTCCGCGCCGACACGGTTGCGGACGACGGTACAACCGGCCGTAACCCGGCCCGCGCTAGACGGCCTTGATGACCTTGCCGGCCTTGAGGCAGCGCGTGCAGACGTAGCCGCGGGTCGGCTTGCCGTCGAGAACGAGCCTGACGCGCTGGAGGTTGGGGTCGAAGCGCCGCTTCGTGGCCACCATCGAGTGGCTCCGGTTGTTCCCGAAGGACGGCTTCTTCCCGCAGATGAGGCAGACCCTGGACACGCGGCGGCGAATGGTAGCGGAACGCGCCTGCCCGCCGGCTGGGCTCAGGCGGTGCCCAGGCGTCCGCCCGTCACACACGACGCTGCGGCCGCGAAGCGGCCGCAGCGAGGGATTCTCGCTGTCGAGAGCTCGCCCGTCGAGCTCGAGCTGCGGATCAGCTAGCGCGCGGCGGCGGCGCGGAGGTTGGCGAAGATGTCCGCCATCTCGAGCCCTGTGCGCACCGCTTCGGCGCCCTTGTCGAGCCGCGCCTCCGCCTGCTCGACCCGGTCGAGCGTGAGCACACCGAAGGCTACCGGGACACCCGTCTCGATCGCTGCGAGCTGCAACCCGGAAGCCGCCTCCGACGACACGTAGTCGAAGTGCGGGGTATCGCCCCGGATCACGCAGCCGAGGGCGACGACGCAGGAGAAGCGCCGCGTCTTCGCCAGGGCCATGGCGGCGAGCGGCAGCTCGAAGGCACCCGGGACAGGCATCACGGTGACGGCCTCCTGGGCCACACCACGGTCGGTCAGCTCGTTCAGCGCTCCCTCGAGCAGCTTGGTCGTCACCTCGCCGTTGAAGCGACTGACGACGATGCCGACTGCGCGGCGCTCGCCACGCGGAACCCCTTCCAGCAAGGGCACGCCGGGGGGCACGATGAGCTCGCCCGGTGCGTGCTCGGCGGTGGTCGAGCCGAGCTCGGGGAGTGGCAGCGCCTCCTCCTCGACGACGGCATCGACGGAGGGGTCGTCGACCGGGTCGTCCGCCTGCTCTTCGGCGACCTCGACCGCTGCGGGCTCGTCGTCGTTGTCGACCACCGGAGGGGATGGCGTCCAGCCATCGGTCATCGAGCCGTGGACTGACTGCTCGGGCGCGTCGGGACCGTAGGCGGCTTCGCCCGTGGGCTCGGGGTCACCCGGTGCCGGCCACTCCGCGAGGACGTTCTCGCTCGACCGATCGACGTCTGCAGCATCGTCGTCCGAGTCGTCCGCTTCGGGGCCGGCCGGCCCGGGCTCGGCCTCGGGCTCCGGCTCGGGCTGGGCGCCGGCCGCGACCTCGTCGTCGTCGTCGTCGGTCGCGGCCTGCTCGGCCCGGGTCTCGCGCGCGGCACGCTCCCAGGGGTCCTCCAGGTCAGCGGCTCCCGGCGGTCTCGCCTCGGAGGCCTCAGGGGCCTCAGGCTCGCCCGCGTCGGCGGTCGAGCCTTCTTGCGACTCGGCAGACTCCTCGCCGAGCCTCGGCGCGTCCTCGTCCTCCCAGCGCGGCGCATCGTAGCCCTGACTCACGCCTCAGCCCCTTTCCAGTCGTCCGGGTCGAATCGCACCCGCTGATGATGAATACGTTGCCCGATGGTGTGCCCGAGCTTGTCGCGCTTCGCGGCCAGGTACTCGCGGTTCACGGCGTTCGGCGCGATCTCGATCGGCTCCTGCGAGACCACTGTGAGACCGTAGCCGGCGAGACCGGAGATCTTCTTCGGGTTGTTCGTGAGGATCCTGATCGTGGTCAGACCAAGGTCGGCGAGGATCTGCGAGCCGATCCCGTACTCGCGCTGGTCGGCTGCGAAGCCGAGCTCGAGGTTCGCCTCGACCGTGTCCAACCCGTTCTCCTGCAGCTCATAGGCACGGAGCTTGTTGAGCAGCCCGATGCCTCGGCCCTCCTGGGCCAGGTACAGGAGCACTCCGGCCCCCTCCGCGTCGATCCGCCGGAGCGCGTGCTCCAACTGCTCGCCACAGTCACATCGCAGCGAGTGGAACACATCGCCCGTGAGGCATTCCGAGTGCACACGCACGAGCACGTCGTCGGCTCCGTCGACGTCGCCTCTGACGAGCGCGACGTGCTGCTTGCCGGTGAGCACCTCACGGTAGGCGACCGCCTGGAAGTCGCCGTAGTCGGTCGGCAACTTCACGCCCACGACGCGCTCGATCAGCCGCTCGGTGCGGCGTCGATACTCGATCAGGTCGGCGACGGTGACCATCTTCAGCGCATGCCGCTCGCAGTAGGCGATCAGGTCGGTGACACGAGCCATGGAGCCGTCGTCGTTCATGATCTCGCACACGACACCCGCGGGTGTGACGCCTGCCAGCTGCGCAAGATCCACGGCCGCCTCGGTCTGCCCCGCGCGCTGCAACACGCCGCCGGCGCGGGCGCGGAGAGGAAACACGTGCCCCGGTTGCACGACGTCTTTCGGCCCGCTCGCGGGGTCGATGGCGACCTGAATCGTGTGCGCGCGATCATGCGCCGAGATTCCGGTGGACACGCCCTCGCGCGCCTCGATGGAGACGGTGAAAGCAGTGCCGAACGGCGTCTCGTTCTGATCGGTCATCTGGCGTAGGCCGAGGTCGTCACACCGCTCGGGCGTGAGGCACAGGCAGATCAGCCCGCGTCCGTGCGTCGCCATGAAGTTGACTGCCTGCGGTGTGACGAACTGCGCGGCGATCGTCAGGTCGCCTTCGTTCTCGCGGTCTTCGTCGTCGACGACCACGACGAAGCGGCCGGCCCGGATCTCCTCGATCGCCTCCTCGATCGTGGCGAACGGCGATTCGCGTGTGACCGTCGGCGCCTCGCTCATGGCGCGCATCGTAGCCACCCCCCGGGTTCAGGCCCCAGGGTCACGTCCTGTCAGCGAGGAGCCGCTCCACGTACTTCGCGAGCACGTCGACCTCCAGATTGACCGCGCGCCCGGGGACCAGGGCGCCGAGCGTGGTCGCGGCGAGCGTGTGGGGGACGAGAGCAACGCCGAAGGCGCCGGCGTGGAGCTCGGCGACGGTCAGCGAGACCCCCTCCACGGTGATGGAGCCTTTCTCCGCTAGATAGCGGAGCAGCTCGTCCGATGCCTCGATGATCACGCGGAGGCCGTCTCCTTCGGCCTCGACGGACTGCACTCGCCCGGTGCCGTCGACGTGTCCCTGCACGAGATGACCGCCGAGGGGGTCCCCGGCACGCAGTGCCGGTTCGACGTTGACCTCGTCCCCGACGGCGAGCGAGCCGAGCGTCGTACGGGCGAGCGTCTCCGGCACCGCGTGGAACGACTGCGTCGCCCCCGCGACCACCTCGGCCGTCAGGCACACGCCGTTGACGGCGACCGAGTCGCCGATCGCGGCGGCGGCTGCCGTCTGCGGCGCGTCGATCTCGAGGCGGAGCCCGCCGTCGCCGCCGTCGGCGGCAGTAACGCGACCGATCTCCCGCACGATCCCGGTGAACATCGGGGACAGGCTACGCCTCAGTCGCGCAACGCGCGCGACATCGCACGGCGATCGACCAGCCACCCTGTCACGGCTCGTTGACGTAGGCCGCGAGCAGGAGGTCGGCACCGACCTGCTCGCTCGTGAGGTCGATCAGAGTGAGCTGAACACCGAGCTCGCCAAGCCACTCCGGGCCTGACCCGACAACGGTCGGCGCCACGAACAGCAACACCTTGTCGACGAGACCGCCTTCGGTGAATGCCGCCGCGAGCGTCGGCCCGCCCTCGAGGAGCAGCGACTGCACGCCCTCCATGGCGAGCGCGCGAAGCTCGTCGGTCAGCGGCCCCGATCGCAACTCGAGCGTCGAGCCCTCCGGTAGCGGTCCGCGTCCGAACGCGAGCCGTCGCGGCTGCCGCAGCACAGGGACGTCACGCGCATCGAGCCGCGGATCGTCGGCCCGTACCGTCCCCATGCCGACGGCGACGGCATCGGAGGCCGCCCGTAGCTCGTGGACGCGCCGCCGCGATTCCTCGCCCGTCACCCACCGGGAGCCGGGCACGGTGACGCGGCCGTCGAGGGTCACGGCCGCCTTGTACGTGACGAACGGCCGGCCGAGAGAGAGCCAGGTGCGCCACGCCTCGTTCTGCCGGCGCGCTGCGCTCGAGTCCACGAGCTCGACCTCGACGCCCGCATCCCGCAACCGCTCGGTACCACCGGCCATGCGCGGGTTGGGGTCGAGCGACCCGACGACGACCCGCTCGATCTCTGCCTCGATCACGGCATCGACGCACGGCGGGGTCACGCCGTGGTGATTGCACGGCTCGAGCGTGACGTAGAGCGTCGCGCCGCGTGACCGGTCTCCGGCCGCCCGTAGCGCGTGCACCTCCGCGTGCGGCTCACCGTGCCGAACGTGCCACCCCTCGCCAACGACCACGCCGTCCCGAACGACGACGGCACCGACGACCGGGTTCGGGTGCGTGGTCCCGCGCCCGCGCTCCGCGAGCTCGAGCGCCCGGTCGAGCCACTCCGTCACGCGACGAGCGCGGCGAGGCGCCGGTACGCGGCGGCCGGCGCCGGATCGGAGAAGAGGGCACTCCCGGCGACGAGCAGCGATGCACCCGCGTCACGCAGGGCGCGGGCGTTCGACTCACCGACTCCGCCGTCCACCTGGATGGGGCAGGAGACGAGCTCGGCCAGCCGCGCCACCCTGGCGAGCGACTCCGGCATGAACGGCTGACCGGAGTACCCGGGCCAGATGCTCATCACGAGCACGAGATCCGCGTCCGCCGCCTCGGCTGCGGCGGCAGCCTCCTCGGGGGAGGTGCCCGGGTTGAAGGAGACACCGACGGCGAGCCCGCGCTCACGTGCCGCCGCGGCGACAGCGGCCGGGTCGGCCGTCGCCTCGACGTGGAACGTCACCGAGTCCGCACCCGATGCAGCGAACTCCTCGAAGTGGTGCGCGGGGTCGGTGACCATCAGGTGGCAGTCGAGCACACCTCCGGCGGTGTGGATGCCGTCCGCGATGCTGCGCAACACGACGGGGCCGATCGTCACCGGTGGGACGAAGTGGCCGTCTCCGGTGTCGAAGTGGAACACGCGGCACCCGGCGGCGAGTAGCCCGTCGATCTGCTCCCCGAGGCGCCGGAAGTCGGCGGCGTAGAGCGACGGCTCGATCTCCGCGCCGTCCCGGATCCACTTGCTCCACCCCACGCCGCGATCGTAGCCGCGCCCTCAGCCTTGTGACGATCAGTTACAAGGCCGGCACGCGCAGGCGAGCGACGAAGAAGCCGCTCGTCCGGTGGACGTGCGGGAGCGTCTGCAGGAACTCCGGTCGGCGCGGATGAGCGTAGGACGGCCACTTCGAGCCGAGCTCGTCGTACGGCAGCCCAACGGCGTCGACGACGCTCTCCGTTTCGTCGGCGTTCACCGTGCAGACGGAGTACGTGACGGTGCCGCCCGGTCTCACCCGCCCGATCGCGGCACGTAGCAACTGACCCTGGAGCTCCGGTAGAGGCTCGGCGCGCCAGCGGAGATCCGGGCGGGCCGCGAGGACACCGAGGCCCGAGCACGGTGCGTCGACGAGCGCGTGGTCGAACCCGGCGAGCTCGCCCGGCAGCTCGCGCCCGTCGGCCTGCACGACCGTCACGTTCGTCGCGCCGAGGCGCCGGACGTTCTCCTCCAACTCGCGCACGCGCGACTCGCCGATGTCGACGGCGACGACGTCGCCCGCCAGCATCGTCGCCTTGCCGCCAGGCGCCGCGCAGACGTCGAGTGTCCGCTCCCCGTCCCTCGCTCCGACGACGTGGCCGACGAGCTGCGAGCCGCGGCTCTGTGGCCAGACCCGTCCTTCCTCGACCGCTGCCTCGTCGAGCCGATCGACGACGACTGCACCCGGCAGGTCGGGGTCGGGGCGCCCGTCGATCGTGCCGCGCACCAGCCTGACGGCGACCTCTGCAGGCTCGTTCTGGGCGAGCATCAGCTCGCGCGCTCCATCCGGGCCGAGATCGCGCCACCAGACGTCCGCCATCCAGTCGGGGTAGGAGTGCCGGAGAGCCGCCTCGTGCGCGGTCGCCTGCGGCAGGCCTTCGACGAGGGCCCGTCCCCCCTCCGCCAACCGCCGCAGCACGGCGTTCGCGAACGCCACGGCACGCCGGGCGCCCGCAGCGCGAACGAGCTCGACCGACTCGTTGACGGCCGCGTACCGAGGGATGCCGTCGAGGTACGCCAGCTGGTACGCACCGAGGCGCAGCGCGGCCAGCACCGGCGCGTCGATGCGGGCTGTCGGTCGGCGCGCCAGCGTCTCGATCACGTGGTCGAGCGTCCGCCTGCGCTGCACGGTGCCGTACGCGAGACGCTGCGCGAGCGCGCGATCGCGTTCGTCGAGGTCCCGGGCGGCCGTCCGCAGGACACGGTCGGCCCACGCGCCGTCCTCGAACACGCGGCGCACGACTTGGAAGGCGGCGACGCGCGCCGGCGCGACGGTGACCATCAACGCAGCCCGCGGAGCCAGGCCTCGACCGGCATGCGCTGGCCGCCCTCGGGCTGAACCTCGAGCGGCTCGAACGTGCCGTCGCCCCCGACCGTCGCCCGCCACACGGTCACAGGGCGGTCGCGGAGAACGGTCCGCGCGCCGATGTGCGGCGACAGGGCGCGAACGTGCCGCACGAGCTCCACGGCTGGTCGATCGAGGTCGAGCTGGCGATCGTTCGGGCCGATCTTCTCCGCGTACGTCGCGCCGACGTCGGACTGCGGCGTGAACCGCGGTGCAGGATCGCGCAGGACGACGTCGAGCAGACCGGCAGCGACCCCGACGGCACGCGCGTACACCGCGCCTGCGTCGTCCTCCGCGCCGATCGGGAAGCGCTCCTGCGCCGCGATCGGCCCGGCGTCGAGCGCCTCGATCGTCTCGTGGATCGTCACGCCCGTCTCGGGATCACCTGCGAGGATCGCGCGTTCGACCGGGGCGGCACCGCGCCAGCGAGGAAGCAGCGACGGGTGCACGTTCAGCCAGATCCGCTCGCTGAGCAGCGTCGTCGGCACGAGGACGCCGTACGCGCAGATGACGACTACCGGAGCGTCGAGGTCGAGCCCCGCCTCCAACCGCTCCGGCTGCAGGATCGGAAGCCCCAGCCGCTCGCCCACGTCCTTCGCCGGCGGCGCGGCAAGCCTTCGCCCACGTCCCCTGGGTGCGTCGGGCCTCGTCAGGAGGCAGGCCACGTCGAAACGGGCGGCCAGCCGCTCCAGGACGTCTGCGCCGAACGGCGCCGTCGCGGCGACGGCGATCCGCGGTCGGCTCACGTCGAGAGCAGGAGCCTCGGGCGCAGCTGCCGGAGCGCCTCGCGGCGAGACTCCGGGTCCGTCCGGTCGACGATCAGGACACCGTCTAGATGGTCGAGCTCGTGCTGGACGACGCGCGCAATCAGACCGTCGAGCTCGACCGTGACCGGGCTGCCGGCGGCGTCCACGCCGCCGATCGTCACGTCGACCGGGCGCTCCACCGGAACCCGGATCGAGCCGAGCGACAGGCAACCTTCCTCGTCGGTCTCCGTCTTCGACGAGGCCTTGACGACCGCCGGGTTGACGAGCACCCGGTCGGACTCCCCGTCGTTGAAGACGAAAAAGCGGCGGAGGATCCCGATCTGCGTCGCCGCCAGGCCGATTCCGTCTGCTTCGTGCATGAGCGCCGTCATGCGCTCTGCGATCCGGGGCAGCTCCTCGTCGAAGGTCTCGACCTCGTGGGCACGCATGCGGAGCGCTGGGTCGCCGTACTGTCGGATCTGGCTCAGGGCGATACGCTTCCGCGCTTCGCGCTCGGCAGCCGCGCGCTCCTCGACCTCGTCGGGCGCCTCCGCCACGTCGGCGTCGTGCTCCGAGTCGTGGTCGTGGTCGTGATCAGGGTCGTGGTCGTGATCAGGGGCCGTCATCGCGGGTCGAGTCTAGCCAGCGGCGCGCAGTGATACACGGGCCATGCCGGCTACAGCGACTGTGGGTCGACGTCGACGACCGCTGCCAGGCCGTCCCGTCGCATCGCAGGGCCTGCCGCTTCCAGGAGCCTCGCGGCGTGCCGCGCCAATCGCCTCGGCTCTGACGTCTTGGCCACGAGCTGCGCCCGGAAGCGACCCCGCAACCGGAGCAACGGCGCAGGGCCGAGCAGGTCCGCGCCGAGGTCGTCCAGCCCTTCACGGATCTCGCGCAGCACGCGCATCGGCGCACCCGCGTCGCGACCGGAGACGAGGATCGCAACGAGATGTCGGAACGGCGGATAGCCGAGCACCGAGCGCCGGTCGACCTCGTCGGCGAGGAACCCAGCAACGTCGTGTCGCGCGGCGTAGAGCAGGGGCATCGCATCGGGCTGGAACGTCTGCACGAGCACGAGCCCCGGGGCGTCGCGGCCGCTGCGGCCGGCGAGCTGGGTGACGAGCTGGAACGTGCGCTCCTCGGCCCGGAAGTCAGGGAGCGCGAGCCCGGTGTCGGCATCGACCACGGCCGCCAACGACACACCGGGGAAGTGGTGTCCCTTGGCGACCATCTGCGTGCCCAACAGCACCGCCCGATCCGCCGTGTGGAAACGGAGCAGCGCCTCGCGCAGGGCACCGGGGCGTGAGGCCGTGTCGGCGTCGAGACGGATGCGCTCGAGCTCCGGAACGTGCCGCGCGAGCTCGGCCTCGAGCCGCTGCGTGCCTGCGCCGACACGGGCGACGTCGGCGGAGCCGCACGCGGGGCACGTAGCCGGGACGGGCTCGCTGTAGGCGCAGTGGTGGCAGTGGATCCGATCGTCGGCATGGAGCGTCAGCGCGACGTCGCAGTGGTCGCAGCGACGCGTGGCCCCACACGCGCGGCAGTGCACGGCGGGCGCGACGCCGCGCCGGTTGAGCAGCAGGATGGCGCGCCCACCGTGATCGACCAGGCGGCCGAGCTCCTCCAGCAGCGGGGCCGACAGCGGGTAGCCGGCCTCGCGGCGGAGGTCGACGAGCCGCACGCGAGGCATCGGCGCGCCGATGCGTCCGGGCAGCGAGAGCCGCTCCAGCCGGTTCCAGCTCTCCGGGCGCGGCGTCGCACTGCCGTAGACGGCGACGGCGCCCTCGAGCGCTGCTCGCTTGGCTGCCACGCTGCGCGCGTCGTAGCGCGGATCCGACTCCTGCTTGTACGCCGCGTCGTGCTCCTCGTCGACGACGATCAGACCGACGTCACGCATCGGCGCGAAGACCGCGGAGCGCGCGCCGACCACGACGCGCGCCTCCCCGCGGGCGACGCGATCCCGCTCGTCGCGGCGCTCGGCGTCGCCCAGCCCCGAGTGCAGGACCGCAACGGTGTCCCCGAACCGCTGCCGGAACCTGCCGACCGTCTGCGGAGCGAGCGCGATCTCGGGTACGAGCACGATCGTTCCCAGGCCGCGCTCGAGGGCCGCGGCGCACGCCTGGAGGTACACCTCGGTCTTGCCACTCCCGGTCGGTCCCGCCAGGAGCACGTGAGCTCCGAGGCCTTCGTCGAGCGCGGAGACGATCCGCTCGACGGCCGCCCGCTGCTCAGCCGTCAGGTCCGCCGGCTCCGGCTCGCCGCCGAGAGCATCCCGGGCAGCAGGCGAGGGACGTGTCCCTCGCGGTGAACGACGCCGCGGTGCCACGAGCTCGAGCGCACGGGCAGGCGTGGAGCCGTAGTAGTCGGCCAACCAGAGCGCAAGGTCGACGAGCGCCGGCGGGATCTGGTCGACGACCGCACCGACCGCGACCGGCGTCACGCCCGCAGGGGCCTCGACACCGACATCCGTCACCACGCCGCGGGCGCGGGAGCGACCGAGCCTGACATCGACGACGCATCCCTTGCCCACGTCGTCGCCGACCTCGTAGGTGAAGGTGCGTGCGAGCGCACGCGTGGAGACGAGCGGATAGACGGACGCGAGAGGCATCCCGGCGAGCGTAGCCTCACTCCCGGTCGAGGGCCTTCGGCGCTCCCGTAGACGCGACTACCAGACTCCGATTCTGGCCGGTAAGGTACGCCTTACATGGATTGCTCGATGATCCTGCTCGATGGGGTGACGAAGCGCTACGGCGACGTGCTCGCTGCCGACCGCGCGTCGCTCTGTGTCGAGCGCGGAGCGGTCGTCGCGCTGCTCGGTCCGTCAGGGTGCGGCAAGACGACACTCCTACGGCTGATCGCGGGCTTCGAGAGGCCCGACGCCGGCACCGTCGAGATCGGCGGTGCCCCGGCCGCCGGCGCAGGGACGTGGCTCCCGCCCGAACGGCGCCCCGTGGGCATGGTGTTCCAGGACTACGCGCTGTTCCCCCACCTCACGGTGGCCGACAACGTCGGTTTCGGCCTCCCACGCCGGGAGCGCTCGGCGCGCGTGCCCATGTTGCTCGCGCTCGTCGGTCTCTGCGGGCTCGGCGAGCGCTATCCGCACGAGCTGTCCGGCGGACAGCAACAACGCGTCGCCCTGGCGCGAGCGCTGGCACCGGCCCCGGACGTCGTGCTGCTGGACGAGCCCTGGTCGAACGTCGATCCGCACCTGCGGGAGGAGTTGCGCGCCGAGGTCACGGGGATCCTACGCCCGCTCGGCGTCACCGTCCTGCTCGTCACGCACGACCGCGAGGAGGCGTTCTCGGCAGCCGACCGCATCGCTCTCGTACACGACGGGACGATCGTGCAGGAGGGGACACCCGAGGATCTCTACTTCAACCCGGCATCCCGGTGGGCCGCCGAGTTCGTGGGAGCGGGGAACGTGCTTCGCGGTCGCGTCGACCACGGCGTCGTGCAGACCGCGCTCGGATCGTTTCCGGCGAACGGAGCTTCGGGAGCGCAGGAGGTCGACGTCCTCGTCCGACCGGAGTTGCTCGAGCTCGAGCTCGATCCCGATGGCCGCGCGCAGGTCGTGTGTCGGGAGTTCCGGGGACACGACGTGTTCTACCGGGTCGTCCTCGACGGCGTGGAGCTCCTGTCACATCGCCCCTCGACGGAGGTCGTGCCCCTCGGTGCTCGCGTGTCGATCCAATTGCACGAGGGTCAGGTCCCGGTTTTTCACTAGCGTCACCGTACATCTGTGTAAGGTGCCCCTTACATCTGTCATTGGGAATGCCTTACATGGAGGACACCGGTGCGCGGGAAGACAGCAGGGCTCTCGGTTCTCGTCGCGGTCGTAGCGCTCGTCGCGCTCGCCGCTGCAGGATGCGGAGGTGACGACGGGTCGGGGCCACTCACGGTCTACTCGGGTCGCGAGGAGGAGCTCGTCGAGCCGCTCTTCGAGCAGTTCACCGAGCAGACCGGGATCGAGGTTGAGGTGCGCTACGGCGACAGCGCCGAGCTCGCCGCCACGATCAACGAAGAGGGAACCAACTCTCCCGCGGATGTCTTCTTCGCGCAGGACCCCGGGGCACTCGGCGCGATCGACGGTCAACTCGCAGAGCTGCCGACGGAGATCCTCGACCGCGTAGCCCAGGCCTATCGCGACGCCGACGGTCGTTGGGTCGGAACGTCCGGTCGGTCGCGCGTCCTCGTCTACAACACCGACGCCGTACCGGCGAGCGATCTTCCGACCTCGGTGTTCGACCTCACCGACCCGACCTGGAAGGGACGGGTCGGCATTGCCCCGACGAACGCCTCGTTCCAGGCGTTCGTGACGGCGATGAGGCTCTCCGCAGGCGACGAGCGCACGCGGCAATGGCTCGAGGACATGCAGGCGAACGACCCGAAGACGTACGAGAAGAACACGCCCATCGTCGAGGCCGTGGCTGCCGGGGAGGTCGACGTCGGGCTCGTCAACCACTACTACCTCGCACTCGTCCAGGCGGAGCAACCGGCCGCACCGATCGCCAACCACTTCTTCGCTGCCGGCGACCCCGGTGCTCTCGTGAGCGTCGCCGGCGCGGGAGTGCTCTCGAGCTCGGATCAGTCCGACGACGCGAACGCGTTCGTCGAGTACCTGCTCTCCGACGACGCGCAACGGTTCTACGTCGAAGGGGCCGAGGAGGCCGAGTACCCGCTCGTCGCGGGGATCGACGCCGCCGAAGGGCTGCCGCCACTCGACGAGCTGGCCGGCCCCGACGTGAACCTGACGGCGTTCGGGCCGGAGCTCGAGCGAACCGTCGAGCTGCTCCGCGAGACCGGCTACCTGACGTGAGCAAAGGGGCGGGGAGCCGACGGCCCCCGCTCCCGCTCGTCCTCGCGGCGGGCATCGTCGTCGTCGCGCTGCTCCTGCCGCTGGCGTACCTTCTCGTGCGCGTCGCAGGCGATGCCGCACGCGCGCTCGAGATCCTCGGCGAGCCGTCGACGTGGCAGCTCGTCTGGAACACGGTGCTGCTCGTCGTCGGCGTCGCCATCGCCACCGTCTGCGTCGCCGTGCCGCTCGCGTGGCTGGTGACGCGCACGGATCTCCCGGGTCGCCGCGCGTGGGCGGTCGCCGGGGCTCTGCCGCTCGTGATCCCGAGCTACGTCGCGGCGCTGTGCCTGCTTGGGTTCTTCGGCGAGCGGGGCCTGCTCGCCGACCTGCTGGGGGTCGACAGCTTCCCGGACGTCACCGGGTACTGGGGGGCGCTCGGAGCACTCACGCTCGCGACCTATCCCTACGTCTTCCTGCTCACGCAGGCGGCACTCCGCGACGTCGACGCGTCGCTCGACGAGGCGGCGCGTGGGCTCGGCGTGTCTGGCTGGCGAGCCTTCGCGCGTGTCACGGTGCCGACGATCCGGCCGGCAGTGGGGCTCGGCGTGCTCCTCGTCGCCCTGTATGTGCTCTCCGATTTCGGCGTCGTGTCGCTCATGCGCTACGACGCGCTGACGCGCTCCATCTACCTCCAGTACCGGAGCCTCTTCGACCGCACGCCTGCCGCAACGCTCGCGCTGCTGCTCGTCGCGCTGACGGCGGTGGCGCTCGTCATCGAGTACCGCACTCGCCAGCGCGGGCGCCTGCACCGCACAGGTCCCGGGACGGCGCGGCCACCGACACCGGTGCGACTGGGGCGCTGGACCGGCCCCGCCCTCGGGTTCTGTGTGCTCGTCACGGGGCTCTTCCTCGTCTTGCCGTCCGCCGTGCTCGTCACGTGGCTCGCCCGCGGGATCGTGAACGACCGCGTGCTCGCCGCGCCCTGGAGCGAGCTCGTCAACTCGCTCGGAGCCTCCGGTCTTGCGGCGATCGCCGCTGTACTCGCCGCACTCCCCGTCGCGTTCCTCGCGACGCGGTACCCGGGGCGGCGATCACGGCTCCTCGAGCGGCTGTCGTACGCAGGCAATGCGCTGCCGGGGCTCGTGATCGCGCTCGCGCTCGTGTTCTTCGCAGCGCGCTACGCGTCACCCGTGTACCAGACGCTCGCGCTGCTGGTGTTCGCGTACGTCGTGCGGTTCTTCCCGCAGGCGATGTCCGGCGTGGAGTCGTCGCTGCAGCGTGTGAGCCCACGCGTCGAGGAGGCGTCGCGCGGACTTGGTCGCGGGCCAATCGCGACGCTCGCCCTCGTTACGGTGCCGCTCGCGCGCTCCGGTGTGCTCGCCGGTGCCGCACTCGTCTTTCTGTCGGCCATGAAGGAGCTGCCGGCGACGCTGCTCCTACGCCCGATCGGCTTCGAGACACTGGCGACCGAGATCTGGAAGCTGACCCAGGTCGGCGCGTACTCGCGGGCGGCCTTGCCCGCGGTCGTCCTGATCGGCGTCTCGGCCCCGTTCCTCCTCCTCGTCACCCGAGACCGCCGTCTCGAATCGAGCGCAGGCGGCTAGCATCCGGGCATGGCGCAGGCACACGGGCATTCCGTCGACGAGTACCTGGAGACGATCTACTTCCTCGCCTTTCCGATCGGCGAGTATCGGCCCGCGACCGAGTCTCAGGCGATCGCGTCACGCGTTGCGGAGATGCTCGGTGTGTCGCGCGCGTCCGCCGGCGAGATGCTGAAGCGACTCGAGGCGGAAGGCCTGGTCGAGCGCGGCGAACAGCGCGAGGCGATCCTCACGCCGACCGGCGTCGAGCGCGCGAAGCGCGTGGTGCGCAAGCACCGCATCATCGAGCGGTTCCTCACCGACTTCATGGGGTACACGCCCTCGGAGTCGCACGACCAGGCCGACGAGATGGGCGACACGTTCACGGAGGACATGATCGAGCGGATGAACGAGCGACTCGGGTTCCCCGAGCGCTGTCCGCACGGCTGGCCCGTCGACACCGACGTCGAGCAGACCGAGAACGCCGAGCTCGTGGCGCTGGCCCAGCTACCGATCGGCGCCGAGGGCGAGATCGTCCGGCTCGCCGAGCACGACGGCGACCTTCTGCACTGGTTCTACGACGAGGGGTTCGTCCCGGGCACGCGTGTCGTCGTGCGCGAGCTGCAACCAGCTGCGGGCCAGCTCAAGGTGGAGCTGGCAGCCGACGAGCGCTCGATCGCGGAAAAGGCCGCACTCGGGCTCTACGTCCGTCTGGCCGCCTGAGAGAAGCGCGTGCGCCGTCGTAACGAAGCCTTCAACACGAGTTCAGCAAATCCTCACGAACGGCGCGCAAGATGTGGCTCGGACGAGCCATGCCAGAATCCAGACCGGGATCCGTGAGCACGGCGAAACAGATGAAACCGGGGAGGCAACACATGGGACGTAGGGGATTGACGGTTGCGACGCTCGCGACCGCCGGAGCACTCCTGGTGGGCGGCGGCACGGCACTCGCCGGCGACGGCGACAAGGGAGCACGCTGCGATGCGTTCCTCGCCAAGGTCGCCGAGAAGCGCGGTGTCAGCGTCGAGCAGCTCACGGCTGACTACAAGGACAAGGTCGTCGCCAAGATCGATGCGGCCGTGAAAGCTGGCAAGCTGACCGAGGCGCAGGCAGCGGAGAAGCGAGCGAAGGTTGCGGCGGCCACCGGCTGCAAGGGCTTCGGGAAGAGCGTGAAGAAGGCACGGGGCAAGGCCAAGCACGCATCGGTCGGGGCCTTCGCGGCGGCGACGGCGTATCTCGAGATGTCGCGGGAGCAGCTGAAGGTGGATCTCGCGAAGGGAACAACGCTCGCCCAGATCGCCGACGCGACGAGTGGCAAGTCCGCCGCTGGCCTCAAGAGCGCCATGCTCGCGAAGCTGAAGGCGAATCTCGCCAAGGCGATGGACCGCGTCTCCGCGTCCGACAAGCTGAGCGCCGAGCGCAAGGCCGCCATCTTGAAGCGGCTCGACAGGGTCGAGGATCGCTTCGAGCAGCTGGTGGACAAGCTCGTCAACCACAGCTTCGTCAAGAAGACGACCTGAGCGGAGCACGTGCGCGGGGTCGGGCCTCACGGGGCCTGACCCCGCAGCGCGTTCTCAGCCTGGTCTCAGGCGGTTCTGCCAAGGTTCCGGGGTGGTAACTCGCGTCCTCGTCGTCGACGACGAGCCCGCGCTGCGGGACTCGCTCGACCGTGCGCTGCGCGCGGAGGGATACGCTGTGGACACCGCGTGTGACGGCGTCGCGGCACTCGATCTGCTCAGCGAGCGCGAGCCGGACGTGGTCGTGCTCGACGTGCTCATGCCCGGGCTCGACGGCCTCGACACGGCGCGCCGCATCCGCGCCTCCGGATCGCGCGTGCCCGTGCTCATGCTCACTGCACGGGACGCGATCGGTGACCGCGTTGCCGGCCTCGACGCAGGTGCCGACGACTACGTCGTCAAGCCGTTCGCGCTCGAGGAACTCCTGGCGCGCCTGCGAGCTCTCCTGCGCCGTGGAGCGGGCACGGAGCCGGGTGGCGAACGTCTCGGCTTCGCCGATCTCGAGCTCGACACCGGGACGCGTGAGGTGCACCGGGGTGGGCGGCCGATCGAGCTGACCCGCACCGAGTTCGCGCTGCTCGAGATCCTGCTGCGCAACCCACGCCAGGTCCTGCCGCGCTCTCTGCTGTTCGACCGCGTCTGGGGTTACGACTTCGGCCCGACGTCCAACACGCTCGAGGTCTACGTCGGCTACCTGCGTCGCAAGACGGAGAGTGGCGGCGAGCCCCGTCTGATCCAGACCGTGCGTGGCGTCGGCTACGCGCTCCGTGAGCCGTGAGCTTCCGCGCACGTATCGCGCTGGCCTCGTCGGTCGCCGTGGCGGTCGCCGTCGTCGGTGTGTCGATCGGCGCGTACCTCCTCGTGCGCGACAGCCTGCGCGACGAGATCGACCGGGCGCTCGTCCAGCGCAATCCGCGCGCCGATTTCGCCCGCGCCGACTTCGGCTTCGGTCTTCGCCCACCCCCGTTCGGCGGGGCTGCCGGATACGTCCAGCTCGTGGCGGCCGACGGCTCGACACTGCGTCCCGCCGGCGCGGAGGTCCCGCTGCCGGTCGGGGAGGCCGACCTCGCCGTGGCGCGTGGCGGGGCCGGACCGCGCTTCACGGACGTCGAGGTCGACGGAGCACATCTCCGTGTGCTCACCCGCCCCACCGCCGGTGGCGCGATCCAGATCGCCCGTCCGCTGGACGAGGTCGACGCCTCTCTGTCGAGGTTGCGCGTCGCCCTGCTTCTCGCCAGCGTGGCAGGCGTGGCGCTCGCCGCCCTGCTCGGGCTCGTGGTGAGCCGCACCGCGGTCGCTCCGCTCAGTCGCCTGGCCGACGAGGCGGAGACGGTCGCCACGACCGGTGACCTCACGCGACGGGTCGGCATTGCCGGCGACGACGAGATCGGACGGCTGGGTCACCGCTTCGACGAGATGCTCGCCGCCCTCGAGGTCTCGGAGCAGGCCCAACGGCAGCTCGTCGCCGACGCGTCTCACGAGCTCCGCACGCCGATCGCAAGTGTCCGTATGAACATCGACCTGCTCGCCCGGCACCCCGACCTCTCCGGGCAGGAACGACACGTTGCGCTCGAGGCCGCGCGCGCACAGCTCGAGGAGCTCTCGGCGCTCGTCACCGACCTCGTGGAGGTCGCACGCGACGGCTCGGAGCCACACGCTCCGAGCGAGCCGTTCCGACTCGACGAGCTCGTGATCGACGCCGTTCGCCGCCAGGAGCGCGTGCATCCGGAGGTCACGTTCGTCGTCGATGCCGACGAGACGGTCGTCGACGGCTCCGCTCAGCGCGTGCACCGCGCCGTCTCGAACCTCCTCGACAACGCGGCCAAGTGGAGCCCCGACGGCGGATCAGTCGAGGTCGCCGTCCGCGACGCCGAGATCGTCGTCCGCGACCACGGCCCCGGGATCGCCCCCGCTGACCTCCCGCATGTCTTCGACCGCTTCTACCGCGCGGCCGCCGCGCGCTCGACACCCGGCTCGGGCCTCGGGCTCGCCATCGTCGAGCGGGTCGCCGACGAGCACCACGGCACGGTCACTGCGGAGAACACGGACGGCGGCGGTGCCACGCTCACGCTCCGGCTCGGCGACCAATCGGCGCCGACTCCTTGACACTGACGATCTCGAAGATTCTTACGCTGTTCTCAGCGCGCTCTCAGGGTCGTCGGGTTTCCTGGAGACGTACCCGGACAGCGAACCAAGGAGCCAGTACATGACCTATCGTCCCTCACGCGTGATCGTCGCAGCCGTCGCCGCGGTCGCGCTCAGCATCGGCGTCGGCGCAGCCGTCGCCTCCAACGGCAACTTCGAGGCGAAACGGGATGCGTTCCTCGCGAACGTCGCCGACCGACTCGACGTCACCACCCAGGAGCTCACCGACGCCATCGACGGTGCGCGCCTCGATCAGGTCGAGCAGGCGCTCGCGGACGGCAAGATCACACAGGAGCAGGCCGACCGGGCGAAGGAAGCGATCGAGTCGGGCGAGGGTCGCGGCTTTGGCTTCGGTCACGAGGGAGGATTCGGCCACAAGGGCGGCTTCGGCCACAGGGGCGGCATGGGCCTCGCCGCTGCCGCGACGTACCTCGAGCTCTCGCACGATGAGTTGCGCGCCGAGCTCCGCAGCGGCAAGTCCCTCGCCACGGTCGCCGGCGAGCAGGGCAAGTCGGTCGACGGCCTCAAGAACGCGCTGCTGAAGGACGCGACCGCGAAGCTCGACGAGGCAGTCGCCTCCGGTCGCATCACCGCCGACCAGAAGGCCGACAAGCTCGAACGGCTCAGCGAGATGATCGACCGCGTGGTCGAGCGCACGCCCGGCGACCGAAGGGGCGCCAACAAGCCCGCGGGATTCGCAGGCTCGCTCGCCTGACGACCCTGCGACGAACGCCCTCCAGCGACGGACGGGGCCTGCGAGAGCGGGCCTCCTCCGTTGTCAGGGCGACGTCGTGACGGGGGCGGCCAGCCCGGCCGCCTCGCGCAGCGCCTCGACCCTGTCGAGGCGCTCCCACGTGAAGTCGCGGTCGTCGCGGCCGAAGTGCCCGTAGGCGGCGGTCTTCGCGTAGATCGGTCGGCGGAGGTCGAGGTCGCGGATGATCGCGCCCGGCCGGAGGTCGAAGTGCTCGGCGATCAGACGCTCGAGCGTCGGGATCGGCACGACCTCCGTGCCGAAGCACTCGACGTTGACGCTCATCGGATGGGCGACGCCGATGGCATAGGCGACCTGGAGCTGACAACGATCCGCAAGACCGGCCGCGACGACGTTCTTCGCGACGTGGCGCGCCGCGTACGCCGCCGACCGGTCCACCTTCGTCGGATCCTTGCCCGAGAACGCGCCGCCGCCGTGCGGTGCGGAGCCGCCGTACGTGTCGACGATGATCTTCCGGCCGGTGAGCCCGGTGTCGCCCATCGGCCCGCCGATCACGAACTTCCCGGTCGGGTTCAGATAGAAGAAGTCCTTCTGACCGAGTCGAGCCGGGTCGAAGAGCTCGCGGAAGTCCGCATGCAGGATCGGCTCGACGACGTGCTCCAGCAGATCGGGTCGCATCAGCGTCTCCACGTCGATCCCGTCACGGTGTTGCGTGGAGACGAGCACGCGCTCGATCTCCACCGGGCGCTGGTGCCCGTGCTCGTCGAGCTCGTAGCGCACCGTGACCTGCGCCTTCCCGTCGGGGCGAAGGTAGGGCAGCACGTCTGCCTTCCGCACCTCGGACAGGCGCTTCGCGAGCTTGTGCGCGAGCATGATCGGAAGCGGCATCAACTCGTCCGTCTCGGCGGTCGCGTAGCCGAACATCATTCCCTGGTCACCCGCCCCGACGAGATCGATCGGATCGGTGTCGCCGTGCTGCGCTTCGTACGACTCGTCGACGCCCTGGGCGATGTCGGGGGACTGCTCGTCGATGGCGACGACGACGCCGCACGTCTCGTAGTCGAAGCCGTACTTCGCGCGCGTGTAGCCGATCTCGGCGATGCGGTCGCGCACGACCGCGCGGATGTCGACGTACGTGGCCGTGGTGATCTCGCCGGCGACGACGACCAGACCGGTCGTGATCAGCGTCTCACAGGCGACCCGGGCATCGGCGTCGTCACGGAGCACCGCGTCGAGGACCGAGTCGGAGATCTGATCGGCGATCTTGTCGGGGTGCCCTTCGGTGACGGACTCCGACGTGAACTGGAACGAGCGCACGGCCATCTCACGAAGCCTACACAGGGCCGCTCGGAGGTCTACTCGCTCGTCGGCTCGCGCCGCATCAGCTGTCCCAGGAGGTCGGTGAGCGCGACACCCCCCAGCACGGCGCACACACCGTCGGTGATCGGCATCTCCACACCGAGTCGACGGGCGAGGCCCTGTAGCACCGGCGCAGTCGAGAGCCCTTCCACGACCTGGCCGATCGCAGCCACTGCCCCGTCCGGGCTCGCACCCTGCGCGATCAGCTCGCCGGCGCGACGGTTTCTCCCTTCCGGTGACCAGCAGGTGACGACGAGGTCGCCCATCCCGGCGAGACCTGCGAACGTCTCGGGTTTCGCGCCGGCTGCATCTGCGAGCCGCCGCATCTCGGCCAGCCCGCGGGTGACGAGCGCAGCCTTCGCGTTGTCGCCGAGCCCGAGCCCGTCCGCACCGCCGGCGGCGAGCGCGATCACGTTCTTGGCCGCCGCGCAGAGCTCGACGCCGACCAGGTCGTCGTTGACGTAGACGCGGAAGACCGATGAGTTGACCGCCCGTTGCAGCTCGAGCGCCAGCGCCATGTCGTCGCTCGCGATCACCGCCGCCGCGGGCAGGCCCCGCACGATGTCGCTCGAGATGTTGGGGCCCGAGAGAACCGCTACGGGGCGGTCGCGCACGAGCGTCGACAGCCTGTCCCCCGTCGCCGGATCGAGCCCCTTGGTGAGGCTCAGGACGGGCGCCGTCCCCGGCAGCGTTGCGAGCACGTCGCCGAACGCAGAGCTGGGTACCGCGATCACCACCAGGTCGGCGCGCTCGACCGGCGTGTCCGTCAGAGCCGCCGCGTCGATGCCGCGCAGGTCGACTGCCTGTGCGTATCGAGGGTTCCTCCCCGACTCGACGATCGACGCGGCGTGCTCCGCGTCGCGACAGGCGAGGGTCACCGCATGCCCCCGATCCCGCAGCAGCGTGGCGAACGCCGTCCCCCACGAGCCGCCGCCGACGATGACGACGTTCACGGGCGGCGGTGCAGCAGCAACGTCGTCACTCGCTCTTCCGGAAGTCGATCGAGACCGGCACGCCGTCGAGCGTAAACCGTCTGCGTAGCTCGTTCTCGACCCAGTACGCGTAGTCGCGCGTGACGAGCCCGGTGTCGTTGACGAACACGCGAAGCCGCGGCGGGCGCACGGCGGTCTGCGTCCCGTACAGCATCTTCAGGCGACGCCTGCGCTCGCTCGGCCCCTGACGGGCTTCGCGCAGCTCGGCGAGAGCGCGGTTGAGGAGCGGCGTGGGGATGCGTGCGACGTGCTTTCCGTGCAGCTCCTCGACGCGGTCGAGCAGGCGATTGAGGCCGCGACCTGTGTGCGCGGCGACCGCGATCACCGGTGGCCGCTGACGTAGCCGCTTGTCGAGGAGCTCCTTCGTCTCCTGAAGATCGATCGTCGAGACGTCCCACTTCGACAGCACCACGAGCGTCGAGCAGCCCGCCTTGCGGGCGACGTCGGCGACGGTGAGGTCCTGCTCGACGACGCCTTCTGCCGAATCGACGAGGATGAGCGCGACGTCAGCGCGCCCCGCCGCCTGCAACGCGCGGAGCTCGGAGTAGTACTCGATGCCCTGTCGCTGGTGCCTCTTTCGACGCAGCCCAGCGGTGTCGACGAGCACGAATGTCGCATCGCCACGCCGGAGCTCGATGTCGATCGCATCTCGCGTTGTACCCGGAACGTCCGACACGATCACGCGCTCCCGCCCCAGCAACGCGTTCAGCAGCGACGACTTACCGACGTTTGGCCGCCCGAGGATCGCGACGCGGATCGCCTCTTCGCCCGCCACCGGCTCGGCACCACCGGGAAGGCGTCGCACGATCTCGTCGAGCAGATCACCCGTCCCGTGCCCGTGGAGGGCCGAGATCGGCCATGGGTCGCCGAGCCCGAAACGGTGGAACTCGAGCGCCTCCAGGTCGCGCCGCGGGTCGTCGAGCTTGTTCGCAAGGATGAGCACGGGGCGCCCCGCCACCCGAAGCATCCCCGCGAGATCCTCGTCGCCCGGTGTGATGCCCGCCCGCGCGTCGACGACGAAGAGCACGAGGTCTGCCTCCTCGACGGCCGCGCGAGCCTGTTCAGCGATTGCAGGCCCGTAGTGCCCACCGCCCACCTCGTCCACTCCCCCGGTGTCCACGACGCGGAAATGCGTCCCGCTCCACTCGCAGATGAGCTCCTTGCGGTCGCGCGTGACGCCGGGCGTCTCGTGCACGACCGCGGCCCGCGACTCCGCCAGCCGGTTGACCAGTGTCGACTTGCCGACGTTCGGGAAGCCGACGATGGCGACGGTGCCCGCGAGCCCCGGCGGCGCGGCGGCGTCGCCGCGCTGCTCGCCGCTACCGGTCATCGCGTCCGCCGGTCAGCCGCGCCGGGGGTGTCGCCTCGTGCGGCCGACCGACCCGATGCATCTCGACGAGCCAGTCCCACAGCTGCTTGATCTCGGCCTGCACGATCACCGACGCCTCCCGGTAGCCCTTCCCACCGCGCGGCAGCCCCTCGAGCAGGAGAGGCTCGCCGAACGCTATCGAGACGGGATGCAGGTTCCCCGGGCGCCAGGTCTGAGAGCCGTGCACAGCGACCGGGATGATCGGAGCGCCCTCCTGAACGGCGACCATCGCAGCACCGGGCTGCACCGGGCCCGGCACACCCGAGAGCTGCCGTGTTCCCTCGACGAAGAGCCCGAGCGCGTGCCCGTCGCGGACGACCTGGCGCATCGTGCGGACGGCCTCGCGATCCGACTCGCCTCGCCGCACCGGAAAGCAGCCGAACAACCGGATGAAGGCGCCGAGGCCGGGCACCCTGTGCGCCTCGACCTTCGCCATGTAGTACAGCGTGCGCCTGGAGACGGCTCCAAGCACGACAGGGTCGATCCACGAGAAGTGATTGCAGGCGACGACGACGCCGCCGTCCCCTGGCATGCGGTCGCGCCCGTATGCGTGAAGGCGCGTCGCAGCGCGCGCCAGGCCACCGATCGTCGGCCGACCGACCGCCCACACGGCGTCGGGGCCGTTCACCGGCGTCCCTCGACCAGCCCGGCGATGCGGTCGACGACGTCTTCCAGCGCGAGCGCCGTGGTGTCGATCTCGACGGCGTCGTCCGCGCGGTGCGTATCGACGGAATCGCGTTCGTCCCGGTCCCGCAGCGCCGACGCCAACGTCTCCGCGTCGGCTCCGTCCCGCTCGGCGTATCGTCGCCGCGCGCGCACCGAGGGGTCCGCGACGAGCCAGATCTTGACGGCGGCGTCCGGAGCCACGACGGCGCCGATGTCACGTCCCTCGATCACGACGTCGCCGTCGCGGCCGAGCGCGCGCTGCCGTTCGCGCATCACCTCGCGCACACCGGCGTGGCGGGCGACGACGGGGACAGCCTCGTCGATCCGGGCCTCGCGGATCGACGCCGTGACGTCGCTGCCCCCAGCGATCACCTCACCGTCGCCGCCGAAGGAGACAAGGCTGCGACGGGCAAGCGCCGTCAGGCCCTCCGCGTCTTCCAGCGGAACCGCCTGCTCGAGCGCCAGCCACGCCAGTGCGCGGTACATCGCACCCGTGTCCAGATAGCGGAAGCCGAGCCGTTGTGCGAGCAGTCGCGCAACGGACGACTTCCCCGCACCCGCCGGGCCGTCGATGGCGACGATCACGGCGTTTCTCCCGCAGAGCGATGATCCGCAGCAGCGGATTCCCGCTCGCGACAACCCCTGAAGCGGCCGCCGTCACGGCGGCCGCTGCCAACCCACCCTGAACGGGCCGACAGACGACTCACGCCGCCTCCCGCCGCAGCGCCGCCACGAGATCGTGGAATCCAGGAAAGCTCACCGACACGCAGTCTGCACCGTCGACGCGAACCCCCTCCCCCGAGGCGAGACCCGCGACGGTGCCCAGCATCGCGATCCGATGGTCCCCCCGGCTGTCGACATGGCCGCCACGCAGCCGGGTTGGGACACCGGTGACGACGAGGCCGTCGGGTGTGGCGCGTGCGCGGACACCCAGCGCGCGCAGGCCGTCGACCGTGGCCTCGATGCGATCCGATTCCTTCGCTCTGAGCTCCGCGGCACCTCGCAGCCGGCTCTCCCCGCGCGCGAACGACGCCGCGAGCGCGAAGAGGGGCAGCTCGTCGATCGTGAGAGGAACTTCGCTTTCGCCGACCGACGTGCCGACGAGCGGGGCCGACCGGATCTCCAGGTCTCCACCGGGCTCGCCCCCGATCTCGCGTCGGTTGTAGGTCGTGATGCTCGCACCCATCCTCTCGAGGATGGCGAGCAGGCCCGTCCGCCGTGGGTTGAGGTTGACCCCGTGCACGTGGAGCTCCGACCCCGGAACGAGAGTCGCGGCGACGATGAACGGCGCTGCCGAGGAGAAGTCGCCCGGCACTTCCACGTCACCGAGGGCGAGACGCACGGCGGGAGCAACGGAGACGCGTCCCGGACGAACGACAACCTGCGCGCCGGCCACAGCCAGCATCCGCTCCGTGTGATCGCGGGTGGGCTGCGGCTCGAGCACCGTCGTCTCGGCGTCGGCGTAGAGAGCGCCGAGCAGGATGCACGACTTGACCTGAGCCGAGGCGACAGGGAGCTCGTACTCGATCCCGTGCAGGCGGCGCCCCTGGATACGCAGCGGCAGGTGCCCGTCCTCCGTCTCGACACTCCCCCCCATCTCGGTCAGCGGGCCTGCGATGCGGCCCATCGGTCGCTCACTCAGCGACCCGTCGCCGACGAGCTCGAACTCCTCGCCCTGCTGCCCGGCGAGGATGCCGGCCAGGAGGCGCACGAGCGTGCCGGCGTTCGCACAATCGATCGCCGCACCGGGCGACCGCAGCCCTCGCAGCCCCTTGCCGAACACGCGGAGCGTGTCGTGTCCGTGCTCGTAGACCGCGACGCCGCACGCGCGGACCGCCGCGATCGTCGCCTCCGTGTCCGCGGAGCGTCCGAAGCCGTTGATCCGCGTCTCCTCGTCGCAGATCGCGCCGATCAGCACCGCGCGATGCGAGATCGACTTGTCCCCCGGGACCGCGATGTGCCCGACGATCCGCGTTGCCGGCTCGACCCTCACTCCACGTCCTCGATCACGGGGGCGGCGACGACACCGTAGCCCTGTGCCTCGAGCAACTCGAGGGCGCGCGTTGCCTCGCCGTCACCCGCCACGAGGACGGTGAGCGTTCCGCCGCGGTCGTGCGACAGATGCTCCATGTCGAAGTCGGCCACGTTGATCCTCTCCGCCCCGAGGGCCTGGAAGATCCCGGCCAGCACACCGGGTCGGTCCGGGATGTGCACGCGCAGGCGGTGCAGCGACCCGGGATCGTCGAACGCGGTCTCGAGGAGTCGGCGGCGGTTGCCGCTCGCCTCGCCGATCCACCGCGCCAAGAAGCCGGCGTCACCCTGGGCGAGCGCGGCCTCCAACTGCTCGACCCGCCGTCGGTGCTCGGCGAGTGCGGCTGCGACGGCCTCCCGGTTGTCGAGGAAGATGTCGACCCAGATGCGGGGATTCGCGCCCGCCACGCGCGTCATGTCCCGCAGCGAGCCGCCGGCGGCCTGGAGCGGGTCGTGCCCGTCCACACGTGCGCCGCCGGCCTGGTTGAGGAGGACGTTGGCAAGCGCGTGAGGCAGATGGCTCGTCAGCGCTACGAGCCGGTCGTGGGCGCCCGGGTCGATCGCGACAGGACGCGCACCGAGCGCTGCCACGAACCCGTGGAGAAGCTTGAACCGCCCCGGGTCGGTCTGCGCGGCCGGAGTGAGGAACCACGTCGCGCCCTCGAACAGGTCCGCCGACGCGCGCTCGGGCCCCCGCGTCTCGGCACCGCAGATCGGGTGACCGCCCACAAACCGGGCATCCGCGCCCGCGGCGGCGCAGACGGCCCCCTTCGTCGAGCCGACGTCGGTCACGGTGCTCTCCGCCGGAGCCTCGCCGAGCACGTCTCGCACGACGTCGGGCAACGCTGCCACCGGTGCCGCGACCACGACGAGGGCCGTCCCTGCGAGCGCCTCGTGGAGGTTGTCGCACGGGATGCACGCCTCGCGCTCGGCGGCGACGGCGAGCACCTCCGGGTCGGAGTCGAAGCCCGTGACCCGGGCGACACCTGCGCGCCGCGCGGCCAGACCGAGCGATGCTCCGATGAGCCCGGTGCCGACGATGCACACCGAGGGGATACGCGTCTCGCTCATCTCGGTCGTGTGCTCCGGCCAGTCGCGCCGTCGTGCTGCGGCTCAGGCCGCACGCATCAGCTCCGCGATCAGGAACGCACAGTCGAGCGCCTGGCGCGCGTTCAGCCGCGGATCGCACAGGGTCTCATAGCGGTCGAAGAGGTGCTCCTCGAGCACGCGCTCCGATCCGCCCAGGCACTCCGTCACGTTGTCACCCGTGAACTCCAGGTGGATGCCGCCAGGCCACGTCCCCACCTCCCGATGCGCGGCGAAGAACCCCTCGATCTCGGTCATCACGTCGTCGAAGCGTCGCGTCTTGTGACCCGACGGCGTCAGGAACGTGTTCGCGTGCATCGGATCGCACGACCAGACGACCGGCACGCCTGCTTCCCTCACCGCGCCGAGGAGGGGTGGGAGAACGGACGGCACGCGGGAAGCGCCCATGCGTGTGATCAACGTCAGACGGCCCGGAACCCGAAGCGGGTTGAGCCGCTCGCACAGGGCGACGACCTCCTCGGGAGTCGCCTCGGGCCCGAGCTTCACTCCGATCGGGTTGTGCACACCGGAGAAGAACTCGGCGTGAGCGCCGTCGAGCGCGCGTGTGCGCTCGCCGATCCAGAGCATGTGGGCCGAGCAGTCGTACCACTGGCCCGTGAGCGAGTCGCACCGCGTGAGCGGCTCCTCGTAGTCCAGCAGGAGCCCCTCGTGGCTCGTCCACACGTCGACCTCGTGGATCGACCGCTCCGAGCCGAGGTCGATGCCGATCGCCCGCATGAACTGCAGGGCACGGCCGATCTCGCCCGCGATCACCTCGTAGCGTCGCCCCTCGGCCGAGGAGGCAACGAATTCCTGGTTCCACGTGTGAACCTGCGTGAGGTCGGCGAAGCCGCCCTTCGTGAACGCGCGGAGCAGGTTGAGCGTCGACGCGGCCTGGTAGTAGCCCTGGATGATGCGCTCGGGGTCGGGAACCCGGGCGTCGAGCGTGCGCTCGTCGGAATGTACGACGTGACCCCGGAACGACGGGAGCTCGACGCCGTCGATCACCTCGGTCTCCGACGATCGGGGTTTGGCGAACTGGCCGGCGATGCGCCCGACCTTCACCACCGGCAGCGTGGCGCCGTAGGTGAGCACGGCGGACATCTGCAGCAAGACCTTCAGCTTCTCGCGGATCTGGATCGCCGAGACCTCGCGGAACGACTCCACGCAGTCCCCTGCCTGCAGGAGGAAGGCGCGCCCCTCGGCGACCTCGCCGAGCGCCTCCTGGAGCTTTCGTGCCTCCCCCGCGAAGACGAGCGGCGGCAGCTGGCGCAGCCGCTCTCTGACCGCGTCGAGCACGGCGGCGTCGGGCCACGTCGGCTGCTGTGCGGCGGGGAGGGCGCGCCAGGAGTCGGGCGCCCAGGTTGGCTCGGTCACGGTCACGGTCGGAGTGTAGATGCGGGAGTTTTGACGCATGCCACGAGAACGGCTACAACAGGCGCGATGTCCGCGCTCCACCGTCTGAGCCTCTTCTGGCGCCGCTGACGCGCTGGATACGACGTGGACCGGGTGCGGTGGGCAGACTTGATGCCGCTGCGCCGTGAGCGAAAGGACAGAGATGCGGATCTTCTCGGGCATCCAGCCCACCGGGGACAAGCACCTCGGCAACTACATCGGCGGCTTCCGCCAGTACGCGCAAACGCAGGAGCAGGGCGACGCCTTCTTCTGCATCGTCGACCTGCACTCGATCACGGTCGACTACGACCCGCTCGACCTGCACGAGCGCACGCTCGACCTCTACGCGATGCTCGTCGCCACGGGACTCCACCCGGAGCGCTCGACGGTCTTCGCCCAGAGTCACGTCACCGCGCACGCGGAGGCGAGTTGGCTGCTGTCGGCCGTGACGAGCTACGGCCAGTTGGGCCGCATGACGCAGTTCAAGGACAAGGCCGACCGGCGCGAGTTCGTCTCGGCAGGTCTCTTCACGTATCCCGTGCTGATGGCAGGCGACATCCTGCTCTACCAGACCGACATCGTCCCCATCGGTGACGACCAGCGGCAGCACCTCGAGCTCTCCCGCGACATCGCCGAGCGCTTCAACGCACGATTCGGAGAAACGTTCGTCGTCCCCGAGGGCGTCTACCCGGAGGTGGGCGCGCGGATCATGGACCTCCAGGAACCGATGAACAAGATGTCGACGACGGGTGGCTCCGAGCAGGGCACGGTCCGTCTCCTCGACGACACGGATGCGATCCTGAAGAAGTTCCGGGGCGCTGTCACCGATTCCGGTCGCGAGATCCGACGCGGCGACGACAAGCCCGGGATTACGAACCTCGTCGACATCCTCGCGGTCGCCACCGGCAGGACGCCAGGAGAGATCGAGGTCGCCTACGAACACGCCGGGTACGGGCAGTTCAAGACGGACGTCGGCGAGGCGGTGGCTGCGATGCTCGAGCCGGTACGGAAGCGGTACCTCGAGCTACGCGCCGACGAGGGTGAGCTGCTCCGCCTGCTCGCCGTCGGCGCCGACAAGGCGCGCGCTGCATCCGCGCCGACGATCGCGCGCATGTACGAGAGCATGGGGTTCGTCCGCCCGTAGGCTGCGCAGGTCCCGCCCACCGTCGTGCGCGCCTATGCGAGCCCGACGAGCCGCCGGAGCCCCGCGATCTCGGCCCCGGCGAGCGCACGCCAGGCGCCGGGAGCCAAGCCCTCGAGGTCGAGCCCGGCGTAGCCGCTCCGGTGCAAGCGGACGACGGGATGCCCGACCGCCTCGCACATCCGCCGCACCTGCCGGTTGCGCCCCTCGTGCAGGACGAGCTCGACGCGACTGCCACCCAGGCGTCGAACGCGGGCAGGTGCCGTCGGGCCGTCATCGAGCTCGACACCCGCGGCGAGCCGCCGGATCACGTCGTCGCCAGGTGCCCCCTCGACACGCGCCACGTACGTCTTCTCGATGCCGTAGCGGGGATGGGAGAGCCGATGCGCGAGCGCCCCGTCGTTCGTGAGCAGGAGCGCGCCCGTGGTGGCGATGTCGAGGCGGCCAACGGGCACGACCCGAGGCTCACGCGGCACGGCGTCGACGACGGTCGGCCGCCCCTGCGGATCGCTGGCGGTCGTCACCAGTCCCGCGGGCTTGTGCAGCAAGATGTGCGCGAACGGCTGTGGGCGCACCCGACGCCCGTCGACCTCCACCACGTCGCGCGGATCGACGACCATGGCGAGCTCGCCGACGGCACCGTTGACGCGCACGCGCCCCGCCGTGATCAGCTCGTCCGCAGCGCGCCGCGAGGCGACGCCGGCACGCGCGAGGAAGCGATTCAGCCGCACCGGCACATTCTGGCGCGGGTAGGGTGCCGCCGTGACGCGCTACGCGGAGCTCACACGAAAGCTCGCGGAGTTGATCGTCGACTTCGGGGCGAACGTCCAGCCTGGCCAGGTCGTCGGTGTCACGACGTACTCGGGCAAGGAGGAGCTGACCCGCGCCGTCGCGCGACGCGCCTATGAGCGTGGCGCCCGCTGGGTCGACGTCCTCGCCTCGGATCCCTGGGTGAAGCGCGCACGTCTCGAGCTCGCACCCGAGGACACGCTCGAGGACGTGCCACCGTGGATGATCGACCGGTTGGAGTGGTTCTCGTCCGAGCGCGGCGCGCGCATCTCTCTGAACGGCCCCTCGGCGCCTCACGCTCTGGACGGCGTCGACCCGCGACGGACGGGCAAGGATCTTCTCCCGTACCTGCCGAACTCGGGTGCGGTGGTCAACGCCCGTACGACCAACTGGTGCGTCGCGCCTGCACCCACGCCCGGCTGGGCCGAGGTCGTGTACCCGGATCTCGAGCCGGACGCCGCCTACGATCGACTGTGGGAGTCGATCGCGTACATCTGCCGCCTCGACGCAGACGATCCGGCGGCAGCCTGGACCGCTCGGGGAGCCGAGCTGCAGGCCGTCGCCGCGCGCCTCACGGAGCGCCATTTCGACGCGATCACGCTCACCGGGCCGGGTACCGAGCTCACGGTCGGACTGCTCCCCACGTCGACGTGGGACGCCGGTTCCTCGACGACGGCAGCCGGGATCCGCTACGCCGCCAACATCCCGAGCGAGGAGACGTACACGGCCCCGGATCCGGAGCGCGTGGACGGGTTCGTGACCGCAACACGACCACTCGAGTTGTACGGATCGCTGGTCGACGGGATCCGCGTCGAGTTCTCCGGAGGACGGATCACGGGCATCGACGCCGACCGGGGGGCGGCGACGCTGCGCGCCGCAGCAGGCAAGGACGAGGGCGCGTCGCGACTCGGCGAGCTGGCGCTCGTCGACGCCAGCGGGCGCATCGGCCCGCTCGACACCGTCTTTCACGACACGCTGATCGACGAGAACGCCGCCAGCCACATCGCCCTCGGCAACGGCTACGAGCAGACCGTGGGGTCTGACGACCGTACCCGCGTGAACCGGAGCCGCGTGCACATCGACTTCATGATCGGGAGCCCGGAGCTCGACGTGGACGGCATCACGACGACCGGTGAGCGCGTCCCGCTACTCCGCGATGGCACGTGGCAGATGTAGACAGGATGCGCCGATGAGCCGTCACGCCGATCGGATCCGGCGACTCGCCGAGCTCGCAGTGCGCTTCGGCGCGAACGTGCAACCCGGCCAGACGGTGGGTCTGGGCACGTATCCGGGCAAGGAGGAGCTCGCACGTGCGATCGCGGGGGCCGCGTACCGGGCCGGGGCGCAATGGGTCGACGTGGTGACGTGGGACGACCTGGTGAAGCGGGAGCGACTGCTCCACGCCGACGAGGACACCCTCGACTACGTACCCGAGCTGTCGCGGATGCGACTGCGCTGGTTCTCGGACAACCGCGCGGCGCGGGTGTCCCTCTCCGGGCCACAGGCCCCGGGCACGTTCGACGACGTCGACCCTGCACGGGCAGGGCGCGACACCCTCCCCTACCTGCCCGAGGTCAACGACGTCGTCAACGCGGCGACGACGAACTGGACGATCGTCCCCGGCCCGACCGTGGCCTGGGCGCGGTACGTGTACCCGGACCTCGAGCCGGACGACGCGCTCGACGCTCTCTGGGCTGCGGTGGAGCGTATGTGCCGCCTCGACGAGCCCGACCCCGTCGCCGCGTGGGGGGAGCGAACCGCCGAAATGGTCGGTGCCGCAGGACGGATGACCGAGCGCTGGTTCGACGCGATTCGACTCCACGGGCCCGGAACCGACCTCACGATCGGGCTGCTGCGCGCGTCGAAGTGGTTCGCCGCCAGGTTCGAGACCGTCGACGGCATCCTCCACATGCCGAACCTGCCGACCGAGGAGGTCTTCACGACTCCGGATCCCATGCGTGCGGACGGCGTGGTGACGATGACGAAGCCGAAGGAGCTCTTCGGCTCGATCGTCGATGGCATCCGCATCGAGTTCGCCGAGGGTCGTGCGATCCGGATCGACGCCGACCGCGGCGCGGAGACGCTGCGTGGGGCGGCGGCGAAGGACGAGGGCGCCTCGCGTCTCGGCGAGCTCGCGCTCGTCGACGGCAACGGCCGCATCGGGCCGCTCGACACCGTCTTCTACGACACGCTGATCGACGAGAACGCCGCCAGCCACATCGCGCTAGGCAGCGGGCTCGCGATGGCTCTGCGTGATCCGTCGGCCGTCTCGGAGATCAACAAGTCGGCGATCCACATCGACCTGATGATCGGCAGTCCCGAGCTCGACGTGGACGGCATCACTGCCGCCGAAGAGCACGTGCCCGTGCTCCGCCGCGGCGCCTGGCAGGTCTGAGGTCCGGCCCGAGGGCCGGAGTCGGACAGGGAGAGGCTTCAACCGATCCTCACAGCCCCCTGAGCTGTGGCAGGTAGAAACCAGCCGGCCTGTGGACGAGTCGAGACACGCTTGGTGCAAAGGACACTTGACACACCCTCGGTGTCTGACACCTTCGCGCAGGTTATCCCCAGGGTCGCACGGCGAAGGGCGCTGATCCGGTCTGGTCAGACGGGTGGGTCGGGGTCGTACTGGATGTAGCGGCGCACCTCACGGGCCCGCTCGACCGAATGCAGGCGGGCGACGAGATGGAGGGCCATGTCGATCCCGGCAGACACGCCGGCCGCGGTGACGACGTCGCCGTCGTCGACGAAGCGATCGTCCGGCCTGACCTGGACTCCGGTGCCGAGCTCGCCGAGCGTGTCGGTCATCCCCCACCAAGTCGTCGCCGGGCGACCGTCGAGAAGCCCGGCCGCGGCGAACACGAGCGAGCCGGTGCAGACGCTCGTCATCAGTGTGCCGTCGCGATGGAACGCCCGCAGACGATCGAGCACGCCCTCGTCGGCCAACTCGCGCCGTGTCCCGATACCACCTGGATAGACGAGGACGTCGATCGCGCCAACCGTCTCCCAGGTGTGGTCGGGAAGCACCCGCAGCCCCTTGGCACAGGTCACCGGCCCCTCGCCCGCGGCGACGGTGACGGCCGCGACCCCGTCTTCAGGAAACTGCACCGCCCAGCCGGCGAGCACTTCCCACGGCCCAGCCCAGTCAAGCTCCTCGGCACCCTCGAACAGGGCTACGGCGATGCGCACGGCGGGCTTACGAGGCGCGCGCCTCGGCCACGGCGAGCAGCCGCTCGCGGATCGCGTCGGGCTCCCCACCCAGATCGTCCAGCCGTGGCAGGGCAGCCAACGACTCGAGACCGAAGACCCGTTCGAAGAGCGGTGTCACGCGATAGCGGACAGCGCCACCCGGCCCGCTTTCGCGACCCGCTTCCGAGATGAGGCCGCGCTCGACGAGCGAGGCAACCGCGGAGTCTGCCGCGACACCCCGGATGCGCGCGATCTCGGGTCGCGTCACCGGACCGAGGTAGGCGACGACGGCGAGCGTCTCGAGCGCAGCCTGCGAGAGCCCACGATCGACCGGACGTTCAAACAGGCGCGCACACGCGTCGGCCGCCTCCCGCGCCGCCCTGAACGCGTAGCCGCCCGCGACGTGCTCGAGGACGATGCCGCAGCGTCCTTCCCGATAGCGCTCAGCGAGCAACGCGAGCGCCGTAGCGACCCGCTCCGGATCGTCCTGCGTCGCGTCGGCAAGCTCCTCCTGTGACAACGGCTGCGAGGCGACGACGAGGAGTGCTTCGATCGTCCGAGCGAGCTGGTCGACCGGGTTGGCGGCGATCAGGCGGAGTGGGCGGTCTTCCACTGCAGGATCCTTTCTGTCTCGGATCGGGTGATGCGGATCGGGGCGAACGGTGCTGCCTGGGACAGGGCGATCTCACCGCTCTTGCGCAGCTCGAGCAGGGCGAGGAAGGCAACGGCCTGCTCGACGCGCGAGAGCTCTCCCACCTCGGCGTCGAAGTCGACGATGCGTCGGCGGCGGAGGACGGCGCGGAAGCGCTCGAGGAACTGTGAGACGGGCGGGAAGCGGAGCGCCATGTGGGAGAGCGACACCTTCGGCGGCTCGACGGCCAACCCTCTCAGCGCTCCGGCGAGCAGATCCGGCGCCTGGGCGGCGAGGCGACGCTCGGAGCGCGGCGCGAGCGGGGCCGGGCCGACCCGGAAATGCCGATCCTGCTCGGCAGCCATGCGGTCGCGCATCCAGCCTGCAGCCTCCTTCATGCGGCGGTACTCGGCGAGCCGTCGCGCGAGCTCCTCGGCAGCCTCCTCCGGCTCGAGGTCGGCGAGCTCAGCGTCCTCGTCCGGGAACAGCCGGCGGGCCTTCAGCTCGAGGAGGGCCGCCACGAGCACGAGAAACTCGCCGCAGGCCTCGAGATCGAGCTCGTCGCGTGCTGCCAGGTGCTCGACGAAGGAGACGACGATCGCCGCAACGTCGATCTCCGACGGGGCCAGCTGCTCGCGCAAGACGAGCGTGAGCAGAAGGTCGAAAGGCCCCTCGAAGGCGTCGAGGTCCAACTCGAGATCGTGGACGGCGGTGGCCACCGCCCGACACTACCCCCCAGGTCGGACGCGCCCTTTGGGGACGTCCATCCTCGGTGGCGTCGGCGTCTCGCCGGCGCGCCCACGGCGTTGCGAGAGCCAGAGCCACACGGCGCCCGCGAAGAACCCGAGCGCGGCGACCCAGCCGTTGAAGCGCATGCCTGCGATCTCGTGCGCAGGATCGATGCGTAGTTGCTCGACGACGAAGCGTCCTGCGCAGTAGAGCATCACGTAGGCGGCGAACAGGCCCGGGGGCCGCGGTCTGAAGTGCCGCTCGATGACGAAGACGAGGATCGCGGCCGCGGCGAAGTCCCAGGCCATCTCGTACAGGAACGTCGGGTGGTACGTTGCCTGGTCGATGCTCTCGAGCGGGCGCCGGGAGATCTCGATCTCGAGACCCCACGGCAGGTCGGTGGGCTTGCCGAAGAGCTCCTGGTTCCACCAGTTGCCGAGACGCCCGATGCCCTGCGCGAGCAGCAGCCCGGGTGCCAGGCAGTCCGCGAGCAGCCAGACGTCGGCACCTGCACGCTTGGCGACGATGCCACCCACGACGCAGCCCAGCGCGATCCCACCCCAGACACCGAGCCCGCCGCGCCAGATCGCGAAGGGCCCCCACCACTCGTCGGGGACCTCGTCCCAGCTCGTGGCCAGGTGGTAGAGGCGCGCTCCGACGATGCCCGACGAGACACCCCACACGGCCACGCGCAGGATGAGATCCCAGTCACCGCCACGCGCGACCCAACGACGGCCCGTGACGATGACGCACACGACGATCGCGGCGAGCAGGGTGAGGCCGTACATATGCACGGTGAAAGGCCCGAGGTCGAGCGTGCCGCTGCCAGGGGAAGGGATCGAGCCCAGGATCAAGCGCACACCGCCGATTCTGCCTGTCGCGTCGGGGGAAGGGTTCGACGGGTGTTCACGGAACCTTTACGCGGACCGTCTAGAAAAGACGCATCCGAGACGCGAATCTGGACGAAACACCGAACGACCGACGTTCACACCCGTAGGCACATGGCACCCGTTCACCTCCTCACCGGCCCCGACCTCGAGCTCGAGCAGGTCGAGCGTTGGCGCCTGCGCTCGCTCGAGCGCGCAGGCTACGACCGCGAGTCGGCGGTCGTGCTCGCCTACTCGCACGAGGTCGACCTGCACCGGGCGGCCTGGCTGCTCGAGCACGGCTGCAGCGTCGATCTCGCCCTCCAGATCCTTCTCTGATCGGCCGCACCGGGATCGCAGCCCGCGGCAGAGCTGTACGATCGCCCGGTGGCGCTGCGCAAGAACCGGAAGCTGGAGTTGCTGCACGCCGTGCCGCTGTTCTCCGGGTGCTCGAAGCAGGAGCTCTCCGACATCGCGACGCTCACCGACGAGCTGAGCCTCGGCGCCGGAGCAGCCCTGATGAAGGAGGGCGAGCACGGGCGTGAGTTCGTGGTCATCGTCGAAGGCACCGTGAAGGTGACGCGGAAGGGCCGCAAGGTCGCCGAGCTCTCCGACGGCGACTTCGTCGGCGAGATCGCCCTCGTGGCGGAGGTCCCTCGGACCGCGACGGTCGTAGCATCGACCCCGGTCCGCATCCTCGTCATCTCGGACCGATCGTTCCAACGGCTCCTGCGCGAGCAGCCGCCTCTCGCCGCGAAGGTCATGCAGTCGCTCGGCGAGCGGGTTGCCGCGAACGCCGCTTCGTAGGCACGCGGTCGCTCCGCCGCGCGATCGCGGACGCCTCAGCCGATGATCGCCGACGGACCGAGCAGCGTCTTGGCCTCCGCGAGGAAGTCCGCGTCGGGGGAGACCCGGTATTCGGGACCGAGCGCGAGGGTCTTCGGCCCCTGCGACGTCTCCACCGAGACGTAGACGAGCGCCTCGCCCGGGAACTCCCGCACGAGACGTGCGAACTCACGGATCACCCCGGCGGGCGCCTCGCGGGCGTCGAGTGAGAGCCTGATCTCGCGTCGATCGGGAACCGCCTCGAACGGGGTCACCTCGAGAGCGATCAGCTTGGTCTCACCCGCCTGCTTGTGGTCGATCCTGCCCTTGACGACGAGAACCCGGTCGGCGACGCACAGCTCACGTGCCTGGGCGTACGTGGAGTTGAAGACGACGATCTCGGCCGCCCCTGTCGGGTCGTCGAGCGCAAGGAAGACCATCGGCTCGCCGCGCCTCGTCGTGACCTGCTTCACCTCCGAGACGATGCCGCCGACGGTCACGACCTCACCGTCCCGTCGTCGCTCGAGCTCGGCGAGCGTCGCGTCGGTCTTGCGCCGCAGTTGCTCGCGGACACCGTGCAACGGATGCTCCGACACGTACAGCCCGAGCGTCTCCTTCTCCAGGCGTAGCAGCTCCTGCTTCTCGAACTCCGTCGTCGACAGCGGCGGATGATGCCGCGTCGACGGGGTGTCCTCCTCGCCGTCGGCGACATCGAAGAACGACGCCTGCCCGATCAAGCGATCGGCCGCGAGCTTCTGACCGTGGGCGAGCGCCTGCTCGAGGACGGCGAGCATGCCCATCCGCGTCGATCCGGTCGAGTCGAGCGCGCCACACTTGACGAGGGACTCGAGCGCCCGCTTGTTCACGACCTGCGGGTCGACGCGCTCCGTGAACTCCCAGATCGAGATGAACGGCCCGCCCGCGGCGCGCGCGGCGACGATCACGCGACCGGCGGTCTCACCGACGTTCTTGACGGCGTTCAGCCCGAAGCGGATCTTGCCTTCGACGACGGCGAAGTCGACGGCGGACGAGTTGACATCCGGCGGCAGCACTTCGATGCCCATCTCGTCGCACGCGTTGACGTAGAACGGAACCCGGTCCTTCGTGTTCATCACACTCGAGATGAGGGCCGCCATGTACTCGCACGGGTAGTGCGCCTTCAGCCACGCGGTGCGGTAGGCGATGAGGGCGTAACAGGCCGAGTGCGCCTTGTTGAAGGAGTAGTCGCGCGACTGCTCCATGTCCTTCCAGAGCTGCTGGGAGACCGCAGGCGAAACCCCGTTTGCCGCGCAGCCGTCGAGGAACTTGCTCTGGAGCGACGCCATCAGCTCGTGGATCTTCTTCCCGATCGCCCTCCTCAGCGTCTCCGCCTCGGCCGGCTCGAAGCCCGCGATCTCCTTGGCGATCTGCATGTACTGCTCTTGGTAGATGCAGATCCCGTACGTCTCCCCGGTGATCGGACGGAGTCGCTCGTCAATGAATGTCACCGCCTCGGCGCCGTGCTTTCGCCGCGCGTACCCGGGGATGTAGGACATCGGCCCGGGTCGGTACAGGGCGACGAGCGCGATCAGCTCCTCGAACTGGGTCGGCTTGACCTGCCGCAGCGCGTCACGCATCCCCGACGACTCGAACTGGAAGACACCGGTCGAGTCGCCCTTGGCGAGCATCGCGTACGTGGGCTTGTCGTCGAGCGGGATCGCGCCGATCTCGACCGGCTCCGGCAGCAGCTCGAGTGCCTTTTCGATCACGTCCAGGTTGCGCAGACCGAGGAAGTCGACCTTGAGCAGCCCGAGCGCCTCGACGTTCTTCATGGAGAACTGGGTCACGATCTCGGCGTCGGGGCCCTTCTGCTGGAGCGGGACGACGTCGATCAACGGCTCGGCACCGATCACGACCCCGGCGGCGTGAATCGAGTCGGCCCGCGTCAACCCTTCCAGCGGCAGCGCGAGATCGACGATCTCCTTGGCGACGGGATCGGACTCGACCGCCTTGTGCAGCTCCTCCCCGGGCTTGAGCGCCTCGGCCAGCGTCTGCCCCGGGCCTTCGGGAACGAGCTTCGCGACGCGGTCGGCGACCCCGTACGGGATCTCGAGGACCCGCGCTGCGTCCCGGATCGCCGCGCGCGCCGCCATCTTGGAGAACGTGATGATCTGGGCAACGTGATCGCGGCCGTACTTGTCGGCGACGTAGTTGATCACTCGCTCGCGCCCGTCGACGGCGAAGTCGATGTCCATGTCCGGCAGGTCGGCGCGGGCGGGGTTGAGGAACCGCTCGAAGAGAAGCCCGTAGCGGATCGGGTCGATGTCGGTGACGCCGAGGCAGTACGCGGCCAGCGACCCCGCGGCGGAGCCGCGCCCCGGGCCGACGCTCACGCCTTCCCGCTTCGCGAAGCCGACGAAGTCGGCGACGATCAGGAAGTAGTCGGCGAAACCCATCTCGCGGATGGTCTTGAGCTCGAAGCGCAGCCGCTCCTCGAGCTCCGGCGTGGATGCTCCGTACCGGCGAGTGAGACCCTGCTCGCACTGCGCGACGAGCTCTTGGAAGGCGTCGCCGCCCTCGGGCAGCGGGAAGCGCGGAAGCCGGATCTGCCCGAGCGGGATCTCGACCGAGCAGCGTTCGGCGATCTCGAGCGTGCGCCGCATCGCGTCCGCGTGCCCGGGGAAGTCGAGCGCCATCTCGTCGGGCGTCTTGAAATAGAACTCGTTGGTGTCGAAGCGCCAGTGATTCGGGTTCTTCAGGGAGTCTCCGGACTGGATGCAGAGGAGCGCCTCGTGGCTGGCTGCGTCGGTCGCGTCCAGGTAGTGCACGTCACCGGTGGCGACGAGTGGCAACGACCTGCGGCCCGCCAGCTCGGCGAGCCGGGGGACGAGCTGCTCCTGCACCGCGAGCCCGGCGTTCTGGAGCTCCACGTACACGTTGTCGCGACCGAACAGCTGCTCGAGCCGATCGAGCTCGGCCTCGGCGTCGGACGGTCGCTCCTCCACGAGCGCGCGTGAGACCCGCCCCGAGAGGCACCCGGAGAGAGCGACGAGCCCGGGCGCGTGCCGCTCGAGAAGCTCCCAGTCGACACGCGGTCGGTAGTAGTAGCCCTCGAGGTACCCGAGCGAGCAGAGGCGCACGAGGTTCGCGTACCCCTCGGTCGACTCGGCGAGCAGCGTCAGGTGCGCGTGCCCCTTCTGCTGGACGCGTCGATCGTCGACGACGTACACCTCGCAGCCGATCAGCGGCTTCACACCCGCGTCGCCCGCGTACCGGTAGAGGTCGATCGCACCGGCGAGCGAGCCGTGGTCGGTGAGCGCGACGGCGGGCATCTCGAGCGTCGCCGCCTTCTCGACGAGGGCGGGGATCCTGCACGCGCCGTCGAGGATCGAGTACTCGGAGTGGACGTGCAGGTGGACGAACGGGGCACTCACGGGAGGGCCATCGTACTGCCGTCGGGAGACGTCAACGGATCGTGCCGAAGCGCACAGCGTACGGCGTCACCGCGATCGGAGCCCGAGACGCTCCGCGAGCAGGGCGTCGAGAGCGACGTGGGCGTCCGCATCGAGCAGGTCGAGCCCGCGTACGCCCGAGAGGCGCTCGACGAGCGCAATCCCAGCAGTCGTGCTGGTCGCCCTGCCGGCGATCAGGTCGGGGACGGCGTCGAACGCCTGCGCCACACCGAGCACCGAGTAGGGATCCGAGGCACAGAGGATCGTGCACCTGACGTGCGGACGCAGTGCCTCGACGGCGACGTCGACGTTGTAGGGCTCGAGCGGCGAGGAGCCGCACTCGACGACGACGACGTCGGGCTCACCGGCCGCGAGCCGCGAGAGGAGATGATCGAGCGCGAGCCGGTACTCGGACGGAGAGCAGATGGTGGAGGGCAGCCCGGCATCGACGAAGTCCGCTACCGGATTCGCCCCCGCATCGGCCATACCGAGGATCTCGCGATATCGCGCGACGCCCGTCACCTTCGTCCCCGCGACGCGGAGCCCCAGACGGCGCAGCCTACGAATCGCCGTGATCACCGTCGTCGTCTTGCCGGCGCTCATCGAGGTGCCGATCACGAGCACGACGGGAGCTTCGAGCGCACGTGGCTCGATCGGGAGCACGAAGTCCTGCATGCACGCCTTCGCGCCGTCGACGAGCACATGCCCCCGGTACCGAAGCGGGATCACGTGGGCCCGTGCGAATGGCGTCACGGACGTCGCGCGCCCGACGACACCGGCTCGCGTGAGGGCGTCGAGACGTAGGTCGTCACCGACGGCGCGCCAGTCGCCGACGGCCTCGAGCGTCGCCGAGCGCATGCCGAGCGCACCGACCAGGAGATCTCCGGCGATCACCTCGCCCATGCGGCCGGTCGCGGTCTCTACGGCGCTCGGCCGGCCTGCGTCGTCGGTCACCTCGCAGAGCACGTAGTCGCCGGTCGCCCAATGGTCGCGGGACAGCGGGCCGACAGTCGTCTCGTCCAGCCAGGCGATGCGCGTCACGCTGCTGCGCACGGCGTCCGAGGGGAGGACGCTCTCGGCGCGCCTCGGGAGTGCGGTCTCGCCGCTCATCGCCGCTCCAGAGGTGGTACCAAGAGGAGGTGTGCGAGAAGCGCTGCGCGCTCGGCCAGGCGGGGGACGACGACGTGCTCGTGGTGGGCATGCGCGCCTTCTCCGATCGGGCCGAGCCCGTCGAGGGTAGCGGTGTGGAGTGACGTGTAGTTGCCATCCGAGGCACCGCCGACGGACGCCTCGTCCACGGTCAGGTCGAGCTCGCCCGCGATCTGCTTCGCATGCTCCCAGAGAGTTCGGTTTCGTGGGGTCGCCTCCATCGGAGGTCGTGTCATCGCCCCCTCGACCTCGATCGTCACACCCTCGACGACCGGGGTGAGCGAACGGATCGCCGCCTCGACCTCGGCCGCAGCCTCGTGGGAGGGGACGCGAACGTCGACGATCGCCTGTGCAACTGGGGCGACGACGTTGGGTCGCAGCCCGCCGTCGATCCGCCCCACGTTCACGGTCACGCCCCGGTCGGGGTCGTTGAGAGCGTGGAGCGACTGGATCAGATGGGACAGCTCGAGGATCGCAGAGAGCCCCTCGTGCGGGCTGACACCGGCGTGGGCCGCTCGCCCGCGCGCAGTGAGGCTGAACCACCCCGTCCCCTTGCGGGCCGTCTTGAGACGACCTGCGCTGCCGTACGCAGCCTCGACGATCAGCGCCCTGTCAGCACCGACGGCGAGACGGTCGAGCCACCGCAGCGAGTCGCGGCTGCCGATCTCCTCGTCGCTCGTGACGAGGACGACGGGGGTGACCGCGGGCTCGAGACCGAGCGCGGTCAGCGCGTGCAACGCGAAGAGCGCCTGGACGAGACCGCCTTTCATGTCGAGCACGCCGGGCCCGTAGAGGAGGTCGCCGTCGCGGCGCACCGGCATTTCCTCAACAGTGCCGACAGGCCAGACCGTGTCGAGGTGCCCCGCGACGAGCTGGTACGAGCGCCCGCGAGCGCGCTGCAGCGGTCGCGCGTAGAGGTGATCGCCGACTCCGGCGCCGCGAACTGCCCTGACCCGATAGCCCAGGGCGCGCAGCTCACTGGCGAGGATCGCGAACGCGTCCCGCTGCGCCGACGGATCGACGGAGGGCGACTCGGCACGCGCGAGCCGGGCGAGCAGCTCGACCATCGAGTCGGTGCGTTCGCGCAGCCACGCGAGGACGGCGAGCGGATCCACGCTCGTCGCGGCCCTAGTGGCGGAAGTCCGTCGGGAGGGGGAAGGCGTAGCTGTCATCGATCCGGGCGAAGCGGCCAGGGGACAGGTAGGCGAGCAACGGCAGCTCGTGCACGACGTCGGCGTCGTCGCGGTCGACTGAGCGCACGGCTCGCTCGTCGGCCGAGGCGGCGACGATGCGCCCGATCACGAGGCTGTTCTCGCCGAAGCCGTCGAGCACGCGGTCGAGCTCGCACTCCAGGTGCAGCATCGCCCCGACGACGAGCACGCCGTCGACGACCCGCGCCGACTCCGTCTCGAGCGCCGCCAGCATCGGCTTCGTCGAGTCGCCTGCTCTCGCTGCCGCGGCGAGGCTCGTTTCGACCACCTGGTCCGGCGTCGGGTAGCTGACGGTGAAGGCGCCACGCGCGACGGCGTTCGCGTAGGTCCCGTGCCGGGGCGAGCAGACGAACGCGTAGTACCCGTACCAGCCGAGCGGCCCGGCCATGTGCTTGGGAGCGACGTCTACCGTCCCGTCCGGCTCGAGCGTCGACACGAGCACGAGTGGCGAGACGGTGAACACGCGTTCCCATACCGGTTCGTCGGCCGGCAGCGGGATTACGGTTGCGTTCGACACACCTCCAGTCAACGCTTCGAGCGGGCCGGCGGCATCGGCAGATCCGCCGATCCGCGTCCGCGGCTTCGCGGATGCCGCCCCGACCCGAGCGTGGGGGGCGGCGGCGGCGCCTACGGGCTCGATGCTGCGAGCTGAGTCACCGAGAACGTTGCGCCGACGGGATCGTCGATCACGGCGGTGCGACCGTACGGCGTGTCGAACGGCTCGACGCAGACCTTCCCCCCGAGCTCTTCCACCCGCTCGGCGGCCTCGTCCGCGTCGGCCACGGCGAAGTACGTCATCCAGTGCGCCGGAACATCGCCCCACGACGAGTCCATCTCCATGATGCCGGCGACCATGTTGCGCCCGAGTCTCTGGACCCGATACACGAACGGTGCACCGTCGTCGCCCTCCCCGAGCACCTCGGGCTCCCAGCCGAAGACGGCGCCGTAGAACGCCTGGGCAGTCTCGACGTCGGGTGTCGTCAGCTCGTTCCAGCAGAGGAACCCGGGCTCGTTGACGAGACCGGAACCGGCATGACCCGCCGCCTGCCAGACGCCGAACACGGCTCCGGTGGGATCGGCGGCGAACGACAGACGGCCGGCGTCGAGGACGTCCACGGGCTCCACGACGACGCGTCCGCCTGCGGCCACGACCTTCTCGACCGTGGCGTCGACCTCGTCGCAGGCGATGTACGTGCTCCATGAGGGCGGCTGCCCGTCGGGCACGTGCATGAAGCCGGCGACGCTTCGGCCGCGCAGCTCGAACAATCCGTACCCTCCCGCCTCTGGGCGCGAATCGAAGACCCCGGACCAACCGAAGAGCCCGCCGTAGAACGCCCGCGTAGCGTCGGCGTCGCTGGTGCCGACATCGACCCAGCACGGGGTTCCCGCGGGATATGTGTCCGTATCTGCCATCTCGAGCCTCCGTCGACTCCGTTCGAGCAACCGTATCGCTTCCCGCAGGCGACTCCGTTGCGGACGGGTTGCGTCGACGCCGGCTATCGTCGCAGCGTCGATGGCGCCGCGCCCCACGATCCCGATCACCGACTCCTACTGGGTCGAGCCGGGGAGCCTGATCGCCGGTGAGTACCCGGGTGCACCGGAGCCCGGGGCAGCGGTGGAGCGACTCGGGCGCTTTCGCGGCGCGGGTGTGACGCTCTTCGTCGACCTGACCGAGGCCGAGGAGCCACTCGCACCGTACGCCCACCTGCTCGCGGGCGCCCGCCACGAGCGTCGGCCGATCCCCGATCTCGGTGTCGTCACCCGCGAGCGCTACCTCGAGATCCTCGATCTCGTCGACGCGGAGCGGGGCGCCGGTGGGTGCGTCTACGTCCACTGCTGGGGAGGGATCGGGCGCACCGGCACGGTGGTCGGTTGCTGGCTCGTCCGGCACGGGCTCGATCCCGGAGAGGCGATCTCGCGAATCGCCGAGCTTCGCGCACATGTGAACGACTGGTTCGTGCCGTCACCACAGACGCCGACGCAGGAGTCCGTCGTTCAGGGGTGGACGCCGGGTGCTTGACACCACGGTCGTGGAGGCCGTGGTTACGAACGCCTGGCGGCGGTACTCGGTGTGGCACGGCGACGAGCACTGGCGGTGCGTCGCCGCAACCGGGCTCGCGCTCGCGGACGACCTCCGCGGGGCCGATCGCGAGCTCGTCTTCCTGTTCGGGCTCCTGCACGACACCCGGCGCGAGAACGACCACGTCGACCCGGAGCACGGCCCCCGGGCAGCGGCGTTCGCGAGGGAGCTGCACGACTCCGGCATGATCGTGCTCGGCGACAGGCTCGAGCTGCTGTGCCACGCGATCGATCTCCACACCCGCGGGGGCGTCAGCGAGGACGCGACCGTCGGCGCCTGCTGGGACGCCGATCGCCTGCACCTACCCCGTGTCGGGATCGAGCCCGACCCTGCGCTCTTCTCGACGACGCTCGCGCACGGGCCAGGGCAGCTGCACGCCTCGGCAGCGCTCCGCGCGGCGCCGCCGAGCTGGGTCGAGATCCTCCCCCTCGTTCGCTGACCCATCGTGGAAACGCCGTCCCGGCCGGGTGCGACGATGAGGAGCGTGCGCATCCCCATCCTCTTCGGCTTCTGGAAGCCGTTGTTCATCGCCCTCGGGCTGACCCCATCCCGCTCGTACGTCGAGCTGAGCGAGGACACCGTTCGCGTGCGGATGGGATGGGGCTTCGACGGCACGATCCCGCGCGCGTCGATCCGACGCGCCTCGCGACGCGACGATGCACCGTGGTCGATCGGCGTGCACGGCTGGAAGAGCAGCTGGATCGTCAATGGCGCCGCCGGCCCGCTCGTCGAGCTCACACTGGAACCCCCTGCGCCGGCCCGGACGCTGGGGATCCGCCTCCGTGTCCGCACCCTCGCGGTGAGCGTCGACGACCCCGACGGTCTGATCGAGCTGCTCGACCCCCGATGAGGCGGCTCCACGTGCTGCGGCACGCCAAGTCGTCATGGGACGACACCTCGCTCCCGGACCACGACCGCCCGCTCTCACGGCGCGGTCGACGTACGATACCGCTGATCGCAAGCTGGATCGCCGAGCACGGCGTCCTCCCCGAGCTCGTCTCGTGCTCGACCGCCGTCCGTTCGCGGTCGACCCTCGACGAGATGCTCGAATCGCTCGGCGACCCGCCGGTCCAGCTCGACCCGCTGCTCTACCATGCGTCCGCGGCGACGCTGCTGGAGCATGTCAGGGCGCTCCCCGACGTCCGCGAGGCGATGCTCGTCGGTCACAACCCCGGTTTGCAGCAGCTCGTCGTGCTGCTCTCCTCCCCGTCTCCCGAGCGCTACCGCGCCGCGGAGAAGTTCCCCACCGGCGCGCTGGCCACGCTCGAGTTGGATGTCGCCCGCTGGGACGACGTCGAGGTGGGATGCGGGAGGCTGACGAGCCTCGTGCTGCCGCGGGAGCTCGACCTCCAGATGTAGACGAAGCCGCATCTACGCCGCCGGGTCGGCAGGTCGCCCGACGCGATACCCCATCAGTACCGCGTCGACGTCCTCGCGCCCCCGCGCGTAGTGACCGACGCGAAGCCCCTCCCGCACGAAGCCGAACGTCTCGTAGAGCCTGACCGCCGGTTCGTTCCACGGGAACACATGAAGCTCGAGCTTGCGCACACCCGCGCCACGCGCCCAGCTGACCGCCTGCTCCAACAGCGCCCAGCCGATGCCGCGACGCCGGTACTGCGCCGCGACCATCAACCCGATGTCCGCCACGTGGCTGCTCGCGCCGTGGGAATCCCGGGCGAGCGAGAGCCTGCCCACGACGATCCTATCGACCTCTGCGACGTAGACCGCGGCGTCCGGGTGGTCGCGGACGGCGCGGATGTAACGGCGCTCCTCGCCCACGGCGCGCCACGCGTCCGTCGTCAGCAGGAAGTCGCCCGGCTCCCGACCCACGTCCTCCGCGAGCGAGACGAGCTCTGGTGCGTCCTTGGGCTCGGCCGGACGGATCTTCACTCCGGGACGACCGTCCCGGTCCCGCCACGGCGCGGGTCGCCGGCAGCTGCAAGCTCGCCGCCGGGCAGGAGCTCGACCGCCGACACGCCGCCGAAGTACAGGTTCTGCGCCGACCAGCGAACGACTTCGTGCCCGTCAGCCTCGAGCTGGGCACCCACATCTGGTGCCCATCCACCCTCGAGGTGGACCGCCGCCTCTTCGACATGCAGCCGGGCGCGCTCGGTCGCGTACCGGACGGTCGACCCCTGTCCGACGACCGAGGCGATCACCTGTGCGATGGCGCCCGCGAGCCGTACGGACCCGGCGCTGCCGAGCACGAGGCGGGGGCGGTCGTGCTCGAGCACGACCGTCGGAGCCATCATGCTCGGGAGTCGCTCGCCGGGAAGCTGGGGGACCGAACCGACGACGTCCAGCTCGCCGAGCATGTTGTTGAGCTGGAACCCGTGGCGGAACACCCCCGACCCGGAGCCGAGCGTGGACGAGATACCGACGGCCGTCCCGTCGGCGTCGACCACCGACACGTGCGTCGTCCCGGTCAGCCGGGCTCGCGGCGCGGGGCCACCGTATCCGACGAGGAGCGCCGCCACGAGACGGGCCGCCTCCTGCGGCGTGCCCGGCGGCCCGCCGAGCCCGCCGTTCCCGAGCTCCTCCAGGGCGCGGGCGACGACCGCCCCGCCCTTCGAGGGCGCGGGAGTCGTGACGATCTCGCGCCCGAGGAAGGAGACATGGTGAACCGACCGCGGCTCGACGCGATACGCCTGCAGATCGTCGGCGAGCTCGGGCAACAGTTCCGAGACGGCGCCCGCCCCCCGGTCGCGCAGCATCTCGAGCGCAGGAACGAGCTCGCTCGTGACGACACGGTCGCGCCGCCCGTAGATGCGGCGCCCGGCAGCCTCCCGCTGCAGGATCGGAACGAGCACGTCGTGCAGGATGGCTTGTGCCTCGTTGATCTCGACCCCGTCTCGAGCGAGATCCACCGCCCCCTGCGCGACCTCACTCCACGCCAACCTCCCGTGAGCGGCATGAACGCGCTCGAGCCCCGCGACGAGACCCGGCACCGCGACCGTCCCTGCACCGACGTGGAACACCTGGGTCGACGCGTCGCCGAAGTCGACGACCACCTCCTCGACCTCGCCGAGCGGCCGGTGGGGCGCCGCAAAGAACGCGTCGTACACCACGGGCTCTGTCTGCCGACCTGCGACGAGGATGAAGCCGCCGCCCGCGGGCCCCGTGAGCGGCCCCTCCGCAACGAACGCCGCGAGCACGGCCGCCACGGCTGCGTCGACAGCGTTCCCGCCCGCGGCGAGCACACGCGCGCCCGCAGCCGCGGTACACGGATGACCGGCTGCGATCGCGCCACGCACGGTCAGAGCCTACGGCTCACGGGCCTCTCGTTCGAGCGCAGCCGCTCAAGCGACGATCCGCGCATGCCGACGTCCTCTCCGCGGCATGCGACGTCACCTACGACCATGGCACCTCGCCCTCGGCGTCGGCTCGACGATGCTGCTCGCTGTCGCGGTGGTACGTCCCGAACTGCTCGGCGAACGCGTGCGGGATGCGCTCCACGGGCTCGGTGACGCCGAGCCCGGCTGGCTCTGGTTGGCCGGGGCAGGGCTGGTCGCGATGCAGTGTGCCGGCGGGTTGGCGTGGAACGCCGCCCTCGGCGCGGGCCGGTCTGCACCAGGACGCGGGCAGGCGGTGGCCCGTTACTCGGTCGGATCCGCCCTCAACGCCCTCACGCCGGCTCACCTGGGGAGCGGCGTGCGCATCGTGCTCTTCGCGCGCGTCACGCCCGGCGACGCCGCGTGTTGGCGGGTGACGGGGGCGGCTACCGCCGTCGGCGCCGTGCGCAGCGTGTGGTTCGCAGCCATCGTCGTCGTGGGTGCGGCTCTCGGCGCGGTGCCCTTCTGGCCGCTACTCGTGATCGCCGCAGCAGGAATCGCCGGCGTCGGCGTCGTCACGACCAGCAGACGCGTACGCAGGCGATCCCGTCTCGCGCATCTCCTCGACGCCTTCTACGGGCTTGCCGCCTCACCATCAGCGCTCGTCAGGGTCGCGTTGCTGACAGGCGTCGGAATCGTGACGAAGGTTGCGGCCGCCGGCTGCGTAGCCGCGTCTCTCGACATCGACAAGCCGCTCGTCGCGGCCCTCGTGATCGTGCCGGCCGTCGAGCTGTCCGCGGTGCTCCCGGTGACGCCTGGCAATCTCGGGGTGTCCAGCGCAGCGGTGGCACTGGCACTCGCGAGCATCGGTGCCGGCGCGGACACGGCTCTCGCAGCGGGCATTGCGTTCGGAGCACTGGAGACGCTCACCGCGCTCGCCGCCGGCGCTACGGGGACGCTCGTTCTCACCGCCCCGCGTGTTCGGCCGGTCGTCAGGCGTGCAGCCTTCGGCACGGCTCTGGGAGCGCTCTCGTGGGCGGTCGCCCTCACCATCGTCCCAGGCGCCTGACGGCGAGGCGGAGTCGATCAGCGAAGGAAGCCGGGCAGCTCGCCGTCGTCGGTCTGTCGGGCCTCCGAGCCCGGACCGGAGAACGACGGCGTGATCGACCGGCGCCGTGAGCCGCCGAGCCCGGTCGCGATCACCGTCACCCAGACCTGGCCGTTGAGCCTCTCGTCGACGGTCGCGCCGAAGATGATGTTCGTGTCGTCGGTCGCCGCCTGACGCACGACCTCTGCCGCCTCGTCGACCTCGAGCAGGGTGAGATCCTCACCACCGGCGATCGAGAGGATGATCCCGCGAGCTCCCATGACCTCGGCGTCGATCAGCGGCGAGCGGAGCGCACGCTCTGCGGCCTGACGGGCCCGCTCGTCCGGCGCATCGCTGTAGCCGATCCCCATCAGGGCCGAGCCGGCGTCCGTCATCACGGTGCGCACGTCGGCGAAGTCGAGGTTGATGAGCCCAGGCATGGTGATCAGGTCGCAGATCCCCTGCACGCCCTGTCGGAGGACGTCGTCGGCGATCCGGAACGCGTCGACCATCGACGTCGTGCGATCGAGGATCTCGAGCAGCCGGTCGTTGGGAATCGCGATCACCGTGTCGCACTCCTTGCGCAGCGCCTCGACGCCGCGCTCGGCCGATGTACGCCGCCGCGTCCCCTCGAACGTGAACGGGGTCGTCACGATGCCGACCGTGAGCGCTCCCAGCTCGCGTGCCACGCGAGCGATGACGGGCGCTGCGCCGGTGCCCGTACCGCCACCCTCACCGGCCGTGACGAACACGAGATCGGACCCGCGAAGTGACGCGCGAATCTGGTCGAACGCCTCTTCGGCGGCCTTGCGTCCGGTCTCCGGATCGGCCCCGGAGCCGAGACCTTGCGTCAACTCCTCACCGATGTGGATCTTCACCGGAGCGTCCGAGAGCGTGAGCTGTTGCATGTCCGTGTTGACGGCGACGAAGTCGACGGCCGCGATGCCCGCGTCGATCATCCGGTTGACTGCGTTGATGCCACCGCCGCCGACGCCGACGACCTTGATCACGGCGAGATAGGACCCGAGATCGCCCGTCGGTGCCACGTTCAGTCGCGGCGCCCCCTCCGGCATCGGGACGACAAAGCGACTCGTCGGCGGCTCGTAGGGCCGCTCGCGTGGCCGCTCCGGCGCGGTCTTCGTGGGAGGCTTGGTTGCTGCCGGCGCCTGTTCGACGGGTGCGACGGCCTGCGGCTCCGGCTCGGCCTCGTCGTTCTCGAGGACGTGCTCGACGGTCGCCTCGAGCGCGAGCGCCGCGCGGCGTGCGTCGTCGGTCTGCTCCGGGTCGAGCGCGATCGTCTGCTGTTCGTCGACCGCGGGCTCCGCCCCTTCGGTCGACTCGGCGGCGTCGGGCTGCTCCGCCTGTCCCCGCTGCGCCGCCTCGGTAGCGCGGAAGAGCTCGGCGAGCGGTCCTTCCCGCATGCTCGCCCGTTTACGGGCCATCCGGCGTCTCCCTTGCCACGAGCTCCCGCGCAAGCGCGCGATAGGCCTCCGCGGCCGGCCCTGCCGGGTCGTACTTCAAGACGGAGGCCCCCTTCACCGGTGCCTCCGCGTAGCGCACCGTCTTCCGGATGCGCGTCGCGAAGACGAGCTCGCCGAAGTTCTCCTCGAGGATCTCGATGGCCTCACGTGAGTGCAGCGTCCGACCGTCGAACATGGTCGGGACGATGCCCTCGACGCTCACGCCCGGGTTGAGGTTCTCGCGCACCATGGCCAGCGTGTTCTCGAGCTGCACGAGCCCTCGCAGCGAAAGGTATTCGCACTGGACGGGCACGATCACGCCGGTGGCGGCGACGAAGGCGTTGATCGTGAGCAGCCCGAGCGACGGCGGGGTGTCGATCAGCACCCAGTCGTAGCGGTCGCGTACCTCGGCGAGCGCCTTCTCCAGTGCTCGCTCGCGGCCGATCAGGGCGGACAGGGCGAGCTCGGCGCCGGCGAGGTCGATCGACGCCACCGCGAGGTCGATCTCGGAGTGCGCGACGATGTCCGAGATGGGGACGCGATGCACGAGCACGTCGAACATCGACTTCTCGATCACGTCCGGGTTCATCCCCTGACTCATCGTCAAGTTGCCCTGAGGGTCGAGATCGATCAGGAGGACACTGTGTCCCATCTCGCGGAGCGCAACGCCCAGGTTGAGGGTCGTTGTCGTCTTCGCGACTCCGCCCTTCTGGTTCGCGAGCGCGATCACGCGAGTCGTGGTGGTGGCCCGCGCTCTGGCCTGCGGGGCGGGAATGGACGCGGGCGACGGCGACGGCTCGTCCGTCTCGACGATCGCGTCGACGTCGAAGGCGTCGACCGACTCGTCCGGAGGGACGGGCTCGGGCTCGCTCACCGCGAGATCCTCGTCGGGCTCGACCACGACGGTGGACTCGGGGCGACGTCCCGAGCGCGGCAGCAGTCGGATGAGACCCATGACGTGGCCGAGTTCACCGCGGTCCGTCTCATTCCTTCACGGATCAGTCCTCGCCCTCCCAGTAGTCGAGTTGCGTGAGACGACCGACGACACCGACTCCTCGCAGCATCACCTTGCCCGATCGCGGGTAGTACGCGATGTCGTTCGGCTCGCGGGTCCCGTACGCAAGGACGCGCATCCCGTCGGCGCCCGCTCGCAGAGCGGTCGCGCGACCCGTCCCGGGACGCTGCGCGACCACGGTCCCCGCTCGCAGCGAGTGCTCTTCGTGCGTCGCCGCGAACCGCTCGGGCTCGGCGGCGCCCCGTGGATGGGGCCAGACGAGGAGCACTCCGTCGCCGCCGAGCACGACGAAGATCTCCTCCTCCGCCGCATGTGCATGCGGCGGGTTCATGAGCTTCCCCGGGTCGACGTCGTAGAGCTTGAGACCGGTTCGGTCCGAGCCGGACGCGCGTCCGAGGTCCCGCCCGCGGCGACCGACGCTCGCCCCGGCCCGATGGAACTCGGCGATGTCACCAGCGTTGACGATCCGCTCGGGTCGCGACGAAAGCTCGGGCACGTCCGGCGCCCCGGCTGCGGCCTCCCGCGCCCAGGGGTGATCGTCGGCAGCTCCTTCGAGCACCCAGGTCGGGCCGAGCCACGAGACGCCCGCGCGCGGCAGAAGCGTGTTGGCGGCGTAGCTCCGCTGCCCGAAGGCGAGCACGTCCAGCCCCTCAGGCCCTGCCTGGAGGGTGTGCGCATGCTCGAGCGCGAGATGGACGAGGCAATCACTCGGCCCGACCGCGTACGCCTCGATCCCGTCGCCCGCGTCCTGCACGGAGACACCGGAGCCCGAGAGGACGAAGAAGATCTCCTCCTCGCACCCTTCGAGGTGCAGCGGCGTCGACCACATGCCGGCATCGATACGGATGCGCTTGACGCCGACCATGTCGGAGTGCCGCCCCGTGAGAGCGGTCCACTCGGCGGCGATGTGCCCCCGCTCCCGCCGGACGCCCTCCAGCTCGTCCCAGTGGGTGATCACGCTTCGATCATGTCACGCGCGAGCGACTCCCGCAGTCGGGCGGCCGCTCGTCGGCCTCCATCACCTCCTTCCGCTCGGGCCCACTCCTCCGCCTCTTGGACGAGGGCACGCAGCTCCCCGAGCAACTCCGCCGGCTCTGCGTGCGCCCGCTGCATCGACTCGATCCGATCGAGCCGCGCGAGAACGCTGCGTGCCTCGTCCATACAGCCACGCTAGCCCTGGCGGTGTCACGAGATTGCACCCGCTTCGCGCCAGCTTCGTGCCGGGTCGAGCATCGGCCCCGGAGCGGCGGAGGCGGACCCGCCGGGGGTACCGCGAGGCTCAGACCGCTAGGCGTTCGTGCCGAGCGACTTCACTCTGACCGAGGAGCACGCGATCGAGAGCGCGAGCGAGAGCGATCCGATCGCCGTGCCGGAGCGCTTCGACGAGCACGCGCCTCACGACGTCGGCGGCGCCGCCCGACTCGTCCCCCTCCGCGAGTGCGACGAGAGTCGCGTGCACGCGACCACGCAGTTCCGGCTCGTCCTCGAGCAAGACGGGCGCCCGGAGCGCCCACGTCTCCCCCAAGGCCGCAGCCAGCGCTCCGCGCAGCTGCTCGGATCGAAACGGGTCGTGTTGGAAGAGGGACAGCTCCCAGCGATCGAGTGCCTCCGCCAGCGTCGTGTCGGCGTCGGCGAGCCCGAGTCGGGCGAGGAGGTCGGCGGCCAGTCCGCCTCGGAACTCGTCGAGACGGGTCGGCTCGCCCGGCGGCTGTGTCGCGGCGATCGGCAGCACGGGCCGGATCCCATACGGCCGTCCGTCGAGCGTCTCGAAGAGCACTGGGCCTGCAGCGAGCGGAGCCGAGGTGGCCAGCCGAACGGCCGACACGACGTCAGCGAGCTCTGCTGGAGCGTCGGGGACGTCTTCCCCGGAGCCGAGCGCGGCGCGCAGCTCGACGACGCAGTAGCGGTCGGCGTCTCGGCCGAACCCGTCCGGTAGCAACCGACGCGCCTCCGGCCAATGACGTGCGAGCTCGCCGTCGGTCGCGGCGCGTATGCGAAGCCCGGGGCCCAGCTCGATCGCGACGCCGATCGAGAGCCCGACCAGGGGAGCGATCGCCGCATACGTCCTGCGCTCGCCGAACAGAGACCGCTCGAGCTCGCCGTATGCGCGCTGGAACACGTCGTCGTCCCAATCGAATCCGCCGCACCCTTCCGCTGTCCGGATGAGCAGGTCGACGAGCACCGTCCGGAACAACGCTTCGTCCTCCTCGGCCCGCGGGCCGGCGTGAGCGCGCGCGTAGATCGCCGCTGCAGGCTCCCGTCGCAGCTCATCGAGCGCGATCAGCGCGTCGTCCCGCCCGCGCAGGTGCGACGCGTGCGCCTCGACGAAGTCGCGGACGAGCGGCCTGTACTCGTAGAGCGCAGGGCCGTCGCGCCCGATGTGCTCCTCGAACGCGAAGGGGAGCGTCTCCCCGGCGTCCGCGAGCTCTCGGAGCAGATAGGCGAATGCACCCAGCGTGAAGGAACGCAGGGCGAGCTCGAGCTGAGGTGCTCTCGTCGCCACACTCACCGATACGCGGCCGGCGGCTGGAATCCTCGCCGGTCGAGGCTCCCCGTCACTCCAAGAAGGGGTGAGCCTCAGCCGCGCTGGCACCGTTCGCACCAGTACGCCGTGCGGTTCGCATCGCCCAGGCCGCCCGAGCGCACGGGGGCGGAGCAACGTGGGCACGGCCGACCCGCGCGCCGGTAGACGGCTCGCAGCGGGCGAGGCCCGCTGACGGCGACCCGCATCGCTCGCCGCGCCCATGCGAGCCCACGAAGCAGCTCGACGTCGTCGACCGCCGACACGGGCAACCACGGTGAGAGCCTGGCGTGCCAGAGAAGCTCGACCAGCCACATGTTCCCCACGCCGGCGAGCACGTGCTGGTCGACGAGCACCTCGCCCACAGGGCGACCGTCGGCAGCCATGCGCACGCGGCTGACAATCGCGTCCAGATCGGCGTCGTCGGCGAGCAGGTCGGGCCCCTGTCGCGCGACCGGGCCGTCCCCGAGCGTCAGCACCGGCCCGTTCCACTGCACGGCCTCCCACTCCGCGCCGCGGAGGATCAGCCACGGCCGTCCCGATCGCGGCGCGCCGCGCGGCTCGACCCGCCAGCGCCCGGAGAGACGGAGGTGGTTACGTACCGTGACGCCGCCCTCGAAGCGGAGCAGCAGGCTCTTGCCCCGTGCCTCGACGCTCTCCAGCACGCGCCCGTCGACGAGGGCCGCGATTCCGGTTGCAGCTCCGCGCGGATGCGGTGACTCGGCGACGAGCCGCTCGCCGACGAGCACCTGCAGACCGTCGGCGACTCGAGCGACGGTGTCACCCTCCGGCATCCGCCCTCCAACGACAGCGCCGCCCGCTACTTTTCGTCCAGGTTATGTCGATTCTTCTGAACATCTCGGCCATCGCCTCCCGCACGGGCGTCGCCGCCGACACGCTGCGCAAGTGGGAACAGCGATACGGCGTGCTCCGTCCGCAGCGTAGTGCGGGCGGCCAGCGGCGCTATGGCGAACAGGACGTCGCGCGCGTGGAGTGGCTGCGCGACCGGCTCGCCGAAGGGTGGAGGATCGGCGAAGCGGCGCGCGTTCTGCAGGAGCGAGACGTGCCGGCGCTGGACGAGCCAGCGGATCTGGTTGCAGCTCTCGTCGCGGCGGCGGCCGCGGACGACCCGGCGGCCGTCGCAGGCCTGCTCGACCAAGCGTTCGCCGTGCTCCCACTGGAGACGACGTTCGGTGACGTCCTCACCCCTTCCTTGCGAGAGGTTGGCGAGCTCTGGCATTCCGGCACGATCACCGTCGCGGAGGAGCACTCGTTCACCTGCAAGGTGCGCACGCGACTCGAGGGACTGCTTGCCGAGGAACGCCCGGCTGTCAGAGGAACCGCGGTGCTCGCCTGCGCGCCCGGCGAGCAGCACGAGATCGGCCTGCTCATGCTGGCGGTGCTCCTACGCGCTGACGGGTGGCAGGTCGAGTATCTCGGCGCTGCAACCCCGGTGGAGGATGCTTTCGCGTTCGCCGAGTCGACTGGATCCCGGCTCGTCTGTCTCAGCGCGGGGCAGGAAGCGACCGCGGCCGAGCTGGCACGGGCGCTGCGAGCGCTCGAAGCGCGGACCATCCCTGTGGCACTGGGCGGTGCCGCAGTGACGAAGGAGGACGCGGAGGCACTCGGGGCAACGTACACGAGTGCAAGCCTCGGGGCCGCCGTCAGGCAGGTGCGGAAGCTCGCAGCCGCATGACACGCTGAGCTCGCGCCGCTCTCGCGTCGACCTGGGCCCGCTGCAGCAGCCGCCGATTCACGAAACAGCCCGTGGCAGTCGTAGGAAGCCTCCGTCGATCAGGAACGGAGGACGGCGCGCCGCGGCCCCGCGAGGAACCCGGCGTCGACGAGTAGCCCGAGCACGTCGCTCTCCGTCACCGGCACGCCATCGAAGCGCTCGACCGAGAGTCGCCGGCCGCGACCGGCTCGGACCCAGGCAGCGAGTCCAGCGACCGCGGGACGCAGCCAGGCCTCCTCCGGCTCGCGCAAGGGCACGAGCGAGCGCCCCTTGCGCTCGACGAAGAGAACGGCGTCCCCGTCGAGAGAGACGACGTGTGCGCCGGCCACACGAGCGGCGCGTGCGCCCGCCCGCCTCGGCCAGGGCAGCACCGCCCCGTATGGCTGCGCGGGATCGGCGGCTGCGAGTACGAGCACCTCCGGCTGCTCCGCATCCTTCCGCGTGCGCAACTCCCGCAGGCGCTCCACCGCCCCCGGCAGCGCGAACTGCGCGCCGCCAAGGCCCTCGACGAAGTACCCGCGGCGGCACTGGCCGATCGTCTCGAGCGTGCGCAGCTCCGCATAGACGGCGCCGTACCCACCGGGAATGCCCTCGGCTCGAACACCTTCCCGCACGACGATGCCGTGACGCTCGAGCAGCAACTCAGCGAGTGCGCGCCTGTTCGGCTCGCCGGTGAAGAGCCTCGACGAGAGCGACCATCGTCCCGCCGTCGATGTCTGGCTCGCGCCACGGGCTCGCGAAAACCGCCGGGGCCGACGCTCGGGCTGGGGCACGCCGTAGCGACGGGCGGAGCGCAGGGGCGCCCACGCGTCGTTCGTCACCTCGCCATTCCAGACGAGCTCCCACAGCGCGGCGAGCGCGTCGTCGGCGTCTCGACCGGTGGCGGCGAGCAGCTCGGGCCAGAACTCCGCGCTCCGTCCGAGCGCCCCGCGAATCGCGACGTGTGCCTCCCCGTCGAGAGGCTCCTGCGACGCGGGCGGACCGAGCACCGGAGCGTCGTCCCGGAAGTAGACCGCGACGCGGTCGAGCCCGGCACCGACCCAGACTGCTTCTCCGGATGCGCACAGAGCGTCGAGCCAGGAGGGTTGATAGCCGGGGACGCGGCTCGGCAGGATCTCGTCTTCCCACAACGACACCGGCAGTGCCAGCCCCTGCAGCGGCACGAGCGCCTCGTTCAGCGTCGCCCGCCGGCCGATCCCGTGCCAGGCCGGGAGGAAGCGGGCGAGAGCTGCGTGCCCGGCGGGCTCGACCTCACGGCGAAGGACCGCAAGCGACGCTCGACGTATCCGACGCAGCACGTCGGGGTCGCACCACTCCCGCTCGACGCCGCCGGGACGGAGCTCCCCGCGGACCAGCGAGTCAGCGGATTCCAGCCCGGCGAGGATGCCCTCGACGTCGCCGAGCTCGAGTCCGTAGCGGGCGGCGACATCGGCCGTGGTGAACGGTCCGTGCGTCCGCGCGTAGCGAAGTAGCAGTCGCTCCAGAGCGCCTTCCATCGGCTCGAGGAAGGCATCCGGAAGCCCACCCGGAGGAACGACGCCGAGCGCGTCCCGATACAGGCCGGCGTCCTCACCGGCGATCAACGCCTCGCCGGCCGAGAGACGCACACGGATCGCCCGGCGCTCGCGCAGCAGCGTCTCGGCGAGCCCCCGGTCGTGCTCCCCGTCCCGCAGGTCACCGACCCGTCGCAGCAGGTCGTGCAACTCGTCGGCGCTGCGCGCCACCGGTCGCAGCGAGGCCTCGACGTCGGCGAGGGCGTCTGCGTCGAGCAGCTCCCGCAGCTCTTCCTGCCCGAGCAGCTCGCGGAGCAGCTCGCGGTCGAGCGCGAGCGCCTGCGCACGACGCTCGGCGGCAGGCGTGTCGTCCTCGTACATGTAGGTCGCGACGTAGTCGAACATCAGCGAGGACGCCATCGGAGAGGCCGACGGCGTCTCCACCTCGACGAGGTCGAGCTCGCGCGAGCGGAGGCCCTCGAGGATGCCGCGCAGAGCCGGCAGGTCGAACACGTCCTGCAGGCACTCCCGGTATGTCTCCAGGACGATCGGGAAGGACCCGTACCGGCGCGCAACCTGGAGCAGGCTCTGCGCCTTGAGCCGTTGCTGCCAGAGAGGCGTTCGCTGACCCGGCCGCCTCCTGGGGATGAGGAGCGCTCGCGCGGCGTTCTCGCGGAAGCGCGCGCCGAAGAGCGCACTCTGCCCGACCTCCTGCACGACGAGGTCCTCGATCTCCTCCGGCTCGAGCGCCAGCTCGCCGAACGACGGTGCGGTGTCGGCCTCGGGCAGGTGGAGTGCGATGCCGTCGTCGGACCACAACGACTGCACCTCGAGGCCGAGCGCGTCGCGGAGTCGAGCGGCGAGCGCCAGCGACCACGGCGCGTGCACGCGACCGCCGAAGGGGGTGAGGATGCAGACGCGCCAGTCGCCGATCTCGTCGCGAAAGCGCTCGACGACCACCGTGCGATCGGAGGGCACCGAGCCGGTGGCGCGAGCCTGCTCGCGCAGGAACACGAGCAGATTGCTGCGGGCGAAGGCGTCGAGGTGATACTCGCTCGCCAGACGCTCGAGCGCCCGTTCGTCCGGGAGAGCCTCGAGCTCGCGTACGGCTGCGCCGATACGAGCGCCGAGCTCGTAGGTCCGCCCCACCCCCTCGCCCTTCCAGAACGGCACCGCCCCGGGTACACCGGGGGCCGGGGAGACGAGCACGCGGTCGCGCGTGATCTCCTCGATGCGCCACGACGAAGCGCCCAACATGAACGTCTGCCCCTCGCGAGCCTCGTAGACCATCTCCTCGTCGAGCTCACCGACGCGGCCTCCACCAGCTACCTGGAACACGCCGAACAGACCACGATCCGGGATCGTGCCGGCGTTCGTCACCGCCAACCGCCGCGCACCCGCACGGCCGCGCACGACACCCGCGGTGCGGTCCCACACGATCCGCGGTCGCAGCTCGACGAACTCGTCGGACGGGTAGCGGCCGGCCAACATGTCGAGGACGTTCTCCAGCTGCTCGCGGGAGAGGTCGGCGAACGGGTAGGCCCGGCGGACAAGCACATGAAGATCGTCGACCGCGACGTCCTCGTCGGCACAGATGGCGACGATCTGCTGCGCGACGACGTCGAGCGGGTTGCGCGGGATCTTGGTCTCCTCGATCGCGCCCTCGCGCATCGCGCGGGCAACGACCGCGCACTCCAGGAGGTCTGCCCTGAACTTGGGGAAGATGCGCCCCTTGGAGGTCGCGCCCAATTCATGCCCGGCACGGCCGACCCGCTGCAGGCCGCGCGCCACCGACTTCGGGCTCTCGACCTGGATCACGAGGTCGACGGCACCCATGTCGATCCCCAGCTCGAGGCTCGACGTGGCGACCAGGCACGGGATCCTCCCAGCCTTCAACAGCTCCTCGATCTCCACTCGCTGCTCGCGCGCGATCGACCCGTGATGAGCTCGAGCGACGTCTTCGCCGGCGAGCTCGTTGAGGCGGATCGCGAGCCGCTCGGCCAGGCGGCGGTTGTTCACGAACACGATCGTCGAGCGATGGGCGCGAACGAGCTCGAGCAACGCCGGGTAGACGGACGGCCAGATCGACCGAGCAGTCGCCTCGAAGCCGGAGTCCATCTCCACGCCGTCCGGCATCACGGGCTGCACCAGCTCGCGGTTCGCCCCCAGCTCTCGCAGGTCCTCGACCGGGATCACGACTTCGAGGTCGAGCTCCTTGCGGATCCCGGCGTCGACGAGCTCGATCTCGCGTCCGGTTCCGGCAACGAAGCGCCCGATCTCGGCGAGCGGTCTCTGCGTCGCCGACAGACCGACACGTTGAAAGGGACGCTCCACGATCTCCTCGAGCCGCTCGAGCGAGAGCGCGAGGTGCGCGCCTCGCTTCGTCCCGGCGACGGCGTGCACCTCGTCGACGATCACCGTCTCGACGGTGCGCAGCATCTCGCGCCCCTGCGACGTGAGCAGCAGGAAGAGAGACTCCGGCGTCGTGATCAGGATGTCGGGCGGCGTTCGCAGCATCTCGCGCCGTTCCGCCTGAGTCGTGTCACCCGTCCGGACACCCACAGACAGCTGCGATCTCAAGCCGGCGAGCGGCGCGCGCAGGTTGCGTTCGATGTCGTAGTTGAGAGCCTTGAGCGGCGAGACGTAGAGGAGCCGCATGCCGTCGCCGGGGCGCTCGTCGAGCCTGTCGATGCCGACGAGGAACGCGGCGAGAGTCTTGCCCGATCCTGTCGGCGCCTGGACGAGAACGTGCCCGCCGCTCGCGATCGCAGGCCACGCGCGCTCCTGCGCCGGCGTCGGGGCCGCGAACGCCTGCTCGAACCATGCCCGCGTGCGAGGCGAAAGGACGTCCAGCGCTTCCACCAACCGAGCGTAGCGCGATCAGGTCGCATCACGATCCCCGGCGCCCCGGCCACCGGTGGACGAACTGGCACACATCCGGCACGAACGCGTCTTGACAGGGGTGCGGTGTCTGACACCTTCGCCCCGTTCGGCCGGAAGTGGGGACAAAGCGGCACAGGATCGGCACGAAGCGCCCTTGACAGCCCGTCGGTGTCTGACACCTCGTCGCTCGGCGGTAACGTGTCGGCGTGATCCTCGAGCGGAGCATGGAACCGTCATGGCTCTCCAACGGCTACGTCGTCGGCGACAGGGCCGGCGGCCACGCCGTGCTGATCGACGCCGGCGGGCCGCCGGAGCCACTGCTCGCCGCGATCGACCGCCACGGGCTCACCGTCACGCACGTGCTGCTCACGCACCACCACATGGATCACGTCGCACACCTCGACGCCTTCCGCGAGCGCTTCGGCTCGCCAGTCCTCTCGCACCCGCTGGAGGCAGCGCACCTCGACGGTGTGGACGGCCGCCTCGGGGACGGTGACGTCGTCGAGTCCGGCGACCTGCAGATCCGCTGCCTCCACACACCGGGTCACACGGGCGGAATGCTCTCCTTCCTCGTCAACGGCCAGGAGTGCTTCACCGGGGACACGCTGTTCGCCGGATCGGTCGGGGGAGTGCACGCACCCGGGTCGACGTCTTTCGACGACCTGCGTCGCTCCGTGATGCAGGTCCTGCTCGGCCTCGACGCCGGAGTCGTCCTGAACCCGGGGCACGTCGGACACACAACCGTCGCCGCGGAGTGGGAGACGAACGCGTTCGTGCGATGCTGGCGCGGCCTCGACCCCGAAGGAACCGAGCCATGCACGGCGCTCGGTGACCCGGCCACGCTGATCGTCTGGGGCGACGACTACGACGGCGGCCACAAAGCGTGGGTCCGTTGGCCGGACGGTCGCGACGACCTCCTGCCGGGCAGCCGCGTCGAGCGCTGAGACACCCTTCCGCTCGCCGCAGCACGGCTGAGGCCGCGACGCTGCCGGCCTGAACGACTCCCGAGATCGTGGCGTCGATCATCTAGGATCGCGGAATGCCCGACGCTCTCCACTTCACGGGCGATCCGGCCGCGGACGAGCTGATCGCGCGTGATCCGCTCGCGTTGCTGATCGGCTTCGCGATCGACCAGCAGGTGCCGGTACAGACGGCGTTCATGGGGCCGCTCAAGCTCCGCGAGCGACTGGGCGCCCTCGAGGCGGAGACGATCGCCGCCATGGACCCCGCGGAGCTCGATGCGACGTTCCGCGAGAAGCCTGCGGTGCACCGGTTTCCCGGCGCGATGGCCAAGCGTGTCCAAGAGCTCTGCGCCGTCGTAGCGACGGACTACGACGGGCGCGCCGAGCGTGTCTGGACGGAGGCGCGTGACGGTGACGACCTCGAGCGACGCATCCGCGCGCTGCCGGGCTACGGGGACATGAAGGTGATCGCGCTCGGATCGGTGCTGGCCAAGCGCTTCGGCGTCGCCGCAGCGCAACCGCTCGTGCCGCCGTACCCGACACTCGGCGACGTCGACTCGACCGAGGCGCTCGAGGAGTACCAGGCGAAGAAGCGGGCACACAAGGCGGAGCTCAAGGCGCAGGGCAAGAGCTCCCCGAAGTGGCGATCGAGCTCGACACGCTGACGGACGGCGGCCAGTCCGCCTTCGACGTCGCCCGCGCCGTCGCCGAGTTCCTGGGCGCCGCGAAGCGGACGCTCGACCTCGCCCTCTACGACGTGCGGGTCGAGACCGAGGCCGGGGCGCTCGTGCTCGCTACACTGCTCGCCGCGCAGCAGCGCGGGGTCACCGTCCGGATCCTCTACAACGTCGACCATCCGGGCCCGATCCCGGTGCCGCCGCCGCCGGAGATGGAGCCGGACGCGATCGAAGCGCTCCCCGTCGAGACGCGCGGCGTCGCCGGCGGCTACGCGCTGATGCACCACAAGTTCGCCGTCCGCGACGGTACCGACGTCTGGACCGGCTCGACGAACTGGACGGACGACTCGTGGACGCGGCAGGAGAACGTGATCGTGCGCGTGCTCGGCTCCGAGCCATTGGCCACGGCATTCACGCTCGCGTTCGACGAGCTCTGGGAGAGCGGCGCCGTGGAGGGCTCCGGCACCGTCGAGCCACGACCGGTCGATGTCGACGGTATCGCCGTGCGCCCCTGGTTCGCCCCGGGCTTCGGGGAGTCGCTCTCGCATCGCGTCGCCAAGCACATCGGTCGCGCGACCAGCCGAATCCGCATCGCGTCCCCGGTACTGACGGCGGGCCCCATCCTCGGCACGCTCGTCGAGGTCGTCAACGAGCGCCGCTGCTCCGTCACCGGAGTGATCGACGACACGCAGGTCGACGACGTCTTCCGTCAGTGGCAACGGAACGAGGTCAGCTCGTGGAAGATCCCGCTTCTGCAGGCGATCCTCGCCGGCGGCGCGTTCTCCGGCAAGGAGTCGACGCCGTGGCGGCGCGACGCCGTGCAGGACTTCATGCACGCCAAAGTGGTTGTCGCCGACGACGTCGCGTTCGTGGGTAGCTTCAACTTCTCGCGGTCGGGCGAGCGGAACGCGGAGAACGTGCTCGAGATCCACGACGTTGCGGTCGCCGACCGGCTCGCCGGCTACGTGGACGAGCTGTGTGACCGGTATCCGCGAGCGACACCGCCAGTCACGTCTGGCCGCTCGTCGACCTGACACAGCGCCGGACGCGCCGGACGACGGACGACCTCGCTACAAGGGCTCGAACCGCGCGGTGAAGTGCCGCAGCTGCAGCGGCTGCTCGACGATTCGCAGTCCGCGCAGCTCGTCCGCCCGATCGGCGATCGAGGAGCAGACCTCGATCACGTAGTCCACGTGGCTCTGTGTGTAGGTGCGCCGTGGAACGGCGAGCCGTACGAGGTCCATCGCCGCGGCTGTCTCCACACCGTCGGGGCCCATGCCGAACATGACCGTCCCGATCTCGCAGCCACGCACGCCGCCCGCCTCGTAGAGCGCAACCGCGAGAGCCTGGCCCGGGTACTCGAGTGGCGGCACGTGCGGGAGGAGCGCGCGCGCGTCCAGGTACACGGCGTGCCCGCCGACCGGCCGCATGATCGGTATTCCTCCCGCGACGAGCCCGTCACCGAGGTAGGCGGTCGAGCGGATGCGGTACCGCAGGTACTCGTGGTCGACGGCCTCCCGCAACCCCTGCGCGATCGCCTCGAGGTCCCGACCGGCGAGTCCGCCGTAGGTGGGAAACCCCTCGGTGAGCACGAGCAGGTTGCGACAGCGCTCGGCCAGCTTCGCGTCGTTCATCGCGAGCCAGCCGCCGATGTTGGCGAGCGGGTCCTTCTTGGCGCTGATCGTCATGCCGTCCGCGAGCGACGCCATCTCGCGCACGATGTCGGCGACGTCGCGGTCGCCCTGGCCGGGCTCGCGCTCGCGGACGAACCAGGCGTTCTCGGCGAAGCGGCAGGCGTCGAGGTAGAGAGGGATGCCGAACCGGTCACAGACCGCGCGGACCGCCCGGAGGTTCCCGAGCGACACCGGCTGACCGCCGCCCGTGTTGTTGGTGACGGTCACGAAGACCACGGGCACTGCGTCGGCCCCGCGCGCCTCGATCAGCTCCTCGAGCGCGACGACGTCCATGTTCCCCTTGAACGGGTGGACGGCGGCGGGATCGTGGCCCTCCGCGATCACGAGGTCGACGGCCTCGGCGCCCGTGTACTCCACGTTGGCGCGGGTCGTGTCGAAATGCGTGTTGTTGGGCACGACCTTGCCCGCGCCCCCGATCGCGGTGAACAGGATCTTCTCTGCGGCCCGCCCCTGATGTGTCGGGATCACGTGGTCGAACGGGAAGAGCTCGCGGACCGCGTCCAGGAACACGTACCACGACGGTGAGCCCGCGTAGCTCTCGTCGCCGTGCTGGATTGCCGCCCACTGGTCCCGCGACATCGCACCCGTCCCGGAGTCGGTGAGCAGGTCGACGAGGACGTCGTCCGCGTGGAGCGCGAACAGGTTGTAACCGGCCCGGGCGATCGCATCCTGTCGCTGCTCCGGCGTCGTCATGCGCAACGGCTCGATCGAGTGGATGCGAAACGGTTCGAAGATCGTGTCGAACACGACCTCGGTGTACCGCGCCTCCGGATCCACGGCATCGGGAGTTTCCCGCTGGGGCACCACTGCGCCTGTCGGCGCGGGCGGATCCCGTCAGACGACGCCGGCGAGCAGGAAGGCTCGGCTCTCCTTCAGCATCTCGCGCGCGATCACGAGCCGCTGCACCTCCTGCGTCCCCTCGTAGATCTGCGTGATCTTGGCGTCGCGCATGAAGCGCTCGACCGGGTACTCCTTGATGTAGCCGTAGCCGCCGAGGATCTGCACTGCCTCCGTCGTCACCTGCATCGCCACGTCGGCGCAGAGGAGCTTCGCCATCGCCGACGCCTTGGTCAGCTCCGCGTCGTCGGCGCCCTCATCGACCATGCGGCCGAAGCGGTAGAGGAGCCCGCGAGCCGCCTCGCACATCGTCTCCATGTCCGCGAGCTTCGCCGCGATCAGCTGGTGCGAGGCGATCGGCTTGCCCATCGTCTCTCGCGTGCGCGCATAGTCGAGGGCGTAGTCGGTCGCGCCCTGGGCGATCCCGAGCGCCTGCGCGGCGACACCGGGACGCGAGCGGTCGAGGATCCGCATCGCAAGGCGGAAGCCGGTGCCCTCCTCGCCCAGCAGGGCGTCGGCGGGCACCCGGCAGCCGTCGAAGACCAGCTCGCCGGTGGTGGAGCCGGCAATGCCCATCTTCGGCTCGAGTCGCGAGACCGCGAAGCCGGACGCGTCCGAGGGGACGATGAACGCGGAGATGCCGTCGTGCCCGCCGTCCGGGTCGGTCTTGGCGAACACGGTGTAGAGCCCGGCCACGCCGGCGTTGGTGATGAACCGCTTCGACCCGTCGAGGACGTACTCGTCGCCGTCGCGGCGCGCGGTCGTTCGCATCGCAGCCGAGTCCGACCCGGACCCGGCCTCCGTCAACGCGTAGGCAGCCAGCGTCTCGCCGGACGCAAGCGACGGCAGCCGGCGCGCGCACTGCCCGTCGGAGCCGCCGAGCTTGAGCCCGAGCGACCCCAGCTCCTGCGCCGCCAGGATCAGCCCCGACGTGGCGCAGACCTTCGACACCTCCTCGATCGCGACGAGCGAGAGCAGGGTGCCGGTCCCGGTGCCGCCGTGCGCCTCGTCGAAGAAGAGCCCGAAGATCCCGTGCTCGCGGAACACCTCGACCACGTCCCACGGGAACTCGTGCGACTCGTCGATCTCGGCTGCCCGTGGCGCGATCCGCTCGCGGGCGAGCGTCCGCACGAGCTCGCGCACCTCGCGTTGCTCGTCGGTGAATGGATCCCACGCCACGGCGGTGCTCGCCTCAGACCAGAAGTTCGGCGGGCACGAACTTCGAGACCTCGACGATCGAGTCGACCGGCACGTCGGCGCGCTTCGCAGCGGCGACTATCGCCTCGGGGGAGGCGGCCTCGTAGAGGCAGTAGGAACGCTGCCGGTCGGCGGAGAGGAACGAGAAGAGCCAGCTCACGCCTTCGTCGGCATTGACGTCCTCGATCAACCGCACGTCGTCGGCGGTCAGGTCGAGCTGCTCCGCGAACGTACGCTCGATCACGTAGAGCGGCATGCATCGATGGTACAGCGTCTGCTTTTCATGCGGTCACGAGCCGATGCCGGTGGGCGTAGCTCGTCGCCTCGGTCCTGTTCGCACAGCCGGTCTTGCGCAGGATGCTGCGGACGTGGTTGGCGACGGTGTGCTCGCTGATGTGGAGTCGCTCGCCGACCTCTCGGTTCGAAAGACCGAGCGCGACGAAGGTGAGGATCTGCACCTCGCGGCCCGAGAGACCGTCGGGCGACTGGCGGGCCTGGGCGGCTCCCGCCCCGAGCGCGGAGGCGCGTTGCGCCACCGCGACGAGACCGTGCTCTTCCGCGAGCACGACCGCTTCCCCGAGGAGTGCGGCGGCGTTCGCCCGATCGTCGTCGATGCGACGCGAGAGCAGCATGCGGGCATGCTCGACGAGAGTGTGGGCGAGCCACGTACGCGCACCGAGCAGATCGTTCTGTGCGCGCGCAGCCCGAAAGTGTGCGTCCGCCTCTTCCCAGTCTCCGAGCGTCGTCGCGAGCATTCCCAGATACCGGTCGGCCGAGCCGAGACACGCGACGAGATGACCGATCTGGATGTTGTGCCCTCGATGAGGCGCGAAGGCCGCGTAGAGCTCCGCGGCGAGCTGCTCGTCGCCGACCGCAACAGCCGCTTCGGTGACGTAGGCGAGCGTGGCGAGCCAGAGCGTGCGGCCAACCGAGCCCAGCCCATCGGCCCTGATGCGCTCGAGCTCCCGGACGGCGTCGTCTGCCATCCCGAGGTCGGCCAGCAGCACAGCCAGCGCGGGCGACCATGCCGCCGAGCTGCCCTGCCCGGCGAGGAGGCGGACGACCGGCGCCAGCTCGGCGAGCCGGCCCTGCTCGCGTCGGATCCCGAACATCTGGATGCCGTACACACCCGACGGGTCACGCCCGCGGAGCAGGCGGCTCCATTCGTGGGACCGGTCAGCCGCCGCCTCGGCGGCTGCGAGGTCGCCGTCGCAGAGAGCGAGCGCCGATGCGTATTGCTCCGCGACGTGGAGACGGAACGGCTCTCCGAGCTGCCCGGCAAGGTCGGTGAGCTCGGCGAGAGCCACGCGAGCTGTCGCGTGATCAGAGAGCGAGACGTACGAGGGCACGAGCCACCACAGGGCTTCGGCGCGGATGCCGGTGTGCGACAGCTCGTTGCCGATCGCGAGCGCCTCGACGAGCATCGCGTTGATCTCGCTGTCCGGCCGCGAGCCGCGCGACCAGTAGGCAGACGAGAGGACCGATCCGAGCGCTTCCCGATCGCCGAGCGCGCGCGCCATCGCCGTCGCCTCGTCGCGAGCCGGACGGGCACGTGGATAGTCCCCTTGAAGTCGAGGGCGCGCGTCAGGCCGCCGAGCAGGCGAACGCGAACCTCGGACGGCTCGGGGCCGACAGCGGCCACCGCTTCCTCGAGGAGCTCGACTGCGCCCGCGTCATGGATCGCCGGACGCCAGCATGCCTCTTCGAACCCGATCGCCGCGCGCGCGAGCAGCTCGACGTCCCCGAGCTCGCGGGCAGCCGCCGCAGCGTCGCGGAACGCGTCCAGCGCGTCGAGTGACGCTCCCGCACGATGGCATGCATACCCGAGCTCGAGCTCGATCGCACATCGCTGGCGGAGGTCGACCACACCGAGATCGAGCGCTGTGCGCATGAGGCCCGCCGCCTCGTCGAACGCGAGCGAGGCGGCGGCCGACTCGGCAGCCTGCAGACGCGTACGACACGGCGCGCTCGCGATCCCCGACCGGTGCAGCCTCGGCGTAGTGATGCGCCAGCAGCGCGAGCCGGGCCGAAGGGGCATCGCTCGCCGGGATGCTCTCGATGCGCGCGCGCGACGCGGAGGTGGAGCTCGGCGCGCCGGGATGCGGAGACCTGGTCGATCACCGAGCGCCGGACGAGCTCGTGCGCGAAGCGATAAGCCAGTCCTCGTCCCGGCGCCTCGACGACGAGCCCGCTACGCACGGCCTCGTCCACCCCATCGAGCAGCTCGCCTTCGGAGAGCGTCGCGGCGCGCCGGATCGTGTCGAGCTCGAACGCCGACCCCGCGACGGCCCCGAGCTGGAGGACCTCCGCCGTCGTCGGCTCGAGGCGTGCGATCCGTTGCGCGACCACCTGGCGCACCGTCTCCGGCGTCGCGACGTCGACCAGTGGGCGGATCAGCCGCACACGCTGCGCAGTGACCTCGACCGCATCGGAGTCCACGAGCTCGCGCCACAGCTCGGTGAGGAGGAAGGCGTTGCCGTTCGTGAGCTCGGCGATCTCCGCGGTCACGGCGGAGTCGGGCTCGACACCGGTCGTCAGCCGGAGGAACTCGGCCACGTCGCCGTCGTCGAGACCACCGAGACGCACAGGGATCACGCCCTCCGATCGCGCAAGCTCTGCGAGGGTCTCGGAGAGCGCGGCAGGGACGTCCGCCTCGACGTCACGAAACGTGCCGACCAGGAGCATGCGGGAGCCGGACGCCGAACGGACGAGATGGCGTAGGAGCAGCAACGTGGAGACGTCGGCCCAGTGGAGATCCTCGAGCACGAGCAGCGTCGGCGCACGTGCCCCGGCCGCTGTGAGCAGATCGACGACCGCGGTGTGCAGCCGGTGGCGCTCGGCTTCCGCATCGGTCGCCGACAGCGCCGACAACGAGACGCTGTCCTCGCGAAGACCGGGCACGAGGCGCGCCAACTCGTGACCTCCCGCGTCGGCCGACCCGGGGCTCGCGGCCTCGGCATCGCGGATCAGTGAGCCGAGCGCCTCCGCAAACGGGCCGTATGGCACCCGAAATACCGCGTCGCAACCGCCGTAGAGAACGGCGGCGCCGTCACGAGACAGCTGCTCGGCGAGCTCGCGCACGAGGCGGCTCTTGCCGGATCCGGGCTCACCCGAGACGAGCGCGACGCGGCGCCCTTCGCCTACCGCACGCGGCAGCAGCGCGCCCAGCATTGCGAGCTCGCGGGCGCGACCGGCGAACGGAAAGGCGGGAGTGAGCCGGAGTGGCCCGGGGAGATGAGACGGCTCGCTAGTCAGATCTGATCATTCGTAGCAGGCGGAGCCCTGGAGAAGTGGGTCAGACCCGGCCATGGCGGGATCGCCGCCCTCCTCGTACGGTATCCACCGGAACTCGAGCAAGGAGGAACGGATGAGCGCACCGGACACGGCGGCTTCTGCCGCTCGCGCGGAGCTCACGGCGTTCGGCGGCGAGCTGATCGGCCGAAACGACGCCTCGTACGACGAGGCGCGTGCCCTGTACAACGCGATGATCGACAAGCGCCCTGCGGTGATCGCACGGCCCAGCGGTGCCGACGATGTCGCCGCAACGATCAGGTTCGCGCGCGAGCACGATCTGCCGCTTGCGATCAGAGGCGGCGGTCACAACGGTGCCGGCCACGCAAGCGTCGACGACGGCGTCGTCTGCGACCTCGCGCAGCTGAAGGGCATCAGCGTCGATCCGTCGAGCCGCACGGTGCGGGTCGGCGGCGGCTGCGTGTGGGGCGAGGTCGACGCGGCGACTTCCGAGCACGGCCTCGCCGTGCCTGCAGGGATCATCTCCACGACCGGTGTGGCCGGTCTCACGCTCGGCGGGGGCTCCGGATACCTGACGCGCCGCTACGGGCTGACGATCGACAACCTGCTCTCGGCGGAGATGGTTCTCGCGGACGGCAGCCAGGTGACCGCGAGCGCCGACGAGAATCCCGACCTCTTCTGGGCGATCCGCGGCGGCGGCGGCAACTTCGGCGTCGCCACCGAGTTCACGTTCCAGGCGCAGTCGGTCGACACGGTCTTCGGCGGCCCGACCTTCTGGGCGCTCGAGGACGCGGACGCCGTGCTCGCCGCCTACCGCGAGTGGCTGCCGTCGGCTCCGCGCAACGTGATGGGCTTCTTCAACTTCCACACCGTTCCACCGGGCCCGCCGTTCCCGGAGGAGATCCATCTGCGCAAGGTGTGCGGCGTGGTCTGGTGCGTCGACGGCTCCGACGAGGAGGCCGAGCAGGCGATGGCACCGCTGCTCTCCGTCGCCGAGCCGATCATGCACGGTGTCGGGGCGCATGCCGTTGAAGGACCTGAACAGCGCGTTCGACGGTCTCTACGGGCCGGGAGACCAATGGTACTGGCGCGGCGACTTCGTCAAGGAGATCGCGGACGAGGCGATCCCGCGCAACCGGGAGTGGAACGACCGCATGCCGACCTGGAAGTGCGGCTCGCACATGTACCCGATCGACGGTGCCGCCCATGACGTGGCGGCCGAGGACACGGCCTGGGCGTACCGCGACGCCGTCTGGTCACAGGTCTTCATCGGCGTCAGTCCCGACCCGGCCGACGCAGAGACGCTGCGCGAGTGGACCGTCGGCTACTGGGAGGCCGTGCACCCCTACGCGGCGGGCGGCGCCTACGTCAACTTCATGATGGAGGAGGGCCAGGCGCGGGTGCAGGCGACCTACGGGCCGAACTACGACCGGCTCACCCGGGTGAAGGCCCAGTACGACCCGGACAACGTGTTCCGCGTGAATCAGAACATCCCGCCGGCCAGCTGAGCCCACGACCTCGTGTGCCGGTCAGGGGCCGCCCGCCAACCGGGCGGCCCCTGACGGCTGTTGGCGGCGCCCGGAGGCCGGGCACGGCGATCCCTCCTCGAGGGAGGTTCACCGAGCCGCCCTTGATGCCGGCTCCACCACCATAGAATCGGTGGGCCGTGAAGGCTCTCGTCAAGGCACACAGCTCGCCGGGTCTCTGGCTCGAGGACGTACCCGAGCCGGAGATCGGCATCAACGACGTGCTGATCCGCGTGCGCAAGACGGGGATCTGTGGCACGGACCTGCACATCTACCGCTTCGACGAGTGGGCCCAGCGGACGATCCCCGTACCGATGATCGTCGGCCACGAGTTCGTGGGCGAGATCGTGGAGGTCGGGTCCAACGTCGCCGACTTCCACCCCGGCGACGTCGTCTCCGGTGAGGGGCATGTCGTCTGCGGTCGCTGCCGCAACTGCATGGCCGGGCGACGCCACCTCTGCGCACACACGATCGGGCTCGGTGTGCAGCGGCCGGGGGCGTTCGCCGAGTACGTGGCACTCCCGATGACGAACATCTGGCATCACTGGCCCGGCATCGACGAGGATGCCGCCGCCATCTTCGACCCCTTCGGCAACGCGGTGCACACGGCGCTCGCGTTCCCCGTGCTCGGCGAGGACGTCCTCGTCACGGGAGCCGGGCCCATCGGCTGCATGGCCGCAGCCGTGGCGCGGCACGCGGGCGCCCGCCACGTCGTCGTCTCCGAGCTCAACCCCTACCGACGCGCGATCGCGGAGCGCATGGGGGCGACGCTCGCCGTCGACCCGCGCGAGAGCGATCTGCACGACGTCCAGCGCGAGCTCGGCATGACCGAGGGGTTCGACGTGGCGCTCGAGATGTCCGGCGCGGAGGCGGCGTTGCACTCGATCCTCGACAACATGGCGCACGGTGGGCGCGTGGCGCTCCTGGGCATTCCCTCCGGCGAGATCTCGATCGACTTCGACAAGATCGTGTTCGACATGCTCACGATCAAGGGCATCTACGGTCGCGAGATGTACGAGACCTGGTACCAGATGTCCGTGATGCTGGAGTCGGGCCTCGACATCACACCCGTGATCACGCACCGCTTCCCCTACGGCGAGTTCGAGGAGGCGTTCCGTGTCGCAGGCTCGGGGGAGTCCGGCAAGGTGCTGCTCGACTGGACGGGGGCCTGATGTACGGATCGCTCAGAGACGAGCTGGCATCGCGCCTCGCCGAGCTTCGCGCCGAGGGGCTCTACAAGACGGAGCTCGTGATCACGACGCCGCAGGCGGCGCACGTCGGCGTGGAGGGGCACGGCGAGATGATCAACCTGTGCGCGAACAACTACCTCGGGCTGGCGAGCCATCCGGAGGTCGTGGCCGCCGCGCACGAGGCGCTCGACCGCTGGGGCTTCGGCATGGCTTCCGTGCGCTTCATCTGCGGGACGCAGGCGACGCACCGCGAGCTCGAGGAGCGGCTCTCCTCGTTCCTGCGCACCGACGACACCATCCTCTACAGCTCCTGCTTCGACGCGAACGGCGGTCTCTTCGAGGCGCTGCTGTCCGCCGAGGACGCGGTGATCTCGGACGCGCTCAACCATGCGTCGATCATCGACGGCATCCGCCTCTGCAAGGCGCAGCGCTATCGGTACGCGAACTCGGACCTCGACGAGCTCGAGGCCCGGCTCGTCGAGGCGCGCGGCGCCCGCTACCGGTTGATCGCAACCGACGGCGTCTTCTCCATGGACGGATACGTAGCGAAGCTCGACGGCATCTGCGAGCTCGCCGAGCGCCATGACGCACTCGTGATGGTCGACGACTCGCACGCCGTCGGCTTCGTCGGGCCGGGTGGCCGCGGCACGCCCGAGCTGCACGACGTGATCGACCGCGTCGACATCGTCACCGGGACGCTCGGCAAGGCGATGGGCGGCGCGAGCGGCGGCTATGTCGCCGGCAGGCGGGAGATCGTGGAGCTCCTGCGGCAGCGCTCGCGGCCGTACCTGTTCTCCAACAGCGTCGCGCCGCACGTCGCGGCCGCGACGCTGAAGGCGCTCGAGCTGATCGAGTCCTCTCCCGACCTGCGGGAAGCGCTCGCCGACAACACCGCGTTCTTCCGCCGAACCATGACCGAGCTCGGGTTCGACGTGCTCCCTGGCAATCACCCGATCGTGCCCGTGATGATCGGCGACGCGGTCGCCGCCTCCCGCTTCGCCGAGGAGCTGAACGCCCGGGGTGTGTACGCAGTGAGCTTCTCGTTCCCCGTCGTGCCGCGCGACACGGCTCGCATCCGGACACAGATGTCGGCCGGCCACACCCGCGCCGATCTCCAGCTCGCCACCGCTGCGTTCGTCGCCGCGCGCGCCGCGGTCACCTCGTGATTCTCGAGCACGGAGTCATCCACACGATGGATGCGTCCCTGCCGCGGGCGGCAGCGCTCGCCATCGCAGGCGACCGGATCGTGGGTGGAGTGGGCACGCACGAAGCCGCACTACCGACGCCCGACCGGGTCGATCTCCACGGCCTGTGCGTGCTTCCGGCCTTCACCGACAGCCACGTCCACTTCCCGTCATGGGCACTCGCGCAGCGGCAGGTGAAGCTCGAGGGAGCGCTCTCGGTCGACGACGCGCTCGACCGAGTTCGGGGCTACACGCCCGTCGGCGACTGGATCCGTGGCATCGGCTGGCGCGACTCCGACTGGCCGGCGGCGCCGACAGCGGCCGCGCTCGACGCCGTCACCGGATCGACGCCGACGGCGTTGTGGGCGAAGGACTACCACTCCCTGTGGCTCAACTCGGCGGCGCTCGCGCACGCCCGCGGCGACCTCGAGGTCGAGGGCGGCATCGTCGAGCGCGACGACCACGGCGAGCCGACCGGCGTCCTCCGCGAGGAGGCAGCGTGGACGTTCCGCGAGCGGTTCGCGACGGCGAGCGAGGACGAGTACGTCGAGGCGACGCGGGCCGGGATCCGCGTTGCCCACGGTCGAGGCGTCGCAGCGATCCACGACAAGGACGGGTGGCTCGGTGCGCCTGCCATCTTCAGCCGCATCCACGAGCGGGAAGGTCTCACGCTGCGCGTCTGGCAGTCGCTGCCACACGATCAGGTCGGAAGCCTCACCGATCTCCGCTTGCGGTCGCGAATCGGCGACGACTTCCTCCGCCTCGGCTACCTCAAGGCGTTCATGGACGGGACGCTCGGCTCCCGCACGGCGTGGATGCTCGACGGCAGCGGAGTCGTGATCACGAGCGGCGAGGAACTGCAGGAGATCATCCGTGCCGGCGCAGCGATCGGGTGGCCGGTCGCTGTGCACGCAATCGGTGACCGCGCCAACCGCGAGGCACTCGACGCGTTCGAGGCGACTCGCGATGCGTGGCAGCCGCTCGGTCTTCGCCAACGCATCGAGCACGCGCAGTGCCTTGCACCCGAGGACATCGGCCGCTTCGCGGCGCTCGGCGTCGCCTGCTCGGTCCAGTTCGTCCACGCCCCCTCCGATCGAGATCTCGCCGAGCGGTTCTGGGCGGACCGGCTCGAGGGCACGTACGCGTTTCGCTCGCTCTGGGACTCGGGCGCGATCGTGGCGAACGGCTCCGACGCCCCGGTCGAGGAGCTCGACCCGTTGGCCGGCATCCGCGCGGCTGCGAGACGCACGCTGGACGATCGTCCCGCCTGGCGACCGGACGAGGCGCTCACGGTCGGGCAGGCACTCCTCGCCACCACGGTCACGCCTGCGTGGCTCGCCGGTGACGAGCGGAGACGCGGCAAGCTCCTTCCCGGCTACCTCGCCGACCTCGTCGTGCTCAGCCGCGACCCGCTGGACTGCCCGCTGGACGAGCTCGAGTCGGTGCAGGTCGTCGCCACCATGGTCGGGGGCCGCTGGGTGTACAACCCCCCACCGTGGTGAGCGCCGTCGCTCCGACGGATCGACCCGTACAATGGAGCCATGCCCGGCACGACCGAGCCGCGCACGATGCTTCCGGTGCACTCTGCGCCGACGTGCTCGGTCGCCGGCACGGCTGAGATCGTCGGGGCGAAGTGGACGGTGCTCATCGTCCACGACCTCTCCGAAGGGCCGCGGCGCTTCACCGAGCTCGAGCACTCGTGTGCGGGGATCAGCCCGAGAACGCTGGCCGAGCGCCTGCGAACACTCGAGGCCGAGGGGATGGTCCTGCGTCGCAGCTACGCGGAGTCGCCGCCGCGCGTCGAATACACGCTGACCGACAAGGGGCGCGCGCTCCTGCCGATCATCGACGAGATGCGACGCTTCGGCCACGACTGGCTCGGCTGCGGCGTCCACTCACACTGACGAGACGCGCGGCCGCCGGCGCCGACCACAGCCCCGCCCAACCCGGCCCTCAAGGACGCCAGACCGCCGTGTCCGGGTAGAGCGAGCGCCAGGCGAACCAGTACGACGTCGTCGCCGGCAGCAGCTGCAGCCGACTCCCGGCGAGCTCCCCGTCCTGCCCGACGCCGTCGAGCGACCACTCGGTCCCCGTCTCGTCGTCGACGAGCCGCTCGCCGTCGTACGCGAACCCGAGAACGCGCCCGTCGACCTCGCGGGAGAAGACCGAGGCCCAGAGGGCACCGCGGTCACCAACGACGAGCAGCACGGGCACGCCGCCGATCTCGTCCTCGACGACACGTCGCTCGCTCACGGCCCGTAAGGGATACGCCGTCGAGGTACCACCGGCCACGGCCCCGACGACCAGGGCGCTGTCCGCCACGCCCATCACCGCCCCGCGGTAGAAGGTCGCCACCTTCGACCAGTACGCCGTGTACGGGGCATCGGACGACTCGGGGCCGCTCGTCGTGCCGTTCTCGAACGGGTCGGTGAAGAGAACGGCCTCGGTGTCGCGTGACAGCGAGAGCACCTGACCGTCGGGGTACTTCTCGCGCCAGCGCCCGAACGTCTCCTGCACCACCGGGACGGCGGTGACCTCGCTGCCGCGCAGGCTGCCGGTGACGGCCCCGCCGAGCAGTTGACTCCACAAGCTCCCCGTCTCCCTGTCGAACAGGATCACGTTGCGGTGGTAGAGCAGCCCCGAGACCCCGAAGACGTGCTCGTCTCCGGAGACGGTGCGCTCGAACGCCGTGGCCGTTCGGCAGAGTGGGCACCAGACGATGGCGACGGGTGTGCCACCGACGACGTCGTTCACGACCTCGTGCAGTGAGAGCACCTTCTCCGGGTAGGCTCGGGAGTCACCGTCGTGCTCGACCGCGATCACGAGGTCCGTGTCGCGGAGCAGGGTCGAGGCCTCCTCCGGCGTGTCGAACACCGGGTCGTCGATGGCCTGGATCTGGTCGATGCCGGCGCCGCGACCGAGCGCGGCCGGATCGAACGCGGCCAGGAACGGCGCTTCGCGGCCCGCATCCGTACGCAGATCCAACACCGGCAGGTCGTCCGCCGCGGGCGCCGCGTCCGACCCGGTCGAGCCGCTGCGCCCGACGGCCAGGCCCACTGCGAGCACTGCGACGGCGACCGTGACCACGATCAGGCCGGCCGGCCGAGAGAAGGCCCGACGCTGCGGGCGAACCGGAGCCGAGCCGTCGGGATCGGGATCGCCGCTGCGTGTGCCGTGTCCGTGGAGGACGCCCACGCTGAGTTCGATGGTAGAGGTCGAGACCGAGTCGGACGCGGAAACGACGGCTAGATCGCTCGTCCTCCCCAGAGACGGATGAGCTCGACGACGGTGGCGGCGGCCGCCGCCATGTCCTGGACCGAGGCCCACTCCCGTACCGAGTGATAGTGACGCCCGCCCGTGAAGAGATTCGGCGTCGGCAGCCCCAGCTCGGTCAGGCGCGCGCCGTCTGTGCCTCCGCGGATGATCGGGAAGCGTGGCTCGAGCCCGACGCTGCGGATCGCCTCGACGGCTGTGCTCACCACGTCCGGATGCTGTTCGAGGGCGTGGCGCATGTTCCGATACTGCTGCTCGACCTTCACCTCGATGCGCGCGCGAGGCTCGCGCTCCCGCAACTCGTCGACGAGGGCATGCAGGGCCGCGAGGTGCTCCTCCAGCCGCTCCTCGTCGTGGTCGCGCACGATGAACGACACCGACGCCTCGGCCACGTGGCCGGCGATCCGCGTGGCGTGGACGAAGCCCTCTCGCTCCTCCGTCGTCTCGGGCGAGAGCCGGTCGCGTGGGAGCGAGGAGACGAGGTCGGCGGCGAGCCTGACGGCGCTGACCATCCTTCCCTTCGCGCTGCCGGGATGCGTGACGACACCGTTGATCGTGACCTTGACGCCATACGCGGAGAACGTCTCCACCTCGAGCTCCCCGCGACCCGAGCCGTCGAGCGTGTACCCCGCGTCAGCCCCCACCTGGTCGAGCTCGAGGTGCGCCGTCCCGTGGCCCACCTCCTCGTCGACGGTGAACACGACGCGGGCCGGTGCCCGCGGACGGTCGTCCGCGACGAGGTAGGCGGCGGCGCACATGATCTCGGCGACGCCCGCCTTGTCGTCGGCGCCCAGGAGGGTCGTGCCGTCACTCGTCACGAGGTCGTGCCCGACGCACTCCTGCAGCTCGTCCAGCTCTGACGGGGCGAGCACCTGTGCCGGATCGCCCGGAAGCACGATCGGTGTTCCGTCCCAGCGCTCGTGCACGACCGGCGTGACGCCCGTGCCGGGCGCATCCGGCGACGTGTCGACGTGCGCGATCAGGGCAATCGTCGGCGCGTCGGCGACCGTGCCCGGGACGGTCGCGAGCACGTAGCCGTGCTCCGTCAGCTCGACGTCGGCGAGGCCGAGCTCGCGAAGCTCGGCGACGAGCAGGCGGGACAGGTCGAGCTGCTTCGCGGTGCTCGGATACGTCGTCGAGTCCAGGTCCGCCTGGGTGTCGATGCGGACGTACCGCAGGAAGCGGTCGAGCACGTCGGAGGCGAGCTCCTCGGCCAACAGGCACGAGAAGCGTGTGTCGGTCGGTGAGCTCACGTGAGCCGGCCGAGACGCCGGAACAACTCGCAGGCGGCCTCGATACCCAGGGCCAGGTGCTCGACCGGAAGACGCTCGTTCGGTGAGTGGACGTTCGAGTCGTTGAGGGCGAACCCGGTGAGCACGGTCGGCACGCCCGCCTGCGCCAGCGCCGAGACGAGTGGGATCGCGCCGCCCGTCCGAATGAGCAGTGGACGCGCGCCGAGGACGTGCTCGAAGGCGTCGAGCCCGAGCTGGATCGCAGGCGCGTCGGACGGGACGAGACCCGGCGGAGACTGGGCCCACACGTCGACCTCCACGTCGACGCCCTCGGGCGCCGACTCCCGCAGCAGTCGCTCGAGCGCAGGGACGATCTCTTCCGGGCGCTGGTCGCCGACGAGCCGGATCGACAGGTTCGCCTGCGCCTCGATGGGGATCACCGTCTTCTGCAGGGTCGCCGACCCGCCTGCGATGCCGTTCACATCGAGAGCGGGCTCAGCCCAGGTGCGGATGTAGAACTCGTCCGCCGCACTCCCATCGGCGGGGCGAGCGCCGGCGGCGGCGAGCTCCGCCGCGCCGGTCGGCAGCCGATCCCACCCGGCCATTTCCTCCGGGCCGGGCGAGACGATGCCCGCCCGCAGCGGCTCGGGCAAACGCCCGTCGCGGGGAAGCACGCCTTCGAGCGTGCGCATGAGCGCGTGCATCGCGTTCATCGCCGCGCCGCCGTAGACGCCCGAGTGGAGGTCGCGACCCCCTGTGCGCACGGTGACGTGCAGGTAGCAGACTCCGCGCACGGCGATGTTGAAGGCGGGCACACCCCGCTCGACATACGCGGAGTCGAAGACCACCGCCGCGTCGGCGCCGCGCTCGTCCTGCAAGAGCCAGTCGACGACGGAGTGGCCACCAACCTCCTCCTCGCCGTCGCAGACGACGCGGACGTTGACAGGCAGCTCGTCGGCCCCGGCGAGCAACTCCACCGCCTTCAGCAGCATGAAGAGCTGCCCTTTGTCGTCGGCGACCCCCCGCGCGTAGAGCCAGTCGTCACGCTCGACGAGCTCGAACGGGGGCGATTCCCACTGGTCGAGCGGATCGGGAGGCTGGACGTCGAAGTGCCCGTACGCCAGAACCGTCGGCGCCGTCTCGGCGTCGCGCGACGCGCGGATCTCTCCGACGACCAGCGGCCGGTCCCCCCATGGCACGAGCTCGGCGTCACCTCCCGCGCGAACGACAGCGTCTCGCACCCACTCGGCGGCGCGCACGACGTCGTCGGCGTGCCCGGGGTCGGCGCTGATCGACGGGATCGCGATCAGCCCGGCGAGCTCTGCTTTGAGGACGTCGAGGGAGGGCACGGGCACTCGCGGGATTCTAGGGCCAGTGAACTATCCGACGGCCGGACGCCGGGGCGCCCGCGGTCAGGCGACGTCGCGGACGTCCTTGGCCTCGGCCAGCGCCCGCAGCTTCTTCAGGCTCTGATGCTCGATCTGGCGGATGCGCTCGCGGGTGACGTTGAAGGCGCGGCCGACCTCGTCGAGGGTGCGGGGCTGCTGTCCGTCGAGCCCGTAGCGCAACTCGAGCACCGCGCGCTCGCGCGGCGACAGGCTGCCGAGGATGGAGCGGAGCGCCTCGCGGCGAAGCGCGGTCTCGGCCTGCTCCTCGGGTAGGGGGATCGAGTCGTCCGTGAGGAAGTGGCCGAACTCGCTCTCCTCGTCGTCACCGACGGGCTTCTCCAGCGACACGGGGGTCTGCGCGCTGCGCCGGATCTGCTCGACCTCCTCCAGGGGCAGCTCGACGTCGTCTGCGATCTCGACAGTTGTCGGCTCGCGGGCGAGCTCCGCACGGAGCTTCCGCTCCGAGCGGTGGATCTTGTTCAGCTTCTCCACCACGTGAACGGGCATGCGGATCGTGCGACCCTTGTCGGCGATCGCGCGCGCCACGGCCTGGCGGATCCACCACGTGGCGTACGTGGAGAACTTGAAGCCCTTGCGCCAGTCGAACTTCTCTGCCGCGCGCACGAGCCCGATCGTGCCCTCCTGGATCAGGTCGAGGAACGGAAGGCCCTGGTTGCGGTAGCGCTTCGCGATCGAGACGACGAGCCGCAGGTTGGCCTCGACCATGGCCTGCTTCGCAGCATGCTCACCCCGCTCGATGCGCTTCGCGAGCTCCACCTCCTGCGCCGCGGTGAGCAGCGGGACATTGCCGATGTCCTTCAAGAACAGCTGCAGCGTGTCGGTGGAGATCTCGGTGCTCGCCTCCCACTCGCGCTCACGCTCCTTCTCGGCCGCGGCGTCGACGACCTCGATCTGCTCCTCTTCGAGCTGCGTGTAGAAGGCGTCCAGCTGGCCGGTGTCGAGGCCGAGCTCGTCGAGCGCGAGCGCGATCGCGTCCGCGTCGAGACGGCCCGCTGCACGCCCTTCTTCCAGCAGCGCGCGTGCTTCGTCCGACTCGAGAACCGACTCGCGGGTGGCGGGGAGCGGGCTCCCCGGGTGCGCTTCGCTCAGGACCGCCCCTTTCCGTCGCGGTGCGCCGTCACGGTAGCCAGAGGTCGTTGCCTCGTCAAAGGTCGCGTGCGCCGGTGGGCGTCAAGACCCGGCCTTGGCGAGCTGTTGCAGGTAGCGGGTGGCCTCTCCCGCGAGTGGCGAGCCGGGCTCTGAGCGCTGCGCGAGCCTCAGCTGGCGTCGGGCCTCCTCGAGCTCTCCCGACCAGAGCAACAGCAGCCCGAGATGGAAGCGAACCGTCGCCGCTCGTGGGAAGCGCTTCGAGAGCGGCCCGAGCCTGGAGAACGCCGTCTCGGGCTTCGCCTTGTCGAAGAGCGCAACCGCGGCCGCGACCTGTGCCTCCGCGTCCTGGGGATGTGCCTTCGCGTAGTCGCCGAGCACACGGGCCGCCGACTGCTGGCGACCGAGCCGCTGCAGCGCGACACCGTAGTACAGCGTGCCGAGCCGATCACCCTTGGCGGCGAGAGCCTCGAGCACGGCGAGCTGACGTTCGGGAGGCAGGTTCCCCACGGCGGGCGGCAGCGACGTGCCCGGCACGAAGCGTGGCAGGTCGGGAGCGAATTCCGGGTGGAGGAGGTTGCCGGCGACCACGGCGTAGGACGAATCGGGCGTGGCGTCGACGACCGCCCGCCATGCTTCCTCGGCTCCCCCTTCGTTCGCCCAGAGGAGTGCGAGTCCGAGATTCAGCTGCACCACCGGGCTCTGCGGGTGTAGCCCTGCCAGTCGGTTCAGCAAGTCGACCGTCTCCTCCGGCCATAGCGTCATGGCGCGCCCGACCCGAGCCTCGAGGGAGGAGTGGCTGGCGAACACCGCCATCGCCGCCTCGAGGTCGCCTTCGTCGTAGAGGGCCTGGGCACGACGGAGGTCGGTGGCCTCGGCATCCGTGCGCACGTCGAGGTCGATGGCGAGGGGTGGCAGTCCCTCCCGTGGCTGGACGTCTTCGAGGGGGACGGGCTCGTAGCGCTCGGTCTGGGAGACGGCGAAGCCGACCGCGGCCACGGCGGCGAGGCCCGCCACGGCGCCGGTGATCGCGAGGATGCGGGCGCTCGGGCTCACGACCGCACGCTAGCGGCAGCGACGCGCGCGCCACCACGTCCACCGACACGCACCGCGCACACACCTGCTCGCTGACGCTATATTCGTGGAAGTAATGACGACGTACCGTGATCTTCTGGCACGCGTGAGGGGCGAGATCGACGAGATCTCGGCCGCCGAGGCGCGCGAACGGTTGACCGGCGAGGCACCCGTCCTCTTCCTCGACGTGCGGGATCCGGACGAGTGGCAGGAGGGACACATCCCCGGCGCCGTCCATCTCTCGCGCACGTACCTGGAGTCGAGAGTCGAGGCGATCGCGCCCGACAAGCAGGGAGAGATCGTCGTGTACTGCGCCGGTGGCTCGCGTTCCGCGTTCGTCACGAAGACGATGCAGGAGCTCGGCTACGAGACCGTCGTCAACCTCGCCGGCGGGTACTCGGACTGGAAGCGCTCGGGCTACGAGACGACGATGCCTCGAACGCTCTCGCCCGCGCAGCGCACGCGCTACTCACGCCACCTGCTGATTCCGGAGGTCGGCGAAGCCGGTCAGCAGAAGCTCCTCGACGCCCGCGTTCTGCTCGTCGGCGCCGGCGGGCTCGGGTCGCCTGCCTCCCTCTACCTGGCGGCAGCCGGGGTCGGCACGCTGGGGATCATCGACGCCGACGTCGTCGACGACTCGAACCTGCAACGGCAGATCGTGCACTCCACCGAGCGACTCGGAGAGCCCAAGGTGCTGTCGGCCAAGCGCACGATCGAGGCGCTCAACCCGGACGTCGCGGTCCTGCCCTTCGAGGAGCGGCTCACGTCCGACAACGTCGACCGGATCCTCGCCCACGGGTGGGATGTGATCGTCGACGGCGCCGACAACTTCCCGACGCGCTACCTCGTCAACGACGCCTCGATCTGGCACCGGGTCCCCGTTGTGCACGGTTCCATCTACCGCTTCGAGGGTCAGGTGACCGTCTTCCAGCCACACGTCGGGCCCTGCTACCGCTGCCTGTATCCCTCGCCGCCCCCGCCCGAGCTCGCGCCCAGCTGCGCCGAGGGCGGCGTGCTCGGGGTCCTGCCCGGGATCGTCGGCTCGCTGCAGGCGAGCGAGGCGCTGAAGCTGATCCTCGGCGCCGGCGACACGCTGACCGGCCGGCTGCTGCTCTTCGACGCGCTCCACACCACGTTCGACGAGGTCACGGTGCGTCGCGACACGTCGTGCCCGGTGTGCGGCGACGCGCCGACGATCACCGAGTACGTCGACTATGTCGAGTTCTGCGCTGGCCCGGCGCTACCGAGCACGGGAGCCCATCCGTGACGACGGTGCGCATCCCACCGACGCTCCGAGCGGAAGCCGGAGGCGAGCGTCAGGTCGAGGCGGCAGGTGGCACCGTGCGCGAGATCCTCGACGACCTCGCCGGGCGTTACCCGGCGCTCGGCTCTCAGATCCTCGCCGACGGCGGGATCGCCCCCTTCGTCAACGTGTATCTCGGCGGCGAGGACGTTCGCACCCTCGACGGCCTCGACACGGCGGTGCCCGACGGCTCGACCGTGATCCTGCTACCCGCGATGGCGGGTGGCACCGATATCGAAGAGCCGTGCGCACCCGCCGTCGCCCGATCGGCACTCGATCTGATCGGGCAGACCCCACTGGTGCAGCTCACGCGGCTGGCGCCGAGCACCAACGTTCGCCTGTACGCGAAGCTCGAGGGGCAGAACCCGACCGGCTCGATCAAGGACCGTGTGGCGAAGTCGATGCTGGAGGCCGCCGAGGCGTCCGGCGAGCTCCAACCGGGACGGCGTCTGCTCGAGCCGACGTCCGGCAACACGGGCATCGCCCTCGCGATGGTGGCGAAGCTCAAGGGCTACCCGCTCACCTGCGTGATGCCCGAGAACGCGACCGACGAGCGCAAGCGCCTCCTGCGCCTGTACGGCGCCGAGATCGTCTACTCACCCGGCGACGAGGGCTCGAACGGCGCGGTGCGGCTGGCGCTCGAGCTCGCCGAGAGCGATCCGCGCTACTTCATGCCCTTCCAGTACGCGAACCCCGCGAATCCGCGCGCCCACTACGAGGGGACGGGGGCCGAGATCGCCGAGGCGCTCGACCGCGTCGACGTCCTCGTTGCCGGGCTCGGCACCGGGGGCACGTTGATGGGTGTCGGAGAGCGGCTTCGCGAGTCGTTCCCGGACGTCGTCGTAGCTGCGGCCGAGCCGCTCCCCGGCGACGCGGTGATGGGCCTTCGCTCGCTCGACGACGGGTACGTGCCGCCAATCCTCGATGTGACAAAGCTCGATCGGAAGGTCCTGGTCTCGAACGAGGAGTCGGTTGCGGCGATGCGCGACCTGCTCGAGCTGGAAGGGATCTTCGCCGGTGTCTCCTGCGGAGCCGTGCTGCACGTCGCGCGTCGTCTCGCCGAGGACCTGAACGACGGCGTCGTCGTCGCGATCCTCGCGGACGGCGGTTGGAAGTACCTCTCCGCCGACTTCTGGGACGCGCGGACCGGCAGAGACGTCGAGCACGCGATGGAGCACACCGTCTGGTGGTGATCCCCGCGCGTGTGCGGGACGAGATCGTCCGACACGCCCGAGACGAGCAGCCGAACGAGTCGTGCGGGCTCCTGGTGCTGCGCGACGGGGTCGCCGCCCGTTACGAGCGCGGTGTGAACGCCGCGGCCTCGCCGTACCGCTTCGACCTGCACATGGACGACCCCGAGGTCTGGTTCCTCGAGGACGCCGGGCTCGAGCTCGCCGTCGTCCACTCGCACGTGTCCTCTCCGCCGCGCCCGTCCCGCACCGACGTGCAGAACATCGGCATGTGGGAGGGCAAGCCGTACGTGATCTACACAGTGCGCACGGACGAGCTGGCCGCATGGAGGATTCAGAGCGGCGCGATCGAACAGCTGCCGATGCGAGATCACGCCGACTCGAACACGACATGACGCAAAGAGACACGACGAAGCGGCACGTGCTCGCCGCAACACTGGTGGTCGCCGCGGCGCTCGGCGTCTCGGCCGGATGCGGCGGCGGCGGGGGCACCGGCGGCGAGAGCGGTGGCGCCCCCACCGGCGGGACGAACGGTGATGCGGTCGTCGACGACGTCGGCCTCTCGATCGTCGATGTCACCGAACTCACGCTCGAGGGCGAGCTCTCCGTGACCGGCTGGGTCGTCGAGGCGAACGGCAAGACGTTCCTCTGCACGTCGGCGTCCGGCTCGCCCCCGACCTGCGGGAAGCCGTCGCTCGTGCTGGTCGGCTACGACGGCGACGTCCCGTCAGCCGACGAGGTCACGATCCTCGGCGAGGTCACCGGCGCAACGATCACCGCCTCCGGCTGACCGTCGCGCCTACAGCTGGACTGCAGCGCGTGTTGCCGCGCTGAGGTAGAGCGCCTCGATCACGCGCGCCTGTCCGAGCGCATCCTCTCGCCCGAGCAACGCGTCTTCGCTTCCGGCGACGGCGCCCGCGAGGTTCTCGAGCTGGAGCCGGTAGGAGTTCGCCTCAGGCACGTCGAGCACCTCGATCTCGCCCGAGCGGACGAGCTGGAGCTCGCCGGGCCAGTCGACCCGGAACGGCGCCTGGGCGACGAGAACGGCGTCCTCGCCGACGACTTCGAGGTACTGACGTCGCGGTGCCACGAACGACGCCTCGAGCTGCGCGACGACGTCGTCCGCGAACCGCAGGGTGCCGTACAGCGCCATGTCGACCCCGGTCGTGCCGGTCACCTGCTCGGCGAGCACCGAGATCGGCTCGCCCGCGACGAGGCGCGCGCCGCTGACGCAGTAGCAGCCGGTGTCCATCAGGGCACCCCCGTCGAGCCCCGGCTGCGCGCGCACGTCGGAGAGGTCGTGGAGGGGGAAGGTGAACGTGCCACGCACCGCGATCAACCTCCCGATCGCGCCACCGCGCACGAGCCGCTCGATCTCACGTGTCTGCGGGTGGTGGCGGTACATGAACGCCTCTATCAGGACGAGCCCGGCGGCCGAGGCGGCAGCGAACGCCTCCTCGACCTCGCCGGCACGTCTCGTGTAGGGCTTCTCGCACAACACGTGCTTACCGGCAGCCAGTGCTCGCATCGTCCACTCGTGGTGCATGCCGTTCGGGAGCGAGATGTAGACGGCGTCCACGGCGTCGTCTGCGAGCAGGTCGTCGTAGCTCCCGTGCGCTCGGTCGATGCCGTGCTCGGCCGCGTAGGCGTCGGCCGTGGCACGGTCCCGGCTGCCGACCGCAGCGACGTCGACGCGCTCGGTCGCAGCCGCGGCACCGAGGATCTCGAGATTGATGTTGGCCGTCGACATCAGACCGAGACGCAGAGCCGTCATGCCACAAGCCTCTCACATCGGGTGACGGCCACGCCGGCCGATAGGCTCCGCCCGCCGAGAGTGTCACGTCACGGACTACCCGCCATGATCGCCGACGCCCACACCGACCTCCTCATGGAGCTCGCGTACCGCGAGCGGCGCCTCGGCGAGACGGACGTGTTCTCCCGCACGTGGCTGCCGCTGCTCGAGGAGGGTGGCGTCGGCCTGCAGGTGTGCCCCGTCTACGTCGACCACGCGGTGCAACCCGAAGGCTCGCTGCGGGAGGCGCTGTCGCTCGTCGCGTCGTTCCACCACGCGCTGCGCGAGTGCGCCGACCGCGTCGTGCAGGTCCGGACGGCGGCGGACTTGGACGCTGTCGAGCGCGGGGAGCGCATCGGCCTGATGCTCTCGCTCGAGGGTGTGGAGGCGTTCGGAGTCGAGATCTGGCCGGCCGACGTGTTCCACGAGCTCGGCGTGCGCATGGCCGGTCTCACCTGGAACATGCGAAACGCGTTCTCCGACGGTGCGGCGGAGGACGGAGGCGGTCTCTCCCGGCTCGGCCGCGAACTGGTCGATCGATTCGTATCGCTCGGGGTGATCCTCGATCTTGCACATGCCTCAGCCGGTGCCTTCGCCGAGATCCTCGCGCGTGCTCCAGGGCACCCGGTCGTCTACTCGCACGGTGGCTGCCGGGCCGTCCACGACACGCCTCGCAACCTCGACGACGCGCAACTGCGCGCGCTCGCCGAGACCGGGGGCCTGTTCGGGCTCATGCTGCACCCGATCGCGATCGGACCCGACAAACGAACGATCGAAGGAGTGATCGCCCACCTCGAGCACGCCGCCGCGATCGTCGGTGTGGAACGCGTCTGCCTCGGCGGCGACTTCACGCGCCGGCTGTGGGAGGCCATGCCGACGCCGGCGATGCCGAACGACGGCCTCACACCGCCCGGGCACCAGGCGGGTGCCGGCATCGAAGGCTTGACCGGCCCAGAGTGCTACCCCGCGCTGGTCACAGCCCTCCACGAGCGAGGCTGGCCGGAAGCCGACATCCGGGCCGTCACGAGCCTGAACCTACTCGGCTTCCTGCGGCGCGCCCTCCCGGCGGCGTAGGCACTCCGAGCCGAGCCACCGCGTAGGAGGCGGCGGCCAGGGGGTCAGAGGCTCGCGCCGCCGTCGACGACGATCGTGGCGCCCGTGACGTAGGACGCGTCGTCGGAGAGCAGCCACGAGACCACACCCGCCACCTCGTCGAGGCCGCCGAGCCGTCCGACCGGGATCTCCGCGGCAAGCGCGTCGATTCGATCGCCTGCCAGCTCGCGAACGGTGTCCCCGTCCAGCGTCCCGGGCGCCACCGCATTCGCGGTCACGCCGGATGCAGCAAGCGCCGCCGCGGCGCGACGCGTGAGCGTGATCAGCGCCGCCTTGGACGATGCGTAGTGGGCGCCGGTGACGCCGATGCCTCGGAAGGCGGAATCGCTCGCCACGCTGACGATCCGCCCGCCACCGCGATCGCGGAGGATCGGGCCGACGGCACGAATGCCGAGAAACGGACCGCGCAGGTTCGTTGCCAGCACGTCGTCCCACTCCTGCGCAGCGATCTCGAACAGGTCGCGAACGACCGTGCGGGCGGCGCAGTTGACGAGCCCCCATGGCTCCCCCGCCGCGGTCAGCTCGCCGACCGAGGTGCGCCAGTCGGCCTCGTCGCGCACGTCGTGGACGAGCAGTTCGGGACCGTCGACGATGTCAGTGGCGACCACCGCGTACCCGTCGATCCGCAGCCGCGCGGCCACGGCGGCGCCGAGCCCACGGGCAGCGCCCGTGACGAGGACGCTCCTCATCCGGAGCGTCTTGGCGGGCCGAGCATGCTGGCACCCATGGCGCCACCCATGTCCCCGAGCTCGGCCAGCCGGTACACCGGCCGCTGCTTGAAGAACGTGTGCGGCTGCGCGGCCTTCTCGATGCGCTTCAACCAGACAGGGCCGAGCCGCTCCCCGAGGCCGCCGCCGATGATGACCGCCTCCACGTCGAGCAGGGTCACGGCCGCTCCGATGCCGACACCGAGCGCCTTGACCGCGTCGTGCAGCAGGTCCCTGGCGACCTCGTCACCGGCGTCGAGCGCACGCAGCCAGATGCCGCTGGTGAGACGATCGCGTCCCCGCTGGCGCATGAGGTCGAAGAGGACCGTCTTGCGCCGCCGAGCCTCGTGCCGGGCCCGTTGCTCCAGAGCCCCGCGCCCGGCATAGGCCTCGACGCACCCGCGCAGCCCACACGCGCAGCGCCGGCCGCCGGGCTTCGCACAGACGTGGCCGATCTCGCCCGCGGACCCCCGGCCGACGAGCAGCCGCCCGTCGACGACGAGGCCTCCTCCGACTCCGGTGCCCCAGAAGACACCGAGGAAGCTGCGCAGGCCCCGGCCGGCGCCGTAGCGTCGCTCGGCCTCGACGGCGACGCTGACGTCGTTGCCGATCGCGACGGGGAGCCCACCGAGCGCCTCGGAGAGCGCCGGACCGAGAGCGTACTCGTCGTCCCAGCCGTCGATGTTGGCCACCTGCGTGACGATGCCCTCCACAGGATCGATCTCCCCGGGAACCCCGACGCCGACGCCGCCGAGCTCGTCGAGCTTGAGACCGGAGTCCGCAACCGCCTCCCTCAGCGTCACGGCCAGATCGCGGAGGACGGCCTTCGGTCCACCACGACGGGGTGTGTCCCGGCGTGCGTGCCCGACAACCTTCGCCCCGCGGCCGGTGACGACCGCCTGGATCTTCGTGCCGCCGAGATCCAACCCGCCGCGGTAGAGGGGAGGGGTGCTCATGCGATCTCCCGCACGACCTCGGCCAACGGACGTCGGTTCGCTCGCTGGCTCCACTCCGAAGCCGGCCGTGACTCGGGGTCACGGGGGCGCCCGGGAAGCCCGAACGAGAGGACGATGACCGGGTCCTCGTCATCCTCGAGCGCCAACGCCGAACATGCGGCGGCGCGATCCTGGATGCCGTTCGGACACGAGGCAACACCTTCGTTCCACGCTGCGAGCAGCATGTTCTGCGCGGCGCGACCCGCGTCGAACACGCCCTTCCCGGCAGGCGTGACGATCGCAGCCACAAGGCCGGCGGAGAGCACGTTCTCGGGGACGAAGACCGCCTTTGCGAGCCCCTCGATCCGGGCGCGGCTGGTCGGCACGACGAACGTCCATGCCTGCCGGTTCTGGCTCGAGCCCGACAGGCGGCCGGCATCGAGGATGCGCGCCACCACCTCCGGAGCTATCGCCGAGGTGAGGTAGCGGCGCTCGTCGCGCCGACTCGTGATCGCAAGCAGCGTGTCCATCTCACATAGCCTAGTGCCGAGACATGGGCGATCAAGCACGCGTGAGCCTTCTCCGTTGGCTGCGCCGACAGCTGCGCCAGCCCACGCCGCAGCGCGAGCACCTCGAGGCAGCCGTCGAGCACGACGACCCCGCCGAGGCGCGCCTCCTGCTCGACCGGTTCGAGTTCACCGACGCGCAGCGCCGCCACGTGGAAGGCCTGATCGCGGAATGGGAAGCCCAACGTGACCGCCGCTCGTAACGAGGACGTGGCACATCGCATGTTCGACGCGTTCGCGCGCAAGGACGGCTTTGCACTGCGCGACCTGTTCGCCGACGACGCCGTCTGGGTCGTGCCCGGCGACGGGGTGATGGCGGGGACATATCGCGGCCGGGACTCGATCTTCCGGTTCCTGGCGCGCCTGCCGAAGGAGACGGGTGGCACGTACTCCTCGCGCCTGATCGACGTGTTGGCGTCGGACAGCCGGGCTGCGGCGCTGTACCGTGCGAGCGGCGAGCGGCGAGGCTCGAAGCTCGACATAGACCAGGTGCTGCTGCTCGAACTGGACGACGGGCTCGTGCGTTCCGTACTCGCGCTGCCCTCGGACCCGACCGCCTTCGATGCGTTCTGGGCGACGTGAACGTGAGAAGGTCGACGATATGAGTGCCGCGCGCTTCGCCGACGGTCTCCGCTACCGCGTCGAGATCCCCTCCGTCGAGGGCCCCGTGGTGTTGCGTGCCGTGCTGGAGGAGGCCGCAGCGCGCGGCGTCGAGGTTCGTCGGGTCTCGCAGGGGTCGGGTGTGATGATGCTCACCGACGACGAGCTCGACGAGATGGCGCAGCTCGGCGCGACGCACGGAGTCGAGGTGTCGCTCTTCCTCGGGCCCCGTGGCGCTTGGGACACCGGCGGCCAGTCGCAGCTCACGGCCGCGGTCGCGGGCGTCGCGCGGGGAAGCGCGGGCATCGAGCACTGCCTCGCCGAGGTACGACGTGGGCTCTCGCACGGCATCCGCTCGTACCTCGTCGCCGACATCGGCGTGCTGGCGACGCTCGGCCGGATGCGCGCGGCACGCGATCTGCCCTCCGACCTCGTGCTCAAGACGTCCGTGCTGCTCGCGTGCGCCAACGGGCAGACCGCCCGCGTGCTGCAGGAGCTCGGGGCGTCGACGATCAATGTCGCCACCGACCTCTCGGTCTCGGAGCTCGGCGAGGTGCGTGAGGGTTGCACGGCCCCACTCGACGTCTACGTCGAGGCACCCGACGACCAGGGCGGGTTCGTCCGGCACTACGAGGTGCCGGAGATGATCCGCGTCGCGGCCCCGCTGTACGTCAAGGTCGGCCTGCGCAACGCGCCGAACATCTATCCGGCCGGCCTGCACGTCGAGGGCACCGCGGTCGCTCTCGGGCGCGAGCGTGTGCGCCGGACACAGCTCGTACTGCGGTTGCTCGCCGAGCGAGCGCCAGAGCTCGTCGAGGGCCGCGGGGACGATGCTCCTTCCGACCTCGGCATCCCGACTCCGGCGTAGAGCGTCAGCCGCCGATCGGGACGGCCGAGTCGGCGAAGGCGCGCATGCTGGGGAACACCCCGTCCGGCGTGGCGGTCGCGGGAGGCGTTGCGCCGAAGCCGGGCCGGTCGTGGCGGCGGTCGATCCAGACCGTGGTCAACCCGAGTTGCTTCGCGGGGACGTGGTCGTGGAAGAGGCTTTGCGCGACGTGCATGACGCGGCCGCGCGGAACCTCGATCGCCTCGAGTGCGAGCTCGAACGGTCGCCGATCCGGCTTGTAGCTCCGCGCCTGCTCGGCCGTCACGATCCAGTCGAGCTCGACACCAAGCAGCCGTTGTGAAGCGGCGAACAGGTCGTCGTCGCAGTTCGTGATCACCCCGAGCCGGAAGCGTTCGCGCAGTCGACGGAGCGCGTCCTCGGAATCGCTGAACGGGGGCCACTCGCGGACGCACTCCGAGAACCGGTCGACGGCGTCGTCCGAGATCTCGAGGCGATGCTCGGCGGCGAGGGCTCGCACGCTGTCGGCGAGCACGCTCCGATAGCTCCGGTACGGCGGCTGCTCGGCAGCGGCCTCGTGGACGGCGTAGCGCTCGAGCAGCCCGTCGTCGTCGGCGGTTTCGAGGTCGGAGAGTGCGCGCCGCACGGCAGCGAGGACGCCCGCCTCCCAGTCGATGAGAGTTCCGTAGCAGTCGAACGTGAGCGCGTCGAACTCCGCGTAGTCGATCGACTCTGCCATGCCCTCGCCATGATCGGCCATGCGCGACTTATCGCACAGCGATAGGGTCGGCGTATGCGAGAGCGGTTCGGACGCGTGTACACGGCGGCGCTCGCCGACGTGCTCGACGACCGCGGGCTCCGCGAGCAGGTGCTGCCACCCGCGATCCGTCCGCTCGTCCCGGGCATGCGACTCGCCGGGCAGGCGTTCACCGTCGAAGGGCGCCCCTCAGACCACGACGACTGGGACGGCTCGGTTCGGAAGACGCTGGCGATGCTCGGCGCCGTGCCCGCCGGTCACGTCGCCGTCTACCAGTGCCACCACGAACGCGCCGCCCACTTCGGCGAGCTGTCGGCGACGTCGCTCCTCACGCGCGGCGTCGCGGGCTGCGTGATCGACGGCGGCTGCCGTGACACACGCTTCATCGCCGACGAGGGATTCCCCGTCTTCGCACGCCATGTCACGCCGGAGGACTGCACCTGGCGCTGGGAGGTCACCGCGACGGAGGTCCCAGTGACGATCGGCACCGTGCGGATCGCCCCGGGGGACTGGGTCGTCGGCGACGAGGACGGCGTGATCGTCGTCCCGCAGGACGTCGCCGCCGATGTGCTGGCCGAGGCCGAGCGCAAGGTAGGAACGGAGAACGAGATCAGGAACGCCGTACGAGCCGGAGCGTCACCGCTCGACGCATACGAGCGCTTCGGGACCTTCTGAGGAAGCGCGCGCTATTCATCGGCCGCGCGCGCACCACCAGCGACCGACTCCAGCACGGCCTCGATCAGTCGCCCGGACGCTAGGACGTGCTCGCGCGCGAGCGCCGCTGCCCCGGCCGCGCTGCCGGCAGCGATCGCAGCCCGGATCGCTCCGTGCTGCAACTCGTTGCGTGCGAAGAGCGCGTCGAGCTCGCGCCGGGCGCTCCACACACGGTCACCGACGAATGTCCGCCGCGCGCTCTTGGCCACCCGCTCCACGTACGGCATGTCCGCGACGCGGTAGATGACGTCGTGAAACGAGTAGTTGGCCTGCATCCACTCACCGAACAGCAGGGCGTCGCGGACGTGGCCGAGTCGCGCCTGCTCGCGCAGCAGCACCGTGAGCTCGGAGAACGCCTGCTCGGCGGCGTCGAGGGCGGCGAGGTCGGACGCCGTCATGCGCGGTGTCGCCACGGAGGTGACCAGCGCCTCGAGCTCCGCACGGACGAGGAACGCCTCGCGCAGCTCCTGCGCCGAGAGCCCCTGAACACGGACGCCGCGGTTCGGCTCGAACGAGACGAGCCCGAGGGCCGCGAGCCGTCGCAGTGCTTCGCGGATCGGCGTCCGGCTGACCTCGAACCGCTCGGACAGCTGCTCCTGACGCAGCACGGTGCCGGGCTCGATCGCACCGCCGACGATCTCGTCCTCGAGCACGCGGGCGATGTCGTCTGCCTTCGTGGTCTCCGTGGTCACGAGCCGAGTCTACGCGAGACCATCATGAATCCCTTCTTGGCTGTTTGGGATCCGAAAGGAACATATCTATCGTCTTGCATGGCTTGAAAACCTCATCTAGGATCCGAGATTAGACTTCCCGGATCCGAAACGAGAGAGGAGCACGAGACCCGTGAGCCCACTGCCAGCTGTCGAGCGGCCGTATTCCACCGAGGACGTCGAGCGCCTTCGCGGCTCCGTCGTGATCGAGCACACACTTGCACGGCTCGGCGCGGAGCGCCTTCGGCGACTCCTCGCCGAGGACGAATGGGTGTCGGCACTCGGCGCGATGACCGGGGGCCAGGCCGTGCAGATGGTGAAGGCGGGCCTCAAGGCCATCTACCTCTCCGGCTGGCAGGTGGCGGCGGATGCGAACCTCGCGGGCGCCACCTATCCCGACCAGAGCCTGTACCCGGCGAACAGCGGGCCCGCGCTTGCGCGCCGCATCAACGGTGCGTTGCTCCGCGCCGATCAGATCGCGCACGCCGAGGACGACGACGAGACGTACTGGCTCGCACCCATCGTCGCCGATGCGGAGGCGGGATTCGGCGGCCCCTTGAACGCGTTCGAGTTGATGAAGTCGTACATCGAGGCCGGTGCCGCCGCCGTCCACTTCGAGGACCAGCTCTCGTCAGAGAAGAAGTGTGGCCACCTCGGAGGAAAGGTGCTCGTGCCCACGTCGCAGTTCGTGCGCACGCTGGTGGCCGCGAGGCTCGCCGCGGACGTCGCCGGTGTTCCGTCGCTGGTCGTGGCACGAACCGATGCGCTGTCGGCGACGCTGCTCACGAGCGACGTCGACGAGCTCGACCGAGAGTTCTGCACCGGCGAGCGGACGCCCGAGGGCTTCTACCGCGTGCGTGACGGGCTCGAGTCGGCCGTGGCGCGCGGCCTCGCGTACGCGCCGTACGCCGACCTCGTCTGGTTCGAGACGTCGACTCCGGACATGGCCGAGGCAGAGCGGTTCGCCGCGGCAATCCACGACCGGTTCCCCGGCAAGCTGCTCGCCTACAACTGCTCACCGTCGTTCAACTGGCGCCGTCACCTCTCCGACGACGAGATCGCGGGCTTCCAGCGCAGCCTCGCCGGGATGGGGTATCGGTTCCAGTTCATCACCCTTGCCGGCTTCCACTCCGCGAACCTGTCGATGTTCGAGCTCGCACGCGGCTACCGCGACGAGGCGATGAGCGCATACGTGCGCCTACAGGAGCGCGAGTTCTCGCTCGAGGACGAGGGCTACACCGCGACCCGTCACCAGCGTGAGGTCGGCGCGGGCTACTTCGACCAGGTGATGGAGACGATCTCGGGTGGCTCGGCGTCGACGCTGGCGCTCAAGGGCTCGACCGAGGAACAGCAGTTCGAGGAGGAGCGGAGCGCGGTATGAGCCGCGCGACCACCGCTCCACGATCCGCCACACGAAGGAGGCGATGATGACGACGAAGATCCTGAGGCTCCGCTCTCGCGCACGCCGCCGCGGACCCCGCGCCGTTCGGTCGACCCACACCGCGCTCGCCGTGAAGCCGCCGGTGCTGACGCGTGCCGAGCTCGCCGAGTGCACGTGCCCGGACTCCTGCGAGCGCGACCACGAGCAGGACTGATGGTCGGGCTCGAGGCCCGACCATCAGTCGGTGTCTGACTTCAGTCAGACACCCGGAGTGGGCCGCCGCGAACAGACGAATAGCGGTGTCGGACTGAAAGTCCGACACCAAGACCCAGAGGCCCGACCATCAGTCGGTGTCGGACTGAAGTCCGACACCAGCGTTTCGCGGCAGCGGCAGCGCCCGAGGTGAGATGATCACGTGATGACGGAGACCGCCGACGTGATCACGCCAGAGGCGCACTCGTTCCTCGTCGCCCTGCAGCGCGAGTTCGGCGACCGCCGCCGCGAGCTCCTCGCGCGACGGCAGGAGCGCCTGCTGCGGTTGCGCGGTGGCGAGCTGCCGGACTTCCTCGACGAGACCGCAGAGGTGCGCACGGGAGACTGGGCCATCGCGCCGTTCCCCGACGAGATCGCCGACCGCCGCTGCGAGATCACGGGCCCGGTCGACCGCAAGATGGTGATCAACGCGCTGAATTCGGGCGCCCGCGTGTTCATGGCCGACTTCGAGGACGCGAACTCGCCGACGTGGAACAACTGCATCCAGGGGCAGCGAAACCTCACGGACGCGCTCGACCGCACGATCGAGCTGATCACGCCCGACAAGGAGTATCGCCTGGCCGATGACCCAGCCGTCCTCTTCGTACGCCCGCGTGGTTGGCACCTCGACGAGCGCCACCTCGAGGTCGACGCGGCCCCGATCTCCGCAAGCCTCTTCGACTTCGGCCTCTACTTCCACCGCAACCACGCCCGCAACGGGCGGTACTTCTACCTGCCAAAGCTCGAGTCGCACCTCGAGGCCCGGCTCTGGAACGACGTCTTCTCCTTCGCCGAGGACGCACACGGCGTGGAGCGCGGAACGATCAAGGCCACCGTCTTGATCGAGACGATCCTCGCCGCCTTCGAGATGGACGAGATCCTGTTCGAGCTGCGCGAGCACTCGGCCGGCCTCAACGCCGGCCGCTGGGACTACATCTTCAGCGTGATCAAGAAGTTCGGCCACCGACCCGAGTTCGTGCTCCCCGATCGAGCCGCCGTGACGATGGCGGTGCCCTTCATGCGCTCCTACTGCGAGCTGCTCGTGAAGGCCTGCCACCGACGTCGGGCGCACGCGATGGGCGGCATGGCGGCGTTCATCCCGTCCCGCCGCGATCCCGAGGTCAACCGCGTCGCCTTGGCGAAGGTGCAGGAGGACAAGGATCGCGAGGCATCCCAGGGGTTCGACGGCACGTGGGTCGCGCATCCCGATCTCGTCCCCGTCGCCACCGCGGCCTTCGATCTCGTGCTCGGCGAGAGGCCGAACCAGATCGACCGGCAGCGCGAGGACGTCACCGTCACCGCCGCGGAGTTGCTCGACGTTGCGGCCACGCCAGGGGATGTGACCGAGGACGGGCTTCGCAACAACGTGTCCGTCGGCATCCAGTACCTCGCCGCGTGGCTCAACGGGAACGGCGCCGCCGCCATCAACAACCTGATGGAAGACGCAGCGACGGCCGAGATCAGCCGCAGCCAGATCTGGCAGTGGCTGCACCACGGCCGTGTGACGATGGAGGACGTGCGGCGTGTGACGGCAGACGAGGCCGATCACCTCGGCCCCGGCTACGAAGAGGCCAGGGCCCTGTTCGACGAGGTCGCGACGCGCGAGGAGTACGTCGAGTTCCTCACGGTGCCCGCCTACGAGCAGCTCGTCTCTGCCGAGAAGCCGGCGTGACCACCGGATGACACGCGTCGTCGTGGTCGGTGGCTCGTCCGGTATCGGGCTCGCGACCGCGCGGCTGTGCGCGGACAAGGGCTGGGACGTGATCGTCGCGTCGCGCAATCCTGATCGAGCCGACGTCGAGGCCGAGAAGGTCGCGCTCGACGTCACCGACCCGGCAGCCACCCGCGCCCTGTTCGAGCGGCTCGGCTCGATCGATCACCTCGTCACGACGACCGTCGCGCGAGCGAGCGGCCCGGTCAAGGAGCTCGACCTCGACGTCGCGCGGCACGCGTTCGAGACGAAGCTGTGGGGGCCGCTGGCGGCGATCCAGGCGGCCGACGTCCGCGAGTCGATCGTGCTCACATCCGGAGTGCTCGCGCATACGCCCTCGGTCGGCGGCGCGGCGACGGCGTCGCTCAACGGAGCGGTCGAGGCGCTCGTGCGCACGCTCGCGGTCGAGCTCGCACCGGTGCGTGTGAATGCCGTCTGCCCCGGCATCATCGACACGCCGACCTGGGCTGGCATGGACGACGCTGCCCGACAGGCGATGTTCGACCGCCTCGGGGGCGCGCTGCCCGTCGGTCGGGTCGGGAAGGCCGAGGACCTCGCACACGCGATCTGGCTGCTGCTCACGAACGGCTTCGTCACCGGCACCGTGCTCGGCGTCGACGGCGGCCACCGGCTCAGCGCACCGTAGTCGTGTCCCTCTGCAGGGTCGACGCGCACGCGCCGGCATGGCACCATCCCACGCCTGCACTCGCCGACCAGGAGGTTGAGGATGGATTCCTCGAAGCACGTGCGAGACGCGCTGCTCGCGTTCTACAGGGGTGTTTCGGACGGTGACGTCGAGCGCTTCGACGAGCTCGTCTCGAGTGATGCAGCGACGATCGTGATCGGCACGGCACCCGGTGAGCGCGTCACGGATAGCGCGGCACTGCGCTACGGGTTCGAAGCCGAGGGCCTCCGCATCGACGCCGGGCCCGAGCCGCTCGGCTATGCGGAGGGCGGGCTCGGCTGGGCCGTGGACGAGCCGACGTTCGTCTTCCCCGGCGACGCCGGGGCGATGAAGACGCGCGTGACGGCGGTTCTCAACCACGAGGACGATCGGTGGAAGCTTCTCCATCTCCACGTGTCCGTCGGCGTCCCCGACGAGGAGGTCGTCGAGTTGCAGGCGCGCTGGGGCACCGGGTAGCCGAGCCGCGCCCAGCCAGAGGGGCGCGGCCGCTCAGCCGCAGTCGAGCAGGATCTTGCCGAAGTGCTCGCCGCGCAACTGCTCGAGTGCCGCCGGTGCGTCGCCCAGCGGATGCACGGCGTCGATCACGGGCCTCCAGGTCGCCTCGGCGACCATGCTGAGCAGGCCGTCGAAGTCGCGCGGGCTGCCCATCATCGTCCCGAGCAGCGACAGCTGCCCGAAGTAGAACGGGCGGACCTGCAGCTCGACCTCCGTCCCCCTCGTGGCACCGAAGACGACGACGCGGCCGCCGGGCCGCACGCACTCGAGAGACTGCTGCCACGTGGAGCCCACAGAGTCGATCACCAGGTCGACCGGCCCCAGTTCCTTCGCCGCTGCAGGCCAGTCGTCTCCGCCGTAGTTGACACCGGCCTCGGCGCCGAGCTCGATTGCGCGGGCGATCTTCTCGTCCGACGACGACGTGACGAGCACGCGTGCGCCCGCCTGTGTCGCCAGCTGCACCGAGAACGTCGAGACGCCGCTGCCGGCGCCGAGCACGAGCACCGTCTCACCGGCGCGCAGGCCACCGCGCGAGAAGAGGGCTCGATACGCGGTGAGCGCAGCGAGAGGGAAGGCGGCGCACTCGTCCCAGCTCCAGCCCTCCGGCCGCGGGTAGAGGTTCTCGGCGGGCACGGCGACGAGCTCCGCATACGTCCCGTCGGTCGGGCCGCCGAGCACCTCGAAGTCCGGGCCGAAGGCGTCCTCGCGGTCACCCCACCGCAACCCGGGCATGATCAGCACCTCTTCGCCCGTATCGCGGCGTACACCCCCCCCGTCGGATCCAGGGATCAGTGGCAGCGGGAAGGGGTACACACCGCCAGAGACGAGCAGGTCGCGGCGGTTGAGACCGGCCCTGGTGAGCTCGACGACAACCTCCCCCGGGCCGGGGGTCGGATCGGGAGCCTCCTCGACCCGAAGCTCGCCGCCCTCGTGCACGCGAGCTGCCAGCATCAGGAGCTCCCTCTCAGCGAAGCCCACGGCTCGTCGCCGGAGACGTCCTCCACGCCGTACCCGTCCTCGCCGACAGCAGGCGAGAGAATGGCGACGATCTTCGCGGGGCCGTCGCCGTCGTTGAACGACGCATGCACGACAGACTCGCCGATCACGACCGCGTCGCCAGGGCCGAGAAGACGCCTGTCCCCCTCGATCCACTGCTCGATCGTGCCCTCGACGACGTAGATCACCTCTTCCTGGCCGGGATGGAAGTGGAAGTCGTGGCATTTCCCGGGCAGGAACGTGGCCTCGATCGTGACGATCCCCCGCAGACCGTCCCGCGGGGAGCTCACGGCCCCGAACACGCCCCAGTCGAGGTCCTGACGCTCGATCTCGCCGGCCGGCTTGAACGCGCTCATCAGCTCGTCACCGGGATGGCCTTGAAACGGCGCATGTTCTCGGTCATGGCAACCTCCGTCGGTAGTCGCTCCATCGAGGAGGCGCCGAAGAAGCCGACGACCCCCTCGGTGCGCTCGAGGATGTAGGCAGCGTCGTCGGGCTCGGCGATCGGGCCGCCGTGACAGAGCACGATGATCTCGGGGTTCACGCGCTTGGCGACGTCGTGCATCTCCTGGATCGACGGCACGCAGTCGTCGAGCGTCTTCGCGGTGTCGGCGCCGATTGCACCGCCGGTCGTGAGCCCCATGTGGGGGACGAGCACGTCGGCACCCGCCTCGGCCATCGCCTTCGCCTCGTCGGCGTCGAACACGTACGGCGCGGTGAGCAGATCGGCCTGGTGGGCGACCCGGATCATGTCCACCTCGAGGCCGTACCCCATCCCCGTCTCCTCGAGGTTCTTGCGGAACGTCCCGTCGAAGAGCCCGACCGTCGGAAAGTTCTGCACACCGGAGAACCCGATCCGCTTCACCTCGTCGATGAACACGTCCATCAGCCGGAAGGGGTCGGTGCCGCAGACACCCGCCAGCACGGGGGTCTCGTCGACGATCGTGAGCACCTCCTTCGCCATGTCAACGACGATGGCGTTGGCGTCGCCGTACGGCAACAGCCCCGACAGCGACCCACGACCGGCCATCCGGTAGCGGCCCGAGTTGTAGATGATGATCAGGTCAGCGCCTCCGGCCTCCGCGCACTTCGCCGAGAGCCCCGTTCCCGCGCCGGCGCCGATCACCGCCTGACCAGCGTCGATCTGTGCTCGCAGTCGGGCGAGCGCCTCATCCCTCGTCATTGCATCCCTCCAAGAAGCGGTGTCAGACACCGTCTCCGCGTCAAGTGTGATGTGTGCCAATTGCGTATCGCTTTCTGCACAGGCATTCCCGCAGAACCACGAGAACCGTGGTCAATGCTGTGGACGAGTTGGTATTGAACTGGCACAGGTGGGTCTTGACACACGTGAGGTGTCTGACACCTGGGGGTCTGCCTGTAGCAGCGACGGGTCATCGCGCCTCCTCGATCAGCTCGTGCAGGCGGTTCGCCATCGCCAGCGCGAAGGTCGGATCGTTCACGTCGGCGGGGAGCTCGTGGACCTCCACCTTCGACGTGTCGATGCGCTCGCGCAGCGTGTCGAACAGGGCGGCGTCGGCCTCCGGGTCGTGGAAGACGCCGCCATCGGTGGCGATCATCGACACGCCTCCGAGCGGGACGAAGAGCACCGTCGGCCCGGTCGCGGCGTTGAGCTTGTCGGCCACGAGCTCGGCGATCTGCCGGCACTCGTCCGGTGTCGTGCGCATCAGCGTGATCGTCGGGTTGTGGACGTACAGGTTCCGGTTCTCGAACTTCTCCGGGACGGTGTTGCGCGGGCCGAAGTTGACCATGTCGAGCGCTCCGAGCGAGACCACCTGCGGGATCCCGGCCGCCCCCGCCGACTCCAGCCGGTCCGGCACGGCCGGGAAGACCCCGCCGCCGACCGTGTCGCAGAACTCCGTCGTCGTCGCGTCCAGCGAACCGGCGATGAAGCCGGCCTTGATCAGCGCCTCCATCGAGCCGCCACCCGCGCCGGTCTGGTGGAAGACGAGCACCTCGTAGCCGAGCTCCTCGAGGCGCTCACGCGCTGTCGTCACGCACGGTGTCGTGACCCCGAACATCGACGCCACCACGAGCGGCCTCTCCTCTCCGAGGGGAGGCACCGACGCCTTCGCCATCCCCGCCAGCGCACCGGCTGCGTTCGCCATGATCCGCGCCGAGATCTGGTTCACCCCGGAGATGTCGACGATCGAGTACATCATCGTCACGTCGACCGACCCGACATACGGCGTCGTATCGCCCGACGCGACGGTCGAGACCATCAGCTTCGGCACACCGATCGGCAGCTGCCGCATCGCGTACGTCACGAGCGACGAGCCACCCGAGCCGCCGAGACCGCCGATTGCGTCGAGCCGGCCCCCGGCGTGCAGGCCCTGGACGATCTCCGCGGCACCGCGAGCCATCACCTCCACCGCGGCACCCCGATCTCCCGCGCTCGCAAGCGCACCGACATCGGCGCCGACCGCCGCTGCAACCTCTTCGCGCGAGACGTCCGGAGCTACCAGCGGCTCGCCGACGATGCCCGCGTCCACGAGCACGACGTCCACGCCGTGCTCCCGGATCCGATCGGCGAGAAAGCCGTACTCCCTCCCCTTCGTATCGAGCGTTCCGACCAGGACGACGGTGGGCACGTGAGGCTCCTTTCGCGATGTTCCAGTTTCGGTCGCGTACGTGGTCCTACCACGATCGCGAAGGCGCGCGCTGGCTCAGCCGGCGCGCGTCTCGAGTGGTTCCACGCCGAGGTACCGGCGCTGCGCGTCGGGGTCGTTCTCGAGCGCTGTGGCCGTCGTCTCGTCGTGGATGCGCCCGGCGACCATCACGAGCTGGCGCTCGGCCACCGACGTGGCGACGCCGAGGTTCTGCTCGACGAGCAGGATCGCCATGCCCTCGGCGACGAGCGTCTTGCACGTGTCGATCACCTGCTCGACGATCGTCGGGGCGAGCCCCTCGGAGGGCTCGTCCATGATCAGCAGGGCCGGATTGGTGAGCAGGGCACGACCGATGGCGAGCATTTGCTGCTCGCCGCCCGACAGCTGCGTGGCCGAGATCCGCTTGCGCTCGGCGAGACGCGGAAACAGCTCGTAGACGTCCTTCGGCGTCCAGCGGCCGCCGCGCTTCGTCCGGATCATCTTCAGGTGCTCGTCGGTCGAGAGCGACTGGAACAGCCGCCGCCCCTGTGGAACGTACGCGACTCCCCCACCAGCGATCTTGTAGGACGGGCGCCCGATCAGCTCCGTGCCGTCGAACACGGCCGAGCCGCGTGCCGCGGGTGGCGAGATCCCCATCAACGCGTTGCACAGGGTCGTCTTGCCCATCCCGTTTCGTCCGATCACGGCCACTGCCTCGGTCCCCATCGAGAACGAGACCCCCTCGAGCGCCTGAGCGCTGCCGTAGAAAGCATCGAGACCGGAGACCTCGAGCAAGACGTCGCTCACCCGTCCTCCTCGTGGAACTGACTGCCGAGGTAGATGTCGTGCACCATCTGGTTCGCCCGGATCTCCGCGGGCGTCCCTTCGACGACCTTGCGGCCGTCGTGCATCATCGTCACGTACGCGGCAACGGTGAGCGCGACGTCCATGTCGTGCTCGATCAGAATCAAGGTCACGTCCTCGGGCAACCCGAGCAGCAACTCGGTCAGCCGCTCCCGCTCGCCCCGTGACAACCCTGACGCGGGCTCGTCGAGCATCATCAGCTTCGGCTCGACGGCGCTCGCCATCCCCACCTCGAGCTGTCGCTGCTCGCCGTGCGACAGGTCGCGCACGGCCACACCGGTCTTGTGCCCCAGCCAGACGTGTTCCGCCGCCTCGCGGGCACGAGCCATCACGTCGCGGTCGCGACGACGCGGAAAGACGCGCATGCGGCCGCCGTCGTGCCCGACGATCGCGAGGTAGATGTTCTCCTCCACCGTCAGCCCCGCGAACAGACGGGTCTTCTGATACGTCCGTGCGAGACCAAGTCGTGGCCGGTACCGGGCCGCGGCATTCGTCACGTCGTGGCCCATCACCTCGATCGTCCCACTCGTGGGATGGAAGTCGCCGGCGACGAGATTGAACAGGGTCGTCTTCCCGGCCCCGTTGGGGCCCAGGACGGCACGGCGTTCGCCGTACGCGACGTCGAGATCGACGTCGCGTACGGCCTGAACGCCGCCGAAGCGCCGGCCGACCCCCCGCAAGCGGAGGATCGGCTCGGCGCTCTGTGGCGGTGCTTCGGTCATCGAACTACTTGATGACCTGCTTCGTGATGACGCCGTTCTTGACCACCTTGATCTTGCCCTGCCAAGGCAGCTTCTTCTTCACGCACGCCGGCTGCGTGCGCCCCGGCGGCGGGCTCGTGCGCTTGAACAGACCACCGAACGACTGGTTCACGTTCGGCACGTAGCCGATCACGGCCGTCCCGACGCTGCCGTCAGCGTTCTTGACGAGCTGCAGCGGGTACTGATCCTGAACAGCCTGCCTGTTCACATCGAGCTTGACGAGGCCCTTGTCGGAGACCTCGTAGCCCGAGCGGAGCGTCCGCGGCAGGCTCGCCTGCAGCTTCGCTCCGACGTTGCCGGCCGACTTGTTCAGACCCTGAACGAGGGCCCAGGCCGCGTTGTAGTAGTTGTAGACGAAGCCGTCGGCAGCCGGCAGGTCCGGATACCACTTCTTCATCACTGCCTCGTACGCCTTCGCCTGCTTCGTCTTCAGGCCGGGCCCGGTGCCGAAACCACCGACGTAGGAGCCAACGACCTTCGGCGCCACGACCTTGTCGGCACCGAGGAACGCGAAGAACAGGTTCGCAGCGTGCTGCTTCGGGTCGAGCTTGCCGTACGCCTGCTCGAAGGCGGTCAGGCTCGAAGCCGTCCCCGTCCCGCCGACGACCCAGAAGTACCCGTCGACCGAGTCGGGCGCGGGGAGCTGCTGGATGTACGACGAGTAGTCGGTCGTGCCGAGCGGCGGGAACACGCGCTTCGTGATCTTGCCGCCGATCGCGCAGAAGTCGGCGATGATGCCGGCTCCGGACGTCCAGCCGAAGCTGTAGTCGTCCATGATGATCGCGGCATTCCGCCAACCGCTCTTCTTGTAGAGGATCTCACCGAGACCGGCGTTCCACTGCGCGCCATCGCCGTGGTAGCGGAACACGTTCTTCGGTGCGATCTGCAGGGTCGGATCCTGCGACCCGGCGGTGCCGATGATGAACGTCTTGGCCGGCTTGCCCTTCGCGTAGTTCGCGACGGCAACGGCCTCGTCACCGGACAGCGGGCCGATCATGACATCGGCCTTCAACTGCTCCATCAGGCGCCGCGTCTCCTTGAGCGCCGTGGGGGCAGTGTCGTCGCCGCAGCCGTACCCGACGATCTTGACGCTCGTCGCTGCCGACCTTGATGCCGGTCATACCGGCGGACGGCTTCTTCTTGTTCTTCGGCTTACCGCCCGCATACTGCGCGAGCGCCGCCTGGGCGCCGCCGATGTCGAGCTCGTAGCCGAAGCCGAACGCGCCCTTGCAGTCGGTCATGATCGCGACGCGGACCTCCCGCGCCTGCGACGCCGCGAGCGACGTCGAGGCGATGGCGGCGACCGCGATCGCGAGCACACCGAGCGGAAGCAAGAGCTTCCAGCTTCGCGTGAGTGAACTCATGCGAGTTGCCCTCCTTGCTTGGTGGTTGTACGTGTCCGATGGAACGTGCGATGTCTCACGATGGTGCCTCGACCCCTCCTTTCTGCCTCTCAACCCTGTTGCCCAGTCGGGCTCGGCTCGAGCCCGACGGGCTCGTCCGGTCCGCTTCGTCGATCGCCGAGTCTCCATAGACGATCCCAGATTCCGGACAGCCCTTCCGGGGAAACGATCACGATGAGCAGGAAGATCAACCCGATGATCGTGTTGAAGCTGCCGCCGACGATCGGCAGCTCACCGACCTGCTCGGCGCCGGGGAACTTGATGTCCCGAACGTAGTTGTTGATCACGATGAACGTGAAGGCCCCGAGCCACGCGCCTTCGACCCGTCCCAGGCCACCGATCACGGCGATGATCAGCAGGTCGATCGTGGCGTTGAGCCCGACGTCCTGCGGGGCGATCTGGCCCTGCCACCACACGTACAGGATGCCCCCCAGCGCAGCCATGAACGCCGAGAGCCCGAACGCCAGCGTGCGATGCGCGGGGACCGCGTAGCCGAGCGACGCCATGCGCACGGGCTCGTCCCGGATGCCCTGCATGGCGTAGCCGAACGGGGTCCGCACGATGAAGCGGATCAACACGTAGACGAAGATGGCGACGATCAGCGCGATGTAGTAGAGACGCTCGCGGTCGTTGAGGATGTCGCCGATGAACCCGGGCGTGTACCCGTTGATGCCGGCGATCGGCGAGAAGCCGCCGAACTGGGTCACCTGGCCGAAGAAGTACGTCGCGATCACACCGTACGTGAGCGTGAGCATGAGGAAGTAGATCCCGTAGCTGCGTGCCGCGATCGCCCCGAACAGCAGCCCGATCCCCGTGGTGATCGCGAGCGCCAGCACCAGCGCGAGCGTCGGGTCCAAGCCGAGCGTGAGCCCCTTTGTCTCGCCGCCCGGCACACGCTGCGTGACCATGTTGCCGAGCGCGTAGCCGGCGATGCCGAAGAGCGCGGTCTGTGCGAGCGAGATCATGCCCGCGTACGCGGAGAGGAAGATGAGGCTTGCGGCGACGATGCCGAGCATGAACGTCTGGGTGAAGATCGTGTCGACCCAGTAGTCGCTGAAGAACTGCGGCGCGACCGCGACGACGACGAGGACGACGAGGCCGATGCTGCGCTCGACGATGGTCTTCGGCGACCAGACGCTCATGCGGCTCTCCCGAAGAGGCCCTGCGGGCGGAACGCGAGCACGAGCGCGAGCAGGATGAACGTGAACACGATCGAGTACTGCGTGCAGCAGTTGTCGCCGGTCGTCGGCAGGTAGACCGCGGAGAACGAGAAGACGATCCCGTACAGGAGCGAGCCGGCCACCGCCCCGAGCAGGGAGCCCATGCCGCCGATGATGATCACGACGAGCGAGTTCAGCAGCCACTGCCCGTCCTGACCGGGCGCGACCGCGCCCTGTGAGGCACCCACGACACCGCCGAACGCTGCGAGCGCGGAACCGATGACGAAGGCGAGGGCGAAGACGAACTGGATGTTCACTCCGAGCGCAGAGGTCATCTGCTGGTCGTCGACGCCCGCCCGGATCACCATGCCGGTGCGCGTGCGGTACAGCCACATCCACAGCGCGACGCCGACGGCGACGCCGAGGGCGAGCATCACGAGCCGAGTCAGCGAGTAGTCGACGCCGAGGAGCGGCAGCTCGACCAGCCGATTCATCCAGCCCGGCCAGGTGACGCTGGAGGCGATGCCGTCGTTGAAGTGTGCGATCACCTGGTCGGCGATGATCACCGAGATCGCGATCGTGATCAGCGCCTGACGCAGTTCTTGACCCTGGTTCCAGCGCAGGAACACCTGCTGCACGATCAACCCGACACCGGCGACGATCAGCGCCGCGGTCAGAGCCGGGAGCACCCACTCCCACGTGTTGACGTCCTCGGAGAGGATCCCGAAGCCGCTCTCTCCGGTCATCTTCTGCTGCACCTCGTAGGCGATGTAGCCGCCGATCAGGAAGAACGACCCGTGGGCCATGTTGACGACGCGCATGAGCCCGAAGATCAGCGAGAAGCCACTGGCGACGATGAACAGCAACGCGGAGAAGGTGATCCCGTTCAGCAGCGTGCGCGTGAAGCTCTTCCAGTCGTCGAGCGCCGAACCGAAGTTCGTCGTCCGCCAGTTGCCGCCGAACTCCGGCGTGGGGCTCGCGATCACGAGGACGTAGAGCAGCGCGAACGCGACGAGCGCTCCGACGACGATGCGAGGCATGAGCCTCGCCATGGGGATCTGTGCGAGCCGGTCGCTCACCGACTGCGACCGTACCAATCGCAGAGACGGGTTTCAACGACCATCTTCGATGATCGATTACTGATCAGGTGACACGGATGCAGCTTGACCCGGGCCTCCGCGCACTCGTAGCCTGATGGGTGACCGAACGAACGCGACCATCCGGAGGAGACATGAGCGAGACGTACCGCGCGGTGATCCCGTACGAGTCGATGGACCCGCTGGCGATCGGGGCTACGGACGACGAGACGAAGAAGCACCGCGACACGCTCGAGCTGGACATCCCGACCGCAAACCTCGTCGCCGACGTGCGACCGGCAGAGCCTGCGCCCGTGCGCCGACCCGACGGCTGCTGCCCGCGACGCGCTCGCGAGCCCCGTCGACGGTCCCGCCTTCGCCGACCTGCTCGCAGGCAAGGCGAGCGTCGCCGTGATCATCGACAATCAGTTTCGACCGACCCCTTCCTCGAAGCTGCTCCCTGCAGTCTTCGACGTCGTCGAGGCTGCAGGAGTTGGCGACGTCCGCGTCTGCTGCGCGAACGGGAAGGTGTTTCCGATGTCGGAGTCGGACACCGAGCAGAAGGTCGGGACGCGAGAACCTCGCCCGCATGGAGCGCAACGGCTGGTCGTTCCAGCAGAACGACCCGCAGAACGCAGAGGCCTACACGTTCGTCGGTGTGTCGTCCGGCGGCACCCCGGTCTGGCTGCTGAACGACGTCGCCTCCGCCGACGTGAAGATCACGATCGGCCAGGCGCAGGCGAACCACTGGGGCGCAGGCGGCGGTGGGAAGCTGATCCTTCCCGGCGTCGTCTCGGACGAGACGATCGAGTCGAACCACTGCGCGTTCGTGACATCACCGCAGACCCACTACGGCGCGTACTGCGGCCCGATGCGCTCGGACATCGACGAGGTCGCGACGATGTGCGGCCTCGACTGCACGATGAACGTGATCCTCGACACCCACGGGCGGGTCGCACGACGTGATCTTCGGCTCCCACCCCGAGGCCCATCGGGAGGCGATCCGCCGCTTCAACGCCGTGTACGCCTACGACAGCTTCGTCCCGGAGCACGGCCAGGTGGACATCGCGATCTGCGGCGTGTTCGCCCCGACCGACCACCTGTTCTTCCACACGGGGTGGGGCTGCATGTCGGCGGACCTGGTGGTCAAGGACGGCGGCACGATCATCTACACGAGCCCGTCACCCGGTGTCTCGACCGCGATCGGCGACTTCCCGGGGCTCGCGCTGATGGACCTGATGAAGCCCTACATGCCGGCCACGGCCGAGAACTACCAACGCGTGCTCCGCGATATCCACGCCCGCGAGATCCAGATGTGGGCAGGGTGCATCTGGGTGCCGATCTACGAGGTGATGACACGCAAGCACCTGTCGCTCGTCACGCTCGAGGAGAACCTGGCGATGGCGGCCGACATCGGCATCGACGCGACGACGTCGCTGGACGAGGCGTTCGCGGCGGCGATGAGCCGCCACGGCGCCGACGCCAAGGTCGCAGTGCTCCCGTTCGCCCGCTACCAACTGCCGCGCAACGCGGTTCGCATGCACGGCGCGGACGCGCACGTCTTCGCGTACGCCGGTCACGAGTGAGATGACGACTCCGCACACGGGTGCGACGCGGTCGATTCCCGGCCTCGTCGCACCCGGCGTGCGCGCCCGACGACGACGTCGGGGACGAGATCCGCGGCTCGACGACGGTGCTCGAGCTGCTGCGCATGTTCCCGGACGGCCGCGCTGCGCGACTGCATGTCCGACCTCTACTTCCCGTGCGCGCACTGCGGAGGGGCGGTGCGCGAGCCTCTGACACTCGCCGCGCGGCGCCACAAACGAGACCCCCGCGCCGTCCTCGACGCCTTTCGGGCACTCGACGGCGGCTACCCGGACGACGCGCTCGTGGCACGCGCCGTCGAGCGTCACCCCGAGCTCTGGCGGCGCTGAGGCGCGGCGCGCCTCCTCCGGCAGCAACGGGAGCCCGACACGTGAGATGCTCCGCCCGTGGCCGGTGAGCGGGTGACGACGGATGCGGCGGTCGGCGTCGCGTACGCCGCTGAGGGCGTCGACACCTACTCCCTCGTGCGCCCACAGGATGGCTCCGAGCTGGCGCTCGCGACCCTGCACCTCGGGCCCGCCGCTACGACCCCGGTCGGCGCCGACGGGTCCGACACGCTCATCTTCACGAGCGCGGGCACGGGGCAGCTGTCCTCGGGCGGTCAGCATCACGGGCTCGCGCGTGGCACGGCCGCGCTCGTCACCGCGGGCGAGCGGGCGGAGTTGACCGCAGGGCCCGAAGGCCTCGTCGTCCTCTCGATGACGATCGGCGGCGACGTCGACCATCACGCTCCGATCGGGCCAACGGACGCCGTCGTGCACCTCGACGACGTCGAGCCCGGTCAGGCGACCGGGAGCCGCTCGTTCCAGGTGCTGTACGGCCCGCACAACGGCTCGACCCGCGCGACGCTGTTCACCGGGTACATCCCGCCAGGGCGAGCACCGTGGCACTACCACCTCTATGACGAGATCGTCTGGATCTTCCGTGGGACGGGGTCGTTCCACCTCGGTGACGCGGTCGAGGAGCTCGTCGAGGGTGCCGCGTTCCGCCTCACGCCGCGCGAGGTGCACATCGTGGAGAACCGGCAGGAGCACGCCGAGCTCGTCGTGCTCGGGCTGTTCACGCCGGCCGGCAGCCCGTCCGCGGCGTACCTTCCTGCGGGCAGCGTGGCCGCATACGCAATGTCCGACTAGTCGTCGGCCTCCACCTCGAGCAGCCGGCCCGTCGCAACGTCGTACACGAAACCGCGAACGCCGTAGTCGTCCGGCAGCAGCGGTGTCTCGCGCAGCCGGCGAACACTGGCCGCCACGCGCTCGTCGACCTTCGGGAACGGCTGAAAGTCGAGATGGGTGGCATCGACTCCCCGCCCGTCGCGGAGTTGTTCTCGCAGCTGGTCGTTCGTGAACGTCTCCATGCCGCAATCGGTGTGGCCGATCACGAACACCTCTGTCGTGCCGAGCAGGGCCTGCGAGATCACGACCGAACGCACCGCGTCGTCGGACGCGAGCCCGCCGGCGTTGCGAATCACGTGCGCGTCGCCCTCGACCAGCCCGAGCGCTCGCGCCGGGTCGATCCGCGCGTCCATGCACGTGAGCACTGCGAACCGTCGCGCCGGCGGCAGCGGCAGCGCCCCGTGCTGGAAGCCGGCCGAGTACTGCGCGTTTGCCTCGCGAATCTCCTCGAGCACCGACACATCATCACCTCGCTTCTATTTGGGAAGTAACGATACTTCCAGAAATATAGTGAGCAGTCAAGAGGGCTCCGCGCGCGGGCAGTAGAGTCCTCGACGTGGCGACCACGAGCCAACAGGCGACCTGGATCGGGCAGTCGGTACCTCGGGCCGAGGACGAACAGCTCCTCCGCGGTCGGGGGCGCTTCATGGACGACCTCGACCCCGTGCCACACGCCGCGCACGCGGCGATCGTCCGCTCACAGCTCGCCCACGCGCGCATCAGCGTCGACGCGCGGGCGGCGCTGGAAGCGCCGGGCGTGGTCGGCGTGCTCACCGGCGAGGACGTGAGGGCGCTGTCGCGGCCGTTCCCGGCGGGGATCGATTCCCCCGTCCCCTTCTACGCGACCGCCGTCGACGTCGCACGCTACGCGGGCGAGCCGGTAGCCGTGGTCGTCGCGCGCAACCGCTACGAGGCAGAGGACGCGGCCGAGCTCGTCGAGGTCGACTACGACCCGCTCGAGCCCATGCTCGACCCCGTGACGGCAGCCGACACCGAGGCGTGCATCCACGACCGGTCGTTCCACTACGGCGACGTCGACGAAGCCCTGGCCAGAGCCGACCTCGTCGTCCGCGAGACCTTCCGCTTCCCCCGCTTCAGCTGCACGCCCGTCGAGTGCTACGGGGTCGTGGCCGACTGGGACGAGGGCTCCGGCACGCTCACTGCGTGGGCGAACTTCCAGGGGCCGTTCACGCTCCACGGGGTCGCAGCGGCGGCTCTCGGTCTCCGTGGCTCGCGCTTCCGCTTGCTCACCCCGCCCGATTCGGGCGGCTCGTTCGGCATCAAGTCGTCGATCTTCACCTACGTCGTGCTCATGGGGCTCGCGGCACGTCACCTCGGGGTGCCGGTGCGGTGGATCGAGGACCGCATCGAGCACCTCGCGGGAAGCGCCGCATCGACACAGCGCGTGACCACGGTCGAAGCAGGATTCAGCACTGACGGCGAGCTGCTCGCGTTGCGGTACGACGCGATCGAGGACGTCGGCGCCTACGTGCGCGCGCCCGAGCCCGCGACGCTCTACCGGATGCACGGCTCGCTCTCGGGGGCATACGCCGTGCGGAACGTCGCGACCCGCAACCGCGTCGTGCTGACCAACACCCTCCCCTCCGGCCTGAACCGAGGCTTCGGCGGGCCGCAGCTGTACCTGCCGCTGGAGCGGACGATGGCGATCGCCGCGCGCCGCCTCGGTCTCGACCCCGCGGAGATGGCTCGACGGAACCTCGTCCCGCAAGAGCAGATGCCGTACCGCACCCCGTCGGGAGCGCTGTACGACTCCGGCGACTACGCAGCCTGCCTCGACGACGCACTGGCGATGGCGCGCTACGAGGAGCGGCGGGCCGAGGCCGATGCGGCTCGTGCGGAGGGACGCCTGGTCGGCGTCGGCCTCGCGTGCGTGGTCGAGCCATCGATCTCCAACATGGGCTACATCACGCTCGCCCAGACCGCAGTCGAGCGGGCGCAGACGCTACCGAAGTCAGGGAACGCCGAGGGCGCGCTCGTCACGATCGACCCGCTCGGCGGCGTCACCGTGCGTCTCGGGACGACCCCGCAGGGACAGGGCCACCGAACGGTCTGCGCCCAGGTCGTCGCCGACGAGCTCGGGATCACACCCGACGACGTGACCGTGCTCTCCGAGATGGACACGCAGACCGTCCCCTGGACGATCTCTTCCGGCAACTACTCCTCCCGCTTCTCGGGCGTCGCCGTCGGGGCGGTGCAGGAGGCTGCGCGCCGATTGCGCACGAAGGTGGACACGGTCCGCGAGCACCTCGGCCAGCCCGAGTTGACACTGCGTCGCGTGGCGGGCGCAGTGCACTGGAATCCGGAGGGTCTCCCCGAAAGGATGGAGGCCGGGCTTTCGACCGTCGCCTACTGGTCTGCGCCCAATCTCGAGCCGCCCGACGCCGAGGACCGCGTCGCGTCGTCGGCTGCGCACGGCTTCCTCGCCGACGTCTGCGTCGTCGAGGTCGAGCGCGACACGGGCGAGGTGCGCGTGCTCGACTACGTGACCGTCCACGACGCGGGGAGGATCCTCCATCCCAAGCTGGCAGACGGGCAGGTGCTCGGCGGCTTCGCCCACGGCGCCGGCCCGGCGCTCTTCGAGCGCCACGTCGTCGACGAGTGGGGAAACCTGATGACCGCCTCGTTCGTCGACTACGTGACACCGACGGCGCCCGACCTCCCCACACCGCGGATCGGCCACCGGTCGACGCCGTCGCCGTTCACGGCGCTCGGAGCGAAGGGGATCGGCGAGGGCAACACGATGAGCGTTCCCGCCGCAATCGCCAACGCCGTCGCCGACGCCCTCGGCCGCGACGACGTGGAGCTTCCGCTCACACCGCCCCGTGTCTGGGAGCTGCTGGAGACCAGCCCGCCGGAGGCAACCTCGTGAAGCCTGCGCCGTTCCGCTACGTCGCCGCCCACTCTCTCGAGGAGGCCGTTGCCGCGCTGGCGGAGGGCGGCGAGGACGCGAAGCCGCTGGCGGGCGGGCAGAGCCTCGTCCCGGCCCTCAACCTGCGCCTGCTGCGGCCCGAGCTCCTCGTCGACCTCAACCGCGCGGGCCTCGACGGCATCGATCGGCAGAACGGGACCGTCCGGGTCGGGGCCACCACCCGGCAGGCCGAACTGCAGCGCTCGCCGCATGTCCACCCTCTCGTCCGCGAGGCGCTCCCGTTCGTCGGCCACGTGGCGACGCGGAATCGTGGCACCGTCGGCGGCTCCGTGGCCCATGCGGACGGTGCGGCCGAGTTGCCGCTCTGCCTCGTCGCGCTCGGTGGCGAAGTCGTGGCGGAAGGCCCCGGAGGGCGTCGCACCCTCGCCGCCGAGGATCTGTTCGTCACCCACTACACGACGACGCTGCAGCCGGCCGAGCTACTCGTGGAGACGCTCTGGCCCGCGCCGGACACGGCGGAGAGGACGGCGTTCGAGGAGCTCGCGCTGCGCGCGGGTGACTACGCGCTGTCGATGGTCGCCGTCGTCGTCAGATCCGACGGCGACGCTGTGCGAGGCGCACGTGTGGCCGTCGGCGCCGTCACGGAGCGGCCGACAGTCCTGACGGAGGTGGGCTCGCTGCTCGACGGAAACCCGCTCTCGGACGAGCTGATACGCGAGGCGGGAGCGTTGGCCGCGACCCTGGTCGACCCGCCCGGCGGCATCCACGCCTCCCCCGGCTACCTCCGCCACCTGACAGGCGTGCTCGTCGAGCGGGCGCTCGCGAGGGTGCGATGACCGAGATCGAGGTCGTGGTCAATGGGCGGCGCGTCCGTGAGACGGTCGAGCCGCGCCTGCTGCTCACCGACTTCCTCCGGCAGCGCGCGGGCGCGACAGGGACGCACGTCGGCTGCGAGCACGGCGTCTGCGGCGCGTGCACGGTCCGGCTCGACGGCGTCTCGGTGCGCAGCTGCCTTCTGCTCGCCGTGCAGGCGGACGGATGCGGCGTGCAGACGGTCGAAGGGCTGGCCGGGACAGGCCCGTTGACGGCGTTGCAGGAAGCGTTCCGTCGCCACTTCGCGCTGCAGTGCGGCTTCTGCACACCCGGGATCCTGATGGCGGCCGAGGATCTGCTTGCGCAGGGCACGCCCTCCCGCGAGGAGATCGTCGACATGCTCTCGGGTCACCTCTGCCGCTGTACCGGGTACGCGCCGATCGTCGACGCGATCGAGGAGGCCGCCGCCGCACGCCCAAGTGACGATCAGTCACAAGGAGGAGGCGCGGCGTGAACCTGGCGCAGAGCCTGCTCGCGGCGTGCGAGCGCCACCCGGAGCTGGAGGCGTTCCCCGAGATCACGTACGGGGAGCTCCTGCCGCGGGTGCGCCGGATCGCCGGCGGGCTCGGCGTCGAGCCCGGTGCACGGGTCGCGGTCGTGCTCGACAACCGCGTCGAGACGGCTCTCCTCTACTGGGCGACCCAGTGGGCAGGCTCGGTCTTCGTCCCGCTCTCGTGGCGGCTGTCCGACGAGGAGCTCGACTACTGCATCGGCGACTGCGGCGCCGAGCTCGTGCTCCGCGACGGCGACGAGTTGCCCGACGGTTCCGAGCACCCCGGGGCACTGGACAGCGATGCCGGCGAGACGTCGCTGATGCTCTACACGTCGGGCACGACCGGGCGGCCGAAAGGCGTGCCGCGCTCGCACCGCGCCGATCGCGCAGGGGGCTGGTCGCAGGCGTTGCAGCACGGCTACCTCTGGGGCGACCGCACGCTCGGCGTGATGCCGCTCTACCACACGATGGGGATCCACTCGCTGCTCGCGATGCACCTCGTCGGCGGGTGCTTCGTGCCACAGGCGCGCTGGGACCCGGAGCAGGCGGCGCGCCTGATCGAGGACCAGCGCATCACGTCGCTCTATCTGGCGCCGACGCTCTTCCACGACCTCGTCGCGGGCCTCGACGAGGTCGGCGGCGACGTCTCCTCGGTGCGGGCGCTCGGCTACGCGGGTGCCGCGATGACCTCGACCATGGTGCGCCGGTGCGCAGAGGTGTTCCGACCGGACGTGTTCGTGAACCACTACGGCTCCACCGAGATCTACACGTTCACGATCGGGCGCGACCAGCTGGGCAAGCCCGGCTGCGCAGGCCGCCCGGCGGTGAACACACGGTTGCGGCTCGCCGACAACGGCGAGATCTGCGTCCACCTCTCCTCGGAGGAGGCGTTCGCGGGGTACTGGCAGCGGCCGGATGCCGACGCGACATCGCTCCGCGACGGCTGGTACCACACCGGCGACACGGGACACCTGGACGACGACGGTGATCTCTGGATCGACGGGCGGGTCGACGACATGATCATCTCGGGCGGCGAAAACGTCCACCCGCTCGAGGTCGAAGACATCCTCGCGAGCCACGCCGGCGTGCGCGAGGTCGCGGTGGTCGGCGCCCCGGACGACCGCTGGGGCCAACGCGTTGTCGCCGTCGTCGTCGGCGAGGCCACTGCAGAGGAGCTCGACGCCCACTGCCTCGGCTCCTCCCTCGCGCGCTTCAAGCGCCCGCGCGAGTACCTTCATGTCGACGCGCTCCCGAGGAGCGCGTCTGGGAAGATCCTCCGGCGGCTGCTGCGCGAGGACAACCAGGTGACCGGCTCGCAACCGGCCACCCATCAGGGAGGAGCGGTGTGAGCGAGTACGACGGGTTTCGGGTCGAGCGGGACGGCGACGTGGCGACGGTCACGCTCGACGTGCCTGGCAAGTTCAATCGCGTCTCGATGCTCGCGCGCGACCAGCTCTCCCAGGTCTTCGCCGACCTCGATCGCGACGACGCCGTCCGCTTCGTCGTGCTCACGGGCGCCGACGGCGTGTTCACTGCCGGCGGCGACATCGCCGGCTTCCTGGAGAAGTCCCCGTGGGTGGTGTCACAGCTGGCGAAGAACGTCGCCGCGCCCGAGCGTTGCTCGAAGCCCGTGATCGCCCGCCTGCAGGGCTACGTGTTCGGCGTGGGCCTCGAGCTCGCGCTCGCCTGCGACTTCCGCATCGCCGCCGACGACGTGCAGCTCGCCCTGCCCGAGGCGACGATCGGGATGATCCCCGGTTCGGGTGGAACCCAGCGCCTCGCCCGCATGGTCGGCCTGGGACGCGCGAAGGACATCGTCATGCGCGGGCGCCGCGTACGAGCCGAGGAGGCGCTGACGTTGGGGCTCGTCGGCGACGTCATCCCGGCCGGCGAGCTCGACGGCGCGGTGGCATCGCTGGTCGACGAGCTGCGACGGCATTCGCCGCTCGCCCTGGCGATGGCCAAGCGCGTGCTCAACACCGCGTACGACGGGCCTCTGCATCTCGGTCTGGAGCTGGAAGGGCTCGCCTACGGGCTGCTGCAGCAGACGCACGACTTCCACGAGGGCGTCAGGGCGTTCGGCGAGAAGCGCCGCCCCGAGTTCGACGGCACGTAGCGGCGCCGGGGTGTCTAGGGAGAGGGCGTGTCGGCGAACGCCCGCTCCGCGCATTCGGGAGCACCCATCCGGGTGGCGAGCGCCTCGGCTGTCTCCAGAAGCGCGGTTGCCCGCTCGACCGTGAGCGCGAACCCGTCTGCGCTACCGAACTCGTACAGCTTGTACCCGGCCTCCAGCTCGGCGTAGTAGCGATCGTAGTAGCTGGCAAGCGACGAGATCTGCTCCTTCTCCTGCTCGGTCGTCCCCGCGAGGGTCTTGATCGTAGCGGCGAGTCGCTTGCCGATCTTCACCGTGGGCTCGACGATCGCGAACCCCTTCTCACCGGGGAGCCCGAGCGCTTCGATGTCGTCGCGCGCCTGGTCGCAGACAGCGGCGAGCTTGAGCGCGAGCGCAGACCGCTCCGGCTCGTCGTCGCTGCTACCACCACCACCGCAGCCGGCCGCGAGGGCCGCAACGAGCACGATCAGGACCCCTGCGGAACGCATCGTGGGATCAGTCTAGCCGCGCTCCCACGCCAGTCCGGCGGCGAGCACCACCTCGTCCCGGGGCGCCACCAGCTGCATGTTCCCGATCGCGAGACCGGCCCAGCCGATCAGGTTGACCCACCGCAGGAACGAGGTCAGCGGCAGCCGCACATCGAGCTCGTCGGCGTCAGCCGCGGGCAGATCGACCGCGTAGCAGGGGCTCACGTAGAGATCGACCTCGGGCTCGTACAGGCGCCAGTCGAGGACGGAACGTCGGCCTGCAGCGATCGCGTCGTCTCCCGCACGCAACGCCGCCTCGAGCTTGACGCGCATCACGTCCCCGTACTCGTCAGCCCGCGACGGGTACGTCGCACGGTGCGACTCGCGCGCCTCGTGCTGAAAGAACGGCCAGGTGTCCGCGGCCGCGTCCGGCACCCTGGCCTCGACGACCCGGGCTCCCAGCCGCTCCAGCTCGGCCACCCATTGCTCGGCTGTGTCGCTCGTCTCGGTCGGGCGGCCATCGCCGATCTCGGGGGGCTGCCGCAGCAGCCCGACGGTGAGCCCTGAGAGACGCGGCTCCGGCACAGAGCGCCCGGAGAGCACCGCCCAGAGGAGCGCGACGTCCTCGACCGAGCGGCCCATCGGGCCGGCGGTGTCGAGTGTCGGGCAGAGCGGATAGATGCCGTCCATCGGGATCAGCCCCCACTGCGACTTGAGCCCCACGACGTCGCAGGCGGCGGCGGGAAGACGGATCGAGCACCCGGTGTCGGTACCGATCCCGAAGTCGCACAACCCGGCCGCGAGCGCCGCGGCATTGCCGCTCGACGAACCGCCGGTCGTCCGCCCAGGATGGACGGGGTTGCGGACGTCGCCGTACCACTGGTTCGTACCGAGGACACCCCAAGCGAACTCGACGAGGTTCGCCTTGCCGACCACCGTCACGCCCGCGTCGAGTGCCCGCTGCACAACGGTTGCGTGACGTCCCGGGACGTGGTCGGCGAAGACCTTCGACCCGTACGTCGTACGGATCCCGGCCGTGTCGATCAGATCCTTGACCATCAGCGTGCGCCCTGCGAGCGGCCCGCTCTCCCGCTCGCGCAGCGGCTCCGCGAGCGGCGTGAGGATCGCGTTGTACGGGTCACTCACGGCACTGCTGCCACGGCATCGACCTCGATCCGGGCACCCGGTATCGCGAGACCCGACACCTCGACCAGCGTCGAGGCGGGGCGCGCTTCTCCGAACACACGCTGCCGCACCGGGTTGACGAGCGGCCGCTCGCCGACACACGTGAGGAACACACTCACCTTGACCACATCGGCGAACGTGCACCCGCCGGCAGCGAGGATCACGCCGAGCTCGCCGAAGACGTGCTCGGCCTGGGCGACGACGTCGTCTCCGCCCACGAGTGCCCCGTCCGCGTCGGCGGGAAGGATCCCGGCGACGAAGAGCAGGCCGCCGGCGCGCACCGCGTCGGCGGAGTGCGCGAACACGGGACGTGTGGGGACGCGGATCTCCAGCCTGCCGCTCATGCCGACGGAATCAGCGCGACGGCCTCGACCTCGATCTTGGCGCCTGGGATGGCGAGCGCGGGCACCTCGACGAGCGTCGACGCAGGGCGCGTCTCGCCGAACACCTGCTGGCGCACGGGGTTCACGAGCGGCCGGTCGTTCACGTCCGTCAGGAAGAGCGTCACCTTGACGACGTCGGCGTACGTGCAACCGGCAGCCGCAAGCACCTCCCGCATGTTCTCGAACACCCGGCGGGTCTGGGCGACGACGTCGTCTCCGCCGACGAGCTCGAGTCGCTCGTCGACGGGAACGATGCCGCTCACGAACAAGAGCTCCCCGGCCTGGACCGCGTCGGTGTAGTGCGAGATCGGCTCGGCCTGCCCAGCGACCCGGTACTCGCGCCGAGCCGTCACTCCCCGGCCATGCGCTTCGCCAGCGCGCCGAAGCCGCCGCCGAAGATCTCGTTCGCGAAGAAGCCCTGCCAGTGGTCGATCTGGTCGCGATCGCAGTCGAAAGTCGTGAACCACTCGACGAAAGACTTGTTGCCGTCCGTGACCGGCGACACGCGGATCGTCGCGAAGTAGTTGTCCACGTCGAACGGGGTCTTCTCGAAGTTGTAGGAGTACGACCGCTGTGCGTCCGAGAACGAGAGCAGCCTCTCCCGCAGATGCGTGCCGTCGCCGAGCGTGAAGCTCCGGACGGCGCTCACCTGGTCGCCGGTCTTGCCGTCTTCGATCTCGCTCGTCGCGACTGCCTCCGGGAACCAGTCGGGAAGCCCGTTGAAGTCGCGGATCCGCTGCCACACCTCGTCGGCGGGAGCATCGATCACCGTGCTGGCGTAGGCCTTGGCCATGTGGTCGCCTCCTTTTCGTCGTTCACGTCGGACCCGCACAGCCTACGGCGCGAGCGGGCAACGATGCTACGACGACGTTGCCTTCACGAGCGCACGATGCAGCCGGGCCCACGTGGCGTCGGTCTTGCGAATCGGCTTGGACCCGATCCACCACAGCACGACATTCGTGCCGTAGCGTCTCTTCGCCAACCAGAACCGGTCGCCGTGGATCGTGGTGCCCGACTCCCAATGGATCCCGCCGCGCGCCGGCTTGCCAAGGACGCCCGTGTGGCCGTCGGCCAACAGGTCCGTCACCTGAGCCGCGACGTCGGGCGCGGTCACGACGTAGACCGTGAACGTCCCGTACCGCGCTTTCTTGGCGAAGGTCTCCACACCGAAGTCGAAGGCGACGTAGTGACCGGGATACGACGTGCGCTTGTTGACGAAGACCTTCTCGCCCGCGGCCTTCGCGAAGCGCTTCTTCACCTGGGAGGGGGTCTGGGTCGGCGCCGCCGCCTGGGCGCCGACAACACAGGCCAGAGCTACCGCCGAGACTGCACACGCTCGCCACCACATGCCCTCATGGTGGCGCGATCCACCGGACGGCGCTACCCCTGGCCGGCGGCCCCACGGACATCGGTGAGCGTCCGACGCGGCGTGATCGCATCCGGATCGGTCAGGACGTGCAGCACGGCAGGCAGCCCCGAGGAGATCGCACGCTCCAACGCACCGGGGAAGTCAGCCGTCCGCTCGACACGCTCGCCGTGGCCGCCGTAGGCGCGCGCGAGCGCCGCGAAATCGGGGTTCCGCAGCTGCGTTCCGCTCACGCGGCCTGGGAACTGCAACTCCTGGTGCATCCGGATCGTTCCGTACATCCCGTTGTCGGCGACGATCACGACGATCGGCAGCTCGTGCTGCACCGCGGTCGCGAGCTCCTGCGCGCTCATGAGGAAGTCCCCGTCGCCCGCGATGCACACTGCGAGGCGATCGGGATGCACGACCTTGGCGGCGATCGCAGCCGGGACGCCGTAGCCCATGGCGCCGCTGATCGGCGCGAGCTGCGTCCGGTAGCGGCTGAACTCGTAGAAGCGGTGCGCCCATACCGTGAAGTTCCCTGCCCCGTTCGTGACGATCGCGTCGTCCGGCAAGCGCTCGCGCAGGTGGGCCATCACGTCACCGAGGTCGACGCCCGTCTCGCGCGGCACATGACGGAGGTTGTCGAGGTAGTCGCCGCGAGCCGCCTCCGTCCAGGCGCGCCAGCGCGACGGCTCGAGCGGCTCGACCCGGCGAAGGGCATCGGCGAACTGCGGGCCGCCGGCGAGGATCCCGAGCTCGGGCTGGTACACGCGCCCGAGCTCCTCCGGCCCCGGATGCACGTGGACGAGCGCCCCGTTGGCCCCAGGCACCGACACGTGCTCGTAGCCGCCGGTCTCGATGTCACCGAGCCGCGCGCCCACGACCAGCAGGACGTCCGCCTCGCGGAGGCGCGCGACGAGCCTCGGATCCGGCCCCAGACCGAGATGCCCGACGTAGACGGGAAGCGTGTTGTCGACGTAGTCCTGACATCGCCACGCCGACGCGACCGGCAGCGCGCTCTCGGCACACCACGCGCCGAGAGTCGCGTGGGAGGCCTCGCTCCACGGCTGCCCGCCGACGACGACGAGCGGCCGCTCGGCGGCCTGCAGAAGGTCGCGCATCCGCTGCAGGTCGTCGTCGCCGGGGTGCCCCTGGGCTCCGACGTACCGTGCCGCGTCGGGGACGTCGGCCACCTCGACGAGGACGTCCTCGGGCAGCGCGAGCACGACGGGCCCCGGCCGCCCCGACGTGGCGACGGCGAAGGCGCGCGCCACGAGCTCCGGGATGCGCGCGGCGTCGTCGACCTGGGCCACCCACTTGGCCAGAGGGCCGAACATCCGCCTGTAGTCGATCTCCTGGAACGCCTCCCGTTCGCTCGTGTCGCGCGCCACCTGGCCGATCAGGAGCAGAAACGGCGTGGAGTCCTGAAACGCCGTGTGGACACCGCACGATGCGTGCGTCGCACCCGGGCCCCGCGTGACCATGCACACACCCGGCCGGCCCGTCAGCTTCCCGTACGCCTCCGCCATGTTCGCCGCGCCAACCTCGTGACGGCACGTGACGTAGTCGATCGGCGAGTCGAGCAGCGCATCGAGGACGGCGATGTAGCTCTCGCCGGGCACGCCGAAGGCCACGTCGACCCCGTGCACGGCGAGCTGGTCGACGAGAAGACGGCCGCCGCTTCGAGTCATCGTCCGGTCACCGGGGGACGTCGAACGAATGGTCGAAGTAGACGGTCGCCTGCTGCAGCTTCGGACGGTCGTCGTCGGCCGGGTCCACGTAGCGGATCGTGCGCATTCCCCTCCACGCTGCGGGCAGGACGATCACCCGCACGAACGACGTCTCGAGGTGGGCCGACGCTACAGCCCGTACAGGGTCGGGCCCGGCCTCGAACCAGGCGCCGCCCGGGCCGTAGAACGCCGCGTGCCCTTCCGTGACGATCTCGATCTCGCCGTCGAGCAGGTAGCGGATGCCGGGACCGGGATGCGTGTGCAGATAGGCGACGCCCCCTTTCGGGAAGTCGATGCGGTCGCAGCGGACGATCCAATCCGCGAACGGGTCGAGAGCGACTGCACGCGACACCAGCGCGCCCTCCGCCTGCTCCGCATCCGCGTCGAGCTGCCAGACGAGAGCGCGCCCCTCGACCGTCGCCGCTCCGAACGAGGCTCGATCACCCGCAACGTCGTACACGACACGGTTCCCGCCGATCGTTTCGACACCCGTCTCGAACTCGTAGAGCGAGAGCCTCACCGAGCGAGCGTATCGCGGCCGCCGCGATCACGAAGAGCCAGGCGTCGCGCCCGGGCTCGACACCGGGGACACCGCGGGTCGGCGCGGAACGCGAGGAAGCGGTGTCTGACCGAAGTCAGACACCTGTGGGAGAGGCCTGGCGTCGCCGGGCCTCCCGCTCCTCAGTGGAAGTACTGGCCGCCGTCGATCACGATCGTCTGCCCGGTCACGAACGACGCCGACGGGCCGGCGAGATAGACGACCGCGCCGACAACGTCCTCGGGCACCTGGTCACGCTGGATCGTCCGCGCCGCAACAGAGACGTCGCGGAGCTTCTCCACGACCTCGGGATGCTCGCGCACGCCGTCCGACATCGTGAAGCCTGGTGCCACGCAGTTGACGCGAATCGCGTCCTTGCCGAGCTCTTTCGCGAGAGCGCGCGTGAAGGCGATGATCGCGCCCTTGCTCGTCACGTAGTGGAGGAGGAAGGGCACGCCGCGGAACGGCGTCCCCGACGAGATGTTCACGATCGCCCCGCCCCCGTGCTCGCGCATCACGGGCACGGCGGCGCGGCACGTGAGGAACATCGAAGCGACGTTGACGCCCATCACCTGTCGCCACTCGTCGAGCGGGATCTCGGTGAAGGGGCGCATCTCGAGGGAGGCGTAGAGCCCCGCGTTGTTGACGAGCACGTCAAGTCTGCCATAGCGCCCGACCGTCTCTTCGACCATCGCCGCGACGGCCGCCTCGTCGGCGACGTCGACCGTGAGCCCGAGGCCGTCGGGGTACGCAGCGGACGCCTCCACGGCGCCTCGCAGGTCGGCGACCACGATCCGGGCACCCTCTGCGGCGAGCCCGTCGGCCAACGCGCGACCGATCCCCTGAGAGCCACCGGTGACGATCGCGACCTTGCCGTCGAGCGAGCCCATCGAGTCGGCCTCCTAGCGAAGTGGCGAGAACGCCGTGGGGACGAGGATGCGGTTGTGCTGCGTGTGGATCAACGGCTGGATCTTGGCCAGGAACGCCTTCCAGTCGTCGCGCGCCTGCAGCGCGGCGCGACGCTCGTCGCGCTCGGCGTAGCTCGCGTAGCGCCACAGGTGCGTGTACGTGGAGAGCGCACCGACGTCGGTCGTGAACGCCCCGACGAAGCCGCCGAGCACCTCCTGCTGGATCGGGATCCCCTCCGTCTCGTAGAGACGCAGGAGCTCCGGCAGCTTGCCGGTGTGCACGTGGTAGTCACGCTGCTCGACGATCACGGTCAGCCCAACCCCGCCATCGTGAAGTACTTGAGCTCGAGCCACTCGTCGATCCCGTATCTGGAGCCCTCGCGCCCGAGACCTGACTCCTTGACGCCGCCGAACGGGGCGACCTCCGTGGAGATGAACCCGGTGTTGAGACCGACGATCCCCGTTTCGAGCGCTTCGCCGACGCGCCAGGCTCGGCCGAGATCGCGCGTGAAGAAGTAGGCAGCGAGCCCGTAGGGCGTGTCGTTGGCGAGAGTCACGGCCTCGTCTTCCGTCTCGAACGGGATCAGGCCGACAACGGGGCCGAACGTCTCCTCGCACGACATGCGCGCGTCGACCGTGACGCCGGTGATCACAGTCGGCTCGAAGAACGTTCCGCCGAGAGCGTGGGCGCCGCCGCCGAGCACGACCTCACCGCCGCGGGCAACCGCGTCCGCGACGTGCTCGTCGACCTTCGCGAGCCCCGCAGCGTCGATCAGCGGGCCGATCTGGGCGCCGTCCTCGAGACCCGAGGCGACCTTCAGCCGTCGGGCCTGCTCGACCAGCCGCGCCACCACGTCGTCGAACACGCCGCGCTGCACGAGCACCCGGTTCGCGGAGATGCACGTCTGTCCTGAGTTCCGGAACTTGCATGTCGCGAACGCCTCCATCACGACATCGAGATCGGCGTCGTCGAAGACGAGGAACGGCGCGTTGCCACCGAGCTCGAGGGAGACCTTCTTGACGGTGCTCGCCGCCTGAGCCATCAGCAGCTTGCCCACCTCGGTCGACCCCGTGAACCCCAGCTTGCGCACGATCGGGTTCGACGTCAGCTCGGAGCCGATCGTCGGAGCATCCTCGGCGGCGCCCGTGACGACGCTGAGCACACCGGGCGGGATGCCCACCCGCTCTGCGAGATCCGCAACGGCAAGCGCGGACAACGGCGTCTGCTCGGCCGGCTTGACGACCATCGTGCACCCGGCCGCGAGCGCCGGCGCTGCCTTGCGGGTGATCATCGCCGAAGGGAAGTTCCACGGGGTGATGCCGGCGGCCACACCCACCGGCTGCTTGAGGACGAGGATCCGTCGACCCGGGATCGGGCTCGGGATCGTGTCGCCGTAGACCCTCTTCGCCTCCTCCCCGAACCACTCGAAGAACGACGCCGCGTATGCGATCTCTGCGTAGGACTCGGCCAGCGGCTTGCCCTGTTCGAGCGTCAGGAGGCGTGCCAGTTCGTCCTTGCGCTCGACCATCGCCTCGCCCAGCGCGCGCAGAAGGCCGGCGCGCTCCTTGGCGAGGAGACCGCTCCAGGCGGGCAGGGCCCGCTCGGCAGCCTCGATCGCTCGTCGGGTCTCGGCGGCGCCGAGCCGGGGCACCTCCGCCAGGGTGTTGCCGGTCGCGGGGTCGAGGACGGGGAAGGTGGCACCGGAGTCGGCGTCGATCCACTCCCCGGCCACGTGCGCCTGCGTCCGCAGGAGATCGGTCTGGACGGCGGTCACGTCGCCGCCAACCATACCCCGCCCGCGACGCGGTCAGCCCGGGTGGCACGATCGACGTTGATCCCCCGCATCTGGCACCGCGGGCAGGACGCTGCGATACTCGGAGCCATGGAAGCCCGGTTCGTCCGGTTCGATGACGTTGCGCCGTTCGAGCTCGCCGCCGGTGTGACGGGACGCCCGCTGTTCGGCGAGGGCGCCATGCTGAACGTGATCGACTTCGAGCCCGGCGCGGTCGTGCCGCTGCACAGCCACCCGCACGAACAGCTCGGCATCGTCCTCCGCGGCATGCAGGCGCTCGTCGTCGACGGCGTGCCGCACGAGCTGGGCCCGATGGAGGGCTACGTGCTCCCAGGTGACATCGAGCATTCGGCCTACTGCGGCCCCGACGGCGCGCTCGTCCTCGATGTCTTCCGCCCCGTCCGCGACGACTACCGCGAGCGCTGGGAGAGCGCCGCGGGCAGCTAGGACCGGCTCCTGGGCGATGAGCGACGCCGATTTCTACTGGAACCTCCCCGAGCGATTCAACTTCACGCGCGACGTCGTGGAGCAGCTGGCGGAGGACCCGAATCGGCGGGCGCTGACGTTCGTCGACGCGAGCGGGATCATCTCGCGTCGGACATTCTTCGAGCTCACCTTCGACGCGACGCGCTGGGCGCATCTGCTCCGCGGTCGAGGGACGGAACCAGGCGACCGCGTCGTCGTCCTGGTCGGAAAGACGCCGGATTGGCTCGGGATCATGCTCGGCGCAATCAAGGCCGGTCTCACCACGATCCCCTGCGCGGACATGCTGCGCGCCCGGGATCTCGCGTTTCGCGTGCGTCACTCGGGTGCCGCGCTCGTCGTCGCCGACCGGAGCACCCAGGTGGAGATCGACGCGATGAGGGGCATGCTCGAGGCTCCCGTCGACATCCTGTACCTCGACGACGCCCGCCTGCTCCTCCCGCACGAGCCGGCGACGGCGCCCACCGAGGACACACTGTGGTCCGACTACGCGTTCATCCTCTACACATCCGGGACGACGCGCGAGCCCAAGGGCGTCACGCACACCCACGGCTACACGTTCGCGACCCGGATGCAGGCCGAGCACTGGCTGGGCGCGCGCCCCGGCGATCTCGTGTGGTGCACGGCGGGCACGGGTTGGGCGAAGTCGATCTGGAACGTGCTTCTCGGCCCGTGGTCACGGGGGGCGGAGATCGTGCTCCACGAGGGCCCGTTCGAGCCGGAGGAGCGCTTCGACCTGATCGAGCAGCTCGGTGTCACGATCCTGTGCCAGTCGCCGACCGAGTATCGGCTGATGGCGAAGCTCGACCAGCTCGAGCGCTACCCGCTCTCGCGGCTCCGGCACGCCGTGTCCGCCGGGGAGCCGCTGAACCCGGAGGTGATCGAGCGCTTCCGCGAGGCGTTCGGCATCACGATCTACGACGGGTACGGGCAGACCGAGAACACGCTCCTCGTGGCGAACACACGGAGCGCCGAGGTACGGCCGGGCTCGATGGGCCTCCCCACACCGGGGCACGACGTCCAGGTGATCGGCGACGACGGTCAGCCGGTGGCGCCCGGCGTCGAGGGCGACATCGCGTTGCGCGGCCGCCCTCCCTCGCTGCTCGCGCGTTACTGGAACGATCGAGACGAGACCGCTGCGGTCTTCCGCGGCGACTGGTACGTCACGGGCGATCGCGCCATGCGGGACGAAGACGGGTACTTCTGGTTCACCGGCCGTGCCGATGACGTGATCACGTCAGCCGGCTACCGGATCGGGCCGTTCGAGGTGGAGAGCGCGCTGCTCGAGCACGAAGCGGTCGCCGAGAGCGCCGCCATCGGCAAGCCCGATCCGGATCGCGGGGAGATCGTGAAGGCATTCGTCGTCCTGCGCCCCGGCTTCGAGCCGAGCGACGAGCTCGTGCTCGCACTGCAGGAGCACGCGAAGGCCGTCACCTCGCCACACAAGTACCCGCGGGAGGTCGAGTTCGTCGAGTCGCTCCCCAAAACGCGGAGCGGCAAGATCCGGCGCGTGGAGCTCCGCGCCCTCGAGTTGAAGAGGCGACAGGAAGCGGGGCACGCGAGCGACGGAGAGGGGGCGCCCGAGCAACGAGAGCCCGTAGAGCCAGAGACGGTCGCGGTGGAGCACGACGCAGCTGCGAAGCGACAAGCCGCGGCGGCGGAGGCAGCGTTGCAGAGTGCCGAGGCAGAAGCGGCACAGCGCGAACGCGAGGAGGCTGCCAAGCGCCAAGCCACCGACGACGAGGCAGCACGGCAAAGTGCCGAGGCAGCACAGCGCGAACGCGAGGAGGCTGCCAAGCGCCAAGCCACCGAGGATGAGGCCGCACGGCGGATCGCAGCAGAGGTCGAAGCCGCACGGCGCGAACGCGAGCGAGAACGCAAAGAGGCAGCCGAGCGCCAGGCCGCGGAGGATGCGGCCGCGCAACGCACCCGGGAGGACGCGGCGAGGCGCCGCCTCGGCGAGGAGGAAGCGGAGGAGCGTCGCCGCGCAGCGGGGCGTGTCGCCGCACTGGCAGCGGCCGCAGCACCCGAGCCACCCGAAGCACCCGACCATGAGCCCGATGTGGCCGCGACAGCTGCGTCCGCGAGCTCGGCGTCCTGGCGTGACCGGCGAGCCGAGGCGAAGCGCAGGCGTGCCGAACAGGAGGCGCAACAGGCGCACGAGCGCGCAGAACGGGCAGCGGCGGAAAGGGCCGCCCGCGAGGAGGCGGCGCAGAAGGAACGCGAAGCAGCCGAGCTCCGCGAGGCAGCCGAGGCGGACCGCCGGGCGCGCGAACAGGCCGAGGAGGCCGCACGACCGCAACAGGGCCAGGGCGCCGCCAAGGACGAAGAGCCGGCAGAAGAGCCGAATCCTGCGCTCGTCGCACGCCTGCAGGCGTACCGCATGCAGGCGGAGCGCGAGGCAGCCTCGGACGAGAAGGACGACGACGCAGGGGAAGACGAAGACGACCCCGCGGCGGCCGACTGAGACGCGAGCCTCGTCCTGCTCTGCTAGAAGACAGCCATGCGCTCCCGGATCTCGCCCGTGATCGTGCTCGCCGTGCTCGGTGTCGTCGCCGCCTCGGTGTTGACGGCGCCCGTCGCCGCGCAAGAGACGGATCCGGCCGAGACACCGACGTTGACCGACGGCGCCACGGAGCCCGCGACGATTCCACCCGAGACCGTCACGGTGGAGGACACGGTGACGGAGACCGAGATCGAGACGACCACCGTCGAGGAGAGGACGAGCGTCGAGCTCGGGGCCCCGGGCTGGGCACTCGTTGCCGCGGGAGCGACGGCGGTGTTGATCCTCGTGTTCGCACTCGGCCGCCGCTCGAAGCGAGACCGCGAGCGCACCGGAGAGCGCACGCACGCCGAGCGCAACCAGACGCTCCTGGCCTCCCTCTCCGGTTGGCTCGCCGAGGATTGGGTGATCGAGTCGCAGAGCTCGACCGAGGCGGTCGTGCGCAAGGGCACGGAGCGCCGACTGCTGGCCGTGGATGCCCACGGCTCCCTCAGCCGGAGCGAGTTGCCGCCGGTCGAGGCCGACCCGACATGGACGCCTCCGCCCGACGACCCACCCGAGTAGATCGCTGCGGGGCGGCGGCCTCGGCCACAATGCGACCATGAGCCAGGTGATCGAGGCTCCCGTCGAGGTCCGGCAGCCGGACTCCGACGACGTGCGCGAGTACGATCGCCCGTGGATCGTGATCGTCTGGAACGACCCCATCAACCTGATGAGCTACGTCGCCCTCGTGCTGAGAAAGCTCTTCGGGTACACCGAGGCCCGCGCGACGAAGCTGATGCTGCAGGTGCACAACGAAGGGAAGGCCGTCGTCTCGACCGGCACGCGCGAGAAGGCCGAGCTGGATGTCTCCCGCCTGCACGCGTACGGGCTCTGGGCGACGCTGCGCCAGGACTGAGGTGAGGGGTCACGGCATCAGCCGCGAGCCGGATGGCTCGTTTCGCGTGCGCCTCGGTGCCGAGGAGCGGCTGCTCCTGGCTGCGCTTCCGCAGCAGGCCGCCCCGCTGTTGGCGTCAGACGACCCAAGCGTCCGACGTCTGTCACCGCCCGCGTACCCCGACGACGACGCGGCCGACACCGAGTACCGAGATCTCGTCGGCTCCGAGTTGCTCGACGGGCGAAGAGCCGCTCTCCAGGTGCTGGAGCGAACGGCGGACGCCGAAACCCTGACACCGGAGGATCTCGACGGCTGGCTCGGCGCGCTGGAGACGCTACGGCTCGTCCTCGGCACGCAGCTCGACGTCACGGAGGCGACGGGCCACGGCCCACTGGACGAGAACGATCCGGAAGCGCCGCGACTTGCGCTCTACCACTGGTTGAGCTGGTTGCAGGACGACGTCGTGCAAGCGCTCGCAGCAGGCCTCTGACGGCGGCAGCGACGACCACCCACGAATCTCACATCAAGCCATCAGGGCTCGACGAGCACGCGGCCCGGCACGCCGGCGAGGCTCGCCTCGATAGCGTCGTTCACGTCGTCGAGCGAAAACACCGGCCCGAGCATCGAGGTCAGCTCGAGCCGGCCCGCGGCGACGTGCTCGAGCAGGATCGGCAGCGCGACGGCGGGGTCGGTCGAGCCGTACAGCGTTCCGGTGAGCCACTTCTCCTTGCGAATCAGGTCGATCGGGTCGAGGTCGAGCCGCTTCCCGGCCGCCGGGAGGCCAACGATCACCGTCGTCGAGCCGCTCGCGGCGTTGCGGAAGGCGAGCATCGTCGTCTCGGGATCGCCGACCGCGTCGAAGGCGTAGTCGGCGCCGGCGGGAATCACCGCCTTCACGGTCTCGCGCAACTCGTCAGGGTGGACCGCGTGTGACGCGCCCAGCCGCAGCACCTGCTCGCGCCTGCCCTCGATCGGGTCCGCGACGACGATCGTGTCGGCGCCCGCGATGCGGCACCCCTGCACGACGAACTGGCCCACGCCACCGGCCCCGATCACGACAACCGTCGCTCCCTGCTGAACCCGGGCGGCGAACAGGGCGGCCCCGACTCCAGTGAGGGCGGCGCAGCCGAGCAGCGCCGCCTCCTGCAACGGAACCGCGCCACCCGTCGGCAGGGCAAGGCGCTCGGGTAGGACGACGCGGTCCGCCAGGCACCCGGTCGCGGTAGCGCGGTAGACGAGCTCGCCGTTCCGCGACAGCCCGGTCGTCCCGTCGGGAAGCGTCGCAGCGCCGATCGCGCGGTTGAGGGCGAGGCAGCGAGCGGGCCGACCCGCCCGGCAGTCGGCGCACTCTCCGCACGACGGAGCCCACGAGAGCACGACCTCGTCACCGGGCCGTACCGTGGTGACGGCGTCGCCCACCTCCTCCACCACGCCTGCACCCTCGTGGCCGAGCACGATGGGAGTCGGCCGCTGGAACTCGCCCTTCACCTGGTGCAGGTCGGTGCCGCAGATGCCGACGGCCGCCATCCGCACGACGACGTCGTGCGGGCCCGGATCGGCAGCGTCGATCTCGGCGACCTCGAACGGCTCGCCGACGGCGTGGAAGATGGCGGCTCTGGTCTTCACTGCGCAAGGGTGGGATCCGCAGAAGCGGATCCCACCCGCGCCAGATCCCTGAAGGCGTCCGCTTCGCGGCCGCGGCGTCGTGAGCTCCAGTTCGTAGGTCTCACCCGCCGAGCGCCGCCTTCACGTCGGCGCAGCTCGTCACCGTGGACACGTTCTGGAGTGCGTAGTTGATCGAGGCGTTGTGCCAGTCCGGGTTCATCGTCGAGCAGCCGTCCTCGGGCACGACCATGAAGTAGCCCTTGTCGGCTCCCGTCCGGGACGTGTGCTCGATCGACATGTTCGTCCACGCGCCCGTGATGATGATCGTGTCGCGACCGAGCCCAGCGAGCAGGTTCTCGAGCTTTGTGCCCTGCCAGGCGCTCATGCGCATCTTCTCCACCACGAAGTCGCCGTCCTGGGCTTCGAGCCCGTCGGCCGGCGCCGCGCCCCAGGTGCCCCGGACGAGCGCGTTGCCGTCCTTGACCCCGTTGAACAGCGGTGCGTTGAGCTTGAGGCCGGGAGCGCCCGGCTCGACGATGTACCAGACGTGGATCACGGGGATGCCCTTGCCACGGCAGAAGGCGGCGAGGCCCTTCACGTTCTCGACCACGTTCTGCTCCTTCGCATGACCGGGCGAGCCCGACTCGGCGAAGGCGCCCCCTTCGATGATCACATCGTTCTGCAGGTCCTGGACGATGAGCGCGCACCGCCCCGATTCGAGCGTGTAGTCAGCCATCGAAACCTCCCTGTGAGGGCGAGGCCTGCCTCGCCCTCGCTCGCCTTTCTCTCACGCCATGTACGGCTCGCGGTGCGGGCCGATCTTCGTGCGAATCGTGTACAGCGACGTCGATGACGGCATGTACAGCGTGTGCCAGTCGTCACCGCCCCACGTGAGGTTGCCCACGTTCTCGGGGACGCCGATCACACCGAGATGCTCGCCGGAGGAGCTGATCACCCAGACGCCGCCCGGTCCGGTGACCCAGATGTTCCCGTCCTCGTCGCACTTCATGCCGTCGGGGATCCCGTTCTCGATCACGCCGTCGCCGACCCCGTCGAAGAAGCGCCGTCCGTTCGACAGCGAGCCGTCGACGTTGACGTCGTAGACGTCGATGAGCGCGTTCGGTGTGTCGTTGATGTACAGCAGCGACTCGTCGGGCGAGAAGCAGACGCCATTCGGCTGCTCGTAGGTGTCCTTGTCGACGACGAGCTCGACGTCGCCACCGCCCGCCGGGACGCGGAACACGCCCTGCCAGCCGAGCGCTCGCTCGCGCTCCTCACCGAACACCGGCATCCGGCCATACCAGGGGTCCGAGAAGTAGATCGACCCGTCGCTGCGCACGCACACGTCGTTCGGTGAGTTGAGCTCGACCCCCTGGAAGTGCGAGGCAACGACCTCGCGCGACCCGTCCGGCCGCTCCCGCACGAGCGAGCTCGTGACGTGCTCGCAGACGAGCAGGTCGAGGTCGGCGTCGTAGGTCAGCCCGTTGCACTTGTTGGACGGGCGCATGACCTCCTCCACGGTGCCGTCGGGCGTGTACTTCCGTCGTACGTCTCCCGGCATGTCGGAGAAGAGGAGGTAGTGGTCGCGCGGATGCCAGATCGGGCCTTCGGTGAACGTGAACCCTCCCGCGACCTTCTCGACCGACGAGCCTTCCTCCACGAGCTCGTAGATCGCAGGCGACTTGGCGTCGATGCTCACGGTGGTCCCCTTTCGTGTCGGAACTGTCTGTTCGACTCTACAACGGTCGGCAGGGTCGTTCATCGATCATCGATCTTCGACGCTCCCGTGCGAGGCGAGCGACTACGCTCCACTCATGCCGGAGCACGACACCGTCGTCTTCGTTCCCGCGTGGAACGAGGAGCAGAACCTCCCCGCCGTGCTCGACGAGCTCACGGCAGGCCTGCCGGACACCGACGTGCTCGTGATCGACGACGGCTCCACCGACGCGACCGCCACGGTGGCGCGGGCGCACGGCGCCGACGTCGTCTCCTTCGGCGAGAACAGGGGCCTGCGGGCCGGGATCGCCGCCGGCTACCGCGAGGCCGCCGAACGCGGGTACGCGTATTGCGGGCGGGTCGACGCCGACGGGCAGCACCCCGTGCACGAGCTGCGACGGCTGCTGGACATCGTCCGCACGGACGCCTGCGACGTCGCCGTCGGCTCCCGCTTCGCGGCCGGAGAGGGCCTCGACGACGACCGCTACGAGCCGTCGGCGTCACGAAAGCTCGGCATCGGCCTTCTGCAGAAGGCGATGCACCTGCGGCTCGGGCGCCCCTTCCACGACCCGACGAGCGGCATGGCCGCCGTCAACGCAGCCGCCATGCCGGTGATGGCCGAGCCCTACGCGAGCGGAGCCCCCGAAGTGGAGGCGCTCCTGCGGCTGAAAGAGGCCGGTCTCCGCGTCGAAGAGGTCGCGGTGCACATGCGCGAGCGTCAGGGGGGCGAGTCGAAGCTGCGCGGCTCGAAGGCCGTCAAGCTCGTGCTCACCGTGGTGGGAACACTGCTGTTCTTCCGCTGGCTCCGCCGCCGCCGGGTGTGAGCGTCCGCGCCGAACGCGTCCTCGTCGTCCTCGGCTACTCGGACGGCGGGTCGGGCGAGCTGCACCCCGTCTGCGCCGCCCGTCTGGAGACGGCGGCCATGCTCGCGACGGACGCGGACGTCGTCGTGCTCAGCGGCTGGGCGCGCATCCGGCACACGCGCTCGGAGGCACAGCTGATGGCCGACGCGTGGACGACGCCGGTGGCCGAGCTCGTCGTCGACCCCGACGCCCGCACGACGGTCGGGAACGCAGCCAACGCAATGAACGACGTCTTCCGCGTCGGGGCGAGGGAAGTCGTCGTCGCCACCTCGTCCTGGCACGCGCGGAGGGCGAGAGCGGCGTTCCGCTGGCAGCTCCGCTATACAGGCGTGAAGGTGCGTTCGGCGTCACCTCCGGGGAGCTCCGTGCGCGCGTCGCTTCGCGAGCTGACGCTGTGGCCGCTGTTGCCGTTCCAGCTCTGGCGCGCGTCACGCAAGCACTGGTCGATCTGAGTCGTACGCGGCTGCGCCGCTCTACAACCGCGTCGCCTGGACGCAGCTCTCCATACGTGTCGGACTGAAGTCCGACACGATCCGGTGCTCGACGAGTGAGGCAGACCGGGCTTCGCCCGTCTGCCTCACTCCACCTCGACGTGGATCCGCTGCTTGGCCGTGCGGAGCGGGCCGCCGCCGCGGCGCGCACGGACGGCGAGGATCTCGGCGAGGATCGAGAGCGCCGTCTCCTCCTGTGTGTCGGCACCGATGTCGAGCCCGCACGGGCCCTGGATGCGGTCGAGCGCCTCCTCCGCCACGCCCGCTTCCAGCAGGCGCCCGCGGCGGCGCTCCTGGTTGCGCCTCGACCCGAGGGCGCCGATGTAGAAGGCCTCCGAGTCGAGCGCCGCGATCAACGCAGGCTCGTCGAACTTGTCGTCGTGGGTCAGCACGACGACCGCCGTCTGGTGGTCCGGTTCGATCTCGGCAAGCGCCTCTGCGGGCCACTTGGGGATCAGCTGGTCGGCCGACGGAATGCGCTCCCGAGTGAGGAACGTGCTGCGCGCGTCGCCGACGATCGCCGTCCAGCCGAGCAGCTTGACGCCCTTGCACAGCGCTTCGGCGGTGTCGACGGCCCCGTAGACGAAGACGCGCGGCGGCGGTCCGTACCACTCGCTGAAGACTCGTGTCCCGTCGTCGAGCTCGAGCAACCGGTTGCGCCCGCGACGGACGATCTCGTCGAACTGCGCCAGCGCGGCGCCGGGCACGCCGTCACCGACCGTCTCACCGCCCTCGACGACCAGCGCCTTGTCGCCGACGCCGTCGCCCTCGATCACGGTGAACAGCACACCGCGTCCACCGGACACGCGCAGCTCGTGCAAGCGGTGGACGAGCGTCACTCGACCCGCTCCACGAACACGTCGATCTCGCCACCGCACGGCAACCCGACGCTCCAGGCCATGTCGTCGGTGATCCCGTAATGGAGGAGTTGCGGCTCGCCGCTCGCGAGCACCTCCATCGCCTTGTCGTACACGTCGCTCTCGACGCAGCCGCCCGACACGGAGCCGCACATCTTCCCCGACTCCGAGACCGCCAGGCTCGTGCCCACGGGTCGCGGGGCCGATCGTCGCGTGGCAACCACGGTGGCAACGACGACCTGCTCGCCGCTCTCGCGCCAGCGCTCGACGTCGTCCAGGATCTCCTTCACGCCGCGTGCCTCCTTTCGATGCCGGCGAGCACCGCCGCCAACTCTTCGAGACTCTTCAGATTATGGCCGGGCAGGAAGCGGTCGACGAACGGAAGCGCCGCCCGCATACCGCCCGCGAGCGGCTGGTACTCCGGGTTTCCCTTCAGCGGGTTGACCCACACGACCGCGTAGGCGGCACGGGCGAGCCGTGCCATCTCGCGCCCTACGAGATCTGGGTCGTCGCGCTCCCAGCCGTCCGAGACGACGACGACGACCGCGCCTCGGGTCAATGCACGGCGCCCGTAGACATCGTTGAACTCCTTCAGGGAAACACCGATGCGGGTGCCTGCGCCCCAGTCGACGACGGCGGCCGTGCAGCGGTCGATCGCCGCCTCGGGGTCGCGGGTCGCGAGGTCCGGCGTGAGACGCGAGAGCCGGGTGCCGAACGCGAACGCCTCCACCCCGCGCCCCGAGCCGACGACCGCGTGCAGGAAGAGCAGAAGCGCTCGCGAGTACGCGTCCATCGAGCCGGACACGTCGCAGAGCACGACGAGCTTCCGCGGCACCTGCTTCCGCGACCGGTACGAGCGCTCCAGCGGATCGCCACCGGTACGCAGCGACGCGCGGACGAGGCGGCGCAGATCGAGCACATCACCGCGCGGATCGGCTTGGCGACGCCGCGAGGCTCGGCGCGGTCGCATGCGCGCGATCGCCTGCATCAGCTGCGCGCAGGCGACGGAACTCGTCCGGCGTCATCTCCGCGAAGTCCTTCTCGCGCAGCAGCTCGTGGGCCGACGCGCCGAGCTCGATCGGGTCGCCGTCCGGATCCTCCTCCGCGCCCGGCCGCTGACGATCGACGGGCACCGCCACCGCGCGAGCCGCAGGCTGCACGAGGGTCGGCTGCCTCGCCGGCGGCAGCACGGGCGCGCGCAGGAACCAGGCGAGGAAAGCGCGGTCGAACAGGTCGAGCTCGTCGTGACGGGAGACGAGCGTCTGCCGCAGCGCGAAGTAGACATCCTCCTGCCGGGTCAGGTCGACGGCGTCGAGGGCACGAAGCGCATCGATCGTTCGCCCCGGGCCCACTTCGAGCCCGACCTCGCGCAGCACACGCCCAAACGTGACCACGTGTCCGACGATGGCGTCGCCGCGATCGGGCACCGGAGACCTACGCGGTGCCGGTCTTCGCAGCGTCGACGAGCTGCTGCAGCGTCTCGTCACGCACGGCTTCGATGTCCTCGCGGTACTTCAGAACCGAGCCGAGGGTCTGCTCCACGACCTCGGCGTCGATCTCCTTGCGGCCGAGGGCGTTCAGCGCCATCGCCCAGTCGATCGTCTCGGCCACGCCCGGCGGCTTCGCCAGGTCGAGACCGCGCAACTCGCGCACGAACGCCGCTGCCTCGGACGCAAGGCGCTCCGGGATCCCCGGGACGCGAAGGCGGACGATCTCGATCTCCCGCTCGATCGACGGGTGGTCGATCCAGTGGAAGAGCGCGCGCCTCTTGAGCGCGTCGTGCAGCTCGCGCGTGCGATTCGAGGTGAGCACGACCGCCGGCCGGCGTCGGCGATCGAATCGTGCCCAGCTCGGGGATCGTGATCTGGAAGTCCGACAGGACCTCGAGCAGGAACGCCTCGAACTCCTCGTCTGCGCGGTCGATCTCGTCGATCAGCAGCACGACGGGGCCTTCGGAGTCGATGGCCTCGAGCAGCGGTCGCCGGATCAGGAACTCGGGCCCGAAGAGCTCGTCCTCCGAGACGGTGCCCTCCTGCGCGGCGCGGATGTGGAGCAGCTGCCGCGAGTAGTTCCATTCGTAGACGGCGTGGGCGACGTCGAGCCCCTCGTAGCACTGCAGGCGGATCAGCCGCGCGCCGAGGGCGGTCGCGAGCGACTTCGCGGCCTCGGTCTTGCCGACGCCCGCCTCGCCCTCGAGCAGCAGCGGCTTCTCCAGGGCGAGCGCGAGGAAGAGCGCCGTCGAAAGCCCTCGGTCGGGGAGGTAGTCGGCCTCGCGTAGCGCCGTCTCCAGCTCGTCGATCGTGCGGAAGCCCACCGCAAGAGCGTAGACGTTCGCCTTGGCCCACCGCCTACGACCGGGCCTGCCCGTGCGATCCGGCCTCTTTGACATTCACGCGCCGACGTCGTAGAAGGTAGTGACCGACGGCCGGTCGAAGCACAGGCGAAAGGAGCGACGTCATGGCCTACGAGATCAAGATGCTCGATCTGATCGACATCGAGCTCGAGGCGAGCTTCCTCGTGCTCGGGCGCGGGATGGGGACGACCGCGCGGGTGAAGACCTGGGGCTACCTGATCCTCGGCCCCGAAACCGACCCGATCGTCGTCGACACCGGCGCCTCACACCCGGAGATCATGGAGCGGCTCGGGATGAAGGGCTTCGTAACGAAGGAGATGACGATCCGACGCCAGCTCGCCAAGCACGGCGTGAAGATCAGCGACGTCCGCTGGATCCTGCACACGCACCACCACATCGACCACGCGGGGCAGGACTCGCAGTTCTCGTACAAGCAGACCGTGGTCACGAACCGACGCGAGCTCGAGTACTCGGCGTCGGGGATCATGGGCGGTCAGTACCCGCCCGAGTACGTCAAGCACCACATCGACCGCCTCCACCGACCGGGGGCGATGCGGCTGCTCGACCTGGAGCTCTCCGGCCCCGACGAGATCGCGCCCGGGATCGTGTGCGAGGCGGCCGGCGGTCATACGGAGGGCTCGATGAACATCCTCGTCGAGACCGCCGAGGGGACGGCCTGCATCTGCGGCGACGTGATCTACGACATCCAGAACCAGGTGGTCGACCCGATCTACCAGGTGCTGGACCACGAGCCGCAGTCGACCGGCAACCAGGGCACGTCGAAGCGGGAGGAGAGAGCCGCGGTCAAGAAGGCGCTGAACAGCGGCACGTTCATCCTGCCGATCCACGACTGGCCCGCCCGCGTGGAGAGCGGACGCGTCGTCTCGCGGTTCGTCGGCGACTCGGTGCCCGGACCGGAGGTTCCCGTCGAGCACCGGACGACCAACGAGACGCAGAAGCCGGGTCTCGGAGCGGAGATGTGGCAGCCACCGCTGGCGGCCGCCCCGTGACGCTCTAGTCTCCCGGCATCACCGAGATCACGTACCTGGAAGCGGTGCGCGCGGCCCTCGCCGACGCGCTGCGCGACGACGACCGCGTGTTCCTGCTCGGTGAGGACATCGGCCGCTTCGGCGGCGCCTTCGGTGTGACGAAGGGGCTGCACGAGGAGTTCGGCGCGGAGCGCGTGCTCGACACGCCGATCTCCGAGGAAGGCTTCGTCGGCGCGGCGATCGGGGCAGCGTGGATGGGCGAGCGCCCGGTGGTCGAGCTCCAGTTCGCCGACTTCGTCACGTGCCCGTTCGACATGATCGTCACTGTCGGCGCGAAGACGCACTGGCGCAGCGGCCAGTCGATCCCGATCGTGATCCGCATGCCGTCCGGCGGGGGCGTTCGCGGCGGGCCGTTCCACGCCGGTTCCCCGGAGGGATGGTTCATCGGTCAACCCGGGCTCAAGGTGGTCTGCCCCGGCACCGTCGAGGACGCCTACGGACTGCTGCGCGCGGCGATCGACGATCCGGACCCCGTGCTCGTGTTCGAGCACAAGCGCCTCTACCGGTCGCTCAAGGGCCCAGCGCCCGCCGCCGGGCATCGCACCCCGCTCGGACGCGCCGACATCCCCCGCGCCGGCACCGACGCCACCGTCGTCACGTACGGGTCCGGCGTGTCGACCGCGCTCGGAGCCGCCGACGCGCTGGGCGCCGACGTCGAGATCGTCGACCTGCGGACCGTCTGGCCGCTCGACACCGACACCGTGCTCGCGTCGCTCGCGAAGACCTCGCGCGTGCTCGTCCTGCAGGAGGCGGCCCGCTCGGCCGGCGTCGCCGGTCTCGTGCTCTCGCTGGTCGCCCGCGAGGGCTTCCAGCTTCTCGACGCACCACCCGCCCTGCACGCGCCGCCCGACACGCCGGTGCCGTTCGCACCCGAGCTCGAGGATGCGTACATGCCCTCGGTGGAATCCACGTCCCGCGCGCTCGAGGAGCTCCTTGGCTACTGACCCGTGCGTGGACGCCCCGGAGGTGACGGGTGGGCAGCGGATCGCTCTCTACCGCCTGATGTTGCTGCAGCGGTTGTTCGAGGAGCGGGCACTCACCCTCTACCGCCAGGGCCGGATCCCGGGTTCGTTCTACGACGGCCGTGGTCAGGAGGCCGTCGCTGCAGCGGCAGGTCTCGCGCTCGGCCCCGACGACGTCGTGTGCCCGCTCAACCGCGAGCTGGCGACGCACTTCGCAAAGGGCGCGACGGTCGCGGACGCCTTCCGCAACTTCCTCGGCAAGGGCGACTCGCCGACACGCGGGCGCGACGGGAACATGCACTTCGGCGCACCCGCCCAGGGTGTCTTCCCGCTCGTCTCGATGCTCGGCGACCTCGTGCCCGTGACCGTCGGCGCGGCGCTCTCCTTCAAGCGGCGGGGGCAACCGCGGGTGGCGCTCACGTTCCTCGGCGAAGGGGCGTTCTCGGTCGGTGACACGCACGAGGGCCTGAACCTCGCGGGCGTCTGGCAGGTGCCCGCCGTGTTCGTGCTCCAGCGCAACGGCTTCGCCTATTCGACCCCGACCGAGCGGCAGATGGTCAACACACGCCTGGCCGAGCGCGTCTACGGCGGCTGGTCGATCCCCTGCGAGACGGTCGACGGCACGGACGCGGTGGCGACCTACGACGCCGTCAACGCCGCCGTCGAGCGCGCGCGCGCCGGGCTGGGCCCACAGGCGGTGGAGGCGGTCACGCTCCGCATCCACGGGCACGCCGCCCACGACGACGGCGCGTACGTCCCGAGCGAGCTGCGCGACGCGTATGCCGATCGTGATCCGGTGGAGAGGCTCACCGCCCGGCTCGCGCTCGACGGAGCCTCGCCGGCCCAGCTGGACGAGCTGCACACCGAAGCGGAAGCGGCCATCGCCTGGGGGTTGGAGGACGCCGAAGCGTCTCCAGCACCCGATCCGTCGACGCTCGAGGACGGCGTCTGGGCCGCCCCACCCGGCTAATCTCTTTCTTTCTTTCAATCTTGTAAGATTGAAAGAAATGCCCTTCCGATCTCACCCCGTGCACGAGCTCGTGGCGACGCTGTTTCGCGTTCTCGGCCACCCGGCGCGCGTTCGCATCCTCGAGCTGTTGCGCGACGGCGAGCAGTCGGTCGGAGCGCTGCAGGTGGAGCTCGAGCTGGACTCCGGGGCGACGTCACAACATCTGGCCGCCCTACGGAGGATCGGACTGGTGACATCGCGCCGGGAGGGTACGAGCGTGTACTACAGCGTGGAGGACGAACGCGTCCACGGGCTGCTCGAGGCGGCACGCGCGATCATCGCGCGTCAGCTCGAGGAGCAGCAGGCGATCCTCGAGGAGCTCGACGAGTCGTGATCGCCGGAGCGATTGTCGTGTCGCTGATCGTGATCGGCGTTGGAGGGCTCGTGTCGCTATGGCGTCGGGCATGGCAGGCAGGGATCTGGATCCAGGCAGCCGGCGCGACAGCGCTCGCTGTCTCCGGGTTCGTGGCGCTCGGCACGGATGCCACCGCCGGGTCGGCGTTCACGAGCACCTTCGAGCCACATCTCGGGATCGACGGCCTCACCGCCTTCTTCCTCGCCACGCTCGGCGTGATCGCCGCACCCTCGTTCGTCTTCTCCACCGCGTACCTCGAGCCGTGCCGCCGCAACCGCGTCGTGTCGGCTCTCACAGCGGTATTCGTGCTCACGATCGCGACGGCGCTCTGCGCGCGCGACCCGCTCACGTTCCTCGCCGCCTGGGAGCTGATGACGCTCGTTCCTGCCGCGATCATCCTCGTCGCCCGCAATGGCACGAGGGCCGCACGGCGGACGGTCTTCACGTACGTGTCGATCACCCATCTCGGGGGTGCCGGCACCTGGATCGCCGTGCTCTTGCTCGCGGGGCACGGCGCCTTCGGCGGCGCCGAGACACTCGCGACCGGGTCGGGAACGCAGATAGCGGTTGCGATCGCCGCCCTGGTCGGCATGGGCACGAAGTCTGGTGTGATGCCGCTGCACGTCTGGCTCCCGCGGGCGCACCCCATGGCTCCGGCACCGGTTTCCGCGCTGATGAGCGGCGTCATGATCAAGATCGGCGTGTACGGCCTCGTACGGATACTCGTCGAGTGGGTAGGTGTGTTGCCGTCGTGGTTCGGCGTCCTCGTGCTCGCGGTCGGTGCGCTCTCGGCGGTCGGCGGGGTGACGTACGCGCTGTTCTCCCACGACCTGAAGCGGCTGCTGGCGCTCCACTCGATCGAGAACGTCGGCATCATCGTGCTCGGGCTCGGTGCATGCCTGACCCTGCGGTCGGCCGGAGCCGACACGTGGGCGGCGTTCGCGCTCGGCGCGGCGTTGCTGCACACGCTCAACCACGCAGTCTTCAAGGGGCTTCTCTTCCTCGGCGCGGGCGCGTTCGAGAAGGCGGCGGGCAGTCTCGAGCTCGACCGGCTCGGCGGCCTCCTCGCACGCATGCCCTGGACGGCGGGTGCGTTCCTCATCGGTGCGATGGCTATCGCCGGACTGCCCCCGCTGAACGGCTTCGCGTCCGAATGGCTGACACTCCAGGCGCTCCTGCACCTTCCTGCGGAGGGCGGCGTCGCCGTCGGGATCTCGGGTGCCGTGGCTCTCGGGGCTCTGGCAGCGACCGTTGCGCTCGCCGTCTTCTGCTTCGTCAAGGTCGTCGGGCTCGTCCTCCTCGGCCCGCCCCGGCGGCCCGTCGTGGCCCGGGCCTCGGAGCCCGCCGCGGCGATGCGCTTCGGGCTCGTGGCGCTCGCCGCCGGGTGCGTCGTGCTCGGCGTCGCCCCCGGGACGGTGTTCGCCCCGCTCGTCGGGCTCGCACCGTGGTCCTCGGAGCCGAGTGCCCACATCGGGCTCGACCTCCCAGGCACGGGCGCACTACCGACCGGTGGCATCGCCCTCTGGCTGGCTGCTGGAACGCTCGTGTTGGTCGCGGCGCGCGGGACGCGCCGCGCCGCGCCGGCACCGTCGTGGGCGTGCGGCCAACTCGTCGAGCCGGCGCTGCGATGGACTAGCGCCGGCTTCACGAAGCCGCTCCGGCTCGTCCTCGAGGCAGTGCTACGACCGCAGCGGGACGTCGTCGTGACGAGCCAGGGGAACGTGACGCAGGAGGTCCGGTACACAGGCCACGTCCCGCACCTCGTCGACGACCACCTCTACCGACCCGTGACGCGTCTCTCGCTCGCCGGCGCCCAACGCGCGCGTCGACTGCAGAGCGGGCGCCTCGGTACCTACATCGCCTACCTGATCGCGCTGGTCGTCGTCCTGCTCGCCGCCGCCAAGCTCGGAGTGATCGGGTGACCGCTCAGGTGGCCGCGGCCGGAGTGGTGCAGATCGCGGGCGGGGTCCTCCTCGCCCCGCTCCTCCCCGGGCTCATCCAGCACTGGAAGGCGCGCCTACAGGGGCGGCGAGGGCCGTCGCCGCTGCAGCCCTACCGCGAGCTTCGCCGCCTCTGGGGCAAGACCGGAGTCGAGGTCGAGGGCACGACAATCGTGTACCGGCTCGCGCCACCGGTGGCTGCCGCGTCGCTCCTGGCCGCCGTGCTGGTCGTCCCCGTCGCCGGCACGAACCTCGATTTCGGGGTCGGACGCGACGCGCTCGCACTGGCAGGGCTGCTCGCGCTGGCCCGCTTCGCCATCACCGCCGCCGCCTGGGACGAGGCCAACGGCTTCGCCCTGATGGGGGCATCGCGCGACCTCACGATCGCCGTCTTCGTGGAGGCCACGCTCGTCCTCGCACTCGCCGACGCAGCACTGCTCGCGGGGTCGACCGACCTCACCACGATCATCGCCGGCACGGCAGGCGGGGGTGCCTGGACGACGCCGGTGCTCGCGCTCGCAGCCGTCGCGTTCGCGCTCGTCGTCGTCGCCGAGACGGGACGACAGCCGGTCGACAACCCCGACACGCACCTCGAGTTGACCATGATCCACGAGGGGCCGCTGCTCGAGTACGCAGGACGCGATCTCGCCTACTTGCAGTGGGTTGCGGCGGCGCGACACTGGATCGTGCTCGTGCTCGCGGCGCAGGTGTTCGCACCCCACCCGACAGCCGCCTGGGCGCAGCTGCTCACGCTTCCGATCGCTCTGTGCGTGCTGTGCGGGTGCCTCGCCCTCGTCGAGACGTTGTTCGCGAAGACGCGCGTGCTGCTCGTTCCCCGCTTGCTCGTGGTCGGTTCGATCGCTGCGCTCCTCGGTGCAGGCGCCTGGCTCGCGGAGGTCGTGTGAGCGGCGGCGCAACCTGGGCGCTCGTGGCGCTTGGCCTCGGCGTGATCGTCGTGCGCCGTCGGTCCGTGGCCGTCTCGCTGGTGACGGCGCAGGCGATCCTGATCGCCGTCGGCGCGATCGCCGAGGCGACGACGACGGCCGAGGTCGTCGGCGCGGTCGTGCTCGTGACTCGGGGAGTCGGCCTCGCCGCGCTGCTGCTGTTCGTCGTCTCCCGAACCCGCGAGCCGGTCCCGATCCAGCCCGCTGTCAGCCCACTGCTGCGCGCAGGCCTGGGGGTTGGGCTGGCACTCGCGCTGCTCTGGCTCGTGCCGACCGTCGGCCCCACCACCCGCACGACCGAACAGGCCGCGATCGCGCTGATCGCCTTCGGCGCGATCACCGTTGCCACGCGACGGGCGACCCTCCTGCAGGTCGTGGGCATCGTGCTCGTCGAAAACGGCCTGGCACTGGCGGCCATCGAGTTCCCAGGCGCGTCGTCGCTCGTGATCGAGGTGGGCATCACGCTCGACCTCGCGCTGATCGTCCTCGTCGCCGTCCTGTTCCACGAGCGGATCTTCCGCGAGTTCGGCGCGGGCGATACCGCCGCGCTCGGTGTCCTCCGTGACTGACCGCACGACCCTCGCGCTGCTCGTGGTGGCGGCACCGCTGGCCACGGCCGGGGTGATCGCCGTCGCGCCGGCTCGGCTGATTCGAGCCCTGGCCGTCGCGGGTGCCGGACTCGCGGCGGTGCTCGCGGTCGTCCTCAGCGTGGTCACGCTTGCCGGCCCGTTCTCGCGAACGCTCGGCAGGTGGGTCGTGGTCGACCCGGCGGCCGGTGCGCTCGTGGCCGTGATCACGGTCGTCGCGCTGCCCACGATCCTCTTCTCGCTCCCGTACCTCCGGCATGCCGAGAGCTCCCTCGTCCGTCTCTCACGTCGTGAGCGAACGTACTTCGTGACGCTGTTCACACTCTGGGCGGCGCTGGTCGCCGTCCCGCTGGCAGGGAACCTCGGCGCCGCCTGGTTGCTCCTCGAGGCGACGACGGCGGCGTCGGCGATCCTCGTCGGCTGGAGCGGCAAGGGCCGCGCGCTGGAGGCCGCCTGGAAGTACCTCGTGCTCACGTCGCTCGGCCTCGGCTTCGCGCTGCTGGGGATCGTTCTGCTCGCAGCAGGCCCACCGGTCGGCGGGCTCGAGAGCCTCACGTGGCGATCGCTGCCGCTCTACGGCGACGCCGACACGGCCCTCGTCGCGTTCCTGCTCGTCACCGCAGGGCTGGCGGCGAAGATCGGCTGGGCACCCGTCCACAACTGGCTCCCCGACGCGCACTCGGAAGCCCCGCCGCCCGTCTCGGCGCTGCTCTCCGGCGCCCTGCTCCCGACAGCACTGCTCGTCGCGTGGCGCTCGAGCGACGCGCTCACACCCGTGATCGGCGCGCGCACCGCGGCCACGGTGCTCGTCGGGTTCGGGCTCGCGTCGCTCGCCGTCTCGGTCCCGTTCCTGTGGCGCGCGATGCCCTGGAAACGGCTGCTCGCCTACTCCAGCCTGGAGCACATGGGCGTGATCGCCCTCGGTGTCGGCTTCGCGACACCGCTCGCGCTCGCCGGCGTCCTCGTGCACCTGATGGGGCACGCACTGGCCAAGTCGCTCGGGTTCTTCGCGGCGACGCCGCTCCTGGCTCACGAGCCGCGAGCCCAGCGTCACGCGGTAGCGGGCATCGGCCGATCGGAGCCGAGGCTCGCCGCCGCAATGGGCTTGTCGCTCGCCACGCTCGCCGGTGTCCCCCCGCTCCCGTTGTTCGTCAGCGAGGTCCTGATCGTCGCGGGAGGGTTCGAGGCCGGCCGGCCGTGGGAGGCGTCTGCCGCTGCGGTGCTGCTCGCGCTCTCGTTCCTCGGGCTCGCACACGCCCTCGCCGAGACAGCGGCCGGGAAGGCGTCGCGACACCGGTTGGCGCGGCCGCCGGGGCTTCGGGGCGTCGCGGGCTTCTCCGTGGCAAGCGTCGTGCTCCTGCTCTCGCTCTCGGTGGGCGCATGGGCCCTCGTCTCCTCGGACGTCGTCGAGGCACTCACGCGGGGGATCTCGTGACGATGCGCGCAGCGGAGTATCGATCCGTCATCGCGCAGGCGCTCAGCGGGGGCTGGGTGTTCGGCGGATTGCACGCGAGCGAGGACGGCACCGTCGTCCGTACGCTGCTCGTGGCGCCCGACGGCACGTCGCAGCTCGAGTCGGTCGCGACCGTCGACGGCACCGTGCCGACCATCGTCGACCTCACGGCTGCCGCGGCCTGGGACGAGCGCGAGGCGCACGACCTCTACGGCATCGCGTTCGAGGGGCACGAGCCCATGCGACCGCTCGTCGACCACGACCTGGAGCTCACGCGATGGACGGTGCCCGTCGAGGGAGACGACCCGTATCAGGTGGCCGTGGGCCCGATCCATGCGGGCGTGATCGAGTCCGGGCACTTCCGGTTCCACGTCGTCGGCGACCGCATTCTGATTCTCGATGCCCGGCTCTTCTACAAACATCGCGGTCTCGAGCGTGCCGCCGAGGGGCAGCCGCCGGAGCAGGGAATCCGCTTCGTCGAGCGGGCGTGTGCCGCCTGCTCGGTGTCCTCACCGCTCGCCTACGCGCAGGCCTGCGAGGACGCTGCCGGTCTCGGCCCGGGCCCCGACCTCGCGCGGACACGAACGATGCTGCTCGAGCTCGAGCGTCTCTGGAACCACCTCAACGACATCGCCGCGGTGTGTGCCGGGGTCGGGCTCGCCGCCGGGAACATGCGCTTCGCCGAGCTCACGGAGCGCGCTCGACGATTGAATGCCGCAGTCACCGGACACCGCTTCCTGCGCGGCGCGGTAACAGTCGGCGGGAGCTCGCTCGAGCTCGATCGAGAGGCGGCAGCCGCCGCGCGCACCACGCTCGACGAGCTCGACCAAGGCTTCGAGCGCGGCTGGCGCGAGCTCGTCTTCAACACGTCGTTCCAGGAGAGGCTCGAGGGGGTGGGCGTCGTCTCGAGAGACGACGCCGCGCGCCTCGGCGCCGTCGGCCCGGCCGCCCGAGCATCCGGTGTCGCAGTCGACCTCCGCACCGTGTCGCCGCTCCTGTCGTACGCGGAGCACACGGCGGTCGTGCCGTCGGACCCGAGCGGTGACGTGCGGGCGCGTCTCGAGCAGCGTGCACTCGAACTGCGGCAGACTCTCGACCTGCTCCGGCGGCTGCTCGAGCATCCGCACTGCCCCTCGACGACCGAGCCCACCGGAACACCCCGACCGCACGGTATCGGGCGGGTCGAGGGCGCTCGCGGAGCGACGGGCTGCGTGATCGAGAGCAGCGGCGGGCGACTCACACGGCTTCGCCTCCGAACCGGCTCGTACGCAAACTGGCCCGTCGTGGCGTTCGCGGCGGCAGGAGAGATGCTCCCCGACTTCCCGCTGATCAACAAGAGCTTCGAGCTCTGCTACGCCTGCGCCGATCGCTGATGCTGACCCTGCTCCGAGACGTGCGGGACATCCGACGCCAGCTCTCGCTGCCTCGACCCGACCGCGGCCGCAGTCTCGCGATCAGGCACGTCGACGCCGGCTCCTGCAACGGTTGCGAGCACGAGCTGACCTTGGCGTCGAACCCTGTCCACGACCTGCAGCGCTTCGGTCTTGGAGTCGTGGCCTCGCCTCGGCACGCCGACCTCCTGCTGGTTACGGGGATCGTGACGACGCGCATGCGCGAGCCGCTGCTCGCGGCGTACGCGGCGATGCCCGAGCCTCGGCTCGTAGCTGCTCTCGGCGACTGCGCTCTTGGGCGCGGCGTCCTCGGTACGGGCTCCGAGCTCGTCGGTGCCGTCGACGCTCTCCTCCCCGTCGATGTCCTGATACCCGGTTGCCCGCCGAGGCCGGACGAGATCGCCGCGGCCCTGCTCGACCTCGTCGACCGCGCACGACCCGCCGCCCAGGCGACGTAGGACCTCAGCCGCCCGGCTCGAGCCCGCGGCAGACCAGATCGACGATGCCGGCAGCGCGCTCGGGCGACCAGTCGTGCGCAGCACGTAGATGCCGGTACGTCCGGTCGGTGGCGTTGACGAGGAGGGTCGCAGTCTCGGGGACGTCGACCGCACGAATCGATCCCTCCTCCATGCCCTGTTCGAGCAGGGCATGGAGGGCCGCGACGTAGGCCTCGCGCGAGCGCACCGGCCGGCTGTCCTCGTGGAACAACCGAGCGTCCTGCTCGTCGTCGAGCCCGGCCAGGAAGTCGAGGTGCCGCTCCGTGACGTCGCAGACCGCGGCCAGCGCGACCCGCAGGCGAGTCAGGGCATCACCCTCGCCCGACAGCGCCGGTAGCAAGGTCGCGCGGAAGTCCGCCGCGTAGTCCTCGGCGAGCAACGCGAAGATCTCCTCGCGCCCGAGCCCGTGGCGATGCAGCGTCATCCGCGAGAGATGCGAGGCGCGCGCGATCCGCTCCAGCGTCGCCCCGCGCCAGCCGAACTCCGCAATCGTCAGCTTTGCACCGACGACGACCCGCTGTTCGATTCCCTCCGGTGAGCTCATCGTTGCATCCGATGTTACGCGCATGTAACACTCCGTTTCCACCCGCAACCTGCCAGGAGGAACCATGCCGCTGATCGAGGTCAAGCTCTACGACCGCCGGGTCACCGAGGAGTCGGTGCCGAAGATGATCTCCGCCCTCACCGACGCGCTCGCCGAGTCGAGCGGGGCGGCGAAGGAGCACATCCAGGTGATCATCGAGGGCGTCGAGCCGAAGCACTGGGGCATCGCCGGCGAGCAACAGGGGTAGCGTTCTTTCGGCGCAGACCGGAATTCGCAGAAGCGAATCCCGGTCGCGCAAGACCCCTAAAGGCGTCCGCTTCGCGGCCGCGCCTGCATGACACTGAATGTGACAACCCAGACTGGATCACCGATCATCGATTCTCTGCACCGCGTTCCGCCGGCCGGGTTTAGACTCGGGAGCGGCAACGCTCTGACGCAGAAAGCTCAGGGAAGGACACTTCATGACGCAAGCCACTGAGGTTCTCGTCCCGACCTCGCCGGACGAGGCGGCCGCCGCCTTCGGCGACGGGTCGGGCGTGACGGTGGTCGGAGGCGGCACGATCGTGATGCCCGAGATCACCTACGGGCGCCTGAAGGTCGACAAGGCCCTCCTGCTCGGCAAGGCCGGGCTCTCCGGCGTCGACCGCGACGGCACCACGATCACGATCGGTGCAGCGACACCGATCGCCGAGCTCGTCGACCTGCCCGCACCGCTCGGCCCGTGTGCAGCGAACGTCGCCGACGGGGAGATCCGCGGCCACGCCACGCTGGGCGGAAACGTCTGTGCCGGCCCCGGCCCCGAGGCGCCGCGAGGTGATCTCCAAGGCCCGCTGCTGGCGCTCGGTGCGACGGCACGCTCCACGGGATCCGGCGGCGAGCGGCGCGAGTCGTTCGCGGACTTCCTCGATGACCGCGAGGGCAGGCTGCTGCTCGACGTGTCGTTCGACGACCCCGCGGCCGGATCGTTCGAGGCGATCGACTACCCGCACACCCACGAGTACACGGTGCTCGCCGTCTCCGGCGTGCGCGCCGCCGACGGCACCGTCAGCCTCGCGGCGACCGGGCTCGCCGACCATGCGCGCGTGCTCTCCGGCAACCCCGATACAGCCGCCTCCGAGGTACGACTCGGCGATGACGCGCTCGCGTCGGCCTGGTACCGGGAACAGACGCTGCCAGTGCTCGTCCGCCGCGTTCTCGCCAACCTCGAGGAGGCCTCATGAACCTCTCCGTCAACGGCGTCACCCACGATGTCGACAGCGGGCCCCTGACCTCGCTGCTCGACGTGCTCCGCGAGGAGCTCGGCGTGACGAGCCCCAAGGCGGGCTGCGAGCAAGGCGGCTGCGGGGCCTGCACCGTCATCGTCGACGGCGTCGCTCGCCGCTCGTGCCTGACACCGATCGCGGCCGTCGAAGGGTCGGAGATCACGACCGTCGAGGGCCTGGGGGCGCCCGAGGACATGTCGCCGCTCCAGCAGGCGTTCACGCACCACTACGCCGCGCAGTGCGGCTTCTGCACGTCGGGGATGATGCTCGCCGCCCAGGCATACATCGACGGTGGCGGCACCGACAACCCCGAGGCGATCCAGGAGGCGATCGCCGGGCACGTCTGCCGCTGCACCGGCTACGTCAAGATCATCGACGCGATCGCCGCCGCAGCACGCGGTGACTCGTTCGACCTCACCGTGACGGCGCAGAGCGCCGGCATGGTCAATCTGGGAGGTGCCGTATGAAGGCTGTCGGCGCACGGCTCCCGCGCTACGACGGCGTCGCCCACGTCACCGGGCACACCGTCTTCGTCGACGACATCCGCGTCCCCGGCACGCTCTGGGTGAAGGCATTGCGCTCACCCGTGCACAACGCCGAGATCACCCGGTTGGACACGTCGGCAGCGGAGGCGATGAAGGGCGTCCACGCGGCGATCACGTGGGAGGACGTCCCGCTCCTCGAGTACGGGCACCTGTCCGCGTTGGGCATCCCGGCCGACGAGCCGCTGCTCGCCAAGGACGAGGTGCGCTACAAGGGGCAGCCGATCGCGATCGTCGCCGCCGAGGACGAGGAGACCGCGATGGCGGCGGTCGAGGCGATCTCGCTCGACCTGAACGAGAAGCCGGCGCTGTTCGACGTCCGCAAGGCGTTCGACGCCGACGCAGAGGTCGTCCACCGCTGGGGCAACTGGTATCCGCACTTCGAGGCCGAGATGGATCGCCGACAGATCCGCAAGGGCGACATCGACCGCGCCTTCGACGACGCGGACGTGATCGTGCAGGGCGTCTACCGCCCCGCCGCGATCGAGCACGTGCCCGTCGAGACGCAGTCGTGCCAGGTCGTTCCCGAGGCGAACGGCCGCCTCACGATCTACTCGTGCACGCAGGCGCTGTACTTCTCGCTCGGCGTCGTGGCCGCGCACCTGCAGGTGCCGCTCAACAAGCTGAAGGTCGTCGGCGGCACCGTCGGCGGTGGCTTCGGCGGCAAGGTGGACACGGCAACCGAGACGATGTGCTGCCTGCTCGCGCAGAAGTCGGGTCGGCCGGTGCGGTGGCGCTGGACGCGCGAGGAGGAGTTCCTCTGCTCGTCGACGCGCGCTCCGTGGCACATGGAGATCGCGGACGCGGTGACCAAGGACGGCTGGATCCTCGGCCGCAAGATGCTCACTCTGCACGACTCTGGTGCGTACGCACGCTTCTCGCCGTACGGGCTCACGAAGCACTCGTTCCACCACACGGGCGCCTACACGATCCCGAACCTCGAGTTCGACGGCTACGTCGTCTTCACGAACCGCGTGCCGACGACGGCGATGCGGGGATTCGGCGTGACGTCGGTGTCGTTCGCTACGGAGACGCACATCAGCCGTGTCGCCGACGTGCTCGGGATCGATCCCTGGGAGCTGCGCCTGAAGAACGCGAACCGCATCGGCGACACGTCGCCGAACGGGATCGCGTACACCGACCCGTCGACCGTGCCGGTGGTCAAGGCGCTCGCGGACGGCGTCGGCGCCACGCTCGCGCCGGAACTGCAGGCGATGACCCCCGCCATGCGCGAGGGCGACCTGCTGCCCGAGCACCTGGTGGCGCAACTCGGCAACCCGGAGGATCACTGATGGCTGTTCACAGAGGCCGCGGCATCGCGGCGATCGAGTATCCGACGGGGATGAACCAGAACGGCGACCCGTCGCAGGCGTGGATCAAGGTGAAGCCGGACGGCCGGATCGACGTGTTCGCCGGCACGTCGGACATCGGCAACGGCTCGAAGACGATCCAGTCACAGATCGTCGCCGAGACGATCGGCGTCCCGTACGAGTGGATCACCTACGACAACTCGAACACCGACTCGTCGCCGGTCTGCACCGGTACGTTCGCGTCGCGGGCGACGTTCGTCGCCGGCAAGGCCGTGGAGAAGGCCGCGATCAAGGTGCGCGAGAAGATCCTGGAGATCGCAGGCAAGGAGCTCGAGATCGACCCCGCCGACCTGGAGATCGTCGACGGCGAGGTGGTGGCCAAGGGTGCGCCGCAGACGAAGATCGGCGTCCCTGACGTCGCCGCCGCGGCGACCTGGGGGCACGGCGAGCTGATCACGGGCACCGGCGCACAGCTGAAGCCCTATGCGACGATCGTCGATCCGGAGACGGGTCGCGTCGACCTGCCACCCCACTCGGCGATCTCGTACGCGTCGTGCGCGGCGGAGGTCGACGTGGACGACGAGACAGGGATCGTCACCGTCCTCCACCTGTGGCAGTGCTACGACGTCGGCCGGGCGATCAACCCGACGCTCGTCGAGGGCCAGATCGAGGGTGGAGCCGTGCAAGGCCTCGGGCTGGGTGTCCTCGAGAACTGCTACCCGTACTACCCGTCGGTCGAGCACCGCGGCGGTCAGTTCGGGTCGTACCTCGCGCCCGGTGCGGAAGACCTCCCGCAGATCGACACGATCATCATCGAGAACCCTTCGAGCGACGGCCCGTACGGCGCGAAGGGCATCGGCGAGATGGCGAACAACGGGCAGCCGCCCGCGATCGCCGCCGCGGTCTACGACGCGGTCGGGGTGTGGGTGACGGAGCTGCCGATCACGCCCGAGAGGGTGCTGCGCGCGCTCGCCGCGAAAGCCGAGCCGCGCCGGGAGGGCAAGCTGGTCGTCTTCGACGAGGAGCTGTCCGTGAACAGCATCTCGGACGGCGGCATCCGCTTCGAGGTGCCGGCCTGAGCACGCAGCGAGACGCCACGGCAGTAGGGGCGGGACCTGTCCCGCCCCTACCCCTACCCCTGCCCCCGCCCTTGCCCCCGGCGGCTCGGTCCGCTTCTGCGGTCGGGCACTTCAGATGACCGCGTTCCGCACCTGGAACGGCGTCGAGCCCTGGCGGATCTTCCCGACGGTGGACCTGCACGCGATCGCGGGTGATCAGGTCTTCCTCGGTCGTGTGACGTACGAGCCAGGGACGACGGTTCAGCGCCACAGCCACGAGCACACCGAGCAGGTGATGGTGATCGTCGAGGGTTCGCTGCGGATGACCATCGGCGACGAGACCCGCGAGATGAGCTCCGGTGACGTCTGCGTCGTCAACCGCGGCGTCGAGCACGAGCTCGTCTCCGACGGAGGAGTCACGTTCATCGAGGCGCTCGCCCCGGTCCCGCTCGACCACATCCCCGATCGCGAGCGCGACCTCGTGCTCGGGGATCTCGGCGGCTCGCTCCACGTGGAGCGCTGATGAGCCTCGCCGACGAGCTGCTGGCGCAGCGGGAGCGTTCCGCGGCCCGCTACGGACCTGAGGGCATGGCCGTGATCAACGGCGCCATCGAGGACATCCGCACGGCCGGCACGGTGGGAGCGCCGGCGGTCGGAGACGCGGCGCCGATGTTCACGCTGACCTCAGCCCGTGGCGGCGAGATCGCGCTCGGCGACCTGCTCGGGCGCCGCGCCGTCGTCCTCGCCTTCTACCGCGGCGGGTGGTGACCGTACTGCAACCTGCAGTTGCGGGCCTATCAGGAGATCCTCGAAGACATCGACGCCCGAGGCGCCGCGCTCATCGCGGTGTCGCCCGAGCTACCCGACGGGTCGCTCACGTTCGCCGAGACGAACGAGCTCGGCTTCGACGTGCTCAGCGACCTCGGCAACGACGTCGCGCGGGCGTACGGGCTCGTGTGGGCCCTGCCTCCGACACTCGTCGACTTCTACCGGGAGCGCGGCATCGACCTCGTCGCCGCCAACGGTGACGAGAACTGGGAGTTGCCGATCCCTGGCACGTTCGTGATCGACCGCTCGGGCGTCGTCCGCCTCGCGAGCGTCGACCCCGACTACCGCAACCGCGTCGAGCCGACCGACTTGCTCGCGGCGCTCGCCGACCTCGCGTGACGCCCCTGCGACGATGACGTCCCCGCGGCGCCGCGAGCCGGTCGTCCTCGTCACCGGCGCGAGCCGTGGCATCGGGGCGGCAACGGCCGACCGCTTGCGCAGGGACGGCTGGTCGGTAGAGACGGCCGAGCGCTCGACCGGGGTCGAGCTCTCCGACCCCGAGCAGGCACGGGCGGCCGTCGAAGGCCTCGAGCGCATCGACGCCCTCGTCGCGAACGCGGGCACGATCCTCCGCGCTCCGGCCCTCGAGACGTCGCTCGACGACTGGCGGCGGGTGCTCGATCTCAATCTGACCTCGGTCTTCGTCCTCGCCCAGGCGGCCGCCCGGCGCATGGTCGAGCAGGAACACGGTGGGGCGATCGTGTTACTCGCCTCGATGCTCTCCTTCAGCGGCGGGCTCAACGCCTCCGCCTATGCGGCGTCGAAGGGTGGCGTGGCGCAGCTGACCAAGGCCCTCTCCAACGAGGTCGCCGGCCGCGGCGTGCGCGTGAACGCGGTCGCGCCGGGCTACGTGGAGACGGAGATGACGGCCGACCTCGAGGACGGGCGCCGCCGCGAGATCGACACCCGCATCCCGATGGGCCGGTTCGCCGACGCGTCGGAGGTCGCCGACGTGATCGCGTTCCTGCTCTCCGACGACGCGCGCTACGTGACGGGCGCGATCGTCCCGGTCGACGGGGGCTTCTCGGCCCGCTGACCGATCACGTGTCGCCGTCCGCGTCGCGGTCGCGGTAGACGAGCACCGCCCCCGCGCCGACAGCGACGACCGCGAGCACGATGTCGACGAGCGCCCGGCGCGAGTCCGCGGCGACGACGTCGACGACGGCGAGGAAGCCGAGGATCACCCCGAGCAGGATCAGCGCGGTTCCCCTGGCCGTCGGTGTGCGCACGCGCTGCATCATCGCGGCTGGGCGGATGCGGTGAAGGCCGAGGGGTAGCCTGCACGCGTGCGACTGCTCGCCGAGACGAGCCCCTGGCTCACGTGGTCGTTCTCCCCACTCGTGCTCGCGGGCGCTGTCGTCGCGCTCGCCTTCTTCTGCCACGGGTTCCGCCGGCTGCGCGCACGCGGGAGGAGTGACCTCGCGCCATGGAGCCGCGCCGGCCTCTTCGTCGCCGGCGTCGCGATCACCGTCTTCGCCCTCGTCGGGCCACTCGACACGCTCGCCGAGGAGTACCTGCAGTCGGCGCACATGCTCCAGCACGTGCTCATCGCCGACGTCGGCGTCGCGCTCACGCTCCTCGCCGTGCGCGGCCCGCTCGCCGTGTTCTTCCTGCCCCGCGGCCTGCTCGTCCCACTCGCTCACACACGCTGGCTGCGCGCTGCGCTGGCGTTCTTGCTCAAGCCGTGGGTCAGCTACGCGTTCTGGGTCGCAGTGCTGGTCGCCTGGCACATCCCGGTCGCGTACGAGGCGGCGCTGACCAACCCGGTCGTCCACACGCTCGAGCACCTGAGCTTCGTCGCCGCCGGGCTGCTCGTGTGGACGCAGATCATCGACCCGACGGGGCACAAGCGGCTGACGGTCGGCGAGCGGGCCGGCTATGTCGCACTGCTCTTCTGGACGGGTCAGATCCTCGCGTACGTGATCGCGTTCGCCGCCGAGCCCCTGTACACCGCGTATGCCGAGCAGGCGGAGCGCCTGCTCGGCCTGTCACCCATCACCGATCAGAAGCTGTCCGCCGTGGTGATGATGGTCGAGCAGGCGCTCGCGCTGGGACTGGCCTTCGTCATCCTGTACCGGCAGGCGAGCGCCAGACGGGTCGCCGAGCCCGCGGAGCAGGCGGGCTGATGCCCTCTCCGTGGTCGTTCACCTTCGAGCCGCTCTTCGTCGTGCTCGGGGGAGCGGCTGTGTGGCTCTACGTGCGCGCCTGGCGGCGGAGCACTCCGCGTCCACCGTCGTGGCGTGCGTGGCTCTTCGGGCTCGGCGTCGGTCTGATCGTCGTCGCGCTCAACTCGCCTCTGGAGACGATCGCGGTGGAGCACCTGCTGCTCGTCCATCTCCTCCAGAACGTCGTCATCTCCGACTGGGCGCCACCGCTGATCCTGCTCGGCCTCACGCCGACGATGCGCGCGGGTGTCGCCACCCGTCTCGGCGGCTGGTTCGCCTGGCTCACCCGCCCCGTCGTGGCGCTGCCCGTGTGGCTTGTCGGCTGGTACGCGATCCATCTGGGGCCGCTCTACGACGCGTTCCTGCGCGAGCCGATCCTGCTCAACCTCGAGCATGCGATGCTGATCGCGATCGGGTTGCTTCTCTGGTGGCCCGTGCTCTGCGACGCGCCGCGCGCCGTGCCTACGCTGGGTCGCATCGCGTACGTGTTCGCCGCCTTCGTCGGCTCCGCGTTCCTCGGGCTGGCCCTGACGTTCTCACCCCCTGTCTATGGCTACTACGAGGCGCTTCCCGAGCGCCTGTGGGGGATCTCCGCGGAGGCCGACCAGAACCTCGGCGGCATCCTCATGTCCACCGAGCAGGCGCTCGTCTTCCTCGCAGCGATCGTCTGGCTGCTGCTCCGCCTGTTCCGTGAGGAGGAGGAGGCCGAACGGCAGCTCGCAGACGAGCAGCGGGCTGCCGGGCTGCGGGAGTGGTGACACGTTCCTGACCGCACGGTCAGGAACGTCGGCGATGTGAGAGGATCACGCCGAATGGCAGCAGCGCACGATGCCGACGTCGTGGTCGTCGGAGCCGGCATCGCCGGTCTCTCCGCTGCGCGCGCCCTCGACGCCGCTGGGCTGCAGGTGCTCGTGCTCGAGGCCCGCGACCGGGTCGGTGGCCGCGTGTGGAACACAGAGGTCCTTGGTCAGCCGCAGGAGCTCGGCGGCCAGTGGATCGCTCCGTACCAGACCGAGATGCACGCGCTGCTCGACGAGCTCGGGCTCGAGCTCTTCCACTCGTACCGCGAAGGCGAGCGCGTGTACCTCGACGCGGGTGGCGTCGTGCATCGCTACGAGGGTCACGATGCACCGCTCGGTGTGGCCGCCGAGCGATCCTACGAGGCCGCGGCGGCGACGCTCGACGCGCTGGCGGCGGAGCTCGACCCGGAGGCCCCGTGGGATCACCCGCGTGCGGCCGAGCTCGACGCGATCACGTTCGAGGCCTGGTTGCGCGCAGAGGTCGAGGACGACCTGGCCCGCGACCTGCTCCGCGCGTACCTCTCGGGCGGCTACATGACCAAGCCGTCTCATACGTTCTCGCTGCTGGGCGGCTTGTGGACGATCGCGGGCGCGGGCGGCGTCGAGAACCTCTTCGAGCCCGACCTGTGCCTGCACTCGCGCGTCGTCGGCGGCTCGCAGCTGGTCCCGATCCGCATGGCGGAGGCGCTCGGAAACCGCGTTGTCGTCGGCTCGCCCGTCCGCTCGATCCGCTGGGACGAGGGCTCGGTGACCGTGGCGACAGAGGGTGAGCGCGTCCAGGCGCGGCATGCAGTGATCGCGATCCCCCCGAACCTCACGGGTGGCATGCGGTTCGACCCGGTGCTGCCGCCGTGGCGGCTGCGGGCCGAGCAGGGCATCTCGCAGGGGAGCGTGGTCAAGGTGCTCGCGGTCTACGACCACCCGTTCTGGCGCGAGGACGGCCTCTCTGGCGAAGGGTTCGCGCCGTACCAGTTCGTCCGTGAGGTCTACGACAACTCGCCGCCCGGTGGCGAGCCGGGAGTCCTCGTCACGTTCCTCGCGGCCGAGAAGTGCGAGCAGGCGGAGAGGATGGGTGCGTCAGAGCGCCGCGCAGCGGTGATCGACGGGCTCGGGCACCTGCTGGGCGACCGCGCCCGCTCACCCGTCGACGTGATCGAGGTCGACTGGTCGGCGGAGGAGTGGACGCGGGGCGCGTACTCGGCCACGTTCGAGATCGGCGGCCTGACGCGGTTCGGCGCCGACCTGCGACGGCCCATCGGGCCGCTCCACTGGGCGTGCACCGACATCGCGGGCGTCGGGAACATGCACATGGAGGGCGCGACCCGCTCGGGCAAGGCCGCCGCGGCCGCCATTCTCGCCGTCTCACCGTCCGGCTGACCACCACGTAGCGCACCGCCTTCGAGCAAGAGGGCGCTGCCTGCCCGAGCGTGCGGGGATGACGCCCGACCGGGTCCTGGCAGCGAACGAGACCGCGGGTCTTACCGGCCCAGCGTGAAGACGTCCTGGTCGGGAATACTGAGGACGTTGGCGACCGGCACGCGGAGGCGGCGTGAACTCGGGCGGGAGGTGAGACAGGCGTGGGCTCTGATGAGGTCGAGGTGCGCGAGTGCGCGGGCGAGGTCGACGAGCAGGTATCGCTCGGTGTCCACAACGCCGTGTGGCCCAGGCAGGCCGTGACGATGGCCGATGTTCGCGATTTCAAGTCGTCGGTGCGCGACCAGGCCGACTACCTTGCCCAACGAGGTGGCGCCGTCGTGGGCTCAGCGGTCGTCGCGATCTTCCCGCAACGCCCGGATACCGCCTTCGCGCTGATCACCGTGCTCGAGGAGACGCGACGACTCGGCGCGGGCACAGCCCTCTACCGTGCTGCTTCGGGCTGGGCCGACGACCGTTCACTCCACCGTCTGTGGTCGCCGGTCGAGGAAGACGACCCGGAGAGCATCAGCTTCGCCGAGCGCCGCGGCTTCGTGGAGATCGAGCGCACTCCACGGATGGTCCTCGATCTCGCCGGGCTCGAGGAGCCGCGAGCGGTTCTGCCCGCTGGGATCGAGATCGTCAGCTGGGCAGATCGGCCCGATCTCGCGCGCGGCATCTACGACGTCGCCGTCGAGGCGTACGCGGACATCCCGGGGGCCGAAGACGACGAGATGGAGCCGTTCGACGACTGGCTGGCCCATGACATGCAGGGCTCGGCCGACAGGCCCGAGGCCACATTTGTCGCAACGGCGGGCACCGAAGTCGTCGGCTACGCAAAGCTCTCCCTCACCGCAGCACGACCCACAACCGCGCAACACGACATCACAGGCGTAAAGCGCACCTGGCGTGGACGCGGCATCGCCCGAGCGCTCAAGTGCGCCCAGATCGCCTGGGCCATCCAGTCAGGCTACGAACAACTCGAAACCAGCAACGAGCAGCGGAACACGCCCATGCGAAGCCTCAACGCACAACTCGGCTACACGACAACACCCGGCCGCATCTTGATGGAAGGACCGCTCGCGATGAACTGACAGTCGCCTGCGAGGGCTGTCTCGCCAGGTCGATGTCTTGACCCCGGGCCGCCGTGTGTTGCCGGTCACGTCACCGCGGCCGCCGTGAGCGTGATCTCGACCGGCTCGGCCCCGGGCACGACGGCGCGCGACTCCTGCGCCTGCAGCAGCGTCGTGAGCACGATCAGCTTCGCCCTGGCGAAGTTGTCGAGTTCGGTCGGCACGGGGCCGACCCGCCGCCCCAGCGCATAGCCCGCTGCGTTTCGGCCCATCGCCCGATAGCTCTCCAGCGTGTACAGCGGCGACATGCCGAACAGCTCGAGGTTGTCGAGCGGCTGCAGATCGGCACGGTGGATCACCGCCGTCCCCTTCGACTGCAGACCGAGCGCGATCCCCGAGCCGGAGAGCCGCGCACCGTCGTGGGCGATGAAGGCGACGTCCGCCGAGCGCAGCACGCGCACGAGCCGTGCTGTCCCCCCTGCCTCCGAGATCCCTTCGCAGACGACCCGGAGCACGTCCGCATGCCGCAGCCCGCTGATCGTCTCGCCGATCTCCGCCGCGAACGCCGGCCCCACGGCGACAACCACCTCGGCCGCGTCTCCACCGATCACCGCGACCCCGGTCACGTCGACACAGCCATGTAACTGATCGTCACAAGGCGTCCCGGCGACGAGCGCGCGGGGGTCTTGGACGTGCGGGAGCGCTTGCAGGAGCTCCCAGCGCTCGCCGTCGAGCCGGTACCCGGTGCCCGGGCCCGCATAGAGGTTGGGGTCGCTCACCGCGGAGTGAACGAGCCCCGTGCTGTCGATCACCGCCGACGTCTGAAGATAGTCGGCGGCCACACGTTGACGTTGCATGCCCAGGACGGCCTCGGCGACGTCGGTGAAGCCCTGGCGGTCGAGCGCCAGCGCCACGTCGAGACCCGTGACACCCCGCTCGAGCAGCTCGTCGGCCGCGTCGACGTCGGCCGCCCGGTCGCGGTCGGGAAGGTCGGAGGCGTCGTAGCCCGACGTCGCGGCGGCGACCTCCTCGTCGGAGATCGCGGGCAGCCCGAGGTCGGCGAACACGACCTGGATCGCCCGTGCTCCGCGCTCGCGTACGCGCTGCACCTCCTCCTCCGCGACAGGCTCGATACCGGCGTCGACCTGCCAGTCGCGCTGGATCGTCAGCCACTCGTCGAGATCGTCGGCGTCATAGTTGCCGCCGCCGAACGTGTTGTCGTGGCGCGGCATCACCGAGTAGCCCGACGTGACGAAGTCGGTACCCGGCAGGAACTGCCCCATCAGCTTCGCGGTCTTACGGATCGCCGAGTGTGAGGCGATCGCGTCGTTCCCCGATGCCACCTCGAGATCGAGCCAGGCGGCGAGCACGTTCTCGGCGAGGATCGCGCGCGTCCCACCGGGGACGGCCAGCACGAGCGCGACGCACGAGATCGACCCGTTCTGGATGCCCTGGGAGCCGGCCGCGCGGACGACCGACACACACCGTGCCTCCAGGTAGAGCATCGAAAGCCCTTCCGCATGGCCCATCAGAGCCTCCGAGCCCGTGCCGGACGTGAAGCGCACCTTCACGCCGCGGGATGCATACGCGGCACCGAGAAACGCCTTCGACCAGGGTGTGTCGTCGCCGTCCACGAACACCGGCTCGGTGCCGTAGACGGAGAGCGTCTCCGCGTACGTGACGAGACCGCGGATCGCGAGCTCGAGGTTGCGCCGCTCCTCGACGGCGCACTGGGTCATCACCCCGGGTCGACCGGTCTGCGAGCCGACGAGCAGCGCGAGCGCGTTCAGCGGCGCGTAGCGGGCGACGCCGACGGTCGTCTCCATCTCGGCGAAGCCGCGACGAGCAGCTTCGGCCGCATCGGCAGCGAGCAGAGCGGGGCTCTCCTTGAGGTTCGTCACGTGCGCCTGGTTGCCCGGTACACGGCGCGCGCGCAGCTTCTTCAGCGCGAACATGAGCTCCACCGGGTCGAGCAGCCCGACCACGCGCGCGAGCTTCGCCGGTGTCAGCCCGCGCGCCAGCCGCACGAGCTCTGCGCGCGGCTCGTCGACGTCGACGAGCCGGCGCGCGATCTCCTCGTCCGCGAGCGCCATGGCCTCGCCGGCGATGGCGAGATCGAGCCCATGCGCGACGAGGAAGCGATCGATCACGTCGAAATCGGCGGCGGCGCGGCCGTCGAGGCGCGCCACGACGCCACCCTCGACCACGAGCTCCGGCTCCGGGTCGTTCGGGCCGTCGGCAGCCACGAGCCCGAGCTCCGGCCACGGCGAGACGAGCGACTCGCGGCGGACATCGGTGACCGCGCGTGAGGAGTGCCTGCCCGAGCGCATGCGATCGCTCACGCCAGCAGACCTCGCTCGACGTAGGTGGCAGCAGCCTCGCGGACGAAGGCGGCCGTGCGAGCCGCCCCATGACCATCGAGCCTTGCCGCCCAACGCTCGAGCTCCTCGCCGGTCGACCGACCCGGTCGCAGGGCCGTGTACACGGCGAGCAGCTCGTCGTCCGGGACGCGGGTCAACTCGGCGGCCCGCTCGAGGTTCTCGGCGAGCTGCGTCCGACCGGCGGCGCGCGCCACCTCGGCCTGCCGTGCCAGCGTCTCGGGGGTCGCCCGCAGATCGTCGCCCGCGATGAGGCCCTCCCTCGCCGCGGACAGCGTGAGCTGCTCCAGCGCCACCCCGGCCGGCGTCGTGACAAGATCCGGGCGACGCGTGCCGAGCGGGTAGTCACGCGTCGGATCGAAATCCATCTCCGAAACTATAGGGTCTGTGCAAACGAATGATCAACGATCATCGATTCTCTGGGAAAGTTGCGCTCGTGTCGGGAGCCGCCAGCGGCATCGGCCGAGCCGTCGCCGAGCGCCTGCTCGCGGAGGGGGGACGCGTCGCGGGGCTCGACCTGCGCGGCGAGGCTCCCGATGGCGTGCTGCCGATCGCGGGCGACGTGTCCGTGTCGACCGATGTCGCCGCCGCCGTCCAGCGCGTACACCAGGAACTGGGCGCAGTCGACGTGCTCGTCTGCGCCGCCGGGATTCCCGGCCGCTCGCTCCGTACCGTCGACGTGGACGACGCGGAATGGGCGCGCGTGATGGCGATCAACGCCGACGGAGTCTTCTTCTGCAACCGTGCGGTGATCCCGGGCATGGTCGAACGGGGATACGGGCGCATCGTGAACGTCGCCTCGATCGCCGGGAAGGAGGGGAACCCGATGGCCGCGGCCTACTCCGCGTCGAAGGCCGCGGTGATCGCGTTGACAAAAGCGATCGGCAAGGATCTCGCCCAGACGGGAGTCGTCGTCAACTGCATCGCCCCGGCCGTGATCGAGACGCCGATTCTCGAGGGCCTCTCCGACGAGCACGTGGGCTACATGGTGGAGCGGATCCCGATGGGACGCATGGGTACGGCCGATGAGGTTGCCGCGCTCGTCGGCTGGCTCGCAAGCGAGGAGTGCTCGTTCTCGACGGGAGCGACGTACGACATCTCCGGCGGACGCGCGGTGTTCTGATGCGCCTCGTCCGCTACCGCGCTCCGGATGGGAGAGTCCACGTCGCGGTCGAAGATGCAGCGCGGCCGGAGGCGGGCACGATCCGCTTTGCAGACGCGCGCGAGGTCGACCCGCTCGACGTGCTCAGCGACGGCTGGACAGCCGCCGGTCACCTCATCGACCTCGGGGCAGATCTGTCCACGATCGAGGCGGGGCACGACCTGCTGCGTCCGCTCGACCCGCCGGAGATCTGGTGCGCCGGCGTCACGTACGAGCGCAGCCGCGACGCGCGCGTCGACGAGGCGACCGTCAAGGACGTGTACACGATGGTCTACGACGCGAACCGCCCCGAGCTGTTCCTCAAGGATGCCGCGTGCCGGCGCACGGTGGGGTCCGGCGAGCCGATCGGGATCCGCACCGACTCGACCTGGAACGTTCCCGAGCCGGAGATCGGGCTCGTCCTCGGAGAGCGCGGTGCGATCCTCGGCTACACGGTGGGCAATGACGTCTCGTCGCGTGACATCGAGGGCGCCAACCCCCTCTACCTCCCCCAGGCCAAGGTCTACGCCGGTGCCTGCGCGATCGGGCCCGCCATCCTCGTCACAGCCGACACCACCGAGCCCTTCGAGATCACGATGCGGATCGTGGACGACGCCGGGGGCGAGGCATTCGTGGGATCGACGTCGACGGCAAACATGCGCCGCGGGTTCGAGGATCTCGTCGAGTGGCTGCTGCGCGACAACCCAGTGCCGCCCGGTAGCGTGCTGCTCACGGGGACAGGCCTCGTGCCTCCCGACGACTTCACGCTCCTCCCCGGGCACGTGGTCGAGATCGCCGTCCCCCGGATCGGCACGCTGGTGAACCCGGTCGTGCTCTCCTCCACGCTGTTGTAGGGAACAGAAAGGAACCAGACGATGACCGAGACGCTCACCGACACCCCCGCGCGCAACTACATCGGTGGAGAGTGGCGCGACAGCCTCGCCGGCGAGACGTACGAGAAGCGGAGCCCCTGGCGGCCTTCCGAGGTGACCGGTCTCTACCCGGCCTCGACCGCCGAAGACGCGCGTGTCGCGGTGCAGGCAGCGCGCGATGCGTTCCCCGCCTGGGCCGGTCTGCCGGCGGGCCAGCGCGCCGCTGCCTTCCACAGAACGGCCGACGCGATCGAAGCGCGGGCCGAGCGCATCGCGCAGGACATGACCGCGGAGATGGGCAAGCCACTCCGCGAAGCCCGCATAGAGGCGCTGCGTGCCGCAGCCATCCTCCGCTTCTCCGCAGGAGAGGCGTGGCGCCCGGTGGGCGAGGTCTACGAGCCCTCGGCTCCCGACCAGCGCCTCTATACGCTGCGGCGCTCGCTCGGCGTTGTCGGCCTCATCACCCCGTGGAACTTCCCGGTCGCGATACCCGTCTGGAAGCTCGCGCCCGCGCTCATCTACGGGAACACCGTCGTCCTCAAGCTGGGCTACGAAGCTCCCCGCACCGGGCTCCACATCGCAGAATGCTTCGCCGAGGCCGAGTTGCCCGCGGGCGTGTTCAACGTCCTCACGGGCGCCGGTTCGAAGGTCGGCGCAGAGCTCGTCGCGAGCCCCGATGTGCGTGCGATCTCGTTCACCGGCTCGGTGCCGGTCGGGCACAACGTGCGGAACGAGGCCACGAAGCGCGATTGCCGGGTGCAGCTCGAGCTCGGCGGCCACAACCCGCTGATCGTGGCGGCCGACGCAGAGCTCGACCGTGCGGTCGAGGGCGCATATGCCGGCGCATTCTGGTCGGCGGGGCAGAAGTGCACAGCCACGCGCCGCATCTTCGTGCAGGAGGACGTGTACGACGACTTCCGAGAGCGCTTCCTCACACGGATCGAGGCCGGCAAGGTCGGCGACCCGGCCGATCCTGCGACGGAAGTGGGACCGGTCGTCAACGAGGGCGCGATGGACGACATCCTGGCCGCGATCGAGCGGGGTCGAGAGCAGGGTGGCACGGTGATCGCGGGCGGCGGACGCGGCGACGCCGAGGGCTGGCTGATCGAGCCGACGGTGTTCGAGGGTGTCGGCGACGACCACTACCTCTCCTGCGAGGAGGTCTTCGGCCCGGTCACGACCCTCTACCGATACGGGTCGCTCGACGAGGCGATCCAGCGCGCGAACGACGTGCCTTTCGGTCTCTCGGCCTCTATCTACACGCGCGACCTCCGCGCCGCGCAACGCTTCTCGCAGGAGCTGCAGGCGGGCATCCTGCACGTCAACTCCCAAACGGCGGGCGCCGACGTCCACGTACCGTTCGGGGGCGTCAAGCACTCCGGGTGGGGCCCGCACGAGCAGGGTCGCGCAGCCATCGAGTTCTACACCGAGACGGTCACGGTGTACCAGGACGCTCCGCTCACGTAGCGTCCGGGCATGACAGAGAACGTTTTCGTCACCGGCGCGCTCGGCTGTCTCGGTGCCTGGGTGGCGCGAGCGCTGCTCGACGCCGGCCACGACGTCGTCGGCTACGACCTCGGTGACGACACGTCGCGGCTTCGCCACGTCCTGGGCGAGACCGATGCCGCGCAAATCACGCTCGTCCGTGGCGATGTCACCGACCTCGACGCACTCGGTCACGCGCTCGACGAGCACGAGGCGTCACGCGTGATCCACCTCGCTGCTCTTCAGGTGCCGTTCGTGCGCGCCGACCCGACACTCGGGATGCGGGTCAACGTGACGGGCACGGTCGCGGTCTTCGAGGCCGTTCGTCGGCGGCTCGATCGGATCCCGGGGGTCGTGTACGCGAGCTCGGCCGCCGTGTACAACGCGAGCGACCCGTCGCCTGCGCCCGAGACGGGCGGCGTCGCACCGGCGACGCTGTACGGCGTGTCGAAACTGGCCGACGAGGGCATGGCTCGTGTCTACAGGCAGGATCACGGCGTCGGCTCGATCGGGTTGCGCCCGTACGTCGTCTACGGGCCGGCCCGCGATCAGGGGATGACGGCCGGTCCGTCACTCGCCGTCGCAGCGGCGGTGCGCGGCGAGCCCTTCGAGATCGGCTTCTCCGGGACGGCGCAGTACGACTATGCGCCGGATGTCGGGCGCGCTTTCGCGCTCGCTGCCGGCGCCGTCGCCGGACGGGCCGCCGTCTACAACTTCCCGGGAGTCGTCGCGCCGATCCACGACGTGGTCGCTGCCATCCAGGCAGCTGTCCCCGGCGCCGACGTGTCATGGAGCGGTGATTCCCTGCCCTTCCCGCAGGCGCTGGAGGCAGTCGCGTTCGAGCAGGACGTTGCGCCGCTGCCCCGCACGACGCTCACAGCCGGGATCGCGGCGACCGCGGCCCACATCCGCGCCGAAGCCAGCTGAGACCGACTCACGCCTCGCCTGGGCTGACCTCGGGCCGCCGCGGCAGTGCCGCCACCGCGATGACGAGCCCGCCGAGAAGACCGACGACGACCCAGAGGACGGCATCGAATGACCCGGTCGCGTCGCGGACGGCGCCGAGCACGAAAGGTGCCGTCGCGGCCACGGTGTACCCCACCCCCAGCATCATCCCCACGAGGGCGCCCACGCGCTCGGGGCGGCGCTCGAGGTCGAGCGGAAGAGTCATCACGAGTGCGAACATCCCGCCCTGTGCGATTCCGGCGAGCAGTGCCCACGCGTAGCCACCGCCGGGCAGGGTCACCAGCCCGACGGCGCCGGTGACGAAGACGATGCTCATCGCGATCAGATAGGGACGCCGCCCCCCTCGCCGATCGGACAGCCACGGCACGACGAAGGAGGCCGGGATCGCCGTCAGGTTCATCATCGCAAGCAGCGCGCCCGCGGCGCCCGCGCTCCACCCGTGCTCCTGATAGGCGTCGGGGAGCCACGCGTTCAGGCCGTAGTACGACATCCCCATCAGCGAGAAGACCGCCGCCAGCTTCCAGCCGGTCCGGCTGCGCCACGGCAGTCGCGGAGCCGGCGAGACCGGGCGAACGTGCGTCGGCCCGCCACGCGTGAACAGCAGCCACGCGACGGCGACGACACCGGCGGCGACCGAGAAGACCGCAAGCGCGACACGCCAACCGCCGAACGCCGCAGCGATCGGGATCGCGACTGCAGCCGCAGCGGTCGACCCGATCTGGATCCCGGTCGTGTACACGCCGGTTGCAGTAGCGGGCCGCCCGGGCAGTCGCTCTCGCACGACGAGCGACGGCAGCGCGTTGCCGAGCCCCATGCCGATACCGACGGGGATCGTGAGCAGCACGACGAGCAGCGCGCCGGGGGCGCCGGCGCGGAGCAGCCCCGCCGCCGCCAGCAGAGCGAGCGCGAACGCCATCGCGGAGCGCGCCCCCACTCGGCGCGCGAGCCGGGCGGCAGAGGGCGCGAACAGCCCCATGCAGAGCACGGGTATCGTCGCGAGCAGGCCGACGGCAGCGTGCGACGTGTCGAGATCGTCCTGGATCTCCGGGAGCAGCGGGCCGACGCCGACGATCTGTGGACGCAGCGCGAGCGCGCCGAGGAAGAGGCCCGCCAGCAGCGCGGCGTTGCCCCGCATCAGGCGAGGAGACGCGACTCGGCCGCCGCGAGCATCGGTGCAGCCAGTGGACGTGCGCTCTCGATTCGTATCCGAGCTGCCATCCAGCCGAACTGCTCCAGGGCGCGCTCCGGCGTGCAGCGACCCTCGTTCACCCACCGCACGAACAGGTCGACGTTCACCTCCAGGAACGAGAGGGAGTCAGCTGCCTGTACGAGATCGGCCTCGGGTGCCCCACCCCACTCGTGCAGGAGCACGAGCTCGACGACCTCGGCGACGAGGGGCTCGACAGCGCCCTGAGCGACCAGCCAGTCGGCCACGATGTCGGCCGAGCGCCGCGCGTGCGCGTCGCGATAGACGCGGTCGTCGGGTGACTGCTCGGGGCTCCACTGCGGGCCGCCGGGGAAGGCACGCTCGCAGTCGTGGGTGAGCGCGGCGAGCCGGGCAGCCTCGGAGGCGCGCTCGTCGAGCCGGAGCAGCCAGTCCCGAGCTCGGAGGAGGTGCTCGGCGTTCGCGAACGGCGCCACCCACTGCTCGGCCTGCTCTTCGAGACTGCTCAGACCCGCCTCGTGCGCATGACGACCCGCGCGAAGTGCTCGATGTGCTTCCGCGCCTCCCGCCCGGCTGCAGCCGGGCTCCCGGAACGCATCGCTTCCAGGATCGGCACGTGGAGCTCAGCCGCCTGCTCGGGCTCGATCGCAGTCCCGTAGATCGTGAGCGTGATGCGCCCTTCGACACCGAGCGACCGCCAGCACTGTGCGAGCACAGCGTTGTCTGCTGCGTCGACGATCAGCCGATGGAAGGCGAAGTCGTGGTCGACGAGCAGATGAAGGTCACCACTTCGCGCCGCCGTCCTCATCGCCGTCAGCTCTGCCTCCAGCGCAGCCACGTCGCCGTCGAGGGCCGACGTCGCGAGCCTGGCAGCGAGCTCCTCCAGCGCAGCGCGCACCGGGTAGATCTCGACCAGCTCGTCGTCGCCGAGCTCCCGCACCCGAGCACCCTTGAACGGGGCCGACTCGACGAGGCGCAGCAGCTCCAGGTCGCGCAGCGCCTCGCGCACCGGAGCCTGACTCGTACCCAGCTCCTGCGCTATCCGCGTCTCCACGAGGCGGTCACCGGGCTTGAGCTCGCCGCGCACGATGCGCTGCAGCAGCGCATCCTTGACCTGCTCGCGCAGGACGACCCGCTCGACCGTGGTCACGCGCCAGGCTCCTTCGCCGCGCGCTCGCGACGACGGCGGCGAACGACTCGCTCCGTGCGCTGCACGTGCTTCCGCGCCTCGCGACCTGCGCCGGCAGGGTCGCGAGCTCGGATCGCGTCGACGATCGGCCTGTGGAACTCGACGAGCTCGAGGCGGTCGAAGTACGTCCAGAAGACACCGAACGCAGTCGGCACCTCGATCCCGAGCGCCAGCCAGGCTGCGAGGAGCGCATGGTTCCCCGCCGCCTCGACGAGCACGCGATGGAAGGCGATGTCGTGCCCGAGCTGGGCATCGATGTCGTCCGCCTTCGCCGCCCGGAGCATCGCGTCGACCTCGGCTTCGAGGGGCGCGACGTCGAAGTCGTCGCGCTTCGCGGCCTCGCGGGCCGCGAGCTCCTCGAGCACGGCCCGCACAGGAAACACTTCGAGCAGGTCGTCGTCGCTGACCTCACGGACACGGGCGCTGCGAAACGGCTGCGACTCGACCAGCCGGAGCAGCTCCAGGTCGCGCAGCGCCTCGCGTACGGGCGCCTGGCTCGTCCCCAGCTCCTGCGCGATCCGCGTCTCGACCAGGAGGTCTCCCGGCTTGAGCTCACCGCGCAGGATGCGAGCGAGCAGGATCTCCTTCACCTGCTCGCGGAGAACGGTGCGCGAGATCTCGCTCAGGGTCGCCCCACCTCGGCGCCCGCCGGCTGGAGGCTGTAGCAGTCGTGGCTGTGTGCTGAGAGCACGCTGAAGGTCACTGTCCTCGGTCGCCCGCGAGGGCGCCCTGCGATCATCGATGATCGATTCAGGTGCCGTCAAGCCGCAACCCGCGGCACGCCGTCGATCAGCCGGCGACGACCGGGTTCGTGATCTCGCCGACCCCGTCGATCTGGATCGTGATCGTGTCGCCCGGATGCAAGAGCCGCTGTGGATCGCGGAAGACGCCTACGCCGGCGGGCGTGCCGGTGAGAATCAGATCGCCCGCCTCCAGCGTCGACGTCTGTGATGCGTAGCTGATCACCTCGTCGATGCCGAAGATCAGGTTCGCGGTCGTCGAGTCCTGCATCACCTCGCCGTTCAGGATCGCGCGGATCGGCAGCGCGTGAGGATCGGCCACCTCGTTGGCCGGCACGAGCGGGCCGACGGGGCAGAACGTGTCGGGCGACTTGCCGCGCGTCCACTGCCCGTCCGCGAACTGCAGATCGCGGGCAGACACATCGTTGGCGACGACGTAGCCCGCGACGGCCTCGAATGCGTTCTCCTTACCGATCCCCTTGACCGTCGTCCCGATCACGACGCCGAGCTCTGCCTCGTAGTCGCACTTCGCGACGAGTGGCGGAATCACGATCGGGTCTCCGGGGCCCGAGAGCGATGTCGTGTACTTCGCGAAGAAGAGAGGAGCGGCCGGAAGGTCGACGCCCTGCTCCTCGGCGTGATCCTTGTAGTTGAGACCGACGCAGACGATCTTGCCGGGGCGAGCGATGGGAATCATGCGGCGACCCTACAGCAGCCCCGCGGCTGCGTGCTCCGGCGATCGCTTCTGATCATGCGCAGTAGACTCGAACGATGGCCCTTTCCCCCGCGCTCACGGCCGAGTTCGGAGCGCTCCTCGGGGACGAGCATGTGATTCTCGAGCCCGATCAGCTTCGCGTGTACGACTGCGACGGGCTGACCGGGTGGCGTTCGACGCCGGCGGCCGTGTTGCTGCCGGCGTCCACGGCCGAGGTGCAGGCGGTCGTGCGCCTGTGTACACACGAGGGCATCCCATGGGTGGCACGTGGAGCCGGGACGGGGCTCTCCGGAGGAGCGCTACCCGTCGCGGACGGCGTCGTGATCGCGCTCACGCGGATGAACGCGATCCTGGAGGTCGACGTCGCCTCACAGCGCGTCGTCGTGCAGCCCGGCGTCACGAACATCGACGTGACGCGTGCCGTCGAGGGGGACGGCTTCTTCTACGCCCCGGACCCGTCGAGCCAGCAGGTCTGCACGATCGGCGGCAACGTCGCGGAGAACGCGGGTGGGGCGCACTGCCTGAAGAACGGGTTCACCGTGAACCACGTCACCGGTGTGACCCTCGTGCTGCCGGGTGGCGAGGCGATCGCCCTGGGTGGCAAGACGCTCGACGAGGACGGGCCCGATCTGCTCGGCGTCGTCGTCGGGTCCGAGGGCACGCTGGGCGTGGTCACAGAGATCACGCTGCGGGTCGTGCGGGCGCCCGAGACGGTGACGACGATGCTCGCCGCCTTCCGGTCGATCACGGCTGCGGGCGAAGCCTGTTCACGCGTGATCGCAGCAGGTGTCACGCCCGCCGCGCTGGAGATGATGGATCGGCTCACGATCGAGGCGGCCGAGCAGGCGTTCAACCCCGGCTATCCCGACGGAGCGCAGGCGCTGTTGCTCGTCGAGCTCGACGGCGTCGCGGCGCAGGTCGAGCACGACGCGCACGCGGTGGAGGAGCTCTGCCGTTCGCTCGGCGCCTTCGAGGTCAGGGTCGCGCGCGACGCCGAGGAGCGACGGCTGCTGTGGCTCGGCCGTAAGGGCGCGTTTCCGGCGATGGGCCGGATCTCGCCGGACTACTACGTCCAGGACGGCGTCGTGCCGCGTACGCGCCTGCCCGAGGTGCTCGAGCGCATCGAGGAGCTGTCGCGCGAGCACGGTCTCCGGGTCGGGAACGTCTTCCACGCGGGGGACGGGAATCTCCACCCGCTCGTCCTCTACGACAGCGCCACCGGGGAGACCGAGCAGGCGAAGGAGCTGGCCGACGCGATCCTCCTTGCCTGCCTCGATGCGGGTGGCTCGCTCACGGGCGAGCACGGCATCGGCGTCGACAAGGCGTGCGCGATGCCGAGCATGTTCTCGGAGCGAGACCTCGAGGTGTTCGGCCGGCTCCGAGCCGCGTTCGACCCGGAAGGTCTCGCCAACCCCGGGAAAGTGCTGCCGACGCCGCGGCTCTGTGGCGAGGTGCCGGGGCCCTACCGGATGCACCCGTTGGAGCGGATGGGGCTTGCCGACCGCTTCTGAGCAGTTGCGGCCGACGAGCCTCGCCGAGGCGAGCGAGATGCTCGCCTCGGCCTCTGCCGAGGGCCGACAGGTGCGGATCGGCGAGACGCTCGTCACCGACGGCCTGACGCGTATCCTCGAGCACGAGGCGGGGGACCTCACGTGCACCGTCGAGGCGGGGCTCCGGCTGTCGGAACTGCGAACTGCACTCGCGCGGCACGGTCAACGCCTCTCCCTCGACCCACCCGGCGACCCAACGGTGGGGGCGTGCCTGGCGGCAAGCCTGTCGGGGCCGCTGCGTCATCGTTTCGGTGCTCCACGTGACCTCGTCCTGGGTGTGACTCTCATCCTCGGCGACGGCACGATCGCGAACGCCGGTGGCACGGTCGTCAAGAACGTCGCCGGTTACGACCTCGGGAAGCTCGTCTGCGGGTCGAGGGGCAGCCTCGCGCTGATCGCGCGCGCGTCGTTCCGTCTGCACCCGCTGCCGCGCGCCTCGGCGACGCTCGTGACGGAGGTCGACGACCCTGCAGGCGCGGCATTGACGCTCCTGCACTCGCAGTTGCAGCCGAGCGCACTCGACGTGCTCCATCCCGGTCGTGTGGCAGTGCTCTTCGAGGGCGTGGCGCCGGCCGTCGAGGCGCAGATCGCCGCTGCCCGGGCGCTCGTTGGGGGAGAGGTCACGGACGACGAGGTGTGGCGCGAATCGCGCGAGCGCCAGGACATGGCGCTGGGTCGGCTTCGCTTCGCACCTCGCGATCTGCGAAACACGCTCTCCACGCTGCGCGAAGCCGTCGCGCGACCCTCCGCCGGCGTCGCGTACGTCCCCGACCGCGTCGGCGGGGTGCCGTCCGCCGGCGTCCGACAGCTGCAGCGAGCGATCAAGGACGCTTTCGACCCCGGCGCGGTGCTCGCCTGACGATGCTCCGCCACCGTCTCGCCGACTGCGTCCATTGCGGCTTCTGCCTACCGACATGCCCCACGTATGTCCTGTGGCAGGAGGAGATGGACTCGCCGCGCGGGCGAATCCAGCTGATGCAGGCGCAGGTCGACGGGACGGCGGCGCTGACGACGTCGGTCGTCGAGCACTTCGATCGCTGCCTCGGCTGCATGGCCTGCCTGTCCTCGTGCCCGTCGGGCGTCCGCTACGACGAGTTGATCGAGACAACGCGCCACGCCGTCGAGGACGAGTTCTCCCGCCCCCGCTCCGAGCGGCTGCAGCGGAGACTGCTGTTCGCGACGCTGCCGTACCCCCGACGGATGCGGATCGCTCTGCGCCTTGCCCCGATCGGTCGGGCGCTGCCGTCACCGCGCTGGGTGCGCCCGCTGCTCGACGTCGCTCCCCCCTGGCGCTCGCGCGAGCAGGCACCGGCGACGCTGCGCGGAGCGTCGCCCGGAGCCACACGCGGCCGGGTCGGGATGCTCACCGGCTGCGTGCAGCGCGCGATGTTCGGCGATGTCAACGCGGCGACGGCGCGTGCGCTGTCGGCGGCCGGCTACGACGTCGTGGCGCCCGCCCAGGGCTGCTGCGGCGCCCTGTCCGCCCACGCGGGGCGCGCGCAGGAGGCAGAACGCTTCACCGGCCGGCTGCGATCGGCGTTCGCGGACGTCGACACCGTGGTCGTCAACGCCTCGGGCTGCGGCTCGCATCTGAAGGAGCGCGGACTGCCGGCCGTCGATCTGACGGAAGCACTCGCCGACGCCGAACTGCCCGAGCTTCACCCGCTCGAGCTGGTCGTCGCGTACCAGGACTCGTGCCATCTCCGTCACGCGCAACGGCTCCCGGCTGCCTGGCGGCCGCTGCTCGAGCGCATCCCCGGGCTGCGCGTGGTCGAGCCCGCAGAGCAGGACATCTGCTGCGGCTCGGCCGGGATCTACAACATCACCCAGCCCGAAGCGGCCCGCGAGCTGGGCGATCGGAAGGCCACACACGTGCTGGCGACGAGCGCAGATGCGCTCGCGAGCGCCAACCCGGGCTGCCTCGTACAGATCGCGCAGGCGCTCGGGCGGGTCGAGAAGCCCCTGCCCGCCCTGCATCCGGTGGAACTGCTCGACGCGTCGCTCCGAGGTGTCCCCGCGGCGGGCCTGCTCGCGCAGGCCCGCCGCTGACCGCTGCTCACGTCGAAGCGAGCCAATCGAAGACGTAGACGATCACGTCGGCGGTGAGGACGAGCACGCCGATGACGACGGCCGCGCGGCACACGTTGCGGCCACGGTCAGCGTTCCATCCGGCCCAGCCGAGGAGTACGGCGCCGGCGGCAAGGATCGGCGGCAGCCCCGACCAGAACACGGGTACGGTCAGGAGCCCGAGGACGGCGAGGACGAGCGCTGTCACACCGGCCGCGGCCGTCACCAACCCCCGAGGCACGACGAAGCCGAACACGACGACCGACGCGACCGCGATCAACGCGCAGACGGCTAGAAACGCGCCGATGCCGTGCTCGCCCTCACCGCCCCTGCCTCCGTAGACCCCGAATGCGTTGAGCGCTAGAGCGAGCACGATCGCCCCGGCGGCAACGGGGCCAACGACTCGGCGAACCTGCGTCGATTCCATCACAACACCCCTTCCGGTCGATGACCCGAGCAGCGTCGCCGAGCAACAGCCCACGGTCGTCGCCCGTAGGCCTGATCTCACGTCACTCCGGAGAGCGATCTCGATACCGCCCTCGGGGATGACGAGAAGCGTGCGTCGATGGCGTAGCGTTAGCCCGTGGTCCTTGCCCGCCGTCTCGCTCCCTACGGCGACACGCTTCTCGCACTGTCGCTCGGGATCGGCTTGCAGATCGAGATCTGGGTCTCCGACACCGAGCAACGCGCCGCGCTCTCCGCCGTCGGCCTCGGGCTGGCGGCCGCGCTCGGCGCCCGCCGGCGCCTCCCGCTCGTGATGTGCATCGTCGTCGTCGCCTCTTTCGCGGTTCTCGACGGTCTCGACCCGACCTTCCTCAACGGCTCCGTCCTGTTTCCAGCAACGCTGATCCTCGGGCTCTATTCCTACGGCGCCAATGCTCGCGGCCTGGAAGCGCGCGCCGCCGTGGCCGTGATCCCCGTGGCCGTCGCCGTCTTCGTGGCCAACGACGGCGACCGGTTCCACGTCGGTGACGTCATCTTCGGCGCGATCTTGCTCGGAGGCCCTTGGGCGGCCGGTCTCGCGATCCGCCTGCGGCGCGAGCGTGAGTCTCGGCTCGAGGATGAGAAGGAACGTGCCGAGGCCGCCATCGACGAGCAACGGGTCCGCATCGCGCGCGAGTTACACGACGTCGTCGCCCATGCGATCTCGGTCGTCGTCGTGCAAGCGCGCGGCGGAAGGAGGATGCTGGACCGCGATCCCGCCACCTCACGCGAGGCGTTCGACGTGATCGAGCGAACCGGCGAGCAGGCTCTCGTGGAGATGCGACGCCTGCTGGGAGTCCTGCGCGAGAACGACGCCGAGCTCCCACGCGCTCCGCAGCCGTCACTCGCCCGGCTCGCCGACCTGGCCGAGCACATGCGCGCGTCCGGGCTCCCGGTGGACGTCGAGGTCGACGGGGCCGCGGTCGAGCTCCCTCCGGGTGTCGACGTCTCTGCATACCGGATCGTCCAGGAGGCGCTGACGAACGTCCTCAAGCACGCCGGACCGGCGCGGGCACGTGTCCTCGTCCGGTACGGCGCCGACTCCGTAGTGCTGGAAGTCGTCGACGACGGTATCCCCGGAGGCGGGGCCGACAACGGGGCGGGGCACGGCCTCGTCGGGATGCGCGAGCGGGTCGCGGTGATCGGCGGAGAGCTGACAGTCGGCGCGCGCCGCGAGGGTGGCTTCGCCGTGCGCGCAGTTCTCCCCTACGGGGCCACGCGATGATCCGCGTGCTCCTTGCCGACGATCAGGCGCTCGTCCGCGCCGGCTTCCGCATGATCCTCGGCACGGAGCCGGGAATCGAGGTCGCCGGTGAGGCAGGAGACGGCGCCGGGGCCGTGCTGCTGGCCGCCGAGGTGCGCCCCGACGTCGTGTTGATGGACGTGCGCATGCCGGTGATGGACGGCATCGAGGCAACCAGGAGGATCGTCGTCGACGAGACGAGCCCGCGCGTGCTCGTGCTGACGACGTTCGACCTCGACGAAGTCGTGTATGACGCCCTGTGCGCCGGGGCGAGCGGCTTCCTGCTCAAGGACGCACCCGAGGAGCGGCTCCTCACGGCGATCCGCGTCGTCGCCGAAGGCGGCTCGCTGTTCGCCCCCTCGGTCACGCGGACGCTGATCGGTGAGTTCGCCCGTCGCTCGCCGACAGCTCCCCCGCCGCAGCTCGCGGACCTGACTCCGCGGGAGGATGAGGTGCTTCGCCTCGTGGCGCAGGGGCTGACGAATGCGGAGATCGCAGGCACGCTCGTCGTCAGCGAGCACACCGTCAAGACGCACGTGGCGCGGGTCCTCCGGAAGCTCGGCCTGCGCGACCGGGTCCAGGCAGTCGTGCTCGCGTACGAGACGGGGCTCGTGCGCCCCGGGGAGCAGTAACCGGCAGCCGCGCAATACCCGCTCCGCGAGGCACGGTACCCTCACGACCGGTGGCCGCACCGTCCGACACGCCCCTCCTGCGCCGCATCCGCGAATCGGTGATCGGCGACGACCAGGTGATGCCCGGGCCCTTCGGGCCGAGGCGCGTGACGTACGCCGACTACACGGCGAGCGGCAGAGCGCTCGAGTTCATCGAAGACGTGATCCGCGACGAAGTGCTGCCCCGCTACGCCAACACTCATACGGAGTCGTCCGGCACGGGCCTGCAGACCACGCGCCTGCGGGAGGACGCGCGGCGGATCATCCACGAGGCGGTCGGCGCGGACGACGAGACCTGCGTGATCTTCTGCGGCTCGGGCGCGACCGGCGCCGTCGACAAGTTGATCGGGATCCTCGGGCTCCGGCTGCCGTCGGCGCTCGAGGACCGCTACGACGTGACCTCCACGATCCCACCCCAAGAGCGGCCCGTCGTCTTCGTCGGCCCGTTCGAGCACCACTCCAACGAGCTGCCGTGGCGGGAGTCGATCGCCGACGTCGTCGAGATCCCCGAGAATGCAGACGGGCACGTCGATCTCGGGACGCTGGAGGCCGCGCTCGCACGCCACGCTGCCCGCCCGCTCAAGATCGGCTCGTTCTCGGCAGCGTCCAACGTCACCGGGATCCTCTCCAACACCTGCGCGATCGCCGATCTCCTGCACCGACACGGCGCGCTTTCCTTCTGGGACCTGGCAGCGGCGGCGCCGTACGTCGAGATCGAGATGCAGCCCACGTGCGAGCTCCATGCCTTCGCCTACAAGGACGCGGCCTTCATCAGCCCTCACAAGTTCGTCGGCGGCCCGAGCACACCCGGCGTGCTCGTCGTGCGGCGTGAGCTCCTCGCGAACCGCGTGCCCGATGTCGTCGGCGGTGGCACGGTCGCCTACGTCAACCCGACCGATCATCGCTACCTCGACGACCCCGTGCACCGCGAAGAGGGCGGCACACCGGCGATCGTGGAGGCCATCCGCGCCGGGCTCGTGTTCCAGCTCAAGGCCGCAGTGGGAGTCGACGTGATCCGTGACCACGAGGAGGACTTCTGGCGGCGGGCCGTCGCGCGCTGGCGCGAGAACCCGTCCCTCGAGCTCCTCGGCAACCTCGAGGCGGAGCGTCTCTCGATCGTGTCCTTCGTCGTGCACCGTCCCGCGGGCCGCTACCTCCACCACAACTTCGTGGTGGCAGTGCTCAACGACCTCTTCGGGATCCAGGCGCGCGGCGGCTGCTCGTGCGCGGGCCCGTACGGGCACCGCCTGCTGGGGATCGACCTCGATCGCTCGCACGAGTTCGAAAGGGAGATCGCCCGTGGCTGCGAGGGCATCAAGCCCGGCTGGACGCGCGTGTCCTTCAACTACTTCATCTCCGAAGCCGTGTTCGAGTACCTCGTCGAGGCTGTCGACCTCGTCGCCACGGAGGGCTGGCGGCTGCTGCCGGCATACCGCTTCGACCCGGTCACGGGACTGTGGCGACACCGCGACGGGCCGGTGGAGCCGCCGTTCCGCCTCGGCGACCTCGCGTACGAGCCGTCGACCGGCGCCCTGCTCGTCCCCAACCTGCCACACGACCGCGCCCCGGAGTCGGCGCTCGCCGGATACCTCGACGAGGCGCGGCACGTGTTGGCCAACGCAGCGTGCCCTGACCTTGACGGTATCGCGCCGGCCGTCAGCGACGACTTCGAGCAGCTCCGCTGGTTCGAGCTGCCCGCGGTCTGCGTGACCTGACGCTCAGCCCGCGTCGCGCAGCAGTGCGCCGCACAGCGTGTCCTCGAGCCACGAGGCGTAGCGGTCGCGCGGCCAGTGCTCCCCCTCGAGGAGGAGGCGGTAGGCGGAGACGTGGGACAGGGCCCAGAGCGTCACCGCTGCCGACTCGACGTCGAGCCCATCTCGCAGCCAGCCCCGCTGCTCGAGATCGCGGGCCGCAACCCGCATGCTCTCGAGCCTGCGCGTGTCGAGCTCCTGCTCGAGGGCGGCGATCTCCCGGTCCGTCGCTGCCGCTTCGCGCACGACCCGGAAGAGAGGCTCCGACCGCTGTCGAACGTCCATCCAGAACGCCACGGCAACGCCCAGCATCTCCCGCCCCGTCGCGGCCCGCCGGGCGCGTTCCCGCACGAACTCGCGCGGGCTCCGCTCCTCGTCGCCGCGCAGCGCGGCGGCGACGACCGCCAACAGCACCTCGCTCTTCGACCCGAGAGCGTTGTAGATCGTTTGGACAGCGACCCCCGCGCGGGATGCGATGGCCTCGACCGTCGTCGCGCCGTAGCCCTGCTCGAGGAAGAGCTCGCTCGCGGCAGCGACCACGGCGTCGACCGTTCGGCGGCGGGGTCGCTTGACGGAAATGGAATGTTCCTCCATTATTGGAGCCTAATTCTAGACGGAGGAGATCGCGATGGCCTATGCATTCGTCCAGACACTGACGGGGATGGAGGACGGCGACTACGACCGGATTGCGACCGCACTGCGGGACGTGTGTGGCGATACCCCGCCAACCGGGCTCCTGATGCACGTCGCCGGGCCGATCGAGGGCGGCTACCGCTACCTCGACCTGTGGGAGACCGAGGAGGCGTGGCGTCGCTTTCACGACGAGCTGCTCCACCCGACGCTCGAACGAATCGGCATCCTCTCTGAGGGCGCTTCGAGGATCACGGTCCGGCAGGAGCCGCTCGAGGACGTGCGCGACGTCTGGGGGCTCGGTATCGCCGTCGCAGCCTGACGCCGGCGCGTCAGGTGGGTGCTTCGGTCGGGCGTAGCTCGTCGAGGCGGTCGACACGCGCGAGCGCAGGGAAGAGACGGGGCCAGAGTAGGACCAGCGCGACCGTGGCGAAGCCTCCGAGGACGACGGCAGGCACGACGCCGATCAGTGCGGCCGCCACACCGGACTCGAACGCACCGAGCTCGTTCGACCCGCTGATGAACACCATCTCGACGGCATTCACCCGCCCGCGCAGGGCGTCGGGTGTGACGAGCGGCAGGATCGTCGCGCGCAGCACGACGCTCACCATGTCGAACGCGCCCGCGGCGGCGAGCGCAACGAGCGAGAGCCACATCTGGTGGGAGAGGCCGAAGGCAATCATCGAGACTCCGAATCCGCCAACGACCACGAGCAGCGTCGGTCCGACACGACGCCTCAGCGGACGGCGGGCGAGGATCGCGCCGGCAACGATCGCACCCACAGCGGGTGCGCTGCGCAGCAACCCGAGCCCGACCGGGCCGACATGGAGGATGTCCTTCGCGAACACCGGCGTCAGTGCCACCGCGCCGCCGAGCAGAACGGCGAAGAGGTCGAGGGAGATCGCCCCGAGCAGCACCGGGGTGCGCCTGATCAGCCGGATGCCCGCAAGCAGGCTCGCGGGCGTCACGCGCTCCGGGACGAACGGGTCCCTGTATCGCTCGTGCACGAACGCGATACAGCCGGCCGCCGCGAGCGAGAGCACCGCCGCGACGCCATAGACGAGCTCGGCGGAGATGGCAAACAGAACCCCGCCGAGAGCCGGCCCGGCGACAATCGCAGCCTGCCAGCCCGTCGAGTTCAGCGCCATCGCAGACGGCAGCGACTCCGCAGGGATCAGGGTCGGCGTCATGGCCCGTGACGCCGGCGCTCCGAGGCCGGACGCGACGCCGGTCGCGAGCGCGAGGGCGAAGTACGGAGTGACGGACGACGGCTCGAGCGACGACAGCCAGAGCAGCGCGAGCGCAACGGCGGCGTCGATGCCCAGCATCAGGCCGACGAGGGCCCGACGCGGGAGACGATCGGCCATCTGTCCCGCGGGAAGCGCCAGCACGAGCAGCGGCAGGAACTCGGCGAGGCCGATCAGGCCCAGGTCGAGAGGGTCGCCGGTGATCGCGTACACCTGCCACCCGATGGCGACCTGCATCATCGTCATCGCCACCGCCTCGAGACCGACGGCGAGCCAGAAGAGACGGAAGTCTCGGTGCTCGAATGCGCCGCCCCGGGGGCGGTTCACGCAGCCTCGTGCTCGCCCGCAGCGCGCCTCAGCCGGAACGGCTGCTCGAACTCCACTTCGAGCCGGTGGATGCGGGAACCTCCGACCTCCAGCACGCGCAGGTGCAGCTCTGCGCAGACGACCTCGTCACCCACGTCGGCCTGCCTTCCGAGCTCGCCGAAGACGAGCCCGGCCATCGTGTGGTAGTCCTCGTGCTCGAGCGACGTGCCGAAGTCCTCGTTGAAGTCGTCGATCGTGTACGTCCCGTCGATGCGGATCGTGCACTCGTCCACTGTCTCGACGGATGTATCCGGCAGGTCGAACTCGTCCTCGATGTCGCCCACGATCTCCTCGAGAACGTCCTCGAGCGTGACGATGCCCACCGTCGACCCGTACTCGTCGACGACGATCGCCATATGCTGGTTGGTTCGCCGGAACTCGCCGAGCAACGCGCCCAGGTCCTTCGTCTCGGGGACGACGTAGGCGGGACGCAGCAGGTCTGCCAGCTCGACCCGCTCGATCCCCTGGCCGGAGAGCGCCCGGAACAGGTCCCGCACGTGCAGCACGCCGACGATCTCGTCGAGCGACTCCCGGTAGACGGGGTAGCGCGTATAGGGCGATTCGAGCACGGTCTGGAGCGCCTTCTCGGGAGGTAGCTCGACCGTCAGGGCGACGAGATCGGGGCGCGGCACCATCACGTCGGACGCTTCCTTCTCGGCGAAGTCGAAGACCTTGTAGAGCATCTCCTCCTCGGCGGTCTTGATCTCGCCCACGTCCTCCGCAACTGCGACCGACTGACGGATGTCCTCGCGCGTGAAGGCGATCATCCCGGCTGGCGCGGGCGTGACGCGCAGAAGCCTCAGGACGGCGTTCGCAGAGATCTGGAGCAGCCAGACGATCGGATGCACGATCCGCGCGAAGATGCTCACCGGGACGGCGAGCGCCACCGCGAGCGCCTCGGCCTTCTGGAGGGCGACCGCCTTCGGCACGAGCTCGCCGAGCGTCACCGACAGGTACGTGAGCAGCGTGAAGGAGATCGCGAACGCGACACCCCGCGGCAACCAGTCGATCATCCCGGAGATCAACGGCTCGCCCAGCGCACCGAGAGCGATCGCGAACACGGTGATCGCCACCTGAACGGTGGAGATGAAGCGGACCGGGTCGTCCATCAGCGCGAGCGCCGTGCGCGCGGGCCTGCTCCCTTTCGCGGCGCGCTCCTCGAGCCGGGGACGTCGCGCCGTGACGAGCGCGTACTCGGCGGCGACGAACAGGGCGTTGCCGAGCACGAGCAGGAGCACGCCGATGACGCGCCAGACGTCGCTCACGTGACCTCTCCCGCAGAGCACGCATCTGCAGGGGCAGATCCGTGCTCGCGACAACCCCTGAAGCGGCCGCTGTCGCGGCCGGTGCCTGCCACCCACGAAACAAGGGTTGACACAGGGCGTCTCACGCGACGACACCGGCCGTTCGGCCGTCCGTCACCTGAGAAAGGGACGCCCCGGGTCGCGGGGCGCAGGTACTAGGCGGTAGCTCGCCGTCCACTCAGGCGGCAGTATAGGTGACGATCCCGGCGTGCTCGTCTCTCGCCGCTCGATCCTCCAAGACGAGCCGCTCGAGGTGCGACAGCGCCTCGGTCACCGCGAAGCGCTGATCGGAGTCCGACAGCCCGTCGCCGAACAGTGCGCCGGAGACGTCGTGGGCCGTCCGCGGTCCGGCAGAAACAGCCCTGACGGTGGCGTCGAGCCGCTCGCGATGGTGCGAGATCAGCTCTCGGGCGCGCGCTGACGGATCCTCGATGGGGTCGTGATGGCCTGGCAGCACGAGCCTCGGGGCAATGTCGATGGTCCGCGCGAGCGCGTCGAAGTAGTCGCCGAGCGGATCGGCGTTGCTCGCAGGCCAGAGACCGATCGCGGGGGAGATCGGCGCGAGCAGATGGTCGCCCCCGACGAGCACGCCGTCGCGCAAGAGCGTGAGCTGCCCGTCCGCATGCCCTGGTGCGGCGACGAGCTCCCAGCCGTCGATCTCGTCCCCTTCGTCGACGAGGATCGCGTCGGCGGCGAAGTGGACCGCCGACCGGATCAGCGCCGTCTCGGCGCCGAGGCGAGCGGCGAGCGCCGGCGGCATCCCGTGACGGGTGAACCAGTCCGCGACCGGGTGCGAGCGATCCGTTCCCCAGGTGAGCGTGCATTGCTCGTGATCCCGCGTCCCCTGGTACAGCGGTGCACCGGTCAGCTCGATCAGATCCGTCGCGGCCCCGACGTGGTCCGGGTGGTAGTGCGTGACGAAGATACGTGCCACTGGCCCGTCGAGCGATCGGAGCTCCTCCGCCCAGCGCTCCCGGGCGCCAGGAAGCCCGAGCCCCGTGTCCACGAGCGTCCAGCCGTCTGACCCGGGGAGGAGGTACGAATGGACGTGCCCCAGCCGAAACGGCAGCGGCAGCGTCACCCGGCGGATCCCCAGCGGCAGCGAGCTCACGACACAACGCTACTCACCCGCCCGCTTCTCGGCGCCGGGGACGGTCCGGAGCGAGGCACGTCGCGACGAGGCATACCCGTCCGCCGTCGCCCGCCCCGGCGAGATCCTGGCGACCGTGCGTAGTAGAAGCGACCACCAGGTCTTCTGCAATCGCCTCTTCTCCTTATCTCATGCATAAGCGGTTCTCATGATGCTCTGGTACCGTGGGTCGACCGTGGGAGAACCCGACGTGGACCTGCTCGCCGGTGACACCGAGGCCGAGACGCTAAGCGCAGAGGGGATCGTGGAGCTGATGCTCGAACGTCTCCACCCCCGCCTCGCACTCGCCTGCTCCTTCCAGAAGGAGGAGTCGGTGCTGCTCGACATGCTGCTCACGCGGGAGCCGCGAGCCCGAGTCTTCGCGCTCGACACGCACGTGCTGTTCCCCGAGACGTACACCCTGTGGCGCGAGCTCGAGCGCCGTTACGGAATCGAGATCGACGTCTTCGAAGGCCCGTCGCTCGGACGCCAGGCTGCGATCCACGGCGACGCACTGTGGGAGCGGAACCCCGAGCTCTGCTGCTCGATCCGCAAGGTCGCCCCCCTCGGCCGCGCGCTCACCGGCCTCGACGGGTGGATCTCCGGTGTCCGGCGCGACCAGTCGCCCACGCGTGCGGGCACGCCGAAGCTCGGCTGGGACGAGCGCCACGAGCTCTGGAAGGCGAGCCCGTTGGCCGACTGGACGGACGACGACGTGTGGACGTACGTCCGCGAGCACGAGTTGCCCGTCAACCCACTCCACGAGCGCGGGTACGCTTCGATCGGATGCACGCACTGCACCCGGCCGGGCAGCGGCCGCGACGGTCGCTGGGTGGGAACGGACAAGACCGAGTGCGGGCTGCACACATGACCGAGACACACGCGCCCCTTCACCTCTCCCACCTCGACGAGCTCGAGGCCGAGGCCGTGCACATCATGCGGGAGGTCGCCGCGGAGCTCGAGCGCCCGGTCCTGCTCTTCTCGGGTGGCAAGGACTCGATCGTGCTGCTGCGGCTCGCCGAGAAGGCGTTCCGCCCCGGCCGGTTTCCGTTCCCGCTGATGCACGTGGACACGGGGCACAATTTCCCGGAGGCGATCGACTACCGCGACCGGCGAGTCGCCGAGCTCGGCGAGCGTCTGGTGATCGCGTCGGTGCAGGAGTCGATCGACAAAGGACGCGTCGTGGAGCAGACCGGGCCGCGGGCGTCCCGCAACCAGCTCCAGACGACGACGTTGCTCGACGCGATGACCGAGCACGGCTTCGACGCCGCGATCGGCGGTGCCCGCCGCGACGAGGAGCGCTCGCGCGCGAAGGAGCGGATCTTCTCGTTCCGCGACGACTTCGGCCAGTGGGATCCTCGCGCGCAGCGACCGGAGCTCTGGAATCTGTACAACGGGCGCATCCGCAAGGGCGAGCAGGTGCGGGTGTTCCCCATCTCCAACTGGACCGAGCTCGATGTCTGGCAGTACGTCGCCCGCGAGCAGCTCGAGTTGCCGCTCATCTACTTCGCCCACGAGCGCGAGGTGTTCGAGCGCGACGGAATGCTCTACGCCGCCTCCGAGTTCATCGAGCGCTACCCGCACGAGGTGCCGTTCACCGAGACGGTGCGATTCCGCACGGTCGGCGACATGAGCTGCACCGGCGGCGTCCGCTCCCACGCGGACACGATCGAAACAGTTGTTGCCGAGATCGCAGCCACCCGTATCACCGAGCGCGGCGAGACGCGTGCCGACGACCGCGTCACCGAAGCGGCGATGGAGGACCGCAAGCGTGTCGGCTACTTCTAGCTTGCCCGCCAGGCGGGAATCCGCAGGGGCGGACCCCCGCGGCTCAGCTCCCGCCCCCGGCGGGCACACCCCTGAACAGGGCCGCCCGCGGCCCAAGATCGCGATCCAGATGCCGACACACACCGACGACGAACGCCCGAGATCGATATGAGCTCACCCGATCTCGCGGAGCTGCTCACCGGCGACGCCGCCGATGCCGAACTGCTTCGCCTCGTCGCCTGCGGCTCGGTCGACGACGGCAAGTCGACGCTGATCGGGCGACTGCTCTACGACACCAAGCAGGTGTTCGTCGACCAGTGGGAACACATCGAGGAGACGAGCGAGCGTCGCGGCGACGGCTACGTCAACCTCGCGCTGCTCACCGACGGATTGCGTGCCGAGCGCGAGCAGGGCATCACGATCGACGTCGCGTACCGCTCGTTCCTGACACCGCGACGCCGTTTTCAGCTCGCCGATGCCCCGGGGCACGTCCAGTACACGCGCAACATGGTGACCGGGGCCTCGACCGCAGATGTCGCGGTCGTGTTGCTCGACGCCCGCAAGGGCGTGATCGAGCAGACGCGACGCCACACGTACATCGCCTCCACGCTCGGCACCCCACATATCGTCTTCGCCGTCAACAAGATGGACCTCGCCGCGTACTCGGAGCAGCGATTCCGTGAGATCGAACGGGAGCTCCGCGTCCTGGCCGACCGCCTCGGCGCCCAGGACGTCGTCGCCATCCCCATCGCCGCGCTCCACGGCGACAACGTGGTCTCGGGCTCCGAGCGTATGGCGTGGTGGACGGGACCGACGCTGCTCGCGTACCTCGAGACGCTCGAGATCGCGGCCGACCGCAATCTCGAGAGCCGCCGCTTCCCCGTGCAGTGGGTGATCCGTCCCATGTCCGAGGAGTACCACGACTACCGTGGCTACGCGGGCCAAGTCGCAGGTGGTGTCTGGCGTCGCGGAGACGAGGTCGTCGCGCTGCCGTCCGGGCGCACGACGCGCGTGGCCGCGGTGGAGAGCGCCGACGGAGAGCTCGACGTCGCCGTTCCGGGGATGTCCGTCGTCATCCGCCTGGAAGACGACCTCGACCTGCCACGCGGCGACCTGCTCGCCGACCCCGCCGACCGGCCGCTGTGTGCCCGCTCGCTGGAGGCGACCGTCTGCTGGATGAGCGAGCGGCCGCTCGAGCCCGGAACCCGCCTCGGTGTCAAGCACACGACGAGAACCGTGCGCGCAGTGGTGGAGGCGATCGACCACGTGGTCGACATGGACAAGCTCGAGGAGCACCCTGCGACGGAGATGCGGCTGAACGACATCGGCACGGTGCGGCTACGGCTCTCGGGACCGCTCATGGTCGACCCCTACACCGACAACCGCGCCACCGGCGCCTTCATCCTCGTCGGCGAAGCGACGAACGACACCGTCGCCGCCGGCATGGTGCGCTCCGCCGCCGAGTAGCGTCAGGCCGCCCGGACCGGTCGCGCACTCCCCGCAGGCAGCCGCGAACGGGCCGCGGAGCACTCGAGCGGGCCGGTGTCGTGAAAACATCTCCGGCGGGCGGTACGATCGTCGCGGTGACCGAGCCCTCCGAGATCACAGTGCTCATTGCCGACGACCACGAGGTCGTGCGCGAAGGCCTACGGCTGTCGCTTCTGCGCTCACCGCGGATCCGCGTCGTCGGCGAGGCGCCGGATGGCGAAACGGCGATCGCCCTCACGGAGAGACGCCGGCCGAACGTCGTGATCATGGATCTCCGTATGCCGCAGATGGACGGGATCGAGGCGACCGAGGAGATCCTGCGCCGCGCGCCGGAGACGCGCGTGCTCGTGTTCACCGCCTACTCCGAGCGGGCGCTGCTCGCGCGCGGTCTCGAATCTGGGGCCCGTGGCTACGTCCTCAAGGAAGCGCCGCACGACACGCTGCTCCGCGCGATCGAGAAGGTCGCCGCCGGCGAGACGTTCGTCGACCCGGCGCTGATCCCGTCGCTCGCGACGGGCCGCGACGGACGCGACATCCTCACGCAGCGGGAACGCGAGATCCTCCAACTGCTCGCCGACGGAAACTCGAACGCCGATGTCGCTACGCGTCTCTTCATCAGCCAGGAAACCGTGAAGAGCCATGTGCGGCACATCCTCTCGAAGCTCGAGGCCGACACCCGCACGCAGGCGGTGGCGATCGCGCTCCGCGAGGCGATGATCGATTGACGGATGCCGGTGTCCCCGACGAGCGCCTGCGTGATCGGATCGGTGCCGAGCAGGACGAGCGTCGCCGCCTCGCAGAGTTGATCCACGACGGGCCCGCGCAGCACCTCGCCGCGCTCGCCCAGATGCTCGACGCGGCCACGATCTCGCTCGACCGCGGGGATACCGTTGCGGCGCGCGAAGCTCTCGAGCGCGCCGCCGCAGTCGCGCGCGAGGGCGCAGCGGACCTCCGAGACCTCGTCGCCGACATCGAGCCCCTGTCGCTCAACGAGCACGGGTTCTCGGCCGCTGTGCGGGATCTCGCCGAGCGCCTCGCGGCGCGGCGGGCCATCGCTGTCGATGTCGACGCGCCGGCGGGCGACCTGCTCGGAGAGCGCGCGCGGTCGGGTCTCTACCAGATCGTGCGGGAGGCTCTGGATCAGGCGGTACGCCGTGGCCCGCCCGGCCATGCCTCGATCTCGCTCACACAGACCGCTCGCGGCGGTATGCAGCTCGTGATCACCGACGACGCGGCACGTGAGCGGCGCCAGGCCGTTCTGGACGGCCTCGCCGAGCGCACGAACGACCTCAACGGCACGTTCTCCTACGACCGCACCGCCATCGGAACCACGATCACGATCGACCTGCCACCCTCAGCCGCCTACGTGTAGCCGGGCCGACCGAAGGAGGCCGCAGACGAGAGCCGTCTACTCGAGCGGCTCGTTCTGGACGTTGTGCTCGACGGCGTATGCGTCGACGAGGGGGTTGATCTTGTCCGGATCGGGGAACGCGTAGTTGATCTCGACGAAGGCGTTCCACTTGTCCGGCAGGGCGTCCTCGGGAAAGATCGCCTCCACGGGGCACTCCGGCTCGCACGCCCCGCAGTCGATGCACTCCTCGGGGTCGATGATCAGCAACCGTTCGTACTCGTGGATGCAGTCGACGGGGCAGACGTCGACGCAGGAGCGATCCTTGATGTCGATACAGGGCTCGGCGATGATGTAGGTCATCGGGCGCGAGCCTAGCAGCGCGTTCCGACGCCGAGCGCCGCTTACTCTCCGTGCTCGCAGAGGAGCTCAGACACGAGCGTGGCGCCCCGCTCGACGAGCGCCGACTTGACGATCACCTGGTCGAATCCGGCCGCGTGCCCGGCCCGCAGACCAGCCGTGTCGGTGTGATTCGTGTAGCCGACGATCGGTGCGTCCGGCCACGCTGCCGCCACGTCCGCGGGCTCGACACGCGCGATATCGCAGAGCACGAGATCGGGCGGATCGGCGCTGTCGGACATGACGAGGTGATGCCCCACGAGCAGACCCTCCAGCTTGGCGCGAAAGAAGAGGTCGACCCCGATCAACAGGATCGTCGCCACGTCCGCCACGCTACCACGACCCCGCCCCGGCGCAATACTGCGGCCATGACCCTGCAGCAGGGGCTCGACCTGATCGCCGAGCGTGAGTACTACGCGGCGCACGACGCGCTCGAAGAAGAGTGGCGCGATGCGCCGGGCCCGGAGCGCAACTTCCTCCAGGGCCTGATCCACGTCACTGTCGCCTGGCACCACGCAGGCAACGGGAACGCCGCCGGTGCAGGGCGGCAGCTCGAGAAGGCGGCCCGCCGGCTCGATGCGTACCGGCCGGCTCACCGCGGCGTCGACGTCGACGTGGTGCTGGGTCAGGTCGAGGCCGCGGCCGCGCGGATCGCCATCGGCCGGCTCGACCTGCTCCCCGTGAGGGTCGCCGGAGCACCCCTGCGGTGACCACGAACGTCGTCCTCATCGACCCGTATCCGCGGACGCTCGACCAGATCTTCACGGCGGCCACGCGCTCCCGGCTCGAGTCGCTCGCCGAGGTCGTCTGGCACGACGGCCCGCCGGCTCCCGACGAGCTCGTGGAGGCACATCTCGGGCGGCTGGTAGCCGTCGTCGGCCAGACGCCCCTGCCACTCGAGCGCCTCGACCGCGCGCCCGCGCTGCGTGCGGTGCTCAACGTGGAGGGCAACTTCCTACCCAACATCGACTACGGCACCTGCTTCGCCCGTGGCATCCACGTGCTGTGCGTCTCGCCTGCGTTCGGCCCGCCCGTGGCGGAGCTCGCACTCGGGCTCGCGCTCGCAGCCGCCCGTGGCATCCCTGCCGCCGACGCCGACATCCGGGCGGGACGAGAGGAGCTGTTCGGCGGGCTGAACGAGGCCGCCTTTCTTCTCGCGGGCGCGACTCTCGGTCTGGTCGGTTGCGGCAACCTTGGCCGCGCGTTGCTCCCGCTCCTCCGGCCGTTCGGCGGCACGCTGCTCGTTCACGATCCGTGGCTGCAGGACGCCGTCGTCCGTGAGCTCGGGGCCGAGCCGGTCGACCTCGACGAGCTGTTCGCCCGGAGCCGCGTCGTGTTCGTGCTCGCGGTGCCGACGACCGAGAACGAGGGGCGCATCGGACGCGAGCAGTTCAAGGCGATGACGCCGGGGTCGGTCGTCGTCCTCGTCTCGCGCTCACCTGTCGTCGATTGGGCTGCGCTCACCGAGGCGGCGGCTGCAGGACAGATCCGCGCCGCGATCGACGTCTTCCCGGAGGAGCCGATCCCGCGCGACGACGCCGTGCGAGCTCTGCCGAACAGCGTCCTCTCAGCGCACCGCGCCGGGAACGTCCCCGAGATCTGGCCGCGGATCGGGGAGATGGTCGTGGAAGACCTGGAGGGGATCCTGCGCGGCCTACCCCCGCAGCGCCTCCAGGCCGCCCGGCCCGAAACGGTCGGCCTCCTTCGCTCGCGCCCCATCGGCTAGGCCGCCGGCTCCCGCAGCCAAAGCGCAGACGAGCAGTGTCAGACACCGCTCGTCTGTCAAGCAGCATGTGCGCCGATCGTGAACCAGTTTCCCCACAGGCATCGGTACCGACATTCGACATCCATCTGCAGGGATCTCTCGCCCCCGACAGCGGGCGGACTGGGGAAGGATCGGCACGAAGTCGGCACGACTGGGTCTTGACAGGCACCTGGTGTCTGACACCACGAGCGCTGGGCGAAGCCACGAGCGTCGAGCGAGACGTCAGCGAAGTGCGCTCCAGGGGTCTTCGCGGGTCGGCATCCGCCTCTGCGCACCCCGACCTCGCGGAGTAGCTCGAAGACCGCACCGCGAGCCACCGACCGGGCTCGCAAGAACAACCGCGGCCGCGAAGCGGACGCCTTCAGGGGTCTTCGCGGGTCGGCATCCGCCTCTGCGCACCCCGACCTCGCGGAGTAGCTCGAAGACCGCACCGCGAGCCACCGACCGGGCTCGCAAGAACAACCGCGGCCGCGAAGCGGACGCCTTCAGGGATCTTCGCGGGTAGGGATCCGCCAATGCGGATCCCTACCCTTGCGGACTAAAAGAACGGTTCGATGCCGAGCCACTCGAGCGTCCGGTTCAGATAGACGCGTAGCACCCAGAACCGTCCGAAGAAGAGCAGCAGTCCGAGCGCCACCATGACCACGCCGCCGGCGAACTGGATCGCTCGGTAGTGGTCACGGAGCCAGCGGAAGGCACCCATCGCCCGCGTGAACAACGCACCGGCGAGGACGAACGGGATCGCCAGCCCGAGCGAGTAGACGGCGAGCAGCAGCGCCCCCTGCGCCACAGTGTCGGACGACCCGGCGAGGACGAGGATCGCAGCCAGGACAGGGCCGATGCAAGGAGCCGCGCAGATGGCGAACGCACCACCGAGCAGCACGCGCGAGCCGCGGCCCCGGGCGTTCTGCACGAGCCCTGCACCGACAAGGCGCTCCGGCCAAGGCAGCAGCCCCATGAAGGCGAGGCCGAAGACCACGAGCACGAAGCCGGCGATCTGCTCGAGCAGGAACTGGTCTCGGAACAGCGTGCCGCCGAGCGCCGCCGCGCCGACGCCGAGGAGGACGAAGAACGTCGTGAACCCGAGCACAAAGGGGATCGACGAGACGACGACGCGGCGGGCCGTGCCCGGCTGACCGAGCTGGCCGGCCTCGACTGCCGACACGGCCGAGAGATAGCCAGGCACGAGCGGCAGTACACAGGGAGCGAGGAACGACAGGAACCCGGCGAGCAGCGCGACCGGCAGTTCCTCGAAGCTCACTGCTCGAGCCTCGTCAGCTCGTCGTCGATCCGCTGCTCGAGCGCGGAGTCGAGCGGAGCCGCGGGCACCGCGTCGTCTTCGCCTCGGCGGCGACTCCACGACCAGGCGAGCACACCCACGACGACGGCGCCGGCCGTCAAGAAGGCCAGTGGCAACGCCCACGCGAGCAGGTCGAACCCCTTCTTCGGCGGCTCCGCCAGCACCGCCGGGCCGAACTGCTCGACGAGCTCCTGCTTGATCTCGTCGGCGGTGGCGCCGGCAGCGATTCGCTCTCGGATGATCGCCTTCATGCGACGCGCGACGGGTGCGTCCGACTGGTCGAGGGTCGTCTTGCAGGTGGGGCAGACGATCTCGGCCTCGAGGTCGGAGGCGCGTGGCGTTTCGGCCGTCGCGCCGACGCCGGGGAGGAGGAGCAGCGAGAGCCCGGTGAGCGCGGCTACGACGACCAGCCGGCTCACGGTTCGGCGAGTGCCAGCTCGACCCCGCGGTCGAAGGCTTCGCGGTTCCGCTCGACGTCCACACCACCCTGGATCCGCTCGCCGACGAGATTGCCCTCACGGTCGACGAAGAAGGTCTCCGGAAAACCGACGACTCCCCACGCGCCGAGCGTGGAGCCCTTGCCGTCGTACACGACCGGGTACGTGAGGTCGAACCGGTCCATGAAGGCACGAGCGTCTTGCCTGAAGTCCTGCGAATCGACGCCGAGGACAACGAGGCCGCGGTCATTGTCGCGCTCGTACACCTCCTGGAGGAAGGGGGCTTCGTCCTTGCACGGGATGCACCAGGACGCCCAGAAGTTGACTACGACACCCTTGCCGCGCAGATCCGAGAGCGCCAGCGTTCCCTCTTCGTCGAGACGCTCGAGCGAGAACTCGGGTGCGGCGACGCTCTCTCCCTGCCCGAGCTGTGCGGCGACCCCGCCATCATTGCCGGCCACTACCTTCCAGATCAGGAGACCGAGGAGGGCGACGACCCCGGCGATGGCGAGGCCCTGAGCGACGAGCTTCCCGGTTCCCGCCATCAGGCGCGAACGATGAACACAGGGGTGCCGACGTCGACGCGCTCGAACAGCCATTCGACTTCGGGGATGAACATGCGCACGCACCCGTGGGACGCGGAATAGCCTATGGACGCGGCGTCGGGGGTGCCGTGGATGCCGACGTACGGCGCCGAGATCCCCATCCAGCGTGTGCCCAGCGGGTTTCCCGGGCCCGGCGGGACAGGCTCCTTGCCCTTCGCCCAGTCCGAGGTCTGCGGCGGGTACCACCACGGGTGGCGCTGCTTGACGACGACCTCGAAGCGTCCGATCGGCGTCGGATATGCGGACTGACCGGTCGCGACGCGGAACGTACGACGCAGCTTCATCCCGGACGCGACGTGCTCGTACAGATAGAGCTCGCGCGATTCACGGCGGATCACGATCACGTCGTCGAACTCCGAGTCGCGGACCAGTGCGCGTACATCCCGGAACGGGAGTTGGAGCGGGTTCCGATCGTGAGTCCGGAGATGGCGTCGGATCGCCCGGCGCGCGAGCACCTGGTTCAACGCACGGCCTGGCTTGGAGGCGACCGCGACCGGCACGAGACCGTTGAGGCGTAGCCGGGCATCGACCGGCTCGCGTTCGAGGTCACGCGCCAACCGAGCGACGAACCGCTCCAGCCGCGTCTCCTGAATCGTGACGGACAGCGGGACGCGGAAGCCCTCGCGCCGCACGCTCAAGGCCGTCCTGATCGCCTTGTCGAGAGCAGCGACGACGCCGAGCTCCTTGGCCGTCACTTTGATGCGACGCGTCGGTGACGCGACGAGCGGCAGCGTGCGCTCGAAGCGCTTGCGGACGAGACGCAGCGCCTCCGCGCGCGTCAGCCCGCCGACGAGGGTGCCGCCGACCGTGACACCGGCGACGATCGTCTTCGGGCCGCGACGACGAGGGGCTGGCTCGGTCGTGGTCGGCGGCGTCGTCTCGGTCGGTTCCGCCGTGGTCGTCGTCTCGCCACCCGTACCCTCGTCGGCGCCCGCATTCGGGACCGCGAGCGCGAGAGCGACGAAAACACCTGCAAATGCGCAGGCGACAAAAGCGCCCATTGATACGACGCGCCTCATCGATTCAGTGTAGCCACGAAGATGTGGGGGTCGTTCGTGATCACTCCGTCGACCCCTGCCGCAGTCACGCGGGCGAGGTCGGCGGGCTCGTCGACCGTCCAGGCGAGCACTGGAAGCCCAACAGAGTGCGCCGTCGCCACTACCGCTTCGGTAACGAGACGGTGCTCGAGCATCACTGCGGACGCGCCGGCGCGGCGCGCGAGACGCGGTAGACGGTGCGGAATCGAAGCGCGCAGGGCCGACAACCCGAGCGCCACCGCGGGCCACAGCCGTGGACGGCGTGATACGCCGAGCCTGTCCTCCGGGTACGTGAGCCCGATGCGAATTCCGGGCGCGTGACGAGCGACGTCGTGCAGACGTCGAGTATGGAACGCGCTGACGACGGTGCGCTCGGCGAGACCTCGTCCCACGATCGCCGCGGCCAGCTCGTCGAGCCGTGTCCGCAGCTTGAGATCGACGTGCAGGCCCACCTGAGGCGCCTCCTCGGCGAAGAACGTGAGCGCCTCGTCGAGCGTTGGGAGCTCGGGTGCGACGGCGCGCAACTCGTCGAGCGTCAGCGACCGCACATTGCCGGACGCGACGCCGTGGCTGACCTCCACGAGATGGTTCGAGTGCGCGAGCACGAGCGGGCCCCGCTGAAGGTCGAGAACGTCGAACTCGACGACATCGACCCCCGCGTCGACGGCGGCCTGTAGCGACCGAATCGTGTTCTCGGGAGCGAGTGCAGGCGCGCCGCGATGACCGATGCGCAACGGAGTTCCATCGTCACGACGTCGCAGATCGATCACTCGATGCTCGATCCCGTCCGCCGCGCGACGATCAGAGGCCGAAGAGTTGCTCGATCTGGCGCGAGAGGCCAGCGGCGATCGCCAATACGCCCGCGAGCAGCGCGACGAGGACGACCCAGAAGCGCACACCCGCGCGGCGCAAGCGCCTGTGCCGCTCCGTCCGCGCTCGACGACGCGCACGGTGGAAGCGATACGCACGGTCGACCGCCTGCGGGTCGACCGGAGCCGTCTCGGGCTGCGCCTCTTGCTCCATCTGCTCGGGCACGCACGAAGTGTACGACCGTGACGGCGACCGCCGCGATCGACCATACTGTTCCCCCGATGCACACCGAACGGTCACACGGACGCGCTGCCCTCGAGCACGGCGGAGTCACCTTCGGAGACCAGCTGGGCTTCGTGTCCGGCCTGGTGCTCGCGCTCTCGTCCTTCACCGGTTGGTACACGGGGTCGGGAGAGGGCGTCACGGTGTCCGTGCTCGCATGGCACAGCGGGACGCTGGGCAAGCTCGTATTCGTGTTCGGCGTCGTGATCGTCGCGCTCACGGTGCTTCGGGGCTTCGGCATCGCGATGCCCGCCACGGTGCCCGAGAGCCTGGTATCGATCTCCATCGGGGTCCTGGCGACGATCTTCGTGCTCGTTCGCGTGATCTCCATCCCTGACGACTTCTTCTTCGCCGGGCGGGGTATCGGGATTTGGATCTCGTTGGTCGGCGCGATCGGCGTGATCGCGGCGGGTCTACTCCAAGCCTCCGAAGAGATGGCGTAGCGCCCCTCGTCATGACCTTCGTGGTTACGGCGTCGTCGCAGGCTTCTGCGGCAGCGGCTCGAGTGTGCGCACGATCGTCACGGTCCCGCCCGGCTCCGGATCGTCGCGGAGTGCCATTCCGAAGGCGACACCGATCGCGAAGACGAGGGCCGTGAGGCAGATCCCCACGACTGCGCGCAGGCCACGTCGTCCTCGACGGCGGGGCCGGCGCCGAGGCCTCGATGTGGATGGCTGCTCGAGCGTGGTCACGGAGTGAAGTCGATGGCATGCGCGCTCGCGAGCTGGAATGCCGCGTCGGTGACGAGCGCCAGCGTCGGCTGGGACCGGGGTGCGGGCGCGCGGTCGTCGACGACGGCGCGGACCCAACGCTCCGAGCCGAGATAGGCCTCTGTCAGCTCGGCAAGCGTGAAATGGTCGCCCAGCCGGCGCCGAAGCTCGTCCGCCACCACCTCGACCTGCCGGTGGAGCGGCTCCGGCTGCTCCGAACGCGAAGCCTCGGCGTCGAATCGGCGTCGCCCCTCCTCCCAGTCGAGGCGGGCGCTCTCCACGGCGGCGCTCGACACGACGTCTACTCCGGAGTGCAGCAGTGCTCGCCGGGCCAGAGGTCGTCGAGTTCCTGGATCACTCTCTCCCCGAGGGCGTAGCCAGGACGGGCCAACGCGTACGCGACGTGTGCGTGCAGGCACTTCAGTTGCAGCGGGCTCCGGGAGCCGCCGATGCCCGAGTCGAGCGAAGCCCCACTGTCCGCGCCACGCCTGTCCCCCGCGAGCGCCGTCCGAACCTCGCCCTGCTCGACCGTCGCCCGCTCGACCGACGAGCGGAGAACCGGCTCCTCGGCGACCCGCGCGCTCCAACGCTCGACGCCCCCCGCCGCCTCTAGGCGGGAGACGGCCGCCACGAGCTGACGGCACGTGAGGTAGTAGGTCGTCGGAAACGGGTTGCCTTCGTCGTCGTACGGATCCTGCTCCGTGACGGCCGGCCGCCCCCAGGCACAGCGGACGGCGACGCGCCGGAACGCACGCGGTGAGCGTCCCAGCTGGAGCGCGACGACCTCACGATCCTCCATCGTCCGACACCGTACCGTCAGCCCGACGCCACGCTGGGATCCCTTTGACGATGAAGAGCTGCTCACCCGGTCGCACAAGCCCGAGTCGCCTCGCCTCGCGTGCGAGAGCGACGAGGCTCGTCGATCGCTCGAGGCGCGCTTCGAGCTGCGATCTCTCGGCCCTCAGCGCCACGACCTCCGCCCGCCGCGCAGAGAGGTCGCTCCGCGTCTCGACGTACCGCGCGAGCGGTTGGGCGTAGAGAAAGCCCGCGATCGCGAGTACGAGGAGCGGCACGACGAGCCGCAGTCGCCGCGGCCGCAGTCGCGCGAACCGAGCGCGCCTGACGGGCGCCTTCCGCCGCGAACGGCCCTTTGCTCCCCCGACCCGAGTCATGCCCGCTCACTTCGCCGCGGTCGCCGCGAGGTCCTCCCAGGGATCGAGCTACGCGATGTCGACCTTGATCACGTTGGTCGAGCCCGGGATGTTCACGGCCGTGCCGGCCGTGATCACGACCCGATCACCCGGGGAGACGAGCCCTGCTTCGCGTGCTGCACTCACCGACCGGCTCCAGAGATCCTCGACGTCGTCGGTTTCGGGGATCGCCATGGGTGTCACCCCCCACTCGAGCGCCAGGTGGCGCAACGACTCGACCTTGTGCGTGAGGGCGACGATCGCCCTGCGAGGACGCAGCCGGGCAACGGCGGACGCCGTGCGCCCCGTGAACGTGGGAACGAGAAGCGCGCTCGCCGACAGTGCCTCGGCGATGTCGCAGGCAGCGTTGGACATGGCCTGGCCGATCGTTGGATCGTCGGCCGCGCGCGGGATCTCGTGGCGGTAGTCGAGGCTCGGCTCGACGGCCAGTGCGATCCTGTCCATCACCTGCACCGCCGCCACCGGGTACTCGCCGACAGCGGTCTCTCCCGAGAGCATCACTGCGGAGGTCCCGTCGAGGACGGCGTTCGCGACATCGGAGGCCTCGGCACGCGTCGGCTCGGGGGCGTGGATCATCGACTCCAACATCTGTGTCGCGGTGATCACGGGCTTCCCCCTCTCCAGGGCACGAGTAATGATGCGCTTCTGGAGGAGTGGCACGTCTGCCGCGCCGATCTCCACTCCGAGGTCGCCGCGGGCGACCATTACCGCATCCGACTCCCTCAGCACGTCGTCGAGGGCCGAGACCGCCTCTGCCTTCTCGATCTTGGCGATCACCCACGCCGAGGAGCCGCGAGCCTCGAGATACGTGCGAAGGGCGCGCACGTCCGCTGCTGAGCGCACGAAGGAGAGGGCGACGAAGTCGACCCCCTGCTCGACGGCCCAGTCGACGTCGTCGAAGTCCTTGCGCGTGAGCGACGGGATCGGCAACGAGACTCCCGGCAGGTTGACGCCCTTGTGGGATCTGACCGTGCCCCCGGTGATGACGTCGCAGACGGCCCGGGCTCGCTCCATGGTCCGGACGCGGAGCCGGACGAGGCCGTCGTCGATGAGCACGTCGACCCCCGGTGTGAGCACCGAGCCGATCACCGAGGGTGCCACCGGGAGGTCGTCTCCCGTCGCCTGATCCTCCGCTGCGATCACGCAGGTGTCGCCTCGCTCCAGGAGCACCGGTGTCGGCAGCTCGCCGATTCGCAGCTTCGGCCCCTGCAGGTCGGCGATGAGCGCGATCGGTCGTCCCGCCGCCGCCTCCGCCTCACGTACGCGCCCGGCGTTGACGGCGTGGGTCTCCTGCGTCCCGTGTGACATGTTGAGGCGCGCGCCGTCGACGCCGGCTTCGATCAGGGCAGCTATCGCCTCCGGGCTCGACGACGCCGGCCCGATCGTGGCGACGATCTTCGTGCGGCGCACCCGCTTCGACATCAGCGGCGAAACCGCGGGAATGCCGTCCACGCCGGATACGTCGCCCGCTCGCCGAGTTGTTCCTCGATGCGGAGCAACTGGTTGTACTTCGCGACACGGTCGGAGCGCGACGGCGCCCCGGTCTTGATCTGACCCGCGTTGGTGGCGACTGCCAGGTCTGCGATCGTCGCGTCCTCGGTCTCACCCGAGCGGTGGGAGATGATCGTGGCATACCCACTGCGCTGCGCGAGCTCGATCGCGTCCAGCGTCTCGGTCAGCGTCCCGATCTGATTGACCTTGACCAGGATCGCGTTGCCCGCCCTGGCGGCGATACCCCGCCGGAGGAAATCCACGTTCGTCACGAACAGGTCGTCGCCGACGAGCTGGAGGCGTTCGCCCAGGCGCTCGGTGAGGGCGGTCCAGTTCGACCAGTCGTTCTCGGCGAGGCCGTCCTCGATCGACACCAGCGGAAACCGGTCGACGAGCTCCGCGTAGAGATCGACCATGCCGGCGGCATCGTGCGTCTCGCCGGCCCGGCGCAATTCGTAGAGGCCGTCGGCGTACAACTCGCTCGCCGCGACATCGAGTGCGATCGCGACGCGATCGCGGTGGCCCGCCCGCTCGGCGGCGTCGAGCACGGCCTCGATCGTGTCCGTCACGGAGCCGAGGTCGGGGGCGAAGCCGCCTTCGTCACCGACGCTCGTCGCGAGGTCACGCTCCACGAGCACCGTCTTCAGGTGGTGGAACGTCTCCACACCGATGCGCAGTGCTTCCGAGAAGCATTCCGCACCTGCCGGGACAAGCATGAACTCTTGGAAGTCGAGCGAGTTGCGGGCGTGAGCGCCGCCGTTGACGATGTTCATCAGCGGCACGGGCATCACGTGCGCGTTCGTGCCACCGATCCAGCGGTAGAGCGGCATCCCGGCATCGGCTGCGGCAGCCTTGGCGACGGCGAGCGACGCGCCGAGAACCGCGTTGGCACCGAGCCGAGCCTTGTTCGGCGTGCCGTCGAGCGCGACGAGCGTGCCGTCGATCTCCCGTTGGTCCTCAGCATCGAGCCCGATCAGCGCCTCCGCGATCTCGCCGTTGACGTGGCTCACGGCTCGGGTCACACCCCGGCCGAGCCACTCCTCCCCGCCGTCGCGCAGTTCGACCGCCTCGTGCTCGCCGGTCGACGCGCCCGAGGGCACGGCTGCGACGCCGTACGCTCCGCTGTTCAGGAACACCTCGACCTCGACGGTCGGGTTGCCGCGGGAGTCGATCACCTGGCGGCCGTGGACATGACTGATCGCGGTCATGCTGGGAGAGTACGCATCGCGGGATCGCGAAGGTCGGGCCTTGCCGTCGCGCTCATGTCGCGCCTGTGCGATGGGCCTTCGCCCGCTCGTACCACCGCTCCTGCTCCTCGACCGGCAGCTCCACCCAGGTCTCGCCGGCGTCCGCCGCGAGTTGCTCGGCGAGCTCGACACGTCCGACGAAGCGCAGCGACGTCGAGCGCAGTGCTAGCTCCGGATCGACGTTGAGGAAGCGGGCGAGGTTGACGACCGTGAACAACAGGTCGCCGAGCTCGTCGGCGATCGCGCGATCGGGCTCGGTCTCGGGAGACGGGCGCCCTGTCTGCGCCACGGCTTCCGTGAGCTCCGCCAGCTCCTCACCGATCTTGGCGAGCGGCCCTTCCAGGTCCGGCCAGTCGTACCCGACCGCTGCGGCACGGCGTTGGATCTTCCGGGCGTGCACCAGAGCCGGGAGCGAGCCCGGTACGTCGTGGAAGATGCCGGCTCGGCCCTCCTGCTCGGTCTTGATCTCCTCCCAGCGATGACGGACCCGTTCCGGAGTCCGCGCCTCGGCATCACCGAACACGTGCGGGTGCCGCCGCACGAGCTTGGCATGAGCGCCTCGTGCTACCTGTTCGAGGTCTCCGGCGCCGTCCTCCTCGAGGAGCGTGGCCAGGAAGGTGACCTGGAAGAGCAGGTCGCCGAGCTCGTCGACGAGCTTCGGAGGATCATCGGCGAGCGCTGCGTCTGCGACCTCGTACGCCTCCTCGACCGTGTGCGGGACGATCGTGCGCGCGGTCTGTTCGCGATCCCAGGGACAGTCGCGCCGTAGCCGTCGCGTCAGCTCCTGGAGGTCGACAAGGGCCTCGGCGAGGCGTGCTCGCCGTTCGCCGGACGGTGCATCACCGGCACCGGAGCCGGACAGTCCGTCCCCCTACCTATCCGTCCGAGTCGACGCTCGCAGCGGCCGGCGGCTCGTACCCGGTTGCGTACGACGTCTTGCCCTCGTACTTCTTCGCGAGATCCTCTGCCCACTTGGTGATGGCCGTGTTCTGCTTCGTCTGCTCCAGCTGCGCTTTGATCTCCGCCTTCGCCTCGGCGAGCGCCGTGACCTTCCCCGGCTTGACGGCACCGATGGGCATGATCAGGTGGTAGCCGTACTCCGTCTTCACCGGACGGGAGACGACTCCGGTCTTCAGCAGGAATGCGGTCTTGTCGAACGCCGCGACGGTCTGCCCCTGAGCGATCGTGAGCTTGCCGCCGTTGTCCTTCGAGCCCGGGTCCTCCGAGTACTGCTTCGCGAGCGCAGCGAAGTCGGCGCCACCCTCGATCTCGGCGTACAGCTTGTCGGCCTCGGCCTTCGTCTTGACGAGGATGTGGCGCACATCACGCCCCTCCGGCACGGTGAACTGGGCCTTGTTCGCCTCGTAGTACTCCGCGACCTCGGCGTCGGTTGTCCCCGACTCGCCGGAAATCGATGCCACGAGCCTCTCGGACAGGAGCTGAGCCCGGATCTCGACGCGGACGTCCTCCTCCGTGTAGCCCTGCTCCTCGAGCGCCTTCTCCCACCCGGCGTCGTCGCCTTGGAAGCTCTCCTGCTTCACCTCGTCGATGCGCTTGTCGATCTCCTCGTCGGTGACCTCGATGCCGAGATCGGCAGCCTCGAGGTCGTACTGCGCACGCTGCACGAGGTACGCAACCGCCTGGGTCTGCAGCGACTGGTACTCAGGGGTGCCCGCCTTCGGGAAGTCCCGCTGCTGCTGCTCGTAGGAGATCTTGGCGCGTCCGAGCATGCCCTCCAGGTCGGTCTTGGTGACCGTGACGCCGTCGATCACGGCGACTGCATCGGTTGGTAGCTCATCGTCGGCCCCACCACAGCCCGCCGCGACGAGCGCGGCAGTGAGAGCGAGCAGAGCGAGAGCAAGGCGTGTGGCGTTCTTCATTCCCGGAGGGTCCTTTTGTCGATGCCGTCGAGGAGGAACTGGTTCTTTATAGATGGCCGTCGGTTCAGGTGCTGTTACGACACGTTCGGGTTCTCGGGGGCGGCTCCCTGACACGGGAAAGGCCGCGCGTCAGGCGGCCCGCCGGGCGTCAACGATAGCAGCGGCCAGATCGAGCGCACCCGTCAGGCCATCGGTCCTGACCGTGACTTCGCGCTTTGTCGACGTGTACACCGCCGTGTCGACGCGGGATCGCAGCGCCCGCACCTCGGTCGACCCGAGGGCGACGGGACCGATGGTCGCGCGTCCACCCCGCAGCACCAGGTAGTCGGCACCGGCAGCCGCGATCCGCAGGCGTGCCTCCTGGATCTGGAAGAGCGTCTCGACGGGCTCCGGCACCGGCCCGTAGCGATCCTCGGTTGCCGCCCGCAGCTCGCGCAGCTCGTCCTCGTGCTCGACGAGGGCAAGACGCCGGTGCAGGTCGATCTTGAGCGCCTCCGAAGCAACGTACTCGGCGGGGACGTACGCGTCCACGCGCGCGTCGATGCGGACCGGCCGTGTGACCGGGCGTGCCTCGCCGGCCAGTTCGGCAACCGCTTCGGCCAGCATCTCGACGTAGAGCTCGAAGCCGAGCGCGGCGACGTGCCCCGACTGCTCGGCTCCGAGCAGGTCGCCGGCCCCACGGATCTCGAGATCGCGCATGGCGATCTGGAACCCCGCTCCAAGCTCCGTGTGATCGGCCAGCGTCGCGAGACGCGCGCGCGCCTCGGGTGTCAGCTCGTCGGCCGACGGGTAGAAGAGATACGCATGAGCGGTAACGTCGGAGCGGCCGACGCGTCCCCTGATCTGGTACAGCTGGGAAAGCCCGAGCATGTCTGCGCGCTCGACGACGAGCGTGTTGGCCTGGGGGATGTCGAGCCCCGACTCGATGATCGTCGTGGAGACGAGGACGTCTGCGTCTCCGGCCAGGAACGCGTGCATGCGCTCCTCGAGCTCCCGCTCCGACATCTGGCCGTGCGCAACGAGCACGCGGAGGCTGGGGCAGAGCTGTCGAACCTTCTCGGCCGCCTCGTCGATCGTCTCGACACGGTTGTGGAGGTAGAAGGACTGGCCGCCGCGCGCGTGTTCCCGATCGAGGGCGACGCGAATCAGCTCGTCGTCGATCTCCCCCACCGTCGTGCGGATCGGGCGTCGACCCTCCGGCGGCGTCTCGATGATCGAGATGTCGCGCAACCCGGCGAGTGACATGTGCAGCGTGCGCGGGATCGGCGTCGCCGACAGCGCGAGGACGTCCACTTCGAGGCGAAGAGCGCGCAGCAACTCCTTCTGGGCGACGCCGAAGCGCTGTTCCTCGTCGACGACCACGAGGCCGAGATCCTTGGGGATGACGTCACGGGAGAGGATGCGGTGCGTGCCCACGAGGACCTCGACCTTCCCCTCGGTGAACTCGCGAAGAGCCTGCTTCGCCTCAGCCGGGCGGCGAAAGCGCGAGATCATCTCGACCCTGACCGGGAAGTCGCGGTAGCGCTCACGGAAGGTATTCCAGTGCTGCTCCGCGAGGATGGTGGTCGGGCAGAGGACGAGTGCCTGCTTGCCGTTCGTGACGACGGCGAACACGGCACGGACCGCAACTTCCGTCTTGCCGAAGCCCACGTCACCGCAGACGAGCCGGTCCATGGGGTTGGACGCCTCGAGGTCGTCGTTGACGGCCTCGATCGCCCGAGCCTGGTCGTCGGTCTCCCGGTACGGGAAGGACGCATCGAGCTGTTCGAGCCACTCGCCGGAGAGGTCGTACGAGATCCCCTGCGCGCGCCGCCGTTGTGCGTACAGGCCGAGGAGCTCACCGGCGAGCTCTCGCACCGACGCCCGCGCCCGCGCCCGCAGTGTCTGCCAGGCCTTCCCGCCGAGCTTGGAGAGGGCCGGCGCCCGTGCGTCAGCGCCGACGTAGCGCGACAGCTTGCCGATCTGCTCGTGCGGGACGTACAGCCGGTCGTCGCCCTTGAACGCCAGGAAGAGGTAGTCGCGTGTGACGCCGGCGACGTCCTTCGTCTCGAAGCCGAGGAGCTTGCCGACGCCGTGATCCTCGTGGACGACGGCGTCACCGACGCGAAGATCGGCGAACGAGGCCAACGCCCTACCGAGCCGCGCATCGCCGCGCGGCGGCCGCTTGCGGAAGACCTGCGTGTCGGGGAAGAGCGCGACGCGGAGCTCGCGCGAGACGAAGCCGCGCCGTGCCGGCGACACCGTGAAGCGCGTCGCCGGGTCGGCCGGGAGATCCTGTCCCGTCTCGAGCAGCGGCGCGTCGACGCGTCGCAAGAGCGCCTGCTGCCGGAGCGCTTCACCGCGGTGCGCGAACGCAACGACGACGCGAAGACCGGAGCGTGTCAGCCCGCCGAGCTCGTTCTCGGCCTCGGAGAGACCCCGCACCGCCAGCGCGGGGCGCTGCCCCTCGAACGCGAACGCCTGGCCGCGCGGGAACGAGTCGAGCTCGGCCACGCCGTCGAGCGAAACGGGATCGAGGCCTTCCTCCCGCCAGACGGCACGCACCTCGTCGGGCCGCCAGACGAGATCCGGTGCCCTGTCGAGCGCCGGCACGAGGTCGGCCGGCGCGGTCTGCGCCCGACCGTCCTCGCTCCCGAGCGAGAGCTCCGTGTGGTCGAGGCTCCTCTCCGCCGCCGGATGCACGATGGCCTCGTCGACGGTGCGCAGAGCGCGCTGAGTGAACGGTGAGAAGACGCGTATCTGCTCCACCTCGTCACCGAAGAGCTCGATTCTGAACGGCTCGCGCCCGGTGCTCGGGAACACGTCGACGATGCCGCCGCGCACCGCGAACTGCCCGCGCTCGGAGACACGGTCGACGCGGTCGTAGCCGCCCTGCGCGAGCTGCTCGGCGAGCACTCCGATCCCGGGCTCGTCACCGGCTCGCACGACGATCTTGGCGGGCCGGGCCGACGTCGGTGGCATCCCCTCGGCGAGCGCCGCAGCGGACGCGCACACGAGCCCCCCGGCGGCGAGCACGTCGAGGGCACGGAAGCGCTCCCCGACGAGGTGCGGCGGCGGCTCGATACCGGAGCCGTAGTGGACGCCGCGGCCGGGCAGGAGAGCGACACGATCGGGACCGAGAAACCACGAGGCGGCATCCGCGGAATCCCGCGCGTCGGCGTCCTCCGGCAGCAGGACGAGCACGTCGCGGCCGAGCTCGGTGTGCACCGCGGCGAGGAGCAGAGGCAGGATCGGCTCGGACACACGCGCGCGCGCAGGCAGTGCGCGCACGAATGCCTGCAGGCGATCGGAGCGACGGAGCTCCTCGACGAGAGGTGTGAGGGGTGTCGGGTCCATGCGTTCGGCGGGGATCGCGCCCCGCGGGGGGATCGTAGCGTCGGGCCGCGTGCCGCTCGGACGGTGTACGCTCGGATGAGGAGGGTTGCGATGGTTGGGGGCCCGCTCAGAGCGATCGTCAAGGTCTCGCTGCTCCTCACCGCGCTGTGGAGCGCCGGTCAGGTGCTGTCGCGGCGCCTCGAGGAGGGCGACGCGGAATCGGACGAGTTCTCGATCGCGACCGTCTTCGGCGGCAGAGAGCGTGCCAGCGGCGCGGCGTCTCTACGCCGCGGTCGGGTGATCGCCTGCTGCGGCGGCGTCGACCTCGACCTACGAGAGGCGACACTCGCACCGGGCGGAGCAGAGTTGCTCGTCCAGGCGTTCATGGGCGGTGTGCAGGTCACGGTCCCTGCCGACTGGCGGGTGACGGTCGAAGCAGACGCCATCGCCGGGGGCGTCGACACGAACGTGACACCGCCCGAGGAGCTGCCGGACGAGGCGCCGTCGCTCCACATCTCGGTCGTGGCACGGATGGGCGGAGTCGCGGTGACGATCGCACCTCTCCGCAAGGCGTCCGGTCCGACGCCGACGGACGGCGCTCGCGCCGTCAGTTGAAGCGCTGCTGCGTCTCTGCGAGGCCCTCGCCGACGAGGCATTCCACGGCTGCGCAGGCCCGGGCGACGATCGCGTCGACGTCGTCCTCGGGCGCGAACGGCGACAGGACGTAGTCGGCCACCGGTCGAGGATCTCTGCGCTCGGGTCGCCCGACGCCGATCCGCAGACGAAGGAAGTTCTGCGACCCGAGCCGCTGCGCGATCGACCGGAGCCCGTTGTGGCCTGCGAGCCCCCCGCCGAGCCGGGCTTGCACCCGCCCGACCGGCAGGTCGACGTCGTCGTGGACGACGAGAAGCGATTCCGGGTGCAACTTGAAGAAGCGCGCTGCGGCCTGGATGGAGCTGCCGGACTCGTTCATGTACGTCTCGGGCTCGAGCAGGGCGACCTTCGCCTCGCCGATTCGCGTCTCCGCCAGGCGCCCGGAGAACTTGCTCTTGAACGAGGCGCCGTGGAGCCGCGCCAGCTCGTCGAGCACCATCCACCCGACGTTGTGCCGATCCGACCGGTGCTCGCGGTCCGGGTTTCCGAGACCCGCGATGAGGTAGTCGAGCGTCGAGGCGGATCCGCCCCGGCGCAGGAGACGCATCTACTCCTCGGCTGCCGAGCCGTCGCCCGCCTCGGCAGCGGGTTCTTCGCCGGCCTCGCCCGTGCCCTCGGCGTCGCCCTCCGCTTCGCCCTCGACCGGCTCCTCGCCCTCTTCGCCCTCTTCCGGCTCGGCCGGCGCAAGCAGCTCTTCGAGCTCGGCCTCGCTTCGCGGCGCGGCAACGTTGGCGATCACGGTCTCGTCGGCGTCGTCGAGGAACGTGACGCCGGCGATCGACGGGATCTCGGCGAGGCGCAGCGTCCCTCCGATGTCGAGCGCCGACACGTCGGCCTCGATCCGCTCGGGAATCTCCATCGGCAGCGCCTCGACGTTGAGCTCGCGCACGACCTGCGTGAGCACGCCGCCTGCCGCCACGCCGACAGACTCGCCGACGAGGTAGACGGTGACGGCGGACTGGATCGGCCGGTCGAGGCGCACCTCGTGGAAGTCGATGTGGGTCACGGTGCCGCGGATCGGATGCTGCTGGAGATCCTTGAGCACCGCGTGGTGCGGGGTCGTCTGGCCCTCGATCACGACGTCGACGATGGCGTGAAGACCGCTCGGGCCCGTGAGAGCGGTGCGCAGTTCGCGCTCGCCGACGGCGATCGCGCGGGAGTGACCCTTGCCGTAGAGGACGCCCGGAATCAACCCCTGCTTGCGAAGGCGGCGGACCGTCCGCGACCCGCGCTGGTCCGAACCGCGCTCCTGTACCTCGAGGATGACCCTGTCCTGCGACACGGCGGCGGATTGTAGCGAAGCGCGCCTGCCCTGCAGGCGGTAGGCAGCCTGCGGCGCCGCCCGCGGCGAAACACTCCGAGGGCGCGCGACCGGTGATGGCGCCCGCCGACCTGTGAGTCGGTGGGGATCGACCTGGGTAGGGTTGACACCACGGATGAAGATCGTGCCATTCGATACCACGTTGCTCGACGACGCCGCATCGCTCCTCGCGGAGCGGCATGCGCGCCACCGCGCGGTGGAGCCGCTCCTCCCCGTGGTCACCGACTTCCGGGCGCACGTCGAGGCGGCGCTCGCGGTCGACGGCGCGGCCGGGGCGGTCGCGCTTCGAGACGGGCGCGTGCTCGGCTACCTGGTCGGAGCGCCGACCGGAGCCGATCGCATCGAGGTCGGCTTCGCCGGGCATGCCGCAGCCGATCCCGAGGTGGCGCGCGATCTCTACAGCGCCTTGGCTCAGGACTGGGTCGACGGCGGGCGCGCGCGGCACGTGGTCTACGTTCCCGCCTCCGACGAACCGCTCGTGGACGCGTGGTTCAGGCTCGCCTTCGGGCTGCAGTTCAGCGTCGCGGTCCGCGAGGTCGAGCCTGCCCCGGGGATCGCCGAGGACGTCGTCGTCCGGACCGGCCGCCCGGGCGATCTCGACGCCGCCGCCGCTCTGGAGCGGTCGCTCTGGGAGCACCAGGTGCGGGCGCCCAGCTTCAGCGGTCTGGAGATCCCGCCCCTCGACGCCTTCCGCGAGGACTGGGCGGACACGTGGTCGAACCCGTTGTTCACCCACTTCGTGGCGGAACGCGACGGCGCGGTGGTGGGACACGCGCTCATGTACGTGCGCCCAGCCGGAGACCTCCGCGTTCCGGAGTCCTCCATCGACCTCGCCCACGTCGAGGTCGCGCCGGAGCAGCGTGGCACGGGCGTCGGGCGCGCACTCTTCGCGCACGTGATGCACTGGGCCGACGGCCAGCGCTACGGCGCGATGACGACCGACTGGCGCAGCGTGAACCTGCTCGCCTCCCGCTTCTGGACGGCGCGCGGCTTCCGCCCGACGTATCACCGCCTCGCCCGGTCGCTCCCCTGACCGACCTCCCGGCAGAGCGTTGCCTTCCGCGACGGGGTGGCTCGGCGGCGCGGCCGGTTCAGACAGGAGAAGAATTCTGACTCCAAGCCGTTTCGGGGGGCGTCCGCAAGCGAAGGCATCCCCTGGCGCTCGTCGGCGGCGTCGTCGAGGCCGACTGTGTCGCCGGTCGCCTTCGTGACCGCAACCCGCGCCACCCGATCACGACGATGGACGCCTACACCGCCTGGATGTGGGGGGGCGGGGGACGAGGCCGAACGCCCTGATCCCGGTTCGTCTACGGGATGAGGCCCGACGGTGGCACCGGGAGGCCGCGTGACCGGCCGGCTGCACGAGCCCTTCGCGCTGCTGGGTGGCCGCGTGGAGGAACCCACGCGGCCACCCCGGGCCGGGTCGTCTAGTTGCCGCTGACGAGGCCGGCGACACAGCGGTATGCCCTCGTGTTGGTGCTCCCGGTGGCGAGGCCGTAGACGCCGGCCCCCTGGATGTACGGATACCCGAAAGTGGTTCCGTTGTGGGTGTAGAAGTCGGCCCATTCGCCGCCAGGCGTGGGCGTCTTGCCCGGGAGTTTGCCGTAGATGAAGAGCTCTCCGGCCGACGGGAGGCGCGTCTGCCTGGTGGCACAGTCGCTGCCAGCCTCGCTCCAGTTCTTGGCGCTGCGGATCTCGTTCTCGATGCACACGGAAACGACGCGCGTCGTGCCGGCCGGGCAGCCGACCGCCGCCGGATCGCCGGGGGCGCCCTTGTCGCCCTTCGGGCCCGGAGGCCCGGCCGGGAGCTGTCCTTCGGCGAAGTCGATCGCCTTCAAAGAGCGGTTCTTCACCTTGCCACTCGTGACGGCGTCGCCACGGAGCTTGGCGTTCGTCACCGCCCCATTACGAAGCTGCTGAGCACCGACGCTGTTCTTTGGGACGACAGCGTTGTAGGCGGCCTCCCCGAGCGGCGTCCCGAGCACCGCCACGAGCAGAGCGGTCATGGACAGGATGAGCGGCAGGCGGTCGCGCATGAATCCCCCAGTCGTCTTGTGATCGAAGTCGCAAGACTCTACGAGACCGCGGCCAAGCGGAAAAGCCCCTGGCTACAGGAGCCCTTCGCGTTGCAGGGTGGCCGCGTGGAGGCGCCCACGCGGCCACCCATCCGAGAGACGGGCTCCGGCCTACCCGAGGACGACCGCGCTGCCTCCGCTGGGCGTGTGCCAGCTGAACGCGGAAGGGGTCCCGGTGAGGCACATCCCACCGACACTCACCGTGTGCTCGCCCGCGGGCACCGATTCCGCAGTGACCCCGTTCAGCGACACCAGCAGACTGGTGGCGTCCTCCGCCGGGCCGGAGCGCAAGCTCCCCGGCACGGCAGCGCCGTCAAGTGTCAGCCACCACCACATCGACAGGCCCTGTGGGCACTCCACGCCAGCCCAGAAGTCCTTGAGCAGGAGAAGCTTCCCTGCTCGCTTCGTGGTGATCTTGGCCGACAAGCCGGTGCTGCCACCGAACTGGTTTGTGAGGTTGGCAGGCACAGCCGAGCTTGTCGAAACCGCGCTCACGCCCTCGGTCGGGCCCGGCTCACCACGGTCTCCTCTGTCTCCCTTCGCTCCCGCCGGCCCGGCCGGGAACTGACCCGGAGCGAAGTCGATGGCTTTCAGGGAGCGGTTCTTCACCTTGCCAAGCGCTTCGCGCTCCTGCCGGCAAGCCCCAGGCTAGAAGAGCTGGTTCTCGCCGGCGAAGATGGCTGACACCGAGTCGTCCGAGAAGACGTTCCGGATCGTCTCGGCGAGGATGCCGGCGACGGACAGCACCTCGACGTTGTCGGGCTTCGTCCGTGGGTCGACCGGCACCGTGTCGGTGACGACGAGACGGTCGATCTCGCTCGCCCCGATGCGCTCGATCGCTTCCCCGTTGAACAGCCCGTGGGTCGCGCACGCATAGACCTTGAGCGCCCCGGCCTCCTTGAGCGCCGCCGCGCCGGCGACGAGCGTGCCGGCGGTGTCGACGATGTCATCGCTCATCACGGCCACACGACCCTCGACGTCACCGATCACCGTCGTCACCTTCGCCTCGTTGTGCTCGGGACGCACCTTGTTGAGGATCACGAGCTCGCCGCCGATCATCTCGGCGAACTTCCCTGCGAGCTTGGCACGGCCGGTGTCGGGCGAGACCGCTGCGAGCGGCTCTTCGAGGTTCATGTCGCGGACGTATTGCGCGAACAGGGGCACCGCCGTCATGTGGTCGACGGGGATCTTGAAGAAGCCCTGCGCCTGCCCTGCGTGGAGATCCATCGTCAGCACGCGGTCGGCGCCCGCGGTCTGCAAGATGTCGGCCACGAGCCGCGCCGCGATCGCCTCACGCGGCCGAGACTTCTTGTCCTGGCGTGCGTAGAAGTACCACGGAACGACCGCGGTGATCCGTTTGGCGGACGCAAGACGGGCCGCGTCGATCATGATCAGAAGCTCGATCAGGTGCGTGTCGACGGGGTCACAGGCGGTCTGCACGATGAAGACGTCGTCGCCGCGGATCGAGCTCTCGTACCGGCAGTACGTCTCGCCGTTCGCGAACCGCTTCAGCGTGACGCCGCCGAGCTCGCAGCCGAGGTGATCGGCGATCTTCTGTGCGAGCCCTGGGTTGGAGCTCCCCGAGACGAGCGTGAGACGCTTCTGCGGGGAGAGACCGATCACGGAGCTCCCGGTCGCGATGTCGGTTCCGGATGACTGCCGACGTTCGAGGCCCGGCAGCGCCTGCTCAATCGTCCCGCTTTCCACCGCGTCCTTCCTTGTTCTCCTGTCGGGAGCGGGCAATCGCGAGCGCACCCGCTGGCACATCGTCTGTGATCACGGAGCCGGCTGCAATCCATGCGTCGTCACCGATCGACACGGGTGCGACGAACGCATTGTCGACGCCGGTCCTGACGTTGCGCCCGATAGTCGTCCTCTCTTTCGCCCTCGTCTCGTGGTTGAGATTCACGGTGATGTTGCCCGCGGCGATGTTCGTGTCCTCTCCTACGTCGGCGTCGCCGATGTAGGAGAGGTGCGGAACCTTCGTTCGCGCGCCGATGCGCGAATTCTTGATCTCGACGAACGTTCCCGCCTTCGCGGATGTCTCGAGCACGGTACCTGGTCGAACGTAACAGAAGGGGCCGACGAACGCTCCGGCGCCGATCTCGGCGTCGACCACGACGGCGTGCGGTCCGACGTGCGCCCCGGCGCGGATCACCGTCGAGCCGCGGAGGACGCTGAACGGTTCCACCGTTGCGTCCGGCTCGATCGTCACACCGGGCTCGATCCACGTCGTCGCTGGGTCGGTGATCGTCACGCCCATGAGCATGTGGTCGCGGAGGATCCGGTCGCGGAGGGCGGCCCCGGCGGCCGCGAGTTCGACCCGCGTGTTCACCCCCTCGGTCTCGGCTGGATCAGCGGCGACGTGAACGGCGACCCGTCGGTCGACCGCGATGTCCCGCACGGCGTCGGTCAGGTACAGCTCACCCTGCGCGTTCGCGGGCGTGAGCCGATCGAGCGCTGGCCACAGGACATCGGCCCCGAAGACGTAGATCGACGAGTTCGCCTCGCCGATCGCCAGCTGCTCCCGTGTCGCGTCGGCCGCCTCCACGATCGCGACGAGATCGTCGTCGTCGTTGCGAACGACACGTCCGTAACTGCGGATGTCGTCGGGGACGAAGGAGAGAACGGTCGCGGCAGCCGACGTATCGCGATGTCGGGCGATGAGCTCCGCGAGGAGCCGCGTGGTGAGCAGCGGTGTGTCGCCCGAGAGCACAAGCACTTCGTCGACTCCCTCCAGGGCCGCGCGTGCCGACCGCACCGCGTCCCCGGTGCCGAGTGGTCTCTCCTGTACCGCGACGGCGAGGTCACCGAAGGCAGCAGCCGTCTCGGGCGCCGCGACCACGACCAGCGGCGCCGGCTCGAGCGGGCGAGCGGCCTCCAGCACCCAGTCCACCATGCGCCGCCCGAGAAGCGGATGCAGGTGCTTCGGGGTCGCCGACTTCATGCGGGTTCCAAGCCCGCCGGCCATCACCACAGCTCCGAGATTGACGCGTGTCACGGGTAATCGATGGCTGGGGCGCCAGGATTCGAACCTGGGATCACGGGACCAAAACCCGTTGCCTTACCGCTTGGCCACGCCCCAGTGAACGGGAGAGCGAGTGTACCGGCGCCTCCGGAGGCCGGTCGAGCATGGTCGATCGCAGTGATCACTCGGCTGCGACTGGGGTGGTCACCCATGTCCTTCCCTTGCGACCCAGAGCCTCCGCGGCACTCTGGGCCGCGCCGAGATCGTGGAACAGGCCGTAGAGCGTCGGGCCGGCACCGGTGACATCCGCACGAAAGGCGCCTCGCTCCTCGAGCGCAGGAGCGAGCAGCGACGACGCAAGGTCGTTCTTCGGAAGCGCCGCGAGATCGTCGGCTGTGACGATGCGGGCGACCGCTTCGAGGAGGCGCTCACGTCGCCCGGGGAAGCCCTCGGCGCCGCCTCGCTCGTCGAACGCGGCGTAGACGTCGGCCGTGGACCGCTTCTCCTGGCCGTCGGGAAGCCACAGCACGACGTGGTAGTGGAACGGGAGCGGGAGCGGGAGCGGGACGAGCGTCGAGCCGTCGCCGCTGCCGAGCTGCGGGCCGCCCTGGAGGAAGAACGGCACGTCGGCGCCGAGATCCGCCGCGATCCGTAGCAGCGCCCTGTCGGAGATCGGTTGGTCGAGGAGTCGGTTGGCCTGGATCAGTGCTGTTGCGGCGTCGGAGCTCCCGCCGCCGAGTCCTGCCGCGAGTGGGATCTGCTTGTCGATCGTGGCCGAGAACGACGCACCGCCACCGGCGGCCGCGGACAGTTCTTCCAGCGCGGCGCGAACGATCGTGTCGCAGTCGAACCCGCTGACATGCACGCCGCCCTCGGCGGGCAGCCGCTCGACGGTGACGGCGTCCGCCAGCGCTACGCGCTCGAGCAGGGTCACCACCTCGTGCTTCCCGTCGGCTCGCAACGGACCGACGACGAGCGCGAGGTTGATCTTGGCGTGCGCGAGGCTCATGTGTTGAGAGCCACCTCGAGCGCGACGAACTCCTCCGGTGCGAGCGCCTCTGCACGCACGGCGCCGGAGCGACCGATCGCAGCCAGCGCAGCGACCGCCCGCTCGCGCACGGCGACGCCTGCCAGCGCCAGCGCATTGGGAAGCGTCTTGCGGCGGTGCGCAAACCCGGCGACCACGACTGCGCGCACGTTCGCCAGCCGCGCAGGAGCCGGGATCCGCTCGAACGCGACGAGCGCCGAGTCGACCCGCGGCGGTGGCCTGAAGACGTGCCGCGAGACCGGATGGAACCCGGTACGGCGAGCGGTCAGGCGGACGATCACCGACACCGCACCGTACGCCTTGGTCGACGGCTCGGCGAAGAGGCGGTCGGCCACCTCCCGCTGCACCATCACGCAGAAGCGCTCGAGTGTCGGGAGCCCGACGAGGGTCTCGACGATCAGCGGCGTCGCGATGTTGTACGGAAGATTGGCGACGAGCTTGCCCGGTGCAGGCTCGAGGGCATCGAGGTCGAGCCGAAGCGCGTCGCCCCAATGAAGGTCGACGTTCTCGACACCCGCGAGCGCTTCGGCGAGCGGCAGCTCGAGCGACCGATCCACTTCGACGGCATGGACGAGCGTCACCCGGTCCGCGAGGTACCGGGTGAGCACACCGAGCCCCGGCCCGACCTCGAGCACGACGTCGGAGGGTTCGAGGTTCGCAAGGCGCCCGATCACGCCGAGCGTGTTGGGATCCTCGAGGAAATGCTGTCCCAGCGACTTCTTGGCAAGGGGACGAGGCACCAGCTCACAACCCGAAGGCGGCACGCGCGTTGGCGTCGATCGTGGCCTCGAGCGCGCCGAGATCGTCGCCCCGAACGTCCGCCAACATCGCAAGCGTGTGCATCACGTGCGCAGGCTCGTTCCGGCTACCCCGCACCGGCTGCGGCGCAAGGTACGGGCAATCGGTCTCGGCCAGGAGCCGGTCCGGCGGCACCAGGGCAGCGGCATCGCGTAGCGCCTCCGCCGCCGGGAACGTGACGTTCCCCGCGAACGAGACGTACCACCCGTGCTCGACCGCCGGAGCGAGCAGCGCGGGCTCGGAGAAGCAGTGCAGGACGACCGTGCCTCCGAAGCCGGCGAGCATCGACGCCGTCTCCGCGGCCGTCTCGCGGCAGTGGACGACGATCGGCAATTCCAGCTCGGTGGCGAGCTCGAGCTGATGTGAGAAGAGCCTCCGCTGCTCGACCATCGTCGCTGCACCATGAAACGCGTCGAGCCCCGCCTCGCCGACAGCGACCGCCTTCGGGTGCGAGAGCAAGTCGCGGAGCTCCTCGACGCGGTCGGCCTCCGGCGTCGCAGCCTGGTGCGGGTCGATACCCAACGCGGCGACCACACCATGCTCGGCCTCGGCGATCTTGAGCGCCGCCCGGCACGAGTCGATGCCGGTGCCGATGGTGACGATCGCGTCGACGCCGGCTCGGCGAGCTCGCTCGACGAGCGCTGCGGCGGGCTCGTCGCACGCGTCGAGGTGCGCGTGCGCGTCCGTCACGGAGCCGGGACGTCGATGCGAGGGAAGAGCGGAGCGGCAGCCTCGATGCCCTCGACGGCTCCCGTGCCTCCGTACGCGACGCCGTCCCACGAGAAGTCGATGGGCGCGCGGAGCGCCTGCAGGATCTGCTCCGAGGCGCTCGGCAGATATGCGTGGAGGGCGACGGCGACCGCGCGCAGCCCGTCCGCGAGGTCGTAGAGGACCCGGTCGAGCTCCGCATCGTTGGCGGGATCCTTGGCGAGTTGCCAGGGCGCACTGGCCTCGACGTGCCGGTTCAGCGCGCGGACGACCTCCCAGATCCGCTCGAGGGCGCCGGTGATGTCGTACTCGTCGAGGCGGGCCGCGACGTCGGCGCCGAGCGGTGTCACCAGCCCGGCGACGGTCGCCCGGGGATCGGGGGCCTCGAGCAGCTTCCCCGACCGGTAGCGGGAGATCATCGCCGTCGTCCGCGAGAGCAGGTTGCCCAGGTCGTTGCCGAGCTCCGTCTCGTACCGGTCGCGCAGCCCGTCGATCGAGGCTGTGCCGTCCTGCCCGAACGACACCGACCGAGCGCACCAGAAGCGCACGGCGTCGGGCCCGTAGACGTCGATCAGGTCGAGCGGGTCGACGACGTTCCCGCGCGACTTCGAGATCTTCCGGTCGTCGAGGAGCAACCAGCCGTGGACGAAGAGCTGGTGCGGGACGTCGTAGCCCGCGGCCAGCAGCATCGCGGGCCAGTAGACGCAGTGGAAGCGCAGGATGTCCTTGGCGAGCAAGTGCCGGACGGACGGCCAGTAGCGCTCCCTGAGATCCTCGCCATCACGAGCGTAGGTGAGAGCGCTGACGTAGTTGACGAGTGCGTCGGCCCAGACGTACGCGACCTGGTCCGGGTCCCATGGGATCGGGATGCCCCACGGCTGCCCGGCACGGCTGATCGAGAAGTCCTGCAACCCTCCCTCGATGAAGCTGCGCGCCTCGTTGGCCCGAAACCGGGGCAGGACAAAATCGGCCCGCTCGTCGTAGAGGGCGAGCAGCTGCTCCTGGTACGCCGAAAGGCGGAAGAACCAGTTCCGCTCCTCGATCCACTCGGGCTCTCGATCGTGCTCGGGACACAGGCCGTCGACGAGCTCGGCCTCGGCCTTGAACGCCTCGCAGCCCACGCAGTACAGCCCGGCGTAGACGTCCTGGTAGATGTCGTCGCGCCCGTTGTCCCGGATCCGGAGCAGGAAGTCCTGGACGAAGCGCTTGTGACCCTCATCGCTCGTGCGAATGAAGAAGTCGTTTGCGGCCAGCAGCCGCGCCGGGAGCTCGCGCCACACGCCCTCGATGCGATCTGCGTACTCCTGTGGCTCGAGTCCCTGCTCGGCCGCGACGCGTGCCACCTTCGAGGCATGCTCGTCCACTCCCGTGAGGAAGAACGTGTCCTTCCCCCGCTGTCGTTGATGCCGCGCGAGAATGTCCGCCGCGATCGTCGTGTAGGCGTGCCCGATGTGCGGGGTCGAGTTGACGTAGTAGATCGGTGTCGTGACGTAGTACTGCTCCATCAGCGCCGATTCTACGGCGCAGTGCCACCGCTGCCGGCAACGCGGCAGCGAGTACCAGGAGCAGGACGACTGCTGTGACCGCCCCGAGCGACTCCGACGTCCCCCACCTCGGTTCGTGGCGCTCGTCGTCGACAGCTGGGCTTCGGGCTCCGTCAGCGCGGGGGCGCACGGCTCCGGTCGGCCTGCCATCGCGGCTCGCGGGAGCAGGTACCGACACACGTGTGGGTCGGTCCGGGCGACGTGTCGACCTCGACCGACCGCTGCCCGCAGTCGCGTCTGCGGCCACGTCCTGGTGAAGGCTGAGCGCCGGCACGTGCGGCGCCACAGGGGTCGCCGCAGGGGTCGCCACAGGGGGAGTCGCAGGAGTCGTCGCAGGGCGTGCCGCAATCGGTTGCCCTTCGTCAACGGCGGCACGCTCGCGCGTGTCGACGCGCGCCGGGAGCGACGGTGGTGCCGTCGGCCGTCGCACCGTCTGGGCGGGGCGCGAGCCCGCCCCGGAGCTCGACGCTCCGGGGCTCGGCAGCGGCGTCTCCGGTGCCGTCGGGACCTCGAGGCTCGCCGTCCCCGCACCCTGAGGCGGAACAGGTGACGCAACAGGCGTGGGAACGGCGACGGGGGTCGGAGCGCCGACGGACTCCCCCGCCGTCGTCGAGCGCGTCGCTGGCTGCGGGGCGGGCGACGAGACAGGTGACGAGACGGGCGACGAGGCGGCGCTCGACGGTGGAGCCGGGACCGGCGGCGGCTGCGCGACGCTCGACGACGGCGCGTCGCCCGTCGTTGCCTGCGGGGGGACCGGGACAGGTCGCGCCGGCAGGAAGCGAAGCGGGTCGAGATATCCGTGCTCGTCGGTGACGACCCTGATTCCGAGGTGCACGTAGACCTCGCTGACCTCGGCGTCGCCGCTCCGACCGGCGACCCCGACCCGGGCGCCCTCGGCGACCGTGTCTCCCTTGCGGGACGACAGGTCGCCGAGGTGTGTGAGCGTGACGGCGTGCCCACCCGCGGTCGTGATCGTCACGGTCTTGCCGTGGCGCGGAACCGAGCCGGAGAAAGTCACCGTTCCCGCCGCCGGGGCGAGGACGTGCTCGCCGTCCCGTGCCGCGACGTCGATCCCCCGATGCTGCCCGCCGGCGTACGGGTCGTCCCCGAAGACGAACGGCCGGAGCACCTCGCCACCGACCGGCCACGACCAGGCACCGGCCGTGCCGGGCGCCAGGAGCGCGCCTGCAATTGCCGCTGCTGTCACGGACAGAGTCACGAACGGTCGGCGCATCGGCGGTGCCTTTCTCGTTGCTCCTTCTGACAACGTCGGATGCAACGATACGGGACACGATCATCGTTGTCAAAAACGACTACAGCGTCGCTCGGTAGAGCGTGTTACGCGACGCCCCGGTGAGTCGCGCGACGACATCCACAGCCACGCGCCTCGGCGCACCGGCGGCCACGAGCTCGCCGACGGCTGCGATCGCTGCGTCATCGGCTCCGCTGGCCGGAGTCGCCGCTGCGCCGATGACGACCGTGATCTCACCCCGGGCGCCGGCGGCGAAACGACCCGCGAGGTCGGAAGCCGACCCGCGAGCCACCTCTTCGTGACGCTTCGTCAGCTCACGACACACCGCGACTGGTCGCGTGGGGTCGACGGATGCAAGGCTCGCGAGCGACACCGCCAGGCGCCGGGGTGACTCGAAGGCAACGACGGGAACCGCCACCGCTGCCAACTCGTCCCAGAGCGCCAACCGCTCGGCGGCCCTGCGCGGCAGCCACCCGAGGAAGCGATAGCCGTCGGCCGCGAGACCGCTGACGACGAGAGCCGACTCGACCGCCGACGCGCCCGGAAGCACGGTGACCTCGATCCCCGCCGCCGCCGCGACATGGACGAGGCGCGCGCCCGGGTCGTTGACGAGTGGGGTCCCCGCGTCGGAAACGAGGGCGACGCGGTCGCCGGCCTGCAGGCGAGCGAGGAGCTCCTCGCCGCGGCCGGCCTCGTTGTGCCGGTGGTAGCTGAGCAGCGACTTCGCCCGAACGCCGTGCCGCCGGAGAAGTACCTGCGTGTGCCTCGTGTCCTCGCAGAGCACGACGTCGGCCTCACGGAGCTCCGCGAGAACCCGGAGCGTCACGTCGTCCAGGTTCCCGATCGGCGTCGCGCACACGGCGAGCGGCATGCTCGGCTACCGCGCTCCGTCGAGTGCCTCGAAACCGACGAGGGCGGCACCCACGAGCCCAGCCGCCGCACCGAGCTCGGCAGGAACGATCTGGACGCGATCGTCCGCTGGCTGGATCGCCTCGCGGCGAGCGACCACGGCGGCTGACGCCAACAGCAGATCCCCGGCCGCCGCGCCGAACCCACCGCCCACGACGACGAGCTCGGGGTCGAAGACATTGATCAGCGAGCCGACGGCCGCCCCCAGCAGACGTCCCATTCGCTCGATCGCCTCGATCGCAGGCTGATCGCCTGCCCGCGCACGCGCGACGAGCGTGTGGGCGTCCGCGTCGGGACCGTAGAGCACGCGCGCCACACCGTCGGCTGCGTGACCGGAGGCGACTCCTTCGAGATGGCCACGACCGTGGCAGTTCCCCTGGCACGGCGGCCCGTCAAGCTCGACGACGACGTGCCCGAGCTCGGCCCAGCCACGGTACAGGCGGTCGTCGAGGACGATCCCGCCTCCGACACCGGTGCCGAGCGTGAGCATGACGAGGTCGTGTGTCCCCCGACCGGCGCCGAGGCGCCATTCTGCGAGCGCCGCCGCATTGCCATCGTTCTCGATCCCAACCGGGAGCCCGAAGCGGTCGCCCAGCACGCCTCCCAGGTCGACGTCGTCGAGCGGCAGGTTCGTCGCGCGGAGTAGCAGCCCCGTACGCCGATCGAGGTTCGCAGGCACACCGACACCGATCGCCGCCGCCGAGCCGGGATCGAGACGTTCGATCACGTCGCCGAGCGCTCCCAGCACCGCCTCCTCCGACGAGGCAGGAGTAGGGGCCTCGACGGTCGCCCCCACGCCTCCGTCGCGGGCGAGAACGCCCGCGAGGATCTTGGTACCGCCGATGTCGACGGCGATGACACGGGATCCGTCCACCGCGCGGCTACCATATCCGCCCGGATGCCCGCGCAAGAGAAGCCGTACCGCCGGTACAAGGGCGGACGGGCCAAGGGTCGGGTCCCCCTCACGCGCCAGACGTCGCCGCCCACGGCTCCGCGACGCCCGGCCTCGACTCCCACCCCGACCACGCGACGCCGGCCCGGGAACAGGCGCCGCTGGATGTTGCTCGGGCTCGCGGCCGTCGCGACGCTGCTGCTCGTCTGGGCGGTCGCCGGCTACCTCTCGTTCAGCCGCGGCGTGACGCAGGCCAACGAGCGCGTGCCGAAGAGCGTCCTGCCGCTACTCACACCACAGGACGGGCTGCTCGTGTCGAAGCCGACAACGATCCTCGTGCTCGGCACCGACGGCGGGCTGGCGGGCGGCCGCGCGGGATCGAATCGATCCGACTCGATCATGTTGCTCCGCACAGACCCTGGGACGGGGCGGCTCGCGTTCCTCTCGATCCCGCGCGATCTCCGGGTCGACATCCCCGGCGTCGGGGCGAGCAAGATCAACGCCGCGTACCAGGCGGGCGGGGCGACGCTCGCGCTGCGCACTGTGAAGGAGCTCACGGGTCTCGATGTCCACCATGTCGCCTTCGTCGACTTCGACCGCTTCAGGGAGCTGATCGACGCCGTCGGTGGAATCGACGTCAAGGTCCCGGCGCCGATCGTCTCGAATCGCTTCGACTGCCCCTACGCGACGGCAGCCCGCTGCTCCGAGTGGCCGGGCTGGCGGTTCGAGAAGGGCAAGCAGCACATGGACGGGCAGCGTGCCCTTGTCTACTCGAGGGTTCGGGAGAACCGGCTCGATCCGTCGGAGACCGACCTCGATCGTGCACGTCGCCAGCAGCAGGTCGTGCAGGCGACCGCCGACAAGCTCACCAGCCTCGGCGGGGCAGTGCGGCTTCCCTTCGCCGGCAGCGACATCATGGCCCCACTCGCCACCGACCTCAGCGCGGCGCAACTCTTGCAGCTCGGTTGGGCGTACTTCCGCGCGAACCCGGCGAAGGCGCTGCACTGCCGGCTCGGCGGCGACCCGTCGACGATCGACGGCGAGTCGGTGCTGATCGGCTCCGAGGACAACGTCGCCACCGTGGCGATGTTCGCCGGCCGGTCGGCGCCCCAACCGCCGCCCCAAGGGCTGCTCTACGCTCCGGGCTGCGTCGTCGGCGACCGCAAGCTGTAGGGCAGGCTCACCCGGCTCACGTCTCTCCGGCGCGGGCGCCGGGCCTCAGTCTGACGTGTCGGTCTTCTTCGGCGCCGAGTCCGAGGAGCTCGTCGCCGACGTGTCCTTCTTCTGCTCGGAACCGTCGCTCGATGACGCCGACTCGCCTTCCTTCGAGGCGCTCCCCTTCCGGGAGCCACGCCCGTAGTCGGTCGAGTAGAACCCCGACCCCTTGAAGTGCACGGCGACGGGGAACAGCACCTTCTCGACCGGCCCGGCTCCACATACCTCGCAGCGTTCGACGGGCGCGTCGGACATGCGCTGGAACACCTCGAACCTGTGGCCGTCGGGGCAGCGGTACTCGTAGATCGGCACGACCGGCCAATCTACCAGTGCCGCGGGCGCCCTCCCGTCTGCCTCTCCCGCGATCCGCGACTATCGTCGACGCCGTGACGGACACAGTTGCCGCGCACACGGGAGCCCGTGCCGACGCTCTCCGCGCGTGGGTCGCCCGTCGGTGGTTCTGGCTCGGCGTCGCGGGAGTCGCTGCGGCAGCTGCCGGGTTCCTCGGTCATCAGTTGATGGCCTGGCCTCCGCACGAGGACGAGGCGCTCGCGCTGTTCGTCGGGCGGGACTCGCTGTCCGGGGTCATCGAGCACGTGACGCGCGACCGCGGCGGCGCCCCACTGCACTTCGTGATCGCATGGGCGGTCGCCCACCTCGAGCTCGGTCTCGGCGCTCTCCGCGCCGTGTCGGCGACGCTGGCCGTCGCCAGCCTGCCACTGATCGCGCTCCTCGGTCGCCGGCTCGCCGGGCCCGCGGCGGGCCTCCTGGCCTCTGCGCTCGTGGCCTGCAGCTGGGGCTTTCTCTTCCACGCCGTGTACGGCCGCATGTACAGCCTCTTCCTCCTGCTCTCCACGGCTTCCGTTCTCGCTCTGCTCCACGCCCTCGACCGCGGTGGACGCCGTGCCTGGGCCGGCTGGACGACGTTGGCGCTGCTGCTCGTCGCGACGCACCCGTACGGCGTCCTCGTCCTTGCCGCGCAGGCCGCGTACGTCGCGCTCGCTCGGCGCGACCGGGCGCGCGGAGCAGCACGGGCCGGAGCCGTCGTACTCGTGCTCGGCATCCCGTTCTGGCTCACCGATCTCGTGCTGGCCGGCCGTTTCGACGTCGGCGTCGGGCCAGGTGGAGCGCGCCTCGACGGGCCCGGGGCCGTAGCCACGTACCTCTGGCGGACGGCCGGGAACTTCTCCGCCGGCTGGTGGTGGGTGCTCGTCCCTGTCCTCTGGCTTGCCGCTCTCGGACTGATCTCGCTGCGCCGGGACGCGCGGTTGCTGTGCTTGGCCGTGGTCGGCGTGCCGGCGGTTGCCCTGCTCGTCGCGAGGCTCGGCGGCTCGGCCTCGCCGGAGTCACGACACCTGATCTTCGCCCTGCCGTTCCTGGCGACGCTCGTCGCCGTCGGACTCCTCCGCGTCGGGCGCCGAGCGCCGACGCTCGCAACGATCGCCGTCGCCGCCCTGCTCGTGGCCGAGGTCGGCTGGGCGTGGCACCGGACGGCACCGCTGTTCGAATGGGAGCCCGACCAACGGCAGCGGGCGCGCTCGCAGGCGGAGGCGTACCTGGCCGCGACGAGCCGGCCCGACGACGTCCTGCTCGGCTACGAGCCTCTGTACCTCGGCGCCTGGGAGCGGAACCCCGACTTCCCGCGCGCTGTGCTGGCGCGCGCCGATGCCGGCCTCGCTCTCAACATGCTGGTGGAGATGCCCCGACCGCTGGGGCGTGGCGTCTGGGTCTTCGACGCGAGTCGCCGCAACAACCCGCACCGACGTCTCGAGATCGAAGCGCTGACGCCGACGCCGACCGGTGCATTCGAAGCCCGGGCATTCGGCCCGTTCCTCATCGTGCGGACAGGTATGCCGGTCGGCAGCCCACGAAGCTACCTCTACCACGCTGCGCGCGCGATGCTGGTCGGGCGCACGCTCGGCATCGGGGACGCCGACGTGAGCCTGGCGACCGTGGAACGAGCCGCGCGCACGCTACGGGGTTACGGTCCGTCGCTCCGCGTGCGCTCGACCGACTCCAGGTAACAGGGAGCGCTCTCGAACGCGGCGAGTCCCCTGGCGGGCCGCCGGCGCCGACTGCGGGCGCGACGACGGGCGGCCGCCATCGCCGAGGCGCCGACGAGTCCTCCGAGCACGAACGAGCGGAAGCGCCGCCCCGTGGGCCGATCACCTTCCTCCATGAGAGGATCGTAGACGCGGATGCTCGTATGCACCCTCGGCGATCTCGTGCTGGACGTCATCGTCCGCCTGCGCCAGCCGCTCGCGCGGGGCGGCGACGCACGATCCCAGATCACGATCGGTGCGGGCGGACAGGCGGCGAACGTGGCCGCGTGGACGACCGCCCTCGGGGCGAGCGCTCGCCTTCTCGGAAAGCGCGCCGACGACGATGCCGGGCACCTCGCTACCGCCCACCTCGCCGGTCACGGTGTCGACGTGGTGGGGCCTGTCGTCCCGGCCCGGCACAGCGGCGTGATCGTCTCGCTCGTCGACCCGGGCGGCGAACGCACGATGTGCCCTGACCGCGGCGTCGCCGTGGAGCTCGCACCCGACGAGATCGACCCATCGTGGCTCCACGGCTGCGACTGGTTGCACGTCTCCGGGTACGCGCTCTTCGTCGAGCCTGCGCGGAGTGCGGCAATCCATGCAGCCGACGTTGCCCGCTCGGCCGGAGTCAGGGTGAGCGTCGATCTTGCCTCGTGGAGCGGGATCCGCGACGTCGGTGTGGACCGGTTCCGGGACGACGTGGCGGCGCTCCAGCCGGAGGTGGTCTTCGCGAACGCGGACGAGGATCGATTCGTGGGGGGACGGCTCGCCGGGCTTGCGTGGATCGTCAAGCGCGGCGCCGACGGCTGCTCGTTCGACGGGGAGGATCGCCCGGCTCTTCCCGTCACCGAGGTCGTGGACACAACCGGCGCCGGAGACGCACTCGCCGCGGGCTGGCTCGTCGGTGGGCCAGAGCTCGCGCTCGAGGCGGCCGCGCGATGCGTGCAGCGAGCAGGCTCGATGCCATGACGTCAGAGAGGCCCATGCGCACGGCGATCCTCTCTGATGTCCACGCCAACGCCGTTGCTCTGCGCGCCGTGCTCGCCGATCTCGAGGAACGCCCGGTCGACCAGGTCGTGTGCCTCGGAGACATGGTGCAGGGCGGGCCAGAGCCGGCCGATGTGGTCGAGCTCCTGCGTGAGCGCGGATGGCCCACGGTGATGGGTAACGCGGATGCGTTCCTCCTCGACCCTCGAACGGCGGAGGGAGTCGAGGAGATCACCGAGCGTCAGCTCGAGATCCGGCGCTGGTCGCTGGAGCAGCTGTCGGAGAGCCAACGGGCATACGTCGCCTCGTTCACTTCGGCCGTCCGCGCGGACCTCGGTGACCGACGAACGCTCCTGGCCTGTCACGGCACGCCGACCTCGTATCACGACTTCGTCTTCCCGGCCGCGCCCGAGTCGGAGTTCCTCGCGCTCCTTGGTCCGGTCGACACGTCGATCGTCGCGGGCGGCCACACGCACCAGCAGTTCGTGCGCCGGCTCGGCGACGCCCTGTTCCTCAACCCGGGCAGCGTCGGGCTGAGCTACGACCTCCAGCGACCGGAGGGAGCTCTGCGCGCCGACCCGTGGGCTGCGTACGCCGTGATCGGAACCGGCGGCGGCAGGCTCTCCGTCGAGCTTCTCCGCGTGCCCCTCGATGCAGCCGAACTGGCCGAGGTCACGCTGACGAGTGGGATGCCATTCGCGGTCGAGCTGGCGGCGCGTTGGCGATGGACGGCCAGTCGCTAGCGGGCGACAGGAGGCGCGTTACCGGCAGTCGCCCGCATCGCTAGGCTCGCGGCATGCCCGAGCTGCTCATCGTCGCGGAAGAGGTCGCCGCGGCCCTCGAGGAGCGACGCCCCGTGGTCGCGCTCGAGACGACCCTCGTCGCACACGGGTTTCCGGCCCCCGACGGCGTCGCCGTCGGGCTCGCGAGCGAGGCTGCTGTCCGCGAGGCCGGGGCCGTCCCGGCCACCGTCGGCGTCTTCGACGGCGCGGTTCACATCGGGCTCGGCTCCGACGAGCTGGAGCGCTTCACGCCAGCCGCCCGCAAGCTCGGGCCGCGCGACCTCGCTCCGTGCGCGGCGCAGGACGCGGTCGGCGCGACGACCGTCGGCGGCACGCTCGCTGCCGCCGCGGCTGTGGGCATCCGCTTCATGGGCACGGGCGGTCTCGGTGGCGTGCACCGCGGCTTCCCGACGCCGCCGGACGTCTCGGCCGATCTCGGCGCCGTCGCACGAGCGCCGGCGCTGATCGCGTCGTCGGGCGTCAAGTCGCTCCTGGACGTGCCGGCGACGATGGAGCTCCTCGAGACGCTCGGCGTGCCCGTGCTCGGCTTCCGCACCGACACGCTGCCGCTCTTCTACCTGGCGGACGGCGGGCCACCCGTCTCTGCGCGCGCCGATGACCCCCAAGAGCTCGCCCGGATCGCAGACGCGCACTGGCGCCTCGGTGGCGCCGGCATCCTCGTCGGCCGCCCGCCCGCCGAGAGCCTCGACGTCGAGCCGCTCATCGACGAGGCCGTCGCCGAGGCAGCGGCCACGGGCGTCACGGGACAGGCGGTGACCCCGTTCGTCCTCGCGTGGCTCCACGAACGCTCGGGCGGCGAGACCCTGCGCGTCAACCGCGACCTGATCGTCGACAACGCGCGGCTCGCGGCCGAGGTCGCGGTAGCGTACTCGGCGCTGTGAGCCTCTACGATCAGGTTCGCGACCTCCCACTCGTCGTCGCGGACTACACACTCGAGCCGCTGGCGATGGACGTCTCCAGCGGCTTCCACCGGCAGACAACGCTGATCCGCCTCGCAGGCGACGGCGAGACAGGCGTCGGCGAGGACGTGACCTATGAGGGCGTGGAGCACGACGCCCAGATCGCCCGCGGCCCGGTCCTGCCGCTCGCCGGCGCGTGGATGCTGGACACCTTCTCGGCACACCTGGCGACGCTGCCGCTGTTCGAGCGCGAGCCCGAGCGGCCCGCCTACCTCGACTACCGACGCTGGGCCTTCGAGAGCGCCGCGCTCGACCTCGCCCTGCGGCAGGCCGGTCGCTCACTCGGTGACGTCCTCGAGCGCGAGGCGTCGCCGCTGACCTTCGTCGTCTCCACCCGCCTGGGCGAGCCGGCCACGACGGGGCGCCTGCAGGCCTGGCTCGACCTCTACCCCGGTCTCCGCTTCAAGCTCGACGCCACTCCCGACTGGGACGAGGAGCTGATCTCCGAGCTGCATGCCCTCGGCTGCGTCGACTCGGTCGACTTCAAGGGCCAGTACCACGGCACGGCGGTCGACAACCCACCGGACGCGGATCTCTACCGACGCGTCGTCGATGGACTCCCGGAGGCGTGGTTGGAGGACCCGGCCCTCACGCCGGAGACCGAAGCGGTGCTCGACCCCGTCTCCGACCGGGTCACGTGGGACGCGATCATCCACTCGGTCGACGACATCGAGACGTTGCGCTGGCCGCCGCGCACGGTGAACGTCAAACCGTCACGCTTCGGCTCGATCGAGCGACTCTTCGCAACCTACGACCACTGCGCCGAGAAGCGGATCGCCGCCTACGGCGGCGGCCAGTTCGAGCTCGGCGTCGGCCGCGGGCACATCCAGTTGCTGGCCGCTCTGTTCCACCCCGAGACGCCGAACGACGTCGCGCCCGGCGGGTTCAACGCCAATGACCCGTCACCGGGACTGCCGACGAGCCCGCTCCGCGTATCCCAGCGGGCGACCGGATTCGCGACCGACTAGCGAAGATCCGTCGGCTCGCGTCGACGGTGAGCGCCTACTCCAACGACGAGATCAGGTCGTCGACCGAGACGAGCGGGAGCGACTCGACCTTGAGGCTCCCGCGGGCGCTCAGGCGCACCGACAGCTTGGCGAGCGTGAGGTCGTCGGGGGCCTCGACGACGTTGACGAAGTCGTACTCGCCGAGCGACGCCCACTGGTGGAGTACCTTCGCACCGAGCTCCTCCACGTCGTGGTTGACCTCGCGCAGGCGCGCCGGGTTGGAGTTCAGGGTCTGCACACCCTTCTCGGTGAGCGAGGTGAGCATCAGGTAGAGCGGCATGCAGGGCCTCCTCGGCAGCGGTTGACGTCGCGAGAGAGACTACTCCCCGCCGGCGGCCCGACGCGGGGTGCGTGCACGACGCCGCTCGGAGCGGTCGCGGCCGATTCGCGCGGCGAGATTCACGTACAGGAGTGCCCCACCGAGGAAGAGGATCGGGGCCAGCACGACGTCGGCGAGCACGACGGACACGCGGATCGTATTGTCGGCCTGCTCGCGCAGCAGCAACCCGAGGACGAGGCGCGTGAGCCCGAATACGAGCACGAGCGCCGCGAGACCACCGGCGGCGTGGACGTAGTCGGCACGGGCAACCTGCAACGAGCGGCGGGCGGCGGCGACCGCTCCGAGCTGCTCCTTGACGGCCGCCGGCACGACGTGGCCTGCGAGCGCGAGCCACGCCACCGCGGCGAGCGCAAACCACGGGAAGACCGCCGCGGCGGGTAGGAACGCCAGCGTGCCGACGGCGAGCGCGACCGTCCACGTCCGCGGTGAGGGACGCACGCCGTAGGTCATGGCGCAGGCGGCTGTGTAGGTCGCCGTGAAGAACGGAGCGGCGGCCGCGAGCACGAGGACCCGACCCGCGACCGACAGGTTGAGTGAAACGAGATCCGCGACCGCCAGCGGGAGGCCGAGCAGAAGGGCCGGCCAGAAGCGGCTCCCGTAGAGCCGGATCGTCTCGGCGACGAGCTGGCCGACGGTCTGTGCCTCGGGCGGCAGCGCCGCCGGGCGCGGCTCGTTCGACTTCGGGTACCTCGGTCGCGGCACCGGAGAACCCTACGTGCCACCGGCGCTCGCAGCGCCGCGAGCCCCTGTGCGCCGGCCACGCGAGGAGCGTCGTCAGTCGAGGTGGCGCACGTCGGGCCACACGTCCGCCAGCTGCCGGGTCGGGGCGAGACAGAGGTAGATGGGAAGACCTGCCTCTTCGTTGTCGACTCCGAACGGGTTCGTGATCGTGTCCGCCTGCTCGAACGACGGGCAGATCGAGGACATCACGGCGTCCACATATCCCACGCCGATCACGGGGCCGTGCCGACCGGGCGGCCCCCACGACCAGTAGGAGTTGTGCCCGCTGTACGCGGGCGGAAGACCCGCCTCGGGCCCGAGCACGTCAACTGCCCCGGCCTCCCCGTAGGAGCCGGTGAGGATGACCGTCGCCGGGCGATCGGCCGCGGGAACGGAGAGGTAGACGGTGTCGAGCTGCTCGATCAGCTCCGGCCACCCCACGGTCTCGCTCAGCTCGCCGGTGGGGTCGAACGTGCCGACGGAGGTCACGGGTAGGAGCGGCAGTCCGACGAACAGCCCGATGCCGAGACCCACGGCGGTCGCGACCACGACCCCGCGGCGCACAGCGCTGCGGAGCTGCTCGACCCGGACGGCGCCGGCCGCGATCAGGGCCGAGTACATCGGCGCCACGTAGTACGCCTTCCCACCCGTGGCGAGAAAGAGCACGCACAGGAGCACGTAGGCGATCGCGATGGGCCGCCAGCGGCGCGCGTCCGGTGAGCGCAGCAGCCACCACCATCCCACTCCAGCCGGGACGATCAGCGCGATCGAGAGCAGCGCCGGCTGGAGCGCCACGAACGCAATCGGGCCATCGCTACGCGCACCGAGCGCCTTCGCCATCTCCAGTTGCGGCCATCCGTTCGCCGCCTGCCAGACGAGGTTGGGAAGACCGATCAGCGTCGCGATCCCGACACCGAGCCAGGGCCACGCGCTCATCAGGATTCGCCGACGGTCGGTGAGCAGCACGCCGACGAGGACCGCCGCTCCGAAGAACGCGATCGCGTGCTTGTTCTGGAGCCCGACTCCGACCGTCGCTCCGAGTGCCAGCCACCACCGCGGATCAGCGCCGTCGAGGAGCCGGACGAGAATCCAGAGGCCGAGCGTCCACAGCGCGAAGTCGAAGACGGCGGTACTGAGCAGGTGCCCCTCCGCGAGCAGCACCCCGACCCACCCGACGCCGAACGCGGCATACGCCTGCGCCAGCCGCCCGCCGCCGAAGCGCCCGGACATCGAGGCGGCGAGGAGCGCAACCCCGCCGACCGCCAGCGCGGGCACGACGCGCAGAGCTACCGGTGACTCGGTGCCTGCGACCAGCTCGGCCAGTCGGGCGAGCAGCGGGACCAGAGGTGGCTGGTCGACATACCCCCAGTCCGGATGGCGCCCCGCGACGACGAAGTAGAGCTCGTCGCGGTGGAAGCCGTAGCGGGAGGCGACGGCAAAGAGCAGGGCGACGACACCACCCGCCGCGACCCAGACGCCGAGCCGCCCATCACCCCGTCGCATCACGCCGGTCAGGGGCCCGGGCCTTCACTCGAGGTTCGGGCGAACGAGGCGAGCGCTGCGACGAGCCCCGGGAGCGAGGCTCCGAGGGCACGAAGCGCTCCTTCCAGGTCCCAGCGCGAGCGGTCGGGCTCACCGATCTCGTTCGAGATCACACGGATCTCGACCCCCGGGACGCCGGCCAGCTCGCACGCCCGCAGCACACCAAAGCCCTCCATGGCCTCTACCGTGCGATCGACGGAACGTGCCGCAGCTGAGTCGGAGACCGCGGCACTCGTGGTGATCGGAAGGTACGGGGCACCGGGCAGGGCCTCACGGATCGCCTCGACGAGACCTGGATCCGGAGCGCAGGAGATGACGACCGGAACCGCAGCACGGAGGTCCACGTAGAGGGACTCGGAGCCGACGACGACGGTCCCCGGCTCGAGACCTGTCCCGCCGGCCAAGCCGACGTGCAGCACGGCGTCGGGTGGCCGCGCGGTGAGCGCAGCGGCCACCGATGCCGCCGCCTCGACGGGGCCGACACCGCACACCAGGCCGTCGTGCCCACAGAGCTCGGGCTCGGTCGCCGCGACGAGCAGTATCCCCGGCATGGCCCGATCCTACGTCGGGCACGCTCCCATGCGCCCAGCGGGCATCACGACGCAGCGCGCCTCGGGCGCGTCCCGCCGCCTAGCGCGCCGTCTCCAAACGTTGCACCCGGAACGTCGTAGGGGCCGGACCTGTCCGGCCCTCTCGAGCGAAGCGGTAGCCGAGCGGCAATCGGTCGAGAAACCGGTTGAGCGTTATGAGATGCCGCACTAGATGACCGCCGCTCCGTTCGCGACTCCGGCGCCCGACGAGAACCCGATTTCGCCGCGGTCGGCGTACACGCGGATCGTGTCGCCCTCCACATAGCGCCCTTCGAGCAGCTCGAGCGAGAGCGGGTTCTCGACGAGCCGCTGGAGCGCGCGCTTCAGCGGGCGCGCCCCGAACTGGGGATCCCATCCCGCCTCGGCGATCAGCTCCTTGGCACCGTCGGTCAGCTCGAGTGCGAGCTTCCGCTCGGCGAGCCGGAGGCGCAGGCGCTCGAACTGGAGGTCGACGATCTCCGCCAGCTGCTCCCGCGTGAGGCTCTCGAACACGACGATCTCGTCGACCCGGTTGACGAACTCCGGTCGGAAGTGCTCCAGCATCGCGTCGGCCGTTCGGAGGTTCGAGGTCATGATCACGACGCTGTTGCGGAAGTCGACCGTCCGCCCGTGCCCGTCCGTCAGCCTCCCGTCGTCGAGCAGCTGCAGCAGCACGTTGAACACGTCGGTGTGCGCCTTCTCGATCTCGTCGAGCAGGATCACGCAGTACGGACGCCGGCGGACTGCCTCGGTGAGCTGGCCGCCCTCGTCGTAGCCCACGTAGCCCGGCGGTGCCCCGACGAGGCGGGACACGGTGTGCTTCTCCATGTACTCCGACATGTCGAGGCGCACCATCGCGCGCTCGTCGTCGAACATGAACTCCGCGAGGGCGCGGGCCAGCTCGGTCTTGCCGACACCGGTCGGCCCCAGGAACACGAACGAGCCGATCGGCCGGTCCGGGTCCTGGAGCCCCGACCGGGCGCGGCGCAACGCGTTGGAGACGGCGTCGATCGCTGCGTCCTGCCCGACGACGCGTTGGTGGAGGCGCTCCTCCATGTGCACGAGCTTCTCGACCTCGCCTTCCAGCAGCCGGTCGACCGGCACGCCGGTCCAGGTCGCGACGACCGCTGCGACGTCGTCCTCGTCGACCTCCTCCTTGACCATCGGCTCGGCCGCAGCTGCCACCTCGCCACGCTCGGCGAGCTCCTTCTCGAGCGCAGGGAGATCTCCGTACCGGATCTCGGCAACCCGCTGCAGGTTCCCCTGCCGCTCTTCGCGCTCCGCCTCCATGCGGAGCTCGTCGATCGAGCGGGTGATCTCCTTCACGCGGTCGAGCACGTCCTTCTCTTGCGCCCAGCGCGCGGCGAGCTCGTCACGGCGCGCCTGCGCCTCCGCGAGCTCGCGCTCGACCGGCTCCCGCACCGCGTCGGTCTCCTTCGCCATCGCGGTCAGCTCGATCTCGAGCTGCCGGACGCGGCGGTCGGCCTCGTCGAGCTCGACGGGCGACGAGTCGATCTCCATGCGCAGCCGGCTCGCAGCCTCGTCCACGAGGTCGATCGCCTTGTCGGGCAGGAAGCGGTCGGTGATGTAGCGGTCGGACAGCATCGACGCAGCGACGAGCGCCGCGTCACGGATGCGCACGCCGTGGTGTGCCTCGTACCGCTCCTTGAGGCCTCGGAGGATCGCGATCGTGTCCGCTGCGGACGGTTCACCGACGAGCACCGGCTGGAAGCGGCGCTCGAGCGCCGCGTCCTTCTCGATGTGCAGCCGGTACTCGTCGAGCGTCGTCGCACCGACGGCGCGCAACTCGCCGCGCGCGAGCATCGGCTTGAGGAGGTTCCCGGCCGAGACGGCTCCCTCGGCGGCGCCGGCACCGACGATCGTGTGCAGCTCGTCGATGAAGAGGACTATCTCGCCCTCCGCGGCGGTGATCTCGGCGAGCACCGCCTTGAGCCGTTCCTCGAACTCGCCGCGGTACTTCGAGCCGGCCACGAGCGCACCCACGTCGAGCGCCCACACCCGCTTGCCCTTGAGGCCTTCGGGGACGTCCCCGGCGACGATGCGCTGGGCGAGCCCTTCGGCGATCGCCGTCTTGCCGACACCCGGCTCGCCGATCAGGACTGGGTTGTTCTTGGTGCGGCGCGAGAGCACCTGGATCACCCGGCGAATCTCCTCGTCGCGCCCGATCACCGGGTCGAGCTTCCCCTGCTCGGCGAGAGCGGTCAGATCGCGCCCGTACTTCTCGAGCGCCTGGTACGAGCCTTCCGGATCCTGTGACGTGACCCGTTGCCCGCCGCGCACACCCTCGAGCGCCGCGAGGAGCGCGTCGCGCTCGACGAGCTCGAGCGCGAGCAGCAGATGCTCGACGGACACGAACTCGTCTCCGAGATCGCGCATCTCCTCGAAGGCCCGATCGAGCACGCGTCGGAACGACGCTCCTGCCTGGGGCTGCGCTGCGCTTCCCGACACCGACGGCAGTTGCCGCAGGCGCGCCTCCGCCTCTGCACGTACCGAGCCGGGGTCGCCGCCTGCCCGCTGCACGAGCGTCCGCGGCAGCTCCTGCTCGAGCAGCGCCACAGCCAGGTGATCGGCCGTCAGCTCAGGGTTGCCGAGGCGCCGCGCCAGCTCCTGGGCGCCCGCGACGGCCTCACCGCTGGAGATTGTCAGCTTGTTGAAGTCCATGTGCTGTGCTCCCTCACTCCCCATGCCTTGTAACGATCCGTTGCAAGGCGTCAGTTCCTCTGCGCCGGTGGCTGCGGTGCCCGGTAGACGACGATGTCGCGGCGGTACTGCCGGTGCGTTCGACGGATCTCATCGCGCAAATCACGCTCGAGGGCGTCCATTCGCACACGGAGCCGTCGCAACTCGTCTTCGAGCCGCAACACGTGCTCGACGCCTGCGTGGTTCAAGCCCAGGTCGGTCGTCAGTCGCTGCACGAGGCGCAGGCGCTCGACGTCGGCGTCCGAATAGAGCCTCGTGCCGCCGGGTGTGCGAGCCGGCCGCAGGAGCCCCTTCGACTCGTAGAGCCGCAGGGTCTGCGGGTGCATGCCGACGAGCTCGGCGGCCACGGAGATCATGTACCGGGGGCGGTCGCCGCTCATCGGTCGAACACCCCGTCGCGCGGCCGCTCCCGCGATGCCTTGTCGTAGCCTTCGAGCGCCTCCCGCTCTGCCTTGTTGAGCTTGGCGGGAACCGTGACCTTGACCCGGGCGAGCAGGTCGCCGCGACCGCCGCCCTTCAGCTTCGGAGCACCACGGCCCTTCACGCGGAGGAGCTTGCCGCTCTCCGTCCCAGCCGCCACCTTGAGTGCCACGGGGCCGTCGGGTGTAGGGATCTCCACCGTCGCCCCGAGCGTTGCCTCCGGGTACGTGACCGGCACCTCGAGCACGAGATCGGCACCACGCCGTTCGTACAGCGCAGACCGCTCGACCTCGACCCTGACCCAGAGGTCGCCGGCCGGCCCGCCGGACGAGCCGGGCTCACCCTTGCCACGGAGACGGATCCTGGTGCCGTCGCGCGCTCCGGCGGGGATCTTGACCAGATAGCGCTTCGTCACGCGCTCCTGCCCGGCACCGCGGCACGCGGCGCATGGCGTGTCGACGACGATCCCGTTGCCGCGACAGCGACGGCAGGGCTGGGACAGCGCGAACAGGCCGTGGCTGTCGGACACCAGTCCCGAGCCCGCACAGTCGGGGCACTGACGAGGGGCCGTCCCCGGTTCTGCACCAGTACCACCACAGGCGCGGCACGCGGTCTCGGTGTCGACGGGGACACGCACTTCGACGCCGCGTAACGCGTCGTCGAAGGAGATGCTCACGCGCGACTCGAGGTCGACTCCCCGCTGGGGACGGGGGCGAGCCTGGCGGCCACCTCGCCCGAAGAGCGACCCGACGCCGCCGAAGAGATCCGACAGGTCGCCGAGATCGACGTTCTCGAAGCGGACGTCCTGGAACCCCCCCGCGCCGAGACCCGCAGCGCCGAAGCGATCGAACTGCTCGCGCTTCTGCGGATCGGACAACACGTCGTAGGCGTCCTGCGCCTCCTTGAACCGCTCCTCCGACGCGGTGTCACCCGGATTGCGGTCGGGATGATGCGCTCGCGCCAGCTTCCGGTACGCCTTCTTGATCTCATCCGCGGTTGCAGTCCTGGCGACGCCGAGCACCTCGTACGGGTTGCGCATCTGGGTCGCCACGCGTCCCCACTACTCCGCGACGATCACCCGCGCGGGGCGGAGCACGGCGTCACCGAGGCGGTACCCCCGCTGGACGACCTCGACCACGTCCCCGCTCTCGAACCCCTCGGCTGCGGTTGCCATCAACGCCTCGTGCGCGTGCGGGTCGAAGGCCCCAACGACATCGATCTCGACGAGCCCCTCGGCCGCCAGGACGCCCGCGAGGGCGTCGCGCGTCATGCGCACGCCCTCGAGCACCTTCGCGTCGTCATCGTGCTCGGCCGCGTCGAGGGCTCGCTCGAGATCGTCGAGCACGGGCAGCAGACGCTCTACGAGCCCGGCGGTCGCACGTGCCACGAGCGCGCCCTGGTCACGGACGACCCGCTTGCGGTAGTTGTCGAAGTCGGCGGCGACCCGTTGCAGGTCGGCGAGGTACTCGTCCCGCTTCGCCTCGGCTTCGACGAGGCGCGAAGACACGTCGTCGGCGTCCGACTGCCCGGACAGCTCGGAGGAGGCGCCAGCCGGCGCCTCCTCCTCGACAACGATCTCGTCGAGCTCGGGCTCGGTCACGCCTTCGCCGCCTCGTCCTCGTCGATCACCTCGTAGTCGGCGTCCTCGACCACCTCGTCCTCGTCGGCGGCGGCTCCACCATTGTCACCCGACGGTTGGGCAGCGGCCGCCTGCGCGTCGGCGTAGATGGCCTCCGCGAGGGGCTGGGCCGCCTGCTGCAGCGTGTTCGTCTTCTCCTGGATCGCGGCGACGTCGGTTCCCTCGATCGCGGACTGCAGCTCCGCCAGAGCAGCGTCGATCGCGCTCGCCTGCTCCTCCTCGAGCTTGTCGCGGTGCTCTGCGACGGCCTTCTCGGTCGAGTAGGCGAGCGTCTCCGCGCCGTTGCGGGCGTCCGCCAGCTCGCGGAGCGCATGCGCCTCTTCGGCGTGGGTCTCGGCTTCGGAGACCATCCGCTGGACGTCGTCCTCGGAGAGACCGGAGCCGCCCTCGATGCGGATCTGCTGCTCGTTGCCGGTACCGAGATCCTTTGCCGAGACATGGATGATGCCGTTCGCGTCGATGTCGAACGTGACCTGGACCTGCGGCATGCCGCGCGGCGCCGGCGGGATGCCGACGAGCTGGAACTTGCCGAGGGTCTTGTTGAACGCGGCCATCTCGGACTCGCCCTGCTGGACGTGGATCTCGACGGAGGGCTGGTTGTCCTCGGCGGTCGTGAACGTCTCCGACGCCTTCTTCGGGATCGTGGTGTTGCGCTCGATCAGCTTCGTGAACACCCCGCCCTTGGTCTCGATGCCGAGCGAGAGCGGCGTCACGTCGAGCAGCAGCACGTCCTTCACCTCGCCCTTGAGCACCCCGGCCTGGATCGCTGCCCCGACCGCGACGACCTCGTCGGGATTGACTCCCTTGTGCGGATCCTTGCCGATCAGCTCTTTGACCCGCTCCACGACCGCCGGCATGCGCGTCATGCCGCCGACGAGGATCACGTGATCGATGGCTGAGGCGTCGAGCCCGGCGTCGGTGAGTGCCTGCTTCGTGGGGCCGACGAGCCGGTCGAGCAGCGGCGTCGTGAGCTCGGTCAGCCTGGCCCGCGTCAACTGGAGGTCGAGGTGCTTCGGCCCCTCGGCCGTCGCGGTCACGAACGGGAGGTTGATCTGCGTCGACGTGGTCGACGACAGCTCGATCTTGGCCTTCTCCGCCGCTTCGTAGAGCCGTTGAAGCGCCATCTTGTCGGCCGCGAGGTCGATGCCCTGCTCGCGCTTGAACTCGGCGACCATCCAATCCACGATCGCCTTGTCGAAGTTGTCGCCGCCGAGGTGGTTGTCCCCGTTGGTGGACTTGACCTCGAACACGCCATCGCCGAGCTCGAGCACCGACACGTCGAACGTGCCGCCACCGAGGTCGAACACGAGCAGCGTCTGGTCGGCTCCCTCCTTGTCGAGCCCGTAGGCCAGGGCGGCAGCCGTCGGCTCGTTGATGATGCGGAGCACGTTGAGGCCGGCGATGCGGCCGGCGTCCTTCGTCGCCTCACGCTGTGCGTTGTTGAAGTACGCCGGCACGGTGACCACGGCGTCGGTGACGGGCTCGCCGAGGTATGCCTCGGCGTCGGTCTTCAGCTTCTGCAGGATCATCGCGCTCAACTCCGGCGGCGCGAACTCGCGCTCGTCGGCGCCGACGCGGGCATCCCCGTTCTCGCCCTTGGCCACCTCGTACGGAACGATCGTCATCTCCTCGGAGACCTCGTCCCACTTGCGCCCCATGAACCGCTTGATCGAGAACACCGTGTTCAGGGGGTTCGTCACCTGCTGGCGCCGCGCCGGCGCCCCGACGAGCCGCTGACCGTCCTTCGTGAACGCGACGACGGACGGCGTCGTGCGCCCGCCCTCCGCGTTCGGGATCACGGTCGGCTCGCCGCCCTCGAGCACGGCCATGCAGCTGTTCGTCGTGCCGAGGTCGATTCCGATCGTCTTCGCCATGATGTGTCTTCTGCTCCTTCTCGGATGGGACGGTTGCATCTTGAGTCGATGTGACTCAAGAAAATCTAAGTCTCATCGTAGCAGATCGTCCTCACCACTCGGTGTCGCCGCCGGAGACCTCCCGGCTCAGCGACTGAGCGCGATCAGCACGCCGCCCGCGACGACGAGCGCGGCGCCGACGAGCAGGCGCCATCCGACCAGCTCGCGTCGCCGCAGCACGAGCGCGGCGAGCACGACGCCCCACAGGGCCTCGGTGGCGATGATCGGGGCGACGACGCTGACGCGCGCGCGGTACAGCGCGTGGAAGAGGAGGACGTACGAGAGCCCGAACACGATCCCGACCGGCGCCCAGCGGGGCGCTGCGCGAAGTGCGAGCGGCCGACGGCGCGCGAGCACCACGATCCCCAGCACGATCGCCCCCGTGCCGAGCGTCACGGCGGCGGCCGGGCCCGGCTCCGTGTCGCCGACGAGAGAGAGGTGACGGACGAGCGTGTCGCGCGCCGAGAACATGAGGACGGTGACGAGCGCGTAGCCGATCCCGATCCACTTGAACCCGGCCGGCCGATCTCGCTCGAAGGCGACCACCACCGCGCCGGCCACGACGAGCGCTGCACCGCCGAGCAGCCCGGCGACGACCGGCTCGTCGAGGAGGACGAGGGCGAACACGACGGCGAACACGGGAGCCGTACCGAAGGCGACCGAGCTCCGCGGGGCACCTGCGTCTCGCACGGCAGCGGTGGCGAAGAGCTGCGAGACGCCTGGCGCGAGTGCTCCCGCGGCGACGAACGGCCAGAGGCCGTCGACCTCGAACCGGCCTCCGGCGGGCAGCGCGAGGAGCCCGACCGCGAACGCGAACACCAGCGTCAGGAACGCCCCGGTCTCGGCTGGGACGGGACGGTCGAGGGCGAGCCGAAGGACGACCGTCATGCTCCCGAAGCACACCGCCGACCCGAGGGCGAGCAGGATGGCGTCCATCAGCGGCCCGCGCGCGGTGCCAGCCGACGCAACGTCGACGCCGCCGCCGGCTCGGCCAGCACGAGCCCGCCGAGCATCACCAGGCACCCGAGGTAGCCGGCCCAGCCGAGCACCTCGCCGGCGAGCAGCACTCCGAACAGCGCTGCAAAAGGGGCCTCGAGGGTGAACACGACCGCCGCGCGGGCGGCGGTCGTCCTTGCCTGCACCCACGTGGCGACCAGGTAGCCGAGCGCCCCGGCGAACACACCCGTCACCAGGAGCGCTCCCCAGACCGTCGCCCCGCGCGGCACCTCGAGGTCACCGAGTGCGAGGGCGATCACGGTGAACCCGACGAACGATGTCGCCATCTGCAGGAACGTGAGGGCGCGCGGGTCGTAGCGCGGCGCGAACCGCTCCATGGAGGCGATCTGCACCGCCTGGGCAAGAGCGCTCGCGAGCACGAGCGCGTTGCCGATCGCCGACCCACCGGGCACGCCGCTCAGGAGCAGCAGCCCCACGATCGCGAGCGCGATTCCTGCCCAGAGCGATCGTGGCACCGCCGTCCCGAACAGCACGAGCGCGAGCAACGGCGTGAAGACGACGTACAGACCCGTGATGAAGCCGGTGCTTGCGACCGTCGTCCGCTCGAGCCCGGCGGTCTGGAAGGCGTAGCCGGCGGCGAGCATCGAGCCGACTCCGACACCGGCGACGAGCCCGGAGCGCGGCATCTCGCGCAGCGGACGCCACGCGAACGGCGCGAGCACGGCCGTCGAGATCGCGAACCGCACGGCGAGGAACGCGAACAGCGGGTAGACGACGAGGGCGTCCTGCACCTGCACGAAGGTGAGGCCCCACACGGCGGTGACCGCGACGAGCGCGAGCAGTGGCGCGGACGAGCGCAGACGCACCGGAGCAGGCTACTGCCACGCGAGCGCGCGGGCGGCCGCTGCCAGCCAGCGGCGGCGAATAGCCCCCGAGAACGGGCGCACGAGCCGCCAGTAGCGACGAAACGCACGACGGGCTGCGTCGTCGACGGCAGCGATCCGCGTCTCCGTCGAGAGGACGCAGCCGCCGGCCGTCGGCGCGGCGCGGATGTCGATCGCGATGCGCACCGTGCCTGCCTCGGCGGCCGCGAACGAACGCATCCCCCCTCCAGGTCGCCACGGCGTGCCGCTGCCACCAAGAACGACCTCGACCGCCGACTCCTGAAGCACCTCGAAGGGCATGGCCGCGAACACCTCGGCGACGGTCCCGTGCGCGCGCAGCCCGCGCAGCCGGAGCAGGGCGCGCACGACGATGTCGGGGGCTGCCGGCGCTGCGAGCATCGCACTCACGGCTTCCTCGGGCGTCGCGGCCACGCTGCGCTCGTGACGCTCCCGCCAATCGAACTCGGGCAGGATCGCGTCGAGCGCAGACAGGTCAACGCGGGACGACAACGTCCACCGTCCGCACGGTGCGAGCGAGTCGCCGGTCGGTGGTGAGCAGCGACGCCGCCGTGACCTCCGCCAAAGCGACGTACGTCGCGTCATACGCGGACATGGCACGGCTGAGGTCGAAGATGCGGCTCCGCAGAGGATGCGTTTCGACACGCCGGACCGGCAACTCCGCGTACGCATCGAGCGCCTGCCGCGCCTCCCTCCAGGTCAGCGCGCCGCCTCGCGCGATACCCGAGAGCGCCGAGACGACCTCAGACGTGATCAGGTCCGGTGCGAGTAACGGTGAGCCGCCGGCCAACGATCGGCCGATCTGGTCACGGAGCTCCGCGGGCCCCACCAGCAAGTCGACAGCCGCGGCGGCGTCGAGGACGAGCACCTCACCGTTCTCCGAGGAGGCTGCCCTCGCGGGCCTCGCGCGACTCGCGGATCGACTCTGCTCCCGACACGGGCTGCCGCGGTCGCGGGAGCTCTGCGATCCGAGCGAGCGCGTCCTCGATCGTCGGTACGGCGAGATCGTCTTCGATCAAGCGCCGAACGTAGTCGGAGAGGGAGACGCCGCGCCGCGCCGCGCGCACCTTTAGCTCCCGATGAGTCGGCTCCGGAACGTTCCGAACCTGGATCATGGTCATGTGCAACACATTAACACATGTGGTGCACATGTTCGATTCGGACACGTACCTTTTCTCAGATGACTGTCGTCGACACGCTCGCACGACCCGTTCGCGACCTGCGGATCTCGGTCACCGACCGCTGCAACTTCCGCTGCACGTACTGCATGCCGAAGAGCGTGTTCGGGCGCGACCACGCCTTCTTGCCGCGGAAGGAGCTGCTCAGCTTCGAGGAGATCGAGCGCGTCGCGCGCGTCTTCGCCGGGCTCGGCGTGCGGAAGATCCGGCTCACGGGCGGCGAGCCGCTGCTCCGCGCGGACATCGACGTGCTCGTCCGCATGCTCGCTGCGATTCCCGACCTCGAGCTGACGCTGACGACCAACGGCGCGTTGCTGCCGCGGAAGGCCGCTGCCCTGCGGGACGCCGGGCTCGACCGGGTGACGGTTTCCCTCGACTCGCTCGACGACGAGACGTTCCGGGCGATGAACGACGTCGACTTCCCGGTCGCGGAGGTGCTCGCGGGCATCGACGCAGCCGCCGCGGTCGGTCTGCCGACGAAGGTGAACGCCGTGATCAAGCGCGGGGTCAACGACGAGGGAGTGATCGGGCTGGCCCGCCGCTTCCGCGGAACCGAGCACACGGTTCGCTTCATCGAGTTCATGGACGTCGGCGCCACGAACGGCTGGCGCCTGGACGACGTCGTGCCCGCAGCCGAGATCGTCCGTCGCATCGACGACGTGTTCCCGCTCGAGCCGGTCGAGGCCGCCTACCGCGGCGAAGTGGCAAGGCGCTGGCGCTACCGCGATGGCGCCGGCGAGATCGGTGTGATCGCGTCAGTCACACAGCCGTTCTGCGGCGACTGCACACGCGCACGGATCTCCGCCGACGGAAGGCTCTACACCTGCCTGTTCGCGGTGCGCGGGACCGATCTCCGCGCTCTGCTGCGCTCGGACGGCACGGACGACGAGCTGCACGCGGCGATCGAGGCCGTATGGGCGGCGCGGACGGACCGCTATTCGGAGGTGCGCACCGAAGCGACGGCCGCACTGCCGAAGGTGGAGATGTCGTACATCGGCGGCTGAGCCGCCGCGATCAGGCCCAGTCCATCGGCTCGTATCCCGAACCGGTCGGCGCCGAGATGATCAATACCCGCGCGACGTCGGTGCCGTCGTTGCGGACGGTCCGCACCGGCTCCGGGTCGAGACGGACGAACGACCCCCGCTCGAGCACGTTGTCGACGCCGTCGACCACCATCGTGGGCGTGCCGGAGACGACGTAGAAGACCTCCTCCTGACTCCGATCGAGCTCGTGGTGCTCGGGGATCGACCCCCCAGGCGGGAGGTCGACCATGTTCATCCCGAACGAGACGAGTCCGAGCGAGCGCCGAACGAGCACCCATTTCCCGTACTCCCGCTCCAGATCCGCGTCGTGTACGACCGTGAAGCCCGCCACTGCTCCCTCCTTCGCTCGTGGTTCGCGGAGGCGATCGTTACACGGGCGGGCGCGGCTGCGCGGCTGCGGAGAAACCCCGAACCGGATCGGCGCCCGCACCGATGCCCCAGCCGGGGCGTGTGACGGACGCTGTTCGAGTGAGCACCCGCGTCACCGTCGACGGGAACGAGGCCTGCGCCCGTATCGCCTACGCGGCGAGCGAGGTGATCGCGATCTACCCGATCACACCGGCGTCGCCGATGGGCGAGCTCGCCGACGGTTGGGCGGCTGGGGGCCGACCGAACGCATGGGGAACGGTGCCCCGCATCGTCGAGATGCAGAGCGAGGGTGGCGCCGCGGGGGCCGTACACGGGGCGCTCCAGGCGGGCGCGCTCGCGACGACGTTCACGGCGTCGCAGGGGCTGCTGCTGATGCTCCCCAACATGTTCAAGATCGCGGGCGAGCTGACACCCGCCGTGATCCACGTCGCCGCCCGGACCGTGGCCACGCACGCGCTCTCCATCTTCGGCGACCACTCCGACGTGATGGCGGCGCGCACGACCGGCTGGGCGATGCTCTGCTCGTCGTCGGTGCAGGAGGCGCAGGACTTCGCGCTCGTGGCTCACGCCGCGACGCTCGAGTCGCGGGTTCCGTTCCTCCACTTCTTCGACGGCTTCCGCACGTCTCACGAGCTGAACACGGTCGAGCAACTCGGGAACGCAGAGATCATGGGCTTCCTCGACGAGGGGCTCGTCGCCGCGCACCGGGAGCGCGCCCTCTCGCCCGAGCACCCCGTGCTCCGCGGCTCGGCGCAGAACCCCGACGTCTTCTTCCAGGCACGCGAGGCCGCCAACGCCTACCACGACGCCGTCCCGTCGATCGTCGCCCGCGAGCTCGACCGGCTAGCCGAGCTGACGGGCCGTCGCTACCGGCTCTTCGACTACGTCGGCGACCCGGAGGCCGAGCGAGTGCTCCTGCTCATGGGATCCGGATGTGGGGCTGCGGAGGAGGCGGTCGAGGAGCTCCGGGCACGGGGCGAGAAGGTCGGGGTGCTCAAGGTACGCCTGTTCCGCCCCTTCGACGCCGCCGCGCTCGTCGCCGCGCTGCCGGCCACGGTGCAGGCGATCGCCGTGCTCGACCGGACGAAGGAGCCGGGCGCGGTGGGCGAGCCGCTCTTCCAGGATGTGGTCTCCTCGCTCGCCGAGCGCAACGGCCCACGCCCACGCGTGATCGGTGGCCGGTACGGCCTGGCCTCCAAGGAGTTCACGCCCGCCATGGCCAAGGCCGCGCTCGACGAGCTGACCCTCGACAGCCCGCGCTCGCGGTTCACGGTCGGCATCACCGACGACGTCACGCACCTGTCGCTCGACGTCGACCGCTCCTTCTCCACCGAGCCCGACGACGTCGTGCGCGCCGTCTTCTTCGGGCTCGGCGCGGACGGCACCGTCGGGGCGAATCACAACTCGATCCGCATCATCGGCGAGCAGGCCGGGCTCCACGCTCAGGGCTACTTCGTCTACGACTCCAAGAAGTCTGGCTCGACAACCGTCTCGCACCTCCGGTTCGGGCCACGCCCGATCCGCTCCACGTACCTCGTCGAACGCGCGAGCTTCGTGGCCTGCCACCAGTTCGGGCTACTCGAGACGCAAGACGTGCTAGCGATCGCCGAGGACGGCGCGACCCTGCTGCTCAACAGCCCGTACGGACGCCGTGGCACGTGGCAGCGGCTGCCGCGGGAGGCGCAGCAGAGGATCGTCGAGCGCGGCCTCCGCGTCTACGTCGTCGACGCGACGCGGGTGGCGCGCGAGGCGGGTCTCGGCCGCCGCGTCAACACCGTGCTGCAGACCTGCTTCTTCGCGCTGGCCGACGTCCTGCCCCGAGAGCAGGCGGTCGAGGCGATCAAGGCCGCCATCCGGCGCTCCTACGGCAAGCGAGGCGAAGCGGTCGTCGAACGGAACCTCGCCGCCGTCGACCAGGCCCTGCACGGGCTTCACGAGCTCGACGTACCCGACGTGGCCGCGTCGGAGCTCCGTCTGCGCGCCGCCGTTCCCGCAGAGGCTCCCGACTTCGTTCAGCGCGTGACGGCGGCGATGATCGAGGGACGCGGTGATCTCCTCCCCGTGAGCGCCCTCCCCGTCGACGGGACCTTCCCCACCGGCACGGCCCGCTTCGAGAAGCGCTCGATCGCCCTCGAGATCCCGATCTGGGACGAGTCGATCTGCATCGACTGCGCAAAGTGCGCACTCGTCTGCCCGCACGCGGCGATCCGCATGAAGGTGTTCCCGCCGGAGGAGCTCGAGGGCGCTCCCGACGGCTTCCTCGACAAGGAGTGGCGCGACCGGCACCGGCCAGGCCTGCGCATGACGATCCAGGTCGCCCCCGACGACTGCACGGGCTGCGGCATCTGCGTCGACACGTGCCCGGCGCATGCAAAGGAGGAGGTCGCCCACCGCTCGATCAACATGGAGCCGAAGGAACCGCACCTCGCGCGGGAGCGGGAGCGATACGAGTTCTTCCTCGGGATCCCCGAGATCGACCGCACCACGGTGGACGTGGCCACGGTGAAGGGCTCGCAGATGCTGGAGCCGCTGTTCGAGTACTCGGGCGCCTGCGAGGGCTGCGGCGAGACGCCCTACCTCAAACTGCTCACGCAGCTCTTCGGTGATCGCCTGCTCGTCGCCAACGCAACCGGCTGCTCCTCGATCTACGGTGGCAACCTGCCGACGACGCCGTGGTCGACGAACCTCGCCGGCAGAGGGCCCGCCTGGTCGAACTCGCTGTTCGAGGACAACGCGGAGTTCGGGCTCGGGATGCGCCTTGCCCTCGACCAGAAGCAGGCGACAGCACGTGCCCTGGTCGCCGAGCTCGCTCCCGACCTCGCACCCGAGCTGCTCGATGCCGACCAGAACGACGAAGCGGGGGTCGCTGCGCAACGCGCCCGCGTGGCAGTGCTGAAGGACAGCCTCCACGGCTCCGACGACCCGCGGGCGGCGCGTCTCGCCACCGTCGCCGACGCCCTCGTGCGCACGACCGTGTGGATCGTCGGTGGGGACGGCTGGGCCTACGACATCGGCTTCGGCGGCCTCGACCACGTCCTCGCATCCGGCGAGAACGTGAACGTGCTCGTGCTCGACACCGAGGTGTACTCGAACACCGGTGGTCAGGCGTCGAAAGCGACACCACGTGGTGCCGTGGCGAAGTACGCCGCCGGCGGCAAGCCGACCCGGAAGAAGGACCTCGGACAGATCGCGACCGCGTACGGGAACGTCTACGTCGCCCAGATCGCGATGGGCGCGGACAACCCCCAGACGGTGAAGGCCCTGGCGGAGGCCGACGCCTGGGACGGCCCCTCGCTCGTGATCGCATACAGCCACTGCATCGCCCACGGGATCGAGATGTCGGAGGGGATGCGTCAGCAGAAGCTGGCGGTCGACTCCGGGTACTGGCCACTCTGGCGCTACGACCCGCGGAACGCCGGTGCGGGCGATCACCCCTTCCACCTCGACTCCCGCGCGCCGAAGGTCCCCGTGGCAGAGTTCATGCAGCGCGAGGCTCGCTTTGCGATGCTGCAACGGACGAAACCCGACGAGTTCGAGCGTCTCGGGACCGCGGCCCAGCACGACGTCGACGAGCGGCGCCTCGTCTACGAGCAGCTCGCCCGCGTGGAGCACGAGCCGACCGAAGAGACAGAAGGGGAGGACGCATGAGCATGGATCTGCGATCGACCTACCTCGGCCTCGAGCTCGCGAGCCCACTGGTCGCGTCCGCGTCGCCGCTCACGGCCGACGTCGACAGCCTCAGGAAGCTCGAGCAGGCAGGTGCCGCGGCCGTGGTGTTGCCCTCGCTGTTCGAGGAGCAGATCGAGCACGAGGAGGTCGGACTACACGACACGCTCGAGCTCGGTACCCACAGCGTCGGCGAGGCCCTCACGTACTTCCCGGAGATGGACGACTACAACACGGGCCCCGGCCGCTACGTCGAGCATGTCGCCGCGGCGAAGGCTGCCCTGTCGATCCCCGTGATCGCGAGCATCAACGGCGTCACACCGGGAGGCTGGGTGCGCTACGCCGAGCTGCTGCAGGCCGCAGGAGCCGACGCGATCGAGCTCAACGTCTACGCCGTCGAGACCGACCCGTATGCCTCGGCCGCGAGCATCGAAGATCGCACGCTCCGCCTCGTCAGCGGCGTCCGCGGCGCCGTCACCGTTCCCCTCGCGGTGAAGGTCGGGCCGTACTACACGGCGTTCGCCAATGTCGCTCAGCGCCTGGCGGACGTGCGCGCTGACGGGCTCGTGCTCTTCAACCGGTTCCTGCAGCCGGACATCGACCTCGAGACGCTGACCGTGAAGCCCGAGCTGCATCTCTCGACGCACGAGGAGATGCGATTGCCGCTGCGCTGGATCGCGATCCTCGCCGGCCGCGTCTCGGTGAGCCTGGCCGCGACGAGCGGCGTGCAGACCTCTGACGACGTCGTCAAGCTCGTACTGGCCGGCGCGGACGCCGTGATGGTCGCCTCGGAACTGCTCCGTCGTGGCCCCGACGTGATGCGAGAGCTCAGCGAAGGGCTCGGCGCGTGGCTCGAGGCGCGGGAGTACTCGTCGCTCGAGCAGGCGAAGGGCAGCATGAGCCAGGCGGCATGCGGCAGCCCGCAGGCGTTCGAGCGCGCGCAGTACGTGCGGACGCTCGTCGAGTACCAGTCGGGCGGAGACCGCGGCACGGAGCGATAGAATCCCGGGCGCATGACCGGGTACGCCGAGGAGATCGGGAGGCGGCTCCCGCGCGGGTGGGCGCATTTTGGGCTCCAGTTCGCGATCTGGATGGGGTTCTACGTCGCCTACCAGGTCGCGCGCGGAGCGGCAGATCGCAGCGTGACAGCGGCATTCGAGAACGGCCGCGAGATCATCGAGTTCCAGTACCAGACCGGGTCTCTGATCGAACTGCCCCTGCAGCACTTGGTCGAGGGCTCGTCGTTCCTCATCGCCGCGACCTCGTACACGTACTGGCTGTCACAGTTCGCAGTCGTCGGCATGACGTTGCTCTGGGTGTACTTCCGCCATCACGAGCGCTTCGCCGCCTTCCGGAACTGGCTGATCGCGGCCAACCTGATCGGGCTGCTCGGGTACGCGTTGATGCCGACCGCGCCGCCGCGGATGTTCCCCGAGTGGGGGTTCGCCGACGTGCTCGCGCAACATGCGTCGGTGTCGCACGACAGCGGGCTGATCGCGTTCGCCGCCAACCCGTACGCGGCGATGCCGAGCCTGCATGCGATGGATGCACTGATCGTCACCGTCGTCATGGTCGGTCTCGTCCGTAGCACGCTGGCCAAAGTGGTCTGGGCGCTCTGGGCGCCGTGGGTGTGGTTCACGGTGATGTCGACCGGCAACCACTACTGGCTCGACGTCGCGGCCGGCGCGTTGATCGCGCTCGTGACTGCCGCAGTGCTCTTCCGTGACCGTGTTCGAGGCGCAGTGGGACGCGCCACGCGCACCGCATGACCGACCCGGGCGTGCCACCGCGCGCCTCCCAGCTCGAGCGCGTCAAGGCCGAGTACACCGCGGCCGCACGCGAGATCCTGCGCCGTTCGATGCAGGGTGTCGCGAAGACGAAGCTGACACCCGACATGCTCTCGGTCGCGGGGCTGACGCTGTGCATCGTCGGCGCCGTGCTCGTCGGCTTCGAGGAGCGCAACGAGTACCTGTTCTTCTGGCTCGGCGGTCTCCTCTTCATCGCCGGCTCGGTCGCGGACATCCTCGACGGCGCGCTCGCGCGCGCCGCGAGCAAGGGCACCGTCTTCGGCGCCTTCCTCGACTCGACGTTCGACCGGCTCGGCGAGGCGGCGATGCTCACCGCGATCGGCCTCGTGTTCATGTGGGAGGGCAACGAGGTTGCCCTGGTGGCCGCGTTCGCGGCGGTGATCGGGTCGTTCCTCGTCTCGTACACGCGTGCCAAGGCCGAAGCGCTCGGGCTGAGGGGCGACGTCGGCTTCGGGTCTCGCCTCGAGCGCGTCGTGATCGTCTCGATCGGTCTCGGGCTGGCGCCCTGGGGCTGGCTCGAGTGGCCGATCTACCTGCTCGCCGCCATGGCGTGGGTCACGGTCGTGCAGCGGATGCTCTTCGTCCGTCGTCAGCTCCGCGAGCTCGCCGAGCCGACGACGGCGGCGTAGCGACGGCGACGACGGAGGGCTTGAACCGCCCGCGAACTCCGGTCAGAGTCTACGCGTGGAGACGGCATTGCCCGTCGGCCGTGAGGACGAGCTCGACGCAATCGAGCGGTTCCTGACCTGCGACGCCGAGGGGCGTGCCGTCGGTCTGTGGCTCGAGGGCGAGGCCGGGATCGGCAAGACGACGCTGTGGCGCGTGGCACTCGACCGCGCGGAGGAGCACTCCTACCGCGTGCTCGCCGCACGGGCCGTGGACGTCGAGGCCCAGTTGCCGTTCGTCGGCCTCGGCGATCTGCTCGGTGGCTGCGTCGACGGCATCCTCGACGAGCTTCCCGCGGTTCAGCGCAGCGCCCTCGAGACGGCTCTGCTGCTCGGAGGGGTAGACGGGCTGGCGCCGCAGCCCCTGACGATCGCCGCAGCTGTCCTGTCGAGCCTTCGCGCGCTCGCCCGCGAAGGGCCCTTGCTCGTGGCAGTGGACGACGTCCAGTGGCTCGACCCGGCATCGGCGGTCGCGCTCGAGTTCGCGCTCCGACGTATCCGTCCGGAGGAGCAGATCCGGTTTCTCGCGAGTTGGCGCACGCCCGGCAGTCACCCGCCGCTCGGCATCGAGCGCCTGCGCGACGGCGAGATCGAGCGGCACGAGCTCACCCCGCTCAGCCTCGGCGCCCTGCACCGAATCATCGGCGACGCGCTCGGCAGCCCGCTCCCTCGTCCCGCCCTCGTGCGCATCCACGCGGCCTCGGGCGGGAACCCGTTCTTCGCGCTCGAGCTCGCCCGCGTGCTCGCGCAGAGAGGAACGGGCGTTCGCTTTGTCAACGGCAGCCTGAACAAGAAACTGGTTCAGTGTGGCTCCGACAGTATGGGCAGCCGCGCAACAATTCGCTCGTAAACCTCATGCGGCATTCGGGCGGGAATTCTTTCTTCTGCTTTGTTCAGCGTCATCATACACCTCCTTCTTTGCAATCAGGATAAATTAATGACGCCAAAATCAACAAAATTCGAGATACGGAGTACCATTTCAGCAGGCCGGTCACACCCTGGGCTTTCAACCGGGACAAAAGAATTTTTTTCATTTCATTTTTTGGCAGCGCCTCCGAATTCACGGAAATGATTCTTGCCACCGGTGTCCCCCTTGACAGAATCGTAATTTCCTCACCATTTTGCACTTCTCGCAATAAACTGGAAAACCCGCGATTGGCATTGGCATTTCTTTTCTCCTCTGCGTCTTCGCGAGATATACCCATCACAGCCCCCCCAATACCGAACCGGACAGTGATCCCCGGCGCTTGCACTGGCCTTCACGCTTCTCACGTTTCAACGATTTCACAAACTCGCCTTCAGATCGGCCAAAGTGATCATCAGCGTCATAGGGTCAAGCGGGGATACGTCAAAACCAATATGTTCATAAAACGCTTTGGCTTCAGCAGAGGTAGCTTAAAACTATCAGACCACGGATACCAATAGCATCGGCGGCTTGAATAACCCGATAACCGGCTCGCGGACCAAAGCCCGTCCTACCCCTTTGCCCTGAAAAGATTGGTCCACTGCCAATCGCCCGAGTACGACGACTGGAATGGGGTCTGGCATATTTCGACGAAAATGGCCGGTTGCCTCAACAACCGCAACCGCGCTCGATGCCAGGGCGTAATAGGCAACTACGCGCCGACCATCGCACACAACAAAAGTCCGGGACGCTCCTGTTGCCTGATTCTTCATGGCCCGGCGCTTGAGCCATGTGTCCAGGCTTTCCAAGCCGGACGCGAACCCTTCAATTTCATGATAATCCGTCAGCAAATCCGGCGCTGAAAGCCTCATGCCTTCTCCCACGGGGCAGGTGTTTGCATCGTCTTGCGCAACCGTGCACTGGGGCAAGGTTGCATATCCAACTGGATGAGAAATTTCGCATAGGTCTCCGGATCGGCCATGATGATCGCATGATTATAGAGTGTCTCTTCCGCGGCAGACCGAACGGCATCCAGAATGAAATCCGTACGATTCTTCCCGCGCATTCTGGCAGCACGGTCGATAAGATTGCGTTCCTCCGGCTTGATACGGATATTCAGCGTCTCACGCTTGATTGTAACTTCAGTTCGTGCACCCATAAAATAACCTCCTGCTTTTTATTTATATATTATAGCAGGATGCACTGACATTGTCATTACATTTTGTTGCCCTCTTTTCTCCTACCATCGCCACCCCCTCACGCCCCTTGCCCATAGCCTATAGCCCATCGACCTTTCCCGTTCCCATGGGCAAAACAAGCTCCCGGGGCCGGCATACAGGCAATGTCCGCTCGACAACTTATAGATTTATGTACGTCCCCTGATGTTTTCCCTCACGGACAAGCGGCATTGAAAATTATTGGAATTGACACCCGCCTATAAACGGGTTACACTTTGTCTTAACAACAATACTATTTATTCAGAAGGTTGATTCAGGATCTGGCCTGATCGTATATGATAAAAAGCTTCAACCATAAAGGACTTAAAAAGCTTTACGATACCGGAAGCCAGCAAGGCAATAACGCCGTTGATGTCGATTATCTTGACTATCACTAAGGAGAGAGCAAATGGTTATGTTTAATCCACCCCACCCTGGAGAAGTTATCCGCGAGTTGTGTATTGAGCCGTTAGGCTTGACGGTGACCGAAGCGGCCAAAGGTCTCGGGGTGTCAAGGAAGACCCTCTCGGCGCTGCTCAATGGCCGTTTCGGGATTTCTCCGAAATGGCCATTCGGCTTTCCAAGGCTTTTGGAGTCAGCGCGGAAAGCTGGATTACTCAGCAGGCCCAATATGACCTGTGGCAGGCTTTGCAAAAAGCCGATGATTCCATTCAAGTGAAGGCCTTTGCATGAAATAGACGCCGTCCCTTAGCCTTTTTGTTTTTCCCCAGGGAAATAGGCAAAAGCACAGCCCAACCCAATATCGGACCTTTTATGAGAAGCCATCAATAAAAAAGCCCTTACGAAAAGGTGATTATTTTCCGTAAGGGCTTAATTTTATTATGGTGCCGAATCAGGGCATGGACAGAGAAAAGGGAAAGGAAAGGCAGACGGCGGAGGACGGAATACAGACCTTGTCGGATTATATATCATGAGATACCGTCTCATATTTGTTCATTAGAGAGCCAGCACCGATTCCTGATATTGAGAAACGGCAGCGTCGCAGGTGACCAGCACCATCCCTTCCGCACGGGCCTGGGCAAGCAACAGGCGATCGAATGGGTCTTTATGAAGCAGCGGCAGCGAGTCGACTTTCAATGCATGTTCAGCGGTTACGGGCAGTTCGGCGTATCCGTGCACGACGTACATTTTTAAACGATACGGGTCAACCTTGAAATCTTCTCGCCCAAGTTCCAACTTGATGACGATTTCCCAGATGCTTGCCGCGCTGAAAAAAAGACTGTTTTCGGACGACGTCAAGAGGATTCGGGTTGATTCGGAAAGTTTTTCAGGCTGCACGATGCAGAAACCCACCCCCACGGGCGGACGTTTTTTAATACGTTATATGCGGAAATTGGTATCGAGCAGATAATGCATCAGAAGAATTCTCTTTTCTGCATGCCTGGCTGATTACGACCGTCATTCATGAAATCTTCCGGAAATTCACTGAGCGATTCGAACAATTGATCCCATGTCGTTTCTATGGGCTCCAGTATAACCTGTTTGCCTTTCCTGAATATTTTTACCTTATTGCCGGAGATTCTGAATTCCCTGGGCAACCTCACTGCTTGTGAGTTCTCGTTTTTAAATATTTTTGCCGTCTCCATAAGCTCCCCCTTTAATATATACATTTAATATATACACAAAGGATTTTAAAATCAACCATTTCAAGACTGAAACCGGAACAACATCCGTCCCAGAACCATTCTGTATTTGCCCAACGCCCTCACGCCTTCACGCTCTCACGCCCTCACGGCTTTTCCCCTCTCACGCCCTCGCGCCTTCACGCTCTCACGCCCTCACGCTCTCACGTTTTCCCCCGCCCTCACGGCTTTTACGTTTTTCATTTCAAAAAAACTTTTGACATGATCTCGACATTGTCCTACTTTATCAATATATGTTAAACATAATGGAGGAGATCCCATGCAAACGGTTAAGGTGTTAAATAAGGGACAGATTGTAATTCCTGCCCCGATCAGAAGGAAATATCAGATACGAACAGGCGCCGAGATACAGATTTTAGAGTATGGCGGCTGATTTATCTTATTCCGCCATCGGAAAATCCCGTGAACAGCGCACAGGGGTGTCTCCCAAACACCCCTTCCTTGTCTGAGGAACTGCTCAAGGATAGAGGTTGGGACGCTGCATGATGTCAACGGGTCATTTGTTCGATAGCCATGCGGTTCTTCCGCCTTTTTTCAAAGAGGGAGGGTGCGCAATTGTCGCTTCCATCCTGAATCATCTTAGGGCACAACATCTTCAAAGACTCATTTGCGTGATTAACCTTGGCGAAATCATTTATCTGACCAAACGGCGATTTGGAGATGAGAAAAAAATCGAAGTGCTCGGCAGAATTCATCGGCTTGGATTTAAAATCCTTCCCGTGCCGGATTCCCTTGTTTATCAGGCAGCGGAAATCAAAGCCCAATACCCGATGTCTTATGCAGACTCCTTTGCTGTGGCGTGTGCACAACAACATTCAGCCGTGCTTGTCACCGGTGACCCGGAGTTCAAATCGGTCTCACACCTCATAAATATTGAATGGATTCGTCAGATTTGATAAGCTACTGGATAAGAACGGCAAAATAACAAAATTACCCCCCTCGCTCTCCCGCTTTTACGCCCTCCCGCTTTAACGTTTTTCCCCCTTTACGCTCTCACGCTCTCACGTTTTTACCCCTCACGCCCTCACGGCTTTTAAGCCCTCCCGTAAAGACCGTATCAACGCATACACCATTTTAGCAATCCTCACCAGCAAATACATCCAATTCATCCCGCTCATCCTCTGTCAAGATAACCCAAACTTACAGCAATATCAAGCTGTGTGTCCAATTCACTTCAGAGTTCCCTGAGCAATGTGCAGGAAATTGACAATTCCCAATACGCACCATAATATGATTTAAATACACCGTAACACCAAAATTTCATATGGAGGTCGCCATGTCCGGCTGCACAAATAATGAATTCAAGTGAAATCGAACGCAATTTCAGTTCGGTACTCGACAGCATCAAGGATCAATTGAAAAATCGTTCAAGGTTGAAGTGAAAAATATCAAGAAAGAACCGTTTCGCATTGAAAACAAACTCTTCTTCTGAGCCCTGTCCGGGGCCATCAGCAAAACAGTCGCGTCATGGCCACCATGATGTGCCCTGGAAAACAAAAAACCCGCTTCCCGGAAATGTTCCGGAAAACGGGTTCATGCCCTTTTTCTTTTAAGCCTTCAGCCTTTGAGAAAGCCCTCTCGCTTTTACGCCCTCACGCCCTCACGTAGCCATAAATAACTTATAGATTTATGTACGTCCCCTATTGTGTTTATCAACCACCCGGTCAACTGTAAAATAAATCAGGATTCCGCACCAGTGGAGCAACAAATCCAGAAACGATGAATGACGGGTGGGCAGCATCACCTGAATCATTTCAAGGGCCACGGCAAGGGCAGCCGCCACGCAAACGCTCCAGGCAAGTGGCCTTTGAATCACCGGCCGGTAAAGCCTGGTGGAAAACATCAGGCGGATCAGAAACGCCAGCAGGAAAAAAGAAAGCAGATGCACCAGATCATCGCTTCTTATTCCCGCCGATCTGTAAAACAGATGAAGGGTTCCCGCCTTCACAAAAGACAGATAAAAGAGTGCAAAGGCATAAGACAATGCGGCCGTGCTGGCAGCAATCGATTTTATCATGTGTACTGACCCGGCTCGCTAAGATGACTTGTTGCTCAATCCAACGCGCAAATTCCGGCAATTCGTCGATAGCATCCGGTCGTTCCATTAAAAAAACAGGCACCTCATTTGCAAGTTTCATGATTCGCCCGAAATGTTCGGGTGTCGCCCCGATATCACCCAGGAATCTGACTGCATAAGAGTGACGCAGCAGTTCACGGAATACTTCTTGTGGCGGAACTTTCCGGGCAGACCGAATCCGGTCATTTCTGAGAACATAGATTCTTTTCAAATAAAGCGGGAATTCAGGTATCGCAACCGCTGCCGGGTGAGCCAGTTTGCTCAGATCTGGATGAAGTCGGCGACATCCACATTTTCACCCAATGCAATTGCAACTTCAGGTTCGATTTTCATCTGGGAGAAACCCGTTATCACCCGGGAGAGCCCGACGCTATCCGTATCCACAGCAACGAGGTCATCGGCCACAACGGCATGTCCCCGTACATTGAGCGAAGCCGCCGTCGTGGATTTTCCTCCTTTTTTTTTCCGCCAGAAAGGCAATGACCTCGCCATGGATACTGACCGCGCTGGCGTGAAGTGTCAGCACCCCCCGTTGATGCAGCAGAACACCCATGGCCGGGCCTAAAATCATCAGTCTCCACAACGTCTTCATCGGCGGCTGCAGACGGCTCGACCCGAATGAGGCTTCCATCCGTGACCGAGCAGGTTCCATATGCCGGCCAGTGAAAATAGGCAGCCTGTCTTGTTGCCTGGAAGCAGACGCCTTCAAAGCCTTCTGCCGTTGGGTACAGACCCACCTTGCCGATCTGAATCGTGACATCGGGTTCGTCGTTTCGTTCGCTTGGAAGAAGCTCAGGCAGGAGAATCGGAGAACGTGCTGTCAG
>CAVOZU010000007.1:0-877828 GCA_963701395.1 uncultured Actinomycetes bacterium
GGCGACGTCGGCGCGCGTCAGACCCGACCACGCACCGACGTCGATCTCGCGTAGGCCCGCGTGGGGCTGGAGCGGCAGACCAAGGCGCGCCGTGGCGACGGTTGCAGTGTCGAGCGCTCTGCGGAGGTCGCTCGTGTAGACGGCCGTCACACCCGCCCCTGACAAACGGTCCGCCAGCTCGATCGCCTGGCGCCTTCCGAGCTCGTTCAACGGCGGGTCGGCGTGCCCCTGGAAGCGCCCGTCCCGATTCCAGTCGGTCTCGCCGTGGCGTACGAGGAGGATGGTCGTCGCGGCCACACGACTAGGCTAGCCGCATGGATCTGGGCCTCGAAGGGCGTGTCTGCCTCGTCACCGGGTCGACGGCCGGCATCGGGCTTGCCGTGGCACGACGACTCGCCGACGAGGGCGCGCGCGTCGTGACGTGCGGCAGACGCGGCGCCCCCGGCGCCGGCGAGGCACATCACGTCTCGATCGACCTCGCATTGCCCGGTGGGCCCTCGCGTGCAGTCGACGAGACGGTCGCCACGCTCGGAGCGCTCGACGTGCTCGTCAACAACGTCGGCGTCGCGCGCCAGGCTCGCTTCGAGGAGGTCGAGGACTCGGAGTGGGAGGCGACGTTCCAGCTCAACGTGATGAGCTACGTCCGTGCGATCCGAGCCGCGCTGCCGCACCTTCGAGCGAGCGACGCTGCGTCGGTGGTCAACATCTCCTCGACCGCCGGGAAACGGCCGTCGACGTCGATGCCGCACTACTCGGTGACAAAGGCCGCTGTGCTCTCGCTCTCGCGGCTCGTCGCCGACCTCTACGCGAAGGACGGGATCCGCTGCAACGCAGTGACGCCCGGCCCGACCGCGACAGACGCGTGGCTCGGCGACGGGGGCCTGGCCGACCAGCAGGGCGGAGACCGCAACGACGTGCTGGCCAAGGTCGGCGCCGGGCGACCGCTCGGACGGCTCGCCGCGCCCGAGGAGATCGCCGACGTCGTCGTCTTTCTCTGCTCGGCGCGCTCGTCGTACGTGACGGGCGCTGCCTGGAGCGCCGACGGCGGCACCGTGCCCATCATCGTCTGACTACGGGCCCGTTCGCGCCCCGCTGACGGCGGGGCCGTCGACGCTCAGGAGCCCGGAGAGCCAGTCGAGGTGGTCGCGGTAGGCGTGGTCGTTCAGGGCGTGGTCGGCGTCGTACCAGCGAAGCTCGACCCCGTCCGGAGCAGCGCTCACGAGCGCCTCGATCGCGCGCTCGGGGACCACCGAGTCCCGTCGCCCCGCCTGCACGAGCAGGTCGGCTTCGCTTCGGGCGATCGCCGTGAACGGATCGATCCGGCTCATCGTCTCCTCGACCGCCGCACGAAGCTCGGCGGGTGCCGCCTCGACGAACTCCGACACCGGCGCTGCGCCGGGAGCTAGGAGAACGGCCGCGCGGACACGGGGATCGGCGCCGGCGAGGAGCGCGGCCGCTCGCCCGCCCGCGCTCCAGCCGACGACGCCGAGTCGTCGGCTGTCCACGTCCGTCCGCTCGGTGAGGACGTCGAGCGCGCGTCGCGCCGCGACCACGTCTCGCACTATCTGCCGCTCGAACTGGTCGAGCGCCTCGCGCGGAGGCAGGTCGTTCGGCGGGTCCCCGATCGAGGGTGCGGTGATCGTCATCGTGACGACACCCCGCGCGGCGAGCCACAGGGCTGCCTCGAGGAAGAGCGTGCGGTCGCTCCGGGCGGGGTGGAGGTAGAGGACGGCGGGCTTCTCTCCGGGCCCGGGTGGCACGATCACGTAGGCCTCGACCAGGTCGTCAGCTGAGCTGTAGGTGACGTCGTGCACTGCAACGGGGTACCCGGTGTTGACGATGCCGGCGTCGACGACCTCGAGCGGCGCGGAGTCGTCGTACGGGAACGAGGCGGTGGTGCCGGAGCCGCTCCCGCCGCACGCGCCGGAGACCATGGCGACGACACCGAGGGAGAGCGCTGCGAGACGGCGTGCAAAGCGCACCGGAAGAGCGTAGTGATGGCGGCGCTGCACGAGCCGGGTCCGCGACTACGCTGCAGGCGTGGAGGCGATCGACAGGGTCGCGGAGGCGTTCGAGGAGCGTGTCCGCGCGCGCGAGCGACTGCTGTCGCCGCTCGCGGTCGGCTCGTACGACACGCGCGGGCGCGAGCGCGACGAGGAGCTGTGCGGAGTCCGCACCCCGTTCCAGCGCGACCGTGATCGGATCACGCACTCGAAGTCGTTCCGGCGGCTGAAGGGCAAGACGCAGGTCTTCATCGACCCCGAGGGCGACCACATCCGCACGCGCATGACGCACACGCTCGAGACGACGGCGATCTCCCGCGTCGTCGCGCGCGCACTCGCCCTCAACGAAGACCTGGCCGAGGCGATCGGACTGGGGCACGACGTCGGCCATCCACCCTTCGGTCATGCCGGCGAGCACGCGCTGAACAGGGTCCTCTCCGCCCGCTTCGAGCGGGGCTTTCGCCACAACGAGCAGTCGCGGCGCGTCGTCGACCTACTCGAGCACGACGGTGAAGGCCTCAACCTCACGTGGGAGGTGCGTGACGGGATTCTCAACCACACCGGCCCCGAGCTCCCCGAGTCGCTCGAGGGGCGGATCGTGCGCATCGTCGACCGCGTGGCGTACATCAACCACGACATCGACGACGCCGTCAGCGCCGGGGTGCTCGATCCAGCGGAGCTCCCCGGCAACGAGATCGAGTTGCTCGGCGGCTCGGGCTCCGAGCGCATCGACCGGCTCGTGCACGACCTCGTCGAGACGTCGGCGTCCGAGGGCGACATAGCGCAGAGTGCCGAGATCGGCGAGGCGATGCTCTCCCTGCGCGCGTTCATGTTCGAGCGGGTCTACCTCGGCCTCCGCCCCGCGGCCGAGCACGCGCGCGCCCACGACGTCGTAGAGCGGATCTTCGACCACCTGATCGAGCGCCCCGAGCTCGCCCCGCCCGGGCCGGGCGACGAGGTGGCGCGCGTCACCGACTACGTCGCCGGCATGACCGATCGCTTCGCACTCGCGTACGCTCGCTCTCTGTGAGCCGGATCAAGGACTCCAGCGTTCGCGACGTCGTCGCCGCCGCCGACATCGTCGACGTCGTCTCGCAGCGGACGGCGCTCCGAAAGCGCGGTGCCCGCTACACGGGGCGCTGCCCGTTCCACGAGGAGCGAACACCGAGCTTCTCGGTCAACGCGGCGGACAAGCTCTACTACTGCTTCGGCTGTCACCGAGGTGGCGACGTGGTGCGTTTCGTCCAGGAGACCGAGAGCATCGACTTCGTCGGCGCGATCGAGTGGCTGGCCGATCGCTTCCGGGTCCAACTCGAGTACGAGGAGGTGTCACCGGCGGCCGAGCAGGCGAGGCAGAGGCGTGAGCGCCTCCATCAGGCGCTCGAGCAGGCCGCAACGTTCTTCGAGCGCCACCTCTGGGACACGGAGGCGGGCGCGCCCGTCCGCGAGTACCTCGCCGGTCGGGGGCTCGGCGAGGAGGTCACACGCGAGTTCCGACTCGGACTATCCCCGGGCCGCGGGCTCGTCGCGAAGGCACGCGAGCAGGGATTCACGCCCGACGAGCTGAAGGCAGTCGGCCTCGCCAACGCGCGTGGTAACGACTACTTCTCGTTCCGCCTGATGTTCCCGCTCACCGATGCGCGCGGCCGCGTGATCGGCTTCCAGGCGCGGAAGCTGCGCGAGGACGACCCGCTCCGCGGCAAGTACGTCAACTCCCCGGAGGGCGATCTGTTCAAGAAGAGCGCCGTCCTCTACGGATTGCACCTGGCGCGGCCGGCCGTGGCACGGCAAGATCGCGCCGCCGTCGTCGAGGGGAACACCGACGTGATCGCGCTGCGCCAGGCGGGCTTCGAGCCGGTCGTGGCGGCCATGGGAACCGCGCTCACCGAAGCACACGTGCGCGAGCTCGGGCGGCTGACGAAACGGCTCTACCTCTGCTTCGACGCTGACGCGGCCGGGCAGGACGCGACGCTGCGCGGCATGGAGCTCGCCGTGCGGCAGGGCTTCGACGTCCGCATCGTGACACTCCCGACGGGTCTCGACCCCGCCGACGCTCCGGACGGCTTCGACGAGCGACTCACAGGTGCGGAGAGCTACCTCCACTACCGCGTACGTATCGAGATCGAGCGCGCCGCAGACCGGCAAGAAGCGTTCGTCCGCGCGAGAGAGGTGCTCGCCGCCGCCGAGGACTCGCCCGAGCGTCACGAGGCGCTGCGCCTGCTCGCCGATCGGCTGGACCTGCCCCGCGAGACGCTCTCCAGCCTCGCGCCGAGCGGGCGGGCGGGCGGCGGCACAGCCGCGCCGGCTCAGCCGCCGCGGCTGCTTGCCGCCGGTGAGCGCCTGGAGAGGGACGCTTTGGCAGCGTGCCTCGCCCACGAGGGGCTGCTGCGCCAGTTGGAGGCGCTGACCGCAGACCACTTCGACGACCAGCTGCACCGACGCTTCCGGTCGGTGCTCGTCGACGGCGGCGAGCAGGACGCCGAGCTGACGGCGCTCCGCGCCGAGCTCGACGCCCGGGCGGAGCGCGACGCGATCGACGAGCGCACCGGAACCGAGCTCCTCCTGCGGCTGCGGGAGCGGAAGCTGCGGAGAGACATGCACGGCGCCGACCTCGTCCACACAACCGAGTTGCAGGCGCAGCTCGCGAAGATCCGACAGGCCCTGGCCGAGCTGGCGTAGAGGCCGCGGCCAGTAGGCTGTTCCGATGGACGGTGTGGTGCGCGTCGCCTGCTGCCAGGTCGAGCCGGTCGTGCTCGACCTGGACGCCACGCTCGACAAGCTGGAGGGCGTGACCGGGGAGGCCGCCGCCGCCGGGGCGCAGCTCGTCGTGTTTCCCGAGACGTTTGTCTCGGCGTACCCGTCGTCGGTCTGGGCGAAGGCGCTCGCCGGCTGGGGTGAGGCCGGCGCGAAGGAGGCCTTCGCGATGCTCGCGCGCTCGTCGGTCGCTGTCCCGGGCGCCGCGTGCGACCGACTCGGCGCGGTGGCGCGCGCCCACGGGGTGTGGCTGGTCACCGGGGTCAACGAGTACGACCCGGAACGTCCGGGAACGCTCTACAACACGCTCCTCTACCACGCTCCCGACGGGCGCCTCGCGCTCCATCATCGCAAGCTCGTGCCGACGAACCACGAGCGTCTCGTCTGGGGGCAGGGCGACGGGCGCGGCCTGCGGGCGATCCCGACACCCCTCGGGCGGATGGGAGGGCTCGTCTGCTGGGAGAACTTCATGCCGCTCGCCCGGTTCGCGCTGTACGAGTCGGGTGTGGAGATCTACATCGCGTCGACGGCCGACGACGGAGACGCGTGGCAGGCGACGCTCGTCCACGTCGCACGCGAGTCACGTGCGTTCGTCGTCTCGCCGTGTCACTTCCAGCGCGCGGCTGCGTACCCGCCGGAGTTCCCTCTGCGTCGGCTGCTCGACGGCCGGGACGTGCTCGGCAGAGGGGGCAGCGCCGTGCTGGCGCCGGACGGCTCCTACCTGGCCGGGCCCCTCTACGGCGAGGAGGGGATCCTCTACGCCGACCTCGATCCCGCACGGTTGCTCGAGGAGCGGCAGCGCTTCGACGCGGCCGGCCACTACCACCGGCCGGAGTTGCTCAGGCTCGACGTCGCCGACACCGTGACGTGAACCCGTACGCAGGCGCGCTGCAGACGCTCGGCCGTACGCGCGGGTTCGCATGGATCGGAGCCCGGGTGTTGCACCGTCTCGACCGACCGTTTCGTGGCCGTCGCCGCTCCGTGACGTCGTTCGGGACGGGCTTCCCGCTCTGCTACCTCGCTGTGCGCGGCCGCCGGAGCGGGGAGGAGCGCGTCGTTCCGCTGCTCTACGTCGCCGACGGCGACGGGGTCGTGCTGATCGCCTCGAACTGGGGAGCGCGCCGTGACCCGGCGTGGGCGCTGAACCTCGAGGCGGCGACCGAGGCGACCGTGACCGTGGACGGGGAGAGCCGCACGCTATCGCCGCGTCGCGCAAGCGGGGAGGAGCTCGACGGCTACTGGACCGCGGCGTTCGAGTTCTGGCCGGGCTACGCGGGCTACCGCCGCCGAGCCGGGCGCGAGATCCCGATCTTCGTGCTCGAGCCTCTCGGCTCTCAGGACACCGTGTAGCCGAGCTCGCGCAGGAGTGGCCCGGCCTCGACCTCCACGGCCGCGAGCTCCTCCGGCGTGAGGTCGCTGCGGAACCGACCCACCGAGTTGGCGTGGACGGCGCGCAGCGCCGCGGCGAGCGGTTCGACCGGCGCGTCGAGGAACCCGGCGAGCGTCTCGGCCGTGCCGTCCGGATCGGACGCCAGCGCTTCGTACCGCAGTTCGAAGGGCGCGGCCGTCGCCGACCGGGCGGCCGTGACGTACCGCCGCCACGCCCATGCGACGCGGCGCGCCTCACTGACGGACGAGAACTCGTCATGCCGATTGGGCTCGACCCAGAAGCGGGGCTCGACCCCGTAGCTGTGGCCCGCGTCGTCGGCAGTGGCGCCGCTACGCGTATCCGCGAGCCACCCTTTGTCGAGGAGCGAGCAGCAGACGTCGCGTCCGTCTCGCACGATGTGGACGACCTGCGCCTGCGGATAGGCAGCGAGCGCTGCGTCGACGAGGTAGGCCATCTCCGGCGTCTGCTCGACAGCGCGCACGGCGCCGACGAGCCCGACGCGGCGGGCGGTGTCGAGGGTTCGCCGCAAGCGGGCGGCTGCATCGATCGACGGGAGCGTCACGAGCTCCGGGATCACGGCCTTGACCGGAGCGACTTCGCCGAGATCGAGAAAGCCTGGCAGTGAGCCGATCGCGCGACCGAGGAACGTCGTGCCCGAGCGCGGCGAGCCGACCACGAAGACGACACGTTCGTCGCGCGAGCCGAACCGCTCGCCACGGCTCGCTCCCCGACGCAACGCAAGGCGTCGCGCCACGCGTGCCTGCAGACCGGCTGAGCGGATCACGCCTCGCATCGCAGCATTCTTCCAGGAGCGTACGGGTCGGCACCCGACCGACCGTCGTCGGTGCCGCGATCGGCGTGGCGGCTAGAATGGCGACCGCTCCTTCCCCGGTAGCTCAATTGGCAGAGCATCCGGCTGTTAACCGGAGGGTTGTTGGTTCGAGTCCAACCCGGGGAGCCTCAAACGCCAGGAACCATGCGGCACAACGCAAAAGGGCGCCCCTAGAGGCGCCCTTTTTGTACCAACTTTTGTACCCCGGTCAGGCCACGTCGAAAAGGCGAGCCTCCGCCAACTCGGCGGCGTCCAGGTAGCTCGTCTTCGCGGCGTGGAGGTACCGCGCCGTCGTCGAGCCGTGAGCGTGGCCCGCCTTCGCCTGCACGAACATGCCCGGGACGCCCGCCGCAGCCGTCTCCGTCAACGCCGTATGCCGGAGCCCGTGCCACGGACGGAACCCCTCAGGCACACCGGCCTTCGTGAGAGCCTTCCTCGCATGGGTTGTCAGCTTCGACGGGTCGAGCGGTGTGCCGAGAGCCGGGTGGCAGAACACAACCGACTCAAGCGCCCGGTGCATCGACGCCTGGTACTGCTCCTCCAGTGCCGCCGCGGCGACCGTGCCGAGTTGCAGTGTCCTACGTCCCGCTCTGCTCTTCGGCGTCGTCATCTTCTCGGCGCACGAACGACTGCGAGACGCTGACACAACGCTCCAGAAGCGAGACGTCCGTCCATCGCAGGCCGAGCAACTCGCCGCGTCTGAGGCCGGTGGAGAGCGCGACGACGGTCATCCTGCGAGCCGCCGCGTACCAGAACCGCTCAGACTCGTCCGCGTCCGCTTCCAACTCCCGGTAACCAGGGCCAGTGCGTCTCCTACGGGGCCAGAGGCGGCACGCCCGCACCGAAGGGCGCCTCGCAGCTTCTCTGCGAGTCGTACGGGGGCACGTTCGCCCTCGGTTCCGGCGACATCGTGTGGACGTGCTCGGAATGGCCCTGGACCAACACCGGAGACCTCGTTTTCAAGAACCTTGCGCTCACCGATGCTTGTTTCACCGACGGAGGGACCGATGGAAGAAGCTCGGGGACAGGGTTTACCACCACCTATACCTGTACCCAGGAGACGTAACAGCGTCAGTCTCCTTGTGGGGAGGCGGGCCTTTTGAGCCGCCACCCCGCAACCCACGAGTGGCGGAAGCGCGAAGGGCTCGTGCAGCCGCGGGCTTTTCCGCGTGGCCGCGGTCTCGTAGAGTCTTGCGACCTCGACCACCAACCAATAGGGGGATTCATGCGCGATCGCCTGCCGATCATCCTGTCGACGACCGCTCTGCTTGTGGCTGTGCTCGGGATCACACCGCTCGGGGAGGCCGCCTACAACGCGGTCGTGCCGAAGAACAGTGTTGGTGCGCTGGAGCTGCGCAAGGGCGCGGTGACGAACCCCAAGCTCCGCGGTGACGCCGTCACGAGTGGCAAGGTCAAGAACCGCTCCTTGAAGGCGATCGACTTCGCTCTCGGCCAGCTTCCTGCCGGTCCCGCTGGGCCGAAGGGAGACAAGGGAGACGCTGGGGCACCGGGCGCAGCGACCGCCAAGACCGTCAGCGCCCCCAATCTGGTCGAGCTTCCCAGTCTCTCGGTTGGCCAGCTGATCGCATCGCTGCCGCTTTCGGCAGGCTCCTACGTCATCACTGCCCAGGCCAGGGTCTTCGGCCGCCGTACGACGCCGGGCGACGCCTACGCAACCTGCAGCCTTACAGCCGGTACAGACCAGGACACGGCCAGCTGGTACGGCTACCAGAACGCGAGCAGTGCGGGCGGCATGATCGTCGCCACCGTCCCGCACACGTTTGCTGCCGCAGGGGTTGCTGAACTCAAATGCAACGACACCATCTCCCAGCCGTCTGCCCTCGCAGGAGCACGCATCACCGCCGTCCAGGTGCAAGCCATTGGCTGAACAACCCGCGTCGTATCGGCAAACAACAGTGGGTGGTCGCGTGGGCGCCTCCACGCGGCCACCGTGCAACGCTGCCCACCGAACAGAGCGCAGGAGTGTCCGACCTGGCAACCCACGATCCCGCTTTCGGGTGAGAGCCGACCGGCGTCGCGCGCCGATCAATCAGCGATGCTCGTGCAGCACATCAAGTTGGCGGCGATGCTCGTCGCCGCCGTCTCGGGTTGGGCCGTCGTTCGCGTCGGTCGCAAGATGGTGTTCGAGGGCGTGGGTGTCCAGGACGGCGGCGGCTACTCCGCGCTCCTGATGGCCGCGGTGATGATCAACCTCGGCGCGGTCTCCGTCGCGCTCTCGTAGGTTGCGTTCACGGACGTCGAAGGTGTACGCGTCGCCGGCTACCTGAGAGGCGACGCTGCGTCGATCCAGACCGCCACGTGCGTGAAGCGGCCATCGGGACCGAACGTGAACATGTTGCAGGTCGTCACGGTCTCCGGTGTGCCGTCCACCCGGACGTGAGGGCAGGTCTGCTCGGTCGCGGCCCTGGCGGCGGCTTCGTCGACGACGAGGTTCGTGATCCGATGGCGGATCGTCTCGTAGTCGGTGAAGAACGTGTCGAACATCCCGGCGACCTCATGGCGTCCGGTGAAGGTGAGTCCCGCGCTGACGACGCTGAACGTCGCCGTTTCGGAGAAGAACTCGAGGGTCGCGTCGACGTCCTGTGCGTCGACGGCCGCGAAGTAGGCGGCAGGGGCCGCCGCAAGCCGGTCTGCCGTCACCAACCTCGTGATGTCTCCCACAGAGCTGTCCTCCTGATCGGGGTCGTTCGACTCTACGGATTCAGTACCAGCTTGTCGTGAGCTCGGCGGTGGGGGAGAATCGACCGACACGAGCCACAGAGGAGGCCACATGGCGACGAACGCCTCGACCTTGACGCGTGAGGAGCTCGCAGCGATACCGGACAGCTACTTCAAGGCGGTCGACGCACAGGACGTCGACGCGATCCTGGAGCACTTCGCGGACGACGCCACGCTGACCGTGCAGACCGACCACGCCACGTTCGCGGGTGCCGACGAGATCCGCCGCATGTTCACGGACTTCGTCGACAACTCCGTCTCCATCTTCCACGAGATCAAGAACATCGTCGTGGAGCCCGAGGCGGGGAAGGTCGCGACGGAGCAGAGCTACATCGGGGAGCTCAACGACGGCACGAAGAACGACATGCACAACTGCAACTTCTTCGACATCGGCCCGGACGGGCGCTTCACCCGCGTGATCATCTGGATGGCCGGAACGAACCCCCTCCACTAGCGAGAACCAACGTGCGTCACATGTAACGATCCCGTCATACGGCGGCTCGTCGCACTGCTCTGCGTCGTCGTGGCCACCACGACGGTCGTGGCAGGTGCGAGGCAGGCGCACACGGGCCGCGCCGACGGAGCACTCCTCGCACGCCACGCCCCCGTGCTCGTGCTCCATCCCGCGGAGCAACTCCTGCCGGTCGCCGGCGGGGGATTCCTGAACGTCGGCTTCCCCGGAGTCGCTCTGCTCGCCTTCGGAGCAGCGCCAGCAGGGCCCGCGTTCCCTGCGTTGTGGCGGAAGCCGGTGGCCACGCCACTCGCCTGGCCACGGGGCTGACCGCGCGCTTCGCGCGCCGCTGTCATGTCAGACTGCGGTCATGCCCGTCTCTCGTGAGGACTTCCTTGCCGTCATGAGCGCCTTCCCGACCGGGGTCGCGATCGTGACCACGCTCGAGCCGGATGGGACGCCGCGCGGGCTCACGACGAACGCCGTGACGAGCGTCTCGGCCGAGCCGCCGATCCTGCTCGTCTGCGTCGATCGCGACTCGCGCACGCTGCCGGCGCTGCTCGCGCGGAAGCGCTTCGTCGTCAACTTCATGCGGGACGACCACGAGGAGCTCTGCCGCCTCTTCGCGTCGAAGGAGGACGACAAGTTCGCGCGCGTCGCATGGACGCCCGGCCGCGACGGCGTCCCCGTGCTGCACGAGGGCGCCATCGCGCACGCGCAGTGTGAGACACTCGAGGAGCTCGTGATCGGCGACCACGTCGTCGTCACGGGGCTCGTGGTGGAGGGGGACACGCCGGCCGAGTCCGACGTGCCGATCGTCTACCACAACAAGGCCTACGCGTCCGCACCGAGCCCGCCGGACTGGGCGCCGCCACACCGTCGCGCGAGATCGTCTATGAATCCCGACGGGTGATGCATTCGTCACGAGCGGTTGGGAGCACGTGCCCATGAGGGGGTCGCTCGTGTGGAAGTTCCTCGCCGCCGTCGTCCTCGTCGCGTTGCTCGGAGCGGCAGCCGGCTTCATCGGGCTCCGCGCGACCGACGAGACCCGCGACCAGATCGGGCTGCTCGGAGATCGCGAGTTGGCAGGACTGCTCCAACTCGGTACCGCACGACGAGACACGCTCCAGGTGCGGGAGCTCGTCCTGCGCCACGTCGCGCTGTCGAACGGGAGCGGCTACGAGCAGATCGAGCGCGAGATCGGACGTCTCGACGACGAGGTCGACCGTCGCCTCGCCCTGCTCCAGTCGTCCTGGGAGGACACGACGAAGCTCGCTCAGCTCACGAGCCTCCGTGCCGCGCTCGCGGAGTACCGGCGAGTGCGCGACACGAAGACGTTGCGCCTCAGCCGTGAGGAGCGTAGCCGGCAGGCTCTTGCCGTCGCGTTCGGAGAGGCGGGCGCAGCGTACGAACGTGTCTCGGAGGCGTTCGACCTTCTCGTCGCCGTCAACGAGACCCAGGCAGGTGAGCGTATCCGCGATGTCGAGGAGCGCTACGGCGAGGCCCGCACTCTCGTCCTTGCGGCCACGTTCGCTGCGCTCCTCGGGGGAGTCGCGGTTGCGCTCCTGGGTGGTGTGCGGTTGCGGCGCCGACTGGAGCCCCTCGCCGCCGCGTCGGCTGCGGTGGCGAAAGGCGACCTCGCCGTGCGGATCGACGGCGGCTCCGCCGACGAGATCGGTCGCGTCGAGCGCGCCTTCGACTCGATGACGTCCACGATCGAGCAGCGCGAAAGCGATTTGCGCGAGAGCCGCGAGCTGTACCGCCGCGTGGTTGAGAACTCGCAGGAGCTGATCTGTCTCTGTGCGGTCGACGGACGGCTGACGTACGCGTCGCCGTCGATCCGCGCCGTGCTCGGGACGGGGCTCGAAGAGCTCGTCGGGGAGCCCATCGATATGCACGTGCACTCGGAAGACCTCGGTCCCTTCGGTCGGGCCTTCGACACCGCTGCCCGTGGTGAGCCGACCTCGGTGGCGGTACGACTCCGAAGTGAGGGCACCGACTGGATCGTCGTCGAAGGGACGCTGACGCCGATCGTGTCGGGTGGCGTCGTCGAGGCGGTGCTCGGCGTCGCTCGAGACGTCACCGACCGCGTCGAGCTGGAGGAGCAGCTGCGGCAGACGGCGAAGATGGAGGCGATCGGCCGGCTCGCAGGCGGCGTCGCGCACGACTTCAACAACCTGCTCACGGCGATGGGCGGCTTCAACGAGCTGCTCCTGCGCGAGCTCCCCGAGGACGACCCGCGTCGCCCGCACGCCGAGGAGGTGGAAGGCGCAATCCGGCGAGCGGCTGACCTGACGCAGCAGCTGTTGGCCTTCAGCCGGCGGCAGATGCTCTCCCCGCGGGTCGTGGACGTCAACGAAGCCGTCACACGCGTGGAGGGCCTGCTCCAGCGCGTGCTCGGCGAGGACATCGACGTCCGCGCGATGCTCGCTCCAGGCGTCTCCAGCGTGCGCGTCGACCCCGTCCAGCTCGAGCAGGTGTTGCTGAACCTCGCCGTGAATGCACGCGATGCGATGCCTCACGGCGGCACGCTGACGGTGGAGACGCAGAACGTCGAGCTCACCGAGGAGTATGCCGCGGAGCACGCCGGTGTCTCACCCGGAGCCTACGTGGTGCTGGCCGTGAGCGACTCCGGCGAGGGGATGGACGCCGACACGGTCAGCAAGATCTTCGAGCCCTTCTTCACGACGAAGGCGAAGGGGACCGGTCTCGGGCTGGCCACGGTGCACGGGATCGTCAAGCAGCTCGACGGCGAGATCCAGGTCTACAGCGAGCCGGGGAAAGGGACGACGTTCAAGCTCTACTTCCCCGCTGCGACACAGAAGCCGGAGCCCATCACCCCCCCGCCCGAGGCCGGCACGCCGCTGGGCGGCTCGGAGACGGTGCTCGTCGTCGAGGACGACGAGTTCGTCGCGCGCCTCGTCCTGCAGATCCTGGAGCGGCTGGGCTACACGGTGCTGCAAGCCGGTAGCGCCGAGGCGGCGCAGCAGGTGGTCGGGGCGCACGAGGGGACGATCGACCTGCTGCTCACCGACGTCGTCCTGCCCGGTGTGAACGGGCGGAGGCTCTCGCGCCGGCTCCGCGCCGTCCGTCCCGGTCTTCGTGTCCTCTTCATGTCGGGGTACACCGAGAACGCGATCGTGCACGGCGGCGCGCTCGACGCCGACGCCTTGTTCATCCACAAGCCGTTCTCGCCGGACGCGCTCGCGCGTCGGATCCGCGACGTCCTCGACGCCGACAGGCCGTGAGGCGCGGGGACGGGGCAGGGAGGTCGCGGCCGCCGACGAAGACCTAGGCTCGTGCGCCGATCGGTCGTCAGCGGCGCTCTTGCCGTCTGCGTGCTCGCCTTGGCGCCGGCGGCGGGAGCGGCAGATGCGAGCGTCGCGGCGCTCCAAGTCGCTCTGCGCTCGCACCTCTCGTACGCGGGTCCGGTCGACGGAGTGGAGGGGCCTCTCACCCGCGCTGGCCTGGCGGCCTTCCAGCGACGCTCGGGTCTCCCCGCCGACGGCAAGGTCGGCACTGCGACCCGACGCGCGCTCGGCGCGCTCGGAGCGCCGCTCCTCGGGCAGCGGGAGCTCTGGCCGGGACTGGTCGGCTGGGACGTCACCGCCCTGGAGTTCAGGTTGCGCAGCTACGGGCTCCCGGCAGGCGCAGTCGACGGGCGGTTCACGCAGAAGACTGCAGTCGCGTTGCGAAAGTTCCAACGTGCTAAGGGATTGACGGCAGACGGGATCGCCGGGACTCAGACGTACCGTGCGCTTGCCGGGCGCTCCACCAAGGTCAGGCCGGCCCCGGAGGGCGTCGTGCACGTCGTACGGACCGGCGAGGGCTTCTACGCGATCGCCGCACGGTACTCCGTGTCTGCCTCTGTCCTGGCGCGCGCGAACGGCCTGACGTTGTCGAGTGTGGTCGTCACCGGTCAACGGTTGCGGGTGCCCGGGGCGCGTGCGGCGCCGCCCCGCCCCAAGGCGGCGTCGATCGTGCATCGCGTGCGGCCGGGCGAGAGCTTCTTCTCGATCGCCGAGCGCTACCACGTGAGCCCGTGGCAACTCGCGCGGGTCAACGGGCTCACCCTGACGCGCGTGATCGTGTCGGGACAGCGCCTACGCCTGCCCGCAGGCGCCCGGGCGAAGGCCGCGACCGGAGGTGAGCCGGGCCGCGTCCCGGTGCGCTCGTCCCTCGACCACTGGTCGAGTGTGTACGGCGTCGACGCGAAGCTGGCCCGTGCGCTGGCCTGGATGGAGTCGGGGTTCCAGCAGGACGTCGTCTCCAGCGTCGGCGCCCTCGGCGTGATGCAGCTCCTTCCCGAGACGTGGGAGTGGGTGGACGCGACGCTCATCGGTCGGCGAACCCCCCGTACCGCGGCCGGCAACGTTCGGGCCGGTGTCCGGTACCTGCGCTGGCAGCTCGACGAGTTCGACGGTGACCGGCGACTCGCGCTCGCAGGGTGGTACCAGGGCGCCCGTGCCGTCCGGGAGATCGGGCTCTACGACGACACGAAGGAGTTCGTCCGCATCGTGCTCGCGCTCTACGGCACTGTCTGAACCGGATCCGCTCCTTGCCGCACGACCTGCGCCTCCGCGGCGAGCGCGGCGAGGCGAGCCGCGACCTCCGACACGGCGGGTGCTCGCAGGACGGAGTTGGGCTCGGCGCCGGGCACGAGGTGGACGTCCGCTCCGGCCTCCGTGAATCCCCTCCAGTCGCGCGCTGCGTCGCAGGTGTAGCGCTCCGTGAGCTCCCGAGGCAGGAACAGCACGGCGCGACCCCGGTACGGCACGGGCGCGTAGTCGCGAAACCCCGACCGTGCGGCCTCGGGGTTCGTCATGTGCAGCGGGGCACCGAGCCGTAGCGCAGCCCTACGAGCCGCGGCGCGGAGGCGTCCCGCCAGGTACGCGGGGCGGCGTGGTCGGGGCAGGCCGCGCATCGCGGTGAGGTCGGCCCGAACGAGGCTGGTGAGCGAGCCCGGGCCGCGTCGCCACCGTGCGGCGGCCTTGGGCTCGACGAGGGTGGGAAAGTCGACTGGCGTGAACCCGAGCTCGACGAGCGCAGTGACAGGGTCGCCGCGCTCGTCGAGCAGTCGAGCGACCTCCAGCGCGACTGCTGCTCCGTAGCAGTGCCCGGCGAGGACGAGCGGTGAGGCGAGCCCTGCGGCCGACAGCGTGCGTACGTGCGCCGCGGCCAGGGCGTCGACGCCGATCTCGGGGGACCCGCTGAACTCGAGGCCGACCACGTGTCTCCCGGGCAGCTCGGCCACGAGCTGTCGGTACTCGAGGCAGTGTCCTGCGTGACCGGCGACGAGCACGATGGGCGTGCCCTCGCCGACCGCGAGCGGGACGAGCGTCGACGCCTCCAGGGCGAGCGGAGCAGAGGCCATCGTCGCCAGGAGCCGCACCGTCGGAGCCTGGACGAGTGCCGAGATCGGCAGCGCGGAGCCTGTCTCGACCTCGATGCGAGCCACGATCTCCGTGGCGGCGAGCGAGTCGCCGCCCGCCTCGAAGAAGTCGTCGTCGAGGCCGACGGGAGCCTCGAGCACTTCGGCCCAGACCCCGAGCAGCAGTCGCTCCAGATCGGTTGCGGGCGCGTCGTCGTCCGGGAGTTCGCGCGCAACCGGCACGAGTGCCCGCCGGTCGACCTTCCCGTTCGGCCCGAGCGTCAGCCGATCGAGCTCGACGATCCGCGTCGGCACCGCGTACGTCGGCAGCCGTGCGCCGAGCGCGGCCCGCAGCTGGGCGGGGTCCAGCGGGCTGCGGTCGGTTCTCACGACGTACGCGGTGAGCCTGCCCTCGCCGCGCCTGCCGGCCTCGGCCAGCACCACGGCCTCGCGGATCTCGGGGAGGCGGAGCAGCTCCGACTCCACCTCGGCCGGGTCGACGCGGTTGCCGAGGACCTTCAGCTGGAAGTCGAGGCGCCCGTGGTACTCGAGGCACCCGTCGGGCCGCAACCTCCCGGTGTCACCCGTGCGGTAGGTGCGAAGGTCGCCTCCGGTGGCGTCCGGCTCGAACGCCTCCCTGGTGAGGTCCGGTCGATCCACGTAGCCGAGCGCGAGGAACCGGCTACGGACGGCGATCTCGCCGACTTCGCCGGCGGGCACCTCGCGGCCGTCGCGGTCACGGACGACGACCTCGACGTCGGGCACCGGATAGCCGACGGGGAGGATGCCCTCGTCAAGCCGGGCCCCGTACGAGACGATCAGCTGACGGGCGAGCCCGGTCTCGGTCGTGCCGAGCCCGTTGGCGAGGATCGCGTCGTCCCCGCAGACCGCGTGGAAGTGCTCGACGTCGAGCCGAGAGGCTCGGTCGCCCTCCAGGCGGACGACGCGGAGCAACGGGAAACGGCGGCTGAGCCCGGCAAGCGCCCGGAAGATCGACGGCACGGAGTGGTAGACGGTCACAGACTCTCGCTCGAGAAGGTCGGCGAGCCGCACGACGCCCTCGTCGCGGAGTCGGAACGGGAAGACCGTGGCACCGTTCAGCAGCGCCGCGAACTGGCTCGAAACGGCACCGCTGTAGGCCGGGGCCTGAAGCAACGTCAGGCGGTCACTCGGCTCGATCTCGAGCATCGTCGTGTAGCGGAGCACGTTGTGCAGGACGTTTCGGTGAGTGTCGACGACGCCTTTCGGCTCCCCGGTCGACCCCGACGTGAAGTAGACGTAGGCCACGGAGGCGGGAGTCGTGGACGGCCGCGCCGGAGCAGGGCTCGAACGTCCTGGATCGCCCGGGTCGACGACGACGGCGCCCGTGAGCGAGCCGGCGCGGGTCGTCTCCGGCGCGGAGGTGACGATGGCCGCGGTGGCGGTGCGGTCGAGCAGGCGCTGCAACCTGTCGTCGGGATCCCCCGGGTCGAGTGGGACGTAGGCAGCGCCCGCCTTGAGGACGGCAAGCTGCGTGGCGATCGCCTGGGCGCCCTGCTCCAGGAGCAACGCAACCCTGTCGCCGTGGCCTACGCCGGCGTCGACGAGGTCGCCTGCGATTACGTCGGACCACCCGTCGAGCGTCGCGTAGGTGAGTCGCAGCATCCTGTCGACGACCGCGACGCAGTCCGCGTGCCGCTCGACCTGGCCCGCAAGACGGTCGCAGATCGTCTGCTCGACGTCCGACGGCAGAAAGGGCACGAACGCAGTCGCGCCACAGCGATGAAGGCCCCCGTCCACCGCCTCCCATCGTAGGCGGGCACCGCCGGTTTGGCCCGGCGTGCGGTGGCTCCGGCGGGTGACTCGCTCTTGCGCTACACGAGAGCTGCGCCGGCCGCGTACGCCTGGCGTGCAGCCTCATCGACCGGCAGCCCCCAGAAGCGGTCGGGCTCGGAGAAGATCTCGACGTCGAGCGTCCCGTCCCAACCGGAGAGGTCGAGCGCGTCGACCAGCTCCTTGGTGCCGGGCCGTCCGTAGCCCGGCAGCTCCCGGTCCGTGCGTTCGTCCGCCAGCGGCCAGTCGGCGACGTGCACGCCGGCGATGCGGTACGAGGCACGTCCGATGAAGTCCCAGATGTTCGGGTCGTCGGCTACGTGGTACAGGTCGAGCAAGAGGCCGACGTCGCCGAGCCCGGCTTCACCGAGGATGTCGACTGCGGCCTCGATCGAGTTGACGAACGAGGCGACGTCGCGCTGCGTCACGTGGATCGGCTCGAGCCCGAGCGGCACGTCGCCTTCTCGCGCGACGCCGGCAAGGCGCTGGAGGCCGTCGATCACGACCGTGCGTCCCTGCGCCTCGCTACGGTCGCCGAGCGGGCCGCTGAGGCACACGATCGACTCGGCGCCGTAGCCCGCGAGGCGCCGGACGGAATCGCAGAGAGCATCGAGCCGCTCCGCGGGGTCGGCCGGGCCCTCCATGCCGGGGATCGCCAGCGGCAGGAAGGAGGGGACGGCCGGGACGCAGTTCGCCACTGCGAGGCCGTGCTCCGCGAGCAGGGCGAGGTTCGCCTCGTCGTCGGGCGGGAGCTTGAACTCCCAGATCCCGATCGCGTCGAACCCTGCCGCGGCATACGCGGAGACGTCGTCGGCGAACGACGAGTCGACGGTCGAGATCTCGCTGAGCCCGAGCCGCATCTCTAGCGTCCTGGAAATTTCGCAAAGACGCGTCGCGGCAAGGACGGTTTCGTGAGCTCCTTGGCCACGAGGTAGCCGGATCCGCCGCCGAGCCCGGGGCCGGGATGCGTGCTCGCACCGACGAGCCAGAGTCCTTCGACCGGTGTCCCGTGTCCCGGTGTCTCACCGAGTGGCCGCCACAGGAGGTTCTGGTCGAGCGCGCACGAGCCGGCGTAGATGTCACCGCCGACGAGGTTGCAGTTCAAGGCCTCGATCTCGGCGGGGGAGAGGACGACGCGCTTCAGCGTGGAGCGCGAGAGGTTCGTGATCGACTCGCCGAGCCGCGCCACGATGCGATCGGCATAGGCCTCGCGGAGATCCTCCGTCCAGGTGCCGTTGCCGGTGTCGAGCTCGCCGGCGGCGTCGCCATTGACGCGACCGGCAGGAAGCTCCTGCAGCTGGATCCAGAGGATCGACTTCCCGTCGGGAGCACGGGACGGGTCGACGGAGCAGGGTTGGCCGCAGACGATCGTCGCCTCGGCCGGCAGCAGGCTGCGCTCGGCCTCGTTGACCGCGCGCGAGACGCCGTCGAGCCCCGGTGTGACGTGGACGATCGTGCAGCGGGCGAGCTCGTCCGCCCGACCGCCCCGCCAGACCGGTGGCGCGTCGAGTGCGAGGTGGATCTGCATCTCGGCGCGCCCGTAACGGAAGCGCTTCGCCGCCGCGGTCACCGACGGAGGCACGTCGCCGTCGGTGAGCAGCCGGCCGTAGAGCTGCGTCGGCGTCACACCGGCGACGACGGCGCGTGCGGCGGTGATCGTCTCGCCGTCTGCGAGGCGCACACCCGTGGCGCGTCCGCCCGAGACGAGCACGCGCTCCACGTCGGCGCCGGCGCGAACCTCGCCGCCCGCGTCACGGACGATGCCGGCGAGACCGTCGACCAGCGTCCGGCCGCCCCCGACCGGCACCGGCATGCCGCCGAGCTGCAGCGCCGCCGCGATCACCTGCGTCATGAAGCCTGACGTGGCCTGGTCGGGGCCGAGGCCCGTGTGCAGCACCCACGGGGCGAGCAGCCCGTGTGCCTGCTCGCTGGCGAAGGTCTGCGTCACCCAGTCACGGCACGTGACGAGCGTGCCGCCTGCGAACTCGAGCAGCCCGCGGCGACCGAACCGCTTGTACGCGGTACGACCGAGCGAGAGTCCAGCTCCGGACCACAGCTCGGTGCCGAGCAGACCGAAAGAGAGGTCGGCGTTCGCCATGAAGCCGTTGAAGAACGCCTCCCAGGCGGCACCGTCGCCCGCCCCGTGCCGCTCGAGCTCGGCGACGTTTCCCTCCAGCGACGCCCACACGAACGCGGCGTCACCGTCTGGATATGCGGTACCGGTGGGGAGGTCGGTGTTCAGGTACTCGAGGCCGCGACGGTCGAGCGCCTCCTTCAGGTCGCCGTACGCGGCGCCGCCCGTCCAGAGCGGGTGCCACGACGCCAGCACCTCGTGCGTGAAACCTGGCAGCGTCAGGTCGTCGCTCGTGTAGAGGCAGCCGCCGAGGCGTTCTTCGCGCTCGAGCACGCAGACGCGCCAACCCTCCTGTGCCAGCAGGGCAGCCCCGGAGAGCGCGTTCACCCCCGACCCGACGAAGACGGCGTCGTACGCGGCCACGCGGCGAGCATACCGCGGTCGGATCCGCCTTGACATGTCAGCTGGGGTTCTGCGAGGTTTCAGGTCATGCTTCTCCGAGAGGTCGAGTACGCGCGTCCCGCCACGGTCGAGGAGGCGGTGACGCTCCTCGCCGAGCACGACGGGGCGCGTGCTCTCGCCGGGGGACAGACGCTCGTCAACGTGATGAAGGCCAGGGTCGCCTCACCCGACGTGCTCATCGATCTCGCCGACCTCGAGGAGCTGCGCACGATCTCGTTCTCTGCCGACGGCGCGACGCTCGAGATCGGCGCCATGGTCACGGCCGCCGCTCTCACCGCGTCGTCCGAGGTCGAGGTGGCACGGCCCGTGCTCGCCGAGGTCGCCTCGACGATCGCCGACGTCCAGGTACGAAATCGCGGCACGATCGGCGGCAACGTCTGTGTCAGCGATCCGACCAACCACTTCCCGCCTCTCCTGGTCGCGCTCGACGCGACGTTCACGATCCGGGGCGCAGCCGGCGAGCGTGTCGTTTCCGCCGACGAGTTCTTCGTCGGCGTCTACCTCACTGCCGTCGGCGAAGGGGAGCTACTGACGAAGGTCTCCGTGCCCACCCGCAGGCCGGGGACGGGTGACGCGATGGCCGGTCTCACCCTCGGCGCTCACGGCACATACGTCGTCAGCGCAGCCGCCAGCGTCGACCCGGATGGCGCGCGAGTGGTGATCGGGTGCGTCTCCAACACACCGGTGCGGGCGGCAGCGATGGAGGAACGCCTCGCGGGGAGCGAGCTCTCGGAGGCATCGGTGAAGGCCGCAGCCGAAGGTCTCGGCGCCGCTCTCGACCCGCCCTCGGACGTGCACGCCTCGGCCGACTACCGCCGCGCGCTCGCCGAGATCTCTGCAACGCGCGCCGTCCTGCTGGCAGCCGAGAGAGCGAAGGGATAGCAGTGGCCACGACACCGACCACGTCGAGAACTGTGTCGCTCGAGATCAACGGCGAGGCCGTCGAGCGGGACGTCCCCGCCTCGCGCCTGCTCGTCCACCTGATCCGCGACGATCTCGACCTCACCGGGACGCACATCGGCTGCGACACCGGCAACTGCGGTGCGTGCACGGTGCACGTCGACGGCGTGCCCGTGAAGAGCTGCATGATGCTGGCCGTCCAGGCTGAGGGTACGAAGATCACGACCGTCGAGGGCCTGTCGGACGGCGACGAGCTGACGCCGCTGCAGCAGGCGTTCTCCGACGCGCACGCGCTCCAGTGCGGCTACTGCACCCCGGGGATGCTGATGAGCGCGTCCGCGCTGCTCGCCGAGAACCCCAGCCCGAGCGAGGAGGAGATCAAGATCGCCCTCCAGGGAAACATCTGCAGGTGCACGGGGTACTGGAACATCGTGGAGGCCGTGCAACAGGTCGGGGGCGGGGCGTGACCGCGATCGAGACGCAGGAGGGGACGCTCACCAAGGGCTTCATCGGGATCGACGTGCCGCGCAAGGAGGACAGGCGGCTCGTGCAGGGCCAGGGGGTCTTCTTCGACGACATCAAGCGGCACAACATGGGGTACCTGCACTTCGTGCGCTCGCCCTATGCGCACGCGAAGATCCTCTCCATCGACGTCTCGGCCGCGCTCGAGCTCCCCGGCGTGTACGGGACGCTCACCGGAGACGAGGTCGCGCTGCAGACCGATCCGTTCTTCCAGATCGCGGCGCCGCCCGGCGGGCACGTCAAGGACTACGCCCTCGCCGTCGGCCGCGCGCGCTACCTCGGCGAGCCCGTCGTGGCGGTCGTCGCCGAGTCGCGCGAGCGTGCTCGCGACGCGGCCGAATTGGTGATGGTCGACTACGAGCCGCTCGACGTCCTCGTCGACGCGCGGCGCGCCCGGGACGAGGGAGCGCCGGAGCTGCACGACGACGTGCCGGGGAACATGTCGTACACGGGGCTCTGGGAGTGGGGCGACGTCGATGCGGCGTTCGGCGAGGCCGACCACGTGATCCGCATCAACGAATTGCACTTCGACCGCTTCAACTCGACACCGCTCGAGCCGAACGGTGCGCTCGTGGAGTACAACCGCGGCACCGGGCAGTGGACGATGTTCACGAACAACCAGTTCCCGGGGTTCGCCGCGATCATGATGGCGCCGGCGATGCGGGTCGGCATCGACAAGCTGCGCATCGTCACGCAGGACATCGGCGGCGGCTTCGGCAACAAGATCACGTCGCACCCGCAGCTCGTCGCCTGCTGCCTGCTGGCGAGGAAGCTGAACCGGCCGATCCAGTGGACCGAGTGGCGCACCGAGTTCCACCAGTCCATGTCACACGGAAACGAGCGCTGGTTCCACGATGTCGAGGTCGCCGTGCAGTCCGACGGCACGATGACCGGTCTGCGCTGCAAGGCGCTCGACGACGCGGGCGCGTATCTGCGCTACGAGCCGCTCGGCGGTGTGATCTGGTCGCAGGTCACGCCCGGCGTCTACGGCTGGCGCAACATCCGCGTCGAGTTCACGCAGGTGATGACGAACAAGGCGCCCGTGTCGCCGAACCGTGGCTACTCGCGCATGCAGCAGCTCTGGCTGACCGAGCGTGTGATCGACGTCGTCGCGGCTGAGCTGGGGATCGACGCGGTCGAGATCCGCAAGCGCAACTACATCAAGACCGAGCAGATGCCGTACGAGACGCCGAACGGCTGCGTCTACGACTCCGGTGACTACGCCCGTTGTCTCGACATCGCCCTCGACCTCATCGGGCACGACCGCCTCGAGGAGCGGCGCGCCGACGCCGCAGCGCGTGGGAAGCTGCTCGGCTTCGGCATCGGCTCCACGCTCGACTCGGGCACGAACAACTTCGGCCAGTCGCAGCTCCTGAACCCCGACCTGCAGTTCTCGGGCAACAACGAGGTGGCAACGGTCAAGCTCGACATCTTCGGCGAGGTCGTGGTCACGCTGGGCACGACGCCCCAGGGTCAGGGTCACGAGACGACGGCGGCGCAGGTGGTGGCAGGGATCCTCGGTTGCGACGTCGACGCCGTGACCGTGCGCGTCGGTCACGACACCTACTGGAACTCGCACGCCGGCTTCTCCGGCACGTACGCGAGCCAGTTCGCGGTGACGGGTCTCGGCGCCGTGAAGGGCGCCGCGGAGATGCTGGCCGGCCAGATGAAGACGCTCGCGAGCATGGTCTTCCAGTGCCCGCTCGAGGCGATCGAGCTCGCCGACGGGTTCGCGCGAATCAAGGACGGCCCGCCCGAGGCCGCGTTGCCGTTCATGGCTCTCGGCGCAATCCCGAACGCGAACAACGCAGGCTTCCCCGAGGATCCGCCGACGATGAACTGCCGCTTCGTCTACCGGCCCGACTTCCAGGTGCCGGACAAGGAGACGAAGTTCGGCAATCTCACGCTCACCTACGCGACGCAGATCCACGCGTGCGTGATCGAGGTCGACCCGGAGACCGGCTACTACGAGATCGTCGACTACGCGGCCGTTGACGACTGCGGTACGCGCATCAACCCGAAGATCGTCGAGGGTCAGGTGATGGGCGCGACGGCGCACGGCATCGGCGCGGCCATCTGGGAGACGTTCACGTACGACGAGGAGGGGAACCTCCTCACACCCAACTTCTACGACTACCACGTGCCGCACGCGATGGACATGCCGCCGCTCCAGACCGCCGCCATCGAGTCTCCGTCACCGTTCACGCCGCTCGGCGCGAAGGGGATGGGCGAGGGCGGTGGCGGAGCCATCCACTGCATCTCGTCCGCCGTGCAGGACGCCCTGCGCTCGGGCGGGCACGACGTGTTCGTCTACGACAGCCACAACCCCTACCACCGCGTCTGGGAGATGCTTCGGCACCCCGACGCGGCCCGAGCGAACGTCGAGGTGACATCCAAGTGAAGGTCGAAGGGACGAAGGAGTTGCCGGCCTCCCGCGAGGTCGTGTGGTCGGTGATCAACGATCCCGAGCAGATGGCCGGATTGATGCCCGGCGTGGAGAGCTTCGAGATCGTCGACGACCGCCACTGGAACGCGAAGGTCAAGGTGCCGCTCGGTCTCGGCGGGCTGAAGATGAAGATGAACTTCGAGAAGCTCGAGGAGCGGGCGCCCGAGTACGCGTCGCTCAACGCGAAGGGCACCGGCGTCGGCGCGATGATGAACATGACGACCCAGTTCACGCTCTCGGAATCGGATGGCGGGACCTCGATGGCCTGGGAGGCCGACGTCAAGATCGCCGGGCCCGTGGGCGCGATGGGGCAGCGCGTGCTGCAGCCGATCATCAACCAGCAGGTCGGCAACGTGCTGAACGCGCTCGAGCTGCGCGTCGTCGCGGTAGCAGCAGGCGGGTAGCCGCCCGACCTGCCAGACCGGCGGCCGAAAGAGGCACGTCCCTAGTGGGCCTAGATGTGTGCTTAGTAGTGGGCTAAGCTGTTTGTCATGCGCATCCACGTTCACCTCGAAGACGCACTCGTCGAGGAGCTCGACGCGCGCGTCGGATCGCGTGGCCGGAGTCGCTTCATCGAGCGCGCGACCCGGGCGGCGCTCGAGGAAGAGCGCAGGTGGGAGGCGATTCGCTCGGCGATCGGCACGATCGACGACGCCGGCCACGACTGGGACGCCGATCCCGCGGCCTGGGTCGGCGAGGAACGCCGCCGTGACGCGTCGCGTGTCGGGTGACCCGTGCCCGTCGTGCTCGACACGACGGTGCTGATCGACCTCCTGCGCGGTCGTAACGAGGCCGCGGCGCGCCTGGGGGCGCTCCACGGCGCCGGCGAGTCGTTGTTCACGACGGTCGTCAACGTCGAGGAGATCCACCGCGGGCTGCGCAGCACGCGTGAGCGGCGAGCGGCGGACCGTCTGCTCGTGGGCCTGCGGCTGGCACCCCTCGGTCGCGCGGAGGGGGCGCGTGCGGGGGAGTGGCGGCGCGCCCACGCCGACCGCGGCGTCACGCTCAGCCAGAGCGACTGCTTGATCGCGGCGGGCGCCGCCGGAGTTGGAGCGCGCCTCGCGACGGGGAACCCGAAGCACTTCCCGATGGCCGGCGTGACGGTCGAGCACTGGCCGGCCGGAGCCTGAGCCGGGCGCGAGTGCTCAGCCAGGCTCGCCGAGTGCTTCGACGACGAGTGCGAGGTGGAGCGGGTCGCCGTGGCCGTTTCGGGTGGTTCGTGGGCCGATCGTGAGCCCGAGGCGGTGGTTCTCGCCGACGAGCTGGTCTGCGCTGCCGGGCGGAGGCCGGGGTGGCGCGGTGGGGGCCACGATGCCGTGGCGGTTGCGGAAGCGGAGCCTGCCCTGGAAGTCGTCCTCGACCGTGTAGCCGCCCTCGTGCACGAGGCGGTGATGGTGGAAGCAGAGCAGGACGAGGTTCTCGAGACTGGTCTCGCCCCCGTGTGCCCAGTGTCGGCGGTGGTGGGCCTGCAGGTGTCGGCGCCGCTCGCAGCCGGGGAAGCAGCACGTTTCGTCGTCGCGCGCTTCGAGCAGCCGGCGAAGCGCGGGCGGCACGGTGCGCCGGGTACGACCGACGCTGACGGGCACGCCGTCGCGCCCCGCCTGCGCTACGAACTCCGCGTCGCAGCCGAGCCGTCGTGCGGTTTCGGGGCTGATGACCGGGCCGTCGTCGAGCTCGCACCGTCCGTTCCCGTCCGACGCCAACGCAGCCGCATCGACGTGGACGACGAGCCGCGTGGCCACGACCTCGTGCTCGCCCGAGGCCGCGAGCGAGGCCTCGGCGAGCTCGACGAGCGCCTCCACCCGCACCGGGCGCTGTGGCTCGGCAGCCAGCTCAACCGCGACAGGCGGCGCGCCGTTCGCTTGCGCTTCGTCACGGCGCCGCTCAAGCAGCCGTCCCCGCGCCGCCTCCAACGCCTTGACGAGCAGGGTGCCGTCCTCGGCGGCAAGCCGCGCGCGCAGCACCAGCGTCCCGTCCTCGTCGAAGAAGTAGTCGACGTACTCCAGCTCGTGCGCCCGGCGGGCTTCCTCGACTGCGAGTCGCCGGAAGGCGCGCAGTGCACGCTCCAGCTGAGAGGCGGTGAGCGCCGCTGCGAGCCCGAGCAGCCCACCTTCCGACGACGCCGTTGCGACCCTCGTCAACGCGCGCACCTTCGTGAAGGTCAGCTCGCCGCGCGCGAACGCCGCACTGGTCTCGGGCAGCCCCTGCAGCGCTTCCGCGACCCGAAGGTACTCGCGGGCCTCGCGCGCGGTGATCCCGCAGCGGTAGGCGAGGTAGAGCGCGGGATCGTCATCGACGTCGCCCGCCTCGTGGATCTGCCACGCGAGCGAAAGCCAGCGGGCAGTGGTTGCACTCAAGTGCGCGGAGAGGGTCGCCAGCTCCTCGTCCCGCTGCTGCCCCGACCGCCAGCGCTCCTCGGCACCGCCTGTGGCGAATTCGACAACCGTTGTCTCCATGGCCAACAGATTATCACTCTCGCCGGACGGACACGGTGATCAGGGTGTGGGGTCACCGCGCGCACAGCCTGCCGCGGTGCTCGCGAGGATCCGTTCCACGCTCCTGGAGCGCCGCCGCATACCCCTCCGCCGACGGGGAGATCGCTACGCCTGCCGCGTGAGTTGCCCGAGCGCGAGCGCGACCCCCTCGTCGACGGTCAGCGCACGCCCGCGCTCGAGGGCTGCCGCGAGGGCGTCGTCGTCGAGTTTCGCGCGCGCCACGGCGCGCGTCGCGTCGTTGCGGTCCGCGACCCAGTCCTCGGCTGCGCCCACGTCCTCCGCCAGCTGCACCGAGCACCCGAGGACTGACGCAGCCTCCGTTGCGCGCCCGGCGTGGGCGAGGACGAACGCGGCTCGCGCCAGGGCGGTCGAGACGTAGAACTCGCTCTGCGCAGCCGCGAGCGGGAGATGCGCCGCGGCGAGCGAACGTGCCTCCTCGACACGGCCACGCTCGACCGCGAGGAGGGCCAGCGCGCCCAGCGTCTGGTGCTCGCGGAGCGTGTTCCCGAGCGCCCTGGCCCGAGCGAGGTTCTCGGTGTACAGCGCCTCGGCCCGGTCGAAGTCTCCGCGATCCATGGACATCGACGCCAGCGCCCGGGTGACACCGATCATCGAGTCCGGATCGTCGACCTCGCCGAACAGGGCGAGCGCTTCCTCGAGCATCCCGACCCCGTCCTCGCCGTCCGCCGACAACCAGCCGAGCGTCCAGAGCGCCCCGGCCACTCCCGCCTGATCTCCGAGGGCCCGCGAGAGCGCGACCGCCTCCTCGGCACAGCGAACGGCACCGGCGCGATCGTCGCCGAGCATGAGCGAGCGCGCCGCGCCTCGCAGCGCCTTTGCGCGCGCAGGCGCGGGCTCCTCGTCGGCGGCGAGCGCCGCCAGCAGGCGTGTGCGGGCGTCGACGAAGTGGTTGTGGGCGAACCAGAACTCGACGAGCACGCCGGCCATGCGGAGCGCGAGCTGAGTCTGTCCGGTTGCTTCGAAGCGCGTGAGGGTGGCGCGAAGGTTGTCGTGCTCCGCCTCGAGCCGGTCGAGGCACGCTCGGCACTCTGCTGACGGCCCGCGCAGCGCGTGGAGGCGCAGCGTCGGCGCGGAGCTCTCGACGAGTGCGAGGTAGTGCTGGGCATGTCGATCGCGTGACTCCTCGGCTCCCGTGGAGGCGTCGAGTCGCTCGGCAGCGTGCTCGCGGATCGTCTCGAGCATCCAGTAGCGCTGGTCGGTGAAGCGGAGCAGGCTCTTGTCGACGAGTGATTGCAGGGTGTCGAGGTCGGCGTCGCAGATCCGTTCGGCGGCGTCGAGGGTGCAGCCGCCGCGGAAGACGGCGAGGCGCGCGTAGAGGGTTTGCTCGTGAGGGGTGAGGAGGTCGTACGACCATGCGATCGTGGCCCGCAGGGTTTGTTGGCGGGGGTCGGCGTCGCGTCCGCCTTTGAGCAGGTCGAGGCGGTCGGTGAGCCGTTCGAGGATCTGCTCGGGAGTGAGCACGCTCGTGCGTGCAGCGGCGAGCTCGATGGCGAGGGGCAGGTTGTCGAGGGCGCGGGAGAGCTCTCGGACCGTGTCGTCGGGCTCTGTTCGCGCGCGGGTGCAGAAGAGGGTCACGGCATCGGGCTCGGCGAGGGGCTGCACCGGGTATTCGACCTCGCCTCGGATGCGCAGCAGCTCGCGGCTGGTGACGAGCAGTGTGAGGTTGGGGCAGGTCTCGACGAGCGTGGCGAGCTCGGGGGACGCCTCGACGACCTGCTCGATGTTGTCGAGCAGGAGCAGCAGTTCTCGGTCGGCGATGTGCTCGGCGAGGCCGTCTTTGGCGCCGAGCGTCTGCGTGATCGCCTCGGTGACGAGGGTCGGGTCGCGCAGCGCTGCGAGGCCGACCCAGAAGACGCCGTTGCGGAACTCCGGGACGAGCTCGGCGGCCGCCTCGATCGCGAGGCGCGTCTTGCCGGTGCCGCCGGGGCCGGTGAGCGTGACCAGGCGGGCGCCGTCACGGACGAGCGCGGCGAGCTGGGCGACCTCGGTCTCGCGGCCGACGAACGAGCTCGCGGGCCGCGGCAGGTTCGTGTTGGAGATCGTCTTCAGAGGCGGAAAGCGACCGTCCCCGAGCTGGAAGATCCACACCGGCCGGGCGAAGTCCTTGAGCCGCTGCTCGCCGAGATCCAGCACCTCTGCTTGGGTCGCCTCCCGCGTCTCGGCGGAAAGCAGCACCTGGCCGCCGTGCCCTGCCGCGGCGATGCGCGCGCCCTTGTGCACGTCCTCGCCGACGTAGCCCTCGGGTGTGACGAGCGGCGTCCCCGTGTGGAGGCCCATACGCACCGCGATCGGGCCGCCGGCGAGCCCTTCCAGTATCTGCGTCGCCGCTGCGAGCGCCCCCGGCGCGGTGGGGAAGGCGACGAAGAACGCGTCCCCCTGCGTGTCCACCTCCACACCGCCGTGCGCGGTGAACGCGTCGCGCAGCACCCGCCGGTGCTCGGCCAACGCGTCCGCGTACCCCTCCGCGCCCAGCTCGCCCAGCAGCCTCGTCGACCCCTCCACATCCGTGAAGAGAAAGGTCACGGTGCCCCGCGGAAGACTGTGGCCAGGGCTCACGGGACTACCGTGTCGCGGAGTACGGCGAGGCGATCGCGGGTGCGTCCCGCCATCACGAGGTTGCCCTTGCGCTCGTAGCGGTCGAGCGCCTGCTCGAGCGCCTCGCGGGCCTCGTCCGGCCGACCGGCGAGCGAGAGCACCTCTCCGAGGTCGGTGCACGCAGCTCCTTGCATGTCGAGGATGTCCGTCCCGTCTCCGATCGCGACCGCCTCGCGAGCGAGGCGTTTCGCCTCGGCATGCTCGCCGCGCCGGGCGAGCACCTTCGCCTGAGTCTGCCGCCAGAGCATCTGCGTCCACACGTCGTCGCTCGCACCGAGCTCCTCCGCGCGGCGCGCCCACGCCTCTGCGTCGTCGAGCCGATCGAGAAGATAGAGCGCCTGTGCGAGCTTCCCGGCCGCCGTCGCCAGGAAGATCAGGTGGTCGAGTTCCTCGAACAGCCTGCACCCCTCCGCCCCGAGCTCCGCGGCCGCGGCTGGATCACCGGCCAAGAGCTCGATGTCCACCGATTCGAAGCTGGTGAGCACGGCCAGCATCAGTCGCTCATCGCCTTCCGCGCGGCGCTTCCGCAGCGCAGCGAGGATTGCGCGTGCCTCGTCGAAGAGGCCGAGCCTCGCCAGCGCCCCCGCCCGGGGCGCATGGAGCCAGCGCTCCCACCCGGTGCGACCCGCGTTCTCGTCGAGCCAGGCGAGCAGCTCTGAGATCGGGGTCGTGCCGTCGAGACGAAGGCTGGATCGGTACGCTGCGAACTCGTAGGACAGACCCGCCCGTCCTGAGTGGTGGGCGGCACGCTCGAACGCCTCCAGCGCCGCGTCCAGCCGGCCATGAATGTTCTCCACCGCGGCGAGCGCGTAGTAGGCGGTGTAGAGCGCCAGGGAATCGTCGGCAGCCTGGAACACAGGCAGTGCCTGCTCGATGAGGGCGGTCAGCTCGTCCGCGGCGCCCTCCGGCTCGCTGTAGGTGCGGATCACGGCGACCTTGAGCCTGCTGCACAGCTCTGCGATCTGGTCGCCGCGGGCCTGCGCGCGCTCGGCGATGGACTCCGCGAGCTCGACGGCCTCGTTGCCGCGCTCCGACCAGAAGAGCGCATCGACGAGGTCGGTCTCGAGGGCGAGGGCGATCTCGGCGGGAGGAAGGAGCGCGGCGGCGCGCCGGAGCAGGTTGACCGCGGCGGCCTCGTCGCCACGCCGTCGCGCCCGACGGCCGGCAGCCGTCAGGTGCGCTCGCGCCGCAGCCGCTAGTCCTTCGTCGTCGGAGAGCCCGAGCTCGGCGCGATAGGCATGGGCCTGCTCGAGGTGGTAGCCGAGGATCTCGTCGTGTTCGACGAGGTCTGTGCCGTGGTGCTCGAGCCAGTCGGCGAAGCGCTGGTGGAGCTCGGCGCGGATGGCTTTGGGGAGCGCGTCGTAGGCGGTGTCGCGGATGAGGAGGTGGCGGAAGCGGAAGCCGTCGTCGCCCGGGATCTGCGGAGGGTCGGGTCTGATCAGTTGTTTGCGGACGAGTGCGGCGAGGCGCGGCGTGATCTGGGTCTCGTCGGGGGCGAGGGCTTGCACGGCGCCGCGGTGGAAGATCTCCCCCTCGACGGCGCCGCGCTCGAGGACGGCGCGTTCGGTGCTCTCGAGCTGGTCGAGGCGTGCTGCGATCAGCGCGCGCAGCGTAGGCGGTACGACCACGTCTCCTTCGGTCTCGGCGGCCATCGCTAGCATCTCGCCGACGAACAGCGGGTTGCCGCCGGCGGCGTGCGCGATCCGGTCGCGCAGTTCGCCAGGGAGCTCGGTGGGCATGAGTCGATCGACGTCGTCGCCGTCGAGCGGGTCGAGGCGGAGCGTCACCGGCCAGGTGGGGCGTTGCTCGACGAGCTCCGGCCGTGCCATGCAGAGGAGAAGGATGGGGGCGCCGGTGGAGAGGAGGGCGACGTGTTCGATGAGGTCGTGAAAGGTCTGCTCGCCCCATTGGATGTCGTCGAAGACGACCGCGAGAGGTGTCTCGGCCGCGGCGTGCTCGAGCGTCTTGCGGAAGGCCCACGCGATCTCGTCCGGCGACGTGGAGGCGTTGCTCTCGCCGAGCAGCGAACGGATCGCGGTTGCGGCTGTCTCGTCGGGCGGCAGCAGGTCGAGCTGCTTGAGCACCTCGACCACGGGCCAGTAGGTGATGCCGTCGCCGTAGGGGAGGCAGCGGCCACGCGCGATCGTGGCGTCGAGGCCGGTGAGGGCTTCGGCGACGAGGCGGGACTTGCCGATGCCGGCCTCGCCGACGACGGTGACGAGCTCGCAGCGCTGCTCGCGGGTTGCACGCTGGAATGCGTCGCGTAGCGCAGCAAGCTCGCGCTCGCGGCCCACGAAGCGGGTGCCGTGGCGCCGCTCGGGGGCTTCGAGGACGGCGAGCAGCCGGTAGGCGGGGACCGGCTCGGCCTTCCCTTTCAGGACGAGCGGCTCGATCGGCACGACCTCGACGGCGTCGCGGGCCAGCGCGAGCGTCGGCTGCCCGATCAGCACCTCGCCGGGCTGCGCGGCATGCTCGAGCCGGGCGGCGACGTTGACCGCGTCACCGGTGACGAGACGCTCCGAGGTACCCGTGACGACCTCGCCCGTCATCACGCCGATGCGACCCTCCAGCCCGAGCTCGGGGAGCGCCTCCCGCATCTCGTGGGCGGCGCGGACGGCACGCAGGGCGTCGTCCTCGTGCACGACGGGGACGCCGAAGACTGCCATCACCGCGTCGCCGATGAACTTCTCCACCGTGCCGCCGTGCGACTCCACGATGCTCTGCATGCGCTCGAAGTACCGGGCCAGCACGACCCGTAGGCGCTCCGGGTCGACCGACTCGCCGAACGCGGTCGAGCCCGCGAGATCGCAGAAGACGACCGTGACGGTTCGCCGCTGCTCGTGTGACGTCTCCGCCGCCGCTTCGGAGCCGCACTGGGGACAGAACCGGAAGGGCTGGTCCGAGTCGAAGCCGCAGTGCGCGCAGCTCGGCACGCGGGGGAGTGTAAGGGCTGCTCCGCTCGACGACGAGGCGTCGGAATGGTGATAGGTTCCCGTGACATGTCACGGGTGGCGAGGCGAGGAGGCGTGTAGTGGCTCAGCCGTTCCGGATCGGCGTGATGCAGCTGACGATGGAGCCGCTCGACGAGATGCTCGCCACCGCGCGCGTGATGGACGAGGCGGGGATGGACACGGTGTGGCTCGCCGAGGCGTACCCGTGGTGGCGCAAGCACCAGATGGAAGCGCGCTCCTCGACGGTCGTCTCTGCGTTGATGGCGCGGGAGACGGCGCGGCTCGCGATCGGCTGGGGGATCATCTCGCCCTGGACACGTCACCCTGTACAGGTCGCGATGGATGCCCGGGTCGTGCAGGAGGCTGCGGGGCCGGGGCGGTTCCTGCTCGGCTTCGGGACGTCGAAGATCTTCCTCAACAACATCCGCGCGCAGACGAAGAGGACGCTGGGCCCGATGCGCGACGCGGTCACGATCGTGCGCGGCGTGCTGTCGGGCGAGGCATTCGAGTACGAGGGGGAGACGTGGAGCGCGTCGATACCCGCGCTCAGCGACGAGGCACACACCCCGCGCGGCGTGCCACCCGTCTACGTCGCCGCGACGGCGCCGAAGATGCAGGCTCTCGCGGGTGAGATCGGCGACGGGTGCCTGACACCGTCGATCACGACGCCCGCGTTCGTGCGGTACACGTGCCAGAACGTCGCAGCGGACATCGACATCGGGTGCACGGTGGTCGCCTCGATCCACGAGTCCGACCGCGACACCGGTCGCGACGGCGCGAGGGAGATCGCCGGCATGTACCTCGCGAACAAGGTGCAGAACATCGCCGGGGCGGCCGACACGCTGCTCGATCTCGCCGAGATCGACCCGGAGGAGATCCGTCCGGTCGCGGAAGCGATGGAGCGGGGTGGCCGACTCGCCGCGAAGGAGCAGGTGACGGATTCGCTGCTCGACCGCTGCAAGCCGATCGCCGGCACGCCGGCCGACTGCATCGCTGCGATCGAGGAGTACCGCGACGCCGGCTGTACGCACGTCATGCTCGAGTTGTGGGGCGAGAACCGACAGGAGCAGATCCGCCTCTTCGGCGAGCAGGTGCTGCCGCACTTCCGCAAGGATCGTTGAGCGTGGGCGAGTCCGCCGACAACGGTCTCGGTGTCTACCTGCAGGCGCTGCCGCTCGATCTGACGCTCGACTTCGCGGCGCAGGCGGAGAGCGCGGGCTTCCGCGACGTCTGGCTGTCGGAGATCATCTTCGGCGACGCGTTCGTGCCTGCAGCGGCGATCGCGACGCACACGAGTCGCATCGGCATCGCCACCGGGATCGTCGGATTGTGGGCACGGTCGCCGGTGTCCACGGCGATGAGCGCGGCGAACCTGCATCGACTCTCGGGCGGCCGCTTCACGCTCGGCGTCGGGTTGCAGTCGCGCACCTACGTTGCGAACTGGCACGGGCGCGAGTACGAACGGCCGCTGCGCGCCGTGCGCGAGTACCTGACGGTGATGCGCAGCCTCGTCGACGGCGAGCAGACCACGTTCGAGGGCGAGATCTTCCGCGTCCGCGGATTCCAGCTGATGATGCAGCCCACGGAGACGAAGCTGCCGATCTACCTCGCCGGGATCGGCCCGAAGATGGCACAGCTCGCCGGCGAGCTCGCCGACGGCATCCTCGGCTACTTCTACTCGGAGGCGTATCTGCGCGATGTGATCGTGCCGAACCTGAAGATCGGCGCCGAGAAGGCAGGAAGGTCGCTCGAAGACTTCGACATCGCGGTCGGCTTCCCGTCCGTCGCGACGCGGGACATGGCCGGCGTCGAGCAGGCGAAGGGTCAGGTCGTGATGTTTGCATCCGCCATGGAGTCGTCACGGTCGTACGCCACGTCGGTCGAGCTGGCCGGCTTCGAGCAGGAGATGCTCCGGATCCAGGAGTTGGTCGCCACCGGCGACATGAACGGCGCAATTGAGGCGGTTCCCGACGAGATGGCGGACGCGCTGACGCTGAGCGGCTCGCCCGATCACATACGCGACCGGGTCGACGCCTATCGCGCGCTCGGCGCGACGACAGTGGTGCTGAACCCGTCGGCGCCCAACGCCTGGTTCCCGCTCTACGAGGGACACTTCCCCGACGGTGTCGTCCCGCCGGAGTTCGACTTCCCCGCGTACCTCGACGTGATCGGGACGACGATCAGCGGACTGGCGGCCTAGGCGCATGGCAGACGTGAGCATCGACCGGGATCGGCTCGTGGAGACGGCGAGCCGGATGATCGACACGCCGAGCTTCACCGGGTCGGAGCAGGCGATGGCCGAGCTGATGACCGAGCTCTACGAGGAGCTCGGGCTGCGCACACAGTGGCAGCAGGTGGAGGACGGGCGCGCGAACGCGATCGGCGTGTGGGAGGGGGTCGGTGGTGGCTCCAGCCTCATGTTCAACGGACACGTGGACACGTCGTACTCCGGTCGGGAGCCGTGGCTCGCTGACGTCCCCGGCTTCCAGCCGAGCGCCTTCGTCCGCGACGGACGCCTGTACGGGCTCGGCATCTCGAACATGAAGGGCGCGCTCGCCTGTTACGTGGAGGCGGTGCGCGCGTTGCAGGCCGCTGGTGTTCGCCTCCGCGGCGACGTGATGATCGCGGCCGTGGCCGGCGAGATCGAGAAGACGCAGTACGGCGACGCGGTGGGCGCCGAGTACCGCGGCTACGCCGCCGGCTCGCGATACCTGGTCACCCATGGCGGCGTGGCGGACATGTGCCTGCTCGGTGAGCCGACCGAGGGCAAGGTCGTGCTCGGCCACTACGGCGCGCTGTGGCTGCGCATCCGGACGCACGGGCGACTTCATCCACACGGCGTTCAGCGAGGGGCGCCGAGATCGAAACTCGATCCTGCGCATGCACAAGGTCCTGGAGGCGGTGCAGGAGTGGATCCCGACCTGGGAGGACGATCCGGAGAACGGCTACCGCGGCGCGCAGGCGATCGTCAACGTCGGCGCGATCGACGGCGGGTTCGGGTGGCGGGTTTCGCGGACGCCGCACCACACCGATCTGTTCCTCGACGTGCGCGTGCCGCCCACCAAGCCGATGGCGGTGGCGCGGCGCCAGGTATTGGAGATGGTACGCGGCCTAGCGGAGCGGTTCCCCGACTACGAGGTGGAGGGCGAGGTGTACGTCACGGCGCCCGGTGCCGAGATCGACGAGGCGCACGAGCTGGTCGCGGCGATCGACGCTGCGCACGCAGGCGTGTTCGGGGCCGTGCCGGAGCGCGACGTCACGCGCTGGTTCTCCGACGCGTCGGCGCTCACCCGCTACGGCATTCCCACGGTGAACTACGGGACGTCGACCGGGCTGATGGACGTCGAGCTGGGCGAGAACCTCGAGATCGACGGGCTCGAGCAAACCGCGCGCGTGTACGCCGACGTGGCGATGCGGATCTGCGGCGCGGCAGCGTAAGCGGTGTCAACGAAACCAAGGGAGAGCGCGTGAAGCTGGTGACATTCGGTGATGGGGTGGGACGGGTCGGTGTGCTCGACGGCGAGGAGATCGCGGTGCTCGACGTGCCGACGATGCGGGAGTACTTCGAGCGCGGCGGTGCGGACGGGACCGGCGAGCGGGTCGGGCTGGCAGAGACGCGCCTGCGCGCGCCGATCGTGCCCGAAGAAGTTCTTCCACACGGCCGGGAACTTCCGCGAGCACGAGGAGGAGTCGAAGCAGGTCGGCTGGGAGCACGAGATCGCACCGTGGATCGTCTTCTTCCAGAACGTCGACGCGATCGTGGGGCCGGACGAGCCGGTCGTCTACCCGGAGCACTTGACGGAGGAGCTCGACTACGAGCTCGAGCTCGCAGTCGTTCTGAAGAAGGGCGGCAAGTGGTTTCCGCCCGAGGACGCGATGGACTACATCGGCGGCTACGTGATCTTCAACGACATCACGGCTCGGGACATCCAGCGTCGCGAGATGCGGTCGGGCGTGTTCTCGTTCTGCAAGGCGATCGACACGTTCTGCCCGCTCGGCCCGTGGATCGTGACACCGGACGAGGTGCCCGACCCGCACGACTTGCGCATGGAACTTCGTGTCAACGGCGAGTCCCGCCAGGTCTCGCACTCCGGGAACATGTCGGTGACGATCCCGGAGATCCTCAGCCACTACTCGGCGCTCGGGTACTCGGCGGGTGACGTGCTGTCCACCGGCACGGTGTCGGGGGTCGCCGGGTTCTCGCCCGACGCGGCGTCGCTCTATCTCCGGCCGGGGGACGTCATGGAGTGCGAGATCGAGCGGATCGGGGTGCTCCGCAACCCCGTGATCTCGTGGCAGGAGGCACATGGCGAGCCCGCCCCGCCCCGGGTGAGCTGGTGAGACGCGGGTGAGCTGGTGAGGCGAGGCGCGCAGAGGAGCCCGGGGTACACGTGCCGCGTGGGCACGGCCGCGGGTGCAACCCATGGCTCACCCCCGCCCGGGTGGGGAGCTACCCCGCCTCCCTCTGGAATCGACACTAGTCGTGAAGTGCGCACGTCGCTGTGCCGGCTTCGTGTCAGGTGTGTGACGTGAGCTGGCCGTGTGACGACGAGAAACTCGACCGCGTCCGCTCTCTGATGCGTGAGCGAGGGCTCGACGCGATCATCGCCCGTGCGCCAGACAACGTCCTCTACCTGACGAACTTCTGGGGCATGAAGGGGTACGACGCGGTCGTCTTTCCGCGCGAGGGAGAGCCACGGCTGATCTGCCTCGAGGCATCGGCCGACGACGCGGCACGGACGGCCTGGACCGACGACGTGCAGACGTTCGCCGGGTATCACCCGTCCGACCCGCGTCCGCCCACGGCGCGCGTGCTGGAGGCGGCCGTCAGCGCCGCGGAAGAGTACGGGGCGCTCGGGCTCGAGCTTTCCCTGGGCACACAGGCGTCCGATCGCATGGTCGGCGAGCCGACCACATACACCAAGGCGTGGTTCGACGCGTTTCCCGACGCCGCCGATGCGACTCCTTTGCTGGCCGAGGCGCGTGCGATCAAGACACCGCAGGAGATCGATCGCGTCCGGCTCGCCAATGAGATCGCCGGTGCTGCGATGGATCACGTCCGCGGGCTGATCCGTCCGGAAATGACCGAGGCGCAGGTTGCGGCCGAATGGCTCGGCTTCGTCCACGGCGAGGGAACCGGGTGGGCAGGGAAGGTCGACCTTGCACTCGGATTCTCGCTCGTCTGGTCGGGCCCCGGGATCAAGACGTTCACCGCCACCACCGATCGACCCGTTGTCGAGGGCGAGCCCACACTGTTCGAGATCTGGGTCTGCGCAGACGGGTACTGGTGCGATCACACCAAGAACCTCGTCTGCGGGTCTCTGAGCGAGCGGTATCGGGAGCTCGAGTCTGGTCTTCGCGCTGTCTACGAGGGCGCCGTCCAGCACTGCGTCCCCGGTGCGAGCCTTGCAGAGCTCGATCGAAAGATCCGCGCTGGCATCGACGGGCTCGGCTTCCCGGGGCAGCCGACCCATCCGGTGGCGCACGGTGTCGGTGCCCGCGCCCACGAGCCGCCGTACGCGCACCAGGCAGGTGGGGGCGACGTTCGCGAAGGCATGGTCCTTGCAATCGAGCCAGGATGCTACTGGCCTGACGGTGGCGGGCTACGGCTCGAGGACAACTTCCTGATCACTGCGACGGGCGCGGAGAAGCTCAGCCTGTTCGCCGACGGAATCGTGGAGGCCGGATGATCGATCGCTCGAAGCTCTGGACCGGAACCGTGAACGAGCTGGCCGTTCCGCCGGCGCCCGATCGCACCGTCGGCTTGTACGACACGACACTTCGCGACGGAGAGCAGACAGTCGGTGTCGTGCTGTCTCCCGAGGACAAGCTCGAGATCGCACAGGCGCTCAGCGAAGCCGGCGTCGACCGCATCGAGGCCGGGTTTCCGCGCGTTTCGGCCGACGACTGGCGGGCCGTCGAGCTCGTGGCCGGCGCCGGCTTGCAGGCCGAGGTGTGGGGGTTCTCGCGCGCCGTCCCCGCCGACGTGGAGGCGCTCGTCGAGATCGGCGTGCAGGCATCAGTGATCGAGAGCCCGATCTCCGATGGGAAGCTCGACGCGCTCGGCGTCAGTCGCGAGAAGATGCTCGAGCGCATCGCGACGGCGGTGCGTTTCGCGGCCGAGAACGGGATCCGTGTCTGCTTTTTCGGCGTCGATTCGTCGCGCGCCGACCTCGACTTCTTCGCACGCGTCTACGCGACCGCGGTCGAGGCCGGCGCAGCCGAGGTCGCCGTGGTCGACACGATCGGCATCGCCTCACCCGAGGCCGCGGCGCTCCTCGTCGGCCGCGCACGGGATGCAGTGGGTGCTGAGATCCCGATCCACTGGCACGGGCACGACGACTTCGGGCTCGCGACGGCTGCGGCGATCTCGGCCGTGCAGGCCGGGGCGACCTGGGTGCAGGGCACCGTCAACGGCATGGGCGAGCGCGCCGGCAACGCTGACCTCGTCGAAGTGGCGCTCGCCCTGGAGGCGCTCTACGGTATCCCGACACGGCTCGATCTCGGTCGCGTGCGAGAGCTCTCCAGGCTCGTCCAGGAACGGGCCGGGACCCCATTGCCACCGTGGAAGGCGGTCACCGGCGACACACTGTTCACGCGCGAGTCGGGTGCCGTGGCCGCCCAGTTCCACGATCCACAGGCGATCGAGCCGTACTCCTCCCAGCTCGTCGGCGCCACACGCGGGATCGTGCTCGGCAAGAAGAGCGGTATCGACTCCATCCGCATCAAGGCCGACGAGCTGGGACTGGACGTCCCCGAGGAGCGGCGCCCGTCGCTGCTAGCAGCGGTCAAGGCGCTGGGGACGGAGAAGCGCGGGCTCGTCAGGGACGACGAGTTCCGCGCACTCGTCACGAAAGGAGCATGAGATGAGCGACCGGCAGCTGATCAATCCGCCTGACCTGCATCCCGCGCCCGGCTTCTCACACGTCGCCGTGGCCGAGGGGACGACAGTCGTCCATCTCGCCGGTCAGGTGGCGCTTGCCCCGGACTTCTCGATCGTCGGCGGCGACGATCTGGGGGCGCAGACGGAGGCAGCGATGCGCAACGTCGAGGTGTCGCTGCGTGCCGCCGGAGCGTCGTGGGACGACGTCGTGCGACGCACGATCTACACGTTGCACCCGACCGAGTACGAGGTGATCACGGCTGCGATCGACCGTGTCACCGGCGGGGCGGAGCACCCTGCGCAGACGATCGTCGGCATCACCGGCCTCGCCGTTCCGGGTCTGCTCATCGAGATCGAGTGCACGGCCGTTCTCCGCTGAGCACCTGACGAGGGGAGTACGGCTGGGGAGCGATCGGCACACAATCGGTCGCGTTCGTCCTCGACACGACGGCGGTGTCTGACACCTTCATCCAGCTTCTCCACAGAAGGCGTCGCCGCATGTCCCGGTGAGACAGGCACTTGGGGAGCGATTGGCACGAACTTGGCTCGCTTTGGTCTTGACAGCGGGGCGGTGTCTGACACCGGTTGACTGACATGACACGGATGCGGGATACTCGACTCTCCTTGCTTGACATGTCACAGGGAAGGACCTATGCGATTCAGCCTGTACTCCGAGCTCCAGCTCCATCCGGGAAAGACGGCGGAAACGCTGTACGCCGAGGTGCTGGAGCAGATCGTCAACGCCGACCGGCTCGGCTACGACGCCTACGCGGTGATCGAGCACTACTTCTTCCCGAAGTTCTCGGTCTCGACGAACCCGACCGCGCTGTTCGCCGCAGCCGCGCAGCGGACGAAAGACATCCGCTTCCGCACGATGCTGCACGCGCTGCCGTACCACAACCCGACCGTGCTGGCGTCCGTGATCCACGCCACAGACATCCTCACCGGCGGCCGGTACGAATGGGGCGTGGGGCGCGGGCACGGCTGGATCCCGCTCAAGGCGGGAGTCCCGCTCGACGAGCACGCGCGTCCGCGCTACGAGGAGGCCGTCGACTTGCTGCTCGCCGCTCTCGAGAACGAGCAGTTCTCCCATCACGGCACGTACTTCGACGTGGAGCAGAGCCACATCGTCCCGTTCGTCGACCGGAAGTACCGCGTGTACCTCGGGGGGACGTCTGACCGTACGTACACGCTCGCCGCCGAGCGAGGCTGGGGTGTCGCCGTGCCGCCGCTACTCCCGTACAAGGTGCTGGAGGAGCAGCTCGACCTGTACCGGGCCACCTGCGCCGAGCAGGGCACCGAGCCGGACATCGTCTGGATCCACGCGTGCCACCTCGACGACGACCGCGAGACAGCGTTGCGCGAGGGCCGCGACTGGATCAACGGGTTCATCCAGGGCAACTGCTCGCCCCTCACCGAGCACGAGAAGCCGCCGACCGACGGCCTCATGGCAGCCGGCTACGGCTTCTACGCGGCCGGAATCATGGAGCAACTCGCCGAAGTGCCGTACGAGCAGTTGATCGAGGAGGACTACGTCTGGGTGGGCACGCCCGCGGACATCATCGGTCGTATCGAGCAGACCCTGGGTGTCTGTGAGGGGCTGACTGAGATCGGGATCACAGTGAACGCCGGCAACGCACCGCACTGGATGGCGATCAAGAACCAGGAGCTCTTTGCCGAGCGCGTGATCCCGCACTTCGCGGGACACGCCACCGCAGCGGCCGCCGCATGACCGAGCGGAGATGATCGAACGTGTCTGTGTCGTCGGAGCCGGCGTCATCGGCAGCCTGTTCGCGGGGCATCTTGCCCAGGTGGTCGACGTCTCCGTCCTCACACGGCGGCGGGCGCACGCGGACGCCCTCAACGCGCATGGACTGCGCGTGAGCGGTCGCGCGGAGCTGTCGGCGCGCGTCGTCGCGACCGACGACCCAGAGCAGCTCGAGCCGTTCGACGTCGGCATCGTCGCCACGAAGGCGACGGGTCTCGACGAGGCGGCGGCGTCGCTCGCGGGCAGGTTCCCGGAGGCGACGATCGTGACGACGCTCAACGGGCTCGGCGCCGAGGCAATCGTCCGCGCTCGCGGCGACTGGCCGATCGTCTCCGGCGTCACCTTCATGAGCGGCACGAAGCACTCGGACACGCACGTCGAGTACGTGCTCGACACCGAGACGTGGCTCGGTCCATACGAGGAGACTCCGTTCGAGCGCGTCGAGGAGATCGCGGAGTTGATGGCCCGCTCGGGGCTCGAGGTCGAGGCGCTGCCCGACCTGCGCCCGGCGCAGTGGTCGAAGCTCATCTTCAACGCCACGGTCAACTCCGTCGCCGCGCTGACCGGGCTTCCGCACGACTCGCACTTCGCGGCCGAGGAGCGGGCGACGGATCTCGGTCATCTCGTCCACGAGCTCGTCGACGAGGGCAAAGCCGTCGCGGCGGCTGCGGGCATCGAGCTCCACGACGACCCCTGGGAGATGAACGTCCACGCAACGCAGCGGGGGGCAGCGCACTATCCGTCGATGCTGGAAGACGTCGAAGCACATAGACCGACCGAGATCGATCTCATCACCGGGGCACTCGTCCGCGAAGCGGAGAAGCACGGGGTACCTGTTCTGTTGCACACCGCCGTCTACCGCCTCGTCAAGGCCAAGGAGGAGTCATGGGGTTGAGATCGCGCTCGGCTTGGCAATCATCCAACCGTCGTAGCCACCAGGAGGGTGTGATGACAGCAAGGAAATCGGGGGCGCTCGGCGTCCTCCTCGCGATCGTGGTCACCACGGTCGCAGTTGTCGCGGGTACGTCGTCCGCGGCGACGAAGCCGATCACGATCGGGTACGCGTTCGACGCCAAGGGCAACATGGCGCCGTTCGATGGCCCGGCGCTCGCAGCCGCGAACGTTCGCATTGCCGAGTGGAACAAGAAGGGCGGGGTGAAGGGCCGGAAGCTGCGGATCATCACCTGCGACACGAACAACAACAACCCAGCGAAGGCAAAGGCGTGCGCGGCGAGCTTGCTCGCGAAGGGTGCGGACGTCATCTTCACGACCTGCGACGTCGACTTCGCGACGCCGGTCGTCCAGGAGTCGATCAACCGCGGCAAGCTGACGATCGCGCCGTGCATCGGCACCGACGAGATGGGGCCGAAGCGCTTCGGCGCCAAGGGCAAGCTGGCCTTCAGCTACGGCAACGTGGCGCAGGACGAGGGGGCGGCGATGGCCGAGTACTCGTTCAAGCGCGGGTGGCGGTCGGCCGCGACTGCGACCAACACGCTGCTCGTCTACTTCAAGGACGTCGTCCAGGCGTTCGAGGCCCGCTTCAAGCAGCTTGGTGGCAAGATCGTGGCCAAGGAGAGCTACTCGACGGGCGCCAACAACGTGCAGAACGCCGTCAGTCGGCTCAACGGCGCAAAGGCCGACGTGATCGTGACGTCGACCGCGTTCGGCGAGCTGCCGGCACTCGTGAGCGGGCTTCGCGCGCTCGGGAACAACACGGCGATCATCAACTCGTGGGCCGGTGACGGCAACTACTGGGTTGGCGATGGCGTGTCGAACTACTACTTCGTCACGTTCGCGTCAGCGTTCGGCAACGACCCGAACAAGGCCGTCAACGCGCTCGCCAAGAAGGTGAAGGCGGGCACGGGCGGCTTCGTCACGGGTGCCGCCGCGGTCGACGGCGTCGTCACGGCCATGCGTCGTGCGGGCGGCTCGACCAACGGCGCGCGTCTCGCGGCGGAGATGGAGAAGTTCAAGAAGGTGCCCACGCTGTCCGGGCTCGTGAGCTTCTCGCCGCAGTTCCACACGGTGTTCGGCCGTGCGTACCGCGTGATGCGGATCGACGGCACGAACGTGAAGTACGTCACGTCCATCACGACCAAGCGAATCCCGAAGATCTAGCGTCGGGACGGGCTTGACCGCGACGGACACGCAGTCGCACTCCAGCCGGCGGTCCGGAGCCACGCTCCGGGCCGCCGGCGTTTCACGGTCGTTCTCCGGGGTGCAGGCCCTGCAGGACGTCAGCCTCGAATTGCACCGGCACGAGGTCGTGGGTCTGATCGGCCCGAACGGTGCGGGCAAGTCGACCCTCGTCAACGTGATCACGGGGTTCGACGCGCCGACCACCGGCAGCGTGGAGCTCGAGGGGCGCGAGATCACCGGCTGGAGCCCCCACCGGCGCGGCCGGCACGGGTTGGCGCGCACGTTCCAGCACAGTCGGTCCTTCCGGACGTTCACCGTGCGCGAGAACATCGAGGTGGCAGCGCTGGGTGTGGGTGTCCGCGCCCGTGCCGCGCGGCGCCGCGCCGACGAGCTTCTCGAGCTCCTCCACCTCTCTACCTATGCGGATGCACCTGCCGGGGCGCTGGCACACGGGGACGAGCGGCGCCTCGGTGTGGCGCGTGCGCTCGCCACCGAGCCGCGCTTCCTGCTCATGGACGAGCCTGCGGCCGGCTTGCCGGAGGCCGAGGTGCCCGAGTTCGCGTCGGTCGTGCGCGCGGTACGCGACGAGCACGACGCCGGTGTTCTGCTCATCGACCACAACATGGCGCTGATCATGGAGGTCTGCGATCGCATCCAGGTGCTGGACCAGGGGCGGACGCTCGCGGCGGGCTCACCCGACGAGATCAGGGACAACCTCGACGTCGCCGCGGCGTACCTCGGCGAGAGCGCCGTGCACGGAGACGACGAGTGAGCGCGGCGCAGCCCGCACTCGAGGTCGACGGGCTCACCGTCCGTTACGGGGGCGTGATCGCGGTGCGCGAGGTGTCGTTCTCGCTGCAGGCGGGTGAGATCGTCGGCCTGATCGGCCCGAACGGCGCGGGGAAGTCGAGCGCGCTGCACGCGATCATGGGGCTCGTCCCCTCCGCTGCGGGCACCGTCAGGCTCGGAGGCACATCGATCTCGGGGAAGGCGCCCGAGTCGGTCGCGCGCTCGGGGATCGCCCTCGTGCCGGAGGGGCGACGGATCTTCGGCGAGCTCACCGTCGAGGAGAACCTTCGCCTCGGTCTGTCGGGACGGCGAGCGGCGGCAGGCTCGAAGGAGGACCTCGATGCCGTCTTCGAGCTGTTCCCGATCGTGTACGAGCATCGGGGGCGCCACGCAGGCGGGTTGTCAGGCGGTCAGCAGCAGCAGCTCGCGATCGCCCGCGCGCTGGTCGCCGCGCCTGACGTCCTGCTGCTCGACGAGCCGTCGCTCGGTCTCGCGCCAAAGATCGTCGACGTCGTCTTCGGCGCGCTGGCGGCGATCCGCGAGCGCGGGATCACCGTCCTGCTCGTCGAGCAGCGAGCCCAGCGAACGGTCGCCTTCGCCGATCGCACGTACCTGCTCGCCCACGGCGAGATCAAGCTCACGCTCACGCCGGACGACGCGTCGGACACGGAGCGGATGGTCGCCGCGTACCTGTCGTGAACGCTCTGCTCCCCCAGTTCCTCGCCGCGATCACCGACATCGATCGGCAAGACGTCGTCGACGCGATCGGCCAGGGTGCCGTCTACGCGCTGATGGCGGTCGGGATCGGGCTCGTGTTCGGCGTGCTCCGGCTCATCAACTTCGCCTACGGGCAGTTGATCATGGCGGGGGCGTATGCGCTGGCGTTCGCGTCGGAGCACGACTGGTCGGTGTGGCTCGGCATAGCGTTCTGCTTCGCGGTCGTGCTCACGCTGTCGTTCGGCATGGAGCGGCTCGTGTTCCGCCCGCTGCGCACCCAGTCGCCGGCGGTGATGCTCGTGACCACGTTCGCCGTGGCGTTCCTGTTGCAGAACGCGGCGCTCCTGATCGACATCCGGGACGGCACCCTCGGTGAGGCCGCTGTGTCGGTGGCGTCGCTCAACCAGGCGGTCACCGTCTGGGGTGTCGACGTTCGCAAGATCGTGATCGTCGCCATCGTGATCGCCGTCGTGACGCTCGCCGCGCTTGCGCTCCTGCTCGGCCGCACGACGCTCGGCCTGCAGATGCGTGCCGCGGCGATGGACTTCCCGACCGCCCGCTTGCTCGGCGTGCGGGCCAACCGCGTGATCGGGTCGGCCGTGATGCTCTCTGGCCTCCTCGCCGCCATCGTCTCGGTGATCCTCACCGTCGAGCAGCCGTTCGTCGACCCGTCGTTCGGGCTCAAGGCGACGATCGTCGTGCTCGTCGGCGTCGTCGTCGGCGGCATCGACCGTCTCTGGACGGCAACCCTCGGCGGCTTCTCGATCGGCTTTGCCTCGGACATCATCTACGCGGCGCTGCCCACCGACCAGACGGTCTTCCTCGATTCCGTCCTGTTCGCGCTCGTGATCGTCGTCCTGCTGGTGCGCCCCGCCGGGCTCTTCGCCGGCGGCCGGTCGTCCCTCGCGGAGCGCGTGTGAGAGGTCGGTCGTGAGCCGTCGTCTGGATGCGTTCGTGCAGCTTGCCGGGCCGGTCGCGCTCGTCGTCGTCGCCGGCCTGCTCTCGACGACCGTGTCCCGCGCCACGCAGATCTACTTCCTCGACGGGATGGTCGCGGTCGCGGTCGTCGTGGCGATCTACGTCTTCGTCGGCAACTCCGGTGTCCTCTCCTTCGGCCAGATCAGCTTCGTCGCAGTGGGCGCGTTCGCCGCGGGCGTGATGACGATCCCGCAGGACTCGAAGCAGGGTGTCCTCCCCGAGCTCTTCCCGCTCCTGCGCGACCACACGATCGGCAACGTCGAGTCGCTCCTGCTGGCAATGGTCGTCGGGGCGATGTTCGCGCTCCTCGTGGGAGTGCCATTGATGCGCCTGTCGGGGCTGGCGGCCGGCATCGCGACGTTTGCCGTGCTCGAGATCACGCACAACCTGCTGCGGGAGTGGACGAAGATCGGCCCTGGCGCGACGACGCTGCCATTGGTGCCGGAGACGACCGGGCCGCTGCAGGCGACGGTCGGAGTGCTGATCGTGGTGGTGGTCGCGTTTGCGTATCAGCGAAGCCGGTTCGGCCGCATGCTGCGCGCGACACGCGAGGACTGGGCGGCCGCGCAGAGCGTCGGCATCAGCATCCACCTGCAACGGTTGTGGGCGTTCACGCTGTCGGGGGCGCTCGCCGGCTTCGCGGGGGGGCTGCTCGTGCACCAGCTCGGCTCGATCACCGCCGATCAGGTGTACCTCGAGTTGACGTTCGTGACGCTCGCCATGCTGGTCGTGGGCGGCTCGTCGAGCCTGCTCGGCGCCGTCGTCGGAGCTCTCGCCGTGAGCGGCTTCCGCTCGTTCCTCAGCGGCTCCGAGAAGGGTGGCGACTTCAACGTGATCCCGGACGTGCCGACGGGCACGACGCTCGTCGCGCTCGGCGTCGTGATGGCGGCGATGCTGATCCTCCGCCCGTCGGGAATCACGGGCGGCCGCGAGCTGTCGCTCGGCTGGCTCGTCCGGCGAGGGGGAGGGGCATGAGGATCTGTGTCGTGGGGTGTGGAGCGGTGGGTTCGTTGTTCGCAGCCAACCTGGCCACGCTCGACGACGTCGAGGTCTGGGCTTTCGACCTGAACAATTCGCATGTAGATGCTATCAACGAGCACGGTTTGCAACTGATCGGCGCCGGGGACGTGCACGGACGGCTTCACGCCACCTCCGACCCGGCCGCACTTCCTCCCTGCGACTTCGGCATCGTCGCGACGAAGGCGATGCACGCAGCATCGGCGATCGAGGCGACCGCGCACGCGTTCGCGGCCGGCGCCGTCGCCTCGGTGATGAACGGCGTCGGCAACGAGGAGACGCTCGCGGCACATGCCGCGCGCGTGATCCGCGGCACGACGTTTCCCGCCGGCAAGCTCGTGGAGCCGGGGATCGTGCAATGGGACGTGAAGGGGGACACGACGCTGTCGCCGTTCGAGGCGAGCCCGGCGACGTCGGCGGAGGTCGAGCAACTCGCGGACGCGTGCACACGTGCGGGAATGCCTACGGCAGCGGTCGCCGACGCACGTCCCGCCCAGTGGCGGAAGGTGATCTTCAACGCGTCCACGAACCCGATCGGTGCTCTCACCGGCCTCACGCACGGTCGGGTCTGCGAGCGCCCCGATCTGCGCGCGCTCGTGAGCGGGCTCGTCGACGAGGGCAAGGCCGTCGCAGACGCCCAGGGCATCACGCTCGACGCCGACCCGGAAGAGCTGATCGACCACGCCGCCAGACCGGACGTGGCGTACGGGCACAAGGCGTCGATGCTGCAAGACGTGGAGGCGCAACGCGCGACCGAGATCGACTACCTGAACGGCGGCATCGCCCGCTTCGGACGCGACCTGGGCGTCGCGACGCCGCTCAACGACACCATCACCGCATTGATCAAAGGAGTGGAGGCCTCATGGACCTGAACGCCGAGCTCGACCGCAGATACGCCAACGTCCGGGCAGCCATGGCTGAGCACGAGCTCGACGCGCTCGTCGTGTCGGGGAGCGAGTACACCGGGTTCGAGGGGGCGGTCACGTACCTCTCCGGCTTCCAGATCGTGCACCGCTATGCGTACGTCGTGGTACCGGCGGACGGTGAGCCGTTCGTCGTGTTCCCGACCGAGGCGCGCTACGTCGGCGAGCACGGGACGACGCCGCTCGAGCAGGTCTTCCACCCGCGGCCCGGAGAGGCGATCGCAGACCACGCCAGGGACGCCGGCTGGCGACGCCTCGGCGTCTACGGCCTCGACTACGTGATGACCGTGCGTGATCACTCGGCACTGGCGGGCTTCGAGCTCGTGCCGTTCGACGTCGAGTTCGACCTCGCTCGGGCGGTGAAGAGCGACGCCGAGGTCGAGTCGGTGCGCGACTCGGTGCGCATCAACACCCGCGGCTTCGAGATCTGGTTCGAGCACTACGCGCCAGGCAAGACCGCGGCCGAGGTGATGGCCGCGGCGGAGGAGTGGTTCGTGGGGGAGGGCTGCGGCCGCCTGACGATGAACATGGTGCTCACTGCTCCGGGCCGCTCAGGCCTCGCGTTCCCCGAGTTCAAGATCGCCCGGCGCGAGGAAGTGCTCGGCGACTTCGTGCTCCCGTCGCTCGAGGTAGCCGGCCCGGGGATGCATTGGGTGGAGGTGTCGCGGGCGGTCGCGGCCTCCGGTGCTGCGCTGTCGGACGACACGAAGCGCATGGCCGAGGCGTATGTCGAGTACTACGAGGCCGCCAAGACGGCGATGCGACCCGGTGCCACCTGCCACGACGTCCACGCCGCCGTGTCCAGAGGATTCTCCGACCGCGGCTACCACCTCGGTCACGTGACGGGGCACTCGATCGGCATGACGATGATCGAGTTCCCGAAGATCGGTGAAGGCGTCGAGACGCAGCTCGAGGAGAACATGGTGCTCTCTATGCACCCGCACGCGATCGCGGCGAACGGCGAGGACTGCCTCTACATGCAGGACACGTGGCTCGTCACCGCCGACGGTGGTCTCCCGCTCGCCGGCCTCCCGATGGAAATCTACGTGCGGTAAGGCTGTCGACGAGGATTCGCGGACCGGGCGAGACAGGTCTCGCCCCTACGGGCGTGCGGTAGCCTCGACGTCCATGGAGATCCCGCCCGACGGCATCGTGGTCGGCGAGGATGGCGTCGCGCGGTGCTTCTGGTGCGTCGGGACGGACGACTACGTCCGCTACCACGACGCGGAATGGGGCTTCCCGGTCGACGACGACACGCGGCTGTTCGAGAAGCTGTGCCTCGAGGGCTTCCAATCAGGCCTGTCCTGGCTGACGATCCTGCGCAAGCGCGACGGCTTTCGCAGGGCGTTCGTCGGCTTCGACTTCCACGCCGTCGCCCGCTTCGGTGAACGTGACGTCGAGCGGCTGCTGCAGGACGCGTCGATCGTCCGTCACCGCGGCAAGATCCAGTCGACGGTGAACAACGCCGCCCGGTGTGTGGAGCTCGTCGAGGAGCAGGGGTCACTGGCCACCTACGTGTGGTCGTTCGAGCCTGACCCTACGGACAGGCCGGCGCGCCTCACGTGGGACACCCTCCGCGAGATGGCTCAGACGGACGCGTCGCGTGCGCTGGCCAAGGATCTCAAGAAGCGCGGGTGGAGCTTCATCGGCCCGACCACCGTCTACGCGTTCATGCAGGCGATGGGGCTCGTCAACGACCATCTCGACGGCTGCGACGTTCGTGCTGCCGTTGAACAGGCGCCGCGCGCGATGCCTCGACCGTCACGAAACAGGGTATAGCGGCGTACCCCCGAAGGGGGGGTACCGGGGTGCTCGGGCGGTCGATGCACTCCTATGGACGACAAAGCCCGTCGAGGGCGGTCGCGCAGTCCCGCACGGGGCACGTTCCTCGAGCGCACGTCGATCAAGGTCAAGCTTGCCGTACTCGCCGGAACCGGAGCGCTCGTCGCACTGGTCGTCGGGTCGGTTGGCCTCGTCGGGATCGGCATGGTGGACACCGCCACGAGCCGCGCGACCGAGACGTCGCGTGCCGCTCGGACGGCGCTGGCCCAGACCCACTCCGTCGAGGAGTTGCAGCTCGTTATCTACGCGGCACTCTCCCGCGCCTACCGTGGGCAGTCGGCGGACGACCTCGAGCAGCGCTTTCGCGAGCAGATGGCGGAGCTGGAGGCCCGGACGAGCGAGCTCGACGACACACTGCTCGCCGTCGGCGAGAAGGGTGTCGGGCCTACCGAGCGGGACGTCCTCACCCGGTTCGGTCTCGACTCGAAGTCGCTCGTGATCGAAGTGCTCACGAACGGCACCACGACAGACACCCGCATCGCGGAGAACGAGGCCCTGGCGGGTCAGATCAGCAAGCTCTCTCACCAACGCGACACGGCGCTGCTCGGTCTCTCGGTCGCAGCCGCATCGAAGGCGCGTGCCACGAAGGCGAAGGCCCGGGCACTCGGCACCGTGCTCCAGGTCGTAGGGCTGGTGATACTGGCCCTGCTCTCGTTCGTGATCGCGCGGTCCATCCTCGCGTCCCTGGCACGGATGCGCACCGGCGTCGAGGCGATCATGGATGGTGACCTCGATACGCGCATCGACGTGCGTGGCACCGACGAGCTGGCAACACTCGGGTACGCGTTCAACGCGACCGCGGACAGCGTCGGAGAGTTGCTGGGGCGTCTCTCCACGGACGCCGAGCGGGACTCGTTCGCGCGCGAGCTCACCGATGCCTTCGAGATGGCGGACACGGAGACCGATGCGTACCGGGTCGTCGAGCGGGCGATGGTGAAAGCCGCGCCCGGCAAGCCGATGGAGCTTCTACTCTCCGACTCGTCCCGGGCTCACCTCGACCGCGTCGCCCAGAGCGAAGGAGTCGAACCGCCCGACTGCAGCGCCGAAACCCCGTTCGGCTGCGTCGCTGTCCGCCGCGGGCACGGGGTCGTGTTTCCGTCGAGCGACGCACTCAACGCGTGCCCGCGCCTCCAGGGACGACGTGACGAGGCGATCTCCGCCTGCTGCGCGCCGGTGTCGTTCATGGGGAGGTCGCTGGGCGTACTCCACGCCGTGGGCGAGGAGGGAGCGACGTGGACGCCCGCCGCGGTCGAGCGGGTGAGGATGCTCGCCGCACAGACGGCCACGCGAATCGGCACCCTGCGCTCGTTCGAGCGAAGCCACCTCCAGGCGTCCACCGACAGCCTCACGGGGCTGCTCAACAGACGCGCATTCGAGAGCGAGGCACGACGGTTGCTGCGATCCGGGCAACCCGTGGCGCTCGCCATCGGCGACCTCGACAAGTTCAAGCTGCTCAACGACACGTACGGTCACGAGGTCGGCGACACGGCGCTGAAGCTCTTCGCCACGACTCTCGCCGCAACCGTGCGAGGCGGCGACGTCGTCGCCCGCCTCGGGGGAGAGGAGTTCGCGGTCGTCCTGCCCGGCGCCACCCGCGAGATCGCGGCGCAGACGATCGATCGCGTGCGCACGGAGCTCGAGTTCGCCGGCATCGCCCAGCCACCCGCGGTCACCGTCAGCTTCGGGGTTTCGGACAGCTCGCAGGCGGAGGACGTCTCGGGCCTGCTGCGCATCGCGGATCTGGCGCTCTACCGGGCGAAGGCCGACGGTCGCAACCGGGTCGTGGTCGCGTCAGATGCCGACGTGACCGCGACGAGAGACGTGAAGAAGCTCACCCCCGCGGCGCTCGCCGCCGTCCTGGCGGACGATCCGCTGGACGGCCACGAGCCGTCCCGGGTCTGACCCGCTCCGAAACGCCGCTCACGCGCTACGATCAGGGTGTGAGCTGGCCTTGGCTCGCACTCGTGCTGTGTGCCCTCGTCCTCGTGGCTGTCGCTGAATGGCCGCGAGCCGGACGTGTGCTCGGCACCGACGCACGTCGCAGCCGTGAGCGCCAGCGCAGGAAGGCCCAGCTGCGGGTGCTCGTGAACGACGAGGTCGACGACGACTTCGAGGCGAGCGTCCGTCGCGACCTGGACGCGCTGCCGACGATCGAGGAGCCCCACACGGGGCCGAAGCGCCGAGCCCCGTAGGGGCGGGGGCCCGTCCTGCCCGATCTCGCGCCTCCAGCCGTCTCTCAGCGGATCGTGATCGTGGCTCTCAGCACTCGGGTGTTGGGGAGGATGCGTGCGACGTTCTCGGTGTTGCGGGTCTCCTGGTAGTCGGAGACCTGGATCCGAAGCGCGTGCGTGCCGCGCGACAGGCCGGCCGTCGGGATCAGCACGACGCCTCCCTTCACCGAGCGGCGTCGATCGCGACCGTCGATCTTGACCGACACCGAGCCGGCGTCCACCCCCGACCCGAGGTCTCCGACGGGAGCTCGCAGTGCCGTGCCCTTGAGCACTCTCCGTGCCACGAGACGCACCGTTGGCGGCGTGACGTCGTCGATCCAGAAGCGGAACGTGAACGCACCCGCGCCCTGCGCCGTCGCGCTGTCGAAGACGACGTCGTACGAGCCTGCGCGCGGCGAGAGTGCGCCAGCGACGGGCGTGGGGGCACCGAACTGGAAGAGATACGGGTTGAGGTTGACCGGGAGCCCGGCATAGCCCGTGAGGCGGTTCTCGTCGCCTGCCAGGATGACGCGGGGCTCGACACGCGAGCCGTTCGGACGTGCGGTGAGCACGACTCCGAAGTTGGCCGCAGCACGGGACAGTGTGACGCGGAACAGCTGCTCCGGACCAGCGAGGCGGGCGGTCACCGTCCCTCCCTGCGGCACCTCCGGATACCGGTAGGTGTCGACGAGGGCCGGTCTCCCGCGCGTGTCGCCGTGGTACACGCCCGGTGCGGGAAGCGCCGTGGCAGACGTGGTCGCGAGGGCCGGTGCGCCGACCCTGAACCAGTACGGGATGCGGCGGGAGATCCCGCCCCTCGAGACGCGCACGATGCCCGACGCTTCGCCGAGTCCCGTGCCGGTCGTCACGCCGAGCGCGAGCGGGCCCGGGACTGTGGCCTGCAGAGGCGTCGAGACCACGGTTCCCGTCGGCGCGTCGGCGCCGACGACGGCAACGTCCCAGACGCCGGCGCCGCCGCCGAGGTCGTCCAGCGTGACCGTCGTCGAGGTGCTGACGGTTGGGCCGACCAGCCCGAGCGAGACCGAGCTCGGGCGGGCGACGACGACCGGCGCATCGGCGGAGGGGAGCTGCACGAGGCCTGCGCCGACCCGCGTCGGCGGCTCAACACCCGCGCCCGCCGGGACTGGACGTGCGGTCCCCACGAGGGCGGCCTTGATCAGTGCCGGCGACCACTCGGGATGGCGCTGGACGAGGAGCGCGGCGCCTCCGGCGACGTGCGGTGACGCCATGCTCGTCCCCGAGATGGAGGCCCAGCCGCCGGGGACCGACGACAGGATCCCGACCCCCGGTGCGGCGACATCAGGCTTGGCGCGGAGTGAGACCGGGGTAGGCCCCGCCGCGGAGAAGCCGGCGATCGTGCTCGGGGAGCCCGGTGTCACCGCGGCGACCGTGATCGCCGCCGCGGAGCTTCCCGGAGAGGACACGGTGCCACGACCGAAGTCCTGGAAGTCGTTGCCCGCTGCCACAACGGGGACGACACCGGCGGCAGCCGCGGCGTCGAGCGCGAGCGCGACGAGGTCGCGGGTCGGCTCGATCTCCGGCTCGCCGATCGAGAGGTTGATCACGTCCATGCCGTCTGCCACTGCAGCCTCGATCGCCGCCACGAGCTCGGGGGCGTTGCCGTCGAGACCGACGCCGGAGTCGGTCGGGATGGTGAGCGCCTTGTAGTTGCCGAGGTAGGCGCGCGGCGCGACACCCGAGACTCGACGGCCTGCCTCGGCAACCGTTCCTGCGTTGCCCGCGGCGATGCCGGCGACGTGCGTCGCGTGCCCGGAGAGCTCCGGGTCGAACGGCTTGGCAGAGTGCTTCCACGTCGCCTTCGGCGGTGGGAACGCACGCGCGACGATCACCTTGGCCGTGGTGAACGCGGCTTTCCCTTTCGGGAACCCGGCGGGCATCGTGTAGCCGGTCGGTGAGAAGAACGGATGCGTCTGGTCGAGGCCGTCGTCGATGATCCCGATCTTCACGCCCTGCCCTGCTGTGGAAAGCTCGGGGCCCCAGAGTGCGGGCGCACCGACCCGACCGGGGCTGCGATCGAGCGCGACGGTGTACGTCGTCCCCTGTAGGACGTCGCGAACGCCCGGGAGCGCCTGGAGTCGGGGCACTGCCGACACCGGCACCACGACCGCGACGCCGTTGACCACGATCTTGTACCGCCAGCGGGGAACGGCCTCGGGGACGGCCTCTCGCAACGCGCCGATCAGGTCTGCCTGCTCGGCGCCGATGCGTCGCTCGGCTGCGGCACGGTTTCCACTCGCATATGCGAGCGGCGCCGCCGTGAGCCGCACGACGACCTCGACTCGGTCGCCGCCGGCGACGGTCGGAGCCGTCGCACCGCCGAACGTGGCGACGCCCGTGGCGAGGGCAGCGAGGAGGATGGCGATGCGAGGCACTGTGGAGTGAGACGACGGCGGAGGGGCTTCGGGCTGCAAGCATGCCCGCGGGACGTCGGTGCGCGCGCCGCTACAATCGTCGCGCCGCGCGGATGTGGCGGAATTGGTAGACGCGCACGGTTCAGGTCCGTGTGCCCGTAAGGGCGTGGAGGTTCAAGTCCTCTCATCCGCATCGACGCGTGACGTGCCGGGGCGAACGACCGCACCGCGCCGTCGCCGCGGATGCGAGATGATCCCGGGCATGCTGGTGGCACTCGACGGGCTCACGTTGACGCTCGAGGACGTCCTCGATGTCGCGCGGGCGGCGGCAGCTGTCGAGGTCGGTGCGGACGCCCTCACCGCGATGCAGGCCGCGCGGGAGACGGCTGAGCGCGCGCTCGACGCCGGTGAGTCGGTGTACGGACTTACGACGGGCGTCGGCGTGCACAAGACGAAGCGCGTCGAGTCGGAGGCGCACGACCGGCTGCTCATCCGGCAGCACCTGATCGCACAGGGTCAGGCTGCCCCGCGCGATGTCGTCCGCGCGACCGCTCTGTGCCTTCTCAACGGCCTGGCCCGGGGCACGACGCCCGCGCGGCCCGACCTCGCGCTCCATGTCGCGGAGCTCCTCAACGCCGACCGCCTGCCCACGATCCGTGTGCTCGGGTCGTTGGGTCAGGCCGACCTCGCGCAGATGGCCGACCTCGCGATCGGTGTGCTCGACGGATACCAGGTGGCTCCGGGTGAGGCGATCGCGCTGCTCAACCGCAACGCATTCTCGACGGGTTGGGCGGCGTTGGCCGTGGCCGACGCGGGCGCCCTCGTCGACACCCTCGACGTCGTCGGTGCGCTCGACTTCGAGGCGTTCGGCGCCAACCGCACCGTGCTCGACCCTGCGGTCGCCGGCACGCGCGTGTCGCCGGGCCTGACGGCCACTCTCGAGCGGCTGACGGCGCTGCTCGACGGCGGGGTGGCCGAGCCTCGGAACCTCCAGGACCCGCTGAGCTTCCGCACGCTGCCGCAGATGCACGGCGCGGCGCGCGACGCGCTCGCGTTCGTCCGGGCGACGGTCGAGGCAGAGCTCAACGCGTCCCAGTCGAACCCACTCGTCGTCGCGGAGGAGGATCGCATCATCTCGGTCGGGTCGTTCGATGTCGTCGCGCTCGCGACGGCGCTCGACCTCGCACGCCTGGCGCTGGCGCCGGCGCTCTCGTCGGCGTGCGAGCGGTCGCTCAAGCTGCTGCAGGCGTCGTACACCGGTCTCGCGGACGGGCTGGCCGCGCGGCCCGGGCTGGCGGAGAGCGCCCTCAGCGAGCTGGGCATCTCGTTGCAGGCGATCACCGCCGAGGCACGTCTGCTCGCGCTCCCCGTCTCCCTCGAGCTCGTCTCGACGACGCAGGCAGACGGGATCGAGGATCGCACCACGATGGCGCCACTCGGCGCGCGGCGGCTCGCCGAGATGGTCTCCCTCGGTTCTCGCGTCGTCGCGCTCGGTCTCGTGATCGCAGCCCAGGCCTGCGACCTTCGCGGTGCGACGCTTGGTGTCGGCACAGGGCGCGCGCACGCGACCGTTCGGGGCGTCGTCCCGTTCCTGGACGCGGGAGATCCGCTGCCCGACGTCGAGGCGTTGCTCGCGCTCGTCAACGACGGTGCGTTCGGATGATGCCGAGCGTCGACATCCACCAGCACCTCTGGCCGCACGGCTTTCAGGAGATGCTCCGCGGTCGCACCGAGCCACCGATGTTGCGCGTCGACGAGTTGATCACCGTCGAGGGCGCGTATCCGTTCGCCGCATCCGATCATGACCCCGAGCAGCGGCTGCTCGGTCTCGACGCGGCTGGGCTCGACGTCGCCGTGCTCAGCCTGCAGACATCGCTCGGGCTCGAGAGCCTGCCCGTCTCGGAGCGCGACGCGCTGGAGCTCGCGTGGCTGGACGGCATCGGCGAGGTCGTCGACGCCGGAGCGGGGCGTTTTCGTGCGCTTGCACCGTCGCGTGCGGTCGCCGGGTTCCGAGGGACATCGCTCGGCGCCTGCGCGCTCACCGAGCTCGAGCGTCACGCCGACCTCCTCGGCGAGGTCGAGCGCGCAGGCGGCTTCGTCTTCGTCCATCCGGAGGCCTTCCCGCAGCAGCACGCGGCACCCGAGGACTGGTGGGGACCGGTCGTCGACTACAGCGCGCAGATGCAGCGGGCGTACTTCTCGTGGCTCGCCGAGGGCCGTGACCGCTTCCCGACGCTGCGGGTCGTGTTCGCCATCCTCGCGGGCGGTGCGCCGTTCCAGCTCGAGCGTCGCGCCGTGCGCGGCGACGATGCGGACGTGCGCTCGGCACTCGATCCGCTCGTCTTCTTCGACGTCTCGAGCTATGGCCGCCGGGCGATCGAGCTGTGCATCGAGACGTTCGGCGTGCACCAGCTCGTCTACGGCAGCGACACACCCGTGGCCGACCCCGGACCCACGTTGCTTGCTGTCCGCGGGTTCGGCGATAGTGTCGCGCAGCTGATGCAGGTCACGACGCCGGGATCGCTTCTCGCATGACCGACATCTCCGGCTGGATCGCAGACCGCCTCGCGGCCGATCGCGACCTCGAGCCCGACGCACTGGGGCGTCTGGCGATCGCGATCGGCGGTGAGGAGTCGCTGTGGCGACCGCTGGTCCGCCACGAGACGGAGGAGCGGTACTACCAGCAGCTGTACCGCGACCCCAACGTCGACATCTGGTTGATCTGCTGGACGTGCCGGCAGGACACCGGGTACCACGATCACGACCGCTCGTCCGGTGGCGTGTATGTCTGCGAGGGCTCGCTGCACGAGGACTACTTCGCACGGAACGAGGACGGGTGGATCTCCGAGCGAACGAACGTTCACCAGGCGGGTGGGCACTTCATCTTCGACGCCTCGTACATCCACGGCGTTCGCAACCCCGAGACGGAGCCGGCGACGTCGATCCACGTCTACTCACCGGCGCTCTGGCGCATGGGGCATTACCAGCCTGACGAGCGCGGCGTGATGCGCCGCGTGACCGTCACCTACGCCGACGAGCTGCTCGGCGTCGTCTGACGTCGGCCGTCCCCGCGCCCGGCGGAGCTCAGCCCGGCTCGGGGGCGATCGTCGAGCCCGTCATGTCCAGGATGTCCCCCCACCTCCCGCGCAACTCCGGCTGCGAGGGCACGGTCTCGAACGCGACACCGGCGGACTCCGCATAGCGCACGCGCGAGTAGCGGCCGGCGGCTGCGTGGATGATCTCGCCGGTCGTCTCGCACTCCTCGCTCGAGAGGTACACGACGAGCGCCGAGACGAAATCGGGGTCGTACGCATCGTCGAGGATGCCCTCCGACATCCGCGTGACCGCGAGCGGCGAGACGGCGTTGGCGAGGACGTTCAGCTTCTTGCCCTCGATGGCGAGGGTGTTGACGAGCCCGACGAGGCCCAGCTTCGCCGCGCCGTAGTTCGCCTGCCCGAAGTTGCCGTAGAGGCCGGTGACGGACGTCGTGACGAGGATGCGCCCGTATGCCTGCTCTCGGAAGTGAGGCATCGCCGCGCGGCTGACGTTGTACGAGCCGTACAGGTGCACCTTGATCACCGCGTCCCACTCCCCGCTCGACATCTTGTGGAACGAGCGGTCGCGCAGGATCCCGGCGTTGTTGACGACGACGTCGATCCGGCCGAAGGCGTCGAGCGCCTGCGCGACGACCGCGGCGCCGCCCGCCTCCACGGCGACGTCGTCGTAGCTGGCCACTGCCTCGCCGCCCGCCGCGACGATCTCGTCGACGACGGCGTCGGCGGCAGATCGCGCCGTCCCCGAGCCGTCCAGCGCCGCACCGACGTCGTTGACCACGACCCTGGCGCCATGTGCCGCCAGGAGCAGCGCGTGACGACGCCCGAGCCCACCGCCCGCTCCGGTGACGACGACGCTTCTACCCTCGACTCCAGGCACTAGCTTCCTCCCTCGTCCTCGCCCAGCGTGCGGGCGGCCATGAGCGACACGAAGACGCCCGTTTGCACGACCTCGCCGTCCTGCTTCCTGATCTCCTGCCGGAGCTTCACGACCCCCCGGTCGCGCTTGCTCGTCCGGCGGGTCTCGAGGACGGTCGACTCCATCCTGATCGTGTCGCCGAACTTCACCGCGCCGACGAAGCGCCAGTCCTCGAGACCGAGGAAGGCGAGATTCGTGCCGGAGAACATGCCGGTTTGCACGCCGAGCCCGGAGGCGACCGAGAGCACGAGCAGCCCGTGCGCGATCGGCTCGCCGAACGGGCCGGTCTTGCAGAACTCGCGGTCGACGTGCAGGGGGTTGAAGTCACCGGAGATCCCGGCGAAGGCGATCACGTCGGCTTCGGTGATCGTGCGCGCGGCGGTCGAGAACGTCGCCCCGACCTCGAAGTCCTCGAAGTACATCGCTGTCATGTGTCGCTTCCTTCCGTGAGCCGGAGCAGGCGTGCGGCGTTCTCCTTGAGGATCAGCGGCTTCACCTCGTCACGAAAGCCGGCGTGCTCGAAGTCGGCCAGCCAACGCTCCGGTGTGATGAACGGGAAGTCGGAGCCGAAGAGCACCTTCTCCTTGAGCAACGTGTTGGCATGGTGGACGAGCGTCGGTGGGAAGTATTTCGGCGACCAGCCGGAGAGGTCGATGTAGACCTGTGGCTTGTGCATGGCAACGGCGATCGCCTCGTCCTGCCACGGAGCCGACGGGTGCGCCAGCACGATCGGCATGTCGGGGAAGTCGACCGCGACGTCGTCTACATGCATGGGGTTCGAATACTTGAGCCTGATCCCACCGCCGCCGCGTTGCCCCATCCCGATCCCGCTCTGTCCCGTGTGGAAGAGCGCAGGCAGCCCGGCTTCTGCGATCGCTTCGTAGAGCGGGTAGGCATGCCGGTCGTCGGGGAAGAACGCCTGCATGCTCGGGTGGAACTTGAATCCTTTGATCCCGTGGTCGGAGATCAGGCGCCTGGCCGTCCGGGCGCCCGCCTTGCCCTTCCACGGGTCGATGCTCGCGAAGGGAATGAGGACGTCCGGATGCGCGGCCGCGACCTCGGCGATCTCCTCGTTCGAGACGGGCACCTCGCCCGTCCCCGCCTCGCTGTCCACGCCGAACACGACCGCAGCCATCTTCCGCTCGCGGTAGTAGTCGACGACGTCCAGCACGGTCACCGCGGTATCGACGTCGGTCTTGAACAGCTTGTTGGCTTCGAGCCGTTGCACGCGCGTGAGCGGATCCTCGTCGCCGCTCATGGGAACCTTCGCGTGGGTGTGAATGTCGATCGCGACGAGCTCCGCGACGTTCATCGCGTCTCTTTCATGTGTCATCTCCTGAGTGGGGCGCGGCGCGCAGCGCGCGCTTGAGGACCTTGCCGGTGTGGGAGCGGGGGAGAGAGTCGACGAAACGCACCTCGCTCGGCTTCTTGTAGGACGCCGCCTGCGAGGCGGCGTGGGAGACGATCTCCTCGGGGCCGGCGTCGGACCCGGGCTCGCGCACGACCCAGGCCACGACCCTCTCTCCGAAGCGAGGGTCGGGCTCGCCCGTCACCGCCACCTCGCGGACGCCGGGGTGCGACGCGACGACCTCCTCGACTTCCTTCGAGGAGATGTTCAGACCGCCGGAGAGGATCATGTCCTTCTTCCGGTCGACGATCACGTAGAAGCCGTCCTCGTCGACGGTTGCGACGTCGCCCGTGTGGAACCATCCGTCGGCGTCGGTGAAGGGCTCGACACCGGAGGCACCGAGGTACCCGGCGGCGACGGTGTACGTGCCCGGGGCGCCCGAGCGGACTGCGACCTCACCGGGCTCACCGGTCGGGACATCGTTGCCGTCGTCTCCCACGAGGCGCAGCTCGACTCCGGGGAGCGCTCGCCCGCACGACCGGGGATGGGAGAGCTGATGCTCGTGGTCGAGGTACGTGACGAGCCCCGCTTCCGTGCTGCCGTACGCGCTGCTGAACCGCGCGTGCGGGAACAGGGACATGATCTCGCGCAGGAGGTCCGCACCGACCGTCTCTCCGGTCATGAGGACGTGCCGGACGCCGGTCATCGGCTCGAGCTCGTCGCGTCGAAGCAACACCAGGAGGTCCTTGAGCGCAGTCGGGACGCCGACGAGCGTGGTCACGCCGTGCTCGGCGACCGCACCGACGAGGCCGTCCGGGGTGTACCGGGTCAGGAGATGCGTCGTGGCGCCCATGAACAGAGCGCAGAGGAGGAGGGGCTGGGCGGCGCGGTGCGCCAGGGGGGTGAACAGGAGGAAGCGGTCCGACGGGTCGTATCCCGCCATGAGCTGTGGGACGAACACGGACGTCACCTGCGTGTGACACGTGTAGACGACGCCTTTCGGGAACGCCGTCGTCCCCGACGTGTACACGATCACGTCTTCGCCGGTCTGGCGCGGCGCGACCTGGTCGGCGTCCCCGGTGGCTGCACGCTCGTAGTGCTCGCCGACCTCGAGCGTGGGGATGCCCGCGAGCACGGCTTGGACGCCCGGGTCGTCGCGCGCCGTGTCGTCGTGCACGACGAGACCAACGCGGGCGTCGTGGAGGATGTGGTCCAGCTCGCGGCGCCGGTAGCGGTGGTTGATCGGCACGGCGGAGATGCCGGCCTTGTGCGCCGCCACGTACGCCTCCACCCACTCGACCCTGTTCGAGCAGTAGATGCCGACACGGCTCCCGTCGTCGACCAGCGTCTGAAACGCGCGCGACAGCGAGTCGGTACGCCGGTCGAGCTCGGCGAAGGTGACCGTGCGGACGTCGGACGCGACGGCCGTCCGCTCGGGCGCCCGCCGCGCGCCGCCGCGGCAGAGCTGGGCGACGGTGGCAGCGTCACCCGTCGGCATCGGTCCCACCCTCCACGGTGGCGGAGTCTACCACCCTGCGTTAAGTCGACAGTGTTCTGTACACCATCAACCGAAGCTCGCTCTCACGACCTCCCAGCCGCTGCGGATGTGGCGCTCCATGGCCGTGCGCGCGGCAGCGCTGTCCCGTGCGCCGAGCGCGGCGAGGATCTCGTCGTGCTGGTCTGCGAACTGGACGGGGGAATCCCTGACATACGCTCGGGCGTAGAGCTCGCGCAGCAGCCGCCCCCAGTAGCTTCGGACGATCGACACGAGCTCGGAGCGCGACGCGTCGTAGATGTGCCAGTGGAGTGCCGAGTCGATGGTGATCACCTCGGCGAGGTCCTGCTCGCCGCGCGGCAGAGCGGCGCGGAACGCCGCCACCAGCCCCTCGAGCTCGGCGACATCGGCGACCGTGACGCTCTCCGCCGCCCGTCCGGCGAGGAACCCCTCGAGGGGAGCCCGCAGTTCGTAGAGCGTCTGGGCCTCGGCCATCGTCGTCTGGCGTGCGACGAACGTCCCCTTCCCGCGCTGGCGGACGATCAGCCCCTGTCCCTCCAGGACGCGCATGGCCTCGCGGATCGGCGTTCGACTGACGCCGAGCCGCCCTGCGAGCTCGTGCTCCGAGACGCGTTCGCCGGCTGCGAGGTTCCCCTCGACGATCTCCTTCTCGAGCATCTGGCGCACGAGCTCGGGGTACGACGGCGGTATCTCGAGCGCGCCCGCCCGCGCGTCAGGGATGGGCATCGCGGCGAGAATACAGTGTTCACGATGATGTCGCTCGTGCGTGCGGGCCGGCGGCCCCGGCTCGGGGGGAGTGATGTCCCTGCTCAGCGTGAGCGCACGGGGGCTCGTCCACCGTCGATCCGTCCCCGGATTCGAAATATACTGTATACGTAGATCGACCCGGCGTCGGCTCCGACGAGCACAGCATGCCCACAGCCTCCTCCGACCAGCAGCGATGTCCCCTGCGGCACACACGCGCCGCCCGGCTGAGGCTGCGCTCGTCATGAGCGGGCGCTCCGAAGTCACGGGTCGGGCGCCGCAGTTCGACGCGATCACGCTGGAGGTGATCCGCCATGGCCTCACCGCTGCCGCCGAGCAGATGGCAACGGTGATCGAGCGCTCGGCGCAGTCGCAGGTCGTCCGCGAGATGCTCGACTATTCGACCGCCGTCTTCGACGTCTCCGGCGGGATCACGGCGCAGTCGACGCGCATCCCGATGCACCTGAACTCGATGACCCGTGCGCTGAGGGGTATCCTCGCGCGCTTCCCCGTCGAGGAGTGGGAAGCCGGGGACGTGTACGTCACCAACGACCCCTACTCCGGCGGCCAACACCTTCCCGACATCCAGACGTTCGCCCCGGTCGTCGTCGACGGCCGCCTTGTGGCGATCGCGGGCACACTCGCGCACCATCTCGACGTCGGTGGTCGTGGGGCGGCGAGCTACGGCGCGGACGCGACCGAGATCTACCAGGAGGGGATCCGGCTGCCCCCCTCCCGGATCGTCGCGGGCGGGGTACCGAACGAGCTGTTCTTCCCGCTGCTCGAGGCGAACATCCGCGTGCCGCGCAAGACGCTCGCCGACGTCCGCGCGCAGATCGCCGCCCTTGCGATCGGCGGCTCCGAGGTCGCCCGGGTGGCCGAGCGCTACGGCCCGGAGACCCTGCTCGCCGGGACGACGGAGCTGCTCGCGCTCTCAGAGAAGCGGATGCGCGCCGCGATCGCGACGCTCCCGGAGGAGACATTCGAAGCGGAGGACATCGTCGACGGGGACGGACTCGACGACGTCCCGTTGCCGATCCGCGTGTCCGTCCACCGCGAGGGCGACACGCTCGTCGTCGACTTCGCCGGCACCTCGGCGCAGACCCGTGGGCCCATCAACTGCCCGATCGCGTCGACCGAATCGGCCGTCTACTACGCGGTCACGGCGATCCTCGACCCCGGCGTGCCCCCGAACGACGGTGCGTACCGTCCGATCCGGGTGGTCGCGCCCGAGGGGACCGTGGTCAACCCGCGCACACCGGCCCCCGTCGTCGGCCGCAACGTGATCACGCATCGGATCGCGAACGTCGTCATGTCCGCGCTCGCCCTTGCACGGCCCGAACGTGCGATGGCCCCGTACTACGGGAACTCGAACGTCTACGTGCTCTCGGCGTACGACGAGGCAGGGCGCGCCAATGTCCAGTTCGAGATCGAGGTCGGAGGGTGGGGCGGCCGGACGGGCATGGACGGGCCCGACTGCCTCTCTGCCGGGATCCACAACCTCGCCAACAACCCGGTCGAGCTGGTCGAGAACGAGTTCCCCCTTCGCGTGCTCGGCTATCGGCTGCGGCCGGATTCGGGTGGCGCCGGGCGCTGGCGCGGAGGTCTCGGTGCGGAACGCTCCTTCCAGGTCCTGATCGACTGCGAGCTCTCCTCGCAGTTCGACCGGGTGAAGTACCCACCGCCCGGGCTCGACGGTGGGCAGGCGGGAGCACCGGCGCGCATCCTCGTCGAGCACGAAGGGACGGTGCAGGAGCTTCCGGGCAAGACGCTCGGCTTCCAACTTCACGCGGGCGACCGGGTCACGATCCTGACCCAGGGCGGAGGCGGCCTCGGTGACCCGCTCGAGCGTGACCCGGATGCCGTGGCGCGCGACGTCCTCCAGGGCAAGGTCTCGCCCGAGGCTGCCCGTCGCGACTACGGCGTCACCACGGAGACGGCGGCGGCGCAGTGAGCGCGCCCTGGATCGTCGGCGTCGACATCGGCGGCACGTTCACGGACGTGGTCGCCGTCGGCGGTGCCGACAACGGGCTCCGGCACCTGAAAGTCCCGTCGTCGCGCAGCGACCCGGCCTCGAGCGTCCTTGCAGGACTGCGCGCGCTCTCGGCGGAGTTCGACGTCCCGCTCGGAGACGTCCGGCTTCTGCTGCACGGGACAACGCTCGCGACGAATGCCATCATCGAGCGGCGCCTCGCCAGAACGGCGCTGATCACGACGGAGGGCTTCCGGGACGTGCTGGAGATCGCGCGGCACTGGCGCACCGAGCTGTACGACCCCTTCATCGAGGTGCCGGAGCCGCTCGTGCCTCGCGAGCTGCGGTTCGAGGTGCGCGAGCGGGTCGGCGCGACGAGCGAGGAGATCGAGCCGCTCGACGTCGAGGGCGCCGAGCGGGTGGCGCGCACGCTGCGCGCGGACGCCGTCGAGGCCGTCGCCGTCGTGTTTCTGCACTCGTACCGTGACCCCGTCAACGAGCAGCGCATGGCCGAGATCCTGCGCCGCGAGAACGGCTGGTTCGTGTGCGCCTCGTCGGAGCTGTCGCGGGAGCTCCGCGAGTACGAGCGGACGTCCACGACGACGCTCAACGCCGCGTTGATGCCGCTGATCGACGACTATCTCGTTCGGCTCGAGCACAGCCTGCACGAGGAGGCTGACGGTGCCGCGCTGTTCGTCATGCAGTCGAACGGAGGCGCTCTGACTCCGCGCGCTGCCCGCGCACGACCGGTGACGCTCGCGCTCTCCGGCCCCGTCGGTGGGGTCGTGGCGTGCGTCGACCTCGCGCGGGCGCTCGATCGGCCGAACGTGATCGGCTTCGACATGGGGGGCACCAGCACCGACATCTCGATCATCAGCGACTTCGAGCCTCGCTCGACGACGGAGCTCACGATCGGCGACCTCCCGGTTCGAATCCCGAGCGTCCATGTCCACTCGATCGGCGCGGGTGGAGGCTCGATTGCCGGGATCGATGCAGGGGGCGCGCTCGGCGTGGGCCCGGAGAGCGCAGGCTCGGACCCGGGCCCGGCCGCCTACGGCCACGGCGGCACGCGCCCGACGGTCACCGACTGTCAGCTCGTGCTCGACCGCCTGACCGAGACGTTCTCGCTCGCCGGCCGCCTGTCGCTGCATCCAGAGGAGGCGCGAGAGGCTGTGCGCGGGGATCTCGCCGGCCCGCTCGGCATGGATCTGGACCAGGCAGCGGCGGGCGTGATCGACATCGCCAACGCCGCGATGGAGCGAGCCACGCGCGTGGCGTTGCGGCAGCGGGGAGACGATCCCCGCGACTACACGCTGATCGCCTTCGGTGGCGCAGGCCCACTCCATGCCGCCGAGGTCGCGCAGCGGCTGGGGATCGGGACGGTCGTCGTTCCGCCGCACCCGGGGACGTTCTCGGCGCTCGGGTTCCTCGGGTCCGACGTCCGGCTCGACTACGCGGCGAGCGACGTGCGCCGAGGCGACGACCCTGGGCTCGTGGACGCGATGAACGCCGCTTTCGACCTGCTCGAGGAGCAGGCGCGCCGCGAGCTCGAAGCAGACGGTGGGATCGCGGGTGCAGAGATCGCGTTCGAGCGGAGCTGCGATGTCCGGTACGTCGGTCAGGCGTACGAAGTGGGCGTCTGGTTGGGCGACGGCGTCGTCGGGCGGGACTCCGTCGGGGCGCTCCTCGATCGCTTCCACGAGCTCCACGAGCGCTCGTACGGGTTCTGCAGCCCTGACGACGCCTGCGAGGTGGTGACCGTCCGCGTTGCCGCCACGGCAGCCCTCGAGCGGCGTGTCGCCGACAAGGAGCCGCCGACCGACGGTGGCCACGAGGCTGTCGGCGAGCGCCTCGTCTACGACCTCGAGCTGGGGCGCGTCCGGTCTCCCGTGTACGACCGTGGCATGCTCCCGGTCGGCGTGACGATCGACGGCCCTGCCGTGGTTCACCAGACGGACGCCACCACGTTCGTCCCGTCCTTCGCGACGGCAGCCGTCGACGCGAAGGGCAACCTGATCATCACCGTCCGGGAGGGAAGCGCATGAAGCTGCGGCTCGAGAGCATCGAGACCTACGTCATCAACGTCCCGTCGCGCACCGACTTCCGCTGGCTCTCCCTCAGCCGCCCGCTCGGGGAGTTCGTGTTGCTGCGGATCCGCGCCGGGGGCGTCGAGGCGTGGGGGGAGATCGTGGCGCTCCGCGACTGGGGCAGCCACGACGGGCGCCGTCACGGCGAGACGTCGTCGACGGTCGCGGCAGTCGTCCACGAGCAGTTCGCGCCCTGGCTGCTCGAGAGCGAGGTCCAGCTGGGAGAGCTTCCCGGGCGGCTCGACGAGCTCGTCGTCGGCCACCCGTACGCCAAGGCACTCGTCGACATCGCCGCGCACGACCTCGTGGGCAAGCTCCGCGGGGTGCCCGTGTACGAGCTGCTCGGTGGCGCGGCGCGAAGCGCGGTCCCGGTGGCACACATGATCGGCTTGATGCCCGTCGACGAAGGCCTGCAGGAGGGGATCACGGCGATCGACGACGGCGTCACTGCCCTCCAGGTCAAGGGTGGCCAAGACCCGGCACGCGACGTCGAGCTCGTCGCGGCACTCCGCCGCGAGCTCGGGGACTCCGTGCTGTTGCGCCTCGACGCGAACGGCGGGTACTCGCAGCGGGCTGTCGCCAGCCGCACGCTCGCGGCGCTCGGCGACGCCGGCGTCGACCTCGTCGAGCAGCCGACTCTCGACGTGGACCTGCTGGAGGAGCTCCGGACGTCGTCTCCCGTGCCGCTGATGGCCGACGAGTCGTGCTGGACGCCGACCGACGCACTCGATCTCTATCGGCGACGCGCCGTCGACCTGTGGTCGGTCTACGTCGGCAAGCCCGGTGGGATCGCCCGGGCGCGCGCCGTCTGCACGATCGCGGCTGCCGCCGGCATCGCCCACGACCTCAACGGGGCACTCGAGCTCGGGATCGGCAACGCCGCGAACCTCCACGTCGCCCTCGCCACACCCGCCGAGCTGCTCCCCAGCGTGATCCCCGTGAACGCCCCCGCCGGTGCCTTCACCACGCGAACGGCCGGGCGGTACTTCCAGGACGACGTGGTCGCCGCCGCCTTCCCCTTCGAGAACGGCTCCCTGCTCCAGGTCGACATCCCGGGGCTCGGTGTCGACGTCGACGTCGAGAAGGTCGAGCGGTACAGCGTCGACCACCGCTCGAGCCCCGCCGGGCACGGGATCGGGGGCTGATGGCCGAGGTCGGAGTCACGTGCGGGGGTGTGTGGTGGCCCGCCGAGTGCTTCCAGGCGGTCGAGGAGCTCGGCTTCGACTCTCTGTGGACCGGCGAGCACATCGTCTTCCACCGGCCGATCCTCGACTGCGTCCCCGTGCTCGCCGGCATGGCCGCGGTCACGAAGAAGATCACGATCGGCCCGGCGGCGATCATGGTCACGCTGCGTCATCCGACGATCCTGGCCAAGGAGCTCGCCACGGTGGATCGGATGTCGGGAGGCCGGCTCGTGGTCGTGGCCGGGGTCGGCGGTGACTTCCCCAAGGAGTTCGAGGCGTGCGGCGTCCCCATGGAGCGCCGCGGACGGCGGACGGCGGAGACGATCGAGATCATGCGCAAGTACTGGACCGAGGACCGGTTCTCGTACGCGGGCGAGATCTACCAGCTGGACGACGTGTGGATGGAGCCGAAGCCGATTCAGGACGGCGGCCCCCCGATCTGGCTCGCAGGGAGAAGCAACGCCGCGATCTCCCGCGCGGCCCGACTCGGCGACGGCTACATGCCGTACATGTACTCGGCGGCGCGCTGCCGCGACGCGTTCCAGGAGGTGCGCGACAAGGCGACCGAGCTCGGCATCGAGCTGCGCACGCCGTACGTCCAATCGGCGTTCGTCTACGTGAGCATGCACGACTCGCCCGCGCGGGCGAGAGAGTTCGCAGTGCGCGACCTCTCGTGGCGCTACGGCCAAGACTTCAGCCCGTGGGTCGACAAGTATTGCGTGCACGGCACTCCCGAAACGTGCGCGGAGCAGCTTGGCGAGTTCGTCGACGCGGGTGTCGAGCACCTCGCCCTCGGGATGGTGCACGAGGAGAGCGTCGCCATGGATCCGTCTCCGGCGTCGGCTACGCGGGTGCTCGCCACGATCGAGCGCTTCGCCACCGAGCTCCTCCCACCGCTCCACGAACGTGCGGCGGCGTAGCCTCACCCGAACGTGTCTCAATCGCCACCGTCCGAATGGGAGTCCCTCACGGAGCGCCTGTCCGGGGAGCTCGCCGTTGTCACCGCCGAGCGGTCCGTCTTCGTCGGCGAGCTCGCGGATGCCGTGCGGTCGCTCGCGTCCGCGCTCGTCGACCGCGGAGTGCGCCCGGGCGACCGGGTCGTCGTCGCCCTCCCCAACTCGCTCGACTGCGTGGTCGCGCAACTCGCCGTCCGCTTCGTCGGCGCCGTCCTCGTCAACCTCCCCCCGCAGCTCCGCCGGGAGATCGTCGAGATCGGCGACCAGGTGGGTGCGCGCCTCGTCGTGCTGGGGGCCGACGCAACGGGCGACCCCGCCTTCGCCGTGCTCGGAGAGCGGCGGTTCGTGGTTCCCCCTGGCTTTGGCGGCGGCGGGATCGCGCAGGCCCCGGTACCGAGGCGTCGCGACGACGTGGCGTGGCTGGCGTTCACGTCGGGCACGACCGGGTCGCCGAGCGGCGCCGTCCACACCGAGGAGACGCTCGCCCTCATCGTGCACGGGATGGTCGATCGCTACCGGATCGGCCCGGACGACGTCGTCGTCGTGGCCGCCCCGATGGGGCATGCGATCGGGTTCGTCTACGGCGTGCAGTTGGCGCTCCGCGCGCGGTGCGCCATGGCCCTCGTCTCCCGCTGGGACGCACGGGCGGGTCGGCTCGTGGCCGCCAGCGGCGGCACGTTCTTGGCGGCTCCGACGCCCTTCCTGCTCGACGTCGTCGAGGCAGTCGAGGGCGGCTCGTCCGAGTTCGCCTCGCTGCGCCACTTCCTCTGCGGCGGTGCACCCGTCCCGTCGGCCCTCGTCGCGAGAGCCGAGCGCGCGCTCGGCGCCGGTGTCGCAAGTGCCTACTACGGGACGTCGGAGGCCGGCGCCGTCACGACCTGCCCTCCGGGGACGTCACGGGCAAAGGTCATGACGACGGTGGGCACTCCGCTGCCCGGGATGGAGATCCGGGTCGAGAGCGGAGAGGTACACGTCCGTGGAGCACAGGTGTGCAGCCGCTACTGGGGTGATGACGCAGACGGGCGGCTCCAAGCCGACGGCTGGTACGTGACGGGGGACCTCGGCGAGATCGACCATGACGGATATCTCACGATCACCGGGCGTGCAAAGGAGTTGATCATCCGCGGCGGCGTCAACATCTCGCCGGCCGAAGTGGAGAGCACGCTCGCTGGCGCTGCGAACGTCCGCGACGTCGCCGTGATCGGCGTCCGCGACCCGCGCCTCGGGCAGCGGATCGTCGCCGTGGTCGTGCCCCGTGACCGTCCGCCGACGCTCGACGAGCTCCGCGGGCACTGCGAGGAGCAGGCGCTTGCCAAGGTCAAGTGGCCCGAGCGGCTCGTGCTCGTGGAGCGGCTGCCGCGGACGCCGGCGGGCAAGCTCCTCCGGCGCCGGCTCACCGATGACCTGGAGCGTGCCCGGTGAGCATCCTCGACGGCGTCTCCGTCGCCGTCAGCCGCGAAACCTCGGCCACAGCCAGGTGTGCGAGCCATCTGACGCGCCTCGGAGCCGGGATCGGCGCCGCATCCGCGGCAGACGTCGTGCTCGACGCCGAGGAGCACGCGCTCGCCGGCGGCGGTCTCGTCGGCTCGGAGACGACGGCGCAGGCAGCGCTCGGGACTCACCGACTACGTCGGGGCGTTCGGAGAGGACCCCGTCCGGACCGGCTGCGACCTCGCCTCGGCAGCGGCCGGCTTCTGTGGCTCCCTCGTCGTCCTCGCCGCTCTCAGGGGCAGCGAGCGGCCGATCCGCGTCTCGCTGTCGCCCATGCGTGCCCTGGCGTCACTGAAGACGATCATCTGGGCGGCTCGGACGAGACCCGACGACTGGACAGGCACCCACGTCCGCTCGCGTGAGCGGCTCGTCGACTCGGGCTACGAGACCCTCGACGGCCGAATCACACTCGACTTCCCGTTCACCGGGCACGAGCGGTGGCGGGCGTTCGTCGAGGCGATCGAGCTCCCGTCCGCAACCGTCGAGAACTACGAGCCGCGCTGGTACGAGACCGTCGGCTGGGGCGACGACGTCGACGAGGCACGCCCCGTATACGAGAGCCACCTGCGGGGGCTCTCGACGGACGAGGCGATCGCTCTTGTCCGGGCCCACGGCGGGTCGTCGGTCCCATTCCACACCGTCGAGCAGTGCCTCGCTCATCCCCAGTCCGAGGCCCTCGGCCTCCGTGCCGCGGTCGAGGGCGGACTGCCGTGGACCTCGTCCCGCGGCGCAGGTCGTCGCCGCAGCGTGGGCCGAGTTGACGCCGGGCGGCCGCTCGCCGGCATTCGCGTCGTCGACTTCGGCGTCGGCGGCGTCGGGCCGTTCTCGGCCACGCTCCTGGCCTGGCTCGGTGCGGATGTGATCAAGATCGAGGCGCCGAACGAGTTCATCCTCGCCGTGCGGCCAATGGCCGACGGGATCGCGACCACGTACCTGGCGATCAACCAGGGCAAGCGGTCGGTCCGGCTGAACCTCAAGGACGAGGACGACCACGCGGTGGCACGGTCACTCGTGGCCACGGCGGACGTCGTCGTGGAGAACTTCCGACCGGGCGCCATGGAGCGGCTCGGTCTCGCGTTCGACGACGTCCGTGCGGTCAACCCGGGCGTCGTGTACTGCTCCGTGACGGGTTTCGGCTCGATCGGCCCGCTCGCCGGCGAGCCGTGCACCGATCCGCACATGCAGGCGTTCAGCGGGTTTGCGGCCCGGAACGCGGGCCCCGATGGGTTGCCACGGCGCGTCCGCTACTACGCGATCGTCGATCTCGTGACGTCGTGTGCGGTGGCGGAGGCCGCCTGTGTCGGTCTACTGCTCCGAGACGCGAGCGGTGAGCCGGTACGCGTCGACACGTCGATGCTGCAGGTCATGGCCGACGTCCTCGGCCCACACGCCGCCCCGCCCGGCGTCCCGGACGGGATGTTCCGCACCGCGGACGGCCACGTGGCGCTGACGTGCGACAGCGACGCGTCGTGGCGGCGGCTCGCCGACGTGCTGGAGCTCCGGGCGTTGCAGGATCCGTCGCTCGCGGGCCGCGAGGGGCGGCTCGCACAACGCGACCGGATCGACGACGCGCTCCGGCAGGCGTTGGCGCACCTACCCTCCGCTGCTTGGACAGGCCGTCTGGGCCGCGCGGGGATCGCGTGCGCGCGGGTTGTGTGTGACGAGGACGTGATCGCACGCAAGGATCTCTGGGACGCAGGGATCCTGCGCGAGCTCCCGACGTCCGGCGGAGCGCTGGTCGCAGGCGGGCCGCCGTGGCGCGGCGAGCCGGGCCTCACAGTACCGACCGCTCCGCACCCCGGCGAGCACACCGACCAGGTGCGGATGAAACGCGAGCGCGCCTGGTTGTGAGCGCGTCACCGCCCTTCCGTCAACCGTCTTGAACCGGAGGATCTGCCGATGCCACCAGACCCGCTCATCTTGGATGACCAGCTCCTCTCCATCGACGACGTCCGTGACGTTGCCGTCCTCATGCGACCGGTCGCCATCGGTGACGCGGCCCGGCTGAGGATGCAGGCCGGCCGCGACGTCGTCGAGCAGGCCCTGGCAGAAGGACGACCGGTCTACGGCTTGACGACGGCCTACGGGGCGCTGAAGCACCTCGTCCTGCGTGCGATCCACGTCGAAGACACGGACGACTCGCCCGGGGACGGCGTGGACGAGCCGCAGGACATCCAGGCGGCGTTCAACCGCGCCGCCGTGCTCAGCCATCTCGTCGGGCACGGCGTGCCGGCGCCCGAGTCGGTCGTGCGCGCGGCGATGCTCGTCAGGGCCGTCGGCTTCACGCAGGGGCACTCGGGTGTGCGGCCGGCAGTCGCCGACGCGTACGTCGCAGCACTGAACGCGCATTTCCATCCGCGCGTGCGCTCGGTCGGGTCGCTCGGGATGTCCGACCTGGCGCCGCTCGCCGAGATCGCTTACAGCCTGATGGGAGAGGCAGCCGACGCGCCCGCGCTCGCGGCCGCCGGCCTCGACCCGATCGTGCCGCAGGCGAAGGAGGCGATCGCGATGATGAGCGCCAACGCGTTCTCGGTCGGGTGGGGAAGCCTCGCCCTCACGGATGCAGAGATCGCCCTCGACGGGCTCGATGCAGCCGCCGCCCTCAGCTACGAAGGGGTACTCGGGAACACGTCGGCGCTGCGTCCGGAGGTCGCCGACGCGCGGCCCTACCCGGGCGCCACGGCGACGGTGCAGCACCTCCGCGGCCTCCTCGAGGACGGCGAGCTCCTAGATGGAGATATCGCCCGCGAGCTCCAAGACCCGCTGTCGTTCCGGATCGTGCCGCAGACACACGGCGCCGCGAGGGACGCGTTGCGGCACACGCGCGTCCAGCTCACGATCGAGCTCGGCGCCGCCGGCGACAACCCGTTCGTGTCTCTCGCGACCGGCGACCTGATCTCCGCCGGCAACTTCGACTCGACACCGGTCGCAATCGCGCTCGACTACGCGCGGCTCGGTCTGGCACAGGCCGTCACGATCTCCGCGGAGCGCGTGCAGAAGCTTCTCAACACCCGTTTCACCGGGCTGGCGACGCACCTCCGCGCCGACGAGGAGCTTCCCGACGACGGGCTCGCGATGCTCGGCTACAGCGCCGCCGCCGCGGCCGGGGAGCTGCGACTCCTGGCGACGCCCGTCTCGCTCGAGACGCCGACGTCGAGCATCGACGAGAGCGTCGACGACCGTATCGTGCTGACCGCTCTCGCGAGCAGGCGGTTCGCGGAGATGGTCACGCTCGCGCGCCACGTGATCGCCGTCGAGCTCGTCTGCGCCGCGCAGGCGGTCGACCTGCGCCAGCGGCGCGATCGTCTCGGCCGCGGCACCGCTCGTGTCTACGACGCCGTGCGGGAGCTCGTCCCGTTCACGGGCCCGGGCGAGGCGATCACCGCCGATCTCGCGCCACTCGAACGACGCCTCGACGCCGGTCTCGGGACCGGAGGCGCCGCCGCTGCAACGAGACCGACCGGTGAGCAGGCATGACGACAGCGACCGAGAACGGCGGAGCGCAGTCTGGACCCGGCTCGGACGCGCGGCTTGACGTGCGGTGTGCCGGGATGGGACACTCCGAGCCTCGCGTGGTCGACAAAGTACAGTCCCCGCGCGGAGCGCTTGCAGAGCCCGCTGTCACTATCGAAGCCCATGGACGACCGTCTTACCGTACGAGCCCCCACTGTCGACGAGGAACTGGAGGGACGATGGATCGCGAGACCAAGCGGTTCGTAGAGGACTACCGCAAGAACCAGGCCGGCCAGCTCGAGAACAACGTGATCGACGAGCTCGTGGGCGGTGAGCTCAGTCGCCAGGAGTTCCTCCAGCGAGGGGCGATGTTCGGGCTCGGCGTCGGCGTCACCGGCGCGCTGCTCAAGTTCGTCGGTGAGGCGGACCTCGCGTTCGCAGCGCCGACCGCTGTCAAGCCCGGGGGCACGATTCGGCTCGGCATTCCGGCCTTCGGCGCCTCGCTCGAGCCGTACCTGCTCAACGAGGGCGGGTCACTCGCATTTGCAGCTCAGACGGGCGAGTACCTGACGTTCACGGACGTGCAGGGTCGGATTCGCCCCTGGCTCGCCTCGAGCTGGAAGCCGAACGCCGATGCAACCGTGTGGACGTTCCAGCTCCGCAAGGGAGTCAAGTTCCACAACGGCAAGGAGATGACCTCGGCGGACGTCGTGGCCTGCCTCAAGCACTACGTGAGCAAGGGCTCGAACGCCGGTCTCGGCCCGTCCTACGACGCCGCAGGCGTCTCGGCGAAGGGCAAGTACGCGGTCGTCGTGCGCCTCAAGTCGCCGATCGGCGTGTTCCCGTACCTGCTCAGCCAGACGACGTACCAGGCGATCATCCAGCCGGCCGGGATCGTGGCGAACCCGGGCAGCTGGGTGAAGAGCGGCATGATCGGCACAGGAGCCTTCCGGCTCAAGAACTACGTGGACAAGAAGAGCGCCGAGCTGGTGCGCTTCGACCAGTACTGGGGCGGCAAGCCGCCGCTCGACGGGGTCAAGATCACGTTCTTCCAGGGCACGGCTCCTCTCGTGCTGGCGCTGCGGGGCGGGACGATCGACCTGGCGATGCAGCTCTCCGCGCAGGAGGCGGCGACGTTCAAGAACAACCCGAAGTTCAAGTACTACGCGATCCCGACCTCCGCCCACCGACAGACGTGCATGCGGACCGACGTGGGCCCGTTGAAGGACCCACGGGTGCGGCGCGCGTTCGCGCTGACCATCGACCGGCCGCAGCAGCTCGCGAAGGTCATGCTGGGTGCGGGTCTGGTCGGCAACGACAACCCGTTCTACTCGGGATTCGCCGCGACCGACCGCTCCACCAAGCAGCGGAAGCAGAACCTCCAGCTTGCGAAGGCGCTGCTGGCGGCGGCCGGAGCGTCGAACCCGAAGTTCAACATCACGACGTGGAACTTCGCCGACCACGCCGACCATGCCGCGTCGCTGCAGGCCTATGCGCGGGAGGCCGGCATCGATGTCGGCATCGAGATGATGGACGTCGGCAAGTACTACGACTCGGAGCCGGCTGGTGCGGACTACGCCACCACGACACCGTGGCTGAACCGCACGTGCTCCCTGACGGAGTACGGCGCCCGAGGCGTGCCGAACATCTTCATCACGCGGTGCTACATGTCGACGGGTGACTGGAACGCGTCCCACTACAAGAACGCGGACTTCGACTCTGCCGCGAAGACGTACCTCGCCGCCGCGGAGGTCGCGGCACAGCGCACGGCGACCAAGCGGATGGCAGGGCTGCTCCTCCGCGACACACCGGTCATCACGGACTACTTCATCAGGTACGTGACGGCCAGCTCTTCGAAGGTGAAGAACTACGTCCCGGACGGGATCTCGCACATGCGGCTTGCCAAGGTTGGCATCGCCTAGAAAGCAACGCGGAGGACGGGCGGTGGGCGCACTGGGGCCTGCCGCCCGTCCTCTGGCGCATAGGGGCACTCCGTGACCCGCTTTCTCCTCAAGCGCATCGGGCTCGCGCTGATCACGCTCTTCTTGTTGAGCCTGATCGTCTTCGCCGTGTCGACGATCCTGCCAGGCAACGTCGGCCGCGCCGTGCTCGGGCCGTTCGCGACGCAGGAGTCGGTGGACGCTCTCAACGATCAGCTGGGCACCGACCGCTCGGTCTTGACGCAGTACTGGGAGTGGGCGAGCGGCATCGTCCAAGGCGACCTCGGAACCTCGCTGACGAAGCAGGTGCCGGCCCGGGATCTGCTCGGGCCCGCGCTGGAGAACTCGTTCAAGCTCGCGTTCGTTGCGTTCCTGATCTGCGTTCCCCTCTCCATTCTCGGCGGAGTGATCGCGGGGCTCCGCTACGGCAAGCTCACCGACAAGTCGATCACGATCACCGGCATCTCGTTCGCTGCCATGCCGGAGTTCGTCACCGGGATCGTGCTCATCCTCGTCTTCTCGATCTGGCTCGGCTGGCTTCCCGTAACCGCCCAGGCGGAGGAGGGCGCGAGCATCGCGACGCAGGTCCAGTACCTGCTGTTGCCGGCTGTCACGCTCACGCTCGTGCTCTTCGGGTACATCGCCCGGATCACGCGAGCCTCCATGATCGAGGCACTCGACAGCGACTACGCACGGACTGCCCACCTCAAGGGCCTCCACCCGTCGGTTGTCATCCGCCGGCACGTCTTGCGCAACGCGCTCCTACCGACGATCGCAGTCGTGGCCGTTCAGGTCGGCTATCTCGTCGGCGGGCTCGTCGTCGTCGAGGTGCTCTTCAACTACCAGGGGATCGGCAGCCTCATCTTCGAGGCGGCGCGTCAGAAGGATCTGCCGCTGCTCACGGCCGGCGTGCTCGTGGTCGGCACGGTCTACCTCGTCGTCACGCTGATCGCCGACCTCCTCTACGCAGCGCTCAACCCACGCATCCGATTCGGAAGCACGGAGTGACCACCGTCGACGCCACACCGGGCCCGATCCGCTCGGAAGCGCGGACCGCGCGTGCCGAGCGGCTACGTCTGCTGATCCGGACGCCGACGGTGATCGTCGGCGCCATCGTGGTCCTCTTCTGGCTGTTCTGCGCCCTGTTCCCCGGGATCGTGGCGCCGTACGACCCGATCTTCGACAACCAACTCCCAACCAGTGAAAAGCCCTCGTGGGCGTTCCCGTTCGGCACCGACACCAACGGCCGCGACGTCTTCTCACGGGTGCTCTCGGGGTCGCGGAACATCCTCCTCATCGCACCTGCCGCAACGCTGCTCGGAACGGTGCTCGGCACACTCCTCGGCCTGCTCACCGGCTATCTGCGCGGTGTGTTCGACGACGTCGCGGGCCGTTTGATCGACGCCGTCCTGTCGCTGCCGCTGATCGTCACGGCGATCCTGATCGTCACCGCCGTCGGCACAACGGGGACCTGGGTCGTGATCCTTGTGATCGGCCTCATCTTCGCCCCTGTGGTCTCGCGAACCGTTCGCGCTGCCGTGCTGCAGGAGGCGGAGCTCGACTACGTGCAGGCAGCCCGTCTTCGTGGCGAGCGAGCCCCCTACATCATGTTCTCCGAGATCCTGCCGAACGTGATGTCGCCGGTTGTCGTCGAGTTCACCGTCCGTCTCGGGTACGCGATCTTCACCGTCGCCTCGTTGACCTTCATCGGCTTCGGCGTCGCTCCGCCCTCGCCCGACTGGGCCGCCCAGATCAATCAGTTCTGGACGCTGGTCGACCCGTACTGGTGGATGACCCTGTTCCCAGCGCTCGCGATCGCAAGCCTCGTGGTCGCCGTCAACCTCGTCGCCGACGGGATTCGTGAGGTCTACGAGCGGTGACCGCCGCGGTCACACCCGACGCCCTTGCGCTCCAGCTGCGCGACCTCGACGTCGTGTACCGCGTGCGCGGCGTCGACCGGCAGGTGCTGCGGGGCGTCTCGCTCGAGATCGGCCGCGGCGAGTCGTACGGGCTCGTCGGCGAGTCGGGGTGCGGCAAGTCGACGGCGGCACTCGCCATCGTGCGCTATCTCCCGCGTAACGGCCGTGTGCGAGCCGGATCGATCACGATCGCCGGTGACGAGGTGGTCGGGCTCGGCGCGCGCGCGCTGCGCGAGCTCCGTGCGCGCAGGGTGTCGATGGTGTACCAGAGCCCCGGCTCGGCGCTGAACCCGGGGATGAAGATCGGGCCGCAGGTCGCCGAGGCCTTCACGGTGCTCGGCGTCTCCTCCGGCGAGGCCGCGTCCCGGGCTCGCGAGGCCCTGGAGACGGTGCAGATCGCCGATCCCGCGTCCGTCCTGAAGCGGTACCCGCACCAGCTGTCAGGCGGCATGCAGCAGCGCGTCGTGATCGCAATGGCCCTGGCGAAGGACCCGGCGCTGCTGATCCTCGACGAGCCGACGACCGGGCTCGACGCGACGGTCGAGGCAGAGGTGCTCGATCTCGTCACCCAACTGCAGGCGGACCTGGGCATGTCGGTGCTGTTCATCAGCCACAACCTCGGCGTGATCTCGAAGATGTGCGACCGTGTCGGCGTGCTCTACGCCGGGCGCCTCGTGGAGGAGGGGCCGGTCGCGACGGTTCTCCAGGACCCGCGCCACCCGTACACCGTGGGGCTGCTCAGATGCATCCCGCGCGGGGGCGTGCGCAAGGATCACGGTCGTCTCGACACGATCCCGGGCTTCCTCCCGCAGCTCGGCGCGGACCTGCCCGGGTGCGTGTTCGCCGACCGCTGCACACTCGCCGACGACCGTTGCCACAGCGAGGAGCCGCCCGAGGCACGGCTCGGCAGCGCTCACACGGCGCTGTGCTGGCACCACGACCGCGCGGACGAGCTGCCGCGCCAGGAAGCGATCGACATCGACCTGCCGGTCGTCGACCGGCAGGCAGGGCCGGTGATCGTCTCCCAGGACCTCGGCAAGGTGTTCCGCCAGCACGGCACCGACGTCCATGCGCTCGTCGGCGTGTCGTCCTCGATCTGGGCGGGTGAGACCCTCGGGCTGGTGGGTGAGTCGGGCTCGGGCAAGACGACGTTCGCGAAGGCTCTGCTCGGGCTCGTCGAGCCCTCGACCGGCAGCGTTCTGCTCGACGGCGACGAGCTTGCGCCGCGCTTCACGAAGCGGTCGAAGAAGGCGCTCCGTGAGCTGCAGATCGTCTTCCAGAACCCCGACTCGGCACTCAATCGGCGCCACTCCGTCCAGCGCATCCTCACGCGGGCGATGAGCAAGCTCGCCGGAGTCAGCGGGGGCGAGGCCAGGCGGCGGATCGACGAGCTGGCCGGTCGGGTTCGCCTGACCGAGCGGACGTTGACTCAGAAACCCGTCCAGCTGTCGGGTGGGCTGAAGCAGCGCGTCGCGATCGCGAGGGCGTTCACGGGGGACCCGAAGCTGGTGATCTGTGACGAGCCGACCTCCGCTCTCGACGTCTCGGTGCAGGCTGCGATCCTCAACCTCCTGGTCGAGCTCCAGGCCGAGAAACGCGTCTCGTACCTGTTCATCTCGCACGACCTCGGGGTTGTCCGCTACATCTCCGACCGGATCGCGGTGCTCTACCTCGGCCGTGTGCAGGAGGTTGGGCCAGCCGACGTCGTCTTCGACGGGCCACACCATCCCTACACGGAGGCGCTGCTCTCGGCGGTACCCACGATCGACGGCGGTGGTCGCGACCGCATACGGCTCAAGGGAGACGTCCCGAGCGCCGCGGAGCCGCCTTCCGGCTGTGTGTTCCACACACGCTGCCCACGTAAGGTCGGTGCGATCTGCGAGACGGACGAGCCGCCGCTGGTCGAGGTCGAGGCGAATCACGCCATGCGCTGCCACATCCCACTCGAGGAGCTACGTCGCCTGCAGGCCAAGACGCCGGAGGGCGTGGCGTGAAGATCAGGGCCGCGGTGCTCGAGGGCACCGGCGGGGCGCTCGCGGTGCACGAGATCGACCTGGCTCCGCCTCGGCCGGGCGAGGTGCTCGTTCGCCTGCACGCGAGCGGTGTCTGCCACTCCGACTGGAACGCCGTCGACGGCACCGCCGAGACACGCTGCCCGGCCGTGCTCGGACACGAGGGGGCCGGCGTGGTGGAGGAGGTCGGCGAGGGCGTGGCGCGGATTGCCATCGGCGACCACGTGGCGCTGTCCTGGGCGCCGTCGTGCGGGGCATGCGCGGAGTGCCTCCGCGAGCTGCCGCATCTCTGCTCCACGGCCTGGCCGGCGATGGCAACGGGGGGTCTCATGGACGGATCCACGCGGCTGTCGCGCGATCGCGAGCCCGTGTACCACTACTCGTTCCTCTCGACCTTCGCCGACGCGTGCGTCGTCCCGGAGCGCTCGTGCGTGCCGATTCCGCGAGACATCCCCTTCGAGATCGCAGGTCTCGTCGGCTGCGCGGTCTCGACGGGCGTCGGCGCCGTCTGGCGGACGGCTGGCGTGCGACCGGGTGACCGTGTTGCGGTGATCGGCTGCGGAGGCGTCGGTCTGTCGGCGCTGATGGCCGCGGTCACTGCAGGAGCTGATCCGGTGGTCGCGGTCGACGTGACGCCGGGCAAGCTCGAGGTCGCGGCCGGGTTCGGGGCCACGGCGGGCGTTCTTGCCGGAGGCACGCCGGAGGAGACGGCGGCGGCCATCCACGAGGCGAGCGGCGGTGGGGTCGACTACGCGATCGAGGCCACGGGCCGGCCTGACGCGATGCTGACCGCGTTCCTGTCGACGAGAGCGCGGGGCGCCGCGGTGCTGATCGGCATCCCACGGGAGGGCGCCGTGCTCCCCCTTCCCGCGCTGACGATCCCTCGGATGGAGCGGCGCGTGCTCGGCTCGATCTACGGGTCGACGAAACCGGAGCGCGACTTCCAGCAGACGCTGGCGCTCTACCGCACCGGGCGCCTGCCGCTCGACCGGCTCGTGTCGCACCGGCTCCCGCTGGACGGTGTGAACGAGGCCTTCGAGCTCATGCACTCGGGCGACGCACTCCGCGTCGTCCTCGACCTCTCGGCAGAAGGAGCGCGATGAGCCTCGACGAGCTCGACGGCAGGATCGGCGAGGGGTGGAGCGGCGAGGCGCCGAACGGCAGCCACGTGAACGTCGTGCTCGCCCGCCGCGGCAGCCCGACGGCCGCGGCGGCGATCGGCATGCTTGCCCATCCGTCGCCGGGGCACACGCCGGTGCTCGTGTGCGTGGGTGCAACGCCGCAGGAGTACGAGCCTGTCTGGCCGCCGACGCTGATGATGAACAAGGCGACCGCGCTCGAGGATCGCCACCAGACGATCACCTGGGGGGCCGCGCAGCTCGGGATCGCCCAGGGCGTCCTCGACGCGGTCGCGGACGGACTGATCGAGGCGAGCGGCGATCTGCTCGTGCTCGTCGCGGTCTGGGTCGACCCGTCCGCCGAAGACGAGACGGCGGTGCGTGCCGCCAACAGGTCGGCGATGCGCAAGGCCATCGACGTCTGTGTGCACGGCCGTGACGCGGACGCGGCAGCACGGCTCGTCACCGAGCGCGACGCTCTCCGCAGCCCGTTCTACAGTGGGCAGTAGCCGGCCCTTACGCGCGAGGTAGCGACCGTGGACATCACCGACTTCACGCTCGACCACTTCTCGCTTGCGGGCAAGAGCGCCATCGTCACCGGAGGCAACACGGGTCTCGGTCGGGCGTTCTCCCTGGCGCTCGCGAAAGCCGGTGCCAGCGTGCTCGCGCCGAGCATCGTCGACGACGGCGGCGTGACGAAGGAGCTGATCGAGGCCGAGGGAGCCCGCTACGTGGCCATGGAGACGGACATCACGAGCCCGGGAGCCCCGAGGGCGGTCGTCGACGCCTGCGTCGATGAGCTCGGGTCGCTCGACATCCTGGTCAACAGCGCCGGTGTCTGCCCCCTCGGCGACGTGCTCGAGTTCGGTCGGTCCGAGTGGGACGCCGCCGTCGCAGTCAATCTCACGGCCGCCTTCGAGATGAGCTTCGAGGTAGCGCAGCGGATGGTGCTGCAGCGGAGAGGGAAGATCATCAACGTCTGCTCGCTGTTCACGTTTCTCGGCGGGCAAGGCTCGCCGGCCTATGCGGCCACGAAACACGGCATCGCCGGTCTCACGAAGGCGTACTGCGACGAGCTCGCCGCGCACAACATCCAGGTCAACGGCATCGCGCCCGGCTACTACGCCACGGAGATCACTGCGGCTACGCGCAGCGACCCGGAGTCGAGTCGGCGCATCCTGGAGCACATCCCGGCGGGCCGCTGGGGCGATCCGTTCGATCTGATGGGAGCGATCGTCTTCCTTGCGAGCCGCGCCTCCGACTACGTCAACGGGCACGTCCTCGTGGTGGACGGCGGCTACCTCGTCCGGTAGACGGGGAGAACGCGCTCTCCTCATGTCCGGCCCCTACCTGATCGGCGTCGACGGCGGCACGCAGAGCACGAAGGTCGTCGTCTACGACGTGGACGGCAACGTCGTCTCCGAGGGGCGGCAGGCTCTGCGCCCGATGTACCGGCCCAGGCATGGAGTCGCCGTTCACCCGGACGACGACCTCTGGACGTCGCTCGCCGGGGCCAGCCGGGGCGCCCTGGACGGGTTCACGGGCGACCGGCGCGAGATCGCCGCCGTCGGCCTCTGCACCATTCGCTGCTGCAAGGCTTTCCTCGACGCGGACGGGTCGCTGGTCGAGCCGGTGGTCAGCTGGATGGACGACCGTGCCTACGAGCCGTACCTCCCCGACGACCCCGCCCTCGCCTACGCGACGACATCGTCGGGGTATCTGACACATCGCCTCACCGGCGAGCGCAGGGACAGTTCCGCCAACAACATCCTCCTGCAGTGGCCGATCGACACCGACGCGTGGCAGTGGAGCGACGATACGTCGCTGTCGGCGCGGTTCGGCGTGACGCGAGAGATGCTCTTCGAGCTCCAGCTGCCCGGTGACGTAGCCGGCCACGTGACACCGGAAGCCGCCGCCACCACAGGCATCCCGGAAGGGCTTCCCGTGGTCACGACTGCAAACGACAAGGCGGTGGAGGCGCTCGGCTCCGGGTCGCTCGGCCCGGCGACGGCGCTCGTCTCTCTCGGCACCTACATCGCTGCAATGGTCCACGGCAACCAGAACTACAAGGCCCCGACCAGCTTCTGGACGAACTTCTCGAGCATCCCCAACCGCTATCTGTACGAGACCCACGGTGTCCGGCGCGGGATGTGGACGCTCTCGTGGTTCCTCGATCTCCTCGGCGACGAGGTCGGGGCGCGGGCCGAGGGGCTCGGGCTCTCGCGCGAGCAGTACATCGAGCGCGAGGCGGAGGTCGTGCCGGCAGGCAGCGACGGGCTGATGAGCGTGCTCGACTGGCTCGCGCCCACCGACAAGCCGTTCCGTAGGGGCGTGATGCTCGGGTTCGACGCCAGGCACACCCGCGGGCACGTCTACCGGTCGATCCTCGAGGCGATCGCCCTGACCATGAAGCACAACGTGGACGCGATGTGCGGCGAGCTCGGCATCGAGCTCGAGGACATCGTCGTCTCCGGCGGAGGCTCGCGAAGCCAGCTGTTCATGCGCATCTTCGCCGACGTGTTCGGGGTCCCCGCGTCGCGGAGCGCGGGCGCCGGCGGCGCGAGCCTCGGGGCGGCGATCTGCGCTGCAGCGGCGGTAGGCCTCTACCCTGACATCGAAACGGCCGCCGAGCGCATGAAGAAGGGGCGCGAATCGTTCGCTCCGGACGCGGCGACGACCGAGATCTACGGGCGGATGAACGAGACTGTCTATCAGACCATCCGCGGCGCGACGGACCCGATCCTCGAGCGCGCGCATCCGATCTTTCGCTGAGAGCGCGACCCACCCGAAGGAACGACATGGACCTGAGCAGAGAGGCGATCGTCGAGGGACTGGTGCGGATCCTCGGCTCCGAGCATGTCGTCACGGACGAGCGGCTGCTCGAACAGCGCTCGATCGACAACTTCCGCAAGCTCGAGAACATCTTCGGCGTCTACACGCTGCCGCCGCCCGCGGCGGTGGCGATGGTGCAGAGCACCCAGCAGGTGGCCGACGTGCTCGCGTTCGCCGACGCCCACGGCATCAACGTCGTTCCCCGTACCGGCGGCACGGCCACCGAAGGAGGCCTCGAGACGGTCGTCGCCGACTCGATCGTCGTCGACGGCTCGGCGATGAATCGGATCGTCAGCATCGACCCGTACAACATGCAGGCCACCGCCCAGTGCGGCGTCCCTCTCCAGGCGCTCGAGGATCGCGCGCGGGAGCACGGCCTCACGACCGGGCACTCGCCGCAGTCGAAGCCGGTGGCCCACCTGGGCGGCCTGGTCGCCACGCGCAGCATCGGCCAGTTCTCGACGCTGTACGGCGGCATCGAGGACCTGGTCGTCGGGCTCGAGGCCGTCTTCCCGAGCGGTGAAGTGGCGCGGATCAAGAACGTCCCCCGTCGCGCGGCCGGCCCCGACATCCGTCACGTCGTGATCGGCAACGAGGGCGCGCTGTGCTTCATCACCGAGGTGACGGTCAAGCTGTTTCCGTACCTGCCCGAGAACAACGTCTTCCTCGGCTGGACGCTGAAGAGCATGAGGACCGGCTTCGAGGTGCTGCGGGAGGTGATGGTGGCGGGCTACAAGCCATCCGTCGCACGCCTCTACGACCCCGAGGACGGCGGTATCCACTTCTCCCACTTCGCCGCCGCGGACGACTGCGTGCTGCTGTTCATGGCCGAGGGTGCAGCAGGCGTCGCGACAGCGACGGCCGACGGGATCGCCGAGATCGTGGCACGGCGTCCCGAGTGCACGACGGTCGACGACGGGCTGATCGCGACGTGGTTCGACGACCTCACCTGGGGGCCAGACAAGATCAGCCGCGAGGACGAGCGGATCCGCACGACCCGCAACGTCAACCGCACGACCGAGATCTCCGCCGACTGGAGCTCGATCCACGACATCTACGCAGCCGCGATCCCTCGAATCCGCCGCGAGATACCCGACATCACCATCCTCGGCGGGCACTCGTCGCACAGCTACATCAACGGAACCAACATGTATTTCAACTACTTCTACGACCTCGTCGACTGCGAGCCGGAGGAGGAGGTCACCAAGTACTACCTCCCGATCATCGGGATCATCTGCGAGGAGACGCTCCGGCGCGGCGGCTCGATCGTCCATCACCACGGGATCGGGAAGGCTCGGGCCCCGTGGGTCGAGGACGAGTACGGCTCCTCGTACTTCGTCCTCGAACGACTGAAGCAGGCGTTCGATCCGAACGGCGTCATGAACAAGGGGACGATCATCCCGCCACGCCCGAACGGCTCCGCGGGCGTGGCCGGCACGTAGAGTTCCCGTCGTCGACGCCGATCTGGCGGGCCGCGCGGGCACGAGCCCCGTCGCTGGCCGACCCGAAGCCAAGGAGCATCCCATGACCACGATGACCGACCTCGAGGCCCCCGAGGCGCGCGACGTGCGCAGCCTCGCCGTGGGGCTCGACATACGCACGCGTGCCTGGATCGACGGCGCGTACGTCGACGCGGCGAGCGGTGAGACCTTCCCCCGCGTCAACCCGGCGACCGGCACAGAGGTCGCCCAGGTCGCGGCAGGCGACGCAGAGGACGTCGACCGCGCCGTGCGCGGCGCTCGCGCGGCGTTCGAGTCTGGTGTCTGGGCGCACGCGGCGCCACGCAAGCGCAAGAAGGTGCTGCTCCGCTTTGCAGAGCTGATCGAGCAGCACGCTGACGAGCTGGCCCTGCTCGAGACCCTCGACATGGGCAAGCCGATCCGCGACTCGCGCAAGGTCGACGTGCCGCTGGCCGCGCAGTGCATTGCCTACTACGGCGAGGCCGTGGACAAGGTGTACGACGAGGTGGCACCGACCGACCGCAACTCCGTGGTGATGGTCCTGCGCGAGCCGCTCGGCGTGGTCGGCGCGGTCGTGCCGTGGAACTTCCCCTTGCTGATGGCGTCGTGGAAGCTCGGGCCGGCGCTTGCAACCGGCAACAGTGTCGTGCTCAAGCCTGCAGAGCAGTCGCCGCTGACGGCTCTGCGGATCGCGGAGCTCGGCGCGGAGGCGGGTCTCCCCGACGGCGTCCTACAGGTCGTGCCGGGCTTCGGCGAGACGGCGGGGCAGGCGATCGGTCGCCACCCCGACGTCGACATGATCACGTTCACGGGCTCGACCGAGGTGGGCAAGTTCTTCCTCCGCTACAGCGGCGAGTCGAACATGAAGCGGGTCGCGCTGGAGTGCGGCGGGAAGTCGCCGCACGTCGTGCTGGCGGACGCCGACCTCGACGCCGCCGCCACCGGCATCGCCTGGGGCGTCTTCTACAACCAGGGCGAGGTGTGCAATGCCGGCTCCCGGTTGCTCGTGCACGAGGACGTCAAGGACGCGCTGCTCGAGCGCGTGGTGAAGGTGGCCGAGCGCATCCGGCCGGGCGATCCGCTCGACCCGAAGACGCGGATGGGCGCCATCGTCGACGAGACGCAGCTCGGCAGGGTCCTCGGCTATATCGAGTCGGGACAGCAGGAAGGAGCGGATCTCCATCTCGGCGGCGGTCGCGTGCTCGAGGAGACGGGCGGCTTCTTCGTGGAGCCGACGATCTTCGACGCGGTCTCCAACGAGATGACGATCGCGCGCGAGGAGATCTTCGGGCCGGTGCTCTCCACGATCGGGTTCAGCGACGAGGACGACGCGATTCGCGTCGCCAACGACACCATGTACGGGCTCGCAGCCGCCGTCTGGACGAACGACGTCGGCAAGGCGCATCGCTACGCGCGCGCGCTGCGGGCGGGCGTGGTGTGGGTGAACACGTTCGACGCGGGCGACATCACGGCCCCGTTCGGTGGCTTCAAGCAGTCCGGGTTCGGACGCGACAAGTCGATCCACGCGCTCGACAAGTTCACCGACCTGAAGTCGATCTGGATCAACGTCGGCTGATGCGGGCGGCGGGGGCCGGTCAGCCGCCCGCCCGCTAGAGCGTCTCGGGGAAGCCGTCGGCGCGGAGCTCGACACCGACGGCGTCCTCGAGCAGCTGTACGACGCGGGGTGACCACGCGGCTCCGCCGTACAGCTCGCGCGCTCGTTCGAAAGCGGCGGCCGTGGCCGACGCCAAGTCGAGGGGAACGTCGAGCTCGCGTCCGAGCTCGGTGGCGAAGCCGAGGTCCTTGCACGCGAGGTCGAGCGTGAAGCCGATGTCGTAGCTCCCCGAGAGGATCACCTGGCTCTCGGTCTCGTGGACGAAGCTCGTCCCCGACGAGTCACGGATCGCCTCGTAGGCGGCGCCCAGGTCGATGCCGGCCTGGCGCGCGAGCATCAGCGCCTCGCCGACCGCGACGAGGTGGACGAAGGCGAGCATGTTCGTGATCACCTTGACCACCGACGCCGAGCCGAGCGGGCCGAGATGGTGCACGGTGCCACCGAGCGTTTCGAGCGCCGGTCGATGCTCACGCAGCAGCGCCTCGTCGCCACCGACGAGCACCGTGATCTCGCCCGTCTCCGCGAGGTGTACGCCGCCCGTGACGGGCGCCTCGAGCACACGGACGCCGCGTGCCTCGGCGGCCGTGGCAAGGCGGCGGGTCTCGTCGCGCGACAGCGTGCTCGTCTCGATCCACGTCGAGCCTGGACGTAGCTGTTCGAGGAGCCCGTCGGCTCCGAGCAGGACGTGCTCCGAGGTAGCCGGTGACGGCAGGCAGGTGATCACCGCGTCGCTGGTGGCCGCGACGGCCGCCGGTGTGTCGGCCCACTCTGCACCGAGCTCGAGCTGCGGCGCGCCCGCGGCGTGATCGAGGTCGGTGACGGTGAGTGCGTAGCCGCCGCGGAGCAGGCTGCATGCGAGTGGGCCGCCGAGGCGACCGAGCCCGACGAAGCCGTACCGCGGCCGTTCGCCGGCTTTCACGGTCGAGCGTTGATCGTCACCGGGTGCTCCGTCCATGGGTCGAGGCGTCAGCGTACGCCACAGCAACCGACCGAGTGATGTCGCATGTCCCTCGATCGAGGGACGGCTCGGGAAGCGCGGGAAGTCGACATTCGGAAGGATGATCTCGACAGATCACGTGGCCACCGCCTGCGCGCTTGCGGCGCTGTCCTGGCTCGCGCTCTCGCTCGCCGTCGTCGTCGGGCGTGCCGGCCACGAGTGGCGGCATCGGGCGCGCGGCGACTCACGCCTGACGGGATGGCGTGCTCGCGCATTGCTGCGTCACGCTCGCAGGCATCGCACCGAAGCAGGCAAGTGGCGACGTGCGGACGCGCTCGTCAGGCTCGCGCGGGCTGCGCATCCGTATGCCCGAAAGCGTCTCTACGCATGTGCTCTGGATGATCCCGCGGGCGACGTGAGCGAGGCGGCCGTGCGGGCCCTGGGGGCTCTCGCCCCCGTCCGTGGCTGGGCGCTCGACCAGTTGATCGAGGCGCTCGAGGAAGAGCGAGCGCCGCGTTCGCGAGTCGCGGCACAGCTCGACTCGCTCGCTCCATTGCCCGGATCGCGCCTCTCCCAGCTACTCGGCGACGACCGTCCGGCCGTGCGCTACTGGGGAGCGATGCTCCTCGCGCGCTACCCGACGATCGGCTCGGAAGAGCTGCGCGGCCTCACAGCCGACGTCGATCCGGCGGTGCGTCGAGCTGCCCTCGAGTCGCTCGGCACCCGTGCCGACCGGGAGGCGTTGCCGCGCGTCGTGGCGTGCCTCGACGACGAGGTGATGTTCGTCCGCGCACACGCGTGTCGTTCCGCTGGCGCCATCGGAGGCGTCGCGGTCGCGAGGAGGCTCGTGCCGCTGCTCGGCGACGAGGCCTGGTGGGTACGCGACGCGGCGAAGGAGACACTCTCCGCGTTCGGGAAGGACGTCGCGGCTGCGCTGGTGCCCGCCCTCGACTCTCCTGACCGCTTCGCCCGAAACGGGGCGGCAGAGGTGCTCCAGGACATCGGGGTCGTCGATTCGCTGCTTCGCGGGAGCCCGCGTGACCCGCTGCTCGACAAGATCTTCGCGGCCGGCGAGGCCGGGCTTCGACGTGCCGCCGAGCGGCGGGCCGAAGAAGATCTCGTGCCGGAACGGCATCAGGAAGCGGCATGAACGCGAATGGCCTCGTCCAGGCGATCGCCCTCGTCTGCATGGGCTACCTCCTACTCGTCTACCTCGCGTACGGAGCCCTCATCTGCGTCGGGCTCGTGGAGAATCACGTGCGCAGGGTGGAGAGCGGAACGCAGGACTACGAGACACTGGCGTCCTCGCGCTTCACGATTCCGGTAAGCGTGATCCTTGCGGCCTACGACGAGGAGCCGTCGGTCACCGCGACCGTGCGCTCGCTGCTCTCCCAGGAGTACCCGGAGTTCGAGGTGATCGTCGTCAACGACGGCTCGACCGACGGGACGCTCGGCCGCCTCGTCGCCGACTTCGGGCTCGATCCCGTCGAGTGCTTCCCGAGGCGGATCCTGGAGTGCTCTGACGTCCGCGGCTACTACCGGAGCCCGGAACATCCCTCCCTGCTCGTCATCGACAAGGAGAACGGCGGGAAGGCCGATGCGCTCAACGCCGGCATCAATCTTGCGCGCTACCGATACGTGTGCGGCGTCGACGCCGACACCGTCTTCGCCCGGGATGCGCTCGTTCGCGGCATGCGACTCGTCATGTCCGATCCGGCGCGGGTGATCGGCGTGACGGGACACCTCACGATCGCGCTCGACCCGGGCAGGATGATGGCGGCCCCGGCAGGGAGTCGCCCCGTCGACCGACGGCCGCTCCTCGTCTACCAGCATCTCGACTACCTCCGGGCTTTCTTCAACAACCGTGTCGGCTGGTCGCGGCTCGACTTCATGATGTGCGCCGTCGGGGCGTTTCAGGTGTGGCGGCGAGACGTCCTCGAGGAGCTGGGCGGCTTCGCGCGCGGGTTCAGCTGCGAGGACATCGAACTGACCTTCCGTGTCCACGAGCACATGAAGAGAGAGGGTCGGGACTACCGCATTCTCTGCCTTCCCGACAACCTCGGCACCACGGAGGGGCCCGACACGGTGCGCAAGCTCGTCGCCCAGCGCGAGCGGTGGCAACGCGTGATCCTGGAGACGGTCTGGGCCTACCGCCGTATGTTCATGCGCCCGCGGTACGGCGCCGTTGGGCTCCTCGGTGTCCCGTACTACGTGCTCTCAGAGGTGATCGCCCCGGTGTTCGAGGTTCTCGCTCTTGCCTCGCTCGCTGTGGCGGTGGCGCTCGGCCTGTTCGACTGGCAGCTCTTCGTGTTCGTCGCAGGCTTCATCGCGTTCGTCAACGCAGCGATGACGGCAGCCGCCGTGCTCGGTGATGACCTCCAGTCGCGCACGTACCGGCTGCGCTCGCTGGCGTGGGTCCTCGTGCTCGCACCGCTCGATCTCGTGCTCTACCGGCCGATCATCTTCTGGGCACGCCTCAAGGGAACCTGGCGCTTCCTTCGTCGTGACAAGGGGTGGCACAAGTTCGAGCGGAACCAGCGGGCCGTGCCTGCCGCCTGATCGTCAGGCGAGCGCGGCGAGCACGTCGTCGGCGTGCGTGTCCGGCTTGACGCGGCGCATCACCTTCGTCACGTGTCCCTCGGCGTCGATCACGAAGGTTGTGCGCTCGATGCCGTGGTACGTCTTGCCGTAGTTCGTCTTCTCCACCCACACGCCGTACGCCTCGGCGATCGCGTGGTCGGGATCGGCCAGGAGGGTGAACGGCAGGTCGTGCTTCTCCTTGAAGCGCGCCTTCGACTGCTCGTCGAGGATGCTCACGCCGAGGACGACGGTGCCCAGACGCTCGAGGTCGCCCCACGCATCGCGGATGCCGCATGCCTGGCGGGTGCACCCGGGTGTGTCGTCCTTGGGATAGAAGAAGAGCACGACCGGCTTGCCGCGGAACTGGGACAGGCTGACGTCGTCGCCAGAGTCGCTGATCAGCGCGAAATCAGGGGCGGGGCTTCCCTCTCCAAGCACGACTGCGATCTTAGCGAGCAGTATCCATTGACTCTCTGGAGGACGCGTGGCAGGCTCGTTCATCGTGGCGAATCCGCATTCCTACGCTCTGGCCCCCGGTGAAGGGCGCCAGATCGACCTCGGCGACGGATTCGACGTGACAGTAAAGGCAGACGCACACGGTACGGGCGGCGTGATTTCGGTCATCGAGACCGTCGAGCCGCCAGGCCTTGGGCCGCCGATGCATGTGCATCACGATTGCGCCGAGGCGTTCTACGTGCTCGAAGGCGAATACGTGATGTACCTCGACGAGCGCCAGATCGTCTGTCCACCAGGTTCATTCATCTTCGTACCGCAGGGCGCGCGTCACAGCTTCCGTACCGGCGATGTGCCGAGCCGCAAGTTGAACTTCTACTTTCCCGCCTCGATGACTGGGTACTTCGACGACCTCGCCTCTGCGCTACAGCGCACGGGCGTCAGCGACGCGGAACTTGCAGAAATCGCGGCGGCGCACTCCATGGAGATCGTCGGCGCCCCGTCTGAGAGCTACGTCTAGAGGGCTGCCGAGAGGCGTCCGCCCTGTCGGGTTCATGGTCTCTGGACGGGACGGTCGAGCGGGCACTCGGCTACCCTCGCCGTCGTGAACGCGGTGCACCAGGCGCTCGGCGCCGTCGCCATCTGTATCTGCGCCGCTGCCGCGTTCACCGGTGGTGTCACGTACTGGCGCCGGCGGGGTGCAGGCTCGATGACGACGCACGTGCTCGCGCTCGCGCAGACGGCGCTCGTCGCACAGGTCGGGCTCGGCCTGCTCCTCCTCGCAGGTGACCGGCGGGCCGCCGACCAGCTCCACTACGCGTACGGGACGTTCGCCCTGGCAGCAGCGCTCGCGCCGTGGTTCTACGCGCCGCAGCAGGGGCCGCGCCGCCTGCTCTGGTTCGCCGGTGCCACCGCGCTCGCCGGCGCGCTCGGAGTGCGTGCTTTCATGACCGGAGCGTGATGCGGTTCCTCGGCAACCCGACCGTGCGCGGGCTCGCGATCGTCGCCGCCGTGTCGGTCGTGATCGTCGCCCTGTCGCTCGAGGCGTCGCTGGCGATCGTCGGCGGAATCCTCTGGATCGTCTTCCTCGTCGCGATCGTCGTGTTCGTCGTACGCCTCGCGCGACGCCGACGTGACTCCGTCGATCACTGGTCCCTACGCGGGCGGATCGTGCTCGGCGTCGCGGTTGCGCTCGCGCTCATCGACCTCGCCGCCGCCGTGCTGCTCTCGCCGACACGGGGCGACGCGGTCGCGTTCTTCGTCGTGCTCGTCCTGAGCGTCCTCGTCGCACTCCGCACGTGGCGCGAGGAGCAGCGGCTGGCGTAGGCCCCGGGTGCGCGGGACAGGCCCTGCGGGCGCGACAGGTCCCGTGGGCGGGACAGGTCCCGCTCCTACGTGGAGGCGGAGACCCGCACGTCGACGCCGTCGAGCGCGTCGAGCGCAGCGCGTACGTCGACGAGCCGACCGACGAAGTTCGGCGTGTCACGCTGCGTCCAGCGGGAAGCCTCGGTCTCGCGCAGGGTCATCATCAAGTGCATGAAGTCCGCGGGCTCGTCGCACTCGAAGGCGGGCATGAACTCCTGGTCGTCGAGCCCGAACGAGTACGTCGTGTGGTTGGTCACGGTGACGAACTTGCCACCGACCTCGGCGTGCTCGCGCATCGCAGCGGCGCGCTCCTCGAAGGAGAGGAAGTACCACGGCCGCCGCTTCACGAACGGGTACACGACGAGATACGGGGCATTGCGCGGAAGCACCTTGCCCGCACGGACGCGCTTCTTGTCCGTGTAGGCGGACGGCTTCGTCGTGGCGAGGAACGAGTGCGGCGTCTCGAGCCAGGCGGCGAGCGCCGTACCGTTCAGGGCCGCACCGAGCTCGAGCAGGTCGTCGTAGCGCTCGCTGATCTCCCAGAGGAAGAAGTCCGCCTCGGCACGGATGCCGGTCGTCGTGTAGACGCGGAGCCCCTCCATCCGCCCGGCCCAGTCGTCGATCACCTCGGCGAACGCCTCCTTCGCCGTCGCCCGCTCCTCGAGCGGTAGCCGACGCCAGGCCGGGTCGACGCGGAAGAACCGGTACGCGACGTACTGGCCGACCTCGACACCCTCGATTCGCTCGTACGTCGGCCGTTCGCTCACCGGTACATCGTACGCCGCACGCGTCTCAGCGGGTTGGCAGCTGCGTGCTCGTGCGGGTGAAGGGCACCCCGGGATTGACCGGGTGCGTCAGCGTGATCGAGAGACGGACCGGTATGACACCGAGCTTGGCGCCGCGGAGGCTCGGCACGGCCACGACGCCGGCTCGCGCATACCCACGCCGGCGGGCGACGACGGCACCGGTCGAGGCACGCGTGGCGACGAGGTCGAACCGGCAGTCGAGCGAGCACCGCACCCTGGTGACGCGACCGCCCTTCTTGAACGCTGCACGCGTCGGGAACTTCAGCAGCGTGGGATGCACGTCGAGCGCGAGCCCGTCACACCGCGCAATGGAGCCGCCTCTCGTTCGATCCAGCGCGTCGCGGACGGCCGGGAGGCTCGACTTCGGTGTCCCGTCGGCGTAGTACACACCGGACTGCCAGCGGTTGAGATTCGTCTCGTCCTCCGTGTGGAAGAACAGCAGCGCGACGACGTTCGGCTGGCAGAAGGCGAGCTGCAGCCCGCGCTCGTACGAGCGTGCCTGGTCGTCCTCGGTCACGGGCCTCGTCGTCGCGGGCTCGGTACCGGTGTAGAGCGAGGCCTTGCCCGGCGGGATCTGCGACTCGATCCCGAACTCGTCGTACAGGATCGGCAGCGTCGATCCGGGCTGAGCCGTACCGTCGAACGCCTCCGCGAGGAGCGCGACGAGCTTGTCGTAGTCGGCGAGCGCGATGATCGCGTTCTTGGGGTGCCCGACATCGGGCGGCTGCGACGAGTGATCCGGGTACGGGTGGTGCGCGAGCCCGTCCATGATCGGCGCGGCTCGTCCGCTCGCCCGGTAGGCCCTGCCGAGCTCTTGCAGGAAGCGCGTGGGCGAGTGCGTGTGCCGGATGCCGTCGGGGCGATCGGCGCCGCGGGGCGCGAGCGCGCCGCCCCACACGCGAGCGCCGGGGTCGACCGCCTTGATCGCGTCGTACGCCTGGCTGAGCAACGCGAGGTAGGCGACGGGGGAGGCGCTGGTGCCGTCGGCGTTGAACTGCGGCATCCAGAATCCGTTCTGGTTGGGCTCGTTGCCGACGATCACGTCGTCGATCGCCGGCGCCGCGCCCACGAGGGATGCCGTGTACTGCGCGAACTCCGCCTGCGCCTCGGGCGTCAGCGGCGTCGTCCTCGAGCCCGGGTGGTACACCGAGACGTACACGCGTACGCCGGCGAGCTGCCCGGCACCGGAGACGCTGCGCAGCACGGCGAGCTCGTCGTCGGCCGGGGTGACGGTCCCGGGGAGCCACTGCGACGTGATGCGGACGGCGCGGAACCCCGCAAAGCGCAGAGCGGTCATCTTCGCCTTGGCCGACACGAGGTCGGTAGCCCTGACCGCGTCCTCCGCAGCTCCCAGTGTCATGTCGGGACCGCCCGCGTGGGCCGGGGCGACGAAGAGCAGAGCCGCTGTGGCGGTGAGGAGTCCCAGACGAAGCATCATGGAGTTGGACGAACGAACGGCGGATACGCTAGTCGCCGATGGACGAATCGCTCCGGGAGCAGCTGCGCACGCTGCCGCAGCGCCCCGGCGTCTACGTCTTTCGCGACGACCAGGACGACGTCCTCTACATCGGCAAGGCGAAGTCGCTCCGCGCCCGGGTGCGGAGCTACTTCAACCGTGGCGACGGTCGGCTCGGCATCGCTCAGCTCGTCGACCGCGTGTCGCGTGTAGAGGTGATCGTCACGCGGACGGAGGCGGAGGCTCTGCACGTCGAGCAGAGCCTGATCAAGGGCAACCGGCCGCCGTTCAACGTGCGGCTGCGCGACGACAAGTCGTTCCCGTACATCGCCGTCACCGTGGCAGACGAGTACCCGCGCGTGATGTTCACGCGGGAGCGGCACCGACGCGGCATCGTCTACTTCGGCCCGTATGCGAATGCCAAGAAGGTGCGGGAGACGCTGGACGTGCTCAACCGCGCGTTCCAGTTCCGGCCATGCGAGGGGCCGAAGCCGGGTCGCCATTCAGGTGTCCCGTGTCTCGATTTCCACATCGAGCGCTGCGCCGCCCCGTGCGTCGGCAACATCTCTCGGGAGGACTACCGAGCTCTCATCGACGGAGTGATCGACTTCCTGGGCGGTGACACGGAGACGATCCAGCGGCAGCTCGAGGACCGCATGCGAGTCGCGGCTGCGGGCGAGCGGTTCGAGGACGCTGCCCGCTATCGAAACCGCCTTTTCGCGGTGCGCCACCTCGCGGATCGCCAGGCCGAGGAGCGCCGCGGCGTCGGCAGCGTGGACGTGATCGGGCTCGCGGTCGAAGGCGATCGAGCAGCGGTCCAGGTCTTCCCGCTCCGGGACGGCCGCATCGTCGACCGCTACGCGTTCCACCTCGAGAACGTCGGTGGGCAGGACGCGGCGTCGATCCTCGAGGCCTTCTTCCTCGAGCACTATGCGGCGGCGCCCGCTGTGCCGCCCGAGGTACTCGTACCACGCGACATCGGCGACACGGACGTCCTGTCCGCGTTCCTCACCTCGGTTCGCGGTGCTCCCGTCGACGTGCGAGCGCCGCAGCGTGGCGAGAAGCGTCGTCTCGCAGAGCTCGCCGCGGAGAACGCCCGCGTCGCCCTGGAGCGGGACGCAACCGCGGCCGAGACCCGTCGGCAGCGGCGGGTCGAGGCGCTCGAGACTCTGCGTGAGGCGCTCAACCTGGAGAGCCTGCCCTCGCGGGTCGAATGCTTCGACGTCTCGAACATCCAGGGCCGAGAGATCGTGGCGTCGATGGCGGTGTTCGTCGACGGCCAGCCACGCCGCGGCCACTACCGGACGTTCGCCGTGCGAAGCCTCGAAGGGCAGGACGACGTCGCCGCCATCGCCGAGGCGGTGGCACGCCGCTTCGCACGCCTCCGCGACGCGAGCGACCCATCGCGCCATGACGAGTCGTTCGCTGCCGTCCCAGACCTGGTCGTCGTCGACGGCGGCAAGGGGCAGCTCGGTGCTGCGGTGGGGGCGATCCGGGCGACGACCGACCTGCCACGCCTCGCCGTCGTCTCTCTCGCGAAGCGCGAGGAGGAGGTCTTTCTTCCCGGCGTCTCGGCACCTGTACGGCTCGCCCACCACGACCCGGGGCTCCAGCTGCTGCAACGAATCCGCGACGAGGCTCACCGAACCGCGGTCGGCCTGCATCGGCGGCGACGGGACACCAAGGCCTTCGAGTCGATCTTCGACGGGCTGGAGGGCGTCGGGCCTGCTCGTCGGCGAGCGATCCTGCGCCACTTCGGCTCGGTCGACGGGTTCCTCGCGGCCACGCGGGACGAGCTCGAGGGCGTTCCCGGTCTACCCGCGAAGATCGCCCGCGACGTCTACGGACAGTTGCACAAGGCGGGCCCCGGCTAGTCCGGAGGCTCGTCTGCGCGAGCGCTCTCCGTACGGTCAGGGCTCGTCGGGTGACGAATCGATCGGTGCAGCCTGGGAGGCGCGGGCGTCTCCGACCGCGCGGCGGACGCTGAACGTGCGGAGGCTCAGCGCGATCGCCACGAGCGCGGCGACCACGTTGACGAGCGTCAGCGTCAGTCGCATGCCGACACTGAAGGCGAGCAGCACGGAGGCCGGCGCGCTGCCACGGAGGACGACGGTGAGGAACGCCTGCTCCGTGCCGATCCCCCCGGGCGTCGCCGGGGCGAGCGTGGCGAGGCTGAGCGTGACCTGGACGAGCAGCACGTTTCGCAGCGATTGCTGGATGTCGAACGCGCCGAGAAAGCACCAGATCGTGGTGAGGCGGAGGCTCCAGTCGGCCAGTTGCCACGGAAGTACCGTGCGGAGGTACCGGGTGGGTGGGCGCAGCACCGCGAATGCCTGGCCGATGCGCTCGCCGAAGTGCTCGACGTGGCCGCGGAGCCAGACGATGAGGACGACGACGCAGGCGATCGTGCCCACGACCACGAGGTTTCCAGCCGCGGGGTTGGCGAAGAGCCAGGCGAAGTCGAACGCCGGAAGATCGGGGAGGGAGTCGACCGAGGGCAGCACGCCCTGGGTCAGCGCGAAGCTGAAGAACACGGTCGCCAGCGTGATGTCTGCGATCGCGAGGACGGCGGTCGAGCTGACGAGCGTCGTGTAGGTTGAGCCAGGGATCGCGCGGTGCGTGAGGTAGAGACGCAGAACGTCGCCGGCCCGGGCGGGGAAGACGGCGTTGACGCCGACACCCGCAACGTAGGCTCCGTAGATGGGGAGCCACGCGACCCGCTGACCGTCGTAGGCGGCGACGAGGACGTTCCGCCAGGCGCGGCTCGTGCACGCCATCTTCGCCAGGTGGCAGCCGATGCCGAGCGCGACGAGCCGCGGGTCGACCGACGACAACGTGTCGAGGAACGCGGTGGTCGCGTCGCCGAGACGCTCGAAGATGTCGCCGATCCAGCTCACCGCGCGTCAGGGATCACAGGGCGCACTGGTAATCGGCTCGCGCCCCGCAACGCGGACGCGTCCTATTCGTCCGCTGCGAGGAAGGGGTAGCGGTAGTCGGTGGGCGGCACGAGTGTCTCCTTGACCGTCCGTGGGCTGACCCAGCGGATCAGGTTCCACATCGAGCCCGCCTTGTCGTTCGTGCCCGACGCGCGCGCCCCGCCGAACGGCTGCTGACCGACGACCGCGCCGGTCGGCTTGTCGTTGACGTAGAAGTTCCCGGCGGCGTAGACGAGCTCGCGGTGAGCCTGTTCGATCGCGTAGCGGTCGTTCGCGAAGACAGCTCCCGTCAGCGCATAGGTCCCCGTCTGATCCACGAGTCGAAGCGTGTCGTCCCACGCCTTCTCGTCGTAGACGAACGCCGTGACCACCGGGCCGAACAGCTCGTCACGCAGGAGCCGGAACCCGGGGTCGTCCGTCTTGATCACGGTCGGCTCGACGAACCAGCCTTCGCTGTCGTCGGTGCCGCCGCCGGCGACGATCTCGGCGCCTGCGGCCCGCGCCTCCGCGATCGCCTCGGACTGCGTGCGGAACGAGCCCTCGTCGATCACGGCGCCCATGAAGTTCGAGAAGTCCGCGACGTCACCGACTCCGATCGTGGCCGTGTCGGCCTGGATGCGATCTCGAATCGCGGGCCACAGGTTCGAGGGGATGTAGAGGCGCGAGGCAGCGGAGCACTTCTGGCCCTGGTACTCGAACGAGCCGCGCACGACCGCGGTTGCGACGACGTCCGGGTCGGCCGTGGGGTGGGCGAGGATGAAGTCCTTGCCACCCGTCTCACCGACGATGCGCGGATAGTTGCGGTACCGCTCGATGTTGGCGCCGACCGTGCGCCACATGCTCTGAAACACGGGGGTCGAGCCTGTGAAGTGGATACCGGCGAGCGCCGGGCTGGCGAGGGCCGGGTCGCCGATCTCGGCACCCGATCCGAAGACGAGGTTGATGACACCGGGCGGGAGCCCTGCCTCCTCGAGCAGCGCGAGGACGTAGTGGGCCGACACTGCGGCGGTCGACGCCGGCTTCCAGACGACCGTGTTTCCCATCATCGCCGGCGACGTCGTCAGGTTGGCCCCGATCGTCGTGAAGTTGAACGGGCTGACCGCAAATACGAATCCCTCGAGCGGCCGGTACTCGAGCCGGTTCCACACGCCCCGCGAGGAGATGGGCTGCTCCTCGTAGATCCGCGTGAGGAACTCCGCGTTGAACCGGAAGAAGTCGGCGGTCTCACAGACCGCGTCGATCTCGGCCTGGTGCGCGGTCTTCGACTGGTTGAGCATCGTCACGGCGTTGATCGTGGAGCGCCACGGGCCGGCCACGAGCTCGGCGGCCCGGAGGAAGATCGCGACACGCTCGTGCCACGGCGTCGCCGACCATTCGCGGTGCGCGACCGCGGCGGCGGCGATCGCGCGCTCGACGTGCGTCGCGTCGCCGCGCTCGACGTCCGCGAGCACGTGTTGGCGGCGGTGCGGCATCACGGCCTCGAAGGTGCGGCCCGACTCGACGCGTTCACCGCCGATCACCATCGGGACGTGGAGGCGCTCGCCCGACATCTCCGCGAGGCGGCGCTGCAGCGCGATGCGCTCGGAGCTCCCCGGTGCGTAGTCGAAGATGGGCTCGTTCGTCGGTGCGGGAGGACGGAAGATGCCGTGAGCAGTCATGGCACCGATTGTATTGTCGGGGCGATGTCCGTGAGCGGTCACGTCTACGCGGTGGACGGCTGGGGTGTGGGGGAGGTCTGGATTGAGGGCTCGCGTGTCGTGAGCCACGACCTGCCCTCGCCGGCCCGTGCTCGGCCCAGGGCGCACGGCGGGCGCGGCAACCCCGACCCGGCGGCCCCCGTTGGGGGAGTGCGGCCCCCTCTGGGAACAGTACCGAGTCAGGTGTCACGAGAGGACGACGGCTTCGTGTCGGGTCTGTGCCGGCGGTTCGCGTCTCACCTGGCAGGCGACCGGGTCGCTTACGAGGACGTCGAGGTCGACGACGCGTGGTGCACGCCGTTCCAGCGCGCCCTGCTCGAAGCGCTCCGCTCCGTGCCTTGGGGCGACGTCGTCGCGTATGGGGAGCTCGCAGCGCTGGCCGGGCGCCCCGGAGCCGCCCGGGCAGCGGGAGCCTTCTGTGCCGACAACCACCTCTCGTTGATCGTCCCGTGCCATCGGGTGGTGGCGGCCACATCGATCGGTGGGTACGGCGACTCGGGCGTTGACACGAAGCGCGCCCTGTTACGACTCGAGGGAGTCGAGCTCTGACCGAGGGCTCTCTCGCGGAGCGCGTCCGCGCCGAGCTTGCGGCGATCGCGCCAACTCGACGGTGCGACCGTCTCGCCGAGCTCTCGGCCCTGTTCCACACGGCAGGGACGATTCATCTGCGTGGTCGGGGCGAGTTGGCGTTCCATCTCGACGTAGCGTCCTCCGCTGTCGCGCGTCGGGCCTTCGCGATCCTGCGAGGGCTGCGGGTCGACTCCGAGATCCGCACGTACGCAAGCCGCGCGTTCGAGCGCGGCACCCGGTATCAGATCCACGCCGACGGCACGCGGCACGCGCTCGATGTGCTCGAGGAGGCGGGTGTGCTCGGGCAGGAAGCGCACCCACTCGACCGGCCACCCGGACGCGTCGTCGCGCGCGCCTGCTGTCGCGGCGCGTATCTCCGCGGCGCGTTTCTCGGCGGCGGGTCGCTCTCCGGCCCACGAGCTCCGCACCTGGAGATCCGTTGCCCCACGCGCGCCGGCGCATCCTTCGTACGCTCGGTGGCATCGACCGAGCAGGCGGGACTCGGCCTCGCCGACAGGCCAGGGCACACAGCCGCGTACGCGAAGGCGTGGGATGCGATCGAGGGCTACCTCGCCGCCGCAGGAGCCGCCGACGTGGTGCTCGAGCTCGAGGAACGCGCCGTCGTCGCTACCGCCCGCGCTCACGCGAACAGGCTGGCGAATGCCGACCACGCCAACCTCGTCAGGCAGACGGCCTCCGCCGAGCGGCAGCTTGCGGCGGCACGTCGGCTCGCAGCGACCGGTGAGCTGGAGGGCCTCGACTGGTCTCTGCGGGAGGCAGTCGAGCTCAGGCTGCGGCACCCCACGGCCTCGCTGCGCGAGCTCGCGAAACGCACCGATCCGCGCGTGACGGTGGCCGCTGTGCAGCGCCGTCTCGCGCGCATCGTCGAGCTCGGTGAGACGGGTTGATGTTGAGGCGGTGGGGTGCGATGCTCCGCGGGGTGGGTTCGCGCCCCGGGCGGAGGATCCAGACCCCGTCCGCCGTCCCGACGAAGGAGCGCGCACGTGAGGGAGGAGATCATCCTCGGAGCTCCTCCCTCAGCCCACCTGCTGGCGTCGCGCCCACAGTGGCGGGTCGATCCGAGCCTCACCGGTGCGCCTCGTTAGACTCGGTTCGTCGAGTCTGAGAGCGAGCGAAACGAGGACACATGGGGATTCGAGTCGGTATCAACGGGTTCGGCCGCATCGGCCGCAACTTCTTCCGCGCGCAGCAGCAGGTCGGCGCGGACATCGAGATCGTCGCCGTCAACGATCTCGGGGACGCCGCGACGATGGCGCACCTGCTGAAGTACGACTCGGTCCTCGGGCCGTTTGCCGGTGAGGTCGAGCTGGGGGACGGCGTTATCCGCGCCGGCGGCGAGGAGATGAAGATGCTCTCCGAGCGCGACCCGGCGGGTCTCCCGTGGGGCGAACTCGGCGTCGACGTCGTCCTCGAGTCGACCGGCTTCTTCACAAGTCGGGATGGAGCACAGAAGCACCTCGACGCCGGAGCAAAGAAGGTCGTGATCTCGGCGCCCGCATCGGAGCCCGACTTCACGGTCGTCCTCGGGGTCAACGATGGTGCGTACGACCCCGAGACGCACCACATCGTCTCCAACGCCTCGTGCACGACCAACTGCGTGGCGCCGCTGGCGAAGGTGCTCGACGATCTCGCCGTCATCGAAAGCGGCTTCATGACGACGATTCACGCGTACACGAACGACCAGTCAATCCTCGATCTGCCGCACTCCGACCTCCGTCGCGCCCGCGCCGCTGCGGTCAACGTGATCCCGACCTCAACCGGTGCCGCCAAGGCCATCGGCCTCGTGCTTCCCCACCTACAGGGCAAGATCGACGGCGTCGCCGTGCGCGTGCCGGTGCCGACCGGGTCACTCACGGATCTCGTCGTCCGGCTCGGCCGCGAGGTGACGAAGGACGAGGTGAACGACGCCTACGCCGCGGCGGCGACCAGCGGCTCACTCGCTCCTGTCCTCCAGTACTCGGAGGACCCGCTCGTCTCGACCGACATCATCCGCAACCCACATTCGTGCATCTTCGACAGCCAGCTGACCATGGCTCACGGGTCGAGCGTGAAGGTCTTCGGCTGGTACGACAACGAGTGGGGGTACAGCTGCCGGCTGGTCGACGTCGTCGGCAAGCTCCTCCTGTGACGCGCGGCGCGCTCGCCGTCCGCGGCTGGTGAGGCTCCCCCGCTCAGTCGAGCAGGCCGAGGTCCAGGGCCGCCGTGTTCTCGTGCGGTCCGATCTCAATGTGCCCCTCGAGGATGGTCGGATCGCCGACGACACACGCATCCGAGCGTCGCTGCCGACCCTCCGGCTGCTGTTGGAGCGTGGTGCGAGCGAGGTCGCCGTGTGCTCGCACCTCGGGCGGCCGAAGACCGCGGAGGACAGGGCGCGCTACGCGATGGCACCTGTGGCCGCCCGTCTGCGAGAGCTGCTCGACGACGACCGGCTCACCGTTCTCGAGAACACGCGGTTCGATCCCGGCGAGACGAGGAACGACCCCGGGTATGCGCGTGAGCTGGCGGAGGAGCGCGACCTGTACGTCAACGACGCGTTCGGCAGCGCACACCGTGCGCACAGCTCGACGGAGGGGGTCGCACACCTGCTCCCGGCGTACGCCGGGCTGCTGCTTCTCTCCGAGCTCGACCATCTCGGGCGCCTGCTCGGTGACGTCGCCCGTCCGTTCGTGCTGGTCGCCGGTGGTGCGAAGGTCGCGGACAAGCTCGGGGTGCTGGCACACCTCGGCCATCGTGCCGACACGGTCGTCGTCGGTGGCAAGATGGCGGAAGAGCTCCGGGACGCCAACCCGCTGCCGTTCCCGGTCGAGCTCCCGGACGATGTCGTCGCCGCCGACGCCTTCGCCGCCGACGCCACGACCCGCGTCACGGCATACGACGACGTTCCCGACGGTTGGCTCGGCCTCGACATCGGCCCTGTCGCCCGCGAGCGGTTCGCCGAGCTCGTGCGTGGTGCGGGCACCGTCTTCTGGAACGGCCCGATGGGCGTGTTCGAGTGGCCCCGCTTCGCCGAGGGCACGAACGCGGTCGCGGAGGCCGTAGCGGACGCGGGCGACAGAGGCTCGTACACGGTCGTCGGGGGCGGCGACTCGGTGCGCGCGATCGTCGAGTCGGGCCTGGACGACCGCGTGTCGTGGGTTTCCACGGGCGGCGGCGCTTCCTTGGAGCTGCTCGAGGGCAAGGACCTTCCCGGCGTCGCCGCGATCCCGGCCGTCACGGCGTAGGTCGCGCGGGCATTTGCCAGACCGTCGGCGAGCGCGGGCCTCGGCTCGGGCGTCGATGTCGCGGTCAGAGGCCGATCGCGCATACGATGTCGCGCGTGCTCGTCGCCGGGAACTGGAAGATGTTCAACGGGCCGTCCCAGACGGACGCGTTCCTCGAGGAGTTCGACGCCCCGCTCGGCGTCGACGTCGTCATCTGCCCCCCGTACGTGTCGCTCTCCACGGCGGTGGGCCGCGGCGTCGCCGTGTATGCGCAGAGCGTCCACTGGGAGGCCGAGGGGGCCTACACGGGGGAGATCTCGGCGGGGATGCTCCTCGAGCTCGGCGTCGACGGCGCGATCGTCGGGCACTCCGAGCGGCGCCAGCTCTTCGGTGAGACCGACGAAACGGTCGCACGTCGAGCCGAGGCAGCCCTCGCGGCTGGCCTCGGTGTGATCGCGTGCGTCGGAGAGACCGGACCGGAGCGTGAGGCGGGCGCGACGGAGGCCGTGCTGCGGCGACAGGTCGCCGTGCTGCCGCGTCACGAGAAGCTCGTGATCGCCTACGAACCGGTGTGGGCGATCGGCACCGGACGTACGGCCACACCGGAGATGGCCCAGGAAGCGCACACCTTGATCAAGTCGCTTCACCGCACGAGCGTGCTCTACGGCGGCTCCGTGAAGCCCGACAACGCGATCGAGCTGATGGCTCAAGCGGACGTGGACGGCGCGCTCGTCGGCGGCGCGTCGCTCGATGCCGCGTCGTTCCGCGCAATCTGCGTGGCAGCGCTCGTGTGAGGAGCGCCGCGCCCGCACGCGTCTCCTCGTGAGCGTTCCTCTCGTCACGCTCGTCATCCTCGACGGCTGGGGGCTCGCTCCTCCAGGCCCCGGCAACGCCGTCGAGCTCGCTCGCACGCCGGTGTTCGACGATCTCGCGTCGCGCTTCCCGACGACGCAGCTGGAGGCTTCGGGAGCGGCAGTCGGGCTGCCCGAGGGGCAGATGGGGAACTCGGAGGTCGGTCACCTCACGATCGGCTCGGGGCGCATCCTGTTGCAGGATCTCGTTCGGGTCGGGCGAGCCGTCGACGACGGCTCGCTGTTCACGAACGATGCTCTCGTCGGCGCGTTCGCGCGTGCGAGAGAGCGGGGAGGCGATGTCCACCTGCTCGGGCTCGTCTCGTACGGCGGTGTGCACTCGCACATCGACCACCTGCGGGCGCTGCTCGAGCTCGCCTCACGGCAGCACATGGCGGACCGTGTCTGGATCCACGTGTTCACCGACGGTCGCGACGTGTCGCCACACGCTGCGGCCGCCGATCTCGCCGAGCTTCCAGCAGATCGAATCTCCACCGTCGTGGGTCGCTACTACGCGATGGACCGCGATCGCCGCTGGGAGCGCACCGACCGCGCTCTCCACGCCGTGTGCGACGGTGTCGGCAGACCGGCCCACGATCCCGTGGCGGCGACCGAGGCGAGCTACGCGGAGGGGACGACGGACGAGTTCGTTGAGCCGGTCGTGCTCGACGGTCGACCGCGACTCGATCCCTCGCGCGACGCTGCCATCTTCTTCAACTTCCGACCGGATCGTGCGCGTCAGCTCTCTTCCCGGTTGCTCGAGCGCGGCGTCGACCTGACGACGATGACGCGGTATGCGGACGACCTCGACTGCCCCGCCGCGTTCGCCGAGCAGCTCGTCGAGGACACGCTGGCCGAGACCCTCTCGCGCGCCGGTGCCCGGCAGCTCCACGTCGCCGAGACAGAGAAGTACGCGCACGTCACCTACTTCTTCAACGGCGGGTTGGAGGCGGAGTGGGAGGGTGAGAAGCGGATCCTCGTGCCCTCGCCCCGAGACGTCCCGAGCTACGACCATCGTCCGGCGATGTCCGCGCCGGAGGTCGCCGAGCGGTTCGTGGCAGAGGTCGGCTCGGGGTACCGGTTCGCGGTCGTCAACTTTGCGAACCCCGACATGGTCGGGCACACCGGCGTGATTCCAGCGGTGGTCGAAGCCGTCGAGGCGGTCGACGGGTGCCTCGGTGAGGTGGTCGCCGCGACCGCCCGGGCCGGGGGCGTCTGCCTCGTCACGGCGGACCACGGGAACGCCGAGACGATGCTCGAGCAGGACGGAGTGAGCGCTCACACTGCGCACACCACGAACCCTGTCCCGCTCGAATTGACGCTGGACGGGGTCGGGCTGCGTGGCGGAGGTGGGCTGTGCGATCTCGCACCGACGATCCTCGACCTGCTCGGCATCGAGCGCCCCGAGGCCATGACCGGCGAAACCCTGGTCGCATCGCTCACCGAGAATCGGTGACATTTCAGCGACTCGTAAATTGTTGGTGAAAAAGGCTGCAAAAGGGTTATAGTCGGCGCCGACTTGGCCCTCACGCAACCCGACCTCGGAGTGCTTCGCCGGGCCCAGCGTGGTGACGAACGCGCGTTCACCACGATCGTCCGGGCGTACGAGCGACCGGTCTTCAACTACGTGTTGCGCCTCGTCGGCGATCGGTCGCTCGCGGAGGACCTCACACAGGAAGTCTTCCTCCGCGTCTACCAGGGGCTGCCGCGTTTCTCGGCCCGGTCGCGGTTCACGACGTGGCTCTTCCAGGTGACGAAGAACCGTGTGCTCGACGAGCTGCGCGCCATCGAGCGGCGGCCGAGGGCAGTGGTCTGCCTCGACGACATCGCTCCACTCGAGGCCGTCGACCAGCCGGTCGAGCGAGCGGAGACGATCGACGCCGTGTGGCGCGCCGTGGAGGCGCTCAACGTCGACCTGAAGATGGCGCTCCTGCTCCGCGACGTCGTTGGGCTCTCGTACACGGAGATCGCCGACTCGCTCGAGATCACGCTGGCCACGGTGAAGTGGCGGATCTACAAGGCGCGAGAAGAGGTCGCCGCAGCGCTACAGCGGGAAGGCGTCGCCGTTCCGGTGGTCGCCCGTACCGCGACGTCCAGCTCGAGCTCGTAGCGCGCCGGGAGTCGCGCCGTCGGGCGGCTGCCGCGGTAGCGCGGGGCCGAGATGTGTCGGAAGCGGCTGGTAGGGTCAGCGACGACGCGTGTCGCGCTTCGATGCATTGCGGGTGCAGCACCCTGAGGCTGTGCTCGGGGCCGTCGGCCGGCTCGTTGCCGACAGCCTGAGAGACCTCGGGCCCATCGTCGTCGTCGTTGCCGTCTTCCAGCTACTCGTGCTGCGGGATCCTTTCCCGGAGCTCGGTCAGACGCTCCTTGGCCTGCTCGCGGTCGTCGTCGGTCTCACGCTCTTCGTCCAGGGACTTCGGATGGCACTCTTCCCGCTCGGTGAGGGGATGGCGCGGGAGCTGGCTCGCAAGGGCAGCGTGCGCTGGCTCCTCGCGTTCGGGTTTGCACTCGGCTTCGGCACGACGATCGCCGAGCCGGCGCTGCTCGCCGTCGCGGAGGAGGCGGCACGGGTCCAGGCCGAAGCCCCCGGGAGTGTCGACGAGGGCACGTACGCGCTCGCACTGCGGTACACGGTCGCGATCTCTGTCGGCGTCGCCATCGCCGTGGGTGTGCTGCGCGTGGTGAAGGGCTGGCCGATCCACCGCTTCATCCTCTCGGGCTACGTCCTGGTCGTCGCCTTGACGCCGTTTGCGCCCGACGAGATCGTAGGTATCGCCTACGACTCGGGCGGGGTGACGACCTCAACGATCACGGTGCCGCTGGTCACGGCGCTCGGCATCGGCCTGTCGCTCGCCATCCGCGGCCGGAACCCGATGGTGGACGGCTTCGGACTGATCGCACTGGCGAGCCTGACACCGATTCTCTTCGTGCTCCTCTTCGGAATGGCTGTCGGCTGAGATGGGCCCCGGCGTGGTTGCGTCCACATCGTCGGCACTCGTGGGAACCGTCCGCGACGTCCTGCCGATCATCGGCATCCTCGCCTTCTTCCAGCTCATCGTGTTGCGGCGGCGCCTGCCGAACCTCCGGCGGATCGCGATCGGCTTCGGCTACGTGATCGTCGGTCTCACGTTGTTCGTCGTCGGTCTCGAGAACGCGCTGTTCCCGCTCGGGCGCAGCATGGCGACGCAACTCACGGATCCGTCCTTCCTGCCGGGAGACGACGCTGCACACGCGTGGTGGGAGTACTACTGGGTGTTCCTGTTCGCCGCGGCGGTGGGCTTCTCGACCACGATCGCCGAGCCGTCTCTGATCGCTGTCGGCCTGAAGGCGCAGGACGTCTCTGGCGGTGCGGTCCGCGCCTGGCCGCTCCGTATCGCGGTGGCGGTCGGTGTCGCCGCGAGCATCGCGGTGGGGGTATTCCGCATCGTCACCGGAACCCCGCTCGTCGCCTACATGATCGTCGGCTACGCGATCGTGATGGTGCAGACCGCGTTCGCACCGAAGTCGATCGTCCCGCTGGCATACGATTCAGGTGGAGTGACGACCTCAACGGTGACCGTGCCCCTCGTGACTGCCCTCGGCCTCGGCCTGGCGTCGACCGTTCCCGGGCGCAGCGAGCTCATAGACGGCTTCGGGCTGATCGCCCTCGCCAGCCTGTTTCCCATGATCGCGGTGATGGGGTACGCGCAGCTCTCGGTCGCCGTCGGTCACCGCTCGACGAAGCGAGGACGATCGTGAAGTTCAAGGTGCTGATGGCCCTCGTCGAGGAGGACCGGACGGAGCGAATCATCGATGTCGCGCGGAAGGAAGGCGCGACCGGGTGCACCGTGATCACGAGCGCGCGCGGGGAGGGGCTCGTGCCGCCGAAGACGTTCTTCGGGCTCGAGCTGGAAGGGCAACGCGACGTCGTCCTCTTCCTCGTGGAGGCACACCTGAGCCGTCACATCCTGGAATCGATCGCCCGAGAAGGGCATTTCGACGACGAGGTCGGCACGGGCATCGCGTTCCAGCTCGACGTCGAGGATGCCGTCGGCCTGGCCACGCAACTCCCCGTGATCAAACGGGAGATCGAGGACGAGATTTGATCACCCACGAGCGGGTCAGCGTGCGCGAGGTGATGACCGAGGGGCCGTTCGTCGTCGACGGCCTGGCCACGGTTCGCGAGGCGATCGAGATCATGCAAGAGCACCGCGTGTCGTCGCTCGTCGTCGACCGCAGGCACGAGGGCGATGAGTACGGGCTGATCGTCGTGCACGACATCGCCGAGCAGGTGATCGCGGTGAACCGGTCACCCGATCGCACGAACGTGTACGAGGTGATGTCGAAGCCCGTCCTGTCGCTCGACGCGGAGATGGACATCAAGTACGCGGTCCGGCTGCTGTGCAGGTTCGGTCTCTCGCGCGCGCTCGTCCTCGAGCGCGGGACCTTGATCGGCATCGTCACGCTCCGGGATCTCGTGCTGCGCTACGTCGCAGCCACCGCGAAGCCCTGATCGTGGTCGATCCCGTCGCCCGGCTGGCGAGCGCCGTAGCAGAGCTCGCGGGGGTGCCCGTGACGCTGGAGCGTCCCGGCGAAGCCACGCACGGCGACTACGCGACGAATGTCGCGATGCGCCTCGCCGGGGAGCGACGGTGCCCTCCACGTGACGTCGCCGGTGAGCTCGCCGAGGCCGCGAGAGGCCTTCCCGGCGTGGCGTCGGCGGACGTTGCAGGACCGGGCTTCCTCAACCTCCGCGTCACCGATGCGTGGCTGGCGGACGCCGTCGCGACGGTGCTCGCTTCCGGCTCGGACTTCGGCGGCGGCACGGCGGTCCAGCCCGAGCGGGTGCAGGTGGAGATGGTCTCCGCCAACCCGACCGGGCCGATCACGGTGGCGTCGGCGCGGAACGGCGCGTATGGCGACGCCGTGGCCCGCCTGCTGGCGTTCGCCGGTCACGACGTCGAGCGGGAGTACTACTACAACGACGCGGGGGCGCAGATGGATCGCTTCCGTGCCTCTGTGGACGCGGTCGCGCGCGGCGAAAAGCCCCCGGCGGACGGCTATCACGGCGCCTATCTCGACGCGCTCGCGGCGCTTCCAGGCGATCCGGTGGCGCACATGCTGGAGCAGATCGAGGCGAGTCTGAAGCGCTTCCGCATCCACCTCGACACCTGGGAGCGACAGAGCGAGTTCGAGGTCGAGATCGACGAGGCCCTCCCGCTCCTCGACACGTACGAGGCGGACGGGGCGGTCTGGGCGCGGACGAGCGCGCACGGCGACGACAAGGACCGTGTCCTCGTGCGCTCGAACGGCGAGCCCACCTACTTCGGCGCCGACGCCGCGTACATCCGCCGCAAGCTCGCCGGCAACTTCGACCGGCTCGTCTACGTGCTCGGTGCCGACCATCACGGCTACGTCGCGCGCCTGCAGGCTCTCGCGGAGATGCTCGGCCACCCGCGCGATGCGGTGGAGGTGTTGATCTACCAACTCGTCCACCTGACGAAGGGCGGCGAGGCGACCAAGATGTCGAAGCGACGCGGCGACGTCGTCTTCCTCGACGACTTCCTCGACGAGATCGGCGTCGACGCCGCCCGCTGGTATCTCGTCTCCCGCGGTCACGACCAGACGATCGAGATCGACGTCGATCTCGCCGCCGAGAGGACGCAGGGAAACCCCGTGTACTACGTGCAGTACGGATATGCGCGGATCGCCGGGATCCTCCGCAACGCCGACGGGGCCGTGCCCTCCACCAGCGTCGCCGGGTCGCTAGCCGACGAGGAGCGCGACCTCGTGAAGCGCTTGTTGGAGTTCCCCGAGGTCGCTGCAGTCGCGGCTACGCGTCGGGCACCGCACGGCATCCCGACGTACGCGATCCGCGTCGCCGACGACTTCCACCGCTTCTACCATCACCACAAGGTGCTGGGCTCCGAGCAGCAGGCGTTTCGCCTCGCTCTCTGTACCGCGACGAAGGCTGTGATCGCCCGCTGCCTCGACCTCGTCGGCGTCGAAGCGCCGGATCGCATGTGACCGACCGCATCAGCTACTCTCGCTGACCCGCACCCCAAGGAGACCCATGCCAGCACTCGCAGCACTCGCCACCCTCGCCGCCGGCGTCGTTCTCGGCATCATCCTGTTCGCCACCGATCACACGCTGCTCGGCATGGTTGCGTTCCTGGGCGGCATCCCGTTCGCCCTAGGGGTATGGGTGATGATGCGCGATCGGCTGTAGCCGGCTCGGGGTCTCAAGCAACACCCCCGGGGCGCCGATCCTTCCTGGGTGAAGCTCGACCGAGAACGTCTCTGGCGGCACGGCGCCGCGACTCGCCTGATGATGCGTTTCGCGATCGTCAGCCTGGTGCCGGTCCTGGCCCTCGGCTGGGGTGTGTCGCGCGAGGTACGGTCGACCGTCGAGGCACGCGCCCTCGACTCATTTTCCTCCTCCACCGAGGCGACGATGCAACTCGTCGCCACGGCCTTTCTCGCCGATGGCGTCGGCCCCGAAACCCTCGAGCGGGTCGATGCGCTCACGACGGAGATCAAGAAGTCCTTCGACCTGGACGCCCGCTTCCGGCTCGTGCTGCCGAACGGCCTCGTCGTCTATGCGAGCAACGGTGGCAGCAACCTGACCGCGGTTCCGGCCGACGCGGCTCGCGCACTGGCCGGGGACGCCACCGGGAGGTTCATCGCAGATCGACCGGCGTGGCTGCAGTCCGACGCCCGTCCCTTCGTGATCTGGGTCCCCGTGCGCTCCGGTGCGCAGACGCTCGGAGCGCTGGAGATGGTTGGCGCCAGCGGACAGCTTTCCAGTGGCCTCGACCAGGACGTCAGGGAGATCCAGTTCGGTCTCGCGATCGGGTTGGCTGCGCTCTGGCTCGTGCTCCTGCCGATCGTGGCGAGGGTCGCGCGCCGTCTGGAGCGACAGGCCGACGACAACAGGCGGCTCGCCGAGCGCGATCCGCTGACCGGGCTCGCCAATCGCACCGTCCTGCGAGAGCGGCTCGACAGCGCTCTCTCGGGTGGGCAGGGCGGCGGTACGGGGCTGCTGCTGATCGACCTCGACGATTTCAAGGAGGTCAACGACACGCTCGGCCACTCGAACGGCGACCACCTGCTCGTCCACGTGGGCCGTGTGATCCGCCGCTGCACCCGGGAAGCCGACACGGTGGCGCGCCTCGGCGGTGACGAGTTCGCCGTGGTCGTCGTCGGCGCAACAGACGAAGGGCTCGACGACCTCGCAGATCGCATCCTGCGCGAGCTACGCCAGCCGGTGCTCGTCGACGGGGTCGACGTCGACGTCGACGCGTCGATCGGGATCGCGCTGTCCCCGGGCGACGGCGAGACCTCCGAGCTTCTCCTGCAGCATTCGGACATCGCGATGTATGCGGCGAAGGGCTCGCGGCTGGGGCGCTGCCGCTACGAACCGGACATCGACGTGCACAGCCCAACACGGCTGGCGCTGGCCAGCGAGCTGAAGCGCGGTCTCGAGGGCGGTGAGCTCGAGCTTCACTATCAGCCGATCGCCTGCGCCGAGACGCGCGAGATCGTGTCCGTCGAGGCGCTCGTCCGCTGGCGTCACCCGTCTCGCGGCCTGCTGCCACCGCTGGAGTTCCTGCCCCTGGCAGAGCGTGCCGGGCTGATCCACCGGCTGACGCTGGAGGTGCTCGACCTCGCGCTGCGCCAGCAGCGCGCGTGGCTCGACGCCGGTATCGAGGTGACGATGTCCGTGAACCTCTCGGCCGCCGATCTGCGGACAGCCTCGGTCGTCGATCGCATCGGCGCTCTGCTCGGCCGGCATCGTGTGCCGCCCGGGCTCGTCCAGGTCGAGCTCACCGAGCAGGGCCTGCTCCAGGACCCCGATGCGGCGTTGCTGGTACTGACGCGGCTGCGGAGGCTTGGAGTGCGGATCGCGCTCGACGACTTCGGCGTCGGCTCGTCGTCGCTCAGCTACCTGCGCAGCATGCAGGCGGACGTCCTGAAGATCGACCGCTCGTTCATCTGTGACCTGGAGGAGAGCGAGACGACCACGAGCATCGTGCGGGCTCTCGTCGACCTCGCGCACGTCCTCGGCATGGAGGTCACTGCGGAAGGGGTCGAGACGGATGGTCAGTGGAAGCGTCTCGCGGCGCTCGGCTGCGATCAGATCCAGGGCTTCCTGCTCGCTCGCCCGCTGCCGTCCGTGGAGGTCACCGCGCTTCTGCGCGACGCGCCGCTGGCGAGCACGGGCGTCTCGGCCGCCTGAGGGTCGTCCGGCGCACGGCAGCGATACGATCGACCTCCGTGCGCTGGAATCTCGGCCTTGCCGCGTTGGCGGCCTCGTGGGGGTTCATCGCGGTTCTCGTCGCTGCGGTCGACCTCGGTGCCGAGTCGCTCGTCTTCGGTCGGCTCGCGCTGGCCGCGGTCACGCTGGCACTCGTGGCGGCAGTGGCGGGGTCGCTGCGCAGGCTCGATCCCGAGGGGCGCCTTCTGCCACTGGTCGCTCTCGGCATCGTCCAGGGGGCACACTGGCTCCTCTTCTTCCTCGCGGTCAAGCTCGGCTCGGTCGCGCTCGCCGTCCTCACGTTCTACGCGGCACCGCTGTTCATCGCCGTGGGCGCACCCTTCGTACTGCGCGAGCGGGTCTCGCGGGTCGCTCTCGCGGCGCTCGTCCCGGGTGGGATCGGTATCGCCCTGGTCGCAGCCGGGGGTGACGCTGGAGGGCGCGTCTCGGTGGCTGCACTGGCAGCCGGCCTCGCCGCCGCGCTGGCCTTCGCGCTGCTTGTGCTCCTCTCCAAGCGGCTGCTGTCCGGCGGCGCAGATCCGCTCGCCGTCGCCTTCTGGGACTGTCTCGTCGGCGCGGCCGTCGTCGCGCCCGTGCTCCTGCTCGCCGATCGGGTGCTCCCGCGGGACGCTGTCGAGTGGGGTGTCGTCGTGCTGATCGGAGTCGTCTTCACGGGGCTCTCCACGCTCGTCTACGTGCTGCTGCTGCGTCACGTGACGGCGCAGGCCGCCGGGGTGCTCACGTTCCTGGAGCCGGTCGCCGCCGTTCTGCTCGCAGCTGCGATCGTGGACGAGCCGCTCTCGACCGAGGTCGTCGTCGGGGGTGCGCTCGTGCTCGTCGCCGGGGTGGCCGTCGTCCTGCTGGAGCCGACCGGACGTGGCGTCACCGAAGCCGTTGCCGCAGTAGGATCAGAAGCGTCGTGAGTATCGACGAGCGCACACCGCCGGACCGGAACCTGGCGCTCGAGCTCGTGCGCGTGACCGAGGCGGCGGCCATGGGAGCAGCACGCTGGATCGGCCGCGGCGACAAGATCGCTGCCGACCAGGCGGCGGTGGACGCGATGCGGCTGATGCTCTCCACGGTGAGCATGACCGGTCTCGTCGTGATCGGAGAGGGCGAGAAGGACGAGGCGCCGATGCTCTACAACGGCGAGCACGTCGGCAACGGCGTGGGCCCTGCCGTGGACGTCGCCGTCGACCCGCTGGAAGGAACGCGTCTCACGGCCCTCGGGATGCCGAACGCGATCGCCGTGATCGCGGTCGCCGAGCGCGGCACGATGTTCTTCCCGGGGGCCGCGCTGTACATGGACAAGATCGCGGTGGGCCCCGAGGCTGCCGACGCGATCGACATCGACGTGTCGCCGAGCGAGAACGTCCGTCGCGTGGCGGAGGCCAAGGGCATGGACGTCGGCGACGTCACCGTCGTCGTGCTCGAGCGCGACCGGCACGAGGAGCTGATCGCCGAGCTGCGGACGGCGGGCGCGCGCGTCAACCTGATCCGCGACGGCGACGTCGCCCCGGCGATCGCTGCCGCACAGCCGTTCACCGGCGTCGACATGCTGATGGGGATCGGTGGCACGCCGGAGGGCGTGATCTCGGCCGCCGCCATCAAGTGCGTGGGCGGGGCGCTGCAGGGCAAGCTGTGGCCGCGCAACGACGACGAGCGGAGCCGGTTGCTGGATGCCGGGTTCGACCTCGACCGGGCCCTGACGGAGGACGACCTCGTCACCGGTGACGACATCTTCGTCGCCGCGACCGGGGTCACAGGCGGTGCCTTGCTGCGCGGGGTTCGCATGACAGGTGCGGGAGCCGAGACCGAGTCGCTCGTGATGCGATCGCGCTCCGGCACGGTACGCCGTATCTCGGCGTTCCACCCGTCCGAGAAGCTGATGAGCCTGAGAGAGGAAGGAGAGCGCTGATGTCTGCGCAGGAGCTGAACGCGATCGCCGCAGCGATCGTCGCCGACAACAAGGGGATCCTCGCCGCCGACGAGTCCACCGGCACGATCAAGAAGCGCCTCGACTCGATCGGTGTCGAGTCGACGGAGGAGACGCGCCGCGCATACCGCAACCTCCTCTTCACGACGCCGGGGTGCGAGGAGCACATCGGCGGCGTGATCCTCTACGACGAGACGATCCGGCAGGCAGCGGACGACGGCACGCCGTTCGCCGAGCTGCTCGCCGGGAAGGGCGTCGTGCCGGGGATCAAGGTCGACACGGGCGCGAAGTCGCTGGCGCTCGCGGCGGGGGAGACGGTCACGGAAGGCCTCGACGGGCTCCGCGAGCGCCTCGCCGACTACTACGCACTGGGTGCGCGCTTCGCGAAGTGGCGCGCCGTGATCACGATCGGTGACGGCATCCCCACGGGCAACTGCATCCGTGCGAACGCCCACGCGCTGGCGCGCTACGCCGCGCTCGTGCAGGAGTCCGGCATGGTGCCGATCGTCGAGCCCGAGGTGCTGATGGACGCCGACAACACGATCGAGCGCTGCTACGAGGTCACGGCGCGCACGCTGCACGCCCTGTACGGGGAGCTCGACCGCGCGGGAGTCGTCCTCGAGGGCACGCTGCTGAAGCCGAACATGGTGATCTCGGGCAAGGGCTATGCCGAGCAGGCGGACGCGCAGCGAATCGCCTCGCTGACGGTCGACTGCTTCCTGCGGCACGTGCCGGCGGCGGTGCCGGGCATCGTCTTCCTCTCCGGCGGCCAGTCGGAGGTGCAGGCGACCGAGAACCTCGACGCGATCAACCGCGTCGGCGGCCCGTGGCCGCTGTCGTTCTCGTACGGGCGCGCGCTGCAGCAGTCGGCGCTCAAGGCGTGGGGTGGCGAGGCCGGCAACGCGGAGGACGCGCAGCAGGTGTTTCTCCACCGGGCCCGGATGAACGCGCTCGCGGTTGCAGGCGAGTGGGAGGCCGAGCTCGAGGAGGCCGTCGCCGCGTCGTAGGCGGTCGCTCAGGGCCTCGCCGCGACGACTTTGCCCGGGTTCATGATCCCGTGCGGGTCGAACAGGTCCTTGATACCGCGGTACAGGGGTACGAGATCGGGATGCTCGAGCGCGAGCGCCTCGATCTTGCCGACGCCGATCCCGTGCTCGCCCGTGCACGTGCCACCGCGGGCGAGCGCGTCGCGGACGAGCGTGTCCGAGAGCTCGTGCCAGCGTGCGACCTCGGCCGGGTCGTCGGCGTCGAGGGTGACGCCGACGTGGAAGTTCCCGTCACCGACGTGCCCGAGGATGCCGCCGCGGAGACCGAGCCGCTCGAGCTCCGCCTGGGCGACCGCGACGGCCTCCGCGAGCTGGGACAGCGGCACGCACGTGTCGGTCGAGCAATGGCGGAGCCCGGGCCACAGCTGCGACCACGAGTAGGCGGCGTCGTGGCGCGCCGACCACAGGCGCGATCGGGCCTCGACTGCCCGCTCGTGGGCGACGTCGACTGCGCCCTCGGTTTCCGCGAGTGCGAGCACGAGCTCCAGGTCGCCGTCCACGGAGGCTTCCGTGCCTGCAGCTTCGACGAGCAGGCACGGCACCTCCGGGTAGTCGGTGCCGCTGTAGAGATTGATCGCCTGCATGTTGAGCGCGTCGACGAGCTCGACGCGGGTGACCCCCGCCCCGGCCGAGACGGCGGCGACGGCGGCGCGGACCGCTGCGGCGACCGTGGGGAACGAGATCCGTGCCGCGACGACGTGCTCCGGGATGCCGTGGAGTCGCACCGTCAGCTCGGTGATCACGCAGAGCGTCCCTTCCGAGCCGACGAGCAGACCGGTGAGGTCATAGCCTGCGGACGTCTTGGGAGCGCGGCTGCCGGTGCGAATCACGCGACCGCTCGGCAGGACAGCCTCGAGCGCGAGGACGTTGGCGCGCATCTTCCCGTAGCGGACCGTGGTCGTGCCAGAGGCGTTGGTGGCCGCCATCCCGCCGAGGGTCGCATCGGCGCCCGGGTCGACCGGGAACTGCAGGCCGTGCTCGCCGGCCGCCCGGCTCAGAGCCCCGCGGGTGGCGCCGGCCTGAACGACGGCCAGGAGATTCTCGGGCTCGACGGCCACGATCCGGTTCATGCGCGTCGTGTCGAGGCTGATGCCGCCCGCCACGGGGATGACGTGGCCCTCGAGGCTCGAGCCGATGCCGAACGGCGTCACCGGGATGCGATGCGCCTCGGCGAGCGCCAGCACCTTCGAGACCTCGTCGGTGGTAGCGGGGTAGACGACCGCCGAGGGGCGGACCGGGCGGTGGAACGTCATGTCCTCGCTGTGCAGGTCGCGGTCGGAGTCTCCGGTGGTCACCCGGGTGGCGTCGCCGCCGAGAGCGGCGACGAGGTCGGCAACGACACCGGGGGAGAGATCGCGCATGCCTCCAACTCTGCCCGATCGGTCGGTCCTGCGGAGCTCCACCGACTGCGGATCAGTGTCAACCCCCATGGCGTAGCCGGTCCAGCCTGCGACGATGACCACAGCGAAAGGAGTACGTATGCCCAAGACCGTGCAGGGTGAGCCGGCTCAGGTCGGTGACGTGATCGAGATCACGGGGCACGCGGTCGGCGACGCGCCGCGGACGGCCGAGATCCTCGAGGTGATCGGCGAGCCGGGACACGAGCACTTCCGCGTCCGCTGGGAGGACGGGCACGAGTCGATCTTCTTCCCGGGGGAGGATGCGGTCGTCCGTCATCCGAGGCCGTAGTACGCGTCACCTGCTTCGGCGGGCTGGCACGATCGGGTCGCCTGCGAGACCGTTCGTGGACGGTCACAACCCGAAGGAGGCTCGACGATGCTCACCGATCGCCAACAGGAGCTCTGCACGACCAGCCGCTGGGACTTCGGCGACGTGCGCGCGCTGTATGTCAACTGCACGCTGAAGCCGTCCCCGGCCCAGTCGCACACGCAGGGGCTGATGGACGTCTCGATCGCGATCATGGAGGCGAACGGCGTCACCGTCGACCAGATCCGCTTCGTGGATCACGACGCGGCTCCCGGCGTCTATCCGGACATGCGCGAGCACGGGGCGTCGTCGGACGAGTGGCCCGTGCTCTACGAGCGCGTGCAGGCCGCCGACATCCTGGTCGTCGGCACACCCATCTGGCTCGGCGAGAAGTCGTCGGTGTGCACGCACCTGATCGAGCGCCTGTACGGCAACTCGGCCGAGCTCAACGCGCACGGCCAGTACGCGTACTACGGGAAGGTGGGCGGCTGCCTGGTGACCGGGAACGAGGACGGCGTGAAGCATTGCTCGATGAGCGTGCTCTACGCCCTGCAGCACCTCGGCTACGTGATCCCGCCGCAGGCCGACGCCGGCTGGATCGGCGAGGCGGGCCCGGGCCCGTCCTACCTGGACGCCGGCTCGGGCGGGCCCGAGAACGACTTCACGAACCGGAACACGACGTTCATGACCTGGAACCTGCTGCATACGGCGCGGCTGTTGAGGGACGCGGGCGGCTTCCCGGTGCACGGGAACCAGCGCGCGCTGTGGGACGCCGGCTGCCGCTTCGACTTCGCGAACCCCGAGTACCGGTGAGGCCGCCAACGAGCCCTGATCGCAGGTGCAATGCAGGGCAGAGGCGGTATGTAGCGATCGTTGCGAAGACGATTCGGACTACGTCGGTGTGGCGGAATCGGGGATGTCCGACCGGCTGGCTCGTGACGATGATGACGTAGAGATGAGCGCAGCCCCCGAACCGAACGCCGGTCACCTGCCCGCAGAAGCGGCGGTCATGCACGCGCGCGTGCTTGTCGTCGACGACGAGGACAGCATCCGGCGCTTCGTCGGTCGCGCGCTGCGCGAACTCGGCAACGTCGTCGTCGAGGCCGAGGACGTCGAGTCCGCGCGGTCGGCGCTCGAGACCGAGTCGTTCGATCTCGTGCTCACGGACCTGCGGCTGCCCGGCGGCTCCGGGCTCGGCTTCCTCGAGGGTCTTCGCGAGGACGTATCGCGCCCACCCGTGGTCGTGATGACGGGGCTCGCCAGCGAGGACGTCGCCGACGTTGCCTTCGGGCTGGGCGCATACGGGTTCCTGCGCAAGCCGTTCACGATCTCCGATCTTGCGGTCGCCGTGCGCAACGGCGTCTCGCGGCACGGCATCGAGCTCGAGCGGGATGGTCATCGCGCCGAGCTGGAGCGCGCGGTCGCGGAGCGCACGGCGGAGGTGCTGCAGTCGCTCGAGCGGACGGCCGCCTCCGAGCGCGAGGCCCGGGCGGCAGCGTCCCGGGCGCGCCGCGCCGAGGAGGAGACGGTCGCTGTCCTCTCGCGGGCGATCGGTGGACGCGACACCGAGACGGGGGAGCACAACGAGCGCGTCGGCACGTACGCGGAGCTCCTGGCACGGCGCGTGGGTTGGGACTCAGCGCGTGCGCACGAGCTCGCCCTCGCCGCCCGGCTGCACGACATCGGCAAGGTGGCGGTGCCCGACGTGATCCTGCACAAGCCGGGCAATCTCGTCGCGAGCGAGCGCGCCCTGATGCAGACGCACTGCCGCGCCGGCTTCACGATCCTGCACGGTGCGGAGAGCTCCATCCTGCAGCTCGCGTCGATGATCGCGCTCACGCACCACGAGCGCTGGGACGGGCGGGGCTACCCACGGGGGCTGCGCGCCGAGGCGATCCCGGAGGCGGGGCGGATCGTCGCCATCGCCGACGTCTTCGACGCGCTCACCACCGACCGTCCGTACCGTCCGGCGATGACGGTGGAGCAGGCCTTCGCAATTCTCGTCGGCGGGCGAGGTGACCACTTCGAGCCCCGACTCGTCGACGAGTTCCTCGCGATCGACGATGTGCCGGCGATCGCGGCGGCCGGCTCGACACACACAGCGCGTCTCAGCGGCACGTAGCCACGCTCGTCCGCGGCCTGCCCGCAGCGCCGATCCAGATAGGCCGTTCGTGTCATTCCGGGTGCCTCGGCGTGCTGAGAGAATCGCCTGGTCGAATGGGATCACGGTCGTCCAGTCCGGGAGGGGGCGGCGAGCTGTCCGCTCGTGTCATGGAGGCCGTTCCGGACGGTGTGCTGCTCGTCGACCTGGACGGCACGATCCGTCTCTCGAACGGGGCAGCGGGGGCGATCTTCGGCTACCCGCAGGCGGATCGTCGGGCGGTCCGTGGACGAGCTCGTGCCGGGGTCACTGCGTGCGAGCCACGGCGGCTACCGGAGCCTGTACGGCGCGGCACCGCGTGCACGAATGATGGGCGGCGGGGGGATCCTCGCCGGCCTCCGTGGGGACGGGTCTACGTTTTCGGCCGAGATCGCACTCTCGCCGCTTCCCGGCGTGGAGGGCCCCGACGGGGTGATCGCCGTCGTCCGCGACGTCAGCGACCGCGAGGAGCTCTCGGCGGGCGCGCGGCGGACCGAGACACGCTTCAGGGCGGTGGTGGAGCAGACGGCCGACGGCGTCTGGGTGCTCGACGCGGACGGGGAGACGGTCTTCGCGAACGCGCGTCTCGGAGAGATCCTCGGGCGGGACGCGAAGGGGCTACTCGGCCGCTCGCCCCTCGAGTTCGTCGCGGCGGATGGCGTGGTCGAGGCCACCGAGAGGCTGGCTGCGGGGAAGGCGATGCACTGGGACGTGACGCTCCTCCACGCCGAGGGTGGAGCCGTGCCCGTGCGGTGCGGTGTCTCGCCGCTCGTCGCCGACGATGGGATCACCCGCGAGGGGTCGGTGCTCGTCGTGGCCGACCTCACGGACGTGCAGGCGGCCGCCGCCGAGCGGGCTGCCCTACTCGAGGCTCACGCGCAGGCACAGACGATGGAGGCGGTCGGGCTCTTCGCGAGCGGCATCGCCCACGACTTCAACGCCATCCTCACGATCGTCCTCGGCTACGCCGACCTGCTGCGAGCCCGCGACCTCGACGATGACTCCCGCCAGCTCGTGAGCACGATCCTGGACGCCGCGGAGCACGGCCGCACGGTCACGCAGCAGCTCCTCGCGCTGGGTCGCGAGGGAACCGGCAAGGTACGCCCGCTCGACCCGGTGGGCGTGCTCGAGTCGATGAGCTCGCTGCTCCGCTCACTGCTACCGGACGAGGTGGACCTGAAGCTGGACCTGGCGTCCGACACGGGGAAGGTGCGGATCGCCCGCGGGGCGCTCGAGCAGGTCGTGCTCAACCTCGTGGCGAACGCAAGAGACGCGATGGCGCACGGTGGACGGCTTCTCGTCCAGACGCGGCGGGTGTCTCGGTCCCGGAGGCTGATCACGCCCCATGGCATCCTCGAGCCCGGTGCCTACGCCCGCCTTCGTGTGGCCGACTCGGGAGAGGGGATCGACGAGAGCCTACTCCGGCATGTCTTCCAGCCGTTCGTCTCCGGTGGGGCCAGCACCGGCCTCGGGCTCGCCACGGTCTACGGCGTCGCTACGCGGACCGGCGGTCTGGCGACCGTGCGGAGCGCCGTCGGGAGCGGGACGACGTTCGACGTCTACCTCGCCGCAGCCTGAAGATCGGCGACTACGATGACGACAGGCGACATGGCTACGACGACGTTCGTTCGCACGCTACTCCCGGTCGTCGTCATCGACCGCGAGCTGGTCGTCCGGCAGTGGAGCGCCGGCCTCGAGCGTCTTACCGGGCGCTCGGTCTCCGACGCGGTCGGCCGACCGTGCTTCGAGGTCGTCGGGGCCGCGAACGAGTCGCCCGAGTGCTCCTGTCGGGGAGATTGCACGCTCGCCGAAATGGCCTGGCAGGGAACCGCGCCGGAGCAGTGCAACGTCGCGCTCGGCGGCGGGCTCGGGGACCGAGTGGTGATGCGGACGCTCGTCGTCTCCCTCGAAGGTCGCGACACACTGATCCACATCTTCGAGCCGGCCGGAGGGCAGCCGGCGCGTCCGCGCCCCGGCACGCTCACGGCCCGGCAGGCCGAGGTGATGCGACTCGTTGCTCAGGGGCTGACGTCGTGGGAGATCGCCGAGCGGCTCTCGATCTCGCCGGCCACCGCCAGGAACCACGTGCGCGCAAGCCTCCAACGGCTCGGGGCCACGAACCGCGCAGAGGCCGTCGCGATCGCGATCGGGACGGGAGAGATCTCGGTCTGACGATGCGAGACCGGCCCGGCCCGCGAGCGCGCCGGGGTCCCCCTCGATCCCCGTCCATCAGCGATTCGCCGACCGGTCGCTGCGGAGTTCCATGGGCCACGGCTCCGGGTTCGCCCCGATGTGGCGCAGACCAGATGCAGGGAGACTGGAGGGGATGAGAAGCGCGCTCACCGTGGAGCCTCCCGGGACGCACGCGTCCCGGTCCCTGCTCGCAAGCCTGCGGGGCGGGCTTGCACGCGAGATCCTGCTCGTCACGGCGGCGGTGGTGGCGTACTTCGGCGTCCGCAACCGCACCGTCGGAGCGGCCGACACTGCGCTCGCGAACGCCGAGCGACTCTACGACCTCGAGCAGTCGCTGGGTCTCGCGTGGGAGGGGTGGCTGCAGAGCACCGTTGCCGTCACGGACGTGCACGTGACGCTGGTCAACTGGGTGTACATCTGGGGCCACTGGCCCGTGGTCCTGGGCAGCGTGATCGCGCTCTATGCGACGCGTCGCAGGCACTACCGACTGTTGCGCAACGCACTGTTCGTGTCGGGCGGGATCGGGTTCCTGTTCTTCGCTCTGGTGCCGCTCGCGCCGCCCCGGCTCGCCGGGCTCGGCCTCGTCGACACGGTCACCGAGCAGTCGAACGCGTACCGCGCGCTCCAGCCGCCGGGCCTCACGAACCAGTACGCGGCCTTCCCGAGCCTGCACGTCGGCTGGAACATCCTGGTCGGAGTCGTCCTGTTCACCGCGTTCGCCTACCTCGCAGTCAGGGTGTTCGCGGTGCTCATGCCGATCGCCATGGCCGTCGCGGTCGTAGCCACCGCCAACCACTTCGTCCTCGACGTCGTGGCGGGCCTGGCGGTCGTGTTGGTCGGTCTCGCCGCCGCCTACGCGATCGAGGCGCGTGGCGCTACGGCTACACTCGACGTGAATGGGGTCGATGGCGACGACCGGGGAGGTCGTCCGCTCACAGGGGCTGCCGTTCGTCGTGGCCCACCGCGCGGGCAACCGCCTCGCTGATCTCCACGCCGCCGAGCGTGCCGGCACGACGCTGGTCGAGGCGGACGTTCGCCTGTACCGCGGCCGGCTCGAGGTCCGCCACCTGAAGTCGGCCGGTCCGCTGCCCGTGCTCTGGGACCGCTGGCAGCTCGCACCGACGTGGCGCGACCGGCTCTCGCTCGGCGCCCTGCTCGAGGCGACCGGCGGGCAGACGGAGCTGATGCTCGATCTCAAGGGGCCTCGCCGTCGCCTGGCCGAGCTCGTGGTCGACACGCTTCGGCCGTATCTCGACACGCGCCGTGTGATCGTGTGCGCGCGCTGGTGGCGTCTCCTCGAGCCGTTCGCCGACCTGCCGGTGCGGCGCATCCATTCCGTCGGCACCCGCCGCCAACTCGGCCGTGTCGTCTCCCGTGGAAGCGACCGCCGTCTCGACGGCGTCGCCGTCCACTCCCGCCTCCTCGACGAGGGTGTCGTCGCCGAGCTTCGTCGCGTCGCCGACGTCGTGATGACCTGGCCGGTGAACACACCCGAGCGGGCCGGAGAGCTGTTGCGCCTCGGCGTCGACGGCCTGATCTCGGATGCGGTGGAGGTCATCGCACCGACGCTCGTCGCCGAGACACGCGCGTGAATCCGCTCGACCATGTCCTCGGCGCAGCGCAGATGGCGCTGGAGCGCGTCGGGCACCTCGACGGGCGTTTCCTGCTGCCTGCGCTCGCACTGCAACTCGCTACGCTGGGCTTTCGTGCGCTCGCCTGGCGCAACATCCTGGCCGCTGCGTACCCCGAGCGACGGATCCGCGTCGGCTCCATCGCCTGCGTCTACGCGGCCGGCGTGGCACTCAACGCCTTCACGCCGGCACGTGGCGGAGAGGCGCTCAAGGTGCTGCTGGCGCGCACCCGCATACCCGGCTCCAGCCTGCCGACCATCGCAGGGTCGCTCACCGTCGTGCTGGCGCTCGACGCCGTACTCGGTGCGGTTCTCGTCGGCGTGCTCGTCGCCACCGGCGCCCTTCCCGGTCTGCCGGGCCCGCCCTCGCTGGGCATGGTCCCCGCGCTCGTCGGGGCGATCGTGATCGTCGGCGGAGTGACGGCTGCGTACCTTCGCCCGGAGGCGTTCGCGCGAGTGGCCCGGCGGGTGGCCCGAGGCCTTGCCGTCCTACGCACGCCGCGACGATACGTCGCGACGGTCGTCCCGTTTCAGCTCGCCGCGTGGGCGTGCCGTATCGGGGTCGTGCTGCTCGTGCTGCATGCATTCCGCATCGACGCGGGTCCCGTGACCGCGGCGCTCGTGGTCGTGCTGAGCGGCGCGGCGACTGCGGTGCCCGTCCCGGGTGGCGCAGGAACACAGCAGGTGCTCGCGGCGTACGCCTTACAGGGAGTTGTCTCCGTGGCCGGCGCCGTGTCGTTCTCCGTGGGCATGCAGGTCGGTGTCACCGTCGTCAACACCCTGGTCGGTCTCGTCGCCACGATGCTCCTCTTCCGTACGCTGCGCCCGCTGGCGGCACTGCGGTCGGCTCGGTCGCTCGCCCGGACCTGAGGGTCGGTCGGCGACTCGTCGCGGAGCGTCGGACCGACGTCATGACGCCGGCGAACGCGGTACGTTCGGGCGGTGAGAGACGACCGCGGTGGACACGATGCGACGAAGCGTGCGCTCGACGTGACCGTGTCGGGGACGCTGCTCGTCCTGCTGTCCCCGCTGCTCGCGGTCGTCTCCGCGCTCGTCGCCCTCGATGCCCTCCTCTGCAGGCGCGACCGCGGGCACGTGCTCTACCGGGAGCGGAGGATCTCGGCGGGGCGTGAGTTCGACCTGCTCAAGTTCCGCACGCTGCGACGGGACGTGCTCGCGGAGGCGGCGGGGCACGTCCGTCTCTTCGAGGGCGATACCTCCAACCTCACATGGGCGGGGCGGCGGGTGCTCAAGCCCTGGTACCTGGACGAGCTGCCCCAACTGGTCAACGTCGTCCGCGGCGACATGAGCCTCGTCGGGCCGAGGCCGTGGCCGCCCGAGTTGGTCGAGCGCCAGGTCGCCAACGGGAAGGACTACCGGCTGCGCGTCACGGCGGGCTGGACGGGGCCCGCGCAGGTCTCGAAGGGGGGCGATCCCGTGCGGTACGCAGATCTCGATCTCGAGTACGTCGAGCGGTGCGCCCGGTCGACTGCGTGGGGCCTCGTGCGCTACGACCTGCGCATCCTCCGCGAGACGGTGCGCACGATGCTCCGTGGCGAGGGTCTCGCGAACTGACCCTGGACAATTGTGCCCACTCTGCGCATGGTGTGACGGGATGAGCACGGTGCACGACGTCGACGAGGTGCTCGACGTCCTCCGGGAGGAGGAGCGCTCGGTGTCACTCAAGCGCACGCGGCTGCACGGCCGCATCGACTTCCTGCACTCCGGCGGCTACGCGCACCTCGACAAGGCGACCGAGATGAGCCGCCTGCGGGATCTCGAGCGCGATCTGTCGCTGCGCCGCAAGGAGCTTCACGTGCAGATCGACGTCGCCCGCCGCGAGCGTCAGCGCCGCCGCGGTGTCAGCATCTGATGTCCGCGCCTAGCCGAGCACGATCGCGCTACCTCCACTCCCGAAGAACGTGAACGGGCGGACTGGGGAGGACGAGACGCACATGGCACCGATGCCGAGCACGTGGTCTCCGGCCTTGACGGCGGCGTCGGTGACGCCTGCAAGCGTGACGGGTTGCAGGTCGCCGCGTGTCGAGTAGGCGAGCGTGAGAGTGCTGCGCACCGGGGCACCGTCGAGTGTCAACCACCACCACACGTTGTCGCCGCCGGCAGTGCACAGGAGCTCGGATGCGAAGCTCTTGAGCAGCAGGAGCTGACCGTCTCTCGGTGTCGTCAGGGTCGCGTCCGCGTGCTTTGCTCCGGCGACGTCGCTGACGAGTTGGTTCACGAGCGTGGCGGGTGCTTGCAGGCCGGGGTTCGCGGCGGCAGGTACGCCCTCCGCTTCTTCACCGAGCGCGCGCACGGTGAGCCTGTTGAGGTCGCCGAGCCCGAGCGACCCGTTGCGGATGTCGAGGCCGGTGATCGAGCCGTTCTTGATCTGAGCGCCTGTGATCAGCCCGGTGGCGGCGATGCCGGTGCCGCTCAGCGCGACGAGCAGCGCGAGTGAGGCGATGGCGAGGGCGGGTGAGGGGCGACGGCGGGACGCGAAGCGCAACGGAACCTCCTGAGTCGAGTTCGACGGACGGCGCGCCAGTCTACGTGTCCCTCGCTGCCGGAGGCCGGGGCTACGTGAGCCGGATCCTCGGGTCGATCCAGGCGTAGAGTAGGTCGACGAAGAGCGTGAACACGATGATGGCGATCGCACCGAACAGCACGACGCCCTGCAACACGGGCAGGTCGAACTGTGCGATCGACTGGATCGCGGTGCCGCCGAGCCCGTTCAGGCCGAACACCGCCTCGATGAAGATGGCGCCACCGAGCAGCAAGCCGATGTCGAGGCCGATCAGCGTGACGAGCGGCAGGAGGGCGTTGCGCAACACGTGGCTGCGCATGACACGGTTCTCCGGGGCGCCCTTCGCGCGCGCCGTGCGTACGTAGTCCTGGGACAGGGTCTCCATCACCTCCGCCCGCGTGAAGCGGACGTAGGTCGCAGCCACGACCAGGGCGAGCGTCGTCCAGGGCAGAATCATGTGGTACGCCCAGTCGGCCACGCCGCCGCACTGCGACGCCTCAGGGACGGAGAACACCTCGCAGTACCCGGCGATCGGCGTCAACCCCAACCGGTAGCCGACGAGGTACGAGAGCATCAGCCCGATCCAGAACGACGGCAGCGAGATCCCGATCAGCACGTAGGTCATGGCGGCGCGATCGGCGAGTGATCTGGGGCGCAGCGCGGAGAGGATCCCGATCGGGATGGCCATCACGAGCACGAGGATCATGCCGCCGAACACGAGTGACGCGGTGATCGGCGCGGCCCGCTTGATCTCCTCGTTCACCGACTGCCGTGTCAGGAACGACTGCCCCAGCGACCCGTCGAACACGAGCCGCTTCAGGAAGTGCCCGTACTGCACATAGATCGGGTCGTCGAGCCCCAGGAACTCCCGTACCTCCTCGACCTTCTCGGGTGTCGCGGACTGCCCTGCGGCGAGTCGCGCCGGGTTCGCCGGCACCAGGAAGAAGATCACGTACGTGACGAACGAGACGGCGATGAACAACACGCACGCCCAGAGCAAGCGGCGGATCAGGAAGCGAACCATGTGTGCACCTTCGTCATATGCATACAGCCTGTTGCATATGACGTGATCGCTACGCTGTTTGTTGGTGATCGAGTTCCAGCAGCCGGGCGACCCGGTCGTGGTCGCGGTCGATCTCGCGAACACGTGGGACACGCTCGAGCGGGAGCCCGAGCTCCTGAGCGGTGTCGACGACCTTCGGGGCTTTCTGGCCGCGCACTCGATCGGTGGCGCGTCGGGTGTGAGCGAGCGGGACCTGGCACGCGTCCGTGCCTTCCGCGACACGCTGCGAGCTGTCTTCGACGAGCGCGACGAACGGGAGGCTGCGGCACGGCTGAACGGGTTGCTCGAGTCGTCGGGCGCGGTTCCCCGCATCGTCTCGCGCGAGGGCGGCTGGTCGTTGCAGCACACATCGGCTGGAGTCGGTGCCGCGGGACGGCTCATGGCGGACGCGGCCGCAGCCCTGGCCGAGGTCGTCTCGGCGACGGGTTGGGCACGGCTCGGCGTATGCGACGCCGAGCCGTGCACGTGCGTCTTCGTCGACCGCACACGCGCGGGCAACCGCCTCTACTGCTGCCGACTCTGCGCCGACCGGACCGCGACCGCTGCGCATCGAGCACGACTGCGCGGGGGATAGCGCCGAGAACGGCCCGGGCGATGCGACCCGTACCCCCTTTGGGGGGTGGGAGCATCCCTCGACCGGACGATACCCCTGAGTGGAGCGTGCACCTGCCTCTCGCGGCTCCACGTCTTCATGGCCTCACACCCGATTCTCCGCATAGACGCACGAATCCACACCGAGCACGGCTTCACGCTGCTCGAGCTCCTGATCGTGATGGTCGTGATCGCGGTGCTGCTCGCTGTCGCCGTACCCTCGTATCTCGGGTTCCGAAACAGCGCCGAGGTGAGGGCGGCCAAGGCGAGTATCAGAACGGCGATCCCGGCGATCGAGACGTACTGGATGGACAACACCGGGCACAGGAACGACGCGGACGGCAGGAGACGGACGACGGGCTACAGAGGGGCCACCGTCGCCATCCTCAGGAGTAAGTACGACGCGGGTCTGTCGCCGTCGCTGAGCATCCTCGCCCGCAAGACGAACGTGACGCAGTACTGCCTCGTCTACCGGAAGGGAACGCAGGTCTGGAGCGCCCTGGGCCCCGGTATCAGTTCGTTGTCGTACGTCAACAACTCCCGCTGTCGGTAGGCCGTCGCCGCGCGTTTGCTGGGCTGGGTAGTCGCTCACGCGACCATCCATCAGCGGCTGAGGTGGCGCGTGGCCTGACATTTGACCCTGCCGCTCGTGACCGCATCGCCGCGCAGCTTCACGTTTGTCACCGCGCCCTTGCGGAGCGTCGCGGGGGTGATCGGGTTGTTCTTCAACTGCGTCGTGCCTACGTTGTTCGGCGCGACCGCGTTGTAGACGGCCTCCCCGACTGTGTGATCCCGAGGCTCGGCAACGAGCAGAGCGGTCGTAGAGAGGATGATCGGCAGGCGGGCGCGCATAGCTCCCCCAGACGTCGAGTAGCAGGTAGGCAGCGACCCTACGAGAAACCGGCCGACGCACGGGCAACGACCCGGCGGCCAGGAAGACGCTTGCGCCGCCGCCGCCGTTGAAGACGTCTGCGGCGTCATCCCCTCGGGCCGTCCGTCGAGCATGGCCTCGTCGAGCTCGTCAACGGCGAACATCGCCTCACACCGGAAGGCGACGAGATCGCAAGGGCCGTCTCCCGAGTCTTCGGTCGCTCCTCTCGGACCCGTCCCCCGGAGGATGCCGCGGACGGGGTATGCCAGACAACTCCACCTTGGTGCGACCGAGCCTGATGGTATGGCTTGTTTCCAGGTGTTGCGGCGGAAGCGGGCGATGGGGATCGAACCCACGACACCTGGCTTGGGAAGCCAGTGCTCTACCGCTGAGCTACGCCCGCACGCTCGCGTGATTCTAGCCGCCCGCTCACCGATCCTTCATACGGTCGTCCTATCCTCGCGGCATGCGCTGGTTCCTCGTCGTCGCCGTCACCGCCGCTGCGGTCGTTGCCTCGGCCACGGCGGGTCCGTCGGCAGGGGCAGCCAGGAGCTCCGACGTGTTCTCGGGGCTCGCGACGTGGGTCGACATCTACGACGCGTACTACCGGAACCCCGAGGTCACGGCTGCGCGCATCGCGGCGCGCGGGGTGCGCACCGTGTTCGCGGAGACTGCGAACGATCGCAGCACCGTCGACGTGGTCGAGCCCGAGCGGCTCGGGCGGTTCGTCGATGCGCTGCATGAACGCGGGATCGCTGTCGTCGGGTGGTACCTGCCCGGCTTCGACAAGCCCGCGCGAGACCTGCGCCGCACCCGCGCGATGCTCCGCTTCAGGACCCCTGACAGCGGCTCGTTCGACGCAGTCGCACTCGACATCGAGTCGACGCGCCTGAAGAACACCAGCCTCCGCACGAGGCGGCTGCTGACGCTGTCGCGCGTCCTGCGCTCGGAGGCCGGGCAGAGGCCGGTGGCCGCGATAACGTATCCGCCGCGGGCGCTCGAACGTCATGTCGGCTGGTGGCCGCGGTTCCCCTGGGCCGAGCTCGCACCTCTCGTCGACGCGTTCGTACCGATGGCGTATTCGGGCGGCGGGTTCTCGGGCTACGACGCGACGTACGGCTACGTCGCCCGCTCGCTCCGCCAAATGCGCTCACTCGTCGGGCCCGACGTCCCGATCCACGCTGCGGGCGGCGTCGCCAACCGCATGAACGCCGAGGAGCTCCGGGCCTTCGCGGACGCGGTTGCGGACACCGGTGCCGTCGGCTGGAGCCTCTACGACTACGAAACCACGTCAGCGCGCGGTTGGGCCGCTCTCAGGCCGCTCGGCGGCAGACGCTAGGCACCGGCGCGGAGGGCGGGCGCTGCGAGAAAGGCCTCAGAAGACGTCGACGAGGCGGTCGATTCGGGCAACGGTCTCGAAGCCCAGCCGCTCAAGGATCGGCTTCGACATTCGCCCTGCATGCGTCACGAGCGCCGGTGTGCCCCGCGCAGCACCGTCCGCGGCGCGTGCGGAGACGAGTGCACGGTAGGCGCCGCGACCGCGCGCGGCAGGCAGTGTTGCCCCGCCGAAGAGGATGAGGCCCCATGCCGTGTACGCGGCATACGCCGCCGCAGCGGGCTCGCCGTCGACCCACGCCACGAAGGTCGCTCCGTCGAGGCCCTCGCGGGTGAAGTCCTCGCGGGCATCGTCGGCTTCGATCGGGCGGGGATCGGCGAACGCCTCCCGCTGGATGCGGCGCGCGAGCAGTAGCTCGTCGACGCACGTCACACGGCGCACCTCGACCCCCGGTGGAGCGGGCTCTCGCAGCGGGGCGTGGAGCACCATGCCGACCACCACCGGCTCCTCCGCGTCCAGCCTGACCCCGAGCTTCTGCAGGCGCGGCACGAGGTCGGCAGGGGTGCACGACTCGCCCAGCTCGAACTCCGTGCCCTCGCGCCCGTCGGCCTGAAGCAGTGCCCGGATCTCCGTCAGCGCGGGCTCGACATCGCGCAAGGCCAACCGCACGCGTTGGACGGTCGCCGAGCGCGCGTCCTTGCTGAGCCCCAGCCAGATCGCGAACCGGCCGTCAGGATCCCGGTAGAGACGGCGGCCGCCCGTCGGCTGCTGATGGAGGTTCGGGTTCTCGGCCAGCTCGCGGATCACGCCGCGAACGCCACGCGCAACCGGTTGCGCGTCGCGAGTAGGTGCTCGGGGACGACCTTGACGTCGGCCAGCACGGGCATGAAGTTCGTGTCGCCCGACCAGCGCGGCACGACGTGCTCGTGCAGGTGCTGCGCGATGCTGCCGCCGGCCGCGAAGCCGAGGTTCCAGCCGACGTTGAACGCGTCCGGGCTCGAGATCGCACGCAGTGCCTCCAGCGAGCGGACGGTCAGACGGTGCAGGTCGAGCGCCTCATCGTCGTCGAGCTCGTCGAGCGAGCCCACGTGGCGGAGCGGCGAGACCATCAGGTGCCCCGACGAGTAGGGGAACTTGTTGAGGAGCACGATCGCGCTGTCTCCACGGTGGACGACGAGGCTGTCGTCGCCCAACGCGTCTTCCGCCTCGAGACAGAACACGCATGCGTCCTCGCCGCCCGCCTGCTCGACGTAGACGACGCGCCACGGTGCCCACAGCGGCCTGGTCACGAGGCCATTCTCCCAGAGACGTGTAGTGTCGGGGGGTGGCTGTAGAGGCGTACAGGACACCGGACGATCGGTTCGCAGGGCTCCCCGGCTGGGATTTCGCTCCGCAGTACGTCGAACAGGACGGGCTCCGCATGCACTACGTGGACGAAGGGGCGGGCGATCCGATCCTGCTGCTGCACGGCGAGCCGACGTGGGGGTTCCTCTACCGGAAGATGATCCCGGGTCTCATCGGGGCCGGACGCGTCGTCGCGCCCGACTACTTCGGCTTCGGGCGGTCCGACAAGCCCGTGGAGCGCGACTGGTACTCGTACGACTCGCACTACGCGTCGATCGAGCGCTTCGTCCGCGACGAGCTCGACCTGTCGGGCGTCACCGTGGTCGTGCAGGACTGGGGTGGACCGATCGGCCTGCGGCTGGCGGTCGAGCATCCCGATCGCATCGCGCGGCTCGTGGTCATGAACACCGGCATCGGCGCCCGCGCCCCCGGAGAGGATTGGCTGCGCTTCCAGGCCTTCATGCGGCGGGTCGACACCGAGATCGTGCCCGGCCAGCTCGTCCGCATCTCGTGTGCCACGGAGCTGCCGGACGAGGTTGTCGCCGGCTACGACGCCCCCTTCCCTACCCCAGAGTCGAAGATCGGCGTCGTCATGTTTCCCGAGCTCGTCGCCACCAGCTCGGATCATCCGAGCGGCGCCGCGATGATTGCCGTGCGCGAGAAGCTCCGCACCTGGGAGCAGCCCGCCCTCGTGCTCTTCAGCGACGCCGACCCGATCTTCACGGCCCGGCACGCGGAGATCATGGCCGAGTTGGTGCCCGGTGCCGGCCCGCCGGAGACCGTCGCCGGCGCGGCGCACTTTCTCCAGGAGGATCGCGGCGAGGAGATCGCCGAGCGCATCGTCTCCTGGCTCGCCTCTCTGTAGCGCCGCGACGGTAGAGGGCGGGACAGGCCCAGAGGGCGGGACAGGTCCCGCCCCTACACAAACGGGTGCTTCCGCGTTACCCTGGGCGGTCTGCGGCGCCCCTTCGAGGGGGGAGCAGCCGTGGCCTACCCGTCCATTCCCAGCCCGAATGTCACCCGCACCAAGGGGCGCGTCATCGACGTCGTCGTCGTGCACACGATGGAGGCCGCCGAGCGGATGGACACCGCAGAGGCGGTCGCGCGCTGGTTCGCACGGCCCGACGTCGAGGTCTCGGCGCACTACTGCGTCGACGCCGACTCGGTCGTCCAGTGCGTACGGGAACAGGACATCGCCTGGCATGCGCGCGGCGGGAACGACCGGTCGATCGGGATCGAGCTCGCCGGCTACGCGGGTCAGGGCCCGAAGGAGTGGGACGACGACTACAGCTGGGCGGTGCTCGAGCGAGCGGCGTCCCTCGCGGCCGAGGTCTGCCGGAGGCACGAGATCCCGGTACGCCGTCTGCGCGCAGCCGATCTCGTGGCCGGCAGCCGCGGTCTCACCGGCCACGTCGACGTGAGCGAGGCGTTCGGGCGGAGCACGCACTGGGATCCTGGCCCGGCCTTCCCGTGGCGCCGCTTCGTGCGGCTGACCCGGCTAGCCGCGCGCGGCGACGTCGTCGAGCGCAGCGCGGAGACCTGAGGCGATCTCGTCGACGCCGGAGCGGTCGATCACGAGCGGAGGGGACACCTGTAGGCCGCCGCCCGTGAGCGTCCGGGTGAGGACGCCGTGCTTGCGGGCGGTGAGCGTGACGCGATCGGTGAGACCGGCGTTGTCGGCGAGCAGCGCCTCGTCCACCTGCACGGCGGCCACGGCGCCGAGCCCGGCGCGGACTTCGCTGACGAGCTCGTGATCGGCGAGTGGGCCGAGAGCATCCGCGAGCTCGCGCTCCAACTCGAGCGCGCGCCCGAGTAGGCCTTCGCGTTCGAGGATGTCGAGGTTCGGATGCGCCGCCGCGGTGGCCGTCGCGTGACCCGAGTACGTGTAACCGTGTCGCCAGACACCTGCGTCGGCGCCCCAGAACGCATCCCGCAGGCGCGAGCCGGCGATCACCCCGCCGAGCGGGACGTAGCCCGAGGTGATGCCCTTCGCAAACGTGATCGCATCGGGCTCCAGGCCGAAGCGTGTCGAGGCGAACCAGTCGCCGACCCGGCCGAAGCCGCAGATCACCTCGTCCACGACGAAGAGGACACCGCGCTCGCGGCAGACGTCCTGCACACCCTGCAGGTAGCCGTCCGGGGGAAGGAGGACACCGCCTGCACCGATGATCGGCTCGCAGAGGAACGCCGCCACGCGACCGGCTCCGATCTCGTCGATCGTGTCGGCGAGTGCCGATGCCGAATCCCAGGGCACGCGCGCCGTGTCGCCGACGAGCGGGCCGAGCCCCGTCTTGAAGACGTCGCTGCCCACGATGCTCGTCCCGTAGCCCGCCAGCCCGTGGTAGCAGCGCTCGCGCGTGAGGATCACGGTGCGGTCGGGCGCTCCGGTGAGGCTCCAGTAGCGACGCGCCATCTTGACCGCCGTCTCCACCGACTCACCTCCACCCGAGGCGAAGAACACGACGGCGTCCGGGATCGGTGAGAGCGCGGCAACGCGATCGGCCAGCCGAGATGTCCCCTCCGTCGAGACATCGCCGTAGTGGGAGTACGCGTGCAGACGCCGTAACTGGGCGGCGGCAGCGTCGGCGATCTCGTCGCGGCCGTAGCCGACGTTCGCGTACCAGAGACCCGCAGTGGCGTCGATGTAGCGTCGCCCCTCCGTGTCCCACACGTGGGCACCCTCGCCGCGGTCGAGTACGAGCTCCCCGTTCGCCGCCACCGCGTGCATGTCGGCGACCGGATGCCAGAAGCGCGTGGTCACGGGGACAGCCTAGTCGGGGCCTGACCCGGCGGAGCCCTGTAACCGATCGTCACCAGGGGTCTCAGCGGCGGCCGGTGAGCGCGCCGCGCCCCGGGTCGAGGCGGGCGGCGGGGCACGCGCTCCAGAAGCCGCGGCGGTCTGCCCGTGCCTCGTCGGCGGCGTCGAGCAGCTCGGTGGCGTACCGGCCCCGGTCGCCTCGGAAGAAGTACGGGGCCGCTGCGCCTTCCCGAACGAGCGCCAGGTTGACATTGACGTCGTCGACGAAGACGTAACGGAGAAACCGGTCGTACACGTCGACGTCGTCCAGGGCGGGGTCTGGCTCGAGCTCCACGGGCGTGCCGCGAGGAGTGATCTGCCCGAGCGCGGCTGTCGCCTCCCGCCCGTAGCACTCGCCCGACGCCTCCGGCGCGTCGATCTGGACGAGGCGGATCGTGCGACCGTCCTCCAACCCCAGCGTGTCGCCGTCGCCGACGTAGGCGACGACTCCGCGATCCTCGTCGTGTCGGCCCGTCGTCGTCGGCTCGCAGCCGGTCGCCAGGCCTGCGAGCACCAGCGCGACGGCCGCGAGGATCAGTCGGTGGCGACCCACACGAGCCGCGTCTCGAGCACACGGATGTCGGCCGCCTCGGGCCGGATGGAGAGAGTCTCGATCTCTGCGGCGTGAGCTTGCCAGCGCTCGTCGATCTCCACGATCTCGTCGAGGATCTCCTGCTCCAGCACGGCGAGGTCGTCCTGGATGTCCTCCGCCCTCTCCTTTGCGGCATCCTGGCGTGCAGCGGCTCTCGAGGACATCCCGCGGCGCGACGCCGCACCCGACACCGTCGAGGCGATCGAGCGAGCGCTACGCCGTCCGCCGAAAAGTGCGCCGAGCACCGCGCCGGCGCCGGTGATGAGCTCGCTCGCCTGACGGGAGCGCGCGTCTGTCTCCGCCTGGTCGATGCGGCGCTCCGCCTCTGCCAGGGCGCGGTCGAGCCGGTCGCGCTTCGTCTCCAGGCGATCGCGGATCTTCGCTGCCTCGGCGTCGGCGGCCGTCTGCGCGGCGGTGTCGCACCGCGCGGCGAAGTCTTCGCCGCTCTCACCCGGTCGCGAGACGAGCTTCAGCGTCCGGTTGCGCTGAAGCTCGAGGGCGCGGGAGCCCACGAGTCGTGCTCGGATGTCGCGCCCGAGCGACTTCCAGAACGATGCCTCGGCGATGGGTGCCTGCGGCAGGACGTACGGCGCAGAGGCTGGAGCCTCGGCGCCGAAGTCACGATCGTCGAAGTCGACGAGCAGCTCGGAGTCGAGGTCGAGCCCGTCGTCGAGTGGGCCGTACAGAGCCTCGAGCTCCTCCTGCTCGTCGACCTTCGCCGCACCGTCGTCGTAGCGGACGGAGATTCTGGCCGCGACGAAGGCGCTGAGGCGGCCGCCTGCGACAGCCGCTCCGACCTGGGCGCTCCACGGCGCTGCAGGGTCGAGGTATGACACCTTCACACCGTCGGCGACGGGAGGCGGGACGGCTGTCTCGTCCGCCGAGGGCGCCGGAGCTCCAACATCGGCCGACGGCAACTCGGACGCGGCCGGTACGTGCGGTGATGCGTGCAGGCCGACACCCTCCATCAGCCTGGCAACCTCGTCACGCGTGAGCGGCCCGCGGAGGTAGGACATCGCCCACCGGGTGCCGAAGAGCCGCGGCGCCGGAGACCTCGCCGAAACGAGCAGGAACTGCCGCTTCTGGAGGGCGCCGATCGCCTTGTCGAGCGCTGCGATATCCGTGTCGCCGGACGCGGAGCGGAGCCCTTCGAGCACGCGGGCCTTGTCGTTCTCGGTCTGCAGCCGACCCACGAGCCAGGTTCCGGCATTCGACATCGCCTTGTAGTCGAGGTCGACCGGGTTCTGCGTCGACAGCACGAGCCCGACGCCAAATGCCCGACCCTGCTTGAGGATCGTAAGGATCGGCTTCTTCGCAGGGGGCGTGGCCGTCGGCGGGACGAAGCCGAAGACCTCGTCCATGTAGGCGAGCACACGCAGATCGGGTGTCCCGGATCGGGCTCGCATCCAGGTCACGAGCTTGGAGAGGACGAGCGTGACGACGAACTGGCGCTCCTCGTCGGAGAGATGGGCGAGGTAGACGACCGCGCAGCGAGGCTTGCCGTCGGAGGCGAACAGGAGCGACTCCACGTCGAGAGGGACACCGGTGCTCCAGGCGGCGAAAGACGGCGAGGCGATGAGCGCGTTGAGGCGGAAGGCGAGCTCCGTCCGCTCCTTGGGCGGGAAGAACTGGTCGACGTCGAAGACGCCGAGCTTGCGCAGCGGCGGGTGGGCGATCTCACCGATCAGCGTGCCGAGATCGAGATCCCGCCCCTCCCGCCAGGCGTGCTCGACGAGGTTGGCGAGCAGGACGTGCTCGCGGCTCGCCAGCGGATCCGCCTCGATGCCCACGAGCCCGAGCAGCCCGGTGACGGTACCCTGGATCTCGTCGCGCAGCGTCTCCGCCTCGTCGTCCCACGACGCGCTCGGAGCGCGGAGCGAGCCGACGACGTCGAGCGGGACGCCCGCCTCGGAGCCCGGTGTGTAGATCGTCACGTCTGCCGCGTCGCGCAGCCGCTGGAGCCGCTCGGGCTCGATCCCGTCTCGCTCCAGGCCATCGCGCCAGGTTGTCGCCACCCGGACCGAGCACTCGTCGACGGAGAGCCCTTCAGCGAGTGCGGCCTCGCTGACCCAGGGGGCGAAGCTCGGCGGTGAGAGGTCGGGGAACACGAGTGCCAGGTTTCCCATGTCGCCCTTCGGGTCGAGCACGAGGGTGGGGATGCCGGAGAGGAGCGCCTCCTCGACGATCCCGACGCCCAGCCCGGTCTTCCCGGAGCCGGTCATCCCGACGATCACGCCGTGCGTCGTGAGGTCGGCAGAGCCGACGACGAGGCGATCGCTGCCCGACTCGCCGGTGGCGTCGTCCAGTTCGTTGCCGAGCCAGAACTCCCCGCGATCCGCCATACACCGAGTCTAGAACGCGGCTGTGCCCTACAGTGGCGGTGTGATCGACCGGCTGCGGGTCACGCCCGGGGAGCACCCCAGGCTCTCGGAGCGCGACTGCGCCGACACGCTCGGCTTCGCGGACAAGGACGAGGGCGAGTTGGCGCTCGACGACCTACGCGATCGGCTCGAGCGCCTTCAGCAGCGCCTCTACGCCGAGCAGAGGCGTAGCATCCTGCTCGTTCTGCAAGGCCTGGACGCCGCGGGCAAGGACGGCGTGATCCGACGGGTGATGACGGGTCTCAACCCGCAGGGCTGTCGGGTTGCCTCCTTCCGCGCGCCGACCACGACCGAGCTCGCGCACGACTACCTGTGGCGTGTGCACGCGCGGCTGCCGGCCCGCGGTGAGATCGGCATCTTCAACCGATCGCACTACGAGGACGTCGTCGCGGTGCGTTTGCACGAGCTGGCACCTGAGGACGTGTGGCGGCGCCGGCCGGCCCATCTCAACGACTTCGAGCGCATGCTCACCGACGAGGGCACGTCGATCGTCAAGGTCTTCCTCAACGTGTCGCGCGATGAGCAGCGGCTCCGTTTGCAGGAGCGGATCGACGACCCCGAGAAGCGATGGAAGTTCCGCCGCGCCGACCTGGAGGTCAGGGCGCGCTTCGACGAGTACCTCGCAGCCTACGACGATGTGATCGCCGAGACGTCGACCGAATGGGCGCCGTGGCACGTCGTCCCCGCCGACCGAAACTGGGTGAAGGCGACGGCTGTGGCGGCGCTGCTGGTGGACGCGCTCGAGCGCGTCGATCCGCGTCTGCCTGACCCCGAGCCCGGCAATGACGGGCTTCGGATCGACTGATTCGCTACCCGAGTAGCCGCGGGATCAGTCGCGGCGGGCAGTCACGCTGCAGGAGCGCGATCGCGTCGACCACGTCGATCTCGACGTGCCCTGCGAGCATGAGCGCGTCGTCGAGCGGGCAGCCCCACTCGGCGAAGGCCTCGAACCGTGCCCGTAGGAGCTCTTCAGCCTCTGACGGGGCGAGTACCTCGAACTGTGCCGCTGTCATGTGCCCTTCCCTCCCTGTGCTTCAGGTCGTGACCATGTTGTGCCCGATCGTGAGGTAGCATGCGTCCCCCACGCGGGGGGAGGGTGTCCCTCGATCGAGTGTCCTCATACTCAGACCAGGATCCTGATCGCCGTCTCGACGGGGCAGCCCTTCTCGACGAGCGCGACGGCGTCGTGCAGATCGGCGTCGACATGTGCCGCCACCACTGCCGCCTGCTCGAAGTCGAAACCGGCGCGGAGCAGGACGTCGAACCGCCAGCGCAGCACTTCGACCGCATCCGAATCCTCTAGTTGCTCGAACTGTGCCGCTGTCATCTCGTGCCTCTCGGTCAGTTGCCGCCAGTGGGCATACGGTCGGCTGCCAACGTGGCCGGAATGCCCCCCAAAAGGGGTAACCGACGTTGGGGGAGTGATGTCGTGCTGGTCGAGCCGTGGGTGATTCGCGGGTGATTCGGTCGCAGCGACCGTAGGCGGTGGACATCGGGTCGCCGATGTGATGGGGTGGCGCTCCGTGTCGCAGGAGCGCTCACACTGAGAGGAATCACCGAGAAGCTCCGCGAGTCGGGGCGATCGATCGGGAGCGTCTTCCGCAACCCCGGTCTCCGCCGGCTCCAGCTGGCATTCGCAGGGTCGATCGTCGGCGACTGGGCGTACGCCGTCGGGGTCGCCATCTACGCGTACGACCAGGGCGGGCCAGCGGCCGTCGGCATCCTCGGCGTCGTCCGCTACGTGCTGATGGCGATCGTCGGGCCGTTCGCCTCGACGCTTGCCGACCGGCTCCCGCGCAAGCGCGTCATGATCAGCTCGGATCTGATCCGGGGCTCGCTGGTCGCCATCGCGGCAGGGGTGATCGCCCTGAACGGACCCGCATTGGCCGTCTATGTCCTCGCGACCGTGACGAGCCTCGTCTCGACGGTGTTCCGACCGGCGCAGGCGGCGCTGCTCCCCTCGCTCGCGCGTGATCCCGGCGAGCTCACGGCGGCCAACGTCTCCTCGAGCACGATCGAGAGCGTCGGCTTCTTCCTCGGTCCCGCGCTGGGAGGCCTGCTGCTCGCAGTCGCCGACATCCCGGTCGTCTACGCGGTCAACGCGGTGACCTTCGTCTGGTCGGCGGCCATGATCATGGGAGTCCGTACCGAGATGGCCGCGGCGACGCCCGAGACAGAGGGCGACGAGGAGACGTCGAGCTTCCTGGCGGAGTCTGCAGCGGGCTTCAGGACGATCCTCGCCGATCGGCCGTTGCGGCTGTTGGTCGGCCTGTACTGCGCGCAGACGGTGGTTGCAGGAGCGTCGCTCGTGTTCACGATCTCGATCGCCCTCGACATGCTCGAGCTCGGCGACCCCGGGGTCGGCTACCTGGACTCCGTACTGGGGATCGGCGGGCTCATCGGCGGCTTCGTCGCGCTCGTGCTCGCGCAGCGCGGGAGGCTCGCGCTCGACTTCGGCTTCGGTGTGATCCTCTGGGCGGCTCCGCTGCTCCTGATCGCGATCTCCCCGACGTTGGCTGCGGCCACCGTCGCGATGATCCTGATCGGGCTCGCGAACTCCGTCGTCGACGTCAACGCCTACACGATCATCCAGCGTGTCGTCCGCCCCGATGTGATGGGCCGCGTGTTCGGCGCGATGGAGAGCGCCGTCATCGCAGGAATGGCCCTCGGTGCGCTACTGATGCCGGCCCTGATTCACTGGATCGGGTTGCGGAGCGGGCTCGCCGTGATCGGCGGTGCGGTAACGCTCGTCGTGATTCCGGCGCTCGTCGGGCTGCGGCGGATCGACCGGACAGTGCTCGCCCCGCCAAGCCTCGATCTCGTGCGCGAGGTGTCGATCCTGTCCGCGCTACCGGAGGCGATCCTGGAGCGCCTGGCACGGGCACTCGTACCCGTCGAGGTCGTCTCGGGCGACGTCGTGATCCAGCAAGGAGACGCAGGCGACCGCGTCTACCTGATCGAGAGCGGCACCGTCGAGGTCACGCGCGACGGACGCCACATCGCGCATCTCGGTCGAGGCGACGTGTTCGGGGAGATCGCGTTGCTCCGAGACGTTCCGCGTACCGCGACGGTCACAGCCACGAGCGACGCGGTCTTCCAGGCGCTCGAGCGCGACGATTTCCTCCCGGCGGTGACAGGGCACCACGACGTCCAGGAGACGGCGGAGACCGCGATCACCACGCGCCTCGCGATGCTCTGATCCGCATCGAGCGTGTGCGCCGGACAGAGTCGGTCAGAGCCAGCGCTTGAAGCGGAAGAAGCCGACCATGCTGCCGAGCAGCAGCACGAGCGCACCGAGGATCAGCCAGAACGCCTCGCTTCCGCTCTCGCCCGGGAAGAGCACGTTCATGCCGAAGATCCCGGTGAGCACGGTCAGCGGCAGCATCGTCACGCTGAAGATCGTGAGCAGGCGCAGCACGTCGTTCTGTCGATGCGAGATCACCGACTCATTCGTCGACTCGATGGCCTCGACGACCTCCTTGTAGTTGTCCAGGAGGTCCCAGATGCGCTCTGCTGCATCGACGATGTCGTCGAAGTAGAGCTCCAGCTCTTCGGGCAGGAAACGATCGACGTGCCGCTCGAGGACACGCAACGTGCCGCGCTCGGGCTTGATGATCTTGCGGTACGAGATGATCTCCTGCTTCACGTTGGAGATGTCCCGCACGACTTCCTCCGAGCGCCCGTCGAACACGTCGTCCTCGACGCGGTCGAGCTTGTGCGCGATCTTGTCGAGGATCGGGAAGCAGTAGTCGAACAGGTCGTCGAGCACTTCGTAGAGCAGGCGACCGGTGCCGCGGGCGAACAGTGAGTCGCGCAGCGCCTCGTCGGCCTCGCATCGTGCGAATAGCCGCGTGACGGGCAGCAGCTCTCGATTCGGGATCGTGACGAGGTAGTCGTGCCCGATGAAGACGTCGAGCTCGGCCGCGTTGAGCCGCTGGATCGTCTTGTCGTAGACGGGGAAGTGGAGGACGGTGAACAGGTAGCCGTCCTCCTCGTAGTCGTCGACCTTCGGGCGCTGACGGCGTGAGACGATGTCCTCGACGTCGAGCGGGTGCCAGCCGAACCGCTCGGCGAGCTCTTGTGCGACGTCCAGGTCGGGGTTGACGACGTTGACCCACGTCAGGCCGCCGCTCGCGACCTCGCGAATCTCAGCCCGTGGACGGGCGACAGCGTCCGCGGCCCCACGGGACCGGGCGCGTCTCGGGATGCGCGGCAGGCTCGGCATTTGGACTCTGGGGCTCGTCGGTCGCCGGCATCATGTTCGGCATTCTACCGCCGCTGCCTGCAGGCGGCCCGGCGCTCAGACCGGACGCGCCGACGGAGTTCGGCGGGCAGAGATCGGCAGCATGCGCTCCATCGCCAACGCAAGCATCGAGCCGAGCACGCAGATCGCGGCCCACACGAGCCACGTGCCGGAGGCACTTCGCTCGAGCAGGAAGCCGCCGATGGCAGGCCCGAGTGCGAACCCGACCTGCCACGAGAGCGCCGACAGCGCCATGTAGCGCCCAAGGAGGCGCGGGTCCGCGAGATCCACCACGAGTGGTGCCTGCACGGCGCCGTGGATGCACTCCCCGAGCCCGAAGACGCCCATGGCGATGGCGAAGAGGATAGCCGCCGTGGCGCCGCTCACATCGCTCCCGCCGACGATCGACACGGCGACCCAGCAGCCCGCCCAGACCAGGCCGAGAAGTGCGAGCGCCCGCATGCGGCGGTGGCCCTCGGAGAGCTTCGTGATCGGCAGCTGTGCCAGCACGATCACGAGCGTGTTGACGAAGAAGATGACGCCAATCGCCGTCTCCGATACGCCGGACTCGTTCTTGGCGAAGACGGGGAGCAGCTCGAAGCCGGACATGCCGGCGAAGATGAAGAGGGTGTTCAGCGCGACCACGGCCATGAACGCACCGTGTCGGAGGACGTCGCGGTAGCTCCCGGGGCGGGTGGCGGCGCCGGCGTCCCCGTCGGGCCGCGGCAGCACGCCCGGTACGAAGAGCCAGAGGATCGCCAGGTAGACGAGGAACGAGGCGGCGTCGACTGCGAAGACCACGACGAAGGTCTCGGGGCGATCGGCGGTCGCGATCACGCCACCGACGAGCGCGCCGAGACCGATCCCGAGGTTCATCACGACCCGTTGCATGGCGAACGTCGCATGTCGGCGATCCGGCGGCGTGAGGGCTGCCAGGAGCGTCGATTGGGCGGGCCAGAAGAGCCCGTTGCCGACCCCCATCACGGAGGCAGCGACAAAGCCCTGCCACGGCGCGTGAACGAGAGCGAGGCTCCCGTACCCCACCGCGAGCACGACGAGCGACACGGCGAGGATCCGGCGTCCGCCGAAGCGGTCGACGAGGGGCCCCGAGACGGGTCCAGCGACGAGGCTCACCACTCCGTTGGTGGCCACGATCAACCCCGCGACGCCGAGTCCGATCCCACGGACGTTGTGCAGGTAGATGAGGACGAACGGGATCACGACCCCGTTGCCGAATGCGCTCACGAGACCGCCCAGCTGGAGCGTCTGCACGCTGCGGGGAAGGCTGGGGTTCAGGCTGCGGAGCCACGCACGCACCGCGGGACCGTACAGACGTCAGCGAACCGTGGTGGTCGCGCCGGTGTCCGGGGAGCGGCCCGTCGCGAGCCTGTGGGCCTCGGTCTCGGCCTGTGGGTGACCGGTGACGGCGACCAGGAAGTCCGAGGCCGCCAGCGCGTACAGAGTGGCGGCGCCGAGCGCGCGGCAGGTCGCCGTCCTTCTCACTCCGTGCAGGAGTGCCACCTCACCGAACCCGTCGCCCCGCGCAAGCGTGGCAACAGCACTGCCATCGCGCGTCACTTCGATCTCGCCGTCGGCAATCACGAAGAAGTGACTCCCCTCCTCTCCTTGCACGATCACGTTCTCCCCGGCGGCGACCTCGATCCGCTCCAACGAGCGGGCGAGCGCCTCCACCTGGGCGGCGGGCAGCAGTGAGAACAGCTGCAACGATCGCAGCAGGTTGATCTCGACCACGGGCACCGTCGCGTGACGGTCGACGTCGAGCAGCGTCCGTCCCGCGACGAGCGCTGCCAGCGGCAGCAGGAGGCCGATGCCGACGATCCCGAGTGAGGCGCCGCCGAGCGCGACGAGACCGGCCACGATCATCGAGCCGACGGCGAGACCGGCCATGGACAGGCCTTCGAGCAGCCCGAAGATCCGCGCGAGCACGTCCGTCGGCGCCACACGCTGTAGGAGCGTGCGCGTCGCCACGTCGAAGATCACGCGGCCGGCGCCGGCCAGGGCGAGCAGAATCAGCGCGCTACCGGCGGTGGGGTGCGCCGCGAGAAGCGCGAACGCGGCAAAGTAGAGAACGAGCCCTGCGAGGAGCGACGGTACGAGGCGCGGCCGCCCGACCAGGCTCGCGGTGAAGGCGATCGCGAGCGTTGCCCCGGCACCGAACGCCGCGTTCAGGTAGCCGGCCCACGACTCACTCCGCTCGAGCACGCCGATCGCCAGCTCCGGATAGAGGACGTCGAGGGCGCCCAGAGCGACGAAGTCGGCGCACAGGGCGATCACGAGAATCCGCGCATACCGCTCCCGTCTGAGCACGCCGAACGCCATGGCGAGCGAGCGGTGAACAGCCTCCCCCTCGCCGCCGCCTGCCGGGGCCGGGCCCGCGAAGGGTCGTACGAGCAGAGCGCTGAGCGCGACCGTCGCCGCCATCACCGCGAACACGGCGCCGGTGTCCGACACGGCGAGCAGGACGCCGGCGAGTGCCGGCGCGAGGAGAACACTGATGCTCTCTGTCCAGGACGTGACGACGTTGATCGCCGTCAGCTCTTCGGGTCGGCGAGCGAGCGCCGGCGAGAAGACGGCCATCGTCGGGCGGGTCATCGTCAGCGCCATCGTCGGGACGATCGCCGCCGCGTAGACGAGGAGAGGATCGGCGTCGGCGAGAAGGGCCGCGGCCGCGAGGGCGAGCCCGAGCGACTGGGCGGTGTAGCCCCAGAAGAGCACGCGGCCGGGCCGAAACCGGTCGCCGAGCACCGCGCCGAGCGGCGCGAAGATGGCCGCCGGAACGAGTTGCACGACGGCCACGACGCCGGCTTCGGTTGTTCCGCCGTTGCTGTACGCGTAGACGAGGAGCGCGATCCAGGTGGCCCATTCGGCGATGTTGAACCCGGCGAACGCGAACTCGATCCGTCGCAGCGGCGCGCTGCGCAGGACGATCGTGAGAACGGTCGCGACCTGAGTCGTCGCCGAGCGGGCGCGCTGGGTGATCATCGGAATGCGGCTCCGTCGAAGGAGGAGGCCGATCCTGTCAGATCACGGACCGTCGAGCGGCCCTCAGGCGCGCCCGGCAGGAATCGGACACCCCTGCTAAGGGCGGTGTTCCTGGTCTACGGAGTTTGCGGTTCGTCCGGGATATGCAGCCGAAGGCCCAGTGGGGGACGTGGGTGAGTGGCTATGCGGCGATGACGGTGGTGGTGTCGTGGCTTGTGCGGAGGCGGGCTTCGCTGAATCGTTGAACGACGTCGGGGTCGAACTGGGTGCCGGCGCAGCGTTGGAGCTCCGCGAGCGCGTGTTCGACGCTGACGGCCTTCTTGTAGGGGCGGGTGGTGACCATGGCGTCGTAGCTGTCGCAGACGGCGATGATGCGTGAGCCGAGTGGGATCCGGTCTCCTCTGAGCTGGTCGGGGTAGCCGGTTCCGTCCCACCGCTCGTGACTCGATCTGACCAGGCGGCTGGCCTGTTGGAGTGACGGGGCGGCGGCCATGATGCGTTCGCCGATCAGTGTGTGTCCGTGTACGAACCGCCACTCGGTGTCGGTGAGTGGGCCCGGCTTGTTGAGGATCTCGGCGGGGATGGCGATCTTGCCGATGTCGTGGAGCTCGGCGGCGCTGGTGATGTCGGAAACCGCGTGGTCGCTGAGGCCGTAGCTCTCAGCGACCTGCTGCGCGAGATATGTGACGTTGCCCTGATGGTCCCCGAGGAGGCGGTCGTGCTCGAAGAGCAGTTGCACCAGCGCGGCCCGAGTTTGGCTTCCGGCTGAGCCGAAGCGGGCGTTCTTGGTCGCATACATGCGGGTGTCGGCGAGTGCCAGGGCGCTGTCGAGCGTCTGTGCCTCGTCGGGCAGCATCGCGATCCCGAACGAGCAGGAGATAGTGAATCCCTCACCGCGTTCGGACAGCGCTGACTCGGCGAGTTGGACGACCACGGCGAGGTGCGACTCCTCGGGACGCAGCAGCACGACGAACTCGTCTCCGCCGATCCGGTAGGCGCGGCTGTGTCCGTGCTCGAACGCCGCGTCACGTAGCCGCTCGCCGAGACGCGTGAGCAGCGCATCGCCGGCTGTGTGGCCGAACCGGTCGTTGTACGCCTTGAACCCGTCGAGGTCGAACAGGGCAAGCGCGAGCCGTCCCTTCGGCTGGAGATCGGAGTCGAGGAAATCGCTGAAGTCGTCGATCAGTTGACGCCGGTTGCCGAGCCCGGTCAGCTGATCGGTCGACGCTTCGAACCGGGTTCTCGCAAGCAGCCGCCCGTTCTCGACCAGCAGTTCGGATGCCGCCCGCTTCTGCCCGTCGAGACGGCGGATCACCCTTAGCAAGAACCCGCACACAAGAGTCACGGCCAGGGCCGAGCCGACCAGCGTCATGCGGCGGGTGAGCCGTCCCCTGTTCGCGAGTTCGACTTGTAGCTCAGCGACCGTGGTCTTCACAGCCAGCCGCCTGTTGGTGACGAATGGGCTGAGCCTGACCGCGGCCGCCGACCCACCTCCTGCGACCAACTCGAGCTGACCGCTCACCGTCTCGAGATAGTCGTCACTCGCAGCTTCGAGTTGCTCAGCCCGCCCCTGAGGCATCCGGGGCGTTACCGACGCCAGGTCTCGGTCGAGGTCGACGCGAAGAGCGGCGAGCTCCGCCCGGGCACCCGACGCGTCCTCGTCTGCCTGCCACGGAAGATTGCTCGCCCAGCTGTAATTCCCCTGCAGATGAGCCGCCACTACCTGCTCAGCTGCCACGCGTGACGACTGCCACTGAAGGACCGCGATCAACGCAAAGAGCATGACGCTCACGCAGACCGCACCGACAAACACCGGACGCGACACCGACGACCAGAAGCCCTCCCAACGCATTTGTCTGGTAACGACAAGAACACGCCACCGCCGATACCGTTTCTGAGGGGTAGCCGATCACACAATCGACTCGATCAAGAAGGCGCGCTCCCCTCCCGGCAAGGGCTCGAACGACCGTCGATCACGGCGAAGAGGCGGACGACGCGTCGATGTTGCCATCTGCGCCTTTCCGCCCTCAATGTCACATCTGACCCACGGCTTCACGCGGTTTCCGCATAGCCGCGGGGGTGTTCATGCGCCCGGCAGGAATCGAACCTGCGACCTCGCGCTCCGGAGGCGCGCGCTCTATCCCCTGAGCTACGGGCGCGGGGATGAGGGGCAGTGTAGTGGAGGTTCTCGGTGGGAGTGTTGCCGTGGCCGGAGGCCGGCTGTGCCGGCCGGGAGGCCTGTCGCGGATGGTGTTGTCGTGCCTGGAAGGAGGGGGGCGTGGGGGAACCATGGGTTTCCCCACGGGAGGCCTCGCGCTCCGGAGGCGCGCGCTCTATCCCCTGAGCTACGGGCGCGGGGATGAGGGGCAGTGTAGTGGAGGTTCTCGGTGGGGAGTGTTGCCGTGACCGGAGGCCGGCTGGGCGCTCACGTGCCCGGTACGCTGACCCGGGTGCGAGCACTCGTCCTCGCGACGCGCTTCCTGCTCGAGCTCGGCCTGCTCGCTACGTTCGGCGTCGCCGGCTGGGACGTAGGCGGCGGCGGCGTACTCGGGGCGGTTGTTGCCGTGGCGTTCGCAGCCGGCGGAGCGGCGGTGTGGGGCACCTGGATCGGCCCGAAGTCGGGCCGTCGGCTGCACGATCCGCGGCGACTCGGCATCGAGATCGCGCTGTTCGGGCTCGGCGGGGTTGCGCTGTGGCTGGTGTGGACGCCGGCCGCGGGAATCGCGCTCGCGATCGCCTCGACGGTGGTCGCGGTCCTCACGCGCATGGTCGGTGAGCCGCCTCCTGGCGGGGCGGAGTAGGCTCCACGCGTTGCAGGTTGCCGCTGAGATCGTCACGCTCCGCCTCGCGGAGACTTTCGTCATCGCGCGCGAGTCGCAGGATGCCGCCGACGTCGTCCATGTGACGATCAGCCACAAGGGCGTCTCCGGCCGTGGTGAGGCGGCTCCGATCGAGCGCTACGACGAGACGGCGGCGTCGGCGCTCGCGTACGTCGAGGAGCACGGGCACCTCGTCGGCAGCGATCCCTTCGCGCTCGAGGAGATAGGCGCGCGCTTCGCCGAGACCCCCGGCGAGCAGGCGGCCAAGTCCGCCATCGACGCGGCGCTCCATGATCTACAGGGCAAGCTGCTCGGCATCCCTGCGTGGCGCCTGCTCGGCCTCCCTCGCACGGGGCCGCCGACCTCGTTCACGATCTGGCTCGGCGACCCGGACGACATGGCACGGCGTGCCGAGCGTGTGGCCGAGCGTTTCCGCAGGCTGAAGCTCAAGCTCGGCGGTGGTGACGGCCTCGACGTCGACCGCGTCCGGGCCGTGCGCAACGTGACCGAGCTGCCGTTGATGGTCGACGTGAACGAGTGGTGGTCACTCGACGAGGCGCTGGAGGCGATCCCGCACCTGCGGGCACTCGATGTCGAGTACGTCGAGCAGCCGCTGCGCGCCGGGGACGAAGGGGGCGCTGTCCTGCGTGAGCGATCACCGTTGCCGGTCTACGTCGACGAGGACTGTCACACGCTCTCCGACGTCGCGGCCTGCGCCGCGATCGCGCACGGGGTCAACATCAAGCTGGCGAAGTCCGGTGGTGTCCGCGAGGCGATCCGCATCGCACACGCGGCGCGCGCGCTCGGGCTCGGTGTGATGCTCGGGTGCATGATCGAGTCGGGCCTCGGGATCTCGGCCGGCTGCCTGGTCGCGCCACTGTGCGACCACGTCGACCTCGACGGCAACCTCTTGCTCGCCGAGGATCCGTGCCCGGGCGTGGTCTTCAGCGACGGAGTGCAGGTGCCGGGAGAGGGCGCGGGGCTCGGTGTCGGCTGAGCGACTGCTGATCCTCGCCGAGGGGTTCTCGGCCGACACGCACTACGGCAAGACGATGCGTGGCGTTCTCCGCTACCGGCGGGAGGACGTCGTGGCGATCCTCGACTCCGAGCGAGCCGGCGAGTCGGTGGACGGCGTACCGATCGTGGGCGACGTCGATGCCGCCGATGCCTTCGAGCCGACGACTGCGCTCGTGGGTGTCGCGACGCAGGGCGGACGGTTCCCGCCCGCGTGGCGTCTTCTGCTCGAGGCGTGTATCAGGAGAGGGCTCGCCATCGAGAACGGCCTGCACGAGTTTCTCCGCGACGATCCGGAGCTTGCCCCGCTCGCCGCGCAGCACGGCGTCGAGCTTCGCGACCTCCGACGCCCCCCGGACGGGCTCGACTGCCCAACCGGCGAGAACCTGCAGTTGGCCGCCCAGGTCGTGCACACGGTTGGCTCCGATTGTGCGATCGGGAAGATGACGGTCTCGCTCGAGCTCGATCGCGAGGCGCGTGCCCGCGGTCTTGCGTCCGTGTTCGTGCCGACGGGACAGACGGGGATCGCGATCGCGGGCTGGGGCATCGCGGTCGACGCCGTCGTCTCGGACTTCATCGCCGGCGCGGCCGAGCGCCTCGTCGTCGAAGGGGCAGCGCGCGGAGGCGAGATCCTCCAGGTAGAGGGGCAGGGGGCGATCACACATCCCGCCTATTCGGGCGTCACGCTCGGGCTGCTCCACGGCAGCGCGCCACACGCGCTCGTGCTCTGCCATCGCTCGGGCTCCAGCGAGGTCGATGGCTACCCCGGACAGCCGGTGCTGCCGCTGTCGGTGTTGGTCGAACTGTACGAGCGGATCTCGTTGCCGGCGCGTCGGGCGCGCGTCGCGTGCGTCGCGCTCAACACGAGCGAGCTCGACGACGCTGGCGCGGCCGCCGCAGTCGCGCGCGCCGAGGCCGAGACGGGGCTCCCAGCCGGCGACCCTGTCCGCTCCGGGGCGGGGCGGCTTCTGGACGCGGTGCTCGGGCGCCTCGTGTAGCCTGCCGACGCCCCGGTCGAGGAGAGAGGGGCTGCGTGACGAATGGGGGCACACGTGCGAGGTCCGCTGCCATGGCTGGTCGTACTTGCGGTCGCGCTCGGATGCGCCGGGTCGGCGGCCGCGGCCGACATCGGGGCGAACGACGACACAGGCAAGTGGGCGGCCGACGGTGGTGTCGCCTTCTTCGGTCACATGTCGTCGTACGGGCTCAGGCAGACCGTGATGACCGTCCGCTGGCAGCCGAGTGCGGACGGCGCGATACCGCACGTCGAGCACGTCGATCGCGCAGTGGCAGCGGCGACCTCGGCGGGATTGAGGGTCGTGCTCGCCATCTACCCGTATCCGCCGCGCGAGATCGAAACCGGGCTCGGACCGCCGTGGGCCTTCGCCGACTACGTCCGCCGGGTCGCGGAGCGCTACCCGGAGGTTCGCCAGTACGTGATCGGCAACGAGCCCAATCAGCCTGCCTTCTGGCGACCCCAGTTCTCGCGGCGTACCGGGGCCAACGTCTCCGCCAAGACGTTCGGCGTCTATCTCGCAGCCGCGTACGACGCGCTGAAGGCGGTCGACCCCGGGATCCGCGTGATCGGGGTGGGGCTCTCGCCGCGCGGCAACGATCGTCCGCGCGCGCGCAACAACATCTCGACCTCGCCGATGCGGTTTCTCGGTGCGCTCGGGCGCTGGTACCGCGCGAGCGGTCGAGCGGCTCCGCTGATGGACGGCTTCAGCTTCCATCCCTATCCCGGCCGCGCGACCGATCCGCTCGATCGCGGGTACGTCTGGCCGCACGCAGGGTTCGTGAACCTCGACCGCATCAAGCAGGGGCTCTGGGACGCCTTCTCGGGGACACCGCAGCCGACGACGCTCGACGGGCTCCAGCTCTTCCTGGACGAGGTCGGCTGGCAGGTCGACACGACCCTGCAACCGGGGTACGAAGGGTTCGAGAACGTCCCCGTCACGACCGAGATCGCGCAGGCTGGGATCTACCGTGAGATCGTGACACGCAGTGCGTGCGATCCGGATGTCGCCGAGGTCAATTTCTTCGGGTTCTACGACGACAGTCTCCGCACCGGGTTCCAGGCCGGCCTACACCGGGTCGGCGGTATCGCCCGGCCCTCTGCAGACGCCGTCCGGACCGCCATCGCCGAGGGCACGGCGGCATGCGCCGCGGCGGTGCCGTGGAGCCCTACGCGGGTCGTCCTCGGCTCCGTCAGGCCCGTCGTGCTGTCGAAGCGCACAACCGTGACGGTCGAGGCTCGAAGCGACGAGGGGACGACCGTCCTCGCCTGCGTGTTCCCGCGCAGCACGAGCAGGCCCGTGGCGCTCCGGTCCCTCACGGCTCGCGGCAGCGGTGCGCTCTCGTGCACGAAGGGCAACGCGTCCCCGCAGCGGCCGGCGCGCCTCACCATCCGCCGTCTGGCCGAGATCACCCAGGGCGGGACGATCGCCATCCAGGTCACCGCTGAGGCGAACCCGGAACGCCGTGCCGCCTACGTGACGCGGTTCCGTTAGCCCAGCCACCTGCGCGACGACCCGCACGGCATCGGCTGCGGCGACGGCAGCCCTTGACAACGAACATGTGTTCGTCTACCTTGAGACGAACACATGTTCGTTCGATTCCTTCTCATCACAGCCGTCGCCGTCGGCATGTGGGCACTCTTCGCGCACGACACGAGCGCGGGCGGGCCGGAGCAGCGGCACCGCGTGGAGCATGGGGACACGCTGTGGGCGATCGCGGTGAGCAACTACGCCGGCGACCCGCGGGAGGCCGTGTGGCGGATCCGCGAGCGGAACGATCTCACCGGTGTGACGCTGGTGCCCGGTCAGGTGCTAGTGCTTCCCTGAGCCCGCTCCACCCGCATGGTCGCCTCGACGTCGTGCTCGCCGCCAGGACTGCCGCGCGGCACACGGGAAGGGCGGCGGAACCCGACGGCCTATAGGCCGCGGTAGGCGTGCCCGGCCATCGCGTCCGGATCGAGCATCACGTTGACCACGGTCGTCTCGTCGGCCGAGAGCGCGCGCTCTAGTGCGGGCACGAGCTCGTCCGGCCTCTCGACGTGCTCGCCGCGGCAGCCGAACACGTCGGCGATGCGGTCGTACCGTGACGGCCCCAGCCGGGTCGCCACCTCGCCGTCCGGCCCGTAGATCCCGATCTGCGGGATCCTGATCTCGCCCCACGCCGCGTCGTTGCCGATCACGAACACGGCGGGGATGTCGAAGCGGACGAGTGAGTCGACGTCCATGCCATTGAGACCGAACGCCCCGTCGCCCATGACGACGACGATCGGCCCGCCGAAGCCGGCAGCGCCGACCCCGAGTGCGAAGCCGGGCCCGACGCCGAGGCAACCGAACGGCCCCGGGTCGAGCCAGTGACCGGGCCGGTGGATCCGCAGCACACGCGAGACCGCGGCGACCACGTCGCCGCCGTCCCCGATCACGACGGCATCCTCTGGCAGCACGGCGTCGAGCGCGGCGCCGAGGCGGTAGTGGTGGAGAGGGGTCTGATCCGACTCGATCTGTCCGCGATGGGCGGCCCACCATCCCTCCTCGGCTTCCCGCACGACCCCGAGCCACGCGTCGCGGGGCGGCGAGGCGGCAAGGAGCTGCGCCAACGTGGAGAGCGCGTGCCGCGTATCGGAGGCAATCCCGACATCGGGCACGCGATTCCGTCCGAGCTCTCGTGCGTCGCCGTGGACGTGGACGAGCGACCCGTCGCCAAAGCCTCCGTAGCGCAGGCGGAAGTCGAGTGTCGCCCCGGCGACGAGCACGACGTCGGCCGCGCGAAGTGCCTCGGAGCGGGCGTGCTGGAAGAACAGGGGGTGGTCGGGCGGTAGGGAGCCGCGTCCCGACCCGTTCAGGAACACCGGGGCTCCGACGCGCTCGGCGAGCGCCGCGAGCACGTCCGCCGCGTCGTCCCACCAGATGCCCGAGCCACCGACGATCGCCGGGCGCTCTGCGCTCTGCAGGAGCTCGGCGGCACGCTCGAGCGCCTCTGGATCGCCGGCGGCCAGCGCATCGACCCGCGCGGGGCCGACTGGTCGATCGGGCTCTGCCTCCTCGAAGAGCACGTCCATCGGCAGTTCGAGATAGACCGGACCGCACGGACGGGCGAGAGCGTGGCGGAAGGCGAGGGAGACGTATTCTGGGATCCGCGCCGTGTGTGCGCAGACCCCTGCCCACTTGGTGATGGGGCGCATCAGCGACAGCTGGTCGAACTCCTGTAGCGCCCCTCGCTCGGCCTGCAGCAGCGGTCGCGCCCCGCCGATCACGACCAGCGGCACCTGTCCTGCGAGAGCGCCCGCGACGGCGGTCACGGTGCCCGTCACGCCGGGCCCTGCAGTTACGACCGCAACGCCGCAGGCGCGCTTCACGCGCCCCCACGCCTCGGCCGCGTGCGCGGCCGACTGCTCGTGCCGCACGTCGATCACACGGACTCCCTCGTGGCGGCAGCCCTCGTAGATGGGCATCACGTGCCCGCCGGCAAGCGTGAAGATGACGTCGACGCCTTGTGCCGCGACAGCCTGCGCGACGAGGCGTCCGCCCTGGAAACTCCCGCTCACCGGGCGAGCGTACTACCCGGCGATGGCGAGCAGCGGCACGTCAGCCGGTGGCGCGATCTCGTGGAGGTGCTCTCGGGTGAATGCGAGAAACACGTCGACGACGACGGGGCTGAATTGTGTTCCCCGCCCATCCTCGATCTGGGACAGGGCGTGCGGCACGGGAAGAGCGCGCCGGTACGGCCGGCTCGTCGTCATTGCGTCCCAGGCATCGGCAACGGCGATGATCGCCGATTCGACAGGGATCGCCGTTCCCGACAGACCGTCCGGGTACCCGCGTCCGTCCCAGCGCTCGTGGTGGTGCCGCACGAGCGGCACAGCGTCGTTCAGCCGCGAGAGATTGCCGACGATGTCCGCACCCTGGGCCGGGTGGCGCGCGAGTATCTCGAACTCGACCGGGCTCAGGTCTCCCGACTTCGTGAGGATCTCGTCGGGCACAGCGATCTTGCCGACGTCGTGGAACAGCGCTGCGGTCGCCAGCGCGCCGAGCCGCTTGGGCGATAGGTGGAGCTGACGGCCGACCGCCAAGGACACACGGCGGACGCGCTCGGAATGACCAGCCGTGTAGGGATCCTTTGCCTCGACCGTTGCGTTCAGAGTCTCCATGGCCTCGAGCGAGCCCTGCTCGAGCTCCTTGTACGAGGCGAAGAGCTCCTCGTGACTCTCGTCCAGCTCGGCGCCCTGGGCGACGAGACGGCGTCCGACGACGCCGGCGACCGTCGACACGGCGATCAACGCGGTGAGCAGTGCCGCCGCCGCAAGCGCGCCGGCGGCCCATCGTGTCTCCGCGACGAGACCGGTCACTTCCTTGGCGTCGGCGCGGAGGACGAGTGCACCGATGAGCGTGCGCCCGCGGTACACAGGGACGGCGACGGCGTGCGTGTCATCGGTCTGCTCGAGCGTGCGGTCACCGTCGAAGAGAGCACCGAGGAGGCCCACCGTCACCTGCACGCGCGCCTGCCTGCGATCGCCTCTGTCCGTGGAGTAGACGAGCCGACCGCGTCGATCCCAGACCTGGATCGAGCGGAGTCCGTCGTCTTGGGCGACGGCCTGCTTCAGGCGGCGAGCGGCTGCGGCATTGACGGTGAGCCGACCTGCGGTCACGACGGCAGGGCGGAGATCGCGGTCTGCGTAGTCGCTGAGGCTTCGCTGCTCGTACGCCTGTAGTCGATCACCGAGCAGGTCACCAGCTCGTCCCACGAAGACCCAGTACACGAGAGCGAAGACGACCACGCACCCGACGACGAGCGCGCGGAGCAGCCGGCGCGACGAGGTGGTCGCACCGCCGGGCTTGGCGGTTCGTCTCATACGTGACGTATCGACGCGTCGCCCGAATCGCTTGAACGACCCTCTCGCGTCACTACACTTCGCCGGCGTGGACCTCGACGTGGTCTTCCTGGGAACGTCAGGGTCCGCGCCGACCGCCAGGCGTGCGCCAAGCGCAACGCTGCTCCGGCGTGGCGGCGAGCGGATCCTCGTCGACTGCGCCGAAGGGACGCAGCGCCAGCTGCTGCGCTCCGACGTCGGGCTCGTCGAGCTCGCGGAGGTCTTCCTCACGCACCTGCACGCGGATCACTACCTCGGCCTGCCGGGGATGCTGAAGACGTTCGCCCTGCGTGGACGGGAGCTCCCCCTGACCGTCTACGGGCCGATCGGCACGAGGGCCCTGCACGGGTCGTTGCGACGCCTCTTCGGACGCCTCACGTACGAGGTCACGGTGGTCGAGCTGGAGCCCGGCGACGAGCTGTCTCGGGACGGCTATCGACTCCTCGCGTTCGAGGTCGATCACGGGATCGAAGCCGTCGGGTACGCCCTCGTCGAGGATCCTCGTCCGGGCCGTTTCGACGTCACTACAGCCGATCGCCTCGGCGTTCCCGCGGGCCCGACTCGCGGCGAGCTGCAACAAGGAAGAGCGGTGACACTCGGAGACGGCAGGGTCGTAACGCCCGAGGATGTCCTGGGGGAGGAGCGCCCGGGCCGCCGGGTCGTGATCGCCGGAGACACGGCCCCGGCGGCGAGCGTCGTGGAGGCGGCTGCATCCGCAGACGTGCTGGTGCACGAGGCGACATTCCTGGCGGACGAACGTGACCGCGCCCGGGAGACGCACCACTCGACCGCGGGCGAGGCTGCGCTCGTCGCTCGAGAGGCGGGGGTCGAGCTGCTCGCGTTGACACATGTCTCGAACCGTTACGGGGGACGCGAGGTCGAGGAGGAAGCTCGCGAGCTGTTTGCCGCAACCGTCGTTCCGCGGGACTTCGACGTGATCGGCGTCCCGTTTCCCGAGCGAGGCCCACCGGTGCTCGTACCGCGCGGCGCACGTCGTGCGCGCAGCGAGGTAGGGTCAAAGGAATGACCGACCTTGTGCAGCTCACCGTTGCGGGCGACGTGACGGAAGCGAAGGAGGTGCAGCGGATCCTCGGCTCCGCCGGTATCGAGTGCGAGCTCGAGCACGCCGTGCCCGAGCACCCCTTGCAGCACGACGACGCCCCGCTCAAGGTGCTGGTCGCAGAACGTGACCTGGTCGCCGCACGGGACGCGATCGAGGCACTCACCGAGCCCGACGAGCTGATCGACGAGGACTGAGGGACCGGAGCCCGCCCACGGCGGGCTCACGTTCAGGTGCCTGACTTCAGTCAGGCACCGCTGTTCACCCACGTACCCGGGGCGCGGGTCGCCCCGTCCGATGTCAGGCACCATGCGCGTCGTGGGCGAGGCAGAGGGATTGTTCGGCCAACGGGCGGGCGCGTACGACACGTTGCGGCCGCAGGATGGCTCGTGGTGGCGTCGCTTCGACGCAATCGTTCGGGAGGGCGATCTGCGTGGCCGACGCGTCCTCGACGTCGGTTGCGGCACCGGATCACTGGCCGCGGCGCTCGTCGACCGCGCTCACGCCCGCGTCTGGGGCGTCGATCCGAGCGCCGAGATGCTGGCCGTGGCCCGACGTCGCCTCCCGCGCAGCGTCGGTCTCAAGCGCAGCGCTGCAGAGACGCTGCCGTTCGCAGACGGGTGGTTCGACAGAGCCGTGCTCAGCCTCGTCGTCCACCTCGTCGACCGGACAGCAGCTCTCCCCGAGATCCTGCGTGTCCTTGCTCCCACCGGCAGGGTCGTGATCGCGACATTCCACGAGCAGCACTTCGACACGTACTGGGCCGCGCCGTTCTTCCCGTCCCTGGCGATCGTCGACCGGGCACGGTTCCCGACAGAAGCGGTGCTGGCACACGAGCTCGAGGCCGCAGGCTTCTCGGGTGTTCGGCGCGTTCGCCTCCCCGATCGGGAGGTGATCGATCGCGAGACGGCTCTTGGCCGGCTCCGCGGAGGGCACATCTCGACCTTCGACCTGCTCCGACCGGAGGAGGTCGACGCGGGGCTCGCGCGCGCCGAGCGCGAGTTGCCGGAGCGCGTGGAGGTGCGTCTCGACCAGTTGCTGGTGGTGGCCGATCGGCTCTAGTGTGATTCGCGCGTGTACTCGATCTTCGTCGATCCGACGTAGCCGTCGGTCGCGAGGCTGAAGACGCACGTGTGTGTGCCGTCGGCGTAGGGGGGAGCCGGCACACGCCTCGACACGACACCGCCGTTCGGCGCCTCGATCTCCCCCCAGGGGATGCCGTCCACGGTGACGCCGACGGGATCTCCGCTCTTGCCGAGCAGCGTGAGCTCGAGCGCGCCGTCAGCGCATCCGGGGGCGAGCACCGTGACTCGCCCCGTGAAGTCGCCGTTGGGCAGTGCGCCGATCACGCGGGTGGTGACCCGCGGCGCCTCGTCGGTGCGCCACACCCGCCAGCCCGGTGTCTCCGCCGTGGGATCCAGTCGTTGCGCGACCAGGTCCCCCGCGAGTGTCAGTGATGCCGAGGTGAGCACGTACCCAGCGGAGAGTGGTGACCCTTCGCCCGTTCGCAGGATGCCATCGTCACCGATCTCGACGAGCGGTGGCGAGGGCGGGATCGTAACCTCGGCGTCGGGTAGGCGAACGACGGTCGCGATCGCCGGGTTCCAGAAGAACGTGCGTGCGATCGCACGGCTAGGCTGGTCACCGGTCGCAACCAACGTGACGCCCGCCGCCGGTCGGGGGACCCAGGATCGGGCTTCGCTGCCGATCATGGCACGGTCCTGCGCGGCCGATTCGCGCAGGACGGCGCGGGTTGCAGAGATGGACGTGAGCATGAGCCCGGCCACGACGGCGGCCACCGCGGCCGCCGGGAGTCGGCGGCGCGGCACGAGCAGGACGACGAGCATGATGGCTGCGACGGCGGCGAGAGCGATGCGCGCCGCTGTCGACGAGTCCACGGCGGTGCCCTGGAGCCATGTCGTCCAGAGCGCGTCGTGGATCCCGGTTCGGGGAACGACGTCATCCACCGGGACGAGTGCGGCGGCCGCGAGGACGAGCCCGGCCGTCGCCCCTACCACGACACGCGGCCGCGGTGCGCCGCGGTCGAGCCAGAGTGCGAACCCGATGAAGAGCACAGGAGCGGCCGTCAGCAGGTACCGCTGCGAGAGGTAGCCGACGTTCTCCGCGGCGAACGCGCCGACCTGGATCACGAGCAGCGGCACGTACGCGAGGGCGATCGACACGAAGGCGGCGATCGGTCCGGGCAGTCGTCGACGCACGACGTCGGCGCAGACGACAGCCGTGCCGACGAAAGGGAGGATGAGGCAGACGAGAGGGATGCCGGATGCGTGCACCGCGATCGAGATGACGACGTCGATCGCATTCGGAGGCGTGCCGAGCACCGGCTGGTAGGCACCGAGTAGGTCGCTCCAAGCGGGGCCCGCGCCGAGACTGACGGTGGCGACAGCGGCCAGAACCGTGCCGGCTGCCGCCACGGCGCCGAGGGGCGCGAGCGCGCGCGCGACCGACCACGAGCCCGTGATGCGTGCGTGCACGAGCGCGGCCACGATCAGTGTCGGCACGAGGACGAGTGCCTGCATGCGCACGGCTGCCGTGAGCGTGACGAGGGCGAAGAAGGATCCCTGGCGCAGGAGCGTCGGCCGCTCCAGCACGAGACCCCCGGTCGCGAGTGCACCGAGTGTGAGCGGGTAGAACACCGCCTCCGTCATCAGGGTCCCGCCGTAGGCGAGCTGCGGGCCGAGCAGGGTGAGCGCCGCCGCCAGCAGCGCCCAGCCTGTGGCGACGAGCCTCTTTGCCCAGAGGTAGACTGGGATCGCCGCCGTCGCCATCAGGAGCGACTGGAGCACCTGGGCCACCGCGATGCCGGTCTCGTGGCCCAATGCCGCCAACGGGGCTCCGACGAGGGCCGGCGTGACGAGGCTCGTGTACGGCACAGGCCAGCCCCGCACGGTAAGCGTCCCGCGCTCCCACAGCGACTCGCCGGTGAGCGCATAGAGCATCTCGTCCGGCGCGATCCAGGGGATCTCGGCGCCGAACGCCACGGTCGCACGCAGGGACGTGGAGACGACGATCAGCGCGGCTAGCGCCGCTCCAGCGTGCCGACCCGTCACCTCCATGCGCACAGCATGCTCCCGTGGTGTGTGGGATACGTGAGGCTCACATCCTGGTCACCGGCTAGACTCGATACAACCCTTTAAGCCGGTCCAGCGAGGCCGGGAAGGAGCCGCATGACCGCCTCAACGCCCCGCGCGCCAGCGCCCCGCGTCATCCTCGACGCCGAATCCGTGTCACGGACGCTCGCGCGGATCGCACACGAGATCATCGAGCGCAACGACGACCTGCAGCGACTCGCGCTCGTCGGCATCCACACGCGGGGAGTTCCGCTCGCCCGCCGTCTGGTCGACCTCGTCCGCGAGCGCTCGGGCGTCGCCGTCGCTCTGGGGGAGGTCGACATCACCTTCCATCGCGACGATGTAGCCGTCCGCGCCGACGGGCCGCCACCGCGCACGCAACCCGTCGTGCACGGGACCGAGCTCGGGTTCTCGCTCGGGGGCCGGACGCTGATCCTCGTCGACGACGTCCTCTACACGGGCCGGACGATCAGGGCTGCAATCGACGCGCTGCTCGAGTACGGACGACCCGACCGTGTGCAGCTCGCCGTGCTCGTCGACCGCGGCCACCGGGAGTTGCCGATTCGCCCCGACTACGTGGGGAAGAACCTGCCGACGGCCCGCGGGGAACGAGTTCACGTCGAGCTTGCGGAATGCGACGACGTCGACCAGGTCCTGCTCGTCCCCGCTGCAGAGGTGGCCGACGGTGTCTGACCGACGTCATCTGCTCGCCATCTCCGATCTCACGCGCTCCGATGCAGAGCGGATCCTGGACACCGCCCGGGCACTCGCGCGGTCGCTCGATCGCGAAGTGAAGAAGCTTCCCACGTTGCGCGGGCGCCTCGTCATCAATCTGTTCTACGAGTCGTCGACCAGGACCCTCGCGAGCTTCGACCTCGCGGCGAAGCGTCTCTCGGCGGACACGATGGCACTCCGCGCGTCCGGATCCTCGGTGGACAAGGGCGAGTCGTTGCGCGACACCGCGTTGACGCTGGGAGCGTACGACCCGGACGTGATCGTCGTCCGCCATCCGCACATCGGGGCCGCCAACCTCGTGGCGGCGGCAACCGACGCACACGTCGTCAACGCGGGCGACGGCAAGCACCAGCATCCGACGCAGGCGCTGCTCGATCTCTACACGATGCGAGAGGCACTCGGGCCGCTGGAGGCGCTCCACGTCGCCATCGTCGGGGACGTGCTCCACTCACGCGTCGCCCGCTCGTTGATCGAGGCGCTGACCCTCGTCGGCGCAGATGTCACGCTCGTCGGCCCGCCGACCCTCATCCCGCCCGGGATCGAGGAGATGGGCTGCGAGGTCTCCTACGACATCGACGCGATCGGCTCGGCCAACGTCGTCTACGTCCTGCGCATGCAGCAGGAGCGGATGCTGCCCGGCGCGGCCTTCGTGCCGTCCCTGCGGGAGTACGCGACGCTGTACGGGATCACACCGGAGCGAGTGGGTCGCGGCCAGGTGGTGATGCACCCGGGGCCGATGAACCGCGGAGTCGAGATCGACCCGCGCGTCGCCGACTCGGAGGTGGCGCTCGTCACGGCCCAGGTTCGCTCCGGTCTCGTCGTGCGTATGGCGGTGCTGTACGACCTGTTGACCGCCGGCCCGGTCCACCTCGCCAACGTCCTCGAGGTGGCGTGATGCTCGTCGCCCGAGACCGTCCACCCGACACGATGACGCTCGAGGGCCGAGTCGTCGACCCGGGAGAGGGTGTCGACGCCGCGCTGCGCGTCGTCGTGGAGGACGGCGTGGTTGTCGCACTCGAACCGTTGGCGGGTGCGTCGGCGTCTCGCGTGATTGCGCCCGCGTTCGTCGATCCGCACGTCCATCTACGCACACCGGGGCGCGAGGACGAGGAGACGATCGCGACCGGCACCGCCGCTGCCGCGGCCGGCGGCTACTGCGCGATCCTCGCCATGCCGAACACCGACCCCGTCGTCGACTCTGCGGCCGTCCTCGGCTCTCTCGTCGAGCGGGCGCGCGAGGAAGCGGTCGTGCCAACGGGCTTCCTGGCGGCTATCTCGAAGGGACAGCGGGGAGAGGAGTTGGCCGAGCTCGCCGAGCTCGCTGCCGCCGGTGCGGTCGCGTTCACCGATGACGGACGGCCGGTGGTCTCTGCAGGGCTGTTGCGGCGGGCGCTGCGGTACGGCGCCGTGGCCGACCGCGTGCTCGCGCTGCACGAGGAGGACCCGGCGCTGTCGGGAGACGGGCAGATGCACGAGGGGGCGGTGTCCGCGTCGCTCGGTTTGGCCGGATGGCCGGCGCTCGCCGAGTCGACAATGATCGAGCGGGATCTCGCCCTCTCCGCATACGAGCATCGCCCTGTGCATATCATGCATGTCTCGGCCGCCGCCTCGGTCGAGGCGATCCGCGCCGCGAAAGCGCGCGGGACTCTCGTCACGGCGGAGGTCACGCCGCACCACCTGTGCCTCACCGACGACGCCGTCCGCGCCCTCGACCCGAACACGAAGATGAACCCGCCACTCCGCACCCCTGCCGACCGCGACGCCCTTCTGGAGGGTCTACGTGACGGTACGGTCGATTGCGTCGCCACCGACCACGCCCCCCACGCGCGTCACGAAAAGGATGTTCCCTTCGAGGAGGCTCCGTTCGGCGTCACCGGCCTGGAGACGGCCTTCGCCGCGCTGTACACGCGACTCGTACTGCCCGGCTCGATCCCGCTGGCAACGCTGCTCGAGCGAATGTCAGCCGGGCCGGCCCGTGCGTTCGGGCTCCCCGTGCCTCGAATCGCGGTCGGCGAGCAGGCCAATCTCGTCGTGCTCGACCTGGATGCGGAGTGGGAGGTGCGCGAGGAGGCGTTCCGGTCGCGATCGGCCAATTCGTGGCTGCTCGGCGCGACCCTCTCGGGGCAGGTGGTGCAGACCGTGGCTGACGGTCGGCTGGTGTTCAGCGCGTGACGGGCTGCCCGCCGACAGAACAGCCGTGGGTGAGGAGGCGACGCACGTGAACGACGTGCGCGGCTACGTCGTGCTCGAGGACGGCACGCGCCTTCCCGGCAGGTCGGTTGGGGCTGACGGCGTCGCCTACGGCGAGGCCGTGTTCACCACCGGCATGACCGGCTACCAGGAGACGGTCACCGACCCGAGCTACGCGGAGCAGCTCGTCTGCTTCACCGCACCGATGGTCGGCAACTACGGCGTTGCCGAGTCACGGATGGAATCGTCGGCCACCCATGCCAAGGCCGTGCTCATGCGACGCCTCGGCGGCGAGGAGTGGGCCGCCTGGCTGCACGGACAGGGTGTGGTGGCGCTCGACGGCATCGACACGCGGGCGCTGACCCTGCGCGTCCGCGCGGAAGGGGCGATGAGAGCCGCAGTCGTCGCAGACGAGAGCGTGCTCTCGGCCGAGGAGGCGCTGGCGGAAGTGCGCCGGCAACCCTCCATGGAGGGCGCAGCCCTCGTGGCGCAGGTCTCCACCTCAGCGCCGTACTCACCCGTCGCCCAGGGTCGCGTGCGCGTTGCGCTCCTCGACTACGGCGCCAAGCGGTCGATCGTGCGACGGCTGGCCGCCGCCGGGGCAGCGGTGACCGTCTTCCCTCACGTGGCCGACCCAAACGAGCTCGCAACGTACGACGGTGTTCTCCTCTCCAACGGCCCGGGTGATCCCGAGCCGCTCGTCGCAGAGACAGCGGTGATTCGCGCACTGCTGGGTCGTGTCCCCATGCTCGGGATCTGTCTCGGCCACCAGTTGCTCGCCCTGGCCGCGGGGCACGAGACGTACAAGCTGCCCTTCGGGCACCGTGGCGCCAACCATCCGGTGCTCGACCGGCGCACCGGACGGGTTCTCATCACCAGCCAGAACCACGGCTTCGCCGTACGTCCGGCCGATACGGCGGAGGCGACGCACGTGTCCCTCTATGACGGGACGGTGGAGGGCTTCGACTTCCCTGACCTCAACGCCCTGTCGGTCCAGTTCCATCCGGAGGCGGGGCCGGGACCGCACGACGCCTGGCCGATCCTCGAGACGTGGGTGGCCGGGCTGGACGGTGGCGGCAGCTGATGCCGGCGCGTCGCGACATCACGTCCGTCTGCGTGATCGGCTCGGGCCCGATCGTGATCGGGCAGGCCTGCGAGTTCGACTACTCGGGCTGCCAGGCCCTCAAAGTGCTGCGCGAGGACGGTTACCGAACGATCGTCGTCAACTCGAACCCGGCGACGATCATGACCGACCCCGGCTTCGCCGATCGTACGTACATCGAGCCGCTCGACCTCCAGGGGGTGGCCGACGTCCTGCGGCGCGAACGGCCCGATGCGCTCCTGCCGACGCTCGGCGGGCAGACCGCGTTGAACCTCGCCGTGCAGCTGGCCGACGCCGGTGTTCTGGATGAGCTCGGGGTCGAGCTGATCGGCGCGCCCGTCGACGTGATCCAGCGGGCCGAGGATCGTGAGCTGTTCCGGCAGGCGGTGGCGAGCTGCAACCTGCAGGTCCCGGAGTCGAGGATCGTCACCTCGCTCGAAGAGCTCGCAGGCGTGCCGCTGCCGGCGGTCGTGCGACCGGCGTTCACCCTCGGGGGACACGGCGGGGGCTTCGCCGACGATGAGGCGGCGCTCCAGCGACAGGTCGAGCGCGGACTGGCCGAGAGCCCGATCGGACAGGTCCTGATCGACGAGTCGATCCGGGGGTGGGACGAGTTCGAGCTCGAGGTGATCCGGGACCGTGTCGACAACGTGGTCGTCGTCTGCTCGATCGAGAACCTCGATCCGATGGGCGTGCACACGGGAGACTCGGTCACCGTCGCACCGCAGATGACGCTCTCGGACGAGGCGTACCAGGAGCTGCGCGACGCTGCGGCCGCCATCGTCCGCGCCGTCGGCGTGGAGACGGGTGGCTCGAACATCCAGTTCGCGCGCGACCGCGAGACCGGCGACGTGCGGGTGATCGAGATGAACCCACGTGTGTCGCGCTCGTCCGCGCTCGCCTCGAAGGCCACCGGCTACCCGATCGCGAAGGTCGCGGCGAAGCTCGCGGTCGGGTACACGCTCGACGAGATCCCGAACGACCTCACACGCACGACCCCCGCGAGCTTCGAGCCGACGCTCGACTACGTGGTGGTCAAGTTCCCGCGCTTCGCGTTCGAGAAGTTCCCTGGCGCCGACGCCACGCTGGGGACACAGATGAAGTCGGTAGGCGAGGCGATGGGGATTGGGCGCACGTTCACCGAGGCGTTTCTCAAGGCGTTCGGCTCGCGTGAGCTCGAGCCCGGTGCGCCGACGCCCTGGGCCACGTTCGACGACATCCCCGACGGTGTTCACCCGTGGTTCAAGGAGCAGCTGGCGCAGGCCCGGAGAGAGCTCGCCTCACGCGACATCTGGCGCGCGAAGCGAGCGGGGTGGGGTGACGACTCGATCGGCGCTGCGTGGGGGACGTCCGGCGACGACGTGCGGCGCACCCGGTACGCGCGCGGCATCCGTCCGTCCTACCGAAGGGTCGACTCGTGCGGGGGCGAGGTCGACGCCGCCTCGAACTACTACTACTCGACTTGGGGGGAGGAGGACGAGCCGCTCGCCGAGCCGACGAAACCGCGCGTGGTGATCATCGGCTCGGGCCCCAACAGGATCGGTCAGGGCATCGAGTTCGACTACTGCTGCGTGCACGCCGCACAGACGTTCCGTGCGCTCGGCTACGAAGCGGTGATGGTCAACTGCAACCCCGAGACGGTCTCCACGGACTACGACACCTCGGACCGGCTCTACTTCGAGCCGCTTTCACCCGAGGAGGTGCTGGCCGTCCTCGACCGTGAGCAGCCGGAAGGCGTGGTGACGCAGTTCGGCGGGCAGACGCCGCTCCGACTCGCCCGTTTCATCGAGGGCGCCGGGTACACGATCATGGGCACGCCGCACGAGGCGATCGACCTCGCCGAGGATCGCGAGCGGTTCGGAGCTCTGGCCCGCGAGCTCGGCGTGCGCTGTCCCCCGTGGGCGACCGTGGACGACGTCGAAGGGGCGCTCGTCGCCGCACGCGAGATCGGCTATCCGGTACTCGTCCGACCGTCCTACGTCCTCGGCGGTCGCGCCATGCGGGTCTGTGACGACGAGGAGCAGCTGCGCCTGGCGATGGCTGCTGTCAGTGGCCCCGTCCTCGTCGACCGGTTCATCGAGAACGCGATCGAGATCGACGTCGACGCCCTGTGCGACGGCGAAGACGTGCACATCGGCGCAGTGATGCAGCACGTCGAAGAGGCGGGTGTCCACTCTGGTGACTCGGCGTGCGTTCTCCCCGCCCAGTCGTTGACGCTCGCCAACGCACTCGAGGTCGAGCACGTCGTGCGTCGTCTCGGCCCGGCGCTCGGCGTCGTCGGCTTGCTCAACGTGCAGCTCGCAGTTGCCGACCAGACCGTGTACGTCCTCGAGGCAAATCCGCGCGCCTCGCGTACCGTGCCCTTCGCGAGCAAGGCGACCGGCGTCAACCTCGTCGAGGCCGCGTGTCGGCTCGCAGCCGGCGGACGGCTTCGCGACCTCGGCTTACGGCCGCCGCGGCCCACCGAGGTGAGTGTCAAGGCCGCAGTGCTGCCGTTTGCGAGATTCCCCGGAGCCGACCCCATCCTCGGGCCCGAGATGCGCTCGACCGGTGAGGTGATGGCGACGGCGAGCGATTTGCCGACGGCGTTTGCGAAAGCGGAGCGGGCTGCCGGTCGACCACTTCCGTCGAGCGGAGCAGCGTTTCTGTCCGTCAAGGACTCCGACAAGCCTGCGATGGCGCCCGTCGCGGCGGCGCTCGCCGGTTTGGGCTTCGCCCTCGTCGCCACGGCAGGCACCGCCGCGACCCTGCGCGCAGCGGGGCTCGACGTGGAGGAGATCGCGAAGGTCGCGGAGGCAGCCGACGGCGACGAGACCGTCGTCGACCGGATCCGGGCTCGCAGGTGCGATCTCGTGGTCAACACACCGCAGGGGTCGGGCGCGCGGGCCGACGGCCATCTCATCCGCGAGGCCGCGCTCGTCGCGCGCGTTCCGTGCATCACGACCATCTCCGGTGCAGCGGCGGCGGTTCATGCGATCGCCAACGCCAGGGCCGAGGCCACGCTGTCCCTTCAGGAACGCGTAGGGATGCCGGTGTGAGCACCGACGGCGGCACAGTCGTCGCCGGCGCCAGCGGGCAGCGCGTGCCCGTCCGGAGCAGCGAGCGTGTCGGCCCGTACACCCTGCTGCGCCTCGCACGCCGCAGCCTCGAGCCAGGAACGCCCGGGCAGTTCTTCATGCTCGAAGCGCCTGGTCGAGTACTGCCGAGGCCCTTCTCTCTGTGCCTGGCGTCGCCGGGTGAGCTCGGGTTTTTGATCGAACCGGTGGGTCCGGGGAGCGACGCGCTCTGTGCCTGCCGCCCCGGGGACGAGATCCACGTTCTCGGACCGCTCGGCGCCGGGTTCGACCTGGACGTGCGACGACCGCTGCTTGTCGGCGGCGGCATCGGGATCGCCCCGCTGCCGTACCTCTCCGGCTGCCTCGGGAGCCCGCCGGCCGTGCTGGGGTTCCGGAGCGCCGAGCATGCCGTCGCCGCTGAGCTGGTGCCGAACGCGGAGGTCGTCGTCGAGCCGACGCTCGTCACGGAGGCGTTACCGGCGGGAGACTACGACGTGCTGGCCTGCGGGCCGGAGGCGATGCTCCGTGCCCTTGCGGCGCGGGCGCCGGGCGCACAGCTCGCGTGGGAAGCGCCGATGGCCTGCGGCTACGGCGCTTGCTATGGGTGCGTCGTCGCGATCGACGGCCGGTATCGGCGGCTCTGCATCGACGGGCCTGTTCTGCAGGGCGCGCCGGACGCGGTGACAGCCGCATGACGGTGGGGATCCTCAACGCGTCGGGTTGCCTCGATGCGCTCACGGCGCCGGATGTCGTGTCCACGCTGGACACATTCGTGACGAAGACCATCACGCCGGAGCCGCGGGAGGGGAACCCGCCCGTACGAATCGCGGAGACCGAGCACGGGATGCTGAACTCGATCGGTCTTCAGGGGCCCGGCCTGGACGCCTTCATGGCGCAGACGCTGCCCGAGCTCCGCCGCCTCGGCGTTCCGTTGTGGGTCTCCGTCGGTGGCTTCACTGCGGGTGACTACGCGATGATCTGCACACGACTCGAGGGCGAGCCCGGTATCGAGGCGCTGGAGTTGAACCTGTCGTGCCCCAACGTGGAGGAGGCGCCCGAGTCGGCGGCGGAGATCGTCGCAGCCGCGCGCGCCGCGACGGGGCAAACACTGTACGCCAAGCTCTCGCCGGCGACCTGGGACATCGCTGCAACCGCACGCGCCGTGGTCGCAGCCGGCGCCGACGGCCTCTCGCTCGTGAACACGATCCGCGGGCTCGCCCTCGACCCGCGCACGCTGAAGCCGCGGCTCGGGCGCGGGGTCGGCGGATACTCCGGGCCTGCGTTGCGACCGGTCGCGCTGGCGGGCGTCTATGCCTGTGCAGACGTGGTGGACGTCCCCATCGTGGCCATGGGCGGCGTCGCGACGGGCAAGCACGCACTCGACCTTGTTGCGGCCGGGGCGACGGCGGTCGCGCTCGGCACGATCCTCTTCTCTGACCCAGCCGCTCCCGGTCGCGTTCGAGCCGAGTTACAGGCCGAGGCAGAGGCCCACGGCTACGAGAACCCGCTGCTCGCACGCGGTCTTGCGTTGCCGAGATAGAAAAAACCCTGCAAAAGCAGCTGAAACTTCTCGCTTGACCCTTGGCTCCCGTTCAGTAGACTCCACCTTCGATGGTCACGTCGAAGACGCATGCCCAGGCACCCCTCCGGTCCCTCGATCAGCGAATGGAAGCGCTCCGGAGGGCCAACGACATCCGCGTCCGGCGTGCGCAGCTGAAGAAAGACCTGAAGGACGGTCGTGTGCACATCGAGGAGATCCTCCTCAACCCGCCGGAGTACGTCTCCACGGCGAAGGTCTTCGACATGCTGATGGCGGTGCCGAAGTTCGGGCGCGTGAAGGCTGCCCGGCTGCTCAACCAGTGCCGGATCAGCCAGTCGAAGACGGTCGGCGGCCTCTCCGAGCGGCAGCGCGGCGAGCTCGTCAACCTCTTCCACAGCCGCTGAGCACGACCGAGCAGCCGGTCTTCGTGATCACGGGGCCGTCGGGCGCCGGCAAGGGGACGCTGATCCGCGGGCTCGTGGAGCGCGTGCCCGAGCTCGAGGTGGCAATCTCGGCGACGACGCGCCCGCAGCGCCCGGGCGAGGAGGACGGACGTGAGTACTGGTTCCTCGACGAGGCCGCGTTCCGTGCCCGGGTCGAGGCCGGTGAGTTCCTGGAGTGGGTCGCGTACGTCTCCGGGAAGCTCTACGGGACGTTGCGCAGTGAGCTCGGCCGCATCGCCGGCCGGGGGAGAGTGTGCGTCCTCGAGCTCGAGCTGGAGGGCGCGTTGCGCGTGCAGCAGGACGTTCCGGGGGCCGTGACGCTGTTCATTGCCGCCGACGTCGACGAGCTCGAGCGACGCCTGCGGGAACGGGCGACCGAGTCGACCGGCGAGATCGGCGAGCGGATCCGCCTCGCGCGGCACCAGCTCGAGCAGGCACACCGCTTTCGCTACATGGTGCGAAACGACGACGTCGAGCGGGCTACCGAGGTGCTGACGGCGGTGGTCGCGCAGGAACTGCTGTTCGCAGGTACCATGGTCGACCGATGATCGAACCTCGCATCGACGACCTGCTGCCCGAGACCGTGACCGACAGCGATCCTGCGTCGCGCTACGCGCTCGTGATCATGTCCGCCAAGCGGGCCCGTCAGATCAACAACTACCACCACCAGCTCGGTGAGGGAATCGGCCTCGAGGACGCACCGCCGCCTCTCGTCGAGTCGCGCTCGAAGAACTACTTGACCATGGCGATGGAAGAGATCGCCAAGGGCAAGCTCCGGTTCTCGTACGCCGCCCGCTAGCCGCTGACACGACGCTCCGGGTTGCCCGGGGTGGGGTTCGTGCGGGCACAATGTCGCGGTGGCGCGCATTCTCCTCGGGATCACCGGCGGCATCGCGTCCTACAAGGCGTGCGAGCTCGTGCGACGCCTGGTGCGCGTCGGGCACGAGGTCTTCCCGATCCCGACCGCGGGCGCCGAGCGGTTCGTCGCAGCGGAGACGTTCTTCGCCCTCGCGCGCCAGGAACGTCCCTCCGATCCCTATCCGCACCTGGCTCGAGCCGACCTTCTCGTCGTGGCCCCGCTCACGGCGAACACGCTGGCCCGCCTGGCCCACGGGCTCGCGGACGACCTGCTGACCGAGACCGCGCTGGCTCATCGTGGGCCGGTGCTCGTCGCCCCGGCGATGAACTCCGCGATGTGGGAGCACGCGGCGACGCAAGCGAACCTCGCCATGCTCGTCGCGCGAGGCGTCGAGGTTGTCGGGCCGAACGCCGGGGAGCTCGGCGAAGGCGAGGTCGGGGTCGGGCGCATGGCCGAGCCCGAGGAGATTCACGAGCGGATCGAGCTCGTACTCGCCACTCGCTCCGAGGAGTCGGCGTTGTACGGCAGAACCGTGCTCGTGACGGCCGGTGGCACGCGCGAGCCTCTCGACTCCGTCCGCTTTCTCGGCAATCGATCGTCGGGTCGCATGGGTGTCGCGCTCGCGACGGAGGCGCTGCGACGTGGCGCCGACGTCACACTCCTCGGCGCCAACCTCCAGGTGCCGGCGCCGCCGGGCGTCGAGCTGGTCGAGACTCCCACGGCCGCCGATCTCCGGCGGGAAGCGCTAGCGCGTAGCAACTCAGACGTCGTGCTCATGGCCGCCGCCGTCGCCGACTATCGCGCGTCAGGTCCCCTCGCTACGAAGCGGCCGAAGGACAGCGATTCCTGGCACGTCGAGCTCGTGCCGACGCCCGATGTCCTGCGAGCTCTCGGGGCCGCGCGCGGCGTGGGCCAGGTGCTGGTGGCGTTCGGCGCCGAGAGCGGGGAGGACGGACTTGCCCGCAAGCGGCTGATGCTCGACGAGAAGAATGTCGACCTCGTCGTCTACAACGATGTGAGTCGCGACGACGTCGGCTTCGACGCAGCCGACAACGAGGTCGTGCTGCTCGGGCGTGACGGTGACCTGCACGTTCCGAAGGCCGACAAGAGCGTGATCGCTGGGGCCATTCTCGACGAGGTCGAGCGCCTGCTCGAGGCAGCGGAGTGACCGAGCATTCCGCGGTCACGGGGGCGACCAGTGCGGCCGATCTCGCCGATCGCGTGGTCGCCAACCTCGCAACGGTCGTGCACGCGCCGCTCGACACGCTCCGCTTGCCGCTGCTCTGCCTGTTCGCCGAAGGTCACGTGCTCGTCGAGGACGTGCCCGGTGTTGGCAAGACGGTGCTCGCCAAGGCTCTCGCGCGCTCGCTCGACCTCTCGTTCGCGCGCGTCCAGTTCACCCCCGATCTCCTGCCGTCCGATGTCACCGGGGTCAGCGTCTACGACCAACGGTCGGCCAGCTTCCGGTTTCGCCCCGGGCCTGTGTTCGCCAACGTCGTTCTCGTCGACGAGATCAACCGCGCGTCTCCCAAGACGCAGTCGGCGCTGCTGGAGGCGATGCAGGAGACGCAGGTCACGGTCGACGGGGTCACACACGGCCTCGACCGTCCATTCCTCGTGATCGCCACGCAGAACCCTGTGGAGTACGAGGGGACCTATCCGCTGCCCGAGGCGCAACTCGACCGGTTCGCCGTGCGCATGGCGATCGGCTACCCGCCGCTCGTCGAGGAGGCACGCATGCTCGCCGAGCAGACGACGGAGCCTCCACTCGACGACCTACGCCCTGTGGCCGGACGCGCCGACCTGGGCGCCGCTATCGAGACGGCGCGTTCTGTCCACGTCGAGGAGAGCGTCAACCGCTACGTCGTGGCCCTGCTTCGGCACACGCGGGACGACGGACGGCTGGCGCTGGGTGCCAGCCCGCGCTCGGGCATAGCCCTCTTGCGACTTGCGAAGGCTCTTGCCGTTGCCGAGCGAAGGAGCTTCGTGACACCGGACGACGTGCGCGCCGTGGCACTTGCCGTCCTGCCGCATCGCCTGCTGCTCGCCCCGGAGGCGCTCTCGGGCGGTATCTCGGCCGAGCAGGCGGTCGAGGCGGCGCTCGACGCGACGCCGGTGCCCGTGTGAGTCGGGGCGGGCGGGTCGCACTGGCCCTGGGAGCGGCGACGCTCCTCGGAGCCTGGTTGTTCGGCTCGATCCCGCTCGTCCCGATCGGTGTCGCACTCGCGACCGCCGGGCTGCTCTCGCTTGCGTGGCGCCGCCTGGCCGGCGGTGTGACCCTTGAGCGCGCGGCGGCGACCCGCCAGGTGGAGGGCGAACCGTTCCGCTTAGAAGTGCGGGTGCACGGTGCTCGTTTGCTGTTCGGCCGTGTGACCATCCGCGAGCGGGTCGGAGCGCTCGGCGAGCTCGACGTTGCGTTGCGGCACGGAAAGGGCGTCCTCGTCGTCGACGCTATGCCCCGAGGCCTGTACGAGCTCGGCCCCACCACGCTCGAGCTCGAAGACCCACTCGGGCTCGAGCGCCTGACGGAGTCGATCGAGAGCACCGAGCGGGTCTGGGTGCGCCCGAGGGTCGTGCCCGTCGACAGGCTGTTCTCGGGTGGCTCGGGCCTGTCGCTCGGCGGGCGTGCGCGCCCGGTTCGCAGCCTCGGCGGTCTCGAGCTGTACGGCATCCGCGAGTACCACGCCGGTGAGCCGCTCCGCTCCGTGCACTGGGCGTCGACCGCGCGCCGGGGCCAGCTGATGGTGAGGGAGCTCGAGGACCCGTCTCACGACCAGGTCGCGGTCGTGCTCGACGCCGACCGGGCAGGTGACGTCGGTGCTCGTGGCGACTCCAGCTTCGACGAGGCGGTACGTGTCACCGCGGCGATCGTGCACGCCACGGTGCTGCGCGGTCGACGTGTCCGCCTCGTGATCAACGGCTTTACGGTTGGGATCCATCGCGTGAGCTCGACGGCGGGCGACTGGGAAGCGGCGCTGGACGGCCTGGCGGCGGCAGAGGCGGACGGCTCGACGCCTGTCCATGCGCTCCTCGACGGCGGGCGCGGCGCGGCGGCGGGAGTGGCCGAGACGATCGTCGTCACGGCGCGACCCTCCGCGACGCTCGAGAGACGACTCAGCGGTGCATGCGGCGCCGCAGTCGTCGTGATCGACGCTCCGACTTACGCGGGCTCGCGCGGAGCCAAGGCCGATCCGACGCTGCTGCGTCTCGCGCGGTCCGGCGTCGCCGTAGCGGTGGTCCGCAAGGGTGACGATCTGGCGACGGCGCTCACGGGGCGTTCGCTGGAGCGGATTGGTGCCTGACGCCTCGAGGAGGATCGCCGCGGCGGCTGTCCCCGCCGCGGTGGTGGCGCTGCTCTGGGGACGCATGGAGGAGCCGGCCGAGATCGGTGCGCTGATCGCGTGTGCCGGTGTTGCACTCGCCCCCGCGGCCTTCGCGTCGTCGCGTGCACGCACGATCGCTGCCGTGGCGGTGGTCGTGGGAGGGATCTCCGCGGTGTTCGCTGTCTCGCCCATCGCTGTGCTGCCCCGAACACCGGGCACGTGGCTCGGGTCGGTGCTCGGGGACGCCGGCGACGGCCTGCGCGCATTCGAGCGCTTGGCGGTGCCGTTCGACCCGGACGAGCAGCCGACGATGCACGCGCTCGTACTGACTGCCGTGCTCGTGTTCTGTCTGATCGTGGCTCTCGCGGTTGCCGCGGGGCGGCCGCTCGTCGCAACCGCCGCCGTCGTCGTCGGCGGCGGCTGGGCAACTGCCAGCGTGGCTGGTGGTACGCACGAGGTTGCTTGGGGGGCGGTCTTGTCGGCGGGTGCCCTCTGGCCGTTGCTCGTCCTGCGGGTGCGCTCACCACGCGGGTGGCTGGTTGCTGGCGGCGGTCTCGGTGCGATCGCTGCTCTCGGCGTCGGCGTGGCGGGTGCCGGCGCGGTGCCGACCGAGTCGTACCTCGACTGGAAGAGCTGGTCACTGGTCGGGTCGTCCCGGGACCGGATCGGTGTTCGTTACGTGTGGGACGCGTCCTACGAGGGGATCCGTTTCCCCACGCGCCGCACGACGGTTCTCCGTGTCCGCGCGGAGCGCAGCGCTCTCTACTGGCGCGCTTCGACACTCGATCTGTTCACGAGCGATCGCTGGCTGGAGAACCTCTACCCGATCACGATCGGGCCGCCGAGTCGGCAGTTGCCCGTCGACCCGCTGCTTCCGCCCGAGGCCGCCGAGAGCGAGGGGTGGGTGAAACAGGACGTCGAGGTCGTCCGCCTCGACGACGATCGGCTGATCGGCGCTGGCCAGCCGGTCCGCGTCGAGAGCTCGTCGCTCGGTCGCGTCTTCTACCTCAGCGGCGGTGTGATGCGCGCACTCGAAGGCATCGAGCGCGGCGAGCGATACACGATCTGGAGCTACGCGCCTCGACCCCTGCCACGGGATCTCGTGAACTCACGCGCCGTGTACACCGAAAGGGCGCTTCGCTATCTCAGCGTAGATCGTGCCGTCTTCCCGGGTTTCGGGGCTCCCGGCAGGGAGAGAGAGATCGAGCGCTTCTTCCGCGACGATCGGTACCTCGCTCTGCGGCCGTACCGTGTCGTGTGGGAAGAGGCACAGCGGATCGTCGGCGACGCACCGTCGCCCTACGAGGCGACGCTTGCGATCGAGCGGTGGCTGCGCGCTGCCGGGGGCTTTCGCTACGAGGAGCGACCGCCGCTCGGGCAGGGGCCGCCGCTCGTCGACTTCATCGTCAACCACCGAGCGGGGTACTGCCAGCACTTCGCCGGCACGATGGCGCTGATGTTGCGGATGCTCGGCGTTCCGGCGCGTGTCGCCGTCGGCTTCACCAGCGGCCGCTGGCGGGACGGGGTCTGGGACGTCGCGGACCGTGACGCGCATGCCTGGGTCGAGGCGTGGTTCGAGGGGTACGGCTGGGTCACGTTCGATCCGACGCCGGGCAGGGGCACGCTCACAGCGGGCCATACGTTCGCGTCGGACTCGGTCGAGACCGTGAGGGCGCTCAATCGCGGGGCATTGCTCGACGTCGACTTCGAATCCGCGAATCGAGGGGCGGTTCTGCCGGCGCCGGCGGCGGGCGACGGCTCCGACGAGGTTCCACGGCGGAGCGGCGCACTCCTCGGCCTGCTCGCGCTCGCCGCGGGAGCGGCTGCCGTCGCGCTCGTCGTGCTGAAGACGCTGCGGCGGCGCCTGCGCTACACCACGCGGGATCCACGGCGAGTAGGGCTCGCCGTACGGCTCGAGCTCGAGGACGTGCTGCGGGACCAACGCGTTCGCCTACGACGGGGCGCCGGGCTGGGCGAGCTTCGTGTGGCCGCCGAGCGCGCGATCGGCGTGCCGTCGGGCGCGCTGATCGATGCGGTCGCTCGTGCCCGCTTCGCTTCACCGGCGCAGGCCACACAGGGGGCGGTAGATGCGCGGCGGGAGCTGCGCCACCTGCTCGGGCTCGCACGCGAGCGCCTCGGTCCGGCGCGGCGGCTACGTGGCGCTCTCTCGATTCGCTCGCTGGTCGCGCGCTGAGCAGCTTGACGCGACAGGCACCCTTGCAGGGGTGAGCGAGGCGTATGACCTCTACCAACAGGGCCGGGCTGAGCTCCGGGCCGGGCGCCCCGACCAGGCAACGCGGTTGCTGGAGCACGCCAGGCGCCTCGAGCCCGAGAAGGCCTCGATTCGAGAGGCCCTCGGGATCGCCTACTTCCGTGACATGAGATGGCGCGAGGCGGAGGTCGAGTTCCGGAAGGTGCTGGACATGTCACCGGTCGATGGCCACGCGCACCTGGCGCTTGCGCGCGCGCTCGAGAAGCAGGGCAGGGTCGACGAGGCCCGGGGGCATCGGAAGCTCCACGAGCGCCTCCGCGAGCCACCGAGTTGAGCGATCATGCGTGCACTAGAACTCGACGGCGAGGTCGGCCACGATCGACGCGTGCCGCCGAAACCGCCGTCCGACCTCTCGCGCGAAGGCCTGCCGATACTCGCCATCGGCGTCCTCGGCGAGCGTCGCGGCGTACGCCTCCCGCACGTCGAGCAGCCGGTCGGCGATCGCGTCGACCACGAGCTGGTAGTCGCCGTACACCTCCTCGGCGTCGTCGCGATCGCTGTCACGCCACGCTTCGAGTGCGAGCTCGGCCTCGTCGAGCAGGTCGGTCTCGTCGGCCGTGAAGAGATCGAGTTGGCGCGCGACCAGCTCGGCGAAACGGGCAGGACGCCGGATCATCCAGCGAGCTCGTGGTAGACCGCGAGATGCGCTGCCGCCGCCGCCTCCCAGGTGAGCTCCTCACGGGCCGCCTCGGCGCCCCGGCGCGCTGCGGCCAGCGCCGGCGAGTCGTCGAGCAGGGTGCGCAGGGCGCCCGTCAGAGCATCCACGTCGCCCGGCGCCACGACGCGGCCGGCGCCGTAGCGGCCGACGAGCTCTCCGAGACCGCCGACGTCGTAGACGACGGCCGGTATGCCACTGCCGAGAGCACGGAGAAGGGCGCCCGACTGGTCGAGCTCGGCGCTGTACGGGAAGACGGCGATCGTGGCCTCCTCGAACACCGCCTCGATGGCCGCGTCGTCGAGCCAGCCGAGGCGCCACTCAGCACGGCCGCCGGCCCGTGCCCGCAGCTCGGCGAGGGGGATCCGTGGATCGCCGGCGACGAGCAGCCGGGCGCCGTCGATGCGGAGCACCGCCTCTACGGCGTCAGGAACGCCCTTGTACGCCCGGAGCGCCCCGAAGACGAGAACCGTGCGCCTGTCGTCACTCCGAGTGACCTGCCCCGGGAACACGGGGTGGGGGATGACCCGCAGCTTCGCCGGGTCGACACCGAACTTCTCCAGCGTGCGCCGCCCGTTCTCGGAGTGCACGACGACGCGATCGAAGCGGGCGAACAGGTGCCGCCAGGTCGCCTGCCGATGAGCGGTGCGACGCGGCAGCAGGTCGTGCGCAGTGAAGACGATCGGCGCGCGAGAGCGGAGGAGCCAGCGGTCGACCTCAGGGGCTCCACACCACTGGAGGTGGAGGACGTCCGGGCGACGGGCGGCGAGACGTGCGAGCCCGACCGGGTGCTCGAAGGCCTTGAGAGCGAGCCGGGCGCGGTCGGCGTCGACGCGCACGGAGAGCGGGTAGAACAACTCGCGCCTTCGATAGCCGTCGGCCGTCGGAGTGGGTCCGTAGCGGAACCGCGACGTGGCCAACTCGACATCTGCCCCCGTTGCGCCGAGCGCCCGCGCGAGTGCGTGGTCGTAGGGTGGCGTGTAGGCGGGAGGGTCGGCGAGGAGGACACGCATCCGCGCCCCTAGAGTAGAGACGACCCGTGAGCGACCTCACCGCCACCGACGAAGGCCCCGAGGCGATCAGAGCCGCCCGATCCCGCTTCCCGGTGCTCGAACGCCTCGCCTACCTGAACGCCGGGACCTTCGGCCCGCTTGCCCGCGCGACGCTCGAGGTGATGAGCGAGGAACAGGACCGCGATCTTCGGGATGGACGCTCCGGGTCGTCCTACTTCGTCGGCACCCTCGATCTGCGCGCCGAGGTACGGGCCCGCCTGGCCGATCTCGTCGGGGTCGATGCCGACACCGTCGCCCTCACCACGTCCACGACCGAGGCGTGTGCCCTCGTCACCTCGGGACTCGATCTGAGCGACGAGCATGAGGTGGTGACCACGACGGACGAGCACTTCGGACTGCTCGGTGCCCTCGGTGCCACCGGGGCCCGGGTCGTGGTCGTGCCGCCCGATCCCGACCGGATCCTGGCGGCGGTGACCCGCCGCACACGGCTGATCGCCATCTCGCATGTCCTCTGGACGACCGGCGCGGTGCTCCCAGTGCAGGAGCTCCGGGCCGCCGGGGGCATCCCTGTGCTCGTCGACGGCGCACAGTCCGTCGGTGCGATCGACGTCGCTGCCACCGGGGTCGATTTCACCACGATCTCAGGCCAGAAATGGCTCTGCGGCCCGGACACGACGGGCGCCCTGATCGTCTCCGACCCGGAGCGCCTTCGCGTGGTGGCGCCGAGCTACTTCTCGCAGACGTCGTATGAGGCCGACGGCTCGTTCGTCCCGCGCGACGGAGCTGCCCGCTTCGAGCGCAGCTGGTGGTCGCGAGCCTGCCTACGCGGCCTCCTCTCGGCACTCGCTGACCGTCCGGCATGGGGCTGGGAGCGGTCACGTGAGATGACACGGCGGTGTCGAGAGGCGCTCGATCGCCATGTGGAGCTGGTAGACGGCGGGCCTTCGACGCTCGTTTCGTTCCGGCCCCCCGGCGGTGATGCAGCGGAGCTGACGCGCCGCCTGCACGACGTGGGTGTTCGCGTGCGCGAGATCCCCGGACGTGAGCTCGTCCGTGCCTCGGTCGGCTGGTGGACGAGCGACGACGACCTCTCCCGTCTCGTCGACGGCGTCCTCGCTCCGTAGGCGCACGTGCGTTCTGGATGCCTACCGGATGTTCTAGGACGTTCGCAGGCCGAGATCGCCGGCGACCGGCTGCAACGCGGTGACGACGTTCGAGATGTGCGCGTCGAGCGAGAGCCCGAGGAGCTCGGCGCCGGCGTAGACCTCATCTCGATGAACACCGGCGGCGAACGATGGCTGCTTCAGCTTCTTGCGGACCGACTTGGGCTCGAGGCCTTCGAGCCCGGTGGGGCGCACCAGGCCGCACGCGTGGACGAAGCCGGAGAGCTCGTCGCACGCGAAGAGCACACGCTCGAGGAGAGTGTCGCGGGACAGGCCGAGATGCTCGGCGTGTGACAGCACGGCCGTGATCAGCTCCTCGGGGTATCCCTCCTCCCGGAGGATCGGTGCACCGTCCTGAGGGTGCTTGTCCAACGTCGGGTGGATCTCGTAGTCGAAGTCGTGCAGGAGCGCGGTTGCACCCCAGAATTGCTCGTCCTCACCGTAGTGGCGGGCGTAGAAACGGACCGACGCCTCGACGGCCAGCGCGTGTCGCAGCAGCGACTCGCTGCTCGTGTAGCGAGTGAGCGTCGTCCAGGCCCGATCGCGGGTGACCTCCATGGGGGCGGTACGATACCCGCCGCCTCATGGAGTCGTTCGTTATCGAAGGTGGCCGGCCGCTACGCGGTACGGTCCGCGCGGCCGGAAACAAGAACGGCGCGCTTCCCATCCTCGCAGCGACACTGCTCGCCGGCGAGCCGGTCCGTCTCCAGAACGTCCCTCGCATCACGGACGTCGAAACGATGGTCGAGCTGATCGCAGACCTCGGAGCGGACGCTGCCTGGACAGCCCCGAACGAGGTCACCGTCGACGCCTCGAGCGTGAACAAGACGTCGTTGAACCCGGAGCTGTGCCGGCGGATCCGAGCATCGTTCCTGCTTGCCGGCCCGCTACTCGCGCGCTTCGGGCGTGCGACCGTGCCACCACCCGGTGGCGACGTGATCGGGCGTCGCCGGCTCGACACGCACATCCACGCCTTCGCCGAGCTCGGTGTGTCGATCGACCTGAATGGCGCGTACGAGCTCAGCGTCGACAGGCTTCGCGGACGGCGCCTCTATCTCGACGAGGCGTCGGTGATGGGTACCGAGAACGCGATCATGGCTGCGGTACTCGCCGAGGGCGAGACGATCGTCGGGCACGCCGCCTGCGAGCCGCACATCCAGGACCTGTGCCGGTTCCTCGTCTTACTGGGCGCAGAGATTCACGGGATCGGGTCCAACATCCTGCGGATCGGCGGCGTCGACGCTCTCCGCGGTGGTGTCCACCGCATCGGCCCCGATCACATCGAGGTGGCGAGCTTCGCGGCGCTCGCGGCGGTTACCGGTGGGGACGTGACCGTGGAGGACGTCGAGCCGGACGACCTGATCTCGATCGTGCCCGCGTTCCGCAAGCTCGGTATCGAGCTGCAGATCGGCGAGGCGTCTGTCTCCGTACTCGCAGGGCAGGAGCTTCGGGTCGAGGACGATCTCGGTGGTCAGATCCCCAAGATCGAGAGCGGCATCTGGCCCGCCTTCCCCGCCGACCTGACGTCGATCGCGGTCACCGCTGCCACACAGGCCGAGGGCACCGTGTTGATCTTCGAGAAGATGTTCGAGAGCCGTCTCTTCTTCGTGGACAAGCTCGTGGCCATGGGCGCACGGATCATCCTCTGCGACCCTCATCGCGCGGTCGTGACGGGGCCTTCGCGTCTGTACGGGGAGCGGCTCGAGAGCCCCGACATCAGAGCCGGCATGGCGATGTTGATCGCGGCGCTCTGCGCGGAGGGGACATCGACGATCGGCAACATCGGACAGATCGACCGCGGGTATGAACGCATCGACGAGCGCCTGCGCGCGCTTGGCGCCGGAGTGGAGAGGGTCGACCTGTGAGCGGAGCGCGCCTCGGCCACGGGGCCGGCACGGCGAGTGTGACCACCGGTGTCCCGCTCCTCGACCACCTGCTCGGAGAATTTGCACGCGCCGGCAGCTTCGAGCTCGTGCTGGAGATCGATCCCGACGATCCCGAGGCAGAGGTCGACGCCGCCGGCGCCGCGCTCGGCACCGCCGTCTCGTCACTGCTCGCGGATGGAGCCCACGGGGCCGCAACGCTCCCGGCCGACGAAGCGCTCGCCATGGTGGTGGTCGAGCGCTCGGGTCGCGCCCTCGTCGCGTCGAACGTGGACCTGACGGGAGTCGGAGGGCTCGGTACAGATCTCGCCGCCGGGTTCCTACAGTCGCTAGCCGTCGCCGCCGGGCTCACGCTGCACGTCCGCCTGATCGAGGGAGAGGACTCGGACCACGTGCTGGAGGCGATCTTCAAGGCGCTCGGCGTCGCGCTGGCCCGCGCATCGCAGTCAGGCGTTCCACCGGCAAAGACCTAGATGACGGGCGGGCTCGTCCGCCCGGGGAGGAGTGACATGGAGAAGGACGTGATCCGCACCGAGGAGGCACCCGCTCCGTTCCAGGGGGCGCCGTACAACCAGGCGATCCGGATCGGCGACCTCGTGTTCGTCGCCGGCCAGCTCGGACTGCAGCCCGGCGACACGGCGATCGAAGGCGATATCGCACAGCAGACCGAGCAGGTGATGCGCAACCTGGCTGCCATCCTCGAAGCTGCCGGGAGCTCGCTCGACCGGCTCGTGAAGACGACGGTGTTCCTCGACGACCTCGGTGACTTCCAGGCGATGAACGCCGTCTACGCCCAGCACGTGGGCGATCGGCCCCCCGCGCGGTCGACGGTCGAAGTCGCCGCGCTCCCTTCGGGTGCGCTCGTCGAGATCGAGGCCGTCGCGCACGTCTGACGCGCTCACGACTGCGCCTCGGCGCACGCATCGTCCACAATCAACCTCGTGCCCACCGCCGTCCGCCGCTACGTGCGCTCGCTCGGGCTCGACGCCTACGTCGTCGGCGGCGCCGTCCGCGACGAACTGCTGGGGATCCCTCATGGTGACGAGGACTTCCTCGTGCCAGGCGTCGACCAAGCCCGGCTGCGCGAGTTGCTGACAGGACATGGGCGTGTCGAGGACATGGAGGTACACGGGCAGCTGGTCGGAGTGCGTCTCCATCCCGACGATCCGGCGGTGCGAGGGCTCGTGCCGAAGGGAATCGAGTTGACGCCACCGCGCGCCGAGCGGTCGACCGGGCCCGGTCACCGCGACTTCGAGATCGTCGGCGATCCCGGTGTGGGTGTCGGCGACGACATGTCGCGGCGCGATTTCACGATCAACGCACTCGCACGCCGGCTCGATACGGGCGAGCTGGTCGACCCGCACGGCGGCCTCGCCGATCTCGCGCGTCGCGAGCTCCGCGTGCTCTCGCCGAACGCCTTCGGCGAGGATCCGCTGCGACTCCTGCGCGGGCTCCGCCTCGTGTCACAGCTCGGTTTCATACCGACGGGCGAAACGCTCGCGCGCATGCGGCTCGAGGCACGCGGTCTCCGTCATGTCTCTGCGGAGAGGATCGGCGGGGGGCTGGCTGCCGACGGTCTTGGTGAGCTCTCGAAGCTGCTGCTCGGTGCGCGTCCCGGGCTGGCGCTTCGCCTCGCGCGTGACACCGGCGTGCTCGTGGAAGTGCTCCCGGAGTACCGCGAGGTGATCGGCGTGGACCTCGGAAGCGAGCGACAGCCGCTGACCCTCGACGAGCACATGATCGCGGTGGTGCAGACGACAGCCGATCTCGGCGCGCCTCTCGCCGTTCGCATCGCCGCCCTGCTGCACGACCTCGGGAAGCCGGCGACGCAGGCCGACGACGGCGATCACGCGGCACGAGGCGCCGCGATCGCTCAGGGCGTCATGCGTCGCCTGCGGTACCCCGCGCGGATGCAGCGGCGCGTGACCACGCTCGTCCGTCACCACGCCTTCCGCATCGGCGCAACGGACGCTGTCGCCGCCCGCCGCTTCCTCGCTCTGCACGGCGACGCTGTGGCGTACGACCTCGTGACGCACAAGGAGGCAGACCTCGCCGTGAAGCAGGTCACGGCGTCCGAAAGAGCCGCGCTCGTCGAACTGCGCGCCGCACTCGAGAGAGAGCAGGGGAGCCCCCATCGGATCGAGGATCTCGCCGTCGACGGAGCCGACTTGATCGCAGCCGGCTTCGCGGAGGGGCCGGGCCTGGGTCGCGCCCTCGGGTACCTGCTGGACTTCGTGATCGAGGACCCGGCGAGAAACGAGCGCCAGCAGCTGCTCGATCGCGCCGGGGCGTGGCTACCGTGAACGCCGAGCACGTTCGTGAGAGCCTCCGTCGGATCCGTGCGGCCGCGGGCGACGGAGTCACCGTCGTCGCCGCTACGAAGTACGTGTCCCTGGAGGAGATGGCCGTGCTCGCCGATGCGGGAGTCGACGTCGTCGGCGAGAATCGGGCTCAGGACCTCGAGCGCAAGCACGCCGTCTACGGCGACACGTTCCGCTGGCACTTCATCGGCCACTTGCAGTCGAACAAGGTGAAGGTCGTCAACCGTCGCTGTGAGCTCGTCCACTCGCTCGACAGCGACTCGGCAGCCCGCCGGCTCGAGGTGCCGGCGCTGCTGGAGGTCAACCTGACGTCGGAGGCGTCGAAGAGTGGCGTGCCACCCGACCAGGTAGCGAGCTACGTCGCTCGCTACCCGGAGCTGATTCGCGGGCTGATGACCATGCCGCCTCTGGCTGCCGATGCGGAGAGCTCGCGACCCTGGTTCGCGGCGCTTCGCGCCCTCGCCGTCGAGCACGGGCTCACAGAGGTGTCGATGGGAACGACGCAGGACTGGCCCGTCGCGGTGGAGGAGGGGGCGACGCTGATCCGCGTCGGCAGTGTCCTCTTCGCGGATGACGACACGGCTCCCGGGTTTCGGTGACCGTGGCCGGGCAAGTCCGACCTCTGCATTAGGATTCACGCGGTCATGGGCTTGTCCGACGTCTGGAGCCGCACCCTTGTCTACTTCGGTATCGCAGAGGAGGACGAGTGGGACGACGACGAGCTCGCGACGAGCGAGGAGGTCGAGCGGGAATCGCGCGCACGAGCTCGGCACAACGTTCGTCGCCTGCCGCGGTCGAGTGAGCCCGAGGGGTGGACGGACAGCGACAGTGCCGTCGATCGCGCGCCGACGACTTCCACCCGCCGCGCACGCCTGCGAGGCGTCGACACGTCGGCCCAGGTTCGCGTGCACCTCGTCTTGCCCCGCAGCTTCAACGACGCGCAGCAGATCGCCGACAAGTTCAAGGACTCGATCCCGGTGATCCTGAACCTGCAGAGCGCCGACAACGAGTTGTCGAAGCGGCTGATCGACTTCGCCAGCGGTCTCACGTACGCGCTCGAGGGGAGCATGCAGCGAGTGGCGGACAAGGTCTTCCTGCTCACGCCACGGAACGTCGAGCTCTCCGCCGAGGAGCGCGCGCGCGCCTTGGGCGGCGACAGCGCCGGCGGCTTCTTCAACCAGGCGTAGGGAACCGCTCCGCCGCGCCGAACGTCGTCCCGTGGGTGGAAGCACCACTTTCCCGGGGCTGCTCGCAGACGCTGCGACGTCGTTGCAGCGATTCGTCGACGTCTTCGTCGGCGTCTACATACTGCTCGTGTTCGCGTTTATCCTGCTCTCCTGGATCAAGACACCGTATTCGCCGTTCGTCGAGCGCGTGCGGCGCTTCCTCTACGACATCTGCGATCCGTATCTGCGGCTCTTCCGCCGGTTCGTGCCGGCGCTCGGACCGCTCGACCTGTCGCCGATCGTGGCAATCTTCGCGCTGATCTTCGTGCAGCGCATCGTCAACGCGCTCATCGAGCGCATCCTGTAGAGAGAAGGGAGAACGCAATGCCGCTGACACCCGTAGAGATCAGGCATCTCGACCTCCGGCGAGGGCTCCTCGGCTACAAGCGCGCGTACGTCCACCGTGTGATGGACGACATTGCCGAGAGCTTCGAGGCGGTGTGGCGCGAGCGGGCCGAGCTGATGGAGCGCGTGGAGACGCTCGAGACCGAGCTCAACCGGCACGTCGAGCTCGAGACGCTGCTTCGCTCGACACTCGTCTCCGCCGAGCGAGCCGCCCACGACCTGAAGGACACGGCGCGGCGCGAAGCCGACGTGATCGTGACCGAGGCGAACTCCGAAGCGCGTCGAATCCTCCGCGAGGCGATCTCCGAGAAGGAGTCGCTTCTCGGAGAGGTGCGGAAGATCCGCTCGCTGCTGCGCTCAGCGCTGGAAGTGGTCGATCCCGAGCCGGTCGAGCGCCCAGGGGACGCGAAGGCGCGCCCGACCCCGGTCACACCGACGGGCGACTCGGAGACGACCGACCCGGGTATCCGTCGCATCGCCGGCTGACGGACCGCGGCGCGCGACTATCCTTGGGGCCATGGAGCCCCAGCCCGTCCGCCTGCGCCTACGCGTCGCGCCCGGCGCGTCCCGTCCCGCGATCGTCGGACGCCATGGCGAGGCGTGGAAGATCCGGGTGAGCGCTCCACCCGAGAGAGGGCGCGCAAACGACGCCGTCGTAGCGCTGCTCGCCGACACGCTCGGCGTGGCCCGACCCGAGATCCGCATCGTGGCCGGCCTGTCGTCGCGCGACAAGGTGGTCGAGCTATCGGGTATCACCCAACGACAAGCGAATCGGCGGTTGACCGCCGGGAAGGAGCCCGCGTGACTTTCGATCTCGATGACCGTCGCACCGAGCTGCTCGAGCTGCGGGAACGTCTGACGCAGGCAGCGGAGGGGATTCTCCGCGACGACGAGGAGGACGGCGAGATCAACAGCCCTGCAGGCGACCAGCATCTTGCTGACCACGCGACCGAGACCTTCGAGCGGGAGATGGATCAGACACTCGAAGTGAACGCGGAGCACATCCTCGCGGAGATCGACGATGCACTTGCGAGCATCGACGCTGGAACCTACGGTCGCTGCAACGTGTGTGGCGCGGAGATCCCGGAGGAACGGCTCGAGGCGATCCCGTACGCGACGCTCTGCCTGGACGACAAGCGGCAGCAGGAGCGTGGGTGACGGAACCTGCTGCGCAGGAGACGCCGCGACCGCTCGACATCCGAGTCGGCTCCGCGACGAACGCGCTCCGCCCGCTGTCGAGCGTGGAGCGGCCTCTCGGAGCCACGTGGTCGCACTGGCTGGCGTTGCTGGTGGTGGCGACCGCGGCGGTTGTCGCCGACCAGCTGACGAAGTGGACGGTCGTCAGCGCGCTGGCCCTCGGGGACGGCGTCCACATCGCCGGCCCTTTGGCGATCAACCACGTCCGCAACACGGGGATCGCGTTCGGGCTGTTCGCGGATGCGACATCCGCGGTGATCGCGGTCACCGCCGTTGCCGTGGGCGGGATGGTTGTCTTCTTCGCCCGCTCTGCCCAGCGCCACCCCTTGCTGCCCGTGGCACTGGGGTTCGTGCTCGGCGGCAGCATTTCCAACCTCGTGGATCGCGTCCGCCTCGGCTACGTCACGGACTTCCTCGACATCGACTACTGGCCGGCATTCAACCTCGCCGACAGCTTCATCACCGTTGGTGTGGCCCTGCTGTTCGTCTCCTTCGTTGCAGCCGACCGGACGAGCTCGCGCGTTGGCGACGCTCCGCTTTCACGTTCCTGAGGCCGACAGCGGCTCGCGGCTCGACCGCGTGCTCGCGGCGCGACCCGAGGTCGCGTCACGCGCGGCGGCGGAGCGTCTGCTCGCGGCCGGTGCCGTCACGGTCGATGGGCTCGTGCAACCGAAGAGCCGGAAGGTCGTTCCGGGGGAGATCGTTCTCGTCGAGCTCCCGCACGAGGAGGCGCTGCGGGCGACCGAGATGCGGCTCCCCGTCGCGTGGGAGGACGAGCATCTGCTGGTCGTCGACAAGCCGGCGGGGCTCGTCGTGCACCCGGCGGGCGGGCACGACGAGCCGACCCTCGCCCACGGGTTGCTCGCACTCGGAGCAAGAGGGGGGCCCCACGACCGGCCTGGGATCGTCCACCGCCTCGATCGGGACACGACCGGCCTGCTGGTCGTCGCGCGCTCCGAGGTGGTGCACCAGCAGCTCACCGCGCTCGTTCGTCGTCGCGAGCTCGAGCGGCTCTACCTCGCGCTCGTACGCGGCACGCCCGGTTCGGCGAGTGGCCGCATCGAAGCGCCGATCGGGCGCGACCGGCGGGATCGCTCTCGGATGTCGCTGGACACCGAAACACCCCGCAATGCGGTGACGTGGTTCGAGCTTCAAGAGCAACTCACGGATCACGCGCTCCTGGAGGTGCGGCTCGAGACGGGACGCACACACCAGATCCGCGTCCATCTCGCCGCCATCGACCTCCCGGTCGCCGGTGATCCGACATACGGTGTGGTCGGCGATCTCGGGCTCGAGCGTCAGTTCCTGCATGCCCACCGGCTTCGTTTCCTCCACCCGGTCACCGGTGAGGAGATCGACGTTGGATCGCCGCTGCCCCCTGATCTCGCCGGCGCCCTCGAAGCCGCGCGGCGCTGACCGCGCGGCTCACAGTCGCTACCATGACCAGCGTTCTGTCCCGTCGACCCGATGGGAGACCCTCGGACGGGGGTGCCGCGGCGTTACGCCCGGTTCCGTCCGGGCCCACCGGCTGCACGTCATGAACCAACAAAGAAAGGGGCTGGTCCCGTTGGCTGTCGTCTCCATGAAGGAGCTGCTCGAGGCCGGAGTGCACTTCGGTCACCAGACACGGCGCTGGAATCCGAAGATGCGTCGCTTCATCCACTCGGAGCGCGGAGGCATCTACATCATCGACCTGCAGGAGACGCAGGCACGTCTCCAGGAGGCGCACGATTTCGCACGCAACATCGCCGACCGCGGCGGGGTGGTGCTCTTCGTGGGCACGAAGAAGCAGGCGCAGGACTCGGTCGCCGAGCAGGCGACGCGGGTCGGCATGCCGTACGTCAACAACCGCTGGCTGGGCGGCCTGCTCACCAACTGGCGCACCATCTCCGACCGCATCGCGTATCTCCACGAGCTCCGGCGTCTCAAGGAGGAGAGCCAGCTCGAGCTGCTCCCGGCGAAGGAGCGCATCAACATGGAGAACGACCTGGAGAAGCTCGAGGCCAACCTTGGTGGCGTGGCCGATCTCAAACGGCAACCCGACGCCGTGTTCATCGTCGACCTGCGCACCGAGCAGTTGGCCGTCAAGGAGGCACACCGGCTCAACATTCCCGTGATCGCGCTCGTCGACACGAACTGCGACCCCGACGAGGCCGAGTACGTGATCCCCGGAAACGACGACGCAATCCGGTCGTGCTCGTTGATCGTGCGTGCCATCGCCGACGGGATCGCGGCGGGAAAGACCAAGGTCACCGCCGAGGAGCTGACCACTGAGGCGCCGGCCGCGGCTGAGCCGGTAGCCGAGGAGTCTCCGGCAGAGACGGAGATCGAGGCGACGCCGGTCGAGCCGGAGGCGCCCGGTCACATCGCGGCCGCTGCCGAGCCGGTCGCGGAGGGGAGTGACGCTGCATGACCAACACGACGGAGATCAGCGCGAGCCTCGTCAAGGAGCTGCGCGACCGCACGGGTGCGGGGATGATGGACTGCAAGCGCACGTTGCAGGAGACCGAGGGTGATATCGACGCTGCGATTACGCTCCTTCGCGAGAAGGGGATGGCGGCTGCGGGCAAGCGCGCAGACCGGGCGACGACGGAGGGCCTGGTCGGTGTCATCGTCGAGGACGGCGTGGGGACGATCGTCGGCATCGGCTGCGAGACCGAGCCGGTATCCCGAAGCGACGAGTTCCAGTCGTTTGCACAGTCGGTGCTCCGAGCCGTCCACGCCGACGGGGTCGGCGCAGTGGAGGCGCTCGATCCGGCGCGGCTCGAACTGATGGGCAAGCTCGGTGAGAACATCGTCGTCGTAGGTGCCGAACGGCTCGAAGGCGGAACGCTGTCCCAGTACGTCCACCCGCCGGCGAACAAGATCGGAGTGCTCGTGCAGCTCGGCGGAGGCACGCCGGAGCTCGCACGCCAGATCGCGATGCACATCTCGTTCGGCAAGCCGGAGTGGCGAACACGAGAGGACGTTCCCGCCGAGACGGTGGCGGCTGAGCGCGGCATCTACGTGAACTCCGACGAAGTGCTCTCGAAGCCGGAGGCGGCGCGTGACAAGATCGTGGATGGCATGCTCGCCAAGCGCTTCTTCGCAGCGACCCCCGGTGGCGTTCTCGTCGACCAGGCGTGGATCCACGATCAGTCGAAGTCGGTCGGACAGGTACTCGCAGACGCGGGCGCGACGGTCGAGGCCTTCACGCTGGTGGCGGTCGCCGGGTCGTGACCGCCCGACCGGAGGAGACGGCCGAGGCGGCTCCGGGAGCCGCTCCTTCACCGTTCCGGCGGGCCGTGCTCAAGCTGTCCGGCGAGAGCCTGATGGGCGATCGCGAGTACGGCGTCGACCCGAAGACGGTTGCTTCGATCGCGGGCGAGGTCGTCGCCGTCCGGGCCAGGGGCACCGAGCTGGCGATCGTCGTCGGCGGTGGGAACTTCTACCGCGGCATGAAGGCGGCGGCCGAGGGGATGGATCGAGCTACAGCCGACTACGCCGGCATGCTCGCCACCCTGCTCAACGCGCTGGCGCTCCAGGATGCGCTGGAGCGGCTGGGCGCCCAGACACGTGTGCAGTCGGCGATCGAGATCTCGGAAGTGGCGGAGCCCTACATCCGCCGTCGAGCGATACGGCATCTCGAGAAGGGTCGTGTCGTGATCTTTGCGGCGGGGACGGGCAACCCGTTCTTCACGACCGACACGGCGGCCGCCCTGCGCGCGCTGGAGATCGGCGCAGAGGCGATCCTGATGGCGAAGAACGGCGTCGAGGGCGTCTACGACGGCGACCCGCGCGTCGACCCGGGAGCGACGTTCATCTCAGAGCTGACCCACCTGGAGGCGATCGAGCGAGGTCTCCGTGTGATGGACACGACCGCACTGTCACTGTGCATGGACAACAACGTGCCGATCCATGTCTTCGAGCTCGCCGACGGGAACATCGACCGCGTCGCCGCGGGCGAGCGGATCGGCACGCTCGTAGCGACACGGAAGGAGGACTGACATGGGCGCGATCGAGGACTTCCTCGTCGATTGCGAACGTCGGATGGACAAGTCGATCGAGGCGACCCGGCAGGAGTTCAATGGAGTCCGCACTGGACGGGCCTCGACGGCCCTGCTCGATCGCATCACGGTGGACTACTACGGCACGCCGGCGCCGCTCAACACGATCGCCTCGCTCAGCGCGCCGGAGGCTCGACTACTTTCCGTACAGCCCTACGATCCGTCGTCGATCAAGACGATCGAGAAGGCGATCATGGAGTCGGACCTCGGGCTGACGCCGTCCAACGACGGCAAGATCATCCGCCTGCCGATTCCACAGCTGACCGAGGAGCGCCGCAAGGAGCTCGTCAAGCTCGTGCGTCGCTACGCCGAGGACGGCCGGGTTGCGATCCGCAATGTCCGCCGCGACGTGATGCGCCACCTCGAGGATCTCGTCCGCAACGGCGAGGTCGGAGACGACGAGGAACGGCGCGGCGAGACGCAGGTGCAGAAGCTCACCGACGATCACGTGCACCGCATCGACGACCTCCTGAAGGGAAAAGAAGCCGAGATCATGGAGGTCTGACGCCGACGCCTGGAGGCGCGCTGCGCACGCAGCGCTGACCCGGCTCCCCGGGGGTCCCCAGGTTTTCGGCAGCGGCCTGCGCACGATGCAGACACGGCAGCTGGACAGCCAGGAAGTCTCAGATGGCACCGCACCGGGCGGGCCGCTCTGCGTTGCGATCATCATGGACGGGAACGGCCGCTGGGCGACTGCGCACGGCGTGCCCGTTGCCGCCGGCCACCGCGAGGGCACGCGCGCGCTTCGGCGCACCGTCGAAGCCGGCATCGACCTCGGGATCTCCGCACTCGCGGTCTACGGCTTCTCCACGGAGAACTGGTCACGGCCGCCGGACGAGGTGGAGACGCTCCTGGAGATCCTCTCGGAGACGATCGACCGTGAGCTTCCCGATCTCGCCCGGCAGGGCGTGCGCACGCGGTTCATGGGGCGACGGGACCGCATACCCGTGTGGCTGCGGGAGAAGATGGACGCGCTGGAGATCGCGACGGCCGATCTCGACACGCTGGACCTGTGGGTCGCGTTCGACTATGGCGGACGGGCAGAGCTCGTCGAGGCGGCGCGCCGTCTCGTGGTGGACGGCGTCTCTCCGGACTCGATCGACGCCGACGCGATCGCCGCGCGGCTCTACGCGCCAGAGCTTCCCGACGTCGACCTGCTCGTGCGCACCTCCGGTGAGCTCCGCATCTCGAACTTCCTGCTGTGGGAGACGGCGTACGCCGAGCTCGTGTTCAGCGACACGCTCTGGCCCGACTTCGGCGAAGACGACCTGCGCGCTGCGGTCGCCGAGTACGTACGCAGAGACCGCCGCTTCGGGAGGCGCTGATGGGCCCGTTCTGGTCGCGAATCGTCGTCGCCGTCGTCCTGCTCCCGCTCGTGCTGGGACTCGTCGTGCTCGGTGGCTGGTGGCTCACGGGGCTCGCGCTCGTCGGGTGCCTGCTCGCCCTGCACGAGTTCTACGCGATCGGAAACACGCTGCGACCGCTTCGCCTTGGAGGCTACGCCGGAGCGATCGCGACGCTGCTCGGACTCCAGCTCGGTGGAGTGCCGTGGATGACGGCTGGCCTCCTGTCGACGCTGCTCTTCTCGTTTCTCGTCTTCCTGGCCTCGCAGACGCGGCCCTCGTTCACCGCAGCGATCTCGACGACCACGGTCGGCGTCGTCTGGGTGGTCGGCGGCGTGGCATGCCTTCTCCTCGTCCGCGACATCCCGGAGTTCGGCACCTGGGCGATCATCGCCGTCCTCTTCACCGTCTTCGCGAGCGACACGTTCGCGTTCTTCGTCGGTCGTGCGATCGGTCGGCACAAGATGGCCCCCGCCATCTCGCCCGGGAAGTCGTGGGAGGGCTTCGTGGCCGGTGTGATCGCGGGTGTGCTCGTCGCCTTCCTTCTGCTCTACCGAGACCGTGAGGAGTTCCTCTCCATCGTCGAGTCGCTGGCCCTCGGCGGAGCCGTCGCGATCGCGGGTGTTCTCGGCGACCTCTTCGAGTCGGCCGTGAAGCGGGACCTCGGTGTCAAGGACTCGGGTCGGCTGCTCGCAGAGCACGGCGGCGTACTGGACCGGATCGACTCGTTGCTCTTCGCAGGGCCCGCTGCGTACGCAGTCGTCCTCGCCTTCGGCGCAACCTGAGCTGAACCGGCACCTCGTCGAGTGGCGGCTACGCTTCGTGCGATGAGACGGGTCGCCCTGCTCGGCGCGACGGGCTCGATCGGCCGGCAGGCGATCGAGGTCGTCGTCGCACACCCCGACCTGCGTCTCTGTGCGCTGCACTCGGGCACGTCGTCGTTGGACGCTCTCGCCGCAGCGCACGGCGTGGAGCACGCGCAGGTCGGCGGTGACGTGACATCGTTGCTCGACCGGTGCGAGGCGGATCTGGTGCTCAACGCAATCGTCGGCTTCGCAGGCGTCCCGGCCACGCTCTGGGCGCTCGAAAACGGTGTGACGCTTGCGCTCGCGAACAAGGAGAGCCTCGTCGCGGCCGGAGCGCTGGCGATCGAGGCGCGGCAACGAGGTAGCGGCCTGCTCCTACCGGTGGACAGTGAGCACTCAGCCCTCCAGCAATGCCTTGACGGGCGCGACCCCGGCACAGTCGACTCGCTCGTGCTAACGGCCTCCGGCGGCCCGTTTCGCGGGCGGACGCGAGCGGAGCTCGCGCACGTGACACCCGACGCAGCGCTCGCTCATCCGACGTGGAGCATGGGCCCGAAGATCACGGTCGATTCCGCCACGTTGGCCAACAAGGGCCTGGAACTGATCGAAGCGCACTGGCTCTTCGGCGTCCCATACGACAAGATCGACGTCGTCGTGCACCCGTCGTCGATCGTCCACGGCATCGTCCGCTTCCGCGACGGCGCCGCCCTTGCGCATCTCGGTGTGCCCGACATGCGCGTGCCCATCTCCTATGCCCTCACCTATCCGGAGCGCGCAGCGACACCGGTGCCGTCGCTCGATCTCGCCTCGAGCCTCACGCTCGAGTTCGAGCCTCCCGACCTCGACACGTTCCCGCTGCTCGCATTGGCCCGCGAGGCCGGGGAACGGGGTGGCACCTATCCATGCGCGTACAACGCGGCCAACGAGGTGGCGGTGGACGCGTTCCTCGAAGGTCGACTCGGGTTCCTCGACATTGCCGTCACCGTCGCCGAGGCGCTGGCCGCAGTGGACGGTGCACCGGCCGGCGGCCTCGACGACCTCGTCGAGGCCGACAGCGCGGCCAGGGTAGCCGCCGGCCGCAGGCTGGTCGCGGCATGACCATCTTCGTTGCGATCGTCGGGCTCGGGCTGCTCATCTTCATCCACGAGCTCGGCCACTTCGTGGCGTCGCTCGCGTTGCGCATGCGCCCGCGCAAGTTCTACGTCGGGTTTCCGCCTGCGCTGATCAAGACGACGCGCGGTGGCATCGAGTACGGCCTCGGTGCAATCCCGCTCGGTGGCTTCGTGAAGATCCCCGGGATGCATCGGCCTGCGCCGTCGGATGTGGATCACGCCTTCGGGCGCGCACTCCAGGAGGCGCCCGGGCTCGTCGGCCCGGTCGACCGTCTCCGCAACGCGATCGCTGCCGGCGACCACGCCGCGGCGCGCGACACGCTCGAGATCCTGCGCGACACCCTGCCTCAGAAGCACCTCTCTGCGGGGCCCCGCAACGCGGCCGAGAAGGGCATCACGGAGCTGCTCGACGGCCTCGGGCCCGATGCCTACTGGAGGGCGCCGACCTGGAAGCGCGTGACCGCTATCGCTGCCGGCCCGGCTGCCAACATCCTCTTCGCCGTCGTCCTCTTCACGGTGTTGTTCATGGCGACCGGCGGACGCGCAACCACGGTCGTCGGTGAGGTGGCGCCGGATGCACCAGCCGCGGCGATGGGGCTCCAGGCGGGCGATCGAATCGTCGAGATCGACGGGACACGGGTCGCTGCGACCGACATCTCTCGCGCCATCTCCGGATCGGCCGGTAAGCCGCTGACGGTCGTCGTCGTCCGCGACGGCGGTCAGGTGACCCTGGGGCCTGCCGCGCCGCGTCGAGCAGACGACAACGTGTACCGCCTCGGCTTCGTGCTGCAAGGCGAGGGTCTCTCGCTCGCCGCGGCGACAGGGGAGGCTGCGCGCGTCACTGCGCTCGTGACCAAGGACATCGGCAAGGCGCTGGGTCGACTCGTCAGCGGAGAGGGTCGGAAGGACATCGCGAGTCCCGTCGGGATCGTGCAGGGGTCCTCGGACGCCGCTGAGCGTGGTGCCGACAGCTTCTTCTGGGTGCTCGGGCTGATCTCGCTCTCGATCGCGCTGCTCAACCTCTTGCCGCTCCTGCCGCTCGACGGCGGCCACATCGTCTTTGCGCTACTGGAGGGTGTCCGTGGTCGGGCTGTCGGACGCGAGGTCTACGAGCGCGTCTCGTTCGTCGGGCTGGGCCTCGTCCTGCTGCTGTTCTTCATCGGTCTCTCGAACGACATCAACCGTCTCTCCTGAGCTCACCCGACCGACGGGAACGGGTTGGGCAACGCGAGCGCGACGGTGAGCAGGCGCTGGTACTCGCGCCGAGAGACCGTCACGGCCCCGAGTGACGTCAGGTGCCGCGTCGGCCACTGCGCGTCCAGGAGCCGGCGCTCGCCGTCACCGGCGCTCTCCAGGAGCTCTACGAGCGCCCACAAGGCCACCTTGGAGGCATCGGTACGCCGGGTGAACATCGACTCGGCAGCGAACAGGCCGCCGACGGCGACGCCGTAGACGCCCCCCGCAAGACCGTCGTCGTCCCAGGCCTCGATGGCATGCGCCCAGCCGAGACGGTGAAGCTCGACGTATGCATCGATCGTGGGCTGGTCGAGCCAGCCGCCGGGCCGTGACGGGTCGGCACACGCATGGACGACCTCGGCGAACGCCGTGTTCAGGCGGATCTCGAAGCGCCGACGTGAGCGGTGGAGTCGGCGTGATGCGTGGAACGCGGGCTGTGGCAGGATGGCACGCTCGAGAGGCGAGAACCACCCGATCGTCCCTGCGATGGGCATGGGGAACAGGCCGAGTCGGTAGGCGGCGACAAGCGTCGCGGGCGCGAGGTCGCCGCCGAGCGCCCAGAGGTCGGCCGGGTGATCGTCAGGGGGAGCCGTGAGCGCCCACGATGGTGGCGGCAACCGGTCAGGCACGCCTCCATCCTGCCGGGACGCGCTGTGGGTCGGAGTCTCGGCTCTACACTGATCGCCGTGGCGAGTGACGTTCGGATCAGCGTGGGCGGGGTGCCGATCGGCGGAGGCGCCCCTGTCGTTGTGCAGTCGATGACGCTGACGAAGACGCATGACGTCGAGGCCACCACCGCACAGATCGCAGCGCTGGCGTCGGCCGGCTGCGAGATCGTCCGCGTCGCGGTGCCGAAGGGTGAGGATGCCGACGCGTTGCCGCTGATCGTTCGCCTGTCGCCGATCCCAGTGATCGCGGACATCCACTTCAACGCGTCGCTTGCTCTACGTGCGATCGATGCGGGCGTGGCGGCGGTACGCATCAATCCCGGCAATATCGGCGGACCCGACCGCATAGAGCAGGTCGTGCGCGCGGCGAAGAAGGCGGGCATCCCCATGCGCATCGGCGCCAACTCCGGCTCCCTGCCGACCCACCTCCACGATCTTGCACAGCGCGACCAGGCGGAGGCTCTCGTCGCCGCTGCCCTGGAGGAGGTGGAGTTGCTGGAGCGGCTCGACTACCGCGACTTCAAGATCTCGGTCAAGTCGACGCACGTCCCGACCATGATCCGGGCCTACCGCATGCTCGCCGCGCGAGTGCCGTACCCGCTGCATCTCGGGGTGACGGAGGCGGGGACGCCGTTCTCGGGCTCGATCCGGAGCTCGATCGGGATCGGTGCGCTGCTGGCCGACGGCATCGGTGACACGTTCCGCGTGTCACTCACCGCAGACCCGGTGAAGGAGGTCGAGGTCGCCTGGGAGATCCTCAAGGCGCTCGGGTTGCGCGAGAGAGGGCCCGTGATGATCGCGTGCCCGTCGTGCGGGCGCGACAACGTCGGCGTCGAGCGCCTCGCCGAGGTCGTGGAGGAACGGCTCCGCGCGTACCCGCAGGTGATCGAGGTGGCGGTGATGGGCTGTGCGGTGAACGGGCCCGGTGAGGCGGGCGACGCCGACTTCGGCATCGCCGGCGGCCGCGACGTGGGCTTCATCTACGCGCACGGCAGGGTGCTCAAGAAGGTCCAGTCCGACGTCCTGATCGACGAGCTGTTCCGTGAGATCGACGCGTGGATCCTGTCTGGCATGGAGCGCCCGAAGCGGTTGAAGATGGCGAAGCCGGCGGCGCTTGCCATGGCGGAGGCGAGCCTGATCCCGCTCGACTAGCGTTGTCCGTCCTGCACCGCGGGCGGAACCGATCGACTAGCCTAGGCATCCCGTGGTTGCACGCGCGTCTCAGCTCTTCCTGCCCACTCTGCGCGACGCTCCGGCGGACGCCGAGGCGGTCTCGCACAAGCTTCTCGTTCGTGGCGCGTTCATCCGACAGGTGTCGGCCGGCATCTGGACGTACCTCCCGCTCGGCTGGAAGGTCCACCAGAGGGTCGTGCAGGTGATCCGCGAGGAGATGGACGCGATCGGCGGGCAGGAGATGCTGATGCCGGTGCTCACACCCGCCGAGCTGTGGCAGCGCTCGGGCCGCTACCGAATTCCGGAGGTCTTCAAGCTCCAGGATCGCTCCGGTCGCGAGTTCGTGCTGCCCATGACCCATGAAGAGACGGTGACGTTTCATGCGGCCGAGCTCCAGAGCTATCGCGAGTTGCCGCAGATCCTCTACCACTTCTCCGTGAAGGATCGGGACGAGCCGCGGCCTCGTGGCGGCCTGCTGCGTGTCCGCGAGTTCATCATGAAGGACGCCTACTCGTTCGACCGCGACGAGGAGGCGCTTGACCGAGCCTTCAGGGCACACAGGGGCGCGTACGAGCGGATCTTCGAGCGTTGTGGCCTGGAGGTGTACGGCGTGCAGGCGGAGTCGGGGATGATGGGGGGGAGCGAGTCGGTCGACTTCCTTGCCCCGTCGGGCTCCGGGGAGAACACCCTCGTCACGTGTGCGACGGGCGACTTCGCCGCCGATCTGGAGGTGGCCCGCGGCGTTCCTCGCCCCGCGGAGTTCCCGGCGGCTCTGGGCGCGCCCCAGGAGGTCGCGACACCCGGCGTGACGACGATCGAGGCGCTTGCCGAGATGCTCGGCATCGACGCCGCGGCGACGTCGAAGGCGATGCCGGTGACGAAGGAGGACGGTGCCGTGGTGCTGGCACTGATCCGCGGGGACGACAGGCTCGAGCCGAACAAGCTCGCAGAGGCGCTCGGCGCAGCGTCCCGTCCGTCGACGGCAGAGGAGATTCAGCAGGCGTTCGGCGCGTCGGGCGGCTCGCTCGGTCCCGTGGGCTTCGACGGCGAGATCGTTGCAGACGAGACACTGCGTGAGGGGCAGTTCGTGACGGGCGCGAACCGGGATGGCTGGCACCTTCGTGGGGTCGAGGCGGGGCGCGACTTCGCCCCGCGGTTCGCCGATCTGCGGGAGTCCGTGGTGGGTGACACGTGCCCGAGCTGCGGCGGGGCACTGCACTTCCAGACTGCGATCGAGGTCGGGCACATCTTCAAGCTGGGAACGACGTACTCGACCCCGCTGGGCGCGACGTTCCTCGACGAGGACGGCAGCGTGCGGGAGATGATCATGGGCAGCTACGGGATCGGGCCGGGCCGTGTGCTCGCCGCTGTCGTGGAGCAGCAGCACGACGACCGGGGGATCGTGTGGCCGAGCACGATCGCCCCTTACGACGTCCAGCTGCTCTCGCTCGCCGGCGGCTCCGACGAGGTTGCCGCGATCGCGGAGGCGGTGGCGGCAGAGATGGACCGGTCGGGTAGGGCCGTCCTGCTCGACGACCGCGACGAGCGTCCCGGCGAGAAGTTCGCCGATGCTGATCTGCTCGGCTGTCCGATCCGTGTGACGATCGGGAAGAAGACCCTGGAGGACGGCGCCGTCGACGTGCGCCGCCGCTCCGACGACGCGGACGCGCGCGTCGATCGGAGCGCTCTACTGACCTGGATGGAGGACAACTGATGGCGAGACGACGGACGTTCAGCGACGAGCCGCTCGGAACGACGATCGAGCGGCTGATGACCGAGACCGGCACGACCTACAGGGCGCTGGCCGACAAGACGGCGCTCTCCGCCGGCTATCTCAACCACATCGTGCATGGCAATCGCCCGGTGCCGTCGACCGAGGTGCTCGGTCGGATCGCGAAGGCGCTCGGCGTGAAGGCGGAGCACTTCCGCGAGGTGCGGATCCGAACCATCACCGAGCGGCTGGAGAAGATGCCCGAGCTCGTCGATCGGCTGTACAAGCGGCTCAGCTGAGGCTAGGCAGGTCGCCCAGGTGTCCGACTTCGGCCAGACACCAGAGCGCAGGCTCACACCTGCGCCTCGACCACCTGGAGCGACGTCGTCACATCGATCGCGGTGCCGAGCGATCGGTACACGGGGCACTTCGGCATGTGATGGTCGAATGCGCGTTGCACCGCGGCACGGTCGGTGTCCAGGTCGACTCGCAGCGTGTAGACGACGTGGATGCGTCTGATCACGAGCACGCCGTCCTCGGACTCGACTTCGCCGGACGCTTCGCTCGTCAGCCTTCCTCCCGCAGCATCGACGTGACGCGCCTCCAGCGCGCCTCCCAGCGTGCCCGTCAGTCAGCCGGCGGTGGCAGCAACGACGTGGTCGAGCGTCGTAGCCCGCTCCGCATCGCTGCCGCGGGGCACGCCGTAGTGGTCGGCCACCTCGTCGTGGACACCGAACCACACCGGCTCGTCGGCCCCCGGCAGCTCCGCGCGCCGTAACGGCCCCTTGATCCGCTCGATGCGCACGCGCGACGTGTACACGACGTCACTCATGTGCCCAGAGTATGCGACCACGCCGGGTCGGCGGAGCCGTGCGCGGTGCGCCGCTAGGATGAGCGGGTCGCGGGGCGTGGCGCAGCCTGGTTAGCGCGCTAGTCTGGGGGACTAGAGGTCCCGAGTTCGAATCTCGGCGCCCCGATACCCGAAGGCCCTGCCAACGCGGGGCTTTCGTCGGTTTCGAGCTCGACTTCGAGCTCCTGCTCGAGCTCGGTGCCAACAGCGGTGCTAGCAGAGCCTCCGAATCCTGCGGCGAGCATCCGTTCGGGCGCCTCGTCGCGTTGCGCTTTCCCGTCGTCGTCGGCGTAGACGCGTACGAACACGTCGAGCGAGTGGCCGGTGGGTCGTGCAGCCTGCACGGGGTCGACTCTGCGACGTGCCGCCAACGAGCAGTACGCCCTCGCAAGCAGCCAAAGCCGCCAACCTCACCAAAAAAGAAGCCGAACGAGCACTCGAACGACTACGCCACAACCTCGCCGCCTAAACCTAGTCCCCGGCCTGGGTTACATTCCTGCGCCGAGGATCGCGGGCTAGCCGCCCTTCTTGCCGTCGGGGATCCCGTTCCCGTTGAGGTCGCTCGCGTCGAGGTCGACCCGTTCCGTGCGCTGGTTGAACCTGATCGCGAGCGTGAGGGTGGGTAGCACCTTCCCCGCGCACGTGCGAGCCAAGAAGAGAACCGCGTCGTTCGGGCTGCGAGAGCCGAACTTCAGGGCTGGGTCGATCAGGTTGAACCTCTGATAGCCGCTGGTAGTCCGTCCGCACTTGCCATTACAGGTCACCTTGCCGCCCTTCGGACTGAGCGTCGCCTTGGGCTCCGGGCGTAGGCGCATGGTGCCGCGGCACTGCTTCGCCCCGCCCGTGCAGCGCAGCGTCCAGTCGAGGTCGAAGCGAAGGAACAGGGCGACCCTGCTCCGGGGCTTGTCGAGCTCGAAGCTCTTCGGGTTGATACGGGCGGTCAGGGCGCGGCACTTGCATACCTTCGTTGGAGTCGTCGGCTGCGGCGGGGGGTTGGTGCCGCCGCTGGTGGGGCCGGTCACGACAGCATCCGCGTCGCTCTTGCAGTCAGCGGAGATCCGAAGTGAGTCCGAGAGCCCTGCTGGGAAGCGGGTATCGGTGGTGAACGGGAAGTCGAGGAAGCCGCCGGGCGGTATCGACGGGCCCTTGCCGGCGAGCGCCGGCTGTGGTGAGGGGCCGGGCGAACCGACCTGCCACCCGGCAGGTGGCGGACCGATCGCAGTAAACATCACTCCCGCCCGCAGCGTGAGACGCCAGCACGTCAGCGGCTCGGTGCCGGTATTGGTGATCCGAAGCTTGTAGCTCGTCCCAGAGCCGGAGATCAGCCCGGTACCGCTGACGACCTGCTGGGTGCCCGTGGCTGCCGGGACAAGCACGACCGCGCACACGAAAGCCAACTTCAGCCACATCGTTCGGTTGACCATCTGGGGCCCCTACAGAGAACGTTCCGCTCAGAGCGGCATGACGCTATCACTTCGCGGCAGAAGTTCCAATGTCCGCTGTGCCGAACTCCCGCCGCCGGCACACCGGCCAGCACACGAGCAACTCTCCGACGCAGTCTGATTTCGGTAGGTCAGGTCGTCGCTGGGATGACCGCGAACGTCCCCGTCGAAGACGCCGGAACAAGCGCTCGAGCGACTGCGCCAAGAATCGGCGACTAGAACTTCGAGCGCGACGCATCGATGCCCTGGGCTCAGCGCGCTCGAGCAAGCCCCGCCGCGGTGTCGTCGCGGCTCGTCCGCTGACCGACCCAACAGAGGCGAGGTGGCCGGACCGGCACCCGAACACGCGCCCCCAAGACGGGGGAGGGGTTGGGGACGCCAGAGCCGGCCCGGCCGAGGCCCTTCCTTCGCTCGGACGCGCGTCAGTCCTGCAACGGGAATCCTGCTGTTGAGGCGGCGCACCGAAATGCCGATACCACCAACATGGACGACAACGTCGACCGGCGACTACAGACGCACTGGGAGTCGTGTCTCGAGCGGCGCGACGAAGCGCGAGTTCTGCTGCCACGGGAGTGGGCGGAGAGCAACCGCGCGCCGGGTGACCACCTCGGCGACCTCTTCGACGACGTGCTCGAACGTGCCCGCGAGCGGATCGTCAGCCAGCGGGCCGCGCTCGACAGCCGCGACGCGCTGTCAGAGCTCGATCCCGCCAGCTGACGTCCAGCGACTCCCGCTTCGCGGCGAACGCACGTCGAGCAGGCGGCCTCAGCTGCCGCGCCCGCAGTGACGGAGCGCGTTGAGACAGGTGGCGACGAGGCGCTGCAGTGCGGGCTGGTGCCAGCTGTTCACGAAGTCGGCGTGCGCGGTGAGCTCGCCACCGGACGCGAGAGCCATGTCGCTGCCTGCAGCTATCGCCGGGTACCGGTAGATCAGCGAGATCTGCGGCAGCTCGACGCGGTGACTGCGAGGACAGACGCCGCGTCGAGGGTAGGCGACGTGGCTGCGATGATCCGGCGAGTCGAGGTTGCGCCCGTCCCAGCAGGACGGGAACGTGAGGTGAAGGCGCAATGTGGTGCGGCGACCGTTTGGGCAGTCGGGGACGGTCGAGGACGGCTTGACACCGCCCGTGACACCGCAGTTCCAGAACGTCACTCGCCTGTCCTGAGCCGAGCTCGCGAGGGCATCGCCGGCGATCATGCGAAAGTCGGGCGGGAACGCCCTCACGGGGCGCAGTGTCTTCCGGCGGTAGTAGATCGTCGAGCCGAGCGGCGTCACGGAGGCGCCGTTCACGATGAGTGTCGGCATCCAGTAGGCGGCCGTGTGCCCGTCGCGATCACAGGTCGATCCGGATGCGAGCAGCGTGCCCAACGCCGAGAAGGCGTTCGTCGAGCGGTTGCCGACGAACGTATGGTCGTGCGACTTCCCGGGCTGTCCGGGGGACACGATCGGATCGTCGGGCGCGCTGTGGCTGAAGCCGCAGGAGTTGACGAAGTTGACACGCTGGAGGTCTGCGGTCGAGCGTGGCATCCGGGCGCCGTCATCATCGCTCCCGGCGGCGAACGCGAGCCCGGCGAGCAGGGCACACGACCCGCAGGCGATGGTGAGCACGAGCACGAGGCGGCGAGCCTTCATCGATCCTCCGTTCGACGACTCCCTGTCGCAATCAGACACGGAAATGGCGTGGACGGTGTGTGGGCCGGGTGAGGATTTCGTTAGGGGGTGCCTTCCCGAACGGGACTGATTCGTCGGAGCGGCGCGGCGTGAGGGGGAAGACGTACGCCCGCTAGGGTTGGCCGTCATGCGTTGGGTCGTGCTCGCTGCTTCCTGTCTGGCGTTCGCCGGAGCCGCTGCCGGCGCCGTCCCCGAGCCAGAGCCGAGGGGTGGGGAGGCCGCGATCTTCTACTACCCGTGGTGGGGAACGCCGGAGCAGGACGGCGCATGGCAGCACTGGGGTCAGAACGGGCACGGTCCACCGCGCTCCCTCGCGTCACGCTTCTACCCGGCGCGCGGACCGTACTCGTCGAGCGCGACGAATGTCGTCCGCGCCCAGATGCGCGAGATCGCTGCCATTGGGGTGCAGACGCTGGTCTCCTCCTGGTGGGGCCCCGGCTCGGTGGAGGACGCACGCCTCGATCTTGTGGCGCGCGAAGCCACCGCCGCCGGTCTACGGGTCGCGGTGCATGTCGAGCCGTGGGGAGCGCGTACGCCGGCGACGGTCGCGGCCGCCATCACGGAGTTGCGCGATCGCGGGGTGCGTGACTTCTATGTCTACGACTCCACGAACTACCCGGATGCGGACTGGGCGGTCGTGCTGAAGCCGCTGACGGGAGTTCGGGTCTTCGCGCACACATCGTTCCCGGGAAGGGCGAAGGCCGGGCGGTTCGACGGGCTCTACACGTACGACGTGTACATCCACGACGGCACGTCGTTCCCACGCGTGTGTGCATCGGCGCGTCGGCTTTCACTCATCTGTGCGCCCTCTGTGGGCCCAGGCTACGACGCGCAGGCCGCGACGGGCGATACCCGGAGGAAGCTACGGAAGAAGGGGGCGACGTACGACGCGATGTGGCGCGCGGCGCTTCGTGCAGAAGCCGACATCGTCACGATCACGAGCTACAACGAATGGCACGAGGGGACGCAGATCGAGGCAGCAAGGGCCGTCGGGGCGCCGTACGGATCGTACGACGGGACCTACGGGCTGCGTGGGTTCGAAGCGGAGAAGGCGTATCTCGAGCGCACCACGCACTGGGTGCGGCTCCTCGACGCCCGGTAGGCGACTAGTGCGGCGTCTCATAACGTTTGACGGGAAACGAGGCGGGACCTCGGCGCTCGACGTCGAATCGGGACGCATACGACCCAGGGAGGTGTCGATGCGTCCCCCGGAGGTGTTCGTACGCGAGCTTGCTCCGCACGAGGGGCAGCGGCTGAAGCGGCTCTCGAAGCGGGCCAAGCATGCCTCGACGCGGCAGCGGGCCTCGATGCTGCTGGCTTCGAACACGCTGATGAGCGTTCCCCAGATCGCGCGCATGTGGATGACGGACGAGGAGCACGTGCGCAGGGTGATCCACGACTTCAACGAGCGTGGGTTCGACTCTCTGCGCCCTCGCTTCGGGGGCGGGCGACCCCGCCGGATTCAGAGTGACGACGAGCAGCGGATCGTCGCCTTGGCCGGCGCCCGTCCCGATTCGCTCGGGGTGCCCTTCACGCGCTGGAGCCTTTCGAAGCTCTCCCGCTACCTTCAAGGGCAGGGGATCTCGGTCTCGCCCGCCCATCTCGGCAGGATCCTTCACCGCAACGGGATCTCGCTGCAGCGCACCCGCTCCTGGAAGCAGAGCCCCGATCCCGACTACAAGCAGAAAGCGGCTCGCATCCTCGCCCTCTACCGCGAGCGACCCGCAAACGGTGTCGTGATCAGCTTCGACGAGAAGGGGCCGGAGAGCCTGCGCCCCCAGCACGGGCGTGGCTGGACGCGCCGCGGCCGTCCCGAGCGACACCGGGGCACCTTCAACCGCCGCCACGGAGTCCGCTACCTGCTGGGAGCCCTCGAGGTCCACGGCGACTATCTGCGCATCCGGCCCAGGCCGCGCCGTGACGGCGCCTCCACACTCGAGTGCATGCGCCAGATCCGGCTCGCCTACCCCAAGCGGCTGCGCATCTACTGGATCCAGGACGGCCTCTCCTGCCACTGGACGCCCGCCGTCCGCGCCTACGCCGAGCAAAACAACATCGAGCTCGTGCCCACCCCCACCTACGCCAGCTACCTCAACCGCATCGAGGCGACCTTCGGGGCGCTCGACGAGTTCGTGTGCAAGAACGCCGACTACCTCGACTGGGACGCCTTCGGCTACGCGCTCGCCGAGCACGTCCGCCACCGCAACAGCCCCACCGAGCGCGCGCGCCGCCAGCTCGAAGCCACCCGGCGACGCAAACACCGCACCGCGAAAGCCACGAACACGCTCAAGCTCGCCGCCTGAACGATGAGCCAATTTCCCGTGCAACGTTACGAGAGGCCGCACTAGTAGAGGGCGGTGGCGAGGCGCTTGCGATAGTCGGCGACGACCGGATCATCGTGACCGAACCGATCGAAGAGCGCGACTGCGACCTCTCGCAGTCGATCGCGCGCCGTCGGCTCGGCAGACGGCACCGCCGCGAGGATCAGCTCGAGCGCACCGTCGAGATCGTCGGCGTCGAGTGCCGCGACGACCTCCGGCAGCTCGCCCGAGGCCCGTAGCTCCTCGACGAGAGCGTCGGCGCGGGGAGGGGCGAGGAGGTCGTCGAGCCACGTACGCAACGCAGCCGGCGAGCGGACACCCACGAACTCCGCGACGACGCGTCCGCCACGGAACGCCTTCACCGCGGGTATGCCCGAAACCCCGAACCGGGCGGAGAGCCCGGGGTTCGCGTCGACGTCGACCTTGACCAGCTCCACAGCGCCGTCGCGGGCCGACGTCTCCTGCTCGAGGATCGGTGTGAGCGTCCGGCAGGGGCCGCACCACGCCGCCCAGAAGTCGACGATCACCGGCACGGTCTCCGACCGCGCGACGACCGTCTCGTCGAAATCCTGCTCTGTCGCGTCCATGCCGCGAGCGTACCGATTGCGGGCGATGTCTCAGCCCTTGACGACACCGAGAGGGACGAGTCGCGCAACCCGTCGAGCGAGCCCGGCACGCTCGACCACGCCGACGACGCGGTCGACGTCCTTGTACGCGAACGGCGCCTCCTCGGCGAGCCCCTTGTCGGTCGGGCAGCGCACGACGATCCCCCGTGCCTCCAGTTGCCGGCGGAGCTCGCGCCCTCCGATGCGCTTGCGCGCAGCCGTGCGCGACATGCGGCGACCGGCGCCGTGGCAGACCGTGCCGAACGAGATCTCCATGGCCGCCGGCGCTCCGACGAGGACGAAGCTCGCCGTGCCCATGCTGCCCGGAACGAACACGGGTTGACCCACACCGCGAAAGGCGACCGGCAGCTCTGCCGAGCCCGCGGGGAACGCCCGCGTAGCGCCCTTGCGGTGGACACACACGTCCAGGCCGTGATGTCGCTCCCTCTTGGCGACGTTGTGCGCAACGTCGTAGACCAGGCGCGATCCTGCTGCAGCTCCGTGTCCGAGAACGCGCTCGACTGCTGCGCGGACGCCCGTCGTGATCTCCTGGCGGTTCGCCCAGGCGAAGTTGGCGGCAGCGTTCATGGCGCCGAGATACGCCTCACCTTCGGGCGAAGAGAGCGGGGCGCATGCGAGCTGGCGGTCGGGGAGCACGATCCCGTGTCGGCCCAGACTCGCGTTCATCACCTGGACGTGGTCGGTGCACACCTGGTGACCGAGACCGCGCGAGCCGGAATGGATGAGGACGGTGAGCTGCCCCGGCAGCAGCCCGAACGTCCGGGCAGTCTCCTCGTCGAGGAGCTCGTCGACCATCTGCAGCTCCACGAAGTGATTGCCGGAGCCCATCGTTCCCAGCTGGCTGTGTCCGCGTCGCCGGGCCCGCTCGCTCACAGCCGCTGGATCCGCACCGTCCAGACGGCCCCGGGACTCCGTGTGCTCGACGTCCTCGTCGCGTGTCGACGGCAGTGCGCGCGGTCCATCCCGGAGGACGGCATCGAGCTCGGCCTTCCCGAGCTCGAGCAGGCCGTGCTTGCCTGCTCCCGCCGGGATCGAGCGTGCGATCTCGTGCACCAGCGCCTCACGTGTCGAGCCGAGCTCGGTCTCGGTGAGCGGCAACGTCAGCAGGCGCACTCCGCAGTTGATGTCATAGCCAACGCCACCGGGCGACACGACGCCGTCGGGAAGGAGCGTTGCCGCCACTCCCCCGACCGGAAAGCCGTACCCCTGGTGGATGTCCGGCATCCCGATCGCGGCCCCCACGATGCCGGGGAGCGTGGCGACGTTGGCGAGCTGGTCGAGGGACATGTCGCCCTCGATCGCGGCCAGGATCTCCTCGTCGGCGATCACCTGCGCCGGCACGCGCATGTCGGGGCGTGCCGTAGCCGGGATCTCCCACATCACGTCGCCGATGCGGCGAAGCTCAGACATCGAGCACGACCCGGGCGTGCCAACCCTCGCCCCTACGCTCGAAGGCGAGCCGGTGCAACGTCGCGGCCTTGACGAGCGGCGCAGCCTGGCGGAGCACGCCGTCGACCGTCGCCTCGGCTCGGGCTCCCTCCAGCTCGACATGGGCGTCGATCGGCACGAAGCCCTCTGTATCGGCCAGGAAGACGAGCTCGTCGAGGAGATCGGGGAGGAGCCGATCGAGGTCACGGCACGTCACCGTGACCCGGCGGGTCACGACGTCGCCCGCGTCCCCGCGGCCGACGAGCTCGCCGAAGGCTCGGGTGGCCTCCTCCAGCACTGCGGCCGGCGTCAGAGCCTCGATCTCCAGCTCGACCTCTCCTGTGTGCTCGGCGAAGCGGAACACGCCTCGACTGTACTCCTGAGGTCCCGCACGGCCTGCCCGTAATTCTCCGCAGGCCCTCCCGGGCATCCACGCTTGCGGCTGCAAGGGGCGGATCGCCACACTAAAAGGCGAATGGCTGCACTGTCCGAGAGGTGAAGCAGATGGCGAAAGAGATCGTCGTACTGGGCGGAGGTACGGGAGGCACACTGATCGCCAACCGGCTCCGCCGTCGCTATGCGGTGGACGAGGTCGAGATCACGGTCGTCGACCGCGACGACGTCCACGTCTACCAGCCCGGCCTGCTCTTCGTGCCGTTCGGGCTCGCGCACGCCGACGAGATCGTGCGCTCGCGAAGCGCGCAGCTGCGCAAGGGTGTGGAGTTCCGTCTTGCCGACATCGATCGTGTCGAGACCGAGGAGGACGCGGTCTACCTCACGGATGGCTCCCGGCTGGACTACGACGTGCTCGTCGTCGCCACCGGCGCCCGCCTGCAGCCCGACGAGACCGAGGGCCTGACGGGGGCCGGCTGGATGGAGAAGGTCTTCACGTTCTACGACCGTGAGGGCGCGGCCGCGCTTCACGAAGCGCTCGAGCGCTTCGACGAGGGGAAGCTCGTCGTCAACTTCGTCGACCTTCCGATCAAGTGTCCCGTCGCCCCACTCGAGTTCGTGTTCCTCGCAGACTGGTACTTCGAGGAGCGCGGTGTTCGCGACCGGGTCGAGATCAGCTTCGTGACGCCACTCGACGGCGCGTTCACCAAGCCGATCGCATCCGCCCAGCTCGGCGAGCTCCTAGCGGAGAAGGGCATCGAGCTCGTGACCGAGTTCAACACGGGGGAGGTCGACGGCGACGGTGGGCGCCTCGTCAGCTACGACGAGCGCGAGGTGCCGTTCGACCTGCTCGTGACGATCCCGCTGCACGGCGGTCAGGAGTGGGTGTCGCGTTCGGCCGGGCTCGGCGACGACCTCGGCTTCGTGCCGACTGATCCCGCCACACTGCAGTCCCAGGCGAAGCCGAACGTCTTCGCGCTGGGTGACGCGACCAACCTGCCGACGTCGAAGGCCGGGTCGGTCACGCATTTCGAGGGCGACATCCTCACCGAGAACATCGAGCGCTTCCTCGCCGGGCAGCCGCTCGCGGGCGAGTTCGACGGGCACGCGAACTGCTTCGTCGAGACCGGGTTCGGGAAGGCTCTCTTGATCGACTTCAACTACGACACCGAGCCGCTGCCGGGACACTTCCCCGCGGCGGTTGGCCTGCCGCTGCTCAAGGAGTCGCGGCTCAACCACTTCGCCAAGCTCATGTTCGAGCGTGTCTACTGGCACGTCCTGCTCCCCGGCAGAGACCTCCCGGGCATATCGGCCACACTGTCCATGTCGGGCAAGCATCGCGCAGAGATCACCACCTGAGAACGGAAGGAGAGACGATGACCGTCACGGAGATCGCGGGCACGACCGTCGAGGTCGACCCCGAAGGGTTCCTCGTGGATCCCGCACAGTGGAACGAGGAGGTCGGGCGCGAGATCGCCGCTGCGAACGGCATCGCCGACCTGACCGACAAGCACTGGCAGGTGGTGCGCTACATGCGCGAGACGTACCTGTCGACCGGCAGCGCTCCGTCGATCCGATCGCTCGGCAAGGAGTCGGGCGTCCCGATCAAGGAGCTGTACCAGCTGTTCCCGAAGGGCCCGGCGAAGCTCGCCGCGAAGATCGGCGGCATCCCGAAGCCCCGAGGCTGCATCTAGAAGGAGGCGTGAGCGCAGTGACCGATGTCATCCAAGAGCTCGAGGAGCAGTTCACCGAGACGCCCGAGCCGATCAAGAAGGTCTGCATCGTCATCTCCAAGGGGTCGCTGGAGGGTGTGTACCCGGGGCTGATCATGGCCAACGGCGCGCGCATGGAGGGAATCGAGGCCGACGTGTTCTTCACGTTCTTCGGTCTCGACGCGATTCGCAAGGATCGGATCGCGAAGATCAAGGTCGCGACTGTGGGGAACCCCGGGATGCACATGGCGACGTGGATCGGCGCCATCCCCGGGATGTCCGCCATCGCCACGCGCATGATGAGCCGCCAGATGGAGAAGCTCGACATCCCGCCGGTGCCGGAGTTCATCGAGATGATCTCCGACTCGGGGGCCGGTCTCTACGCGTGCAAGGCGACCGTTGAGATGTTCGGGCTCGACGAAGGCTCGTTCGTGCCACAGGTCGACGAGGTGATCACGGTCGGCGAGTTCTACGAGCGCGCCGCCGGAGCCGAGATCGTCTTCACGTAGCCGCTCTCTTCGTCGTGGTGCCTGACGCCGCTTGCCGGTGTCAGGCACCGTGAGCGAGTCACTCCGCACCGTTCGCTGTGCGGGCGGTGTGTGCGCGGAGGCATATCCTTGGCGCGCATGACAGCGACCGAGTCTTCCGTGCTGCGCCAGTTGCCGAACGCCCTCACCCTCGCGCGGTTCGTGGCCATCCCCGTGTTCGTCGTCCTCTACGTCCAGGCGGGCGACGGCCCCGCGTGGCCGGCCGGGATCGTCTTCGGCGCGGCGGCGATCACCGACCAGCTCGACGGATGGCTCGCGCGCCGCTGGCACGTCGAGTCGCAGTTCGGGAAGGTCGCGGATCCGCTCGCCGATCGACTCATGATCGGCGTGGCCGTCGTGCTGCTGTGGGCCGACGGGCGTATTCCATGGCCTGCAGCCGTGATCGTGCTGGCGCGGGATCTCGTGCTCGTGGTCGGTTACAAGCTCGTCGTGCCACGGGGGTACTCGTTCGAGGTCAGCTCTCTCGGAAAGCTGGCGACGTGGCTCCTCTACCTCGCTATCGGCTGCGTGATCGTGACGGAGAAGGGCACCGAGTGGCCGCTCGTGCTCTTCTGGCTCGGCGTCGCCCTCGCCGTGGCCGCCGGACTGCAGTACGTGGCCAAGGTGAGGCGCGACGTTCGCTGAGGCGACAGGGGCCGGGGAGGGAGACGCCGGTCGGCCCCGAATCCCGAAGAAGCCTCAAGCTGAGGTTGACCCCTCGGTGACGTGGCTGCTTGAATCATCGTTGCCCCCGACGGAAAGGCTCTCGTGGATCCGCTTCCCGACCTCGGCCCGCTTTCTGATGACGAGCTGCACGAGCTCCTACGTGCCCTCGAGGAGCGCGAGGACGACCTCTCGCGCCGCCGTCGTCTGTTGCACGGCCGGATCGACATCCTGCGCGGGGAACGGACCGACAGGCTCAAGGTGCAAGTGGCGGCCGGGACCGTCGACCTGCCGTCACCGTCGAGCCTCGAGCGGCCTTTGTACAGCGGCACAGGGGAACTCACCGAGGAACGCGAGATCGACGTCCTGCCCGATCTGGAGTCGCTGTCCGACGATGCGCTACGCGGGACGATCCGCGAGTTGGAGCGCGAGGAGGACGACGTGTCGCTCGAGCGCAGGGTCGTCCACGCCCAGATCGACATCGTCCGTGCGGAGCGCGTCAAGCGCTCGCGTGACGATGACGACCACGTAGGGCCCGACGACCTCGGCTCCATCCTCGGCGGAGCCGGATGACGCACGTCTACTGCCCGGAGTGCGGCTTCCAGAGCCCCGAGGCCGCGAACTTCTGCGCGCGGTGCGGCTCGGCGCTCATCCCGCCTGCCGCCGGAGAGACCACGCTCAGCCTGTCGGCAGCGGAGGTGGCCGAGGCCGAGGGCGCTGTCCCCGACGAGCATGAGCACGAAGGCCCCGTCCTGGTCGTTCGGGCCGGAGGCGGCCGCGCCGGCGACACCTTCGCGCCGGCGGGCGAGCGCACGCTGATCGGCCGTTCACCGGAATGCGACGTGTTCCTCGACGACGTCACGGTGTCGCGGCGGCACGCCGAGGTCGTGCGCGAGGCCGAGCGGTACACGATTCGTGATCTCGGGAGCCTGAACGGGACATTCGTCAATCGACGCCGCATCGAGTCCGCCCTCCTGGAAGACGACGACGAGGTCCAGATCGGCAAGTACAGGCTGACCTTTCTCCGCCGATGAGCGCGACGACTCAGGCCAAAGACGCGGCCCGCATGCACACGATCGGAGCGGTGTGCGACCTCCTCCGGGACGAATACCCGGACATCTCGATCTCGAAGATCCGCTACCTCGAGGACCAAGGGCTGCTGCATCCGCGGCGCACGCGCGGTGGCTACAGGTTGTTCAACGAGGACGACATCGAGCGCCTGACGACGATCCTGCGGCTCCAGCGCGACGAGTTCCTTCCGCTCCGGGTGATCCGGGACGAGCTCGACACGCCGAGCGGCGACCGCGTCCGGCGGCGCGCACACGGCCTGCAGCTGGAGGAGCAGGAGATCGCCCTCAGCGAGTTGTGCGAGCGGGCGGGTGTGACTCCCGAATTCGCGCGGCAGTTGGAGGAGTACGACATCCTGCAGCCGCGTATCGCCGGCGGCGAGCGCCTGTACCGAGAGACAGAAGCCGAGATCGCAAGCGCGTGCGCCCGGATTGCCCGGCACGGGCTCGATGCACGCCACCTTCGACCGTTCCGTACCGCCGCCGGGCGTCAAAGCGCACTTCTGGAGCAGCTCGTTGCTCCAGGCCTGCGCTCGCGTGACCCCCAGCGCCGCAAGACGGCTCTCGATGAGCTCACAGCGCTCGCGGTCGTTGCGCAGGAACTGGCCCAGCTGCTTCTGCTCCGCGACCTCCGCGAAGTGTCCGAACGGTGAGTGCCGTCGATCTGCGCGCGTTCGTGCGGGACGTCCCGGACTTCCCGCAGCAGGGAATCGTCTTCAAGGACCTCATGCCGCTGATCGCGAGCCCGACGGGCTTTCACCATTCGATCGATCTCTTGGCCGAGTGGTCGAGGCCACGTCGGCCGGACATCGTTCTGGGTGCCGAGGCGCGCGGCTTCATCTTCGGTGGCGCCCTCGCGTATGAGCTCGGCTGCGGGTTCGTTCCGGCCCGCAAGCCCGGGAAGCTGCCGTGGCGAACAGTGGACGCGACGTATGACCTCGAGTACGGCAGCGATCGACTCGAGATCCACGCCGACGCCGTCGAGGAGGGGACGCGAGTGATCGTGCTCGACGACGTGCTCGCAACCGGGGGAACCGCGCGTGCGAAGATCGAGCTCGTCGAGCGTCTCGGTGGCGTGGTCGTCGGCGCGCTGTTCGTCGTCGAGTTGGGTTTCCTGAACGGTCGTGAGCGACTCGCCGACTACGAGATGCACGCGTTGATCACGTACTGACGCAATTCCGTCCGATACCGCCGGTACACAGTGAGCGGACTGTTCACTCCCCGGAGGGATGACCGTGCCGGAGCCACGGCCGATGACCACTGACATGAACGCCGGTATCGCAGCAATCCCTCCGAAGAGCGGGCCTGCCGAGCTCCTGCTTCGCCACTGCCTGTCGCTGGGCGGGGAAGCCCGTGACCGCCGTCCGCCCAGAGCTCGACTGGAGGAAGCCGTCGGCCCGGAGCTCGCACGGAGGCTCCTCTCCAGCATCACCATCTCCGGGCGACGCTGACGCGCCTCGAGACGTGCGCGACGCCGCTCCGGTCAGCCGGAGCCGGCGCTTCCGCCGCGCGTGCGTACGAGCATGAAGATCGCGAAGGCGAGCACGATGGAGAGGACGAGCGACGTCCCTCCGCTCACGCCGACGACCAACATCCCGAAGAAGAGGACGAGGAAGAACACGACGGCCCAGAGGAAGCTCTGGGTCCCACGGTCGACACTCGGCGCGCGCAGGTGCATCGCGCGAGATCGTAGTCGAAGAGCCTCACGAGCTCCGGCAGTGCAGTGCTCGCGAAGCAGCGTGGGAGTCGGACTTCAGTCCGACTCCGCTTCTCAGGGCTGAACAGCGGTGTCTGACCGAGGTCAGACATCCCGTGGGCTCAACGGCACCTCGGCTCCTGCGCCGGACCAAAGAAATTCACCGAGCCGGTGGCGCTTTCGTCCACTCATCACGCTGACCTTCCGCTTCCGCGTACAGCCTTCGCGTTGAGCTTCGGCCTACTCGCGCTCCGTGCTCGGTGCAAGAGGGAACCTATGGGGTGGGGGGTGCGCGGTCAAGGCCCTCGCATCGCGCTTGTTCGCAAATTGCGGACATTTCGTTCACCGGCGTGCCGGCGTCGTGCGCACGGCTACCATCGCCCGGTGCGCCGCTCTGTCGTCTTCGCAGTCGCGGCCGTGTCGCTCGCCCTTGCTGCGGTTCTTTCGCTCGCCGGCGTGGGGGAGGACGCGGGCGCCCTCAGCGACTGGCAGGCGTTCGTGCTCGGTGTCGTCCAGGGCGCGACCGAGTTGTTGCCGATCTCGTCGTCGGGCCATCTGATCCTGGTTCCGTGGCTCGGAGAGTGGTCGTTTCTGCAGCAGAACGAGTCGTTCAACCAGACCTTCGACGTGGCTCTCCATCTCGGCACGATGCTCGCCGTGGGCGCCTACTTCTTCGGCGATCTCGTCGATCTCGCCCGCGCCTGGCTGAGGACACTGTCGACCCGGCGGATAGAGAGTGACGACGAGCGCGTCGCCTGGGTCGTGTTCGTCGCAACTCTCCCCGCCGCCCTGATGGGGTTCCTGTTCGCCGACCCCATCGCCGAGCATCTCGGTGAGCCCTGGCAGATCGCCGTGCTGCTCGCGATCTTCGCGGGTGTGTTGTGGATCGCCGACCGACGTCCGCAGACTCGTCGCACGGCCGATCTCTCGCTCAAGCAGGGCTTTGTCATCGGTCTGGCACAGTCCCTGGCGCTGATGCCCGGCGTGTCGCGCTCCGGGATCACGATCTCCGCGGGGCGATTCCTCGGTCTCGACCGCGACGGGGCAGCCCGCCTCTCCTTCCTGATGCTCGTCCCCGTGGTTCTCGGTGCGGTGCTCTTCAAGGGGATGACGGACGTCGTGCTCGGGGATCTGCCGCCCGGTTGGGAGGGGCCGTTCCTCGTCGGAGTCCTCGCGTCCCTCGGGAGCGGGTTGCTCGCGATCGAGTGGTTGCTCGGCTACGTTCGCCGCCACACGTACGGGATCTTCGTCGTCTACCGACTCGTCGTCGCTGCGCTCGTGCTGCTCGTGATCGCGACGGGGGTGCGCGAGGCGGGCTTCTGAGCGCGGGTGCTCGCATAGGGTGGAGACATGCGTGTCCCTCTCGGTGACATCGATCTGCACGTGCACGAGCGCGGGGAGGGGCGACCACTCGTTGCCCTACACGGCGGGCCGGGGCTCGACGGGTCGGTGTGGTTCCCGGCACTCGAGCCGCTCGCAACCGGCGGTTGGCGTGTCCTGGCCGTGGATCTTCGCGGGAACGGCCTTTCCGGCGGAGACGATCCGTCGACATGGACCGTCCCGCAGATGGCCGACGACATCGAGTTGCTGATCGCGGAGCTCGCACTCGCCGAGCCTGTGGTGATGGGGTGGAGCTTCGGCTCGATCGTGACTCAGAGTCACATGGCGCGACACGGCAGTGCCGCAGCGTACGTGCTGATGGGGACGATCTCGACGCCCGACGCCCTGCTCGGCGTCCACGAGCGATTGGCGATGTTCGAGCCCGCCGAGCTGCGCTCACAGGTGACGGCATCGTGGGAGCTCGAGACGACCGTGCAGACGGCGGCGGAGTGCAAGCAGCTGCTCGCCGATCAACTGCCCTTCCATTTCGCCGATCCCGAAGACCCTCGCATCGCAGACTTCATTGCCGGAGACCACACCGTCTACCGCGCCGACGTGCTGCGGCACTTCGCCGCCGGAGGCGAGTACGGGATGGTCGACCTGCGGCCCGTGCTGGCGTCGTTCACGAGACCGGTGCTCGTGTTGAGCGGGGCGCACGACCGGACGACACCGGCAGCGTCGGCCCACGAGTTGGTCGAGGCAATCCCCGGAGCGGAGGAGGTCGTCTTCGCCGACTCCGCGCACATGATCCCGTACGAAGAGCCAGACGCGTTCCTGGCAGCGCTTCGCGGCTTCCTACAGCGCGTGTGACCACCGACGAGAGGAGAGCGACATGACCGACGTGACCGTCAAGAGCTTCGACGAGCTCGACAGCCATGAGGGCAAGGGCGGCTTCTGCTACGCGGGGAAGAGCCTCGGAGTCACGGCATGGGGGATGAACCTCGAGCGCTTCCCTGCCGGCTACGACCGCTACCCCGAGCACGACCACGCGGAGGACGGCCAGGAAGAGGTGTACGTCCCGATCGAGGGCAGCGCCACGCTGACCGCGGGTGACCAGTCGTGGGAGCTCACCCCAGGGTCGATGGCACGGGTGGGCGCACGTCAGAGTCGGAAGATCGTCCCGGGCGCGAACGGCGTGACGATGCTCGTGCTCGGCGGCACACCGGGCCAGCCGTTCGCGCCCCGCGGCTGAGCACAACCGCAGTCCGCGCGCCGTCGCGCCGCGCGTCGTCGTGATTGACTCGCGCGGTGACGCCGGCGGCTGAGCAGCGAAGGGGACGCATCGCGATTGCGGCGGCGGCAACCGCCTGGTCCACGGCCGGTATCGGACAGCGGGCACTCGACGTCGACGCCTCCACGCAGGTCGCCGGCCGGGCGCTGTTCGCGTTCGTCACGCTCCTCACGCTCGTGTGGATCCTCCAGCGAGGGCGCACGGTCGCCGCCTTCCGCTCCATGGACAGATGGGACCTGGTGTTCGCGGCGCTGATGGCGATCGCGTCTGGGACGTTCATCTTCGCACTCAACTACACGACGGTCGCCAACGTCGTCTTCCTGCAGGCGGTGTCGCCGATGCTGGCCGCGCTGCTCGGGTGGGTGCTGCTTCGCGACACCGTCTCGCGACGGACCTGGGCTGCGATCGCGGTCGCTGCTGCCGGAGTGGGGGTGATGGCCGGCGAATCGATCGGTCAGGGTCTCGGGGCGACGCTGCTCCCCGTCGTCATGACAGTCGCGTTCGCGGGAAACGTCGTCATCGCGCGGCACCGCCGTCATGTCTCGATGCTTCCTGCGACCTGCCTCTCGCAGGCCCTGGTGGTCGTCACGGTCGCGCCGTTCGCCGATGCGGGGGAGGCGGAGGCCGGGGACTGGGTCATCCTCGCGGCGCTCGGCGTGGGGCAGATGGGGCTCTCGCTCGCCCTCTTCACCGTGGCCGCCCGCCTGCTTCCGCCTGCCGAGGTCGCACTGATCGCACTCATCGAAGTCGTGCTGAGCCCACTCTGGGTGTGGCTCGCCTACGCCGAGCGTCCTGCGCGCGCGACGCTCGTGGGAGGAGCGATCGTGCTCGTCGCGGTCGTGATCCAGGTCACTGCGCCGAACGGCCCGGGGAGGCCGGGGCCACCACCGGCGATCTGACAAGAATCCTCGTACTTGACATAACGCGCGTTATCGTGTGTCGCTTTGCAGGGTCTCCACGACCGTCGGCAGCCCGTCCGGACAACGGATCTCGGGCGCCCCCTGGACAATCGACTCCCGGCGCGAGATGATCGTTCGCGTACCAGGCCGCACGAGCCCCGCGTGACGACCGTCGACATCGACACCATTCTCGGTCTCGAGGAGTTGCGACAGCTACTCGAGACCTCCGAGCACACCGGTGCTGTACAGGCCGCGGACCTCGCCGACTTCGAGGAGGTCCACGAGCTGTCACCGCTCGAGCACGACGCGTTGCTGCGAGAGCTCGAGAAACGCGGCATCGAGATCGTCGACCGCCAGGTAGAGACGGTTTCGCCCCCGACGCCTGCCGTCGAGACGACGACGGACGCGCTGCAGCTGTTTCTGCGCGAAGCCGGCCGGCACCGGCTCCTGACGGCGGCACAGGAGGTCGAGCTGGCAAAGCGGATCGAGCGCGGTGACGGAGATGCGAAGCAACAGATGATCCAGTCCAACCTGCGGCTCGTCGTGTCGATCGCCAAGAACTACCGTAACCAGGGGCTCCCGTTCCTCGATCTCATCCAGGAGGGAACCCTCGGCCTGATCCGTGCGGTGGAGAAGTTCGACTGGCGGCGCGGGTTCAAGTTCTCGACGTATGCGACGTGGTGGATCCGACAGGCCGTCGCGCGGGCGCTCGCCGACAAGGCACGCACGATCCGCATGCCGGTGCATATCGTGGAGCGGTTGCAGAAGATCAACAGAGCGGAGCGAACGCTGTGGACGCAACTCGGCCGAGAGCCGCAGGTCGAGGAGATCGCCGACGAGGCCAACATCACCGTGCAGCAGGTACTCGAGGTGCGGGCGGCGGCCCGCACCTCCACGAGCCTCGATGCGCCCGTCGGCGACGCCGAGGACGCGGTGCTCGGCGACTTCGTCGCCGGTGACGATCCCCTCCCTGAGGACACCGTGGAGCTCCACCTCCGCAGCCAGGCACTTCGCAGCGCTCTCGGGGAGCTACCGCCACGCGAGCGCGACGTGCTCGTGATGCGCTACGGCATCGACGGCGACGACCCCAAGACCCTCGAGGAGATCGGACGCCAACTCGGCCTCACGCGCGAACGTGTGCGGCAGATCGAGCTCGAGTCGCTGCGACGCCTCGCCGGGCTCCGCCAGGTGCAGGCAATGGCCACCGCCTGACGCGTCCTCCCCACGCTTCGCCTCAGGTGCGCAGGTAGAGCTCGAGTCCGGGCGCGATCTGTCGCAGCTCACGCAGCGCCCGCGTCTCGAGTTGGCGCACGCGTTCACGCGTGATGCCGAGCACCACACCCACCTCTTCGAGCGTCCGGGGATGCTCATCGTCGAGCCCGAAGCGAAGCACGAGGACGCGCTGGAGCCGCGGCTTCAGCTTCGCCAGGGCCTGCGCCAGTTCCTCGCCGCGAAGTCGGTCCGCCGTCTCACGCTCCGGCTCCTGCGCCATGGGATCCTCGATCAGGTCACCCATCAGCGACTCTCCGTCGCCAACGGGAGTGTCGAGGCTCACCTGATCCTGCACGAGTTCGAGCAGCATCTGGACGCGGCTTTCGGGGAAGCCACTCTCGGCGGCGATCTCCTCGACGGTTGGATCGCGGCTCAGCTTCTGACCGAGCACTCGCCGCGCACGCTGCACCTTCCGCACCTGGTCGGCGACATGCACCGGCAGACGGATTGTCCGGCTCTGCTCCGCGAGAGCTCGCTGGACCGACTGCTTGATCCACCACGTTGCGTAGGTGGAGAGCTTGAAGCCGAGCTTCCAGTCGAACTTCTCGACGGCACGGATCAACCCGAGGTTGCCCTCCTGGATGAGGTCGAGCAGCGGGACGTTGGCGCGCGTGTAGTTGCGCGTGATCGACATCACGAGCCGCAGGTTGCACTCGATCAGCCGACGCTTCGCCTCTTCGTCGCCAGCATCCTTGCGGCGCGCGAGCTCCCGTTCCTCTGCGGCTGTCAGGAGCCGCCCGTCGCCGATCTGGCGCACGTAGAGCTTGAGCGGGTCGCTCGCGACGTTGTCCGCCGGCTCGTCGGCGGATGCAGGCACGGCATCGAACAGGTTCTCGGCAGGGTCCATGCTCACGGCACGTATCGGCTTCTGCCGTCCCCCGCTTGAGTGATACCCGCATCGCGCCTGCAAGGAGTCGACGGCCGTGCTCCGAACAGGATGCTCACAATCGGCGGCTACGCTCGAACGCGTCCATCTCGAGCGGCTCACACGGGTGACCAACATGTGCGGCATTGCGGGATACAGCCTGACGACCGGCTCCTCGGCCCTCCGCACTCTGGCTGCCCAGGCGCTCCTCGCCGGTATCGCCGAGCGCGGCGACGACGCGGTGGGTTACGCCTACCGCGAAGCGAAGGGTGTCGTCGCCATCCACAAGCGCCAGACGGGCGCTAGCGGCCTGATCGACGACATCAGCGTCCCCGACGACGCATCCCAGCTTCTCGTGCATGTCCGTGATTTCACGAAGGGCCATCCGTCTCTCGACCTCAACAACCATCCGATCCGTCACGGCTCGATAGTCGGCATCCACAACGGCGTGATCGCGAACGACGAGGAGCTCTTCGCCCGTCACGGCTTCGAGCGCGAGTGGCCGGGGATGACCGTCGACTCCGAGGTGATCTTCGCGCTCGTCGAGGAGGCAGGCAGCGACCCACGGTGCCTCGAGGCGCTTCACGGCACGATGGCCACAGCCTGGCTCGACGAACGCGATCCAGAGACGCTGTATGTGGCACGGGGCCTCGGTCGGCCGCTCTGGGTCGGCGAGAGTCGGGTCGGCGTCTTCTTTGCCTCTACGAGCGGCGCGCTGTCGGTCGTAGAGCGGTCGCTACGCGTTGGTCTTGCGCACACGGAGCTCGCCGAGGGCACCTTCCTGATGCTGCGCGGCGGCCACGTGGTTTCCCGTCAGCGGTTTCGCCCGGATCGCAGTTTCCGTGAGCAGCAGACCCTGCCAGCCGTCCGCTCGCCGCACGAGGGCGACTACTGCCTCGAACGTATGGCCGTACTCGCCGCCTGGACGATGGCGTAGCCGTCGGCCACCCCGGCGTCCGTCACCCCGAGCCGACCGTCCCGTCCGTGCCGACCGTGACTCCTTCCGCGCGCAGCTGCTCCCGGATCAGGAACTGGAACGCAGCCCACGGCCCACGGTCGATGTCGATCATCCGGTAGACCTGCCACTCGCTGAGCAGCGACCGATCCCCACGCCGCGCGGACTTCCAATCGGCCATCGTTGGCAGGCGCCCGAGCGATCGCGCAAGTGTCGCCCCGCGACCGACTGCACGCTCGAGGCGCTCCTCCCCGCTCGGTACGTCGAACCCGGCCTCGCGCAGCGCTTCCGTGAGCGAACCGAACGTGTGCCAGATCAGCGACTTGGAGACCATGCGGCCGCGACGCTCCTCGATGTCGCGGGAGGTCGGTACGCGGCCGAGCTCCTGGCCCAGCTCTCGGAGCTGTCGGACCATCTCCTCGCGGGAGATGTAACGGCGCGGCGCCAGGCCAGCGGCGCGCTTGGCGGCGTTCCAGGTCCCGAAGTGCTCGATCACGGTCTGCGGGTGAACCTGCGCCTTCGGGTCGTCCGCAAACTCCCGCATGGTTGGCGACCGTCCGATCCGCTGTGCCGAGGAGCGCAGCTCCTGCAGGATCTCGTCGTCCGTGTAGCGACGCCTCAGACCGGCCCGGAACTCGGCGAGCGCAGCCTCATCGATCCCCTGCAGCGCAGGAAGCGGCTTCCGCGGCCGGGCCATGCAATCATACTAGATCACTCTGGAGATATTGCAATAGCACTAGAGCGCGCGGGCAACGCAGCCGGGCCCGGGGCCCCGGTACGCTCGCCGGCATGAGCCTCCGGTTGAGCCTCGAGATCGGTGCCGCCCGCCTCACGGGCAGAGTGTCGCGCGCTGCTGGGCGCGGGGGCGGCACGACATTGCCGGGGAAGCTCCTGTGGCACATCGATCCGCGTGCGATCGACGCCCTGGCTCAACGTCTGACCGATGGGTGTGTCGTCGTGTCGGCCACGAACGGGAAGACGACGACGAGTGCCATGGCAGCACAAGTGCTCGGCTCGCGATATCGGCTCGCGTGGAACAACTCGGGCGCCAATCTCGCGTCAGGCGTCGCCTCCACCCTCCTCCAGTCGCGCTCCGCCGAGCTAGGCGTCCTCGAGGTCGACGAATTCGCGCTGCCGGAGCTGCTTCACCGCCTGCGCCCCCGCGTCGTCGCCCTCGGGAACCTGTTCCGTGACCAGCTCGATCGTTACGGCGAGCTCGAGCACATCGCAGAGCGCTGGCGCGAAGCCGTTGCCTCGCTGCCGGTCGACACAATGCTCATCGTCAACGCAGACGATCCGGTCGTCGCCGACCTCGCATCGGGTCGCGAGCGAGTCGTCCGCTACGGGGTCGACGACCCCGGTGTCGCACGGGCCGCGCTCCAGCACGCTGCCGACTCGAAGTACTGCATTCGCTGCGGCTCGCCCTACGCGTACGCCGCTGCCTACGTCGGCCACCTGGGTGACTACCGGTGTGAGTCATGTGGGCACGCCCGCCCCGCTCTCGACCTTGCCGCCCGCAACGTCGAGCTGTCGGGGCTCGAGGCGACGGCGTTCGACCTCGTCGAGGGCGCACGAACGACGCGCGTACGCCTGCCGCTACCCGGTCTCTACAACGTCTACAACGCCCTGGCCGCCGGTGCGCTGTGCCGAGCCTTGGACGTGCCCCAGGACGCCGTGCAGGAGGGCTTCGAAGGCTTTGGAGCTGCATTCGGGCGCTTCGAGCGCGTGGAGGTCGGCGATCGCCGAGTCTTGCTCCTGCTCGTGAAGAACCCCGCGGGAGCCAACGAGGCCATCCGCACGCTCGGCGAGGGTGGATCTCCGAGCACCCTCCTCGTGGCGCTGAACGACGCGATCGCGGACGGCCGCGATGTGTCGTGGATCTGGGACGTCGACTTCGAGCCCCTGCTCGCAGAGGCGGCCAACATCGTCGTCAGCGGCGACCGGGCGGCCGAGCTCGGGCTCCGCTTCACGTACGCGGGCTTTCCCGCAGACAGGCTCGAGATCCTGCCTGCCTTGGGGCCCGCGCTCGACCGTGCCCTGGAGTTGGTGCCGCCCGGCTCCGAGCTCGGAGTCCTCCCCACGTACACGGCGATGCTTGCGCTGCGCAAGGTGCTGACCGACCGCGGCCTCGTCCGCCCGTACTGGGAGGCCGTTACATGAGGATCCGTGTCGGCCACCTCTATCCCGAGTACCTCAACATCTACGCCGATCGCGGCAACATCGCCGTGCTCGCGCGCCGAGCCCTGCTTCGTGGGCACGAGCTCGATGTCACGTCGGTCGGGATCGGCGAGCCGCTTGGGGCAGGGGAGCAAGACCTGCTCTACATCGGCGGTGGTCAGGATCGCGAGCAGGCGCTCGTGGCGCCCGATCTGGCCGCGCGGAGCGACGCGATCCGCGAGTCGGTGGCGGCTGGCATAGCCGTGCTCGCGGTGTGCGGCGGCTACCAGCTTCTCGGTCGCGGGTACCGCGGACGCGACGGCTCATGGCTTCCGGGGGCCGGGCTCTTCCCGCTGGAGACGATCGCCGGTGACACGAGGATGATCGGCGACGTTCTGCTCGAGTGCGAGCTCGACCCAGGCGAGCGGCATCTCGTCGCGGGCTTCGAGAACCACGCCGGGAGGACGCTGCTCGACGAAGGGACGAGCCCTTTGGGTCGCGTGGTAGCGGGCTTCGGCAACGACGGTCGATCGGGCTTCGAGGGCTGCCGGGTGGACGGAGCGATCGGCACGTACCTCCACGGGCCCCTGCTGCCACGCAACCCGTGGCTCGCCGACTGGATCCTCTCGCGAGCGCTCGCCCATGCCACGGGGTCGGAGCCGCAGCGCCTGGCGCCGCTGGACGACGCACTCGAGCAGCAGGCACACGCCGTCTCCGCGCAACGCGCCCGAGATCGCGGCGGGCGGGCTTAGGTGCGAGGAGGTCATCCCGTCGGAACGGGACGGATCGTTCGTCAGGCCAGCCGTTCCCGCACCGCTGTGACCGTGCGCTCCGGCAAGCCGGCTGCAGTCAGGTACTCCTCTGCCCCACCCCAGCGCGCCTCGATCTCCGCGATCACGTCCAACATGGCCTGCCGCGGGGCAAGCCCGATCCGCCTGCGCCGCTCGCGCTCGGTCTCATCGGCCGCTTCGTCGACCCACAGAGCATGGAGCGGGGCGATGTTCGGGCCGCTCTGCGCGTAGTCGTCGGCGATCTCCCCGGGCGCGACGCCCACGAGTAGGAGGAGGAGCGCGCAGATGGTGCCCGTCCGGTCCTTGCCGGCCTGGCAATGGACGAGGACGCCACCCGGAGGAGCGTCGGCGATCGCCGAGACAGCAGCTGCGACGTTGGCGGAGAACAGGTCGAGGATGCTCATGTAGATGGCCCGCGTTGCGCTGTTTGGATCGCGTTCGGCTCCGGCGATGTGGTCGAAGTGGGCTTCGAGCTCGGCGGTCCACGTACCGAGCACCGGAACGTTCACGGTGCGCACCGGCCGCGACGGACGACCTGCGTCGGGCACGTCGTCGACGAGCCAGTCGGAACCGTCGCGGAGCGGACGGTCGGCCGCCACCTCGTCGCGTGAGCGGAGGTCGACGATGGTCGTGACGCCGTAGTCCTGCAGTTCCCGCCAGCCCTGGTCGGTGAGCCCCGCGACCGTGTCCGAGCGGATCACGGCGCCGAACCGCGTGAACGTCCCGCCGCGCCCCGGCAGGCCCCCGAGATCGCGGACGTTGACGCACGCCTGCCAGTCGAGCTCGCGACTCACTCGGCCCACACGGCGCCGAGATAGACGCACGGGTCACCGGGCTGCCAGCGGCGCAGGAAGCGCTGGATCGGCGGGTGCACGGCGACACCGTCGAGCTCCTCGACCGCGAACAGACGATGGCCCCGTACAGCCTCGTCCCGGGAGACGACCTCGGCGAGGGAGCCCGCGAGCTCTCCTGCGAAGACCACATGCACGATGTGCTTCGACCAGAGGCTGCGTTCCGGGGAGATCGACTCCACGATCAGCACCGGGCCCTCCACGGGCAGCTCGTCGCCCTCTTCGAGCAGGCCCGTCTCCTCGACCAACTCGCGTTGCAGAGCATCCGTGAGCGTCTCACCGCTGTGCACGCCACCGCCGGGGAGCAGCCAGTGCTCCCGCCCGCGCTTCTCGTGCCGGATCAGCAGGATCCGGCCGTGCCAGCGTAGAACGGCCGAGACGCGGATGCGGGGCTCCGGTCTCACGCGCCGGACGACCCGAAGCCGGAGTGACCGCGGGCGCTCTCGGCGAGCGCCTCCGCCTCGACGGTGCGAATGGCCGGGGCCGGCACGACGAGAAGCTGGGCGATCCGCATACCGATCTCGACGGCGAACTCGGTCTCGCGATCGGTGTTCAGGAGAACGACCTTGACCTCGCCTCGATAGCCGGCGTCGATCAACCCGGGGGCATTGACGATCGAGACTCCGTGTCGCGCGGCGAGGCCGGAGCGCGGCAGGACGAGCCCGGCGTGGCCGGTGGGGATGGCCACGGCGATACCGGTGCCGACGACGGCGCGCCCGCCGGGTGGCAGCAGGGCAGCGTCACACGCCGTGAGGTCGAGCCCCGCGTCACCGGGGTACGCACTCGCCGGCAGCACCGCCTCGGGGCGGAGCCGGGTGACCGGAAGCTCGATCACACGCGCGCCGCGGTCTCCTCCCCCGATCCGGCGATCAGGTATGCCGCAAAACGTCTGGCGTCGCGATGAGGCAAGCGCGCCTTGATCAGCACGCCCTCGGCGGTGTCGGATCGCTCCTCGATCGGTGCCCCGAGCGCGTAGAGCGCCGACAGCGCGCCGCCATCGGCAAAGGGGACAAGCATGCGTACGTCTTCGAATCGATCCTCGAAGCGCGTGGCGACCCGTTCCTTGAGTACGTCGAGCCCCTCACCGGTGGTCGCCGATACGAGCTGGGCGTCAGGGTACCCGTTGGAGACGCGGCGGCGAGCCAGGGCATCGAGCCGATCGACCTTGTTGAGCACCAGCTCGACCGGTAGGCCGCTTCCTCCGATCTCTCCGAGCACTGACTCGACGGCCGCGATCTGCTCGCGCAAACGATCGGCGGGCAAGGATGCGTCGGCGACGTGCAGGACGACGTCCGCGACGAGGGTCTCCTCGAGCGTGGACGCGAAGCCCTCCACGAGCTGGGTCGGCAGACGGCGGATGAAACCGACCGTGTCGGTGACCAGGTAGCGCTTCCCGTCGAGCTCGAAGCCTCTCGTGGTCGGATCGAGGGTTTCGAAGAGGCGGTCTGCGACGGGGACCTGGGCGTCCGTCAGGGCGTTGAGCAGTGTGGACTTTCCGGCGTTCGTGTAGCCGGCGAGCGCGACCGTCGGCGTCTCGGCCCGTGCCCGCTCCTTCCGCCGTGTCTGACGTTGTGCGGCGAGCGCGCGGAGGCGTTGCTTGAGCACGGTCACGCGACGGCGCGCGATCCTGCGGTCGCTCTCGAGCTGGCTCTCGCCCGGGCCACGCGTGCCGACGCCCCCACCTAGGCGCTCCAGGTGCTGCCACATCCCGCGCATGCGCGGCAGGTTGTACTGGAGCTGCGCGAGCTCGACTTGGAGCTTGCCCTCCGCACTCACGGCGTGCTGGGCGAAGATGTCCAGGATCAGCTGTGTGCGATCGACGACGCGTGTCGAGAGCGCATCCTCGAGGGCTCTCTGTTGCGTTGGATCGAGCTCGTCGTCGACCAGCAAGACCTCGGCCTCGATCTCGGCGTACGCGTCCTTCAACTCCTCGAGCTTCCCCTTGCCCACATAGCTGCGGCGATCGGGTCGAAGGCGGTGCTGCACGAGCTCGCCCACGGGCTCGACGCCGGCGGTGAGCGCCAGCTCTCGAAGCTCGAGGAGCTCCTCTTCGCCGTCGACCCCCTTCGGGAGCACGGCCACGATCAGCGCACGCTCGGCGCTTGCGCCGGGGTGCGGGTCGGGTTGTCGGCCGGTCATGCGATGGAGTATGCAGATAGCCTCCGCGCGTGGCACCTCTCGCCGACAGGCTCGCCGCGCGCACGCTCGAACTGGTGGACATTCCGTCCGAGAGCCTGCACGAGGCGGAGATCAGGGCTCACGTGCGTTCCCTCGTGCCGTCGTCGCTCCAGGAGGAGACGGTGTGCGAAGACGCCGTGCTCTACGCCGGACCGAACCGCAGCGGTGTTCCTCTCGTCGTCTTGGCGGGTCACTACGACACGGTCCCCGCGCAGGGCAACCTCCCCGGCCGGCTCGATGGCGGCGTGGTCCACGGTCTCGGCGCGAGCGATATGAAGGGCGGGCTGGCGGTGGCGCTGGAGCTTGTGCGCGACATCGCCGACGACGCCGCTTCCGCGGTCGACCTCGCGCTACTGCTCTTCGGGCGGGAGGAGCTGCCGCAGGCGTTCAACCCGCTGCCCGAGCTCTTCGAGCGCTCCGCGCTGATCCACCAGGCGGAGCTCGTGATTCTGCTCGAGCCCACGGCGGGAGCCGTGCACGCCGGTTGCCTCGGCAACCTGAACGCACAGCTCCGCTTCCGGGGGGTCAGCGGCCACTCGGCTAGGCCGTGGCTCGCCGAAAACGCGATCGAGCGGGCGATAGAGGGTCTTGCCCCGCTCGTCCGGCACGAGCGTCGTGAAGCCGTCGTGGACGGGCTCTCGTTCTGGGAGGTGCTCAGCGTCACGCGACTCGAGGCGGGGATCGCCGACAACGTGATCCCGGATCTCGCGGTGGCGCACCTGAACTTCCGCTTCGCTCCCGATCGCACCGAGGAGGAGGCATCGTCGCACCTGAGGGGGCTCGCCCCCGCCGGGGCGGAGCTGGAGATCCTGGGGACGGCGCCTGCGGGTCGAGTCGCAACCGGGTCCCGCCTCGTCGCGAACCTCGTTGCCGCCGGAGCACACGGGATCGAGCCGAAGCAGGCGTGGACGAACGTCGCCGACTTCTCGGTGAGGGGACTCGACGCCGTGAACTTCGGCCCCGGTGATCCGGCGCACGCGCATCGCCGAGACGAGCGCGTCGAGATCTCAGCGCTCGTTCACGCCTACGAGACGCTTCGCGGCCTTCTCGTCGGCTAGCGTCCGGTCGTGGCGCTCTCCCCCGTTCTCCGGCACCAGTCGACATATCCGTTCGTGCGACTCAACCGGCGCGTCGCGGAGCGCCGCGAGCAAGGTCTCGAGGTGATCGACCTCGGGATGGGGGATCCCCGCGAACCGACCGACGAGAGGATCCTCGACGCATTGCGCGACGGTGTGCGAGACCGTATGGGCTACCCCGCCGCCGTTGGACTGCCCGAGCTCCGCGAAGCCGTGAGCACCTGGTGCGCCAGGCGTTTCGACGTCACCCTCGACCCCGAGCGCCACGTGATACCCACGCTCGGCTCGAAAGAGGCCATCTTCTCCTTCGCACAGGTCGTGCTCGACTACGAGTCAGGACGCGACACGGTCGTTGTGACCGAGCCCGGCTACCCCGTCCCGGAGCGCGGAGCGCTCTTTGCAGGCGCCACGGTTCTCCCGCTCCCGCTCCTCGAGAGCCACTCCTGGCTGCCCGACCTGGACGCTGTCTCCGTGTTCGATTGGCGCCGAGCAGCGCTCGTCTGGGTCAACTACCCGAACAATCCGACGGGTGCAGTTGCGCCGATGGCCTTCTACGAGAAGCTCGCCGGACTGGCGCGTGAGCACGGATTCGTCCTCGCGTCCGACGAGGCCTACACGGAGCTGTGGGCCGATGAGCCGCCGCCCTCGGCGCTGCAGCTCGGCGACTGGGCGAACGTCGTCGTCTTCAACACGCTGTCGAAGCGCTCGTCGATGACCGGGTTTCGGAGCGGCTTCATCGCGGGCGACCCGACGCTGGTCGACGGCCTCAAGAAGTTCCGACCGAATGTCGGCACCGCACCGCAAGAGTTCGTTCAGCGCGCCTCTGTCGTCGCCTGGTCGGACGAGGAGCATGTAGAGCGCGCCCGCGACACGTACCGTCGCAAGCGAGCGACGCTCGCCGACGCGTTCGCACAGTGCAGCCTTCGTGTTGCGGGCGGCAGCGCCACGATGTACATCTGGGTCGCCGTACCCGCCGGTGAGACCTCCGAGCAGTTCGCGGAGCGGCTGCTCGGGCTCGGCGTCGTCGTGACGCCCGGCTCGTTTCTCGGCCCGTCGGGCGAGGGGTACGTCCGGTTCGCGCTCGTACCGACCGAGGACGAGTGCACCCGTGCCGCGGAGCTGCTCGTCGAAAGGTTGAGGGACACGTGACGTGCCGGACGCAGTCACGATGAGCGATGATCCCCCCGTGACCCTCGCCGAGCGCATCGACGAGCAGTGGGAGGCCAGCGAGCTCGAGGCCGGTTCCATCGAGGAAGCGATCCGGCTGCTCGACGCCGGCGAGATCCGGGTCGCAGAGCCAACGGACGCCGGCTGGCGGGTCAACGAATGGGTGAAGAAGGCAATCCTCCTCTACTTCCGACTCCGCAAGGTCGAGCCGATGGAGGTGGGTGGCCTCCAGTTCCTCGACAAGATCCCCGTAAAGCGCGACTACGCGGCAAGAGGGGTACGCGTCGTGCCACCCGGCGTCGCCCGCTACGGCGCGTTCCTTTCGGAGGGAGTCGTACTGATGCCGGGCTACGTCAACATCGGTGCCTGGGTCGGCCCGGGAACGATGGTCGACACGTGGGCGACGGTCGGCTCATGTGCTCAGATCGGCGCGGATGTGCACCTCGCCGGGGGTGTCGGCATCGGCGGCGTGCTCGAGCCGCCTCAGGCTGCTCCGGTGATCGTCGAGGACGGCGCGTTCATCGGTTCACGCGCCGTGATCGTCGAGGGCGTGCGGATCGGAGAAGGCGCGGTGATCGCGCCCAACGTGGTGCTCTCCGCCTCGGTGCCCGTGATCGACGTCACAGGGTCGGAGCCCATCGAGTACCGCGGAGTCGTCCCGCCTCGCAAGGTCGTGCTCCCCGGCGTCCGTGACAAGACGTATCCCGCCGGCGTCTACGGGCTCCCGTGCGCGCTCATCGTCGGCGAGCGCAGCGCCTCGACGGATCGCAAGACATCGTTGAACGAGGTCTTGCGCGAGTTCGAGATCGCGGTCTGAGCCGGCCGTCAGTCGTCGCTGCGGTCGTGGCTGACGGCCTCGACGTTGTTGCCGTCCGGGTCGGGCACCGACGGCTAGCGTTCGTTGATCAGGCGTTGACTGGTGGGAGGGCATGAGTTCCGAGCAGACTGGCGCGGGAGACGTGGTGTTTCCGAAACGGCCCGTCGGGCTCATGCGCGTATTTCTGGGGTTGCCGGTGTGGCTTTATCGGCTTCGCCTGGGGCGCCTGCTCGGCACCCGCTTCTTGTTGCTTCGGCACCGTGGGCGCAAGAGTGGTGCGGTGTACGAGAACGTGCTCGAGGTGATCAAGAGCGACGGCGGCGAGGTGTTCGTGATCTCCGGGTTTGGTCCGCGTTCGAACTGGCTGCGGAATATCCGCGCTAATCCGCCGCTGCTGGTTGAGACCGGCGGCCGCCGCTTCGTTCCCGTGGCGCGCTTCCTCGGCCAGGACGAAGCTTCCGGGGTGCTGGCCGAGTATGCGATCCAGCATCAACGAGCCGCGGATGTGCTGGGCAAACGGCTGTACGGCGGGGAGTTCGACCCCGAGCGGCTCGCCGCATCGACCGCCGTGGTCGCGTTCCGTCCTCGCGACACGCCCTAGAGGGCACCGCTGCGCCGACGGCGAAGGGACGTCATGCTGAGACTCGGAGTCGCGTCATGCGGACGCAGGCCAGGTAACAGCGGAGTATGTGTGAAGGAACGCGCGGCAGCAGGCGGGACGCTTGTGCTCGGTGGCGGGTTCGCCGGGGCGTACGTAGCGCGCCTGCTGGGTAGGAGAGGAGCGACGATCGTCTCTCCGCAGAACTCGATGCTGTACACGCCGCTACTGGCCGAGGCTGCATCGGGCACGATCGAGCCGCGACACGTTGTGGTGCCGCTTCGCCAGATGTGCCCGCACGCCGATCTCGTCCTCGGGCACGCCACGGCGATCGACACGGCTGCGCGCACGGTCTCGGCTGAGACGATCGCAGGCCCGACCATGATCTCGTACCAGCGGCTTGTGGTGGCGTTGGGTGCCGTGAACAAGGTCTTCCCGGTACCAGGTTTGGTCGAGCACGGGCGGGGCTTCAAGGACTTGGCTGACGCGATCGCGTTGCGCAACCACGTGCTGGAGCGGCTCGATGCTGCCGCCGCGGGCGGCCCGGCGTCCGAGCTCGGCTTCGTGTTCATCGGAGCGGGTTACGCAGGCGTCGAGGCGCTGGGGGAGCTCAACGACCTCGCCCACGCCGCCCTTCGCTACTACCCGTCCTTGCGAGGAGCCAGGCAACGCTGGGTGCTCGTCGATGCTTCACCGACGATCCTCAGCGACGTCCCGTCGCGCCTCGGAAACTACGCCGCCCGGCAGCTGCGACGACGCGGGATCGAGATCAGCGTCAGCGACTCGCTTGCCTCCTACGACGGAGAGACGGTCGTCCTCGCCAGCGGAGCAGCCGTGCCGGCACGCACGCTCGTGTGGGCGGCGGGAGTCAAGGCCTCGCCGTTGCTCAGCGAGCTCGGGCTCCCGCTGGACGACCGCGGCCGCGTGCGTGTCGATCCGACACTCAGAGTCGAAGGCTTGGACGAGGTATGGGCGCTCGGTGACTGCGCCGCCGTGCCCAACGCACACACCGGCCAGACCGATCCTCCCACCTGCCAGCACGCGCTACGGCAGGCTCGGCGGCTGGCAAAGAACCTCGTCGGGGAGCCACGACCGTACGGGTACCGAATGCTCGGGCAGGTCGCCACACTCGGGCGCTACAAGGGCATTGCGGATGTGCTCGGCATCAAGCTCTCGGGCTTCCCTGCATGGTTCGTCGCCCGCACCTACCACCTCTACGCGCTGCCGCTCGTCAGCCGCAAGCTCCGCGTCGTCACCGATTGGACAACTTCGCTCTTCTTCCGCCGAGACATCGCCGAACTCTCCAGCCTCGGCCACCCAAAGGGGCTCGAGCCATGAGTTCGCAATCCAGCCTAGAGTCGGAACGCGTTGAGGTTCCCCGGCCGTTGCGTTCAACTCCAACGCATCCGAGACCCACGAGACAAGATCCCCTGCCCTGCGTGACGATTTGTCCGTACGAGACTCGGACAGCCCGAAACCCAACCAGCAAACAAGCCAGAGACCGGTTCACGACTGGCACACCTAAATCAATGTTTGCATCTACCTATCCGGGTCGAGCAGGAAGGCGCCGTAGTAGCCGGCGTGATGCTGCGGCCGCTCTCCCGGTGCGCCGGTGTCGCGGTAACCGGCTTCGACGCCGGCTCGATGGAACGCGTCGACCTCGGAGCGTGAGCGCGCGGTGAAGGCGACGTGGACGTCGCGTGTCACGGGCTTGTCGTCTGCGGCGATCGAGAAGTCAGCCCAGAACGCCCACCGCCACTCCTCGCTCTCGAATGTCAGCGAGTGACCGAGAGGCGCGAGCGCGGTCGAATAGAAGCGCTTGCTCGCGTCGAAATCGGAGACGCGGAGCGTGACGTGATCGAACAACGCGACGCTCTACGAAGCTGCGAGCCCGAACGAGCGTGCGACGGCGAGCGCCTGGAGCACGACGTGTGCGCCCGCACGGTCACCGACGAGGACGTTCACCTGGAACGTGCGGCCGTTCAACGCGATCTGGGCGACGGCGGCACGGCCGTCGAAACAGGCGAGATACTCGCGTTGCAGCTTCAGCGCCTGGAACTCGCTGCGGTCGCGCGGCACGGCGGCCGACGCCGAGCCGCGGCGCGCGATCACGACCACCGCCGCACCGTCCTCCGGAACACGGTACGAGGCAACGAGGCACGGGGTCTTCTGCACTCTCAAGCCTTCGCTGCCCACGACGATGAGCGTCTCCGCGTCGGCGTTCGCCGGTGGTCGAGTTATCTGCGCGTTGGTCCACCCGGGCGGCAGGCGCAACGAGACGCCGTCCGACTCGACGAGCCGCCACGGCGCTGCCGTGGCCACCGCAGCGGTCACGAGAGCGACAACGGCTAGAACCGCCGAGACTCTCCCCATGCACACCATGGTACGACGGCAGAGGGCTCCTGCCTAGAGGTCCGTGGATCCCATGGCCACGCGGGCCACGGGGCCGATCAGCGTCGCCTCGCCGCCCTCGAGACGCACGATCAGCTCGCCACCGGGCAGGTGCACGCTGATCGGGGAGTCGCACCAGCCACGCGTGGTGGCCGCCGCAGCAGCCGCTGTGGCCGACGAGCCGGAGGACGCAGTCTCCCCCGCGCCGCGCTCCCAGACGAGAACGCCTATCGAGTGCCGATCGTGGACACGCAGGATCTGGACGTTCGTCCGTTCCGGGAATCGTGGATGGGACTCGATCGCCGGACCAAGCCGCAGAAGCTCGTCGCGGTCTGCGGTGTCGCGCCGGACGACAGCGTGTGGGTTGCCCACCGACACCGGTGTCAGCTCCACCGCCTCGCCCGCGACGTCCACGGTCTCTTCGTCTCCGACCGTCACGGAGCCGAGGCAGATCTCGACCGCCCCCCCGGTGAGGAGCCGCGCTCCGAGCTCGCGACCGCCGGACGCAACCGTCACCTCGGCCGCGCCGATCTCGCCGGCGAGCCATGCCGCTGCGATCCGCAGTCCGTTGCCGGAGAGCTCGGCGATGGAGCCGTCTGGATTCCAGATCACGACCTCCGCGTGCGCTCCGTCGCGGCCGACCACCTCGAGCACCCCGTCCGACCCGATGCCGATACGCGGATCGCACAGGCGTCGCGCCCGCTCGACGGTGAGCACGCCGGCGTTCGGCTGCTCGACCAGCAGGTACGCGTTCCCAACGGCTTCCCACTTCTCGAACTGCATTCGCGGAGGCTACCGCCGAGCCGCGCGGGCGTGGTCGAGGATGGTGGCCGCCGCCGCGGGGGGCGGCAGAAGACCGTCGACCAGGACGAGATCGGGAATGCGACGCATCCACTTTCGCTGATACGCCGAATAGCGGCGCGTCCGCAACGCGAGACTGCTGCGCGCCTCTGCCAGGGGCAGCGTCGCGATCTCACGCAACCCGAGGGCCGCCTCTGCGGTGTGTGACACAGGGCCGGCGACGGCCTCTCGTACCTCCTCGACGACGCCGGCGGCGAACATCGCGTCCGTGCGATCGTCGATACGTCTCTCGAGCACGTCCGGCGGCACGTCGATGCCCGTGATCAGCGTGCGCCGCCTCGCATCGTCGGCCCAGAGACGACTCCTGGGGGGCGCGAGCGTCGAGCCGGCCTCTGCGAGCCCGAGAGCACGCACCAGACGGCGCCGGTCGTTCGAATGGACGAGGTCAGCCGCCGACGGGTCGAGCTCGCCGAGACGGCGATGTGCAGCCTCCGCAGAGAGCTCGACCTCGCGCTCGATGCGCTCTCGAGTCGTGCTTTCGACGGCCGGCGGCACGTCGAGGTCGGCGAGTGCTGCTCGGAGGTAGAGGCCCGACCCCCCGGCCACCACGGCGATCCCATGCGATGCGACGATGTCGTCGATCGCCGCGTGGGCGAGTGGCGCGTACTCGCCGATCGACATCGTCTGGTCGAGGTCACGGATCCCGACGAGCCGTGTCGAGCGCGACGGCTGGTTGGTCAGGATCGGCAGTCCGCGGTACACCTGGAGGGCGTCCGCCGACACGATCTCGGTCGCCAACTCATCCGCCAGCGCCTCGGCAACGGCAGTCTTGCCGGCCGCGGTCGGTCCGAAGATCGCGATCACCTCGATCGCAAGAGGCTCGCGCACCGGTTCGATCAGACCGCGACGAGCGACGCGTCGCGACCGCGAAGAGTCGTCGAGGTCGCCGCCTCGATCACTACGTCGACGAGATCGCCCGCAGCCGCAGCGCCCGCGAAGTTCACAGTCGTGTTGCGACGCGTGCGACCGCGGAGAAGCGCAGGGTCGTTGCGACTCGCTCCTTCGACGAGTACTTCCTCGACGAGGCCGACCCGATCCGTGTTCCGCTCCGATGCGACGCGTTGTACGACTTCGACGAGCCGCTCCAGCCGCTCTCCCTTCACCTCGTCGGGCACCTGATCCGGCATCGCTGCGGCCTCGGTCCCCTGACGCGGCGAGTAGATGAACGTGAACGCGCTGTCGAAGCGCACGTGCGCGACAACCTCGAGCGTCTCGGTGAAGTCCGCCTCGCTCTCTCCCGGGAAGCCGACGATGAGGTCCGTGCCCAGAGCGACGTCGGGTATCGCGTCGCGTAGCCGGTCGACGAGCTCCAGGTACCGAACCCTGGAGTACGTCCGCCTCATCCGCTTGAGGACGCGTGTCGAGCCCGACTGCAGCGGAAGGTGGACGTGCTCGCAGACGGCGTCGCACTCCGCGATCGCCGCGATCACCGGGTCTCGGAAGTCCTTCGGGTGGGGGCTCGTAAAGCGAATGCGTTGAATGCCGTCGACGCGATCGACGGCTCGCAGCAGTTCGCCGAACTCCGTCGCGATCGCCGGACGGAGATCGCGCCCCCAGGAGTTGACGTTCTGCCCGAGCAACGTCACCTCGCGTACGCCCTCGGCGGCGAGCTGTGTGACCTCGGCAACGATGTCGCCGGGCAGTCTGCTCTGCTCCCGACCCCTAACCGCTGGGACGATGCAGTACGAGCAGACCGAGTTGCAGCCCATCGACACCTGCACCCATGCCTGGTGTCGTCGCTCGCGACACATCGGCAGGTCCGCTGCGAAATGCTCGTGGGTACCGAAGCGGCCGCGGTCGACCGTGAAGCCGCCGGCCGTGATCCAGTCGCCGAGGTGCGGGATCGAACCCGGCCCGAACGCGACGTCGACGAACGGATACCGGTCGAAGATCCGATCACGCTGGGCTTCCGCGTAGCAGCCGCCTACCGCGATCACCGTGTCCGGATGCCGGCGCTTGCGCGCCGCGGCGTCGCCGAGGTAGGCGGCAAGGCGCGTATCGGGCTTCTCACGGATCGTGCACGTGTTGAACACGAGGACGTCGGCCGACTCTGGATCCGAGCTCTCGCCCAGTCCCAGCGACTCGAGCATGCCCTTGATCCGCTCCGAGTCGTGCGCGTTCATCTGGCAGCCGAATGTGGTGACGTGGTAACGCCTCATCGACCGGTGATTGTACGGGTGGCCCTCGTCGCAATCGGCATCGCGCTGCCGGCGCCGACGGGAGCAGGCTCGAACCGGGGCCCAGTACCGCGAGCGTCGCTCCCGTTCCCGCCGGGGCGCCGACCGGTTAGGATCGGCGCGTGGCGAGTAGAGCCGACGTCCTCAAGCGGGTTCCCCTCTTCAGCGGCCTGAGTCAGCGGCAGTTGAGGCGCATCGCGAGCGGGTTCCAGGAGCGGGACTACGCCGCGGGGCGAACCATCGTGCGCGAGGGCCACATGGACGGCATCGGTCTGTTCATCCTCGCCGAGGGCAATGCGTCCGTGCACGTCGGCGGCAAGCAGGTCGGGGCGCTCGGGCCAGGCGACCACTTCGGCGAGCTTGCCGTCATCAACCGCGCCGAGCGATCCGCGACGGTGATCGCAGAGACCCCGCTCCGCTGCCTGATGATCCCGTTCTGGGGCTTCCGGAAGCTCGCCACGGCGCACCCCGATGTGCTGTGGAAGCTCCTCGAGCAGCTCGCGACGGTGCTTGCGGCCGAGCGCGCACGCCGGGCTCAGGCCGAAGCGCAGAGCCTCTGAAGCGTCGAGATCGCCAGCCGGCACCCGTGACGGCGAAGCAGTCCTGAGCCACGCGGCGACGGGTCCCCGAGACCGGGCTCCGCCGCCAAGCCCGTCATCGGCCGCGTGTGCCCAGAGCCGCCCGGCCACCGACGACGGGTACGCCGAGACAAACGTCTCGGGAAACACGACGAGCTGCGCCCCGCATGATCGAGGCGAACCAGAGGACGCCGACGACGACCCCGATGAGCACGAACTCCGTCACTTCGCGACCTCGACCGCTCTGGACTCCCTGATCACGATCACTTTCACCTGCCCCGGATATTCGAGCTGGTCCTCGATCTCACGTGCGATCTCGAAGGAGAGGAGCGCGGCGCCCTCGTCATCGACTTCGGTCGGCTCGACGATGACGCGGATCTCCCGCCCGGCCTGAAGGGCATACGCCTTGGCCACGCCCGGCTTGGCCGAGGCGATCAGCTCGAGCGACTCGAGGCGCTTGATGTAGTGCTCGAGGCTCTCGCCCCGCGCCCCGGGCCGAGAGGCCGAGATCGCGTCCGCGGCGATCACGAGCACGGCCTCGACCGTTTGCGGCTGGACGTCGTAGTGGTGGGCTTCGATCGCGTGGACGACCCCGTCGGTCTCGCCGTAACGCCGAGCCAGCTGAGCCGAGATGGTCGCGTGGGGCCCCTCGACCTCGTGAGTCATGGCCTTTCCCAGGTCGTGCAGCAACGCTGCACGTTTCGCGGTTTTCACGCTCGCTCCCAGCTCTGCAGCCATGATTCCTGCCAGGTGAACGACCTCGAGCGTGTGCTTGAGAACGTTCTGCCCGTAGCTCGTCCGGTAGCGGAGCCGCCCGAGCACCATCACGAGCTCCTCGTGCAGCTGACCGCAGTTCGCCTCGAACACTCCCTGCTCGCCTGCCTGGCGCACGTGGTCGTCCAGCTCCGCCTTCGACTGGTAGTACATCTCCTCGATACGGGCGGGATGGATGCGCCCGTCCTCGATGAGCTTCACGAGCGTGACGCGCGCTACCTCGCGCCGGAGGCCGTCGAACGACGAGAGAACCACCGCATGGGGCGTGTCGTCGATGATGAAGTCGACTCCGGTGAGGTGCTCGAGCGCGCGAATGTTGCGCCCCTCGCGGCCGATGATCCTGCCCTTCATGTCATCCGAGGCCAATTCGACGACGGTCACCGTGGTCTCTGCCGTGTGACTCGCGGCAACGCGCTGCAACGCGTCCGCGACGAGCGCTCTGGCGCGGCGGCGCGACTCTGCGCGTGCCTCCTCCTCCTGCTGGCGGACGCGCCGAGCGAGCTCGTGGCGCACGAGGTCCTCCGATCGCTCGAGCACGACCGCGCGTGCCTCCTGTTGGGTCATGCCGGCAATGCGCTGGATCTCTTTCTCCTCGGCGTCCTTTGTGACCTTCAACTCTTCCTGCAGCTGCCGTACGTGAACCTCCCGGTCCGCGACGCCCTGCTCGCGACGTGTGAGCTCGTCGAGCTTGTCCTCGACGTCGGACTCGAGTTGCAGCACGCGCTGTTCGACCTGGCCCACCTCTAGACGACGACTACTCAGCTCGCTCTCGATCTCGGTTCGGAGTCTCACAGCCTCCTCGCGGGCCTCGACTCGCGCCTCGCGCCGGGTCGCCTCCGCCTCCCGCTCTGCGTCCGCCAGCAGGGTGCTCCTCCGTTCCTCTGCCGCGCGCAGCCGCGAGCCGCTCGTGGTGCGCAGCCAGACGACGGTCGCCGCTCCCCCTGCGACGAGCCCTACGAGCATCGCGATGGCCGTGAGCATCCGATTCTCCCTCCGGGAGACTGGGTTGTCCGCGGCCAACGGCCGCGGGGCTCACATCCGGCACTTCGTCTGCGCAGACGACTTCCGGGACGGCGCTACGACGCGACTTCCTAGGCCGGCGGGCCCTCCTCGACGGCCGCATGGAGACTCCATGCGGCCAATGGGCGGGTGGCGGTCGGGGGGTTCACGAATACAGCCGTTTCGGAAAGAGGTTCTGTGCAGGGAATTGTCGGATGAAGCTCTCTCATCCTATCGCCCACGTGTCGGAGTCTGCAACGACAGCTTCGACGACCTCCCGCGAGAAGCCACGCGAGAGCAGCAACCGTGCGGTCGCAGGCGTCGCCTCGCGACGTGCGACGATGCGCTGCGCGCGGCCCCGCTCTGGTTCGAGCGAGCTCAGAGCGGCTGCTGCGAGCTCCGACGACACACCGTGACGCTCGAGATCGAGCTCGATCTTGAGGTCACCGACACCCCGCTCTGCGAGGCTCTCGGCACGGCGCAAAGCGAAGCGGGAGTCGTCGAGGTAGCCGAGCGCCCGCACCTGTTCGATCGCCCGCTCTCGCTCGTCATCCGCTATGCCGGCTCGTGCAAGCACGGCATCGAGAGACGCAACGGTGTGGTCACGGTGTCGGAGCGCCCGCACGGCCCGCTCCATGGCGTCGTCGCCTGCCCGTGCGGGATCGGTCACAACGCGGCCGGCCCTAACCCGACACCTGACATGCTCGTTCGTCCCACCGAAGACCGCAGCGACGGACGATGCCCCTTACGAGACGTCGGCGGTGACCTCTTCGACGAGTGTGGCACTCGTCGCGCCCTCGGCCACGGGGAGAAGGCGGGCCGAGACGATTTGATCCGGACCAGCCTCGGCCTGGATCGCGGCGAGGATCCCCTGGACGAGATCGGGGTGTTCGATGAGGAATGCCATCGCGTTGTGACGACCCTGACCGAGACGCTCGTCGGCGTAGCTGAAGTACGACCCCGACTTCTCCACGATCTTCCGCTCGACGCCGACGTCCAGCACCGTCCCCTCCCAGGGGATGCCCGTCCCGTACATGATGTCGAACTCCGCCTGCTTGAACGGCGGCGCGACCTTGTTCTTCACGACCTTCACCCGGACGCGGTTGCCGATCGCCTCGACGCCGTCCTTCAGCGTCTCGATGCGCCGGATGTCGAGTCGGACCGAGGAGTAGAACTTCAGCGCTCGACCGCCGGGCGTCGTCTCCGGAGAGCCGAACATGACGCCGATCTTCTCGCGTAGCTGGTTGGTGAAGAGGGCGATCGTGTCGGTGCGGTTCAAGGTTCCCGCAAGCTTGCGGAGCGCCTGGCTCATCAGCCGTGCCTGGAGGCCGACATGGCTGTCGCCCATCTCCCCCTCGATCTCGGCCTTCGGCGTCAGCGCGGCGACGGAGTCGACGGCCACGACGTCGAGTGCACCCGAGCGGATCAGGAGCTCGGTGATCTCGAGCGCCTGCTCACCCGTGTCCGGCTGGGAGACGAGCAGCTGGTCGACGTCGACTCCGATGCGACGGGCGTACGAGGGATCCATCGCGTGCTCGGCATCGATGAACGCGGCGATGCCGCCGCGTCGCTGTGCCTCGGCGATCACGTGGTAGACGAGCGTCGTCTTCCCGGACGCCTCTGGCCCGAAGATCTCCACCACGCGCCCTCGGGGTAGTCCGCCGATCCCGAGCGCGAGATCGAGGGAGAGTGATCCGGTGGACACGGCTCCGACGGACACCTGGGCCGCGTCACTCATGCGCATCACCGATCCCTTGCCGAACTGCCGCTCGATCTGGCCGAGCGCGACATCGAGCGCTTCATCGCGATTCATCGATCGATCCTCCTAACGCCATCGACTCGAGCACCTCGTACCGAGCGCCGGACGGGTGCAGGTGTGAAAGGAAAGCAGCAGCGTCGGACGGAACGAATGTTCCCATCTCCGGCAGCGACGGTCGCAGCCGCGGGCGTTCCCGGAAGCGCAAGACCGTGACATGCGGCAGCCAGGGGCGTGTCTCCCTCCGGTAGACGCCTGCCGCCTCGAGCCGCTCGTGCAGATCGCTCGCAAACCGCGTGGCTGAGCCCGTCTCGTCGGTAAGCACGACCATCCCCACACCCGCCGTCTCCCTGTAGCGGAGCGGAGTGAGTGGAAACGGCGCCGTGTTGGCGGCTGACTCGCGGAGGGCGGCGACCGTCGCAACCACGGCGTCGGGATCCTGCCGGCCGAGAAACGCGAGCGTGGCGTGCAGGTGGTCGCGGGTGACTCGCCGACCGCCACGGAGGTGGCCATCCCCCCAACGCGCGATGGCGTCGAGCACGTCGTCGGGGAGGCGAAGCGCGAGAAACAGCCGGATGCTCTCATCGCGTCCGACGCTACTCGCCTCGGTCATACGTCTTCGTGCCCGCTTCGTGCCAGGAGTCGGCGGACGAGGTGGAGTGCTGCGACCGCCGAGCGGGATCGGATCCAGGCACGATCACCCGGCAGCTCGAACTGGAGGTGCTCCTCCCCGTCCGGCGACACGGCGTGGAAGAAGACGAGACCGACGGGCTTCTCCTCGGTGCCTCCACCAGGGCCGGCGACGCCGGTGGCTGCCACGGCGACGTCGGCGCCGATCTGCTCGCGTGCGCCTCTCGCCATCGCAGCCGCAGCCTCTGCCGACACTGCTCCATGCGCCGCCAGCACCTCGTCGGGCACGTTGAGGCGCTGCCGCTTCACGGAGTCGGCGTAGGCGATGACGCCACCGCGGAAGACGTCGCTCGAGCCGGGGACGTCGGTCAGCCGCGCCGCAACGAGCCCGCCGGTGCACGATTCGGCCGTTGCGAGGGTGTAGCCGCGAGCGCGGCACTCGGCGAGCACGATCTCCTGCACGCTGCGCTCGTCCTCGGCGAACAGGTAGCGGTCGAGCGACGTCCGCAGGGCGTCTGCGAGTGCGGCCGCCCGCCCCGCTCCCCCTCATCCACGACGAGATCGACGTGGATCTCGAAATCCCGCGCGCAGATCGTGGCCTCTACGCCGTCCCCGTCTCCGCCGGCGTCGAGCAGAGCACGTGCGACAGCCGACTCGCTGGCGCCGTAGAAGCGCAGCACGCGGCGGCCGGGAGGGGTCGTCGCAGTCAGCAGCCTCAGCACCGGCTCCGTCTCGAGCGCGAGCGGCCACAGCCGCTGCAGCTCACCTGGCGGGCCTGGCAGCACGACGACGACGCACGAGCCCGTACTCCAGGACGAGACCGGGCGCCGTGCCGACCGGCCCGAGTGCCAGCGACCCGTGTGGGATGGTGGCCTGCTTGCGCACGCCGGGTGCGAAGTCCGTGTACGGCCGCCGCAGGCGATCGGCGATGAGACGGGAGATCTGCTCGATCCGCTTCTCCAGCTCCGGGTCGACTCGGAGCTCGAGGCCGACGACCTTCGCCACGAGCTCGACGGTGCGATCGTCGTGAGTCGGGCCGAGGCCGCCCGACACGAGACAGATGTCGCTTTCTGCCACCGCCTCCCGCAGCGCTGATTCGAGCTCGTCCGCTGTGTCGCCGACGATCGTGATCCGAGCCGGATTCAGACCAAGGGTGAGCGCCTCGCGGGCGAAGAACGGGCCGTTCAGGTCGTTCCGGTCGCCGCGAACGAGCTCGCTGCCGGTGACGACGATGGCGGCGCGAGGGCGCCTCACCCGACGGACGTTGCGGCGGCGATCATCAACTCACCGCTCGCGGAGAGCGGGTAGCGGTTCCCGTTCACCTTGACGACGACGTTCTCCGGCTTCTTCACGGCGAGATAGAGCGCCTTGCGCGTGAACGTCTGCGTCTGACCGGCGTTCGAGCGTACCGCTGTAGAGTGGCGCGCCGCTCGGGGAGCCCACGCGCACCTCGACGTAGGTCGGGCCCTTGGCTGCACGGACCTGCAGCGTGATCTGCTGGCCGGTCGTCGCCGTCGCGGCGGGTGTGCCGGTCACGTTGACGCCCTGCACTTGCGGCGCGTCCGCGCCACCGAACCGCCATGCGGCGATCACGAGCGCCGTGGCCAAGACGATCCCCAGCAGGGCGACCGCGACGATGCGAGACTCACGCCTGGCCGCGCGGCGATGCTTGACGGGTGCCAGGCGTCTCGTCTTCGGCGCGTAGTCCTCCTCGCCGGCGACGTGTCGCGAGTTGTACTCGTCGACGTACAGGCGACCGTCGAGACCGAGAGCGTCCGCGTACACGCGCAGGAAGCCTTTCGTGTACGTGTGGCCCGGCAGCTGGTCGAAGCGCTCTTCCTCGAGGAGGCGCAGATACTTGCTGCGCACCTTCGTGCGCAGCTCCATCTCCTCGAAGTCGAGGTTCTGGCGCGTGCGCGCCTCGCGCAGGCTCGAGCCGATCTCGAACATCCGGCGGCCAAGTGTAGAGGCTGCCGGCTGTTGCCGGGGCGGGCGTCAGTCCGCGGTGGCCACGTACTCGAGCACGCCGTAGACGCCGAACAGCGATCAGACCCGCTCCAGCGAGCCACAGACCAGCGAGTCCGAGCAGCCGGCCGACCCGCGCTGCTCCGAGTCCACCGGCGCGGCCGAGTGTGAGCTCTGCACGCCTGCGGCCGCTTCGCGCGAACGAGAGCGCGAGCCAGCCGAGGACAGCACCGACCGGGATGGCGAACCCCGCGTGCAGGAGGTCGTACGAGCCCGAGTAGCGTGTCGCCAGCACAGCGACCGGAAGCGTGAGCACCGACACCGCTCCGATGAGCACGGAGAGGATCGCATGTGGGTTGCCGACCTGGACCGGCGGGCTCTCCACGGCGCTACTGCTTCTTGTACGGGCGGCCAACGGCTGCGGGCGGGATCGAACGACCGATCACGCCTGCGACCGCGATCAGCGTGAGCACGTACGGGAGTGCCTGGAAGAGAACGTCGATCGGGAGCCCCGCGGATTCGGAGTAGACCGGGAGGCGTTGGGCGAGAGCGCTGGAGAAGCCGAACAACAGACCCGCTGCGGCAGCGCCGAACGGGCGCCAGCTGCCGAAGATCAGCGCAGCGAGCGCGATGAAGCCACGACCGGCCGTCATGTTCTCGGTGAACGAGCCGACGAAGCCGAGTGACAGGTAGGCACCGCCGGCCGCGGCCATGATCCCCGAGAAGATCACTGCGCCGTAGCGAATCGCGTACACGTTGATGCCGACCGTGTCGGCGGCGCGCGGGTGCTCGCCGACCGAGCGGATGCGCAGACCGATCGGCGTCTTGAAGACGACGACCCATGTGACGAGGACCATGGCGAGCGCCGCCCAGATCATGAGGTTCAGATCGCCGAAGACGTCGCCGAAGAACGGGATGTCCTTCAGCGGGCCGAGATCGATGTTCGGGATCGCCGGGAGCTCCGGCGGTGTCCCCTCCAACCCGTAGCTGTCGACGTAGACGTACCCCGTCACGCCGAGCGCGAGGAAGTTGATCGCGGTGCCACCGACGATCTGATCGGCTCGCAGCGTGACCGAGAAGAACGCATGCACCGCCGCGAACGCCGCGCCGGCTGCCAGTCCGATCGCGAGGCCGCCCACCCACGATCCCGTCTTGTCGGCGCCGTACACCGCAAAGAACGCGCCGCTCAGCATCATTCCTTCGAGACCGATGTTGACCACGCCGGAGCGCTCCGAGAACAAGCCGCCGAGCGAGGCGAAGATGAGAGGCGTGGCGTAGCGAAGCATCGACCCGAAGAGCGCCGACCACACCACCACGCCTTCGAGGTTGCCGACGCTCGACCGTGTCGCACCGACGCCGAGGAGGAGTCCGAGGACACCGACCGCGACGCCGTAAGCACCGACGCGCCGCTCGCCTCGGATCCACGACCCGACTCCGATCGTCATCGCCACGAGACCGATCAGCACGGGGACGACCGGGCTCCGCACGGTGAACGGCGGCAGCGTGATCAGAGCGGCGAACAGGCCGATGACCAGGCCCGCCCAGGCCAACGTGCGTCGTGTGCGGAGTCGGCTCACGCAACCGCCTCGCGCTTCTTGCGTCGCAGCCGGCGCAGCAGGAGAAGAACGATCACGTCAGCGCCGACGAAGAGGATGATCAGCCCCTGGATCAGGAGCGTCAGGTTGGAGGCGAGTTCGGGGAGGAAGATCTCCGGGTCGAGGTTGCGCGTCGACGTCCCGGTCAGCAGGGCGCCGAACAACAGCGCGGACAGACCGACACCGACGGCCGTGTTGCGGCCGAGGAGCGCGACGGCGATGCCGACGAAACCGATGGTCGACGTCTGGATGTCGCCGGTCGCGATGCGATGCTGCCAGCCGAGCACGTCGATTGCACCGGCGAGCCCGGCAAAGGCGCCCGCGATCGCCATGGCGAGGAAGTAGTTCCGGGCGACCGAGATGCCACCGTAGCGGGCGCCCTCGGGGTTGAAGCCGACCGCCCGCACGCTGTACCCGAGTGTGGTGCGGTTGAGCAGCGCCCAGTAGACGACGAGAGCTGCGAGGGCGATGAAGAAGCCGACGTGAAGTCCTTGGAGGATGGGATCGCCCCAGAAGACCGGGAGCTTCGCCCCCTCCACGACGTCATGGGAGATCGGCGACCCCGTCAGCGTGTTCTGGAGAGGACCGGTCAGCGTGAAGAGGAAGACGCCGGTCCAGATCACGATCCAGTTGAGCATGATCGTCGAGATCACCTCGTGCGCGCCGACGAGCGCCTTCAGCAAGCCCGCGATCCCTGCCAGCGCTGCGCCACTGAGCGTGCCGATCACGATCGCGAGCAGGATGTGGAGGAACGGATTGAGCCCTTCGAGGTTGGACGCGATGATCACAGCGATGATCGCGCCGGACAGGTACTGGCCCTGGCCGCCGATGTTGAACATCCCGCAGCGGAAGGCGAAAGCGACAGCGAGCCCCGTCAGGATCAGCGAGGACGTGAGGATCAGCGTCTGCTGGAGGTTGAGCGCGGCGAACTCCCGGTCGATGCCGTCGACCCACGGGAAGAGCCAGTTCAAGCCCGACCCTTCGAAGATCGCCTTGTAGGTGGAGAGCGGGTTGTTCCCCGTGGATACGAACACCACGATCCCGCCTACGGCAAACGCGAGCAGGGCGGTCAGCACGGGTGCAAGGAAGCCTTCGGCCTTCTGCATCGAGAAGTAGCGCTCCGCCATGTTCTCCTTGTGCTGTTCCTCGTCCGGGAGCTGACTCAGCGGCTCAGACATGCTCCTCTTTCCGCAGGGTCGCGATCCGCTCCCGCGGATCCCGACCCGCGACAATCCCTGAAGCTGCCGCGGCTGTCGCCGCGGCAGATCGCGATGTCGACACGCACGCCGACTTCACACGGATGAGCGGATCCCGACCCGCGACGACTCCTGAAGCTGCAGCGGCTCATGCCGCGACGTCCTTGTCGCGTCCGCCTCCGGTCATCGCCACGCCGAGCTCGGCCTCCGTCGTGCTCGGTGGGTACTCGCCTACGAGCTCACCCTCGTAGATGACGAAGATGCGGTCGGCGAGTGAGCGGACCTCCTCCAGCTCCAGCGAGACGAGAAGGATGGCCCGCCCCTCGTCTCTCTCCTGGATCAGTCGCTCGTGGACGAACTCGATAGCGCCGACATCGAGCCCGCGCGTGGGCTGCGCGGCGACCAGGGCTCTCGGGTTGCGATCGATCTCGCGGGCGAGGATCACCTTCTGCTGATTGCCGCCCGAGAGATTCCCGGCCGGTGCCCTGGCGCTGCCGCCGCGCACGTCGAACTCGGCGACGAGCCGTCGTGCCCGCTCGAGCGTCCGTCGCGGGAAGAGCCAGCCGAAACGCGAGTCGGGTCGCTTGCGGAAGTCGTGGATCGCGATGTTCTCCGCGACCGTGAAGTCGAGGATCAGGCCCCGGCGTTGGCGGTCCTCTCGGGATGTGCCCGAGCCCGGCGTGGAAGTGGCGATACGCGTTTGCGTTCGTCACATCCTTTCCGGCAACCGTCACGCGGCCGTCGTACGGCTTGCGCAGGCCCGTGATCGCGTCGATCAGCTCGGTCTGGCCGTTGCCGTCGATGCCTGCGATGGCGACGATCTCGCCGGCGCGAACGTCCAGCGACACCCCACGCACCTTCTCGATCCCCCGGTCGTCGAAGACACGGAGGTCATCGACGGTGAGCAATGCCTCCCCGGACGTCGACTCGCCCTTGTCGACGGACAGCAGCACTTCGCGGCCGACCATCAGCCGCGCCAGCCCCTCTTCCGTCGCACCCTCTGCCGGTAGCGTCTCGATCAGCTTGCCCCGCCGGAGGACAGTGATCCGATCGGCGACCTCGGTGACCTCATTCAGCTTGTGGCTGATGAAGATGATCGACTTCCCCTGTGCTGTGAGGCCGCGGATGATCTCGAACAGCTCCTGCGCCTCCTGCGGTGTGAGCACCGCCGTCGGCTCGTCGAGGACGAGGATGTCGGCTCCGCGGTACAGCGCCTTGAGGATCTCGACCCGTTGCTGCTGGCCGACGGAGATGTCTTCGATCTTGGCGTGCGGGTCGACGGCCAGACCAAAGCGCTCGGAGAGCTCGGTCACCCGCTGCTCCGCCGCCGAGAGGTCGAGGAGGACGCCGCTTCGTCGTGGCTCGACGGCGAGGACGATGTTCTCGGCGACGGTCATCACGGGGATGAGCATGAAATGCTGATGCACCATCCCCACCCCGTGGTCGATCGCGGCGCGCGGTGAGCCGAGCCGTACCGGTTTCCCCTTGATGCGGATCTCGCCCTCGTCCGGGTGATAGAGCCCGTAGAGGCAGTTCATCAGCGTCGACTTGCCCGCACCGTTTTCGCCGAGCAGCGCATGCACTTCGCCCTCGAGCAGATCGATCGAGACGTCATCGTTGGCGACGATCCCGGGGAAGCGCTTGGTGATGCCGCGCATCTCAAGAACGGTGGGGCTCTCGGCCATGACCCGCGATTCTATGGCCATTGGTGGAGTATGCGAAATCGAACCATCCGAAACGAACTGGGGGCGGGCCGTGACGGCCCGCCCCCAGCGGTACGTGTCGTGTGCCCAGAGTCGCTCTACTCGAGCGTCGCGGGGATCTTCACCTTGCCGGTCTTGATCCTGCCCGCCCAGAGGTTGAGCGTCTTGATCAGACCCTTGCGATTCGGCGCCTTGAGGCTCACCTTGCCGTAGCCCGTGCCGCCGTTCTTGACGTTGAACACACCGTCGGTGCCGCCCTTGAACTTGTTCGTCTTGGCAAGGGCGATCGTGCTGTACACGCCGACGTCGACCTTCTTCGTCGCGCTCGTCAGCACGTGTGCGCCGAGGAACGCCTGGTCGTTGTCGACGCCGATGCCCCAGACCTTCTTCTCCTTGGCGGCGGCGATAGCGCCGAGACCACAGAGCCCAGCGACCTGGAACACGACGTCCGCGCCTGCGTCGATCTGCTTGAGCGCGAGCTCCTTGCACTTGTCCTGAGCGACGAAGTCCTGCGAGTAGTCGTTCAGGGTCGAAACGCGCTTGTTCACCAGCTGTGCACAGTGCTGGTACCCGGCGATGAACGCATCGACCGGCGGGATCTTGATGCCGCCGACCGAGCCGATCGCGAGGTTCTTCGTCACCTTCGCTGCCGCGACGCCGGCGAGGCAGCCCGCCTCGTTCTCGGCGAAGACGATGCCGCGGGCGTTCTTCGGCGCGCCCTTGAGCGCGACGGCCGGGAAATCGACGATCGCGAACTTCGTGCCCGGGAACTTCTTCGCCATCGTCGCCACCGTGTCGGCCATCAGGAAGCCGACGGCGATCACCAGCTGGTTCCCCTGCTTGACCGCTGCGGTCATGTTGGGGATGTAGTCGGCAGCGCTCTTCGAGATGAAGACGCGGCCCTTCACCCCGAGGTTCTTCTGCGAGCGCACCAGACCCCGGTACGCGAGCTGGTTGAACCCCTTGTCGTTCAGCCCGCCGATATCGGTGACCAGTGCGACCTGGTAGGACGCAGTGCTCTTGGCCGGCTTCGCCGCCCCGAGCGAGGTGACGACCAGTGCCAGCATCGCTACGAGCGCGACAGCCGCACCGGCCATCCATTTACGAGTCGTCACATGCCCTCCTTGTGGTCCAACGGTTCCTCCCGCCTCTCTGACGGGGGATTCAAACGGAAGTTGGCCGTCTTGCCAAGCCGCGAGAAGCCTACTCGGCTACGGCGGGCAATGTCGACCGATCCAGCGGAGGCTACGGGCTCCCGATCACCGAGGCGAGCTGATGCTCCTCAAGGAGCACACGCCGCGGCTTGGAGCCTTCGTAACCGGAGATGATCCCGCGTCGTTCCAGCATGTCGATCAAGCGCCCGGCCCTCGTGTACCCGACCCGTAGACGTCGCTGCAGGAGCGAGACCGATGCGGTCTGCGTCTGCACCACGATCTCGATCGCGCGGTCGAGCAGCGGGTCCTCGTCGGGGTCGAAGTCCGCATCCTCGCCGCCTCCCTCCGTCGGCGCCGCCTCCGGTGCCTCGAGCAGGCTCTCGTCGAGCTCCTGCCCGCGCTGCGCCCGACACTGGTCGACGACGAGCGCGATCTCCTCTTCGGTGACGTACGCGCCCTGCACGCGCTGCAGGCGAGACGTCCCGAGCGGCTTGAAGAGCATGTCGCCCTGGCCGAGCAGGCTCTCGGCTCCGTGCGTATCGAGGATCACCCGTGAGTCTGTCTGGCTGGAGACGGCGAAGGCGATTCGCGAGGGCACGTTCGCCTTGATCATCCCGGTGATGACGTCGACCGACGGCCGCTGGGTGGCAAGGACGAGATGGATTCCGACCGCCCTGGACTTCTGCGCAAGCCTGATCACCGCGTCCTCGACCGCCTGCGGCGAGACCATCATCAGATCGGCGAGCTCGTCGATCACGACCAGCAGGTACGGCAGTGGATCCTCCCCGCGTGCCCGGAAGGCCCGGTTCGCCTCGGGCAGGTTGCGGGCCCGGACGAGCGAGAGTCGCTCGTAGCGACGCTCCATCTCGGCGATCACGTTTTGGAGCACTGCCGACGCCTCCTTGGGGCTGGAGACGACAGGCGTAAGCAGGTGCGGGATCGACTCATAGTGGTTGAGCTCGATGCGCTTCGGATCGACGAGGATCAGGCGGACTTCGTCGGGCGTGGCGCGTAGCAGCACCGACGTGAGGATGGTGTTGATGCACCCGGACTTGCCCGAGCCCGTCGTGCCCGCGATCAGGAGGTGCGGCATACGGGCGAGATCTGTCCAGACGGCGTTGCCGGAGATGTCCTTGCCCAGCCACACCGAGAGCGGGCTGACGTTGCCGGGCAGGTCGTCGAAGATGTCGCCGAGCGTGACGAGCTTGGGAGCGAGGTTGGGCACCTCGACGCCGACGGCCTGCTTGCCGGGAATCGGAGCGAGAATCCGGATCTCGGTCGTGGCCAGTGCGTAGGAGAGGTCGTCCTTGAGGGCAGCGACCTTCGAGACCTTCGTCCCGGGCGCGAGCTGCAGCTCGTAGCGCACGACCCTGGGTCCGGCGATCGTGCCGACGATGACGGCGTCGACCCCGAAGTGCGCGAGCGTCTGCACGAGGGTATCGGCGATCCGCGTGCTCACTTCCCCGGCGTCGCCGCGAACCGGTGGCGAGGCCTTGAGGAGCGAGCGGTCGGGAAGCCGGTAGTCGCCGGACCTCGAGGTGGGAAACGGGAGCGCGATCACGTCGTCGAGTGTGGGCTCATCGGCGTGCTCGTCGACGACGAGCCGTGCCGGTTCGGCGCTCAGCGACGACACGACGTCGGGGAACGCCTCCACGCCGTCGACGAGGGCTGCGGGCACGACCGCGGTCATCGGGCGCGGAGGCGGCTCGGCTACACGCTCGGCCGACCGTTCGAAGCGTTCGAGCGACCGTCGTGCGCTGACGCCGGCACGGTGCATCGCAGAGCCCGAGCGCCTCAGCACTGCGCCCGCGGAGGCGCCGGTGATGAGCAGCACGCCGGCGACGAGAAGTGCAAAGCCGATGATTGCCGCCCCCGTGTCTCCGACGAGGTAGGCGAGCCCTCCACCGAGTCCTGTGCCGACGATGCCCCCGTGATCGGTCCCGAGCACGATCATCAGCCCGATGCCGCCGACGGCGAGCCCGGTCCGGAACGGGCGGACGTCGACGAGCGCGCTCCGCACCATCATCAACGCACCCACTCCGATGAGGACGAGCGGTAGGACATGCACGGCGCCCCCGAGCAGGTCGTGTGACCATGTGGCGATGTGCTCCCCGACCGGGCCGCCGTTCCAGCCGAACCACAGCACGGTCGCGAGGAACGCGCCGACGGCGACCATGCCGAGGCCCCAGAGCTCGGGGTGATGGTGAGAGCGCGTCTTCTGCTGGCGCTTCTTCGTCCGCACACGCGAGGGCGTGCGCGGACGCAGCGTCCGGCGCCGCCTCTTCTTCGTCGCCGCCATGGACTTGCTGCTTCGTCGGCCGAGAGCGCACTCCTGCGAGGGCGGCCGGTGCCGACCGTATGCTGCGCGCCGTGCCGATCGCGATTCTCGCTGTCGCAGTCGCAGGTGCTCTTGGCGCGCTCGCTCGCTGGGGGCTCGACGAGTGGTTCGAGGCCCGGGGCGGCCTGTTCCCCTGGGGAATCTTCGTCGTCAACGTCAGCGGAGCGTTCCTCGTCGGCTTCCTCGTCACCTGGATGGAGCCACGCTTCGAAGACGTGACGTGGCTACGCACCGGTGTGCTGGTCGGCTTCCTCGGCGCGTATACGACGTTCTCGACCTTCTCTCTCGACACCTACCGGCTGCTCGACGCCGGTCATGTCGCTACCGCACTCGCGAACGCCCTGGGCACGCTCGGGCTCGGTCTCGTCGCCGTGTGGGCCGGGATCAGGCTCGCGCAACTCGGCTGAACGTCACTCGTCGTGGCACGCGATCCGCTCCACGAGCAGGTCGAAGAACCGGTCGGCATCGAGATCGACGCCGACGTGGACCGTCGCCGGCCGGTCGGTGCGGTTCCAGAGGTCGACCACGGTGCGCCCGCGGCAGAGCTCCGATTCGACTTCGACCTCGACGTTCCGCGTCTTCGTCGCCACGAGACCCGGCTCGATGATGTGTGCAACGGCCACCGCGTCGTGGATCGGCGCGCCGTCCCAACCATACGTTCGCTGGTGGTACAGGGCGAAGAAGTCGACGAGGTCGGCGACGAACGCGCCGGCGGCCCCGACCTCGCGCAACCGCGCCTGTAACGCGGGGCTCGTGACCGCGCGATGCGTGACGTCGAGGCCGATCATCGTCACGTCCAGGCGGCTGTGGAGGACGGCCTGCGCCGCCTCGGGGTCGGCCCAGATGTTGAACTCGGCGGCCGGCGTCATGTTCCCTTCGGCGATGGCGCCGCCCATCAGCACGATCCGCTCGATCCCTGCCTCACCGTGTCGTTCGAGATAACGGGCGACGTTGGTCAGGGGCCCCGTGGGAACCAGGGTCACCGGCACCGGCGACGCCGCCACGGCATGCGCCATGAACGCGACGGCGTCGTCGGCCACCGGGCTCGTGCTCGCGGCCGGGAGCGCGGGGCCGTCGAGACCGCTCTCCCCGTGCACGTGCGCGGCGACGACGAGCTCGCGGCGCAGCGGTCGGTCCGCACCCGCAGCCACGGGAACATCCGAGCGCCCGACGAGTTCGAGTACGCGCAGCGCGTTGCTCGTCGTCTTCTCGAGCGTCTGGTTCCCGAACGTCGTGGTCACTCCGATCAGTTCGAGCTCGGGGCTGGCGAGCGCGAGCAGGAGTGCGATCGCGTCGTCGTGACCGGGATCGCAGTCGAGGATGATCGGCGTCGGGTGCACGGCGAAAGTATCGTGCACGTGCGACGTGGCCGACGTCCGTGACCAGCTCCGCGCGTTCGCGCTGTCCCTGCCAGAGGCGGTGGAGGAGTTTCCCTGGGGCGGGAGCGCGGCAAAGGTTCGGGGCAAGGTGTTCGCCTTCCTCGGTGCTGACGACGGTGATGCGTCCCGGCTGACGGTGAAGCTCGTCGAGTCCCACGGCCATGCCGTCTCCGTCGAGGGCGCCGAGCCGACGCGCTACGGGCTCGGCCCGTCGGGTTGGATGACGGTGCCGTTCGCCGCACCCGGCGTGTCGCTCGACGTCCTCTGCGACTGGGTCGAGGAGAGCTACCGGATCGTCGCTCCGAAGCGTCTCGCCGCGGAGCTCGACGCGCGCTAGCTTCCCGCGCGATCGTCGACCTCGGCGGCCGTCGGCAGAGACGGCTGCGCACCGAAGCGAGATGCCGTGAGAGCACCGGCCACGCACGCGCGAGAAAGCGCCTCATCCGGTGAGCGTCCCTCGAGCAGCGACACGAGCAAGCACGCCGTGAATGCGTCTCCTGCCGCCGTGCCGTCGACGACGTCGACCCGGGGAGGCTCGGCACGGGCGATCTCGACGCCGTCTTCGAGCAGCACGGCCCCCTCTGCCCCGAGCGTGAGTGCGATCATCCCGTTCCGTCGCTGCAACGCTTCGAGCTCGTAGCGGTTGACGACCGTCAGGTCCGGGTCGATGCCCACCGTCCGGGCCGGAGCAGCATTCAGACAGAAGAGCCCGTCGCAGCCCTCCCACGCGGCGCGCACCGCAGCGTCGGGAACCTCGAGCTGGCACAACACCGCGTCGTGGGCGGGGAGGTCGACAGCATCGAGCGTTGCATTCGCTCCGGGGGCCACCGCGATCGTGGTCTCCCCCGTCTCGTCCACCTCGATCAGCGCGACCCCCGTCGGCTCGCGGGCCGTCTCGAGCTGGAGAGTCACACCTGCCTCGCGCAGGCTCGTGAGAGCTTCGTCCGCGAACGGGTCGTCGCCGACGGCTGCGACGAGTGTCACGTCGGCGCCGAGACGGGCGCACGCAACCGCCTGATTGGCACCCTTCCCTCCCGGGAAGCGGGCGAACGATGCCCCGGTCACCGTCTCACCGGGACGCGGCAGCCGATCGACCCGAGCGACGAGGTCGAGGTTCACCGAGCCGACGACCGTGATCCGCGGGGGCACGTCCCGATCCTACGCCGACCGGATGGTCCGATCAGGTGTCAGACACCGCAAGCGTGTCAAGCGCAAGTCGTGCCAACATCGTGCCGATGGTTCCACAGGACGGGAGGGCGAGATCCCCGCTCCCATGCCGCCCGCGCTCGACCGACATCGCTCCCTTGTCGACGAAGCGGCACGGACCAGGTGCAAAGGACACTTGACACGTACGAGGTGTCTGACACCTCGGCGGTCGGGTCCTCAGGCGGCGAGGGCGCGCAGGTCGCCCACCGTCGAGCCGAACAGCGTGTCGCGGAGGTCGAACAGTCCCGCCCAGAGGGTGGATGCGTCGGGCGCCGTCTCCAACCGCGTGGCGTCCTCGAGGCCCTGCAGAGCCCGCACGAGGACGGCGAGCTCGAGGTAGGCGGAGGCCACCCGATCGGGGCACGCGTGCACGCCGGCACGGTCGAGGACGGGGCGCCATTCGACGAGCTCGCCGGCTCCAGGGCCTCCGTACCACGATCGTCCCTCGGCGACGTCGGCCTCCAGCTCGAGCAGGTAACGCCCGAGCGGCTTCTCGAGCCCGGCGATCGCGGTCTCGGCTCGATCAGCCGCGTGTCGCAGTGCGGCTTCACGACCACCAGCCGTTGCCGGTACGGCATCGCCGCGGCTCCAGCGCTCGAGCAGCCGGCAGAATGCCAGCGCGGCGGCCTCGCAGGCGCGCAGTTGGCCGGTGAGCCTCCTCGCAGTCGCGCCGTCGGACGCGTGGAGCTCGATCACGTCGGCCCAGCCGTTCTCCATCAGGCCTCGATCACGATTGGGAGGATCATGGGCCGGCGGCGGGTGCGGTCGTAGACGACCTGGCCGATCGCGTCGTGGACGTGCTCCTGCAGGAGCTTGATCTCCGTCACGCCGGCCGCTGCGAGCTCGACAGCAACGCGCCCTGCCTCGAGTCGAAGCTCCTCGACCAGCTCGTCGTCGTCGACGAAGCCACGCGAGATCAGCTCGGGCGGCGCGATCTCGCCACCGTCCGAGAGCGCGATGGTCGTGACGATGATCAGCACACCGTCCTCGGCCAGACGACGCCGATCGCGCAGCGCCACGTCTTCGACGTCCCCGACACCGAGCCCGTCGACGAACGTCACCCCAGCGTCGATGCGATCGACGATCCGTGCGCCGCGGGCGAGCGACAGCTCGACCACTGACCCGTTCTCGGCGAGCACGATCCGCTCGTCCGGAACGCCCGCCTCTCGCGCCAGGCGCGCATGGGCCGCAAGCATCCGGAATTCGCCGTGGATCGGCATCACCGCGCGCGGGCGAAGCAGCGAGAGGAGCGTCCGCAGCTCCTCCTGGCAGGCGTGCCCGGAGACGTGCACTTGCGCGATCTCCTCGTGCAGCACCTCTGCCCCGCGCTTCGCGAGATTGTTGATCGAGTCGTGGACGCGGAGCTCGTTCCCGGGCACTGGCTTCGCCGAGATGATCACCGTGTCGCCCGGCTCGACACTGATGCTGGAGTGGTCGTCGTATGCGATCCGAGTGAGCGCCGACATCGGCTCGCCCTGGCTCCCGGTGCACAGGATGAGCGCCTGCTGCGGAGGCAACTCCATCGCGTCCTGTGGTTTCACGATCAGGTGGTCGGGGATCTCGACGTAGCCGAGGTTCCGTGCGATGTTGAGGTTCCGTCGCATCGAGCGGCCCACCACGGCGACCTTGCGCCCGCTCTTTGCGGCAACCGCGGCAGCCTGCTGCATGCGGTGGATGTTCGAGGCGAACGACGCGACGAACACTCGGCCGCGACGCAGCGGGATGATCTGCTCGAACGCCTCACCGACGAGGCGCTCCGACCCTGTGAGCCCGGGGCGCTCCGCGTTCGTCGAGTCCCCGAGCAGCAGGTCGACGCCGCGGTTTCCGATCTCCGCGAGCTTGCCGACGTCGGTCTTCTGCCCGTCGACCGGGGTGTGGTCGAGCTTCCAGTCGCCCGTGTGGACGACCCGCCCCGCCGCGCTCTCGATCACGAGTGCCACGGCATCGGGGATCGAGTGCGCCATGCGCACGAGCTCCACGCGGAACGGGCCCAGCTCGAGTGGCTCGTCGCCCGGTGCAGCCTCACGCAGCGTCGTTGCTGCACCGAGCTTGTGCTCGTCGAGCTTCGACTTGATCATCCCCAGCGTGAGGCGCGTGGAGATGACCTCGTCCACCTCCACCTCGCGCAGGACGTAGGGCAGCGCACCGACGTGATCCTCGTGACCGTGGGTCAGGATCACCGCCCGCACGCGCTTGTCGTAGAGGTACGAGAAGTCCGGGAGCACGAGGTCGACACCGAGGTGCTCGTCCTTGGGGAAGGCGAGCCCCGTGTCCACGACGATCACCGTCTCGCCGAGCTCGTACACGGTCATGTTCTTGCCGACCTCGCCGAGGCCACCGAGCGGAATGATCCTGAGTGTGTCGCTCATCGCGTCGGAGTGTAGTGACGCGGTCGCGTGCGCCTGGCGCCTACGCACCCGCGGCGAGCGCGCGTGACAGTAGCGCGTCGCACTCTTCGACCCGCGGACGGGCGCCCATCTCCCCGAACAGTGCCCTCGCATCGCGCAGCACAGACTCGGCGGCGCGGTCCGCGAGCGCGACGAGGCAGCGCCCCTGTCCCTGGAGCGCGTACGCCTGCTCGAGCTTCGCCCCGAAGCCGTCCCACCGGGCCGCGGCGTCCTCGAACAGCTCAGCGCCCTCCCGCAGGTCGCCCCGTGCCTCGACGATCTGCGCCTGCGCCGCGACGAACGCATGCTCGTGAAGGGGCAGCCCGGCGTCGCCGACCCCCTCGGCAAGACGCTCGGCGAGCGCGACGTCGCCGGCCGCGAGCGCGCACCGTACGAGCGCCGGCAAGCGGCCGGCGAACTCTTCGTTGATCAGCCCGTCGGGACGCTCCGTAACCTCGCCGAGCAGGGCAAGCGCGGCCGATGGATCTCCTGCATCGAGCGATGCAAGAGCCGCCGGGGCTCCGGCGATGACGACTCCGAGCCAATGGTCGAGGTGGCGTGCCTTCGCGAGAGCGCGCGAAGCATCCTGCGCCGCCGCTCCTCGGTCGCCGACCTCGAAGTGGGCGCGCGCGACGGCGGCGTACAGCTCGACTGCCGACGACTCACCCATCACGCCCGCTTCTTCGAGCTCGGACTCGGCTGTGTATCGCGCGAGCACCTCACCGAACCGCCCGACGTCGACGAGGCGCTCGAGAACGGTTGCGCGGGCGTTGGCGCCCATCTCGGCGAGCCCACGCTGCTCGGTGAATCGCTCCACTTCTTCGTCCACAGCGAGCGCAGCTGCCGGGCCGTCGAAGATCCACACGTTCATCGCCATGTTGTGATGGACAACTGCTGCGTCCCGGCCGAAGCCGCGCTCGACGAGGAGCCTTCTGGCGGTCTCCATCTCTTCCAGGGCGCCCGGGTCTCCGGAGTTGGCACGCGCGGCAGCCTGGAATCCGAGAGCACGTGCGGGGATTGGGAGCCCGAGCTCCTCGGCGAGCTCGAGCGCCCGCCCGGTGGACGCGACGCAACCGGCATACTCGCCACGCACGAGATGGAAGCCGCCTTGTTGTGTGTACGCGGCCACGAGCTCAGGCCCCGGAGCAACGCTCTCCAGCAGGTCGATCGCCTCGAGCAGATGTCTCTCGTGGACGCTGGGAAGCGCATGGTCCAGGAGCGTCAGTGCCTCTCCGGTGTGCACGATGTCGCCTCGAGCGCGATAGATGGCAGCCGCTCGCTCGCACGCATCGGCAGCGTCGGCGGCGCGGCCCGACTCGATGGCCGCCGCGGCGAAGCGGAGAAGCACGTGCGGATACTGCTCGTCGTCCGCGTCGGACAGCTTGACAGCGCGTTCGAGCAGTTGGATCGCCTTGGCGGCGTCGAGTCCGAGAGCTCGCTCGCCGGCGAGCAACGTGTAGCGGCGCGCGCGTGGAGCGATCGCCTCGACGGTGTCTGTGGCCCCCGTGGCCTCGGCCAAGCCGATCGCCTCGGCCGTGTGGTAGGCGAGGACGTCTGCGAGGTCCTCGACTCGCTCTCCGGCCCTCGCCTCGATCCACTCGGCGGCCGAGACGTGCTTCGCTGCTCGTTGCGACCGTGGGATCTGGCCGTAGGCGACGTCACGCACGAGCGCGTGCCAGAAGCCGTGCTCGCGTTCGCCCTCCATCGACGACTGGCGCGACGAGCGGACGAGCTCCTTGCGCGCGAGGTCGTGCAAGGTCGCCTCGACCGCCGAGGGGTCACGGTCGGCCATCGTCGCGACGGCACCGCCCCAGAACACCTTTCCGATCACCGCAGCGTCCTGCAGCAAGGCCTTTGCGTCGGACGGCAGCGTGTCGAGCCGCGCCGCAATCAGCGTGCCGAGCGAGTCCGGGAACGGCACGTCGGTCCCGCTCCGGAACGCGCCACGATCGTCGAGAAGATCCCGATCGCGGAGCATGCGCACGAACTCCTCGGCATAGAGCGGGTTGCCCCCCGCACGCTCGAGAATCGCCTGCTGCGTCTCGACGGGGAGCACCGCCTGGTCGAGGAGGGAGGACACGAGCGCCGCCGTTTCCACCTCGGAGAGAGGCGCCAGCCCAATGGTCGTCGCGTTGCGAAGCCCGGAGCCCCACGTGGGTCGGCGTTCGTGCAGCTCGGGGCGGGCGGTGCAGACGAGCAGCAGGGGCACACCCTCCGCCCAGTCGGCGAGGTACTCGACGAAGTCCAGCAGTGCCTCGTCCGCCCAGTGCAGGTCCTCGAACACGAGCACCGTCGGCTCCTGCTCCGCAATCGACTCGAGGAACCGGCGCCACGCGGTGAACGACTCCTCGCGACTGGCTGTCGCGCCCGGGTCGACGCCGACGAGTGGGAACAGGCGAGCCTTCAGCCACGCGGCCTCCTCGACGTCGGGGATGACCTCGGTGAGCTTCCGCGTGGCGTCATCCGGAGTGTCGGACTCGTAGATCCCCGCTTGCGCCTTGACGATCTCGCCGAGTGCCCAGAACGCGATCCCCTCGCCATACGGGAGGCAGCGCCCCTGCCGCCACCGCACGAGGTTCGGCAACGAGTCCACGTGGGCACCGAGCTCGGCGACGAGTCGGCTCTTGCCGACCCCTGGCTCGCCGACGACCGTCACCAGCTGGACGGACGGCTCCCGCACGGCCTTCTCGAAGGCCGTGCGCAACTGGAGGACGTCGAGCTTCCGACCCACGAGCGGCGTCGAGAGGTGACGGATGACGTCTGCGCCGAGACGTGCGCGGGCGGCGAGTGGCTGCCACAGGGCCACCGGCTCCGCCTTCCCTTTCAGCTCGGCCGGTTCGAGCTCAGCCCACTCGAAGATCGGCTTGGTGGAGCGGTACGTCGCTTCCCCCACCGCGACCCCGCCGACCGGGGCAGCGGATTCGATCCGTGATGCGGTGTTGACGACGTCGCCGGTGACGAAGCCCTCTCCCGACTCCGGACGCGCATCGAGGGCGACGAGCGCCTCGCCCGTGTTGATCCCGATGCGCACCGTGAGCGAAAGCCCGGGCTCGGAGTCGTTGAGCTCCTCCAGGCGCTCGAGGATGCCGAGCCCCGCGCGAATCGCTCGCTCGGCGTCGTCCTCGTGCGCGACGGGCGCACCGAAGACCGCCATCACGGCGTCCCCGACGAACTTCTCCACCGTCCCGCCGAACGCTTCGATCCGCTCTCGCAGCAGGTCGTGGTACGGGCGAAGACGCGCGCGCACCTCCTCCGGGTCGGCGACCTCCGATGCTGCCGTGAACCCGACGAGATCGCAGAAAAGCACTGTCACGACCTTGCGCTCCTCCGCGCCTGCCGGCGCCGGCGCGGCGGTCAGCGCCTGCCCGCACGTGTCGCAGAAACGTGCCTCGTCTCTGTTCTCACTGCCGCAGGATGGGCAGGCCGCCATGGGGTGATCCTACGGACTACGCGGTGGCGGATTGAAGCAGGCCGAGCCGTGCCAGGCAGTCGCGGATGGCTGAGCTCTCTGCGTCGTCGGCCTCGACCAGCGGTAGGCGCACGCGCCCCGCGGCCAGGCCGAGCAGCTCGAGCGCCTTCTTGATCGCGATCGGGTTCGTCACGACACGCAGGAGCTCGATCGAGGGGCGCAGCTCCTCGTCGAGCGTCCGTGCCGCCTCGACGTCTCCTGCGCGGAAGGCGTCGACGAGCTCCCTGACCCGCGTGCCGACGACGTGGGTGTGCACGCAGATCCCTCCCACTCCACCGATCTCCAGGAACGGAAGGATCAGGTCGTCGTCGCCCGCGTAGAGGTCGAGCCCGCACGCCACGACATGCCTGCCTGCGTCGAGAGACGGCTTCGCCTGCTTCACCGCGCGGACGTTCTCGATCTCGGCAAGCCGGGAGATCGTCTCGGGCTCGGCGTCGACGACGACGCGACCCGGGATGTCGTAGAAGACGATCGGTCGGTCGGTGGCGGCAGCAACGGCTTCGAGGTGCGCGACGATCCCGCGCTGTGGAGGCTTGTTGTAGTACGGCGTGACGACGAGAAACCCGTCGACGCCGATCGCGTGCGCTCGCTCGGTGAGATGGATCGAATGCGCTGTGTCGTACGTTCCCGTGCCGGCGACGACCGTGTGCTCCCCACCGAGCTCGTCCATCGCGGCCTCATAGAGCGAGAAACGCTCGTCGTCGCTCAGCGTGGGCGCCTCCCCGGTCGTTCCGGTGACGACGATGCCGTCCGAACCGTTCTCGACGAGGTGGCGCGCAAGAGCACGGAATCGCGCCAGATCCACGCTCCCGTCCGCGCGGAAAGGCGTGACGATCGCGGTCAGGATCTCGCCGAGCATCCCAACATTCTACGAAGAGACGGCCGACGCGTCCGATCTCCTCGCGACGACGCCTCGCCCGGATCGCCGTCGACGAGCGGGATCAGAGGATCGCGTCGAGACCCACCGTCAGCCCTGGCGGCAACCCGCGCACCGAGTCCACGGCCAACAGGACGCCAGGAACGAACGCATCACGTGAGGTCGTGTCGTGGCGGATCGTGAGACTCTCCCCCGCTCCGCCGAAGAGCACCAGCTGGTGTGCAACGAGACCCGGGAGCCGCACCGAGTGGATCCGAACGTCGCCCTCCATCCGCTCGGCCGTGGCGTTCGCCGTACCGGAGGGTGCGTCGACCTTCGTCTCGTGGTGCAGCTCGACGATCTCGGCCCGCGGCAGGTGTCGCGACGCTTCCTCGGCGAAGCGCATCATCAGCACGGCACCGACCGCGAAGTTCGGTGCGAAGAAGCAGGGAACGCCGGCCTCACGCGCGGCGGCGTCGACTGCATGCCGATCGAACCCCGACGTTCCGATCACGACTGGAACGCGCGCGGCAACACACGCCGCGACGTTGTCGACGACGGCGTCGGGGCGGGTGAAGTCGACGGCGGCGTCGCAGTCGTCAGGGCCGTGCAGACGGCCGTCGACGACGTCGTGACCCGATACCTCGAGCGCGATGGCGAGAACCGATCCCACCTTGCCCCCGATCCCGTAGAGCGCGACGCGCACGTCACGCCGCTCGCGCGAGTGCGCGAGGGTTGAAGCGCTCTGCTGCAGTCCTGAAGCGCTTCTCGTTGGGACCGATCGCGATGGCGGAGAGAGCCTCGGGGGCGAGCAGCTCTCGGGCCAACGCTGCGACGCTCTCCTCGGTGACCGCGTCGATCCTGCGAATCGTCTCTTCCAGTGTGATCAGCTCGGTGTCGGTGATCAGAGCACGCCCGAGGCGTGTCATCCTGGCCGACGTCGACTCGAGTGAGAGCAGCAGACGTCCCTTGAAGTTCTCCTTCGCACGCTCGAGCTCGCCCCCGCGAAGGTTCCCGTCTCCGAGGTCGCGCAACTCGGCGGCCGTCACCTCGAGGCATTCGACGAGGTTGTCCTCACGCGTCCCGAGGTAGATCCCGACCTGCCCTGCCTCGGCGTACTGCGCCCCGTACGAGTAGACGCTATAGGCCATGCCGCGCTTCTCGCGGATCTCCTGGAAGAGCCGCGAGGACGCCGAGCCGCCGACGATCGCGTCGAGCAGGGATGCCGCATACCGTCGCTCGTCAGACCGCGAGACACCGGGGCCGGCGAGCACGACGTGGTACTGCTCGGTGTCCTTGCGCTGGAAGCGCACACCCGGCGCCGGAACGCGCCGCAGCGGCTTGCGGGTGACGCGCGCGGGTGTGGCACCCTTGGGTCGACGGGCGGCGATGAGGTCGATCAGACGGCCGTGGTCGATGTTCCCGGCGGCTGCCAGTACGACGTTCTCGCCGACGTAGGCGCCACCGTGGTACGAGCGCAGGGCGCGGCGGCCGACAGAGGCGATCACGTCCGCCCTGCCGATCACCGGACGACCGAGTGGATGTGAGCCGAAGACGACCTCGCCCGCGAGATCGTGCACGAGGTCCTGCGGGTTGTCGTCGACCATCGCGATCTCCTCGAGGACGACCTCCCGCTCGCTGTCGACGTCGTCGAACGCAGGCGAGAACACCATGTCGACGACCGCGTCGAGCGCCTGCTCGAGATGATCGTCGGGGATCCGCGTGTACACGACAGTGGTCTCGCGGGACGTCGCCGCGTTCAGTTCACCGCCCATGGTGTCGAACAGCTCGGCGATCTCCTGTGCCGTGTAGCGCGACGAGCCCTTGAACAGCAGATGCTCGATGAAGTGCGAGACACCGGCACGCGACGGCGTCTCGTCGCGCGACCCTGTCCCGATCCACAGGCCGAGGGCGACACTGCGTACGCCGTCGATGTGCTCCGTGACGACGCGCTCCCCGCCGGGCAAGGTCGTGAGCTCGTGCTCCAGCATCGCGCCGGATCGTAGCGACGAGCCTCGGCAGGGCGTGGCGCCCTGCCGAGGCTCGCGCTGGTAGGCGTCGGCTGTGCCTACCGCCGACCGCGGTCCCGGCTGCCGCCACGACCGCGATCACGGTCGCCGCGCGGCTCGCGGGCCTCGCGGGGCGGAGCATCCTTCGCACGCTCGATCAGCTCCTCCGGCTGGACGAGCACGTCGTTCTCGTGCTTGGCCACGAGCTTGAGGCCGATGCGGCCCCGCTCCTTGTCCACCTCCTGCACGATGACATCGAGCGTGTCGCCTCGGGCGATCACGTCCTCGATGTGCGCGACGCGCCCCGGACCCACGTTCGAGACGTGGAGCAGGCCGTCGGTGCCCTTCTTGAGCTCCACGAACGCGCCGAACTCCGTCGTCTTCACGACGCGGCCCGTGTACGTGTCGCCGACCTCCGGCTCCTTCGTCATCGCCTGGATCGTCGAGATCGCCGCGTCGGCGTTGTCGCCTTCCGTGGCGTAGACGAGGATCGTCCCGTCCTCCTCGATGTCGATCTGCACGTCGTAGTCGGCCTCGAGCGAGCGGATCGTCTCGCCACCCTTGCCGATCACCATGCCGATGAACTCGGGGTTGATCTTCACCGACGTGATGCGGGGCGCGTGCCCTGCAAGCTCCGCCCGCGGCTCGGAGATCGTCTCCGCCATCGAGGCGAGGATCGACTCGCGGGCCTGCCGGGCCTGCTCCAACGCACTGCGCATGATCTCCTGCGTGACGCCGGTGATCTTGATGTCCATCTGCAGCGCCGTGATGCCTGTCGGCGTGCCCGCGACCTTGAAGTCCATGTCGCCGAGATGGTCCTCGGCACCCTGGATGTCGGTGAGGATCACGTAGTCGTCACCCTCCTTGACGAGCCCCATGGCGATGCCGGAGACCGGCGCCGAGATCGGGACACCAGCGTGCATGAGCGCCATCGTGGAGCCGCAGACCGACCCCATCGACGACGAGCCGTTCGACTCCAGCGTCTCCGAGACGAGCCGGATCGTGTAGGGGAACTCCTCCGCAGCCGGGATCACCGGCTCGAGCGCCCGTTGGGCGAGCGCGCCATGGCCGATGTCGCGACGCTTCGGGCCGCGCATGAACCCCGTCTCCCCGACCGAGAACGGCGGGAAGTTGTAGTGGTGCATGTAGCGGCGCTCCTGCTCCGACGACAGGTCGTCGATGCGCTGCTGCTCCTTGGCCGTACCGAGCGTGCAGAGCGTCAGGATCTGCGTCTGCCCGCGGGTGAAGAGGGCCGACCCGTGCGTCCGCGGCGAGATGCCCACGTCCGTCCAGATCGACCTGATCTCCTCGGTGCCGCGACCGTCCGGGCGCCGCTTGTCGACGGCGATCTTCTTGCGCACGAGGTCCTTGTAGATCGCGTCTGTCGCCTTCTTCACGTACTGCTTCGTCATCGCATCCTTCGCGGATACCTCGCCCTCGGCGGCCGCTCCCGCGGGGAATGGCAGCTGGAGCTCGTCCGTGATGCGGGTCAGCAGCAGGTCGCGCTTGCGTGACTTGAGCTCCTTGGAGTCTCCTTCGCCGTCGGTGAGCGCCTGGAGCTCTGTGTCGAACTGCGCGCGAATCGCCGTTTCCATCGCCGCGAGACGCTGCCGCTCGAGCAACATCTGCAGGCCGTTGCGCAGCTGCTGCTCACGAAGGATGTCGTCCTCGGTGGCGTCCATCCCGATCGCGGGTGCAAGCTGTGCGAGGAGCTCGTCGGCCTTGCCCTGCGCGTCGCGCAGGCCATGCTCGGCGATCGCACGGGCGACCGCGTCGCCGTGGTCGGCCTCCAGGGAGGCGTTCAGCTCCACGTCGATCCATTTCGGCTTGCCGGCCTGACGGCGCAGATCGTCGATCGCGTCACAGATGCGGACGATCTCGCGGTGCGCGAGTTCGAACGCCTCGAGGATCGTGTCCTCGGGGACCTGAGAGGCGCCCGCCTCGATCATCGTCAGCGCGTCGCGCGTGCCGACGACGATCAGGTCGAGGCTCGACCCCGCGTCAAGATCCGTAAAGGTCGGGTTGACCACGAGCTGGTCGTCGATCAGACCGATGCGCACGGCGCCGACCGGGCCCAGGAACGGCAGCGACGAGACCGCCAGCGCAGCCGAGGCGCCGTTGATGCAGAGGATGTCGTGCGGTACGACGAGGTCCGCAGACAACACGGTGCAGACCACGTGCACTTCGTTCTTGAAGCCCTTCGGCCAGAGCGGCCGGATCGGGCGGTCGATCATGCGCGCGGTGAGCGTCGCACGCTCGGTGGCGCGTCCTTCACGCTTGAAGAAGCCGCCCGGGATCTTCCCGGCGGCGTACATCCGCTCCTCGACGTCGACCGTCAGCGGGAAGAAGTCGGCGTCGGGTCGCGTGTCCCTCCGGCCGACGGCGGTGGCGAGGATCATCGTGTCCCCGCTGCGGACGACGACAGCGCCGTCCGCTTGCTTGGCGAGCCTGCCCGTCTCGAAGACGATCTCGCGACCGCCTACGTCGACAGACACCGTGGCTTGAAGCCCGGTGGTGATGCTCATATGTCTATCCCTTCACTCTCCGTTCTCTGCGGAAGGTGGAGGTTTGAGCCAGCCTCGCGTTGCTCGGCTGCGGGGCTCGATCAAACGTCCACCTCCCGCCCTGGCAAGAAGCTATCGGCGGAGTCCGAGCTCCTTGATGAGGGCTCTGTAGCCCTCGAGGTCGTTCTTCTGCAGGTAGGTGAGGAAGCGCCTGCGGCGCCCGACGAGCTTCAGCAGCCCCCGACGGGAGTAGTGATCCTTCGGGTGCGTGCGGAGGTGCTCGGTGAGATCGTTGACGCGACGCGTCAACATCGCGATCTGCACTTCGGGGGAGCCGGTGTCCTGCTCGTTCCGGCCGTGCTTCCCGATCAGCTCCTGCTTTGCTTCCTTGGTGAGCGCCATGCGTCTCCTCTCGTTGCGACTCCGCGGTCCCCGCACGGCGTGAAGGAAGTGCACGTCCGGCCGAGATCGCGGTCTGGCCAAGCGTAGCAGCCGTCCCCGGCGCTTGTGACAAGGTGTCACGAGGGATGCTGCTTCCGCTCCGTCTGCTTCGGCTCGCGAACCCACTGGTCCGCGCAGTGCTCGATTCGCGGGCGCATCGGCTCCTGAGCGGCAGCCTCATGGTGCTCGAGTACCGCGGCAGGCGCAGCGGCCGCGTGCGTCGCGTGCCCGTGCTGTACGCGGTGGACGGTGACGCGATCGTGGCGCTCGCCCTGCGCCCGGGCTCCAAGCAGTGGTGGCGGACGTTCAGCCCTGCCGCCCCCGCCGACCTCGTCATCGCCGGGAGCTCCCGTGGCGTGGACGGGGTCGTCCTCTCCGGGCAGGAGGCTGCGACGGCTCTGTCGCTCTACATGGCGCGCTTCCCGCGAACGGCACGTGCTCTCGGCACACGCCCGGGAGCTGCCCCGGCCGATCTCGTCGCCGCCGTCGCTGACGTCGCCGTCGTGGTGTTTCGCGCACGACCTCGGGTCGAGCGGTAGCTTCTGCCCGTGATCAGCGCAGGCGTCGCCGCAGGGCACCCCGCGACGGCGGAAGCCGGCGCGGAGATCCTCGCCGAAGGCGGCACCGCCGCCGACGCCGCGATCGCCATGTGCCTCGCATCCTGCGTCGCGGAGACGGTGATGACCGGCCTGCTCGGTGGCGGGCACGCGTTGTGGTGGGACGGCACGCGCTCGGGGCTGCTGGACTGCTTCGTCTCAGTGCCCTCTCGCATCGGCGAGATGGACGAGCTTCCGCTCAGCTTCGGGGAAGCCGAGGTGCACTACACGGTCGGTGCTGCGTCGTGCGGTGTGCCGGGCGTCCCGGCAGGTCTCGGGGTCCTACACGAGGCGGGAGGCCGCCTCCCCTGGCCGCGCCTCGTCGAGCCCGCGTTGCACCTCGCCCGCGAGGGGACTCTTCTGCCGGGTCGGCACGCCGCCTGCCTCTCGATGCTCGAGCCGGCGTTCGTCGTGCGCCGCGGCGCAGAGCTGTACGCGCCCTCCGGCACTCTGCTCGGCTCCGGTGACAGTGTCGTCCAGCCCGGGCTCGTCGACGCCATGGAGTGCCTGAGGGAGGAAGGAGCCGCAGCCGTGTACACGGGCTCGATAGCGGACGCACTGCTCCAGGTCGACGGGGTGACGCTGAGCTGGGACGACCTCCGTGCCTACACCGCCACGTGGCGCGAGCCGGCGCATGAGGAGTGGCACGGGCTGAGCGTGCTCACCCGCGCCGGCCTGTCGGGTGTGCCCGAGACGCTGGGTCGCCTGCCGAGGTTGGCCGGACGCTCCGAGACGGAGCGGGCGCTTGCTCTCGCAGTCGCGCTCGAGGGCGCCGACGGCGACGGCCATACGACGAACCTCGTCGCGGCCGACGACGCCGGGCGCGTGTGTGTCCTGACGACGAGCCTCGGCATCGGTGCCGGAGCCTGGACGCCCTGGTTCGACCTGCACCTCAACTCGATGCTCGGCGAGACGGATCTCGCGGTCGGCGGTCTCGTGCCGGGCGAGCGCATGGAGTCGATGATGGCTCCGACGATCGTGCTCGACGCGGGCGAGCCGGTACTCGCGATCGGCTCGGCCGGCGGAACCCGGCTGCGGACGGCGCTGGTCTCGGTGCTGGCTGGCATTCTCGACGAGGGCCTCGCGGCGCAGGAGGCGGTCGACCGGCCCCGCCTGCACCCGGTATCGGGCACGATTCACGCGGAGCCGGGGATCGACGAGGCTGCTCTCGAGCAACTGGCCGCACAGGGACGCACCGTTGTCCGCTGGCCCGGCCTGCACCACTACTTCGGCGGCGTCAGCTGTATCGGGCCAGGCGGCGCGGCCGGCGACCCGCGCCGCGACGGCGTCGGGATCGACGCCTAGCCCACGTCGGGCGGCCCGGCTGCCCGCGTAGCAGCAACATCTCGGCCGATCTGCTCCACGAGCTCCTCCTCCGACGTGAAGACGCCCTGGTCGCGCAGCCTCTCCCAGAGCTGGACGACGAGCCGCTTCCCGTACAGATCCCCGTCGAAGTCGAGCAGGTACGGCTCGATGCGCCGCTCGGTGCCCCCGTAGTGTGGATTCGTGCCGATCGACACAGCAGCTCGATGGTCGAGCGCCCAGCCCGCGTAGACCCCGTCCGCCGGCCACTGCAGCGACGGATCGAGAGCGATGTTCGCCGTGGGGTACCCGAGCGTCCCTCCACGCTGGTCGCCGGTGACCACCACGCCGTCGAGCTCGTACGGTCGCCCGAGCAGTCTTGCGGCAGTGACGACATCCCCTTCACCGAGCGCTGCGCGGATCGTGGTCGACGAGACGTCGGTCACGCTCGTGACCCCGAGCACCTCGAGCCCGAGGCGCATCAACAAGGCGACGTCCCCGGCCCGCCTGCGCCCGAACCTGAAATCCGGGCCCGCCGCAACTGCCTCTGCCCCGATGCCGAGCAGGTAGTGCTCGACGAACTCCTCCGGCCGAAGCTGCTGGAACTCCGGTGTGAACGAGAGGACGAGCGTCGCCTCGACACCGGCGTCCGCCAGCAGCTCCAGGCGATGCTCGAGGGTCGTGATCAGCTCGACGCGGTTGCCGAGCGCAATCCGCGGATGCGGGTCAAACGTGATCGCCGTCGGTGAGAGGCCCGTGTCGATCGCGGCCTGGATGACGGCTCGGTGACCGCGATGGACACCATCGAAGACGCCGATCGCGACGGCGCGCGGCTGGCGCTCGAGCTGGCTCGGTGCGTGGACGACTCTCATCGCGACGGCTCCTCGGCCCGTGCCGCCGGCAGCGCCTCGAGACGTGCGAGCGCGTCGTCCAGCGGGATCATCCGCTCGGGATCGGCCTCGTCGACGTGGAACGGCCCGATCTCTGTTCGGCGCAACGAGACACAGTGCCCGCCGAGGGCGTCCGCGATCGCGCGCACGTACGTTCCCGAGCCGACGAGCAACTCCAACGTCGCGACACGACAGTCGTACGCGGCCAGGACCAGCTCGTCGATCCGCATCGCGCGCACCGGCATTTCCACGACGACGCCTCGACGGTGGAGCCGGTAGGCGCGCTCACCGTCGATCTTCACCGCCGAGGCTGCGGGGATCGGTAGCTCGACAGTGCCACGGAGCCCGTCGAGCGCGACCGCGAGATCGTGAGCGCTCGGCGGGTCCTGCTCGTCCACGCTCTCACCTTCTGGATCCCCCGTAGCCGTGCGTGAGGAGAGGTCGATCTCGGTGACGTAGCGCTTGTCGAGGCGCATGAAGCGCTCCTGGACGCTCGTCGCGCGCCCCGAGAGCAGCACGAGCAGCCCGCTGGCGAACGGGTCGAGCGTTCCGGCATGGCCGGTCCTGGCCCCCGTACGCGCGCGCACTTTCGCCACCATCGCGAACGACGAGGGGCCTGCAGGCTTGTCCACGAGAACGACCCCGGTGGGATCGAGCGCCCGCGGGATGGCCATCACTCGGCCGAGTGCCCGTTGCGCTGAGCGACGAACTCCTCGAGCACGACGCGCGTGATCTCGGAGATCTCGAGGTCGCTCGAGAAGCCCGCCGCCTGCCGGTGACCGCCGCCGCCGAAGCGCCGGGCGATCACGGACACGTCGATCTCGTCCAGGGCGGAGCGCAACGAGGCCTTGCGCAGCGGGCCGGCTTCCCGCGGCGGCTCGCGAATGAGTACCGCCAGCTCCGCTCCTTCGACCGCGCGGAGGAAGTCGATGATGCCCTCCGAGTAGGGCTCGACCGCCCCCGCGTCTCCGAAGTCGCCCCGCAGCAGGCTCGAGACCACGACGCGGCCGCCTTCGAGCACCGCCGCTCGCTCGAGTGCGCGTGCGAGCAGCTTCAGCTTGGCGAACTGCACCGACTCGTAGACGACCTGGAAGACCTTGTGGGAATCGGCTCCCGCCTCCACGAGGTCGGCTGCGAGGCGAAGCGTGTGCGGAGTCGTGTTCTGGTACTGGAACCGACCGGTGTCGGTGACGATCGCCGTGTACAGCGCCTCGGCGAGATCCGGGCCGATCGTCAACCCCAGCCGCGCGAACACGTCTGCGAGCACCTCGCCTGTCGACGACGCGTGGGCCACGACGAGGTCCACGTCACCGAAGCGGGTGTTGTCGTGATGATGGTCGATGTTGACGGTGAGTGGCGCCGCAGCGCAGAGCTCGGGATCGCCGATGCGGGTCTCCTGAGCGCAGTCGACGGCAACGAGAACGCGCTGAGCGTGATCCACGGGGCGCTCGCGCAGCAGACCGCGTCCGGTGAGGTCGAGGAAGCGGTACTCCCCGGGCAGCGGCGTCGAGCCGGGAAGCAGCATGACGCTGTCCTTGCCGAGAGCCGTCAGCGCGAGGTGCGTCGCGAGCAACGAGCCGAGGGCGTCGCCGTCGGGGCTCTCGTGCGACGTGACGAGGAACCGATCGTGATCGCGCAGTGCGGCTACAACCGCCTCGATGTCATGCAGGATGCTCATCCGCCTCGTCACCGGGTGCAAGCTCGTCGATCAGCTTCGACATGCGCACGCCCTGTTCGACGGCGGCATCGTATGCGAAGCGAAGCTGCGGGGTGCGGCGGACGTGAAGTTCGCGATTCACCCGGGACTGGAGCACCCCGGCGGCATGCTCGAGTGCCTCGAGCGTCCGGGCGCGGGCTCCCTCGCTGCCGAGCACGCTCACCCAGACGGTCGCGTGCTCGAGGTCGCTCGTCGTCTTCACTCCGGTCACCGTCACGAAGCCGATGCGTGGATCCTTGAGCTTCGGGATCTCCACCGACAGGATCTGGCGCATCGCCTCGTCCACACGGCGCATGCGCGGCGTTGGCCGACTTCTAGTCATCGAGTGACACCGTCTCGCGCACCGAGCCCAGGAGCTCGAACGGCTGTCCAGACAGCCAGCGCTCGGCCTCGTCCAGCAGACGCTCCGCCTCGCGCACCTCGCGCGCAGCGCACGCGAGCGTCAGACGCGACCGCTGCCACGTGTCGTGATGGTCGACCTCCGCGATCGAGCAGCCGACGCGCTTGGCGAGTTGAGCTTTGAGCGACCGCAGATGCATGCGCTTGTCCTTCAGCGAGCCGCTGTCCGGGAAGTGCAGCTCGAAGGAGAGAATGGCGACGTATCCGCTGGACATGATCGTCTCCTGAGGGGGTCAGTTCCGACCATCGCGCGTCGGAGTGGGCGATCCCGCAACTCGCGTCGCCGTGGCGCCGGACCCGTGGCTCAGTCGCCGCTGGGCGGTGAGCCGGAGGCTGCAGCGAGGTTCGTTCGCTCCACCTGCTTGGTCTCGTAGACCTCGAGGATGTCGCCTTCCTTCACGTCGTTGAAGCCGTCGAGCAGGATGCCGCACTCGAATCCCTCGCTGACCTCGCGCGCGTCGTCCTTGAAACGCTTGAGCTGCGAGATCGACGTCTCGTAGATCACCGTGCCGTCGCGGACGACGCGGACATCGGCATTGCGGCGGATGAGGCCGTTCGTGACCATGCAGCCCGCGATCGTGCCGAGGCGCGACACCTTGAACAGCGCCCGCACCTCCGCCTCCCCGATCGTCTCCTCCGTGGAAACCGGCGACAGCAACCCCACGAGCGCCTGCTCGATGTCGGCGGTCAACTGGTAGATGACGCGGTAGGAGCGGATGTCGACGCCCTCGCGCTCGGCGAGCATGCGCGCCTCCGCCGAGGGGCGAACGTTGAAGCCGATCACGAGCGCGTTCGACGCGGACGCGAGGTTCACGTCGTTCTCGGTGATCCCACCGACGCCCGTATGGATCACGTTCACCCGCACCTCGGGGTGGTCGATCTTGCGGAGCTCACCGACGATCGCCTCCACCGATCCCTGAACGTCGCCCTTGAGCACGATGTTCAGGTCCTGGACGGCGCCCACCTGGAGCTGCTCGAACAGCGTGTCGAGCGAGACGCGACCTGTCGAGCGCTGCGCCAGTTGCTCGCGGCGGATGCGCTCCGCGCGACGGTTCGCGAGATCCTTCGCCTGCCGCTCGTGCTCGACGACGCGGGTCAGCTCACCGGCGGGCGGAGGGCGGTCGAAACCGACGATCTCGACGGGCTCGCCGGGGCCGGCCTCTTTCACGCGCTCGCCGCGGTAGTCGTAGAGGGCACGAACCTTCCCTGCAGCATCGCCCGCGACGATCGCGTCGCCCACGCGAAGAGTCCCGCGTTGTACGAGCATCGTCGCCACCGCGCCGCGCCCGACGTCGAGCCGCGACTCGACGATCGGCCCCGACGCGTCCGCCTTCGGGTTCGCTCGCAGGTCGAGCTCCGCGTCCGCGACGAGGAGGATGCGCTCGAGGAGCTCGGCGAGGTTCGTTCGTTGCTTCGCCGACACCTCTGCGAACTGCGTCGTGCCACCCCAGTCCTCCGGCTGCAACCCTTCGTTCGCGAGCTCGCTCTTCACCCGATCAGCATTGGCGTCGGGCATGTCCATCTTGTTGATCGCGATCACGATCGGCACGTCGGCAGCCCGTGCGTGCGAGATCGACTCCTTCGTCTGGGGCATGACGCCGTCGTCGGCTGCGACGACCAGCACGGCGATATCGGTGACCTTGGCGCCACGGGCGCGCATTGCGGTGAACGCCTCGTGACCCGGCGTGTCGAGGAACGTGATCCGACGCCCGCCGACCTCTGCCTGGTACGCACCGATGTGCTGCGTGATCCCACCTGCCTCCGTCTCCACGACCGCGGCCTCGCGGATCGCGTCGAGCAGCGTCGTCTTCCCGTGGTCGACGTGCCCCATGATCGTCACCACCGGTGGACGCGGCTCGAGATCCTCCTCGGCGTCCTCGAACACCTCGGGCTCGTCGTCGTCCTCCCCGGTGTGCTTGACGGTGATCTCGCGATCGACCTCCGTGCCGATCAGCGCGACCTCCTCGTCGGAAAGTGACTGGGTCGCCGTCCGCATCTGCCCGAGGCCCATCAGGATCTTGATGAGCTGCGCCATCGGCACGCCGAGGGCGTGCGAGAGATCCTTGACCGTGGCTCCGGACTCGACGGTGACCGGGCCCGTCGGCAACTCTGCGGGCGCTGCGCGTGGTGTAGACGGAGCGGGACGCTCGCGCGACTGCCTCCCGTCCCTCCCGCGCGCTCCGCCACCCTCGATCACGACCCGGCGTTTGCGGCCGGACGGCCCCCCACCGCGGGGGCGGATCGGGCGATTTGGCTTCTTGGGGCCGTCAGCCATCGCCGTCAGTGTAGATGCGCAACAGCGCTGGATCGACGATGACGGTCCGACGCAGCGCTCGGGCGAAGGCGCGCCGCTCCCGCGCCTGTTCGAAGCATGCCGAGCGCCAGCACGTATAGACCCCGCGCCCCGTCAGCGTGCGCCCTACAGCGAGGCGCCCCTCCGCCGCGGCGAAGCGAACGAGCTCGCCCTGGGGCGCGCGGTTCCCGCAGCCCGCGCATGTCCGCACCGGCGCAGCGCTCACGCGCTGTCGCCGGGCTCCTCGGCAGCGTCCTCGGAAGGCTCGGCGACGAGCTCGACGGCCGCGTCGACCTCGGCCGAGATCTCTTCAGCGACGACGTCTGCTGCCGCCTCCTCGATCGCCTCGGTGATCACCAAGGCGTCCTGCGGGTCGAGCTCACCCGCCTCGACAGCCTCTTCGACAGCCTCCTCGAGCACGGCGGCGGCAGTGGCGCTCGAGACGATCGTCTCGACCACCGACTCCTCGAGGGCTGCCACGACGTCCTCGGCGACCTCGAGCTCGGCTTCGTCCGGCACCGCGACCGGCACGGGTGCGTTGACCAGTGCCTGGTGTGCCGGGACGCCGCAGTACTTCGTGCCCGGCAACGTGGCGTTGGGACAGCGCTTGCCGTTCGACAGGACAGCTGCACACCGACCCGAGTAGTCCTCGCCGTCCTCGTCGCCTGCGAAGGCCGCCTTGGCCTCAGCCTCAGCGAACTCCGAGTCCGACTTGATGTCGACCTTCCAGCCGGTGAGGCGCGCAGCGAGTCGGGCGTTCAACCCTTCCTTGCCGATCGCCAACGCGAGCTGGTCGTCGGGGACGACCACCGTCGCCTCGCGGGTCTCGTCGTCGATGTACACCTCGCGGACGCGCGCCGGGCTCAGCGCCTTGGCGACGTAGCGAGCGGGCTCGGTGTTCCACGGGATGATGTCGATCTTCTCGCCGCGCAGCTCCGATACGACCATGCGCACCCGCGACCCGCGCGGCCCCACGCACGCTCCAACGGGATCGACGCCCTGGACGTGCGACTCGACGGCGATCTTCGATCGATAGCCCGGCTCGCGCGCGACGCCGCGGATCGTCACCAGCCCGTCTGCGATCTCCGGCACCTCGAGCTCGAAGAGCGTTTCGATCAGCCGGGGATCCCGGCGGGAAAGGATGACCTGCGGCCCCTTCGTGCCCGACCGCACCTCGATGATCGCCGCCTTGATGCGCGATCCCTGCTCGTAGCGCTCTCCGTCGACCTGCTCCGACCGCGGCAGCAGCGCCTCGACCTTGCCGAGATCGACGAGGACGTTGTTGCGATCACCGGCCTGCTGGACGATGCCGGTCACGACCTCGCCCTGGCGGTCGATGTACTCGTCGTACATGATCGCGCGCTCTGCTTCGCGGATGCGCTGCTGGATCACCTGCTTCGCCGTCATCGCGGCGATCCGGCCGAAGTCGTGAGGCGTCACGTCGGCACGGGCGATCTCGGACTCGGGCACGTCGCTGAGATCGACGTCGAGCTCGTCGTCGTTGATCAGCGTGTGCTGCTTCTCGCCCGTCTCTTCCTCGATCCGCTCGAGCTCATCGATGCGGGCCTCACGGGCCTCCTCGATCAGACGTGTCTCGAGGTCTTCCGCGATCTCGATCGAGAACACGCGGAACTCACCGAGGTCGTCGAGCACGACCTCCGCGTGACGCGCTGCGCCCGGCGTCTTCTTGTACGCGGCGAGCAGTGCGTCCTCGAGGGCGTCGATCAGCGTCCCGGTCTCGATGCCCTTCTCCTGCTCGATCAGGCGGATGCCTTCGATGATCTCCTCGCTCATGGTTCCTTCCGTTCCTCGTCGATCAGGTTGGCCCGGACGATCGTGTCGTACGGGATCTCGAGTTGCTGACCCGCGACGGCCACGGTGATCGTGGCGTCGCCGGCTTCCAGGATCTCTGCGCGCACGCGCTTGCGGCCGCCTGCCGTGGTCTTGAGAGTCGCGTGGCGCCCGATCGCCCGGTGGAAGTCACGGGGGCGCCGAAGCGGCCGTTCTGGGCCGGGTGACGACACGTCGAGGACGTACTCTGCGCGGTAGTCGTCGAGGACCCGCGTGACGCGCTCGCAGAGCGTGTAGTCGACCCCGTCTGGATGGTCGATGTAGACACAGATGCGGCTCGGAGAAAGAAGTTCCACTGCGAGCACTTCGACGGCGGGCAGGCGCTCTTCGACGACAGTCGAGATCTCGCGCTCCAGCGCCTTCTCCCTCGTGAACGTGTCGGTTGCAGCCATCGCGGATCGATCCCTTCAAACAAAATGGGCGCTCCCGCGCCCATTTCTCCAAACCGGTGAAATGTGGTGTCCCAAGGATAGCACCGGCTCGACGGTGCGAGTGGCCCGATCGCAGTACGAGGGGTAGGCCGTCACGGTCGACCTCCGTTGGCCGCCGAGAGCCTCGGCCCTGCTCGGCGATTTGTCTCTCTACGCGTGCGCGAGCTGGCGGTCCCACTCGACCTGGTCGAAGTGGCCCTGCGACTCGGCGATGAGGCCGTCGTCACCCAGCGTCCACTCTTCGAACCCGGAGATATGGACGCTGCTGCCGGTGCCGCCGGGCCCCGTGTTCGTACCGATGAACGTCCAGTGGTACTCCACGCCGCCGTCCCGGACGCGCAGGTTGTCCATGAGCACACGCATGTCGGGATACGCGTCCATGAACGACCGGGCGGCGTCCGTGATCGCAGCTCGCCCCAGCGACGGAGAGCCGCCGTTGATGGTCAGGGAGCCCTCGGCTGCGTAGTGCGCGGCCACGCTCGCCGGATCCTGGCTGCACCAGGCCCCAGTGTAGCGCCGCGCAAAATCGAGGAGTTGCGGGTCGGGTGTCATCGGTTTCCTCCGGATGGCTGGACGTCGCGGATGATGGTCACGGGCCCGTCGTTCACGAGCGTGACACGCATTCTCGCACCGAAGAGCCCTCGCGCGATCGCGACACCCTCGGCCGCCAGCGTCTCGCAGAAGCGCTCGCAGAGCGCTCCGGCGTGCTCCGGCTGCGCTGCGCCGGTGAAGCTCGGTCGGTTGCCCTTGCTGGTGTCGAGGCACAACGGGAAGCGGGCTGCGTTCCGTCAGTCCTCCGTGCGGTGGCAAGGCTTGACGTGCCGACGCGGCCACATGAGACTCGCGTCGTGCGGCCTCTGCTTCTCCTCGCCATCGCCGCGGCCACCCTCTCGGGCGCGGTCGGGAACGCGTCCGGCTCCACGGAGGCACCGCCGACCGCGCAGGCCGTCGTCCTCAAACTGAGGGCGGCCGGACTGCCGATCGGGACGTTCAAGGTCTATGCAGGACGGTCGGGCCAGTACGCCGGCAAGGTGAACTTCCGTGACAGGCGGATCAAGGAGAGCCCCTACGCTCACGGAACCAGCATCGCGGCTGGCGGGTCGGTGGAGGTCTTCGCGAGCAGGGCAGCCGCGCAGCGACGGTTCGACGCCACGAGGTCGTCCCCCTTCGGAAGGAACTACCTGGAGGGCAGCGTGATCCTGCGGCTCACGCACATGCTCTCGCCTCCCGAGGTGAAGCAGTACGAAGCGGTCTTCCGCCGACTCTTCTAGGAAGGACGGGGCTCGACGTCGAGCACGATCGTCACCGGGCCGTCGTTCACGAGCGCGACCTGCATGTACGCCTTGAAGACCCCGGTCTCGACGTGGAGGCCGTGCTCGCGGAGCGCCTCCACGAACCGCTCGATCAGCGGCTCTGCGACCTCGGGCCGAGCGGCCTTGGAGAAGTCCGGTCGAGTTCCCCTCTGACGCCTGCTATCCGCGAGCAGCGTGAACTGGCTCACGACGAGCACGCCGCCACCGGCTTCGAGCACGGAATGGTCGAAACGTCCGTCCTCGTTCTCGAAGATCCGGAGCCGCGACACCTTGCGGGCAAGGGCATCCACCTGCTCTGGACCGTCCTCGGCAGCGATACCGAGGAGGACGAGCAGGCCTGCGCCGACCGATCCGACGATCCGGCCGTCGACCTCGACCGACGCCTCGGACACCCGTTGCACGACCGCTCGCATGCTGCAGCGATTGTCCCTCATCTCAGGGATGGTTCTTGCCGATAAGAGGGCCGTGGAAGCAGCCCAGAATCCCTGGCCGGCGCTAGGAACGCTGCTCGTACGCGACGGCGCGGTCACGCCCGACCAGCTCGAGTCGGCACTCGAGGAGAAGCGACGCGTCCCCGCGAAGCGCCTCGGCGAGATCCTCGTGGAGCTCGGCTACGCGTCGGAGGAGGCTGTCGCACGTGTCCTCGCCGAGCAGCACGAGCTCGACTACGTCGACGTCCCACCCGACGCGCTCGAGCTCGAGGCGGCGGGACTGCTCCCCGAGAACCTGGCTCGCAGGTATCACGCGATCCCCGTGCGCTTCCTCGACGATGGCTCGGTCCTCGTCGCTGTCGCCGACCCCACGAACGTGATGTTCTCGGACGAGCTTCGCCTCGCCCTCGGCGTCCCGGTCCGTGTCGCGGTCGCCGCCCCGGAGGCCATCGAAACGGCTATCGCACGCGTCCACGAGGGAACCGTGATCGAGATCGCCGCCGACGAGACGGATCTCAAGGAGGTAGGCGACGATGCGACCGTCCTGGATCTCGATCATGAGACCCCGGCGGTCGTATTCGTCAACCGCGCGATCGCAAAGGCGCTCGACGTCGGGGCCTCGGACATCCATTTCACGCCTCAGGCGAAACGGCTGCACGTCCGCGCACGAATCGACGGTGTCCTGAGAGAGATCGCGACCGTGAGCGGGTCGCAGGCAGCCGCCATCACGAGCCGCCTCAAGATCATGAGCGGCCTCGACATCGCCGAGCGGCGTGCGCCTCAGGACGGGCGCGTCACGATCAAGCGCGGCGAGCAGACGGTCGACGTACGCGTCGCCGTGCTCCCGACCACCCACGGTGAGAAGACGACGCTGCGGATTCTCAACCAGCGCGAGGCACCGGCATCGCTCACGGAGCTCGGCATGTGGGAGCGAAGTCGCGTCGCGCTCGAGCACGCTATCTCGCAGCCGTTCGGCTCGGTCGTCGTGTGCGGTCCGACGGGCTCCGGCAAGACGACGACGCTCTATGCATGCCTTCAGGTGTTGAACACGCCCGATCGCTCGCTCGTCACCATCGAGGACCCCGTGGAGTACCGTGCCCCCGGTCTCGACCAGATCGAGGTGAACCCGCGCGCGGGGCTCACGTTCGCGAGCGGTCTGCGCACGGTGCTTCGCTCCGACCCGGACGTGCTCCTCGTCGGAGAGATCCGGGACGAGGAGACGGCGCACATCGCGTTCCGTGCCGCGATGACCGGGCATCTCGTCCTGACGACGTTGCATGCACAGACCGCCGCCGCCGCGATCCAGCGTCTCACCGACATGCATGTCGACCGCGGGATCATCGCAACGTCGATCAACTGCATCGTCGGGCAGCGCCTGGCCCGGCGGCTGTGCCAGGAGTGCTGCGAGCCATACACACCCGAGGGTGCGGAGTTGCGAGGAATCGGGGCCAGCTCCGCGCTCACGCTCTTCCGCGCCGTGGGCTGTCGGAAGTGCAGCGACACCGGGTACCGCGGGCGCGTCCCGCTGTTCGAGGTCATGTCGATGACAGACGAGGTCGCGGCGCTCGTTGGAGCGCCGACCCGCGAGATCGAGGCGATGGCCGTCCAGCAGGGCATGTTCACCCTGCGCGAGGACGGCGTGCGACTCTCCATCGCCGGCATCACATCGATGGAAGAGGTCGCGCGCGTGGCCGGCGACACGCTGTCGTGAGGCGTCACCGGTGCCCGAAGTGATGGCCACGCGGTAGAGACGCGATCACGTCGTCACTCTCGGCGACACGGCGCGCCAGGGCGGAGAGGCTCTCGAGCGAGGCGACGAGCACGTTCCGGTTGCGCTCCACCCGCTCGAAGCGGCCGTGGGCGAGGAGCAGCGGCTCGGCGCGGACGATCGCACGGTGCTGCTCGTACACGTGGGACGGCACGATCAGGTTGACCTGCCCGTGCTCGTCCTCCAGCAGCATGAACACGATCCCGTTCGCCGTCGACGGCCGCTGCCGCGCGATCGCGAGCCCCGCGAACGAGACGCCGGCCCCGTGCCGCGTCTCGTGCAGCGCCGTGCTCGTCAGCGTGCCGGCCGGGAGATGCGGACGCAGGAGCGAGAGCGGGTGCACGTCGACGGAGAGACCCGTCTCGCGATAGTCGGCGAGCATTCGCTCCCAGCGCGTGAGCTCACGCAGCTCCGGCGTCTCCGCGGTCGGTGACAGCTCCAGTGGCAGCTGCTTCGCCTCGCCCCTCGTCCCCTCCACCGAGCGCGGCCGGGTTGCGAGACCGAGCTCCCAGAGCAGGTCGCGTCGCGGCCCGAAGGCGTCACAGGCACCACCTTGGACGAGCGACCGCAGCCCATCCTTGGACAGCGGAGCACGGCGGGCCAGGTCACCCACGTCGCTGTACGAGCCACTGTCGTCACGAGCCGCGACGAGCGCCTCGGCATCCTCCCCGCCCACCGACTGCACGTAGGCGAGCCCGACGCGGACAGCCGGCTTGCCCACGGTGGACACCACGAGGGAGCAGCGGGCTGCGCTGAGATTGACGTCCGGCGGGTGCACCTCCACTCCGCGCCGTTGAGCGTCGCGCACGAGGCTCGCCGGCGGGTAGAAGCCCATCGGCTGCGCGTTCAGCAGCGCGCACAGGAACTCCGCCGGATAGTGGTGGCGCAGCCAGGCGGACTGGTAGGCGAGCAGCCCGAACGCGGCCGCGTGCGACTTCGGGAACCCGAAACCCGAGAAGCCGACGAGCTTGTCGTAGACGAGGTTCGCGGTCGTGTCGGAGACACCGTTTCCGGCGGCACCCTCCACGAACCGCTGACGGTGCGCCTCGAGCGCTGCGAGGCTGCGCTTCCGGCTCATCGCCCGCCGCAGCCCTTCCGCCTCGCCGACCGTGAATCCCGCCAGGGCGATTGCGACGTCGAGCACCTGGTCCTGGAAGACGACGACTCCGAGGGTGGAAGCGAGCGGCTCGCGCAGCAGCTCGTGGTCGACCGGGAACACGAACGACGGATCCTCGCGCAGCCGACGGCGGTGCTCGATGTACGGATGCACCGCCTTGCCCTGGATGGGGCCGGGGCGCACCAGTGCCACCTGCACGGTGAGGTCGTCGATCGTCTCCGGGCGCGTACGCAGAAGGCTCTGCATCTGCGCGCGGGACTCGATCTGGAAGACGCCGACCGTGTCGGCATCCTGGATCGCGCGGAAGACCTCGGCGTCGTCGAGCGGGACGCGTGAGAGGTCGATCGGGGCGCCGTGCAGGAGCGCGATCTGCTCCACACAGTCCTCGACGGCGGACAGCATCCCCAGCCCCAGCAGGTCGATCTTGAGAAACCCTGCATCGGCACACGAGTCCTTGTCCCACTGGCACAGCTGACGGCCCGCCATCGCTGCAGGCTGCACCGGTACGAGCTCGACGAGCGGCCGCGACGAGATCACCATGCCGCCTGGATGCTGCGAGACGTGCCGTGGTAGTCCGGCGATCTCGGTGGTGAGCGCTCGAAAAGCGCGCCAGCGACGCGAGCGGAGCTTCTGCTCGGCGTCGGGGAGCGCCTCCACCTCGTCTCGCACCCGCTCCGCGTTCCAGCCGTCGGTGACGCGTGCGAGTCGCTCGAGCTCCGCATGGGGTAGGCCGAGTGCCTTGCCCACGTCGCGGATCGCGCCCCGGGAGCGGTACGTGGCGAAGCTCGCCACGAGTGCGGCGTGCTCGCGTCCGTAGCGCTCCGTGACGGCGACGATCAGCTTCTCGCGGATGTCACGGGGAAAGTCGAGGTCGATGTCCGGCACCGACGCCATCTCGTGGTTGAGGAACCGGCCGAGCGAGAGCTCGTTGGCGACCGGGTCGACGTGTGAGAGCCCGGTCAGGTAACAGACGATCGAGCCGACCGAGCTGCCACGACCCCTTCCCGGAGGCAGGAAGCGGCGCGGGGAGTCACGGCCGCGCACCTCGAGCGCGCACTCGCGTGCCAGCTCGAGCACCTCGTGGTGGAGCAGGAAGAAGCCTGCGAGACCGAGAGCGTCGATCAGCCGCAGCTCCTCCTCGAGCCGCGCCCGCGCACGGTCTTGTAACTGATCGTTACAAGGCTGGTAGCGGTCTGCGAAGGCCGCGTCGCAGATCGCGGCGAGACGTCGGATCGCCGGATCGCCGCCATCGGAGAAGTCCGGATAGCGGTAGCCGAGCTCCTGTGTGAGATCGAACTCGAGCCGCTCTGCCAGAGCCACGGTGCGCTCCGCGGCGGCACGGTCGATGCCGGTGAAACGCTCCACCATCTCCTCGGGGGCGCGCAGGATCGCCTCACGATTCCCGCGCCGCTCCGGCTCGCAGCCGTCGAGCGAGGTGCGGCAACGGATAGCCACGAGCACGTCCTGCAGCACCGCACGCCGCTTCGAGTGGGCGTGCACGTTGCCCGTGGCCACGGTCTCGACGCCGAGATGGGTGGCAAGGTCGGCGAGCAGCGCATGCCTCCTGGCGTCCCCTCGCTCGTACGGCCGCTGCAGCTCGACGAGGAAGCGGTCGCGACCGAAGGCTGCGGCGAGCTGCGTGGCAGCGTTCGGGTCGTGCACACCGAGCCCGTCACCGGCGCACCCGGAGAGGCAGACGAGGCCCTCGTTCAGCTCCGCCACCGTCTCCAGGGACGCCGCGGGAGGGAGCAGCACACGGTGTTCCTTCCCTGCCGGGCGCGTCTCTGCATGCGCTGCGGTGAGGATGCGGCACAGATTCGCGTAGCCGCGGCTGGACTCGCAGAGGAGCGTCACATGGGTGGGCATCCCTGTCGAGGTCGTGGCGTCGAGCGTCACCTCCGCCCCTGTGATCGGCCGTACCCCGAGTGCCTTCGCGGCATGCGCGAACTCGAGCGAGCCGTAGACCCCGTCGTGGTCGGTCAACGCGAGCGCCTCGTAGCCGAGCTCGGCAGCACGAGCAGCGAGCTCCTCCGGCAGCGACGCCCCATCGAGGAACGAGTAGGCCGAGTGGCAGTGCAGCTCGACGTACCGCGTCGAGCTCATCTCCTTCTCACGCGCCCTCTCGTGGGACCACGAGCCCCCACAGGCCTTCCCCATCTGCGCGTGCCACCATGGACGCACCCCGGGCTTTCCCACACACACCTGACCTCTGGCACCTGGAGCCGAGTGCCTCATGACTCCCCGTGAGCTCTACGACGACATCGTCGACGCGATCACCGGCTGGCACCCACAGTGCCGCGCCTCGAAGGTGTTCGGGATGCCGTGCGTGAAGCGTGCGGGGCGGGTCGTGTTCGGCTTCTCCCGTACGGGGATGGTGTTCAAGCTCACCGATCCGGAGGCGCACGCACGTGCGCTCTCCGTGCCGGGCTCTCACCTGTTCGATCCGTCCGGACGCGGCGAGGTCTTCCGGCAGTGGGTCGTCGTCCGCCCGGAGCAGGCCTCCGAGTGGGAGGCGCTCGCCCACGAGGCCGTGCAGCAGGATCATTCGGTCCAGCCCGACCCCACGTCGTAGAGGCGATGCTCACGTCGCCCTCGAATCGGGCCGGACGTCGATGAGGGCGGGGCAAGGCTCGCCCCTGCGGGGTGCACGATCCGGTGCCTCAAGCGCGCTGCGTGAACCACATCTTGGCCTCCCCGTCGAGGTAGACGGCGGTGTTGCGCCCCGACTCGAGGACGACCTCGAAGTAGCGCCGGTCGACCGGCTCGTCCGTCCACCAGCGATCCACGACCCGCCACTCCTCGCGCACGACGACCACCGCCTCGCGGTTCACGAGGCGTGGTGCCCCGTCCACTCCGGTCTCGACGAGCGCGGGACGCGGTGGGTTAAGCCGCTTCAACGGGGGGGAACCCATGGTTCCCCCCCGAGCCCCCTCCTTACCGCCACGACCGAGCACATCGCCCTGTGCCTCCCACCGGGCAAAGCCCGGCTCCGGCGACGGACACCCAACGACGCACCTGCCGGGCTTCACGCATCCTGCTCACTCGTCCCGCGGGACGACGAGCGCCCGCGCCTCGGGTATTCGCGACCACGGCGCCACCTCTACCACCGCACAGACCGATCCCGACCCCACCCCCGCACGCACCTGACGCAGCCCTTCGCGCAGCCGTAGGTCGAGCTCCTCGCCTTCCGGCGACACGAGCGCCAACTGGTGCCCCGTGTGCTCCGCTAGCTCGACCGCTTCCAGACGCAACTCGACGACCGGCGAGGGGATCTCGGTGAGCTTCGAGCCGAGCGCGGCGCGAAGACGGCTTGCCTCGGCCGACGCGTCGCGGAGAGTCACCGATCGCCGCCAGGAGCCGCCGTCGACGAGCCGAGCACCGACGGCGAGCTTCCGGAACGGCCGGCCGGCCCGCTCTGGCCTCGCCAGCAACCTGTCGAGCAACGCGACGAACGCCCGTCGCAACGTGAGCTCGTTCGCGATCGCCTCGGGGAAGGAGAGCGTCTCGACCAGCTCTGCCGCGGGAGATCGCCCGCGCACGCGGCGGCGCTCCCCGCCGCGTGCGAGGCTCCACGCCCGCTTCCCCTCTGGCCCCAGCCGCTCCGCGACCGCGCCCCCCGGCAGCCGGGCGAGCTCGCCCAGGTGCCGGATGCCGAGCCCTTCCAGCTCGGCGTAGCGCTCCCGCTCGAGCGGCAGCAGCGAAAGAGGGAGCGGCTCGAGAAACGCCTGCTCCTCCTTCCCCTCGACGATCACGGCCTGCCCGGGACGTGCCACACTCGCGGCAGCGAGAGCGACGAAACGCCGCTCCCCTGCACCTGCGCGTGGATCCCAGGCAGGGCCGACGGACGCGAGCGCCCGGGTCAGCGCCGCCTCCACACCCCCGTACAGCCGTTCCACGCCCGCTGTCTCGAACACGACGACACCCGGGTCGACCGACTCGACCGCGATACCTGCGTCTTCGAGACGGCGCAGGAGAGCCTCCCACTCCTGCTCCACCGCGGCTGGGTCGTGCTCGACGAGCACCAGCCCCGGACAGGTGGCGAGCGCCTCCGAGAGACGCATCCCCGACACCACTCCGGCCTGTTCCGCAGCCACGGTGACCGCCCCGACCAGCTGCTCCGACCCGGGCTCCGGCGCGATCGCCGCGGGTGCGAGCAGCAGCCGTGGCCGGGTCCGTAGCGCCGCTCTCAACTCGAACCCGGAGACGACGATGCAGGCGACCATGGGAACGTTTGTTCTACACGAACATACGTTCCCCTGTCAAGCGATCGTGCCTCCGCCTGAGCGGGTCAGCCTGCGTGTGTCGCACGAACGCAGTCGGTGCGATACGGGAGCTCGATCGTCCCTCCGTCTGCGTGCTCGTCGAAGATTCGGTCGACTGCGGCGAGCACGGGCGCCCGCTCGTCGGGCGTGCGCACCGCGCAGTAGCTGCGCGAGAGCACGAGGTCGTGCAGCAGTTCGCGGTCGAGGCGCTGCACGTGCGCGAAGCACGCTTTCTCGGGCTCGTCGAAGAGCGGGCTCTGCCGGAGCAGTTCCACGCTGTCCGCCTCGGTGATGTTCTCCGAGCCGATCACCTCCGAGAGCTTCGCCACCCACGGCTCTCGGTCGTCGCGCACGTTCCATACGAGCGCGATGTGCCCGCCGGGACGGAGGACACGGGCGATCTCGGGTAGTGCTCGCGTCTTGTCGAACCAGTGGAACGCCTGCGCGCACACGACGACGTCGGCGCTGGAGTCCGGCAGCGGCATCGCCTCGGCGGCGCCCTCGACCGCTGTCACGTCGGGGACGACGGCCAGGAGTCGTGCCAGCATCTCCGGGAGCAACTCGACTGCCGTCACCCGATGCCCAAGTGCGGCAAGCGAGCGCGTCAGCTTGCCCGTTCCGGCACCGAGATCGATCACGTCGGCCGGCTCGTCCCCCGTGAGCCAGCGCACGGCATCCTCCGGGTAGCCGGGTCGAGCGCGCTCGTACTCGTCGGCAACCTCCGCGAACGACGACACCCGTCCACGCCGCTCGTCACGGTGCACGATCACCGGCGGATCTCGGCGGCGACGCCGTGCATGCCGACGAAGCGCGGCACGACGTCGAGCACGCTCTCCCGCGCGCACCACGGAATGTCGGATTCGAGCTCGGGCCCGTGATTGATGAGATTGAGACCGCTCCGGGATTGACGGAGAGCATCCTCGGCCGTCCCATACGAGTGCGTGAGCCGCACGGCAGCCTCGGCGGCATCGGTGCGCTCGCAACCCAGCGCCTCGGCGATCCGACCGGCGACGTACGCGTCGTCCAGAGCGAACGCTCCCTTCACCCCGGCACAGAAGACGGCCACATCCTCCCCGTGCGCGGCTGCTGCGGCAACGACCGACGCGAGGTTGAGCAGCGACGCGACGAGCACTCGCTCGCAGCGCTCGGCGGCGGTGACGACCGCTCGCGTGCCGTTCGTGGTCGACATCGCGAGCGTCGAGGAACGCGGCTCCAGGTACTCGCGCGGGGAGTTGCCGAGGTCGAACCCGTCGATGAGCACGCCGAGCCGCTCCCCGCCGAGTGTGACGCCGTCGAACTCGTCCCGCAGTCGACGCGCGTCCTCGACCGCGGCAGCGCACAGCACCCGCTCGTAGCCGGCGTCGAGTGCCTGGCAGATCGTCGAGGTGGCACGGATCACGTCGACGACGACGCCGGTCGGTGCCACGGCGGCCTCGTCGGGAGTGAAGGCGACGTCGACGCGCACGTCGGTACGCTAGTCGAATGACCGGGCGCTCCTGGACGCTCCCGCGCCGGCCGTCCTTGGCCGCCGCAGGAGACGATGGCCGCGGAGCGTATGCGGACGCAGGCGCTGCGGACGCTCGCCCCCCATTCGGCTCGGGCAACCCTCGCCCCAGCGTGTGCGCAAACCCGGTCACCCGCCTAGCCACCCGATGACAGAGCCCCAGCGCTGCTACCGGCACCCGGATCGGGAGACATATGTCTCCTGCTCGGAGTGCGACCGGCCGATCTGCGAGGACTGCATGACCTTCGCCCCGGTCGGTATCCGCTGCCCCGACCACGCGAGCGTGGGTCCGGCGCAGAGTGCTCCGACCCGCACCGTGCAGACCGCCCGACGCCGAGCGGGCTCGGTCGCGGCGCCGGCGACGATGACGCTCGTCGGGATCAACGTGTTCGTCTACCTGATCACGGTCTTCCAGGGGCAAGGGATCTCCGCCCCCGGCGGCGCGCTCTTCGAGAAGGGCGCGCTGGTGGGAGTGCTCGTCGCCGACGGCGAGTGGTGGCGTCTCGTCGGTGCGATGTTCCTCCATGCGAGCGTGATCCATCTCGCCTTCAACACGCTGGCCCTCTACTGGCTCGGCTCGATCGTGGAGCAGGCGATCGGTACCTGGCGCTTCCTGCTCGTCTACTTCGCCGCCGGTCTGGCCGGTTCGGCAGGGGCGCTCGTCTTCAGCTCGCCGTTCGCGATCACCGTCGGCGCGTCGGGCGCCATCTTCGGGATCATGGGTGCGCTGATGATGCTCGAGTACCACGCCACCGGCTCGTTCGCCGGTCAGGCGATGGGTCTGATCGTGATCAACCTCGCGCTGACGTTCACGATCCCGAACATCTCGATCGGTGGACATCTCGGCGGGCTCGTCGCCGGCATCGCCGCATCGTTCGCGCTGATCCGCACGCGCGGCATGTCACCCGTGCTCGGCCCGGCGATCGTCGGCGCGATCGCGGTCGCCAGCGTCGCGGTGGCCTGGGTTCGCGTCGAGAACTACGTCTTCTAGCCGGGTGAGCGGCTCGTTGCAGTCGGACGGCATCCGGTTGTGAGAACCTGTGTCGCCATCCACGAACGGGGGAGGAAAGACGTGATGCCAGACGTAGATCGGTTGTACGGGTTGCTGGTAATCGTGCGGCCGTGGTGGCGGTAGTCGCGGCAGCAACCGCACCGGCCGCACCAAGGGCTGTCTCGTTCACGATCCACGAAGTCCTTCCCGCCAACGCGACGCCAGGGGTGTTGGCGGCAGGAGCAGATACCCGGCTGCACCGACCCGCGCGTGGCTACCGAGAACGGTCAGGTGACCCAGATCGGCGGTCTTCGTGTCTTTCGCGGCGACAAGGTCATCACGTGCGACGACGGCGACACGTTGACGCTCCGCTTCGTCGCATGGGTCCGTCGACTGCAGCGCGACCGACTCGGGTATCTGGTCGGTCACCGGCGGGAAAGGAACGTTCGCAGGCGTTCGCGGCGGTGGTGTCTCCGAGGCACGTACACCGGCGGCAACTCGTGCTCGGCGGAAGGCATCGACGACAGCTATCGCGGCGTGCTCTTCGGCGCCTAGAGCGACCGCGTACCGGTACGACCGTCGAGGGGCGCCCACAGGGCGCCTCTCGCCTATTCTGGCCCGGGTCAGCCGCCGATGGCGACGGCCGTCACGCCTGCATCTGCCAGCGCCGCCTGGGCGGCGGCGAGACGCGCCACCGGGACGCGATAGGGCGAGCAGCTGACGTAGTCGAGGCCGAGCGAGTTGCAGAACGCGACGGAGCGCGGCTCGCCGCCGTGCTCACCGCAGATGCCGAGCTTGATCTCGGGCTTCACGCCGCGCGCACGCTCGACGGCGATCCGCATCAGGTCGCCGACCCCCTCCTGATCGATCGTCTCGAACGGGTTCCGCTCGAGCACGCCTTCTTCCAGGTAGTGCGTGAGGAACTTGCCCTCCGCGTCGTCGCGCGAGAACCCGAGCGCGGTCTGCGTGAGGTCGTTCGTACCGAAGGAGCAGAAGTCGGCCACCTCTGCGATCTCGTCCGCGCGAACGCACGCGCGGGGGAGCTCGATCATCGTGCCGCAGAGATACACGACGGACGGCTCCTCGGCGGCAACGCGCTCCGTGAGCTCGCGCAACCGGCGCAGCTCCTCGCGGAACCCGACGAGCGGATGCATGATCTCGACGAGGGGCGGCTCGCCGGTCGAGTCTGCTACCGCTTTCGCCGCGCGCACGATGGCGCGAACCTGCATCTCGTAGATCTCCGGGAACTGCAGGCCCAGGCGGCAGCCGCGCGTGCCGAGCATCGGGTTCGCCTCGTGCAACTGGCGGATCCGACCCCGCATCGCATCCGACGTGGCCTCCTCGAGCGACGGCAGGAACTCGTGGAGCGGCGGGTCGAGCAGCCGGATGATCACCGGCAGCCCCCGCATCGCCTCGAAGATGCCCTCGAAGTCGGACTGTTGCATCGGCAGCAGCTCGTCGAGGGCCCTGCGCCTGTCCTCCTCGCGCTCGGCAAGGATCATTCGCTGCACGACGGGCAGGCGACCCGGTGCCATGAACATGTGCTCCGTACGACACAGACCGATCCCCTCTGCCCCGAACTCCCGTGCCTTGGCCGCATCGTCGGGTGTGTCCGCGTTTGCCCGCACGCCGAGCCGCCGGAACTCGTCGGCCCAGCCGAGCACCGTGCCGAAGTTCTCGTCGATCGACGGTGCCACGAGCGGGACGTGGCCGGCGATCACGCTGCCGGCGCCCCCGTCGATCGTGATCACGTCGCCCGCCGCGAGCTCGAGCTCGCCCAGGCGCACGATGCCGGCCTTCGCGTCGATGTGCAGCGTGTCGCAGCCGGCGACGCACGGCTTGCCCATGCCACGCGCCACGACCGCCGCGTGCGAGGTCATGCCGCCGTGCGCGGTGAGGACACCCTTGGCGTGGATGATCCCGTGGATGTCGTCCGGCGTCGTCTCCCAGCGCACGAGGATGACGGCGTCGCCTGCCTTCCCTCGCTCCTCCGCCGCGTCCGCGTCGAGCACGATCGCTCCGGACGCCGCCCCCGGAGAGGCGTTCAGCCCCTGGGCCACCACCTCGATCGTCGCGTCGGGATCGATCATCGGGTGCAGCAGCTGGTCCAGCTGGGCGGGGTCGATTCGCGCGACCGCTTCCTCCTTGGAGATCAGGCCTTCGCCGACCATCTCCACGGCGGCCCGCAGCGCGGCACGCGCAGTCCGCTTCCCGGTGCGCGTCTGCAGCAGGTACAGCACGCCCTCCTCGACGGTGAACTCGATGTCCTGGAGGTCGCGGTAGTGCTCCTCGAGATGCTGGAGCGTGCCCACGAGCTCGTCGTACGCGTCGGGCAGCACGCCGCGCATGCGCTCGATCGGCTCGGGCGTGCGGATGCCGGCCACGACATCCTCACCCTGGGCGTTGACGAGGAACTCCCCGTACAGCCGTGACTCGCCCGTCGACGGGTCCCGCGTGAAGCAGACCCCGGTGGCCGAGCGCTCCCCCCGGTTGCCGAAGACCATCTGCACGACGTTGCAGGCTGTGCCCAGGTCGTCGGCGATCTCGTACGTGCGCCGATACACCTGCGCGCGCGGCGTATCCCACGAGTCGAAGACCGCTCTGTACGCCCGGCGCAGCTGCTCGCGCGCATCCTGTGGGAAGGGTGATCCCGCCTCCTCCGCGAAGATGGTCTCGAACGTGCCGATCAGCTCGCGCAGGTCATCCGCGTCGAGATCGAGGTCCTGTGTCACGCCGCGATCGCGCTTCAATTCGGTCAACGCGTCCTCGAAGCGGTGGCCGTCGACGCCTTCGACGACCTCGCCGTACATCTGCAGCAGCCGCCGATGGGAGTCGTAGGCGAAGCGCGCGTTGCCCGTCGACTCCGCAAGACCGGCGACAGCGACATCGCCGAGCCCGAGGTTGAGGATCGTGTCCATCATGCCCGGCATCGAGATCGCGGCACCCGAGCGCACCGACACGAGCAGCGGGTCGTGGGCGTCGCCGAAGCGCTTCCCCGCCCGCTCCTCGAGCTGCGCGATGTGCTCGTCGACCTCGGCATCGAGCCCGGCGGGAACCTGCCTGTCGCTTGCCAGATAGGCGCGGCAGGCATCGGTCGTGATCGTGAAGCCAGCAGGTACGGGCACGCCGAGCGCCGTCATCTCGGCCAGCCCGACCCCCTTCCCGCCGAGCAGCTCGCGCCCGCCGGGAGCCTCCTCCTCGAAGCCGTAGACGTAGCGCATCGGGCGCCATCCTCTCACAGCGGAGAGAGCGCCGCATCGTGTCATGTCACACCGTGGCTGCGGGAGAACCCTGACTCGCTCGACGTGCTCTGCAACGATGGTCGCGTGCCCGGGCACATCGTTGCGATGGGTGGCTGGCACCGCTGCCACCTCGACTTGATGCTCGACCTTGCCCCCGCGGCGCGTCCGCGGCTGCTGTTCCTCGCAACCGCCAGCGCGGACGATCCGGGCCCCATCCTCGCGTTCCACGAACTGGCTGCCACACTCGACTGCGAGCCCGACCACGTTCGGCTGTTCGGGATCCCGGACGCGCCGCTCGAGCGCATCGCCCGCGCCGACGCCGTCCTCGTCAGCGGCGGGAACACCGCGAACATGCTCGCGGTCTGGCGCGTGCACGGCGTCGACCGTGCGCTCCGCGCCTGCTGGGAGCGCGGTGCGGTCCTCGGCGGTGGGAGCGCCGGTGCCAACTGCTGGTTCGAGGCGAGCGTCACCGACTCGTTCGGCCCTTCACTCGCACCGCTCAACGATGGCCTCGGGTTGCTCGACGGATCGTTCTGCCCCCACTACGACGGCGAGCCGAAACGACGACCCACGTACACACGAATGGTCGGCGACGGGACGCTTCCTCCCGGCGTCGCCTGCGACGACGCGGCCGCCGCGTGGTACGAGGGCACGAAGCTCCGAGAGATCGTGAGCGGCGAGGTCGGCGCTGGCGCTTGGCGGGTTGGCCCTGCCGGAGAGACACGACTCGGCGCACGCGTTCTGGAATGAGACGAGTCTGCGTCCTTGCGAACGCGAGCGGATGCGGGAAGACCGTGTTCGGGCGGGAGCTCGCCGAGCGACTCGGTGTCTCATTCCACGAGCTCGACGCGCTGAATCACGGCCCGAACTGGAGCGAGGCAACCGACGAGGAGCTGCACGCGCAGGTTGCGCCCCTCGTGGCCGAGTCGACCTGGGTCGTCGACAACCCCTATCGACGCAAGCTCGGAGATCTCGTCACCGAGGCCGCCGACACAGTGGTGTGGCTCGACCTACCGATCCGCGTGTGGCTGCCGCGGCTCGTCCGTCGTACGGTTGACCGCGCCGTCCGACGCGAGGAGCTGTGGAACGGAAATCGAGAGACCTTGCGTGGCGCCCTCCTATCGCGCGACTCCCTCGTCCTGTACGCACTACGCACTCACCGGAGCCGCCGACGCCGCTACCCACATGAGCTCGCGTGCTTCCGCCTTGCCAGGCTGCGCACCGTGACCGAGGTCGCCGCCTTCCTCGCTGCAGCTCGGCCTCCAGCCGGCGAGCACACGGTGTCGGCGTGAGCACGGGCCGGCTCGGTCGGGTGTGCGCCTTCCTGGGCGCGATGGGGCTCCTGTGCGTGGCCGGCGTCGCTGCAGTCGCCCGCGACGGCTCCGCTGCGGGGAAGCCCGTCACGATTCGCGTCGCGGCGAAAGACTTCTCCTACGCGCTATCACGCCGTTCGGTCCCGGCCGGAACGACGGTTCGGTTTGTCGTGACCAACCGTGGGGACGTCGTCCACGACCTCGTGATCGCCGGCAGACGCACGAAACTCCTCGCTCCGGGAAGGTCGCAGACGCTGACGGTGAAGTTCCCGAAGAAGAAACGGGTGTCCTTCCTCTGCTCGGTTCCCGGTCACGCCAGGCTCGGCATGAAGGGGATCTTCTCGGTCGGCCGGGCGCCGGCACCTCCAGCGCCGGCGCCCCCTCCGGTCGTTGACGTCTCGAGCCTCGTGCGACTGACCGAGATCGGCAAGTTCGCACGCCCCGTTCTCGTCAGCGCTCCGCGCGGCGACAGCAGGTTGTTCGTCGTGGAGCAGGAGGGCATCGTGCGCATTGTCCGAGGCAACGAGACGCTCGAGCGCCCGTTCCTCGACATCCGGGACCGCGTCCGGGCGCAGACGGAGACCGGATTGCTCGGCCTCGCGTTCGCTCCTGACTATCGAGCAAGCGGTCTCGTCTACGTCTACTACACCACACGGCGCGGTAGCGGAGACGTCGAAGTCGTCGAGTTCCGGCGGTTCGAGGCCGACCCGGACCGGCTCGACCCCGGGAGCGCTCGGCTCTTGCTGACGATCACCGAGCCGTGGGAGAACCACAACGCCGGCATGATGCAGTTCGGGCCCGACGGGATGCTCTACATCGCCGTGGGCGACGGAGACTCCGGCGAGGTCACCCGGCCGGGCGCGTCGTCCCAGACGCTCAACGACATGCTGGGCAAGATCCTGCGGATCGATCCGCGCGGCGGCTCGCCGTACGGCATCCCCTCGGACAACCCGTATGTCGGGGTCGAGGGTGCCCGAGGCGAGATCTGGGCGACCGGGCTGCGCAACCCCTGGCGTTTCTGGATCGACCACGTGACGGGTCGTACGTTCATCGGCGACGTCGGCGCAGGCAAGCGGGAGGAGATCAATCTCATCCCGCCCGGCACGTCGGGTCTCAACTTCGGCTGGCCGTGCTTCGAAGGGACACTGCCCTTCGATACAGACGCACGCTGCGCGAACCCCGTCTCCCCGCTCATCGAGCTCCGGCACGACCTTGGTGCGTGCTCAGTGATCGGCGGGGTGGTCGTGCGCGATCCGCGCCTTGCCGGTCTCGCCGGCCGGTATCTCTACGGCGACTTCTGTGCCGGTCGCGTGCATGCCGTCGAGCTCAGCGCCGCAGGGGCCATCGTGCGCTCTGACGACCTCGGGCTCGATCTCGCACAGCTCACGAGCTTCGGCGTCGGCGGCTCAGGTGAGGTGTATGCGATGACCCTCACGGGCGGCGTCTACCGCCTTGATCCTCGCTGAGCACGCGAGCGGCGGTCGGCCAACCAGGCGGCGGCGCGCAGACCGAGCCAGACCGGCGTGAGGACGACGTAGAAGAGCACCATGGCGACCGCCAGCAGGCTCCACCAGAGACCCCAATAGCGCGCCGGCACCCAACCCTTGTCCGACAGCGTGCGCCCTTCTGCACGCCAGACGCTTCGTTTGCTCACCGTCGCGTCCGTGCGTGGCGGCGCTGGTCGACGAGCTTGATGATGCGCATGGCGGTCTCCTCGACCGACAGCTCGGAGACGTCGATTACGGGACAGCGAAGGCGTCGGTGAAGCGCGTCGGCGATCTCGAGCTCCTCGTACACGGCGGACAGGTCGGCGTACCGCTTGCGTGGTGCGCCCATCGAGCGCACTCGCTCGCCGCGGATCTCCGAGAGGCGCTCGGCGTCGATCGTGAGCCCGACGATCTTCGCGCGGTCGATCTCGAACAGTGCCTCCGGGACATCGACGCCACGGACGACGGGGACGTTGGCGGCCTTGTGCCCGAGATAGCCGAGGTAGATGGAGAGTGGTGTCTTCGACGTCCTCGACACACCGACCAGGATCACGTCCGCCTCGTCGAGCCCGCCGCCGACACCGTCGTCGTACTTCACCGCGAACTCGATCGCCTCGATACGCCGGAAGTACGTCTGATCGAGCGGCGCCCGAACGCCGGGCTCCATCCGCGCCGCGACGCCGGCAACACGGGAGATCGAGTCGATGGGATGCCCGAGCAGATCGCAGTAGTGGACGCGTGCGCTCCGACAGAGTCTTCGCATCTCCTCGCGCAGCCCCGGCTCGACGAGTGTGTACACCATCACCGCCGGCCGCCCGCGGGCACGCGCCACGGTGAGCTGCAGGTCGTCGAAGTTCTCCACGCGCGGATGACGTACTTCCTCGAACACGAGGTTCGGGAACTGCGCCTCGAGCGCGAGTACGAGCCGCGCCGCCGTCTCCCCCGTCGAGTCGGAGACGATGTGCAGCTCGACCGGAGTCTCGGCCTCGACGTCACTCACGAGTCGGAGGCTAGCCGCGCCGCTCGGCCGCCGGACACATTCAGGAGATCGCGAGGGTCGAGCTCGATCTCCAGACCGCGACGGCCCCCGCTCACCAGGATGGTCCCGTGCTCCAGCGCCGACTCGTCGAGCAGGAGCGGCAGCCGTCGGCGATGCCCGAGTGGACTGATGCCGCCGACGACGTAGCCGGTCGCTCGCTCGGCATCGCCCTTCTCTGCGAGCTCGGCGCGCTTGCCGAGCGCTCGCACGTCCAGCCGGCGCTCGACCGGCACCACGGCGACGGTGAGGGCACCGTCGACCGAAGCCACGAGCGTCTTGAAGACGCGGTCGCGCCCGACACCGAGCCTGTCGGCCGCCTCGAGGCCGTATGAGGACGCATCCGGGTCGTGCTCGTACTCGTGCAGCTGGAAGGCCACCCCGGCTTCCGTGAGCAGCGCGACGGCGGGCGTGCCCTTTCCGGCCATCTGCTACCCCGGAAGCTGCGAGAAGTCGCCGAGGCGTCCGACGCGGTCGCGAACGTCGCGAAGAAGTCGCAACCGGTTCGCTCGGACGGCCTCGTCAGGGTCCATCACGAGCACGTCCGCGAAGAACCGCTCGACGATCGGAGCCAGCCGGGCCGCCGCCGCGAAGTCGGTCTCGAGGTCGCCGCTGGGCTCGAAGGCGTCGAGTGCGTCGGCGAGTGCCCGTTCCGCATCCTCGCGCAGCAGCAACTTGTTGACGAGCTCGTCATCTACGGCGGTCCCGACGATTCGGGCAGCTCGCGTGTGGACCTCCTGTACCGGCGCCAGCCGCTCGGAGTCGAGCCCGGCGAGGAACCTGGCCAGGGTCGCGATCGTGCGGAGATCGGCGTGCGGCACCCCCCGCGCGGCGCGCACGAACTCCACGGGCACATCCAAGACGCCCTCGAGTCTCTCCTCCACGAACTCCCTGACGTCGTCGTCCTCGAGCGGCATCACGACACCGCCTTCGATCGCGAGACGGCACAGCCCGATCGCCGCGCGACGGAGGGCAAACGGATCGCGAGAGCCCGTCGGCTTCAACCCGAGCCCGTACGCGACGGCCAAGGTGTCGAGCTTGTCCGCCGCTGCGAGGATACGCCCGGCAGCCGTCGCAGGCAGCGCTGCGTCCGCATGATCAGGGAGATAGTGCTCGTCGATCGCCTTGCACACCTCCTCGGAGGCTCCGGCGAGGCGCGCATACTCGGCGCCGACGTGGCCCTCGAGCTCCGGGAACTCACGGACGAGCTCCGCCGCCTGGTCGGCCTTGCAGAGACGCGCCGCCTCGACGGCGGCATCACCCCCTCCGAGCGCGACGACGAGGTCGCGGAGACGGGACGTCTTGTCCGCGTAGGTGCCTCCCCCACGCAGGAACGTGATCGCGTCGAGACGGTTCGCGAGCTCCTCGATACCGGCCGTGACGTCCCGGTGGAAGGTGAACTCGGCGTCTTCGAGCCGGCCGCGCAGAACGCGCTCGTTGCCGGTTCTCACGACATCGGGATCACCACCGTTGGCCACGATCGCGAAGCGCGTGCCGCCGAGCGGAAAGTACCGCTGGTGGGACTGCATGGCGACCTCGACGACGCGGCGCGGCAGGACGAGAAAGCGCTCGTCGAACGACGCCTCGATCACCGTCGGCCACTCGACGAGGTTGACCACCTCCCGTAGCTTCTGCATCGGGTCGTCCCAGTCGCCGAGGGCATTGAGACCGGCGACGATCGCATCCCGGCGGCGCTCGAGCGACGGCTCGATCTCATGTGCCCGCAGCGTGTCTCCGTAGGCACCTGCAGTGGCGATGTCGATCTCGTCACGACCACGGCGCCCTTGCGAGGAGACGCCGACGACGGTGCGTTCGTCGAGCTTGGCGAGCAGCCAGCGCACCGGGCGGGCGAATCGCTGCCCTCCCCGCTCCCAGATCATGGACTTGCCGAACCCGATACCCGCCACGATCGCGTCGACCTGCTCTGGCAACCCGTGCTCGATCGGCTTGGCCGGCCTCGTCCATCCGAGCACGCCCTCGCGCTCGACGAGAGCGTCACGCGGAATGCCGAGCTTCCGCGCGAAGCCTTCCGCTGCCTTTTCGCCAACGGAGACTGGCGGTCCCTTGACCCATTCTTCGGACGTCTCGGCCGGAAGGTCCCGCACCAGCACTGCGAGGCGACGCGGGCCGAGGAACAGCTCCGCGACGTCGACCCCGAGGTGATCACGAACGAGGCGGGGGAGCTGGTCACCGGCCTCGTACACCGCCGACGAGGGCAGCTCCTCGCACCCGATCTCGAGCAGCAGCGTCGGCATCAGGCAGCCCCCTCCCGCTCAGCGGCGAGGTACGCCTCGCACACGCTCCTGGCCAGCGTGCGCACCCGACCGATGTACGCGGCGCGCTCGGACACCGAGACCGCGCCTCGGGCATCGAGCAGGTTGAACGTGTGCGACGCCTTGAGCACCTGGTCGTAGGCCGGGATCGGCAGGCCGGCCTGGAGCAGCGCCGCACACTCCTCCTCGTGCTCGACGAACCTCCGGCCGAGGACGTCGATGGGCGCCTGCTCGAAGTTGTAGACAGACCACTGCCGCTCGTTCTCCCGATAGACGTCGCCCCAGGTCACACCGGGAGCCCACTCCAGGTCGAGCGCGCTGTCGACATCCTGGATGAACATCGCCAGCCGCTCCAACCCGTACGTGATCTCCGCGGGAACGAGCTCGAGCTCGAGACCGCCGACCTGCTGGAAGTAGGTGAACTGCGTCACCTCCATGCCGTCGATCCAGACCTCCCAGCCGAGCCCCCAGGCACCGAGCGTCGGCCCTTCCCAGTCGTCTTCGACGAACCGCACGTCGTGCTTGGCGAGATCGACGCCGATCGCCGCCAGCGAGCCGAGGTACTGGTCGATCACGTCTGCCGGCGCCGGCTTGAGGATGACCTGACCCTGGAAGTAGTGCTGGAAGCGGTAGGGGTTCTCGCCGTAGCGCCCGTCGGCTGGACGGATCACGGGCTCGACGTAGAACGTCTTCCACGGGCGTGGGCCGAGGCACCGCAGGACGGTCGCCGGATTGAACGTTCCGGCTCCGACCTCGGTGTGGTACGGCTGCATCACGACGCAGCCCCGGTCCGCCCAGTAGCCCTGCAAGCGGGCGATCATCTCCTGGAAGTTCAGCGGCATCGGGCGGTCATGCTAGTTGGTCGTTGCGAGCTCACGGCCGAGCCTGGCAGGGACGGCGTTCGAGAGCTTCGGCGTCGGCTCGATCACGCGGGCCCCGGCTTCTCGGTGGCTCTCACGGTGCCGGCCCCGTCTTCATCGTCATTGCCGCCCGTCCACCTCATCCCACGTTCCGGTACACGTGGAGGGCGGCGGAGGCGTAGAAGACCGGTGTTGTAAGCCCGTCGGCCCATACGGGCACGTCCGCGAGGGTCGCTTGCGGGGTCCTCCATCCTCCTCCCCACGGCTTGAGCCTATCTGGGCAACGGGCTCCGTTCGAGCCGGCTTCGTGCCGGATGTGTGCCATCTGTGCACCTGCAGCCGATGCGTCTACCCACCCACGGTCGCGAGTCGGAAGCCCCCTTGGAACTCGTACGACGCAGCGACGACGGCCAGTGCATCGCGTGTCTCCCGATCCGTCAGACCCAGACCCGCCGCGTCGGCAATCGGGGCACGCAAGAGCGCCGAGATGCCCCGAAGCCCACCCGACGAGAGCCTGATCGCCCCGGCGCCACAGCTTTCGCAGACTGCGCCTCCTGCAGCTGGGAGGTACCCGGCGAGGTCGCTCTCCGTACCGCACTCGACACAGCTCCCGAGATGTGGCAGGTAGCCGGATACCCAGAGCAGCTTGAGTTGGAAGGACAACACGACCGGATCGAGAGCCGGTCGGCGAGGCGTCAGTCGCGGCGCATCGTCGAGCGCATCGAGAAAGCGTGTGAGCGCGAGAAACGCACGCTCGTTTCGCTCCTCCTGCGTGAACAGGCGCAACATCGCCTCGAGCCCGATCAGGCCGACACCGAGCCTGTACGAGTCGGAGCGAATCCGATCGTGCGGGCGAACGAGCGATGCACCGGTCACCGTGTGTAGCTCACCACGGCCGCGATGGAGCATCAGCTCGACGTGGGAGAACGGCTCGAGTCGGCCGCCGAGACGACTCCGCGTGCGTCGCACCCCCTTCGCAACGGCGCCGACCCGTCCGTGCTCCGCGGTGTAGAGATGGAGCACGCGATCGGCCTCTCCGAGCCGAAACGTCCGGAGCACCACCGATTCCGTCCTGACGGACCGCGACATGAACGTGAGTCTAGGGATGCCCCCCGCGGGTCACGCCCATCGTCTGGCACCGCGGGCAGAAGGTCGTCCCTCGCCCGGCGACGACGGTCCGCGAGAGCATCATCCGACACCGCCGGCACGGCTCGCCGTCGCGTCCATACGCTCGGAAGTCGTCCTGCATCGCGCCTTCTCCACCGTCGGGTGCCGCGTAGTCGCGAAGCGTTGCACCTTGCCGGGCGATGCCGAGCCGAAGCGCCGCCCGGATCGACCGCAGCAGTCGTGTGCTCTCCGCCACGTCGAGCGAGGACGCCGCTCTGCGCGGATGCAGGCTGGCACGCCAGAGTGCCTCGTCCACGTAGATGTTGCCGAGGCCCGCGAGCACTCGCTGGTCGAGCAGCACCGCCTTCAGCGGCGCCGTGCGACGGCCCAGCCGCTCGACGAGCCAGCGCCCGGTGACACCTCGGGCGAACGGCTCGGGCCCGAGTCGCGCGCCCAGGTATGGCTCGACCTCGTCGGGCTCGAACAGGTCCCACGTGCCGAATCGACGCACGTCACGATACACGACATCCGATCCGTTGTCCATACTGAGAACTGCACGTCGGTGGGGATCCAGATTGAGGGGCGCTCGCAGGGCGATGCGAAACGACCCCGTCATCCGGAGGTGAACAAGGAGAACACGACCACCCACGAAGACAATCGACAGGTACTTGCCACGCCGCTCGACGGCACCGACGCGCTGACCGACGAGCTCGCCCGCGACCAACTCCGGGGCAAAGGGTCGAGTGAGCCGTGAGTCGAGGATCGCTGCCGCCTCGATCACGCGTCCCGCGAGCGCCGGCTCGAGCGCACGCTTGACCGTTTCGACCTCTGGGAGCTCGGGCATGCGACTCGATCCCAGCCGATTCAGGTCACGACGTCCAGCAGGACGCCGCCTGACCGTGGCGCCTCATCACCGATGTCGTACGCGGCGAGGACGGCGTCGGCAGCTGCGGCTGCACTCTCGTCCGACCGCGCGTGCACCTCAGCGAGTGTGTCGCCCGGCCCCACCACAGCGCCTCGCTTGGCATGGCAGACGACGCCGACTGCGTGATCGATGTCGTCGTCCTTCGTGCGTCTGCCCGCCCCGAGCTCCAGCGCCGCGATGCCGATGTCGAGAGCGCCGAGGCGCGTCACGGTGCCCGCGGAGGGGGCGGCCACGTGGGCCACGACCGGCGCGTCCTCGAGCGCGTCGAGGGAAGGGTCACCTCCCTGTGCACGAATCCAGCGCTCGTATACGTCGAATGCCGACCCGTTGGCCACCGCCGTCTCGGCGAGTCGGCGCGCCTCCTCGAGCTCGACCCCGAGATCGGAGAGCGCGACGAGACGGGCACAGGCGTCGAGTACGAGCTCCGTGAGGTCCGGCGGCCCCGCGCCACGGACCGTCTGCACGGCCTCGCGGATCTCGAGCGCGTTGCCCACAGCCCGGCCGAGCGGCTGCTCCATGTCGGTCAGCACGCAGACGACCTGCTTCCCGGCTCTCTGACCGAGCTCGAGCATCGCTGTGGCGAGCACCCGGGCGTCGTCGACCGTCTTCATGAACGCACCGTCACCGACCTTGACGTCGAGCACGATCGCGTCGGCCCCTGCGGCGAGCTTCTTGGACATGATCGACGACGCAATCAGCGGCACGATGTCGACGGTGCCCGTGACGTCGCGAAGCGCGTACAGCTTCTTGTCCGCGGGCACGAGGTTCGCCGACTGCCCGACAATGGCCAGCCCGACCTCTTTCACCTGCGCCACGAGCTGCTCGATCGTCAGCTCGACACGGAAGCCCGGGATCGCCTCGAGCTTGTCGAGCGTGCCGCCGGTGTGGCCGAGCCCACGCCCGCTCATCTTCCCGAACGGGACGCCGCAAGCGGCGACGATCGGCCCGACCGCGATCGACGTCTTGTCGCCGACGCCACCGGTCGAATGCTTGTCGACGACCTTGCGCCCCAAGGCGGCGCCCAGGTCGAGCGTCTCGCCTGACCGAATCATCGCGTCGGTGAGCGCGAACGTCTCTACGGCGGAGAGGCCCTGGAAGTAGACGGCCATGCACCAGGCGGCCATCTGGTAGTCGGGCACCTCATCGCGTGTGTACGCGAGGACGAGCTCCGCGACCTCGTCGGCGGGCAGCTCCTCGCCGTCGCGCTTGCGCTGGATGAGCTCGGCGGCGCGGATCACTTGGTCGCAACGAAGATCACGGGGCAGCGGCGAACGACGAGCGGCTCGTCGAGCTCGGGCGGGTTCAACTCGACTTCGAAGAGCGTCTCCCACGACTCCGCATATGCGAGTGCAGCTGCGCGGTCAGCGAACGTCACGGTGCCCGAGCAGTCGATCATCTCGATCGCGGAGAAGCGGGACGCGAGGAGCGCGCCGGCGTCCTCGCCGCGGAACGTGCTGAAACTCGCGACAGGGGCACCGAGGTAGTGCCTGAGCTCCGCGAGGTGGTCGCCGAAGTTCGTGACGGCAATCAGCGTCCCGCCGGGCTCGAGTATGCGTGCGAGCTCATCGAGCGCGCGCCCGACGTCGGACACGTGGTACAGCATCCACGCAGCGACGGCGCAATCGAAGGACGCGTCGGTGTGCTCGAGGTCATGGACGTCGCCGACACGAGCGTCAACACCGCGCGCGCGGGTCAGCTCGACCATCCGCTGGGACTGGTCGACGGCGACGACATCCACCTTGAGCTCGCACTGCACGCGCTCGGCAAGCTCTCCCTGACCACAACCGACCTCGAGAACCCGGCGCGGGCGCGCCGCGGCAACTCTCTCGAAGACGAGCTCCGGCGCGTCAGGACCTGCAGCGTTCGCGTACGCCGCCTTGCGCGCTGCAAGTCCCGTCTCGGTTGCGTACTCGCGTTGGACGATCTCAGGATCGTGGATGCTCACGGCTCGACGATGGGCGTCCCCGCCACGCGCTTGCCCGGCTGCTTGCCGCCGAGCCAGGCGTTGACCGTCGCCCCCACGTCGGCGAACTCTCCCTCGTGGATCTGCCCGGCCGCGTTGCGCCCGGTCGCGTAGAGCAACAGCAGCGCATGCTCGCGCGAATGGTCGGTGGACGGCGTCGTCGGATCGCAGCCGTGATCCGACGTGATCACGAGGAGATCGCCGTCTCGGAGCGTGTCGAGGATGTCCGGCAGCCGCCGGTCGAAGCCCTGCAGGCAGCGGTGGAAGTTCACCGGGTCGTTGCGATGACCCCACACCTGGTCCGTCTCCACGAGGTTCACGAAGACGAGACCCGAGTCGATGTTCTCGAGCAGCTCGATCGTTCGGCTGATCCCCTCCGGGTTCGACTTCGTGGGGAAGGACTCGTCGATGTCGCAGCCCGCGAAGATGTCGTGGATCTTCCCCACCCCGTAGACCGTGTTCCCGGCGTCGCGGATCGTGGTCAGGTAGTTGGGACGGCGCGGCTCGAGGGAGAAGTCGTGTCGGTTGGGTGTCCGCTCGTAGTGCTCGGGGCCACCGACGAAGGGCCGGGCGATCACCCTGCCCACCGCGTGCTTCCCCGTCAGGATCTCCCGTGCGACGCGGCAGCCGTCGTAGAGCTCCTCGAGCGGGATCGTCTCCTCGTGCGCGGCGATCTGGAAGACCGAGTCCGCCGACGTGTAGACGATCCACTTTCCCGTCCGCTCATGCTCTTCACCGAGCTCCTGGATGATCTCCGTTCCCGACGCCGGCGCGTTTCCGAGCACGCCTCTCCCCGTCCGGTTCATGAACGGGTCGATCACCTCGTCGGGGAAGCCGTAGGGGTACGTGGGGAAGGGAACGGGTGTGACGACGCCCATCAGCTCCCAGTGCCCGGCCGTCGTGTCCTTGCCCTTCGAGCGCTCGACAAGGCGCCCGGCCACCGCGGGAGCTGCGGGCTGCGGGGGGCACCCCTCGAGCGGCTCGACGTTGCCCAGCCCGAGCGCCTCCATGTTCGGGAGGTCGAGCCCGCCGACCGCCCGCGCCACATTGCCGAGCGTGTCGGAGCCGCTGTCTCCATAGTCGGCGGCGTCAGGGAGCTCTCCGACGCCGACAGCGTCGAGCACGATCACGCAGGCGCGCGGCACTAACGGCTGCTCGCGGCGTGTCGGCGGGGACGGTTGTCGGCCGCCGACCGGCAGGCATGAGGCTTCCGGTCGGTCATGTGGCTATTCTACGCGGCCGATGGACGATCTTCTGAGCCTGCTCCAACTCACCGCCTACGTCCTGTGCATCCTTGGCATCTCGGCGGCCGTGACGTGGGCCGTCGTCAAGATCTCACCGTCCGAGGCCGCCAAACAGCAGAAGGCACAGCAGCAGGCGCGCGAAGCCGCCGGCGGCTGACGCTCGCTACACAGAGACGCGGGGCAGCACGTCCGCAAGTGGTGTGAACGGCATGTCGTGGGCGGCCGCCACCGCCTCGTACACGATCTGCCCCCGCGCGACGTTCACGCCCTTCGCCAGAGCCGAATCGCCGGCGAGCGCCTCCTCGACGCCCTTGTCAGCAATCGCCTGGACGTACGGCAGCGTGACATTCGTCAGCCCCTTCGTCGACGTGATGGGCACAGCCCCGGGCATGTTCGCGACGCAGTAGTGGACGATGCCGTCGACGTCGTACACCGGGTCGTCATGTGTGGTCGCCCGTGACGTCTCGAAACAGCCTCCCTGGTCGATCGCAACATCGACGAGAACCGTGCCCTGCTTCAGCGTGGAGAGCATCTCGCGGGTGACGAGCTTCGGCGCCCGAGCGCCGGGGACGAGGACGGCGCCGATCACGAGGTCAGCGTCCACGATCGCCTCCTCGATCTGCAGGCCGCTCGACTGAGCGAGCGTGACCCGACCGCCGAGCGCGACCTCGAGCTCACGCATCCGGTCGACGGACAGGTCGAGCACCCAGACATCGGCCTGCATACCGACCGCAATCAGGGCAGCGTTGTAGCCGACGACGCCGCCGCCGAGCACGACGACCTTGGCCGGTGGCACACCGGGCAGGCCCGAGAGCAGGATCCCGCGGCCGCCGTGTGCCTTCTCCAGCGCCCAGGCGCCCATCTGCGGTGCCAGCCGCCCCGCGACCTCGCTCATCGGTGCGAGCAGCGGCAGCCGGCGATCGGCTGTCTCGACCGTCTCGTACGCGATCGCCGTGATCCCCGAGTCGACGAGCGCGTGCGTGAGAGGCTCGTCGGCCGCGATGTGGAGGTACGTGAAGAGCACGAGACCTTCGCGCAGGCGCGGGTACTCCGCCGCGATCGGCTCCTTCACCTTGAGCAGGAGGTCGGACTCCTCCCAGACGGCGTCCACCGAGCCGATGTGCGCACCCGCCGCGACGTAGTCGGCGTCGGCGAAGGCCGAGCCGAGTCCGGCCCCTTCCTCGACGAGCACGTCGTGCCCGCGGCGCGTGAGCTCCAACGCACCGGCGGGCGTCAACGCGACCCGGTACTCCTGCGTCTTGATCTCCCTGGCGACACCGATCCTCATGGCGCGGGGACGATATCGCACCATCGCGCCCCCGCCGCAGCGACGTGGCGGTCAGGTCACCGGGGTCAGCGGCGGGCCTCCGCCCAGTACCGCGACGACGTTCCGCGCCGCGAGCAGCGCCATCTCGTCCCGCGTCTCGACGGTCGCCGAGCCCAGGTGGGGCAGCAGAACAACGTTCTCCAACTCGAGCAGTCCTGGATGAACCTCCGGCTCCCGCTCGAACACGTCGAGCCCCGCCCCGGCAATGACGCCGAGTCGCAGCGCGTCGGCGATAGCCGCCTCGTCCACCACCGGGCCGCGTGTCGTGTTGACGAGGAACGCCGACGTCTTCATCGACCGCAGCGCCGCGGCGTCGATCAGATGACGGGTCTCAGGCGTCAGCGGGCAGTGCAGCGTGACGACGTCGCTCGTCTCGAGCAGCTCGTCGAACGTGACGAAGCCAGCCTCGAGCGCCACTTCGAGCTCGGGCTCCGCTCGACGTCGTCCCGTATAGGTGATCTCCATCCCCAGGGCGCGGCAACGCCGAGCCACGGCCGATCCGATCTGCCCGAGACCGACGACGCCCAGCCGCTTGCCGCGAAGACCCCGTCCGAGATGGAACGTCATGCTCCAGCTCCAGCGCTCGCCCCGACGAACGAGGCGCTCGGCCTCGCCGAGACGACGGGTGACCATGAGGATCAACGCGAGCGTCAGGTCGGCGGTGGCATCGGTGAGAACCCCCGGCGTATTGGTCGCGATCACACCGCGCGCCCGGCATGCCTCGACGTCGATGTTGTCGATGCCGACGGCGACGTTCGCGACGATGCGCAGATTCGCCCCGGCCGCATCGAGGAACGCGGCATCGACGGTGTCGTGGAGGAGCGTCACTACCGCGTCGGAGCCGACGATCGCAGCGTGCAGCTCGGGAGTGGTCAGCGGCCGATCCTCACCCGACACCCAGAGATCGGCACGTGACGCGAGCAGGTCGAGTGCGGGCGCCGGGATCGGCCGCGTGACGACGACCTTCACGTAACGAACCGTCGCGCCAGCACACCCGCGGCGTAGGACGCCGCGAAGAACCAGGGATCCTCATCGGGTGCCCGTCCCATGTGTGACAGCGGCAGTCCTGCACAGCGATCCTGCCAGCCGTCCACCTCCACCGCCTCGACGGCGAGCCCGTGTGGAAGATCGAGACCAGCCGGCCACGCCACGTGCACGTGGCCGAGGCACAACTCGAGGGCCGCACGGGTGTGGTGAGAGAGCCCGCGATGCCGATCGCGGGCCTCGGCGAGCGAGACGCGCGCGGCGAGCACCGCAGTGCCACCGAGCGCGCAGGCCGCGTTGGCGGCGTCTGCCGCGGCCAGCCCGCCGTGCCCGAACCGCGTACCCGTGCCGACGATGCCGGGGCCGATCGCGGCCACGATCACCTGTGCGTCACGGGCGACCGCCGTGAGGAGACCCGACGCCGCTGTCACGCACTGAACGTCACCCTCCACGCACGGCGAGACCGCGATTGCGATCTCGACCAGGTGCCGCGCCCGAAGCCCGCGCAGAGCATCGGACAACGCGACCGGGAGCGCGCCGCCGGCGAGTTGAACGTACGCGACACGAAGACCGCTGAGCGCTGCGCAGACGGGCGCGACCTGGCTGTGCACGCTGCAGCAGACGACGGGCCGCCCTTCCAGCGCCGCCGGGAGTGCGACGTCCTCCTCCGCGAAGCGACCGCTGATCTGCCCCGGCGTGTACGGCAGCGACATCACATGGGCCTTCTCCGCCGCACCGAGCCGGAGCCCCCGCGTGAGGTTGGCGTAGAGGATGTCGAAGCCACCCGAGCCGAGCCCCAGATCCCGCGACTGGGTGTTCACGAGGACGATGTCGCCCTCCTCCACCGCTCCCGTGAGGCCCGGGTACGAGACGCAGGGGTCCCCGTCGACCGAGAGCCGGACGAGCCGACCGAGGCGCTCGTCTACCGAGGTGACCGTGCCCCACCGCAGCGACAGCGGCATCAGCCCTCCCGAGCTGCCTCGACGATCGCCAGCGTCACGTCCACCATGGTCTCCAGATCGGCGACCGCGATGTGCTCGTCGGGCGTGTGGATGTCAGCCATCCCGTTGGCAAGGTTGACGCACGGCAGACCGTGCTCGTTGAATGCGTTCGCATCGGCAGCGCCGCCCGAGAGCGCCGTCGTGCGCTCGATGCCAGCGCGTGCGAGAGCATCGGTGGCAAGACGGATGGGAAGATCCGCCTCGTTCAAGCGATAACCGCCGTACTGCGCGCGCACGTCGGTCTCGACCGAGCACTCGGACACGCTGGCCGCGTAGGCGAACGCGTCGAGCATCTCCTGCACCAACCGGGCGAGGGTCGCCTTGTCATGGGATCGGGCCTCCGCGGTCACACGGCAGTGCTCCGGAACGATGTTGCGGGCAGTGCCACCCTCGATCACCCCGACGTTCGCCGTCGTCTGCTCGTCGACCCGGCCGAGCCGCAGGTCGGCGATCGCACGAGCGGCTGCCTGGATGGCGGATCGACCGTCCTCCGGCGCCATCCCCGCGTGGGCGGCGCGTCCACGGAAGCGGGCTTCGATCGACCGCGCCGACGGTGCGCCGAGGATCACCTCCCCGATCGGAGCCGCTTGGTCGTAGACGAATCCGGCTCGGGCCGCCAACCGCGAGTTGTCGAACGCGTACGCGCCGAGCAGGCCGACCTCCTCCTTCACGGTGAACAGGAGCTCGACACCGGCGTGCGGTCGCTCCTCCGCGGCGAGACGGCGGGCGGTTTCGAGCATCACCGCCACCGCCGACTTGTTGTCGGCACCGAGAATGGTGCCCGCAGCGTTGCGGACGACGCCGTCTACGACGACCGGCTCGATCGGCCCCTGCGGGGGCACCGTGTCGAGGTGGGCGCAGAACAGGATCGGCACGCCTCCCGCCTCTCCTGGCCCCGGCAATCGGCACAGCACGTTCCCCGCGTCGGAGCCGACCTCGGGGCCGCACGCGTCCTCGTCCCACGACACCCCGAGCGCGTCGAGGTAGGCCGTGACGCGGTCGGCGACGCGGCGCTCGGATCCCGGCGGGCTCGGGATCGCACACAGCTCGAGGAAGAGCTCGAGCAGACCCGGGACGGTCACGTTGGCAGCAGGCCGTCGCGGTACGGGCCCGACGAGTGCGACGGATAGGTCCCGTACGCTTCGCACGGATCGGCGGTTTCCACAAACCACCCGTCGCCCTGCGGCACGAGACCGTCGGTGGTGTCGTCGATCGGAGCCTCGGCCGCCACCGGGTAGCTAGCCGGCGGCCTCGACGCGCACGCCGCGCCGCTCCCGTGCGCGCACGAGCGCAGCCCCGACGAACTCGCGGAACAACGGCGCCGGTCGTGTGGGACGCGACTTGAACTCCGGGTGGAACTGACTCGCGACGAACCACGGGTGGTCGGGCAGCTCCACGATCTCGACGAGCCGACCCGATTGGAACGTGCCCGAGACGACGAGGCCGCCGGCCGCGAGCCGGTCACGGTATGCGTTGTTCACCTCGTATCGATGGCGATGTCGCTCGCGCACGGTCGGTGTCCCGTACGCCTCGCGGACACCGCTCCCCTCGAGGAGCTCGACGGTCTGGGCGCCGAGCCGCATCGTCCCGCCGAGATCCTCGATCTCCTTCTGCTCGGGGAGCAGGTCGATCACGGGATGGGGTGTCTCGGGATCCATCTCGGTCGAGTTCGCCCCGTCGAGACCGCACACGTGACGGGCGAACTCGCTGACGGCGACGTGCATCCCTAGACAGATACCGAGGTACGGGATCGCGAGCTCACGGGCGACCTGACACGCGAGGATCTTCCCCTCCCACCCGCGTGAGCCGAAGCCGCCCGGGACGAGCACCCCGTCGGCGGGCTCGACCTCCTCAACGGCCTCCTCGTAGGTCATGTGCTCGGCGTCTACCCAGCGGACACGGACGCGACAGCCGTGATGGATCCCCGCGTGCTTCAGAGCCTCGTGCACCGACAGGTACGCGTCGTGCAGCTTGACGTACTTGCCGACGAGCGCGATCTCGACCTCGCTGCGGCGCGCCGCGATCCGCTCGGTCAACTCGGCCCACTCGCCCAGCTCGGCAGGTGGGCGGTCCAGCCCGAGACGCTCGCAGACCAGGGTGTCGAAGCCCTCCGCCTGCAGTCGCTCGGGGACGAGGTACACGTCGGGAACGTCGGGGCACGAGATCACCGCGCGCTCGTCGACGTCGGCGAAGAGGGCGATCTTGTTGCGGATTTCCTCGGAGAGCTCGTCGCGTGAACGGCAGACGACTGTGTCGGGGTGGATGCCGATGCGGCGGAGCTCGTTCACCGAGTGCTGCGTCGGCTTCGTCTTCAGCTCGCCGGCGGCGTCGATGAAGGGGACGAGCGTGACGTGCACGTAGACGACATTTCCGTGTCCGACCTCGCGCCGGAACTGCCGGATCGCCTCGAGGAACGGCAGCGACTCGATATCGCCCACCGTGCCGCCGATCTCGGTGATCAGGACGTCCACGGCCTCGTTGGCGGCGACACGGCGGATACGCGCCTTGATCTCGTTCGTGATGTGCGGGATAACCTGGACGGTCGCGCCGAGGAACTCGCCCTTGCGCTCCTTGCGCAGCACCGTGTCCCAGATCGCCCCGGCTGAGTGGCTCGCGTTCCGCGACAGGTTCTCGTCGATGAAGCGCTCGTAGTGCCCCAGGTCGAGATCGGTCTCGGCGCCGTCCTCCGTGACGAAAACCTCGCCGTGCTGGAACGGGCTCATCGTGCCCGGGTCGACGTTGAGGTACGGATCGAACTTCTGTGCCTGCACGCGGAGGCCGCGTGCTTTGAGCAGGCGCCCCAGAGAAGCCGCCACGATCCCCTTCCCGAGCGCGGACACGACACCGCCGGTGACGAACACGTATTTCGTCGGCGGCCGCTCGCTCATGGTGTGCGCCCAAGCCGATCGAGCTCACGCAGCACGGGAGTCGACTCGATCAGACCGCCGAGCGATCGACGCTCGCCGTAGAGGTTGAGGCCGGCGAGCGCAAAGATGGCTCCAATTCTCCGCCGACCCGTGAAGCACTCCACGGAACGCAAACCTACCACGGAGCCGAGCGCGTTGGCCCCGGCGTCTCCCAGCATCGCCATCTCGCGGAGATCGTATGGTGCGAGCAGGACGGCCACGGCGACGGCCCGGCCGGGTATCCGACGTAGCAGCAGCGCGGCCAGGGCGAACGCCTTGAGCGCCCGCCCTGGCCGCGTGTCGAGCTGATTGAGCGCGTTCGCGGAGAGCGCGACGAGGGCCGCGCCGGTGAGCGAGCGCGTCCGCGCGAAGGCCCAGAGCGGGATCACGAGGAGCTTGAGGACACCTGTCGTGGATCCTGCAGCGAGGTGAGAGCGAACGCCGCGCTCCGGGCCGCTCCACCGATCGTCGGCCGCCCCGACGAGCGCGATCGGCAGCACCTGGGGCACCGCGAGACCCACCACCCACCCGACGAGGGGGAGACGAAGCGAGCGGTGGTTCACGCCTTGCGGCCCGCATGCGAGCATCAGGTCGTGGAGCTGCCGAGCCCGGTGGACGGCGCCGGCTGCGTCACTGCCCGTCGACCGGTGCTCGAGATCGAGCTCGACCTCGGTGACGCCGAGCCCGGCGCGCGCGGCATCGATCGTCATGCGGGTCTCGACGCCGAAGCCGGCAGCGACGGGGAACACCTCCGCCCGAGCGCGTGACGACAGCCAGCGCTGCCCTGACAGAGGCTCCCGGACATCGACGCCCCCGAACAGCTTCACGAGCGACCGGGCCGTTCTCTTGGCGATGCCGAGCCCGGATCCCGAGCGGCGCGAGAATCGCGCGACGACCAGGTCGGCGCTCCCGTCCAGCAGCGGACGCAGGTCGCCGCGCAGATCCGCGTCGCAGAGCAGAAGCGGCCCCGGGTCGCACGTCCGCTCGGCCGCGGTCAGCGCCTGCCCCTTCCCACGCCGAGCAAGCCGAACGACACGAGCGCCCGCTTGCTCGGCGGTGATCGCAGTCCCGTCGCGTGACCCGTCGTCAGCCACGACCACCTCCGCGTCCGGGAAAGCCGCGCGCAGCGCCTCGATCGACTCGGCGACCCGCTCCTCCTCGTCACGCGCGGCGACGAGCACCGTGAGTCGAGTGGTCACTCGGCGGGCGGAAACGGTGGCAGCACGCCGTCGCCCGCGGTCGATGCGACGCCGTAGCTTCCAGGCTGGCCACCGGCGAGGAGCAGGATCAAGGCGAGGTGGCCGGCGGGCGTCTCGACGCCGTCTACCGTGGACAGGCCGTGCTGCTGGAAGACAGGGACAGCGCTCGGCTCGATCCCGGTCGCCTCGACCCCGACCGCCGGCGCCCCCGAGCGAGCGAGCCCTGCGTAGACGCCGGCCAGGAAGTCCTTCGTCGGCCCGCTCTGCGGGGGCTCTGTCCGCACGACGACAACGGCGTCGACAGGCGAGGCGCCAGGCCCCGCTCTCTCGACGACGAGCGCACTCGTCGCGGCATTCCAGAGCGGAGTCGAGCCCCCGGCGACCATCTCTCGGGCGAGGTCGCGACCGAGCCGCTCGAGTCCACCTTCCTGCGCGTAGGGGGCGAGCGCCGGCTCGGCCGCAACCAGGCGCGCGAGGTCCTCGGATGGCAGAGGCAGCCTCAGCGCTCGTGAGCGCACGACCCATCCGCCGGCGTCGTGCACGGCCTGGCGTACTGCGAAGTCGACTGCACGATCGACCTCGCCACCGTAGAGCAGGGCGATCTGGGCACCGTCGAGCCGTCCGGCCGCCAGCAGCGGGTAGCTCGAGCCGGCGAGGTCCTGCATGGCGCGGGCACGTCGCTCGGCGGCGTCGAGCAACTCGTCCGCGGCGGCTCGCTCCTCGCGCAGGTCGCGGATCTGGTTGTTGAGATTCGTCCGTTCCGCGTCGTCGACGAAGCCTCGGCCCGAGAGCCCCACACCGACGAGGATGCCGATCACGAGCGCCAGGAAGACGGCCGTGAGCGAGGCGACGTGGTAGCGGAAATCGAACACCCCGGCGCAGTCTCGCAGAGAGACGCGACTCGCCCCGGCCGTGGGACGGGGCCTGCTCCTACAGGCCGAGGGCGTCGCCGACGCGGCGGGTCAGCACCTCGATCACGTTGCGCAGCGCGGGCGAGGCGAGCACGGCCACAACGATCGCGAGAACACCGACGGCCGCAAAGGTTGCAAGCGGCCACAGACCGGGCCGTCTGCTCACGAGGCGCGAGACACCCTTTGCGTCGACGAGCACTTCGCCGACTTTGAGACGCGTCACGAACGTCGAGGCCATGCCGTCCCGCTCTCGTTCGAGGAACTCGACGAGGTCGAAGTGGGTACCCACCGCGACGATCAACTGGGCCCCACGAGCATGCGCCAACTGCAGCGCGATGTCCTCCGAGATGCCCGGGGCGCTCACGGTCACGTACGGCACGCCGAGCGCCTCGAGACGGTCGCTACCGGGCGCGCGGCCGTCGGGGTAGGCGTGAACCAGTAGTTCGGCCCCGACCCGCAGCGCCGAGTCGGAGACGGAATCGAAGTCACCGACGATCAGGTCCGGCTTCAGGCCCACCTCGAGGAGGGCATCGGCGCCGCCGTCGACCGCGACGAGCACCGGCCGGAAATCGCGGATGTACGGTCGCACGATCGCGAGATCACGTTTGTAGCCGGGCCCGCGCGCGACCACGACGGTGTGGCGGTCGCGAAACCTCGTCTCGAGCACCGGGAAGTCGACGTCTCCCGTCAGGAGCCGCCCTTCCTCCCGCAGGTGACGCAGCGTGTTGTCCGCGAACGCCTCGAGCGCGTGGGTGACGCGGGCGCGCTGTTCGTCGAGCGCCGCTCGGAGCGTGTCCTCGTCGAACCGCACACCCTCCGCCAGGCACGTTCCGTTCCTCCAGAGCGACCCGCCGCGGAGCGTGAGTAGCTCGCCGTCGGCGACGTCGTCGAAGAGCGAGGCACTAGCGGCATCGACGAGGCAGACGCCCTCTCGGACGAGTTGCAGCGGTCCCGGGTTCGGGAACCTCCCCGTACTGGACGGCGCGACATTGACGACGGCTGCGACGCCCGCCTCGACCAGCTCTTCGGCCGAGACCCGGTCGAGGTCGGCGTGATCGATGATCGCGATCTCGCCCGGTCGAAGGCGCTTGACGAGATCTTTCGTCCTCCTGCCGAGCCGTGCCTGCCCCCGGATCTCGTCTCGTTCGGACGCGCTCATCCGGCGTCCGCGGCTCCGTCGGCCGAGCGCGCGACGAGGGCGAGGAACTCCTCGCCACCGAGCATTCGCTCGAGCTCGGAGCGGCGCTCGTCGGAGTCGAGCCGGTCGATTCTCGTGTGGCTCGGATCACCCGGCAGTTTCTCGACGCGGAAATGTACGTCCGCAGCGCTTGCGATCGGAGGCAGATGCGTAATCGTGATCACCTGAGCCCGATCCGCGAGCCGGCGCAACGTGTCGGCCACACGGTGTGCGGTCGTGCCCCCGACACCGGCGTCGATCTCGTCGAAGACGAGCGTCTCGCCACCGGCAACGGCCGCTATGGCAAGGGCAATGCGGGAGAGCTCTCCACCGGATGCCGTTGAGGCGACCGGGCCGAACGGAAGCCCCGCGTTCGGGCGGACGAGGAACGAGATCTCGTCCCTGCCCGTCGGGCCGAGCTCACGGTTGCGCAGCTCGACTGCGAACTCCCCCTCCCCCATGCCGACGTCGCGCAATTGGGCAGCGATCGCGCCCGCGAAATCATCCGCTGTTTCCCTGCGGCACGCTCCGAGAGCATCCGCGAGCGCTTCCATGCGCGCCTCCGCCGCACGCCGTTCCGCAAGCGCCGCCTCGACGGGGTCACCGCCGTCGGCGATCACACCGAGCTCGTCGCGTGCAGCGTCTCGGCGGGCGATGAGCTCGTCGGCCGAGGCAACCCGGTAGCGGCGACGCAGGTCGGCCCACCGCTCGAGACGACCTTCGACCTCCTCGAGGGTTGCCGGGTCGGCCTCGAGACCGTCGACGAAGCGGCGCAGCTCACCGTTCAGGTCGCGAAGCCTGACAGTGACGTCGCGGATCTCTGCGGCCGCTGCAGCCAGTTCCGGCGCGAGGCTGCCGAGAGGTGCAAGAGCCTGTTCGGCGGTGGCGGCGAGAGTTGCCGCCCCCGCCCCGTCCTCGGGCTCGAGCGCGTCCGCCGCGGCCGTCGCGCCCGCTCCCAACTCGGCTCCGTGCCGCATACGCTCCCGAGTCGCCCGCAGGGCGTCCTCCTCCCCCGGCTCGAGGTCGAGGGTGTCCTCGAGGAGAGCTGTGAGCTCGGCGATACGTGCTCGTTCCGCGTCGGCGTCACCTGAGAGCTCGTGGTACCGGCGCTGCGCGGCGACGAGAGCACGCCAGCCCGCACGGGTCTCCGCAAGCCGTCCGGCCTGGTCGGGCCCGCAGTACGCGTCCAGCACCGCGAGTTGGTAGGAGGAGCGTGCAAGGCGGCGCTGCTCGAACTGTCCTGACATCGCAATCAGGCGCTCCGCCGCCGCTGCCGCGTCGTCACGTGCGACTGCTCTCCCCCATGCGTACGCTCGCGTCCGGCCGTCGGCGAACACCCGCCGCGACAGCACGAGACCCGGCTCGTCGCCGGGTCTGAGCTCCTCGAGCGCTGCCAGTTCGTCGTCGTCGAAGAAGCCCTCCGGCACGTCGAGCTCCGCTTCGACGTACGCCTCGTCACCCGCGGAGCCGACGATGCTTGCATCTCCCTTGGCGCCGAGCAGTAGGCCAATGGCCTGCGCAAGGATTGTCTTGCCCGCCCCGGTTTCCCCGGTGACTGCGTTCAGGCCGCTGTGCAAGGCGAGCTCGGCCTCACGGATCAGAACGAGGTTTTCGATCCGGAGACGCCGCAGCACAGGGTGGATCGTAGACCGCTCACTGCGCGCGTGGCAGCGCCCGCAGGGGACGCGGCAGTATCGGTCAGGCCGAGAAGCTCTGCCGGTATCGACTCACGAAGGTCGCCTCCGGCAGCGTGGCGAGCAGCGATTGCTCCTCCGCAAGCCGAATGTCGACGCGCTCACCCGGCGCCACTTCGTCGACCTGGTGTCCGTCCGCGAGCACCGCTACGGGTACGTTTCCCGTCCGGTTCCAGACGAGCAGGTCACGGCCGCGCGGCACGACGAGCGGCCTCGCGTGCAGGGAGTGCGGTGCGACGAACGTGAGCGCCATCGCGTCGATGCCCCACATCAACACTGGGCCGCCGTTCGAGAGGTTGTACGCCGTCGAGCCGGACGGCGTCGAGCAGATGACACCGTCGCACGGGACCCGCCCGAGCGGCTCGCCCCCGACTGCCCATTCGAGCTCGACCATGCGGCCAAGAGCACCACTCGTAGCGACCACGTCGTTCACCGCGACGTAGCGTTGCCCGCCCGCCACGACCTCGATCGTCGGCAACCGGACGACCTCGTACTCGCCGGCGAAGACCCGAGCCAGTCCAACCTCGAGCTCGTCGCGGCGCATCGCGCTGAGAAAGCCGACACGGCCGAAGTTGACCCCGACGACGGGGATGCCGGTGCCGAGCTGTCGCGCGAGCGCGCGCAGCATCGTCCCGTCGCCGCCGAGCACGACGACCATGTCGACGTCACCCTCGCCGCCTGTCGCTGCGACCGCATGCTTGGCTGCCTCGCCAGGCGCGAGCGCCAGCTCGACGCCCGCCTCGCGGGCGACGGTCTGCAGACGAGCGATGCCCGGCCCGATCTGCCCGGGGCGCCCGTGGGTGACCACGCCAGCGCGCCGCACCGGGCGTCCCTTACCCGACGGCACGGTCGATCCAGCGGTCGACGTCATCGGAATCGGCGGTGTGCTCGCTTGCTCGCAGGTGGACGAAGAACTCGCGGTTGCCCTTTGGCCCGGGCAGCCCCGAGTCTACGACGCCGAAGACGCCCGCGCCCCACTCGGGCGTCGTGGAGCACACCGTTCGCAAGACGCGTCGATGGACAGCCGGGTCGCGCACGACGCCCTTCGGCGCGTCGGCCCGCCCCGCCTCGAATTGGGGCTTGACGAGGACGAGCGCCTCCCAGTCGGGCGCGGCGAGCCGGAGAGCGGCGGGAAGCGCTGCGTCGACGGCAATGAAGGACACGTCGCAGACCACGAGCTGAGGCGGAAAGGGGAGCGACGTCACGTGACGGACGTTCGTGCGCTCGAGGACAGTGACCCGGCTGTCCCCGCGGATGCGCGGATGAAGCTGCCCGTAGCCGACGTCGAGCGCGATCACGCGGGCGGCGCCGTGTCCGAGGAGGCAGTCGGTGAAGCCGCCGGTCGACGCACCCACGTCGAGGCAGTCTCGACCGGACGGGTCGACACCGAGCGCAGCGAGCGCGTGTGCGAGCTTCTCGCCCCCACGGGACACGAAGCGCGGTGGTTCCTGAACGGTCAACTCGGCGGCCACATCGACCTGTGCGCCGGGCTTCTCGTAGCCGGGCACGAGCCCGGCCAGCACGAGCGCCTGGGCCTTGCTCCGAGTTTCCACGAGACCCCGCTCCACGAGGAGGACATCGAGTCGCTTCTTCATCCCTGGCATTCTCGCCGCAAGATGGACACCGTCGTCGAGACCGTCGCGATTGGAGAATGGACGCTGCTCGTCGAGCGGCCGCGATGCGCCGAGACGATGCTCGACGACGACGCCTTCGACGAGGACGAGTTCCTGCCGTACTGGGCCGAGACGTGGCCAGCGGGTCTCGCGCTCGCGCGGCATGTCGCCATGCGCGACCTCGCCGGCCTGACCGTGCTCGAGCTCGGCTGTGGCCTCGCCCTCCCATCGCTGACCGCGGCGCTGGCCGGTGCAAGCGTCGTCGCCGGCGACTGGGCCGCCGAGGCCGTGAGCCTCGTCGAGTCAAACGCGCGACGCAACGGTGCCGACGTTCGGGTCGAGCTGATCGACTGGCGAAACCCCACCGTATTGGACGGTGCGCGCTTCGATCTCGTCCTCGCGGCGGATGTCCTCTACGAGGAGCGAAACGTGGCACCGCTCACCCGTCTGTTCGCCGACGCCATGGCGGAGTCCGGCGAGGTGCTCATCGCCGACCCGGGCCGCCGGCATGCAGCGGCCCTTCTCACGCAGATGCGCAGAGACGGCTGGCAACTCGAGACGATCCCCGACGTCGATCTCCGCCTCGGAGGCATCCACCGCCTGTGGAGAGATCGGCACGCTGGTGGCCGACACTCGTGACAGACACGTCCGAGGCCGCAGCGGTACGCTCAAAGCGGGTGGAGGCGCGGGGTGGCCCCAGGCGCTCGTCCGTTGAAGACACGGATCCGCAAGGGGCCGGCGAGGCCGAGCGAGCGCGACCGCGGGTCGGCAGACCCTTCGCGAGGACGCCTTACGCCGTGCGATCCGCGAGGCCGCCGACGAGCTCGTAGAGCACGCCGGTCTCTGCAGGGATTTCGGCGAGTCGCTGCCGCGCCCTGGTTGCGGCATCCGCAGCGAGAGCTCGGGCGGCGCCGACGCCGAGCCGTGCCGCGTAACCGTCGCCGTCGAGGACGTCGTCGACGACCTGGAAGAGCAGTCCGAGCTCCTCCCCGAACGCACGCCACGGCGCCTGTGCGTCTTCGGGCACACCGGCGGCGCGGAGACCGAGCCCGACGGATGCGGCAAACAGCCGCCCGGTCTTGAGACGGTGCAGCTCGGCGAGGTCGACGTCGGCTCCCGTGATGTCGAGGGACTGCCCACCGATCATGCCCAGCGTCGCATCCAGGAGCTCGCGAGCGATGGATCCGTCCGCGTACGAGAGAGCGAGCCGTAGCCCCTCGGCAAGGAGCGCGTCACCCGTGAGCAGCGCCACCCCCTCGCCGTAGGCGACGTGCGTACTCGGTCGGCCCCGACGCTCGTCGTCGTCGTCCATGGCCGGAAGGTCGTCATGGACGAGCGAGAACGTGTGCACGAGCTCGAGCGCCAGTGCTGCCGGAAGCGCGATGTCTGCATCCGCTCCCGCAGCCTCCGCCGTCGCCAGGCACACCGTCGGCCGGATGCGCTTGCCGCCGCCCGAGAGGGCGTACCGTGCCGGCTCGGCGAGGTCTCCGAGCTCGGGCGTCAGGACGAGATCTTCGAGGCCCCGCTCGACGAGTGCACGGAGCTCGTCAGGCCCCCGCATCGGCGGCCTGCCGGGCCCTCTGCACTTCCGCCTCGATCTCCTTCGCGATCTCGGCGACCTCGGCGAGGTCGTCGACGGCTTCGTCGACGTCACCACCGTCACCGGCCAGCTGCTCCAGCCGGTCGATCTTCAGCCGCAGCCGCTCGAGGAGCTCCTCCGCACGCTGCAACGATGCGTTCGAGTCGCTCACCGGGCTGCCACCTCGCTCTGCACGCGCCCGAGAATCCCGTTCACGAGCCGCGCGGCGTCCTCCGACGCGTATCGCTTCGCCAGTACAACGGCCTCGTTGATCGCCACTTCGTGCGGCACCGTCTCCTCCTCGAGCTCGAAGATGCCGATTCGCAGGATGTTGCGCTCGAGCGTACCGAGACGATCGGCGGGCCATTCATCGGAGGCGGACGTGATCACGGCGTCCAGCCCGTCGGCGCGAAGGGCGACCTCCTCCGCGAGCGACAGGGCGAACGCGTCGGGCTCACCGTCGAACAGGTCTGCGAGGGGCAGCCCCGTCAAGTCCCACTGGTAGAGGAGGAACAGCGCCTGACGCCGAGCCTGACGACGCCCGACGGAGGTCACGGATCGATCTCCTCGATCACGACGTCGACGGTCACGATGCGGCCCGTGGCGCGTCCGAGCGCAGCCGCGATCGCCTGCTGCACACCGTCGCCGACGCCCGGTAGCTGTGCGCCGGCGACGACGTTCAGACGAACGTCGACATGCACGGAGTCGTCTGCGATCGCGACGCTCAAGCCGCGCCGTGGTCGTCGCACACGGACGCCATCCACCGTCTCGGCAGCGCGGACCACATGGGCCGACAGCGCCGTGCCTGTGACGACGACCCGCCCGGCCGGGCTTTCGATCACGAGGTCGTCGCGGGTCACGCGCTCGCGAGCGACGGAAGATGTGCCTGCATCTCGTCAAGGTAGCTCGTCGAGTAGTCGCCCGACTGGAACGCGCGGGACCGCAGCACGTCGAGCGCCAACTCACACGTGGTGGGGACGCCCTCGATCTCGAGCTCCACCAGCGCCCGGATCGCACGCGCCAACGCGGACGGCCGGTCGTCGTCGTGGACGATGATCTTGGCCACCAGCGAGTCGTAGAACGGCGGGATCTCAGAGCCCTCCTCGAGAGCCGTGTCCACGCGAACCCCTGGGCCGCCCGGGAGTCGCAGCCGGGTCACCCGACCGGGTGCCGGGGCAAAGCCGCGCGCGGGATCCTCGGCGTTGACCCGCACCTCGATGGCGTGGCCGGCGCGAGCGGCACGACCGGTCTGGCTGAGAGGCTCGCCGGCAGCGATCCGGACCTGCTCACGAACCACGTCGATCCCCGTGACGAGCTCCGACACCGGATGCTCGACCTGCAGCCGACAGTTCACCTCCATGAAATACGGGCTCCCGTCCGCACCGAGCAGGAACTCGAACGTGCCGGCGCCGAGATACGAGACGTGTCGGCACGCACGCTCGGCGGCATCCTCCATCGCTTCCCGAGACGTCGAGGTAAGCGCCGGTGAAGGAGACTCCTCGATGAGCTTCTGATGGCGGCGCTGGATCGAGCACTCGCGCTCACCGAGTGTGAGCACGCCCCCGCTCGCGTCGCACAGAGCCTGGATCTCGACGTGGCGAGCGGGGACGAGGGCACGTTCGAGGTAGAGGCCGCCGTCTCCGAACGCCGCCTCCGCCTCGGCGCGTGCGGCCGAGTACGCAGCGTCGAGCTCAGCCGCGGATGCGACGAGTCGCATGCCCTTACCCCCTCCCCCAGCCGTGGCCTTGACGAGCACCGGGTACCCGATGTCCGTCGCCGCGCGCCGCATCTCGGCGAGCGACACGGCGCCGTCCGTACCGGGAACGAGCGGGACACCCGCTGCCTTCAGCTCGGTCTTCGCGCGAGCCTTGTCCCCGAGTTGCTCCATCACGTCCGCGCTCGGCCCGATGAACACGATGTCGTTGTCGGCGCAGGCACGGACGAAGGCCGGGTTCTCGGAGAGAAACCCGTAGCCGGGATGCACGGCCTGACAGCCCGTGGTACCGGCGGCGGCGATCACGCTCGGGATCGCCAGGTAGCTCTGAACAGCAGGTGGCGGGCCGATGCACACCGCGTGATCCGCCATCCGCACGTGGAGCGCATCGCGGTCGGCCGTCGAGTAGACGGCGACCGCCTCGACACCGAGCTCATGCAGGGCGCGGATCACGCGTACCGCGATCTCCCCCCGGTTGGCAACGAGAACGCGCTCGAACACAGGGCGCTACACCGCCGGCGGCGCTGAGACAGGCTCGATCTCGAAGAGGAGCGTGCCGTATTCCACGGCCTGACCGTTCTCGGCGTGGATCGCGCGCACTCTCCCGTCGATCTCGGTCGTGAGCTCGTTGAAGAGCTTCATCGCCTCGAGCATGCACAGCGTCTGTCCCGCGGTGACGATGTCCCCGACGTCGACGAACGGGGGCATGCCCGGGTCTGGAGATCGGTAGAAGACCCCGACCATCGGCGACTCGACCCGGACGACTCCACCGTTGCCCGACGCCACTCCGGTCTCAGGCGTATCGACCCCCGCGACGACGACGCCGAGCGCGGGCTGGGGCTCGTCTGCGCGGCGCACGGAGACGCGCATGCCCTCGTCCTCGATCTCGATCTCGCCGACCCCGGATTCCTGAACGATCTTCACGAGCTCCCGGATCCGCTCGCCGCGTTGCGCGTCGACGTCGCCGACGAGGAGAGATGCCTCACGCGAGTGCCGCCGACGGATCGTCTGCAGCAGCGAGCCGGCATCGTCGCCGAACATCGCGATCAGTACGAGGTCCTCCTCCGAGGCTGCGAGCCCGTAGGCTGCATCACGGACATCGTCCGCGCTCGGCGGATCGTCCTCCAGCGCCGGGCTCTCGGCCGCGAGGAGCTCGAGGGCGCGTTGCACCGAGGGATCGATCGCGGCCGGAGTGGTCCCGTATGCGCCGAGCACGAGATGACGGAACTCGTCCAGCACCGTCCCGTAGCGCCGTGCGGAGAGGACGTTGAGGAGCGCCTGCGAGCCCAGGATCTGACCGATCGGCGCGGCGAGCGGTGGCCAGCCGGCGTCGGCTCTGACGCGCTGCACCTCGGAGAGCGTGTCGAGCAGGCGGTCCCCTGCCGCGTGTGCGCGGAGGTGGACGTCGAGCGCCGCGACGAGACCGGCTGGCAGGTCGTACTCGGCCGCGCGCACCGCGATGCGCGGCGCGACGGGTGCGACGGGCTCGTCACCGATGTACTCGTCGACGATGTCGGAGGCGTCCCAGAGGGCACCGACGTCGACGCCCGTCTCACGCCCGAGCCCGTGCAGCGCCTCCACCAGGGACTGTCCCGCGACGCGATGCAGCGTCAGTGCGATCGGATAGACGGCCGTCGCGATCAGCTCGGCGCCCACACGAGTGGCGACGACCGCGTTGAGCAGCCCGGTGCCAACCGCTCCCTGCACGTGCAGCCCCACCGGCAGGCCTGTCGCCTCGCCGATGCGCTCGACGAGTTGCTCGGTCAGGTGCGGCAGCAACGCGTCGCTCGGGTCGTTGATGATCACCCGAGCCGCGCCGAGCTCCGGCACGAGCTTGGCCTGCTCGACGAGCGTGTCGATCTCCCCTGTGCGCCCGGGGCTGTAGACGAGGCCGACGTGGAGCGCCTTCCCGGCCCCGACGATCGCCTCGCCGGCTTCGCGCAGGTTGGAGACGTCGTTCAGCGGATCGTGCAGGCGGAACACGTCGATGCCGTTCTCGGCCGCGCACGAGACGAAACGCCGCACGACGTCGGCCGAGACTGGACGGGAGCCGACCAGGAACCGTCCACGCAGCGCGATCCCGAGCGGCGTCGTCGTGCGCGCGTCGAGTGCCCGGATCCGTTCCCACGGGCTCTCCACCCCGCGCCGCACCGCCGACTCGAACGCTCCGCCACCCGACACCTCGAGACACGCCAGTCCCGCCGTGTCGAGAATCTCTGCGATCCGCAGCACCTCGCCGGTCGGGACGGCGCCGGCCAGCGGCTCCTGGCTGAGCAGGCGGATCGTGGCGTCGATGAGCTGCGGCATCGGCACGGGACCTTACCGCGTGGCAGCCGCGACCGGCCACGCAGACCGAATCGCACCGAGTTCGGTCGCCGCCGCGCTCAGGCGCGCGAGATGTACCGCGCTTCGCGCGGGTCGACCTTGACGCGGTCGCCGACGTTGACGAACAGCGGCACCTGCACCACGGCGCCGGTCTGGAGCGTGGCTGGCTTCGTCACGTTGGACACCGTGTCGCCCTTCACGCCTGGCTCCGTGTCGGTGACTTCCAGCTCGACCGACGACGGAAGTTGGAGGCCCGAGGGCTTGCCGTTGACCGCGAGGATCTGGACGGAGGACGAGGGCTCCATGTACGCGAGCTCCGACTCGATGTCCGAGCGCGGGAGGCCGAACTGCTCATAGGTCTCCTGGTCCATGAAGTGCGCCTCACTGCCGTCGTCGTACAGGAACTGCACCGACTTGACCTCCGTGTGGACGCGCGCGAACTTCTCGCCGGCGCGGAACGTCTCGTCGACCACCGCGCCGCTCTCGAGGTTCTTCAGCTTCGTACGAACGAACGCGCCGCCCTTGCCCGGCTTCACGTGCTGGAACTCCACGATCCGCCACATCGAGCCCTTGTGCTCGATGTGCATCCCGTTACGGAACTGATTGGTGTTGACGACCTCCGCCATGCCGGGAACCCAGGCTACCTACTCGACGGTGATCAGCTCCTTGGTGAACGACGTCAGCCGCTCACAGCCGTCCTCGGTGACCGCGACGAGGTCCTCGATGCGGACGCCGCCAACGCCGGTCAGGTAGATCCCCGGCTCGACGGTGACGACGTTGCCGACCTCGAGCACGTCGTCCGACTCCGGCCGCAGCGCCGGCGACTCGTGGATCTCCATGCCGACACCGTGCCCGAGCCCGTGCCCGTAGGCGGCGCCGAGACCAGCCGCCTCGATCGCGACGCGCGAAGCGGCGTCGACCTCACGGCCGTGCGCGCCGGGTCGAACTGCAGCGAGGCCGTCCTCCTGGGCGCGCAGACACAGGTCGTACGCCGACGCAAGCTGCTCGGGTAGGTCGCCCGTGGCGAAAGTGCGGGTGCAGTCGGAGCAGTACCCGTCGACCACGCAGCCCGCGTCGACGATCACGAGTGTCCTCGGCTCGATGATGCGATCGCCCGGGTGGGAGTGCGGCGAGGAGCCGCCTGTACCAGCGGCGACGATCACGTCGAACGAGAGCCCGGTGGCGCCCTCCTCTCGGAGGCGCCGTTCGATCCACCAAGCGAGCTCACGCTCCGTTCTCCCGGTGAACTGCTCTCGTGTCAGCTCGGCGAAGACACGATCGGAGACACGAGCTGCGCGCCGAATCGCATCGAGCTCGGCTGCGTCCTTCACCGCGCGGAGACGCAGGACGAGCCCGTGCGTCGGTACGAGCTCGACACCTCCTGCGGCGAGGACATCGGAGCGTGCCAGCGTCAGGTGCTCCGCCTCGACCCCGATCCGCCGGCCGGCCAGGAGCGATGCGACCTCGCCGACGACATCGCGACGCGTCTCGACGAACGTTACGTCGGCGACGGCGCGCGCGGCATCCGCGTAGCGGAAGTCCGTGTACAGCGTGGTGGCACCGTCCGACTCGACGAGCAGCGCCGCGTTCGAGCTCTCGAGACCGCACAGGTAGCGCACATTGGCCGGGCTCGTGACGAGCAGCGGCTCGAACAGGCCCGACGCGAGACGCCCGAGCCGGCTCATCGAAGGCCCAGCAGCACTTCGAGGGCATCGCGATACCCCTCGATACCGCGGCCGACGATGCGGGTGTGTGCCAGCCCGGCGAGGACCGTCTGGCGGCGCCACTCCTCCCGCTCGTCGATGTTCGAGATGTGCACTTCGACGATCGGGCCGGGGAACGGCTCTACGGCGTCGCGGATCGCCCAGGAGTAGTGCGTCCACGCTGCCGGGTTGAGGACGAGCGCGTCGGCGCCGTCGTAAGCAGCGTGGAGCCACTCGACGTATTCGCCCTCGTGGTTCGTCTGGCGGCACCGCACCTGCAACCCGAGCTCGCGAGCCCACCCGTAGATCTGGGTCTCGAGATCCTGGAGTGAAGCGTTCCCGTACATCTCCGGGTTGCGCTGCCCGAGAATGTCGAGGTTGACGCCGTTCAGCACGTGGACGCGCACCGCTCGACTCTACTTGTGGCGGACGGCCGGCGATGCCGACCCCTGTCGATGGTGCGGAATTGCCGGCGAGATGTCCTCCCAGCCCGCTGCGTCCGAGACGTAGATGTGCCTGAGCAGCAGCAGGTCGGCCTCGTTGTCGAGTGCGCCCGCCGAGATCGAGGTCTCGTCCCCCTCCGGTACGGCCCAGAAGAGCGACGCCCCGCACGTGCCGCAGAAGCTCCGTTGCCGCCCGTTGCCGTCGAGGTAGGTGACGAGCGCTGCGTCGTCGACCAGCTCGAGCGCCCCTTGCGGCGCCCCGGTGTACGCACCGCCGTACGTCCCCCAGCGTCGGCAGAGGGAGCAGTGGCACACGATCACGCCGCGCAGCGCCTCGCGGGCGACCCGGAAGCGCACCGCGCCACAGAGGCAGCCGCCGGAGACAGGCCCGGTCACGGAGCGATCAACTCGTCGAGCGCCGCGCGAATCTCTGCGTCTGGCATTTCGATCCCGCAGCGCGGCCTGCCGGACGCCTCGAGCAGCACGAGCCGCGGCCGGCCCGCAACCGCCTTCTTGTCGCGCGCCAGGGCGGCCCACGCCGCGTCACCGTCGACCCGGGCCCGTTCCGGCCCGAGCACGCGCTCCACGATGCGTCTCTCCTCCTCGAGACCGGACAGCCGAAGCGCCGCGAGCAGCCCGAGCGCTACCGCGTGCCCGTGGGGCAACGCATAGCCCGCAGCGGCCTCGAGGGCGTGCGCGAACGTGTGACCCAGGTTGAGCTGAGCCCGCGTGCCGCGATCGTGCGGGTCGGCGAGGCAGATCGCCCCCTTGAAGACGGCGCACGCTCGTACCTGAGCAGGTTCGGGGAGGTCCCAGAGCGGCCGCCCCGCCAGCAGGCCCGTCTTCACGACCTCGGCGAGCCCGTTACGCCGCTCGAGCTCGGGCAGCGTCGTCAGTAGCGCGGGGTCGATGATCACGCGCCGCGGCCAGTGGAACGCCCCGACGAGGTTCTTGGCACCGGGCAGGTCGACGGCCGTCTTGCCCCCGATCGCGGCGTCGACCTGCCCCACGAGCGTCGTCGGCACGGGCACCCAGGGCACGCCACGCATGTACGTCGCCGCGGCGAAGCCGGCCACGTCGGTCGTCGTCCCACCGCCGATGGCGACGACGATCCCGTCGCGGCCGATCCGCAACGAGCCCCACAGGCTCTGGAGCACTGCCGCCGTCTTCGCCGCCTCGCCCTGCGGAAGCTCGTGGATGCCGCGGTCGCGTGCGCCGAGAGCGAGTTGCGCCGTGACGCCGTGGATACCGGACACGTGGCGGTCGATCACGATCTCCACGGGCCCGTCACCCGGCACCAGCTCTGACAGCTCGTCCAGCGCCCCCACCTCGACGTGGATGGCGGCCGCGGCGAGGATGACCCCGTCGACGTCGTGGGCGCGGTCGTCGGCCACCCTCTCGTAGACGGGGAGACGTGCTTCGTACAGCGCCCGATACGCATCCTCGTCCTGCGCGAGAGGACGGCTCGCCCCACGGGCACGCTCCCACGCCACGTCGAGGTCGACGTCGAGGAGAACCGTGAACGCGTGTCGTGCGAGCAACTCCTGCGTCGGTTTGGCGAGCACCGTGCCACCGCCGAGCGCCACGACCGCCGGTTCGACTGCCGTGAGGACGTCTCGCGCGATGTCTGCCTCGATCTCGCGGAAGCTCGCCTCGCCGCCGTCGGCGAAGAGGTCGACGACGGCGCGCCCGGTGCGCCGCTCGACCTCGGCGTCGAGGTCGACGAACGGACGGCCGAGCTGCTCGGCTACGCGCGCGGCGACGGTGGTCTTCCCCGCGCCCATGAAACCGGCGAGCGCGAGGTGCCGGCCGAGGGCGTTCAGCGGCGGGGACGCCACCGGTCGGCGATCCGCTGGAGGTAGTGCCCGTGCGCGGCGACCATGTCGTCGACGGCGTCGCCGCCGAACGTCTCCCGTGCCGCTCGCGCGAGCTCCCAGGCGATGGCCGCCTCTGCGACGACCGCGAGCGCTTCGACCGCCTGCACGTCGGAGCGTTCGACGAGCGCCTGGGCCGGGTCGCCGGTGGCGAGGTCGACGGAGTCGAGAGGCTTCATCAGTGTCGGCAGCGGCTTCATCGCGGCACGCACGACGATCGGCTCGCCGTTGGAGATCCCCGCCTCGATGCCTCCGGCGCGGTTCGAGCGCCGCACGAGCCCTGGATCGATCTCGTCGTGTGCCGCCGACCCTCTCGCCCGTGCGAGCGCGAAGCCATCGCCGATCTCGACGCCCTTCACTGCCTGGATGCCCATCAGGGCAAGCGCGATGCGCGCGTCCAGCCGGTCGCTCTTCTCCGCATAGGAGCCGAGACCCGGCGGGACGCCGGTCGCGACGACCTCGACGACGCCTCCCAGCGTGTCACGGTCCTGTCGTGCTGCGTCGGTGGCTTCGCGCATCGCCTCGTCCCCACGTGCTCCACCCACCTCGACCGGCGTGCCCGTGACAGTCACTCCGATCGCGCCGAGCAGCGCCTTCGCCACGGCGCCCGCCGCAACGTGCACCGCCGTGTGTCGCGCGCTCGCGCGCTCGAGCGCGTCGCGCACGTCGTCGTGGCCGAACTTGAGAACACCGGCGAGGTCGGCATGACCGGGCCGTGGGAGCGTCACGGGCTTCGTGCCCTTCCCCGCCGGCTCGCCTTCCGGCGCCCACGGGCTCATGCCCCACGTCCAGTTCGCGTGGTCGCGGTTGCGGACGACGAGCGCCAGCGGCGTCCCGAGCGTGCGTGCGTGGCGCAGGCCTGCGAGAACCTCCACCTCATCGGTCTCGAGCTGCTGCCGCGGGCTACGTCCGTAGCCCTGCTGCCGTCGCCGGAGGTCGGCGTCGATCGCCTCCTTGTCGAGGGCGAGACCGGCGGGCAGACCGGTGACGATGGCGACGAGCGCCGGGCCGTGTGATTCCCCGGCGGTGGCGAGGCGGAGCGTCATGCGCGCAGTCTAGGGCCGACGCGCTACACAGCAGAGTCGAGGATTCGTGCGCGCTCGCTCTCGGGCGGGGCGCCGTGGGCGTAGACGACGAGATCGTTGTCGCCGAGGTTCGCCGTCTGCAGCGGCGTGCCCGGCTCGACGTGAACGATCGCACCCGTCGGCACGTCCGTGCGCTCCGGCGGATCACCGATGTACACCGACAACGTGCCCTCGAGAACGACGAACGTCTCTTCCTGGAGCTTGTGGACATGGCGGCGGCCGGTGGCGTCGGGCTCGTAGCGCCAGACGTTCGCCCGGGTGTGGGCGAGGCCAGCTGCCTCGCTCAACTCGGCGACATGACGCGCCGGCTCGTCGCGCTCGTGCGGACGTGTCGTCCACGCGAGGTCGTCGGGCCGGATCACGCGGAAGGCCATTGCGCCAGCCTAGCCCGGGAGGACCGCCGTCAGAGCTCCTTCCAGAAGTAGGTCGTGCTGCACGGGCGTCCGTCCGGGTAGAGCGCGTAGTTCGGGATCACGCCCACGCGAGTCCAGCCGAGGCGCATGTAGAGGCGCTCGGCCGCGTCACCGGTGACGGTGTCGAGCACGAGCAACGTCTTGCCCTCGGCTCGCGCCTCTCGCTCCGCGGCCTCCATCAGCCGCTCCGCGATGCCGCGGCGGCGAGCGGAGCGGTGGACGAGGAGCTGCGCGATCTCTGCTCTGTGCGGCGAGTTCGGTTGCTGAGCGAGCGCCACCTGGACGGTCCCGATCAGCTGTCCTTCGAGGAACGCAGCGAGCAGGGCCCGGCGGCCCTGCTCCACGTCGTCGGCGACGGCCGAGAACGCATCGCGTGCTTGCGCGGGCGCGAACGGAGCCAGGTAGCGGACGGATGCGCCGCCCTCGACGCAGTCGACGAGGACCGCCGCAAGGGCGTCGAGAGACGCGCGCGCGTCAGTCGCTCCGAGCCGCCGGATCTCGACGTGTTCCATCTCCGACATCGGCAGCAAGTCTCGCACCGGGTCAGGGCACCACGCAACGATCGCCGCGCCGGACGCCCGCGCGGTCGGTGTGTAGGGTCGATGCCGTCATGAGCGAGGAAGTGATCCGCGTCTGTGTTGCCGGAGTCACCGGCTGGACCGGAGGCGCCGTGGCCGAAGCGGTCGCGGCGGCGGACGACCTCGATCTCGTCGCAGGTGTGTCGCGCTCCGATCCCGCGAGCTTCTCATCGGTCGCGGAGGCGCTCGACGCGGTGGCGGCCGACGTCCTCGTCGACTACACCCATGCCGGTGTCGTCAAGGCAAACGTCCTGGCGGCGGTGGAGCGGCGTGTTGCGGTCGTCGTCGGCTCCAGCGGCCTGTCGGCCACGGACTACGCGGAGATCGACCGCGAGGCGAGCGCAAACGGGGTGGGCGTGATCGCGGCCGGCAACTTCTCGTTGACGGCGGCGCTTCTCCTCCGCTTCGCCACCGAGGCTGCACGCCACCTCGACGCGTGGGAGGTGATCGACTACGCGAGCGCCACCAAGCCGGATGCGCCGAGCGGCACGGCGCGCGAGCTCGCCGAGCGCCTCGGCGCCGATCGCTCGCCGGCGTCAGCTGTCCCTCTCGACAAGGCGCTCGGGGAGCGTGAGGCGCGCGGTGCGACGATCGCCGGGACGCAGGTTCACTCGCTCCGCTTGCCGAGCTTCACCGTGTCGACGGAAGCGGTGTTCGCCGGTCAGGGCGAGCGGCTCTCGATCCGCCACGATGCGGGCGAGAGCGCAGCCCCCTACGTCGCGGGGACACTACTCGCCGTGCGGGCGGTCACCGCTCGCCCCGGCCTCACCCGCGGCCTCGACAGGCTCTTGGGCTAGTTGGCCCTACGCATCGCGCGACGGCCCGACGTCGGCGGGCCCATCCCCGATGTGCAACACCTGAAACCCCTGGAGCGGCGACTCCGACGGGCATCTACCGCGCGTCAGGGCAACGGCTGCCAGGTCGGCTGGAAGTTCCCGACCCTCCCGGTCGGAATCCTCGTCTTCGGCCCCGTGCCACTGACGTTCATCATGAACAGCTGAGTCTTGGCGTCCGTCCGACCACAGCTGACGACGAACTGTGCGCCGTCGGGGGAGAAGGCGGCGGCCTGGCACGGGACAGACTGACGGGTGAGCGGCTGCTGCTTGCCCCCGGTGGCGTTGATCACGTAGATCCCGACCTTCGTGCGGAGGCCACGGTCGAAGCTGATCTGTTTGCCATCGGGCGACCAGTCGGGCGAGTCCAGCCCGGGCCCGGTAGCGAGCTTCTTCGGGCTCTTGCCGGTGGCACTCATCACCCACAGTGAGTTCACGTCGTTCTTGCCCGGCTGGATGAAGACGATCTTCGAACCGGCGGGCGACCATTCCGGGTCAGTAGGGTCGCCGCCTCTGAAGATGCGCCTCACCTTGCCGCCACTCGCGCTGACGACGGAGATGTCCAGTCTTCCACCCTGGTAGCCCTGGAAGACGATCTGCTTCCCGGTCGGCGACCACGACGGTTGACCGCCCGGATCAGCGATCATTCTCTTGCCCGTTCCGTCCGCGTTCACCACCCACAGCTGACAGCAACCGGGGCCGGGCTGGTTGACGGAATAGGCGATCCGGCGGCCGTCCGGTGACCAGGCCGGGGAGAAGTCGGAAACCCCCGGGTTGTTCGTCAGGTTCACCAGTCCCGAGCCGTCCGTGTCGATCGCGAAGATCTCGGAATACCCGCCGGGAGCGCTGACGAAGGCAACCATGCCGTTCGTGCCGGGGTAACCGGCGGTCGCCTGTGGAATCAGCGCCAGGGCTGCAAGCGCTCCCACAGCCGCCAGTACGGAGAACGGACTACGCCTCACACCCGACTCCCGTCACACTGCATGCCAATCGGTATGACACACTCGCGCAGTCGGGTCAACTGTGTGATGTTCCGCACTTGACCACACGACCGGCTCGGCCGACACGGCTCGAGCCTCGGTCTGCGGGAGGGAGCGGCCATTGCCCTCTCCGGCTGCGGGCGGACTCGTTGGGGCTCGTGCCTCTCCGAGCTGGTCACCCGACTAGATGAGTAGTTCCACGGGTTTGTAGGGACCCGCAGCAGTCAGGTCGAAGTCGGCGGTGCCTATTCGCGCCGTCGACCCGAGGGGGCCACGATGCTCGCCGACCTCGACCTGTTGCTGATCTCGGTTTATTGCCGTGCCGACGATCTCCTCCCGAGACGCAAGGGAAACGCCCGTCGCAGGGTGACCGACGCGGAGGTCGTCACGCTCTGCGTGGCGCAGGTGATGATGGGGATCCCGTCTGATCAGCGGTTTATCGAGACGGCCGGCAAACGACTCGCGCACCTGTTCCCCAGGCTGCCGGGCCGGTCTGGCTACCTGAAGCGCAGACAGCGGCCGGCGGACACGATCGAGAGGCTGATCGCCGAGTTCGCGGCCGGTAGCCCCGGCTACAACGACAACCTCGTGCTGGTCGACTCGACCCCGGTGGAGTGCGCCCGCAGCGTCGAAACGACCCGACGAAGCGAGCTCGCCGACGCCGCCGACTACAGTTGGTGCCAAAGCCACAGCCGCTTCTTCTGGGGCTTCAGACTGCACGGCCTGTTCGCCCTGGACGGCACCCCCAGGGCGCTCGCGCTCACCTCCCCCAAGACGCCCGAGCGTGACGTATGCCTGCAGCTGCTCGGCCGCGTCCAGCGCAACGGCACCCTGACCGTGGTCGGCGACAAAGGCTACGCCGGCCGCGAGTTCGAACACCACGCCGCCACCCTCAACGCGCTCATCGCCAGGCCAGCCCGCAGAGACGAACCTCAACCCGGACTGCGGCTGGCTCCAATCCGACAGCGAATCGAACCGATCTTCTGGACCTGCAAAGACCCGCTCACCCTGGAACGCCACGGCGCCCGCACCCTCCACGGCCTCCAAACCCGCATCAGCAGCCGCCTCCTCGCCCCCGCCGCCGCCATCCGACTCAACCACCAACTCGGCCGACCCCCACGCGCCATCACCAACCACACAGCATGAAGCCGTGGAACAACTCATCTAGTGGTCGATCGTCACGCGGCGCGAAGTGCCTCTCGCATCGTCTGGATCGGGGCCGGCAGCCCGGTCCAGCGCTCGAACGACGCGACGCCCTGGAAGAGGAGCACGTCGAGGCCGTCGACGACGATCTCGCACCCTGCTGCATGCGCAGCCGCCACGAGGGCGGTCTCCGAGCCGTCGGTGCGGTAGGTGAGGTCGACGACCTGCATGCCTGCACGGGGGGGCACGACGAGCTCGTCCTTCACCGGCGTGCAGTTCACGAGCACGTCGAAGTCGGCGCCCGACGGAGGCCAGTGGACGTCACGTCGCCCTGCGACCACGACGTCCGCTCCGACCCCTCGCAGTGCCTCGGCAACAGCCCTCGACGCGCCGCCGGTGCCGAGCACGAGGGCGCGGCGTCCGTGCGCCTCGATCTGGTCGGTGACGGCCGCTCCGTCGGTGGAGCTGCCGAGCACCCGGCCATCGGCAACAGACAGAGTGTTCACGGACCCAGCGCGCGCTGAGACCTCGTCGAGCTCGTCGCAGAGCGCGATCACGGCCTGCTTGTGCGGGATCGTCACGTTCGCTCCGGCGAAGCCGCTCGCGACGAGCCCGCGCACGGCGTCTGCGAGCGACTCGGGCGGTGTCACGAGCGGCACGTACGCCCAGTCCAGCCCGAGCTGGGCGAACCCTGCGTTCTGCATCCGCGGTGAGAGCGAGTGCGACGTCGGCCAGCCGAGCAGACCGACGAGCGTCGTCGTGCCCTGGATCTCGATCACGCGTCGAGTATCTCCTACGAGCACGCGTAGCCGTACTCGCACACCCTGCGCAGGAAGTCCGATTCGCTCGCGGTGAAGTAATGACGCAACGAGTCGGGCTTCCGGACGTAGAAGAGGAACGGCACGTCTGCGGGCCGCGCCGCAGCACGAATGGCAGCCAGACCCGGGTTCGAGATCGGTGTCGGCGGCAGACCGGTGCGGAGCCGCGTGTTGTACGGCGAATCCGTGCGTAGTGCCTCGTTCGTCAACGACTTCGTTCCGGGGATGTCGAGCCCGTAGCGGATCGTTGCGTCGATACCGAGCGCCATGCCCGCTCGCAGCCTGTTGTAGATCACGGCCGAGACCAGCTTCCGCTCGGCCGCCACCGCCGTCTCCTTCTCGATCATCGAGGCGATGATCAGCACGTCGTAGGGCGTGAGGTTCTTCGACCGCGCGTACCGGAGGTCGACGGATGCCCACCGCTTCTTGAAGGTCGCCACCTGGTCGGCGACGAGGCGCTTCGCCGGCGTCTTCTCGGTGAACGTGTACGTCGCCGGGAACAGGAAGCCCTCGATCCTTCCGGCTGCCTCCTTGCGGAACGCGGGCGGGGGCAGGACGGCGGCCGTCGCCGCCACGTACGCGGCGCGCGTCAAGCGCGGTGTGACGCCGCGCTCCTCGATCGCGATCTTGCGAACGGCCGCGACGCGGTCGGCCATCTCTGCGCGTGTGAAGCCCTCCGGGAAGATGATGCCGAGCTCCTGAACCACCGGCTCGGTCTCGGTGGTCGCGGGCGGCGGTGCCGCGTCGGAGCCGCAGCCCGCGAGGACGAGAGCCACGAGCACCGCCACGGCCATGGGAGCCGCGCGGGGCAATGTCACGCGATGCCCTCCCGATCGAGCCAGCCCTGAAGCAAGTGCGCCGCCGCGAGCGCATCCTCCGGTGTCTCCGATTGCGTCTGCTGCGCGAGCGTCGTCGTGAACCGCTCGTCGAACGTCTCGACCGGCACCGCGAGCCGAGCGCGAAGGGCGCCGACGAAGTCCTCCGTCTCCAGCGCCTGCTCCCCCCGCTCCCCACGCAGTGTGAGTGGGAGCCCGACGACGACGCGTTCTACCCCGAGCTCGTCGACGAGTGCCGCAACCCGGTCGAGCCCGACCGGCGTCGCCGCACCTGTGACGACCTCGACGGGACGGGCGAGCATGCCCGTGGCGTCGGAGACGGCGACCCCCGTACGCGCCGACCCGTAGTCGAGCGCGAGGATCCTCACAGCGCAGCGAGGATCAGCTTCTCGGCTTCGGCGAGCGCCTCGGCCAACCGCTCGGGCTCCTTGCCGCCGGCGCGGGCCATCGTCGGCCGCCCGCCGCCGCCGCCGCCCACGAGCGCCGCGGCGGCCCGCACCACGTCGTTCGCACTCAGCCTCTCCGCGACCGACGGATCGAAGTTGGCGACGAGGTGCACGCGTCCGTCCTCCACCGCCCCCAGCACGATCGCTGCCGGCGCGTGGCGTTGCTTGAAGCGGTCCGAAAGCTCGAGCAGTGCGTCACCGTCGAGCCCGGCGACCTCCTGCACGACGACGTTGACGCCTCCCTCCGATCTGACCTCTGCCTCGGGGTCGGCGGCGGTGCGGCCGGGGGCGGCCGAAGCGCGCTTCGCCTCCTTGCGCAGCGACTCGATCTCGCGGCGCACGTCCTCCAGCTCGCGCGACCGCGAGTGGAGGTAGGCCCACGCCTCACCCGTGGTCACCGCCTCGATGCGGCGCACGCCGGCTCCGACAGAGCTCTCGGAGAGGATCACCAGCGCGCCGATCTCAGCTGTCGTGCGCACGTGAGTACCACCGCACAACTCTGTCGACACGCCCGCTACCTGGACGACGCGAACGATGTCACCGTACTTCTCGCCGAAGAGCATCATCGCCCCGAGCGACCGTGCCGCGTCGATGGGCGTCTCGAACGTGACAACCGGGTGGTTCTCGAAGATCGCCCTGTTCACGTGCTGCTCGATCTCCTCGCGCTCCTCCGCGGTGACCGGTGAGCCGTGTCCGAAGTCGAAGCGGAGCTTGTCGGCACGAACGGCGGAGCCCGCCTGCTTCACGTGGTCACCCAGGACCTCGCGGAGCGCTGCGTGCAGGAGATGCGTCCCGGTGTGGTTCGCCATGGTCGGAAAGCGGACGGCCCACGGCACGACCGCCTTCACACGATCGCCCGTGGTGAAGCCGGTGCCGCGCAGCAGCAGTGCCTGGTCGCCGTCGAACCGGTATGCGTCGACGAGCTCGGCACGCGTCGCCGACTCGTCGTCGAGCTGCACCCAGCCGGCGTCCCTCACCTGGCCGCCGCCCGCCGGGTGGAACGGCGACTCGCGAAGCTTCGCCAGGAACGTGCCGTCATCGAGATCCTCGAGCGCTCCGATCTGCGTCAGCACCTCCGTCCTCCCGTAGCCGACGAACGTCGTCTCGAAGCCCGCAGAACGGGCGAAGTCGGCTGCGCGCTGCACGCCTGTCTCCCCACCGGCCCGCGAGATGTCACGATGCCGGGCCATGTGCTCCCGATAGCCGTCGACGTCGACGGGCTGTCCGCGCTCCTCCGCGAGCTCGACGGTGAGCTCGATCGGGAAGCCGTAGGTCGCGGCGAGCGTGAACGCCTCCTCGCCGGAGATGCCCTCCCGGCCGGCGAGGGCGTCGAACTCCTTCGTGCCCCGCTCGAGCGTCTCGGCGAAGCGCTCCTCTTCTGCTTGCACGACACGCTCGATCTCGGCAGCGTGCTCGCGCAGCTCCGGGTAGGCGTCGCCCATCTGCTCGACGACGATCCCGGGGAGGCGGTAGATACCGGTCAGCCCGATGCGGCGCCCCTGGTGCACGGCACGCCGGATCAGGCGGCGCACGATGTAGCCGCGCCCCTCGTTCGACGGCGTGATGCCCTCTGCGATCAGGAACGACATCGCGCGACCATGGTCAGCCAGCACGCGGTGCGCCTTTGTCGCCTGAGGCGAGTCGCCGTAGCGGACGCCGGACTCGGCGGCAACCCAGTTCATGATCCGCTGGTACGCGTCCGAATCGAAGATGGAGTCCACACCCTGGAGAAGCATCGCCCCACGCTCCAGCCCGAGCCCCGTGTCGATGTTCTGCTGCGGGAGCGGAGTCAGCGATCCGTCGACGGCGAGGTCGTACTCCATGAACACGAGGTTCCAGAACTCGAGGTAGCGCTCGCAGCGCTCGCAGTTGGGCCCGCAGTCCGCCTCGCCACACCCGTGCTCCTCACCGCGGTCGTAGAAGATCTCGGAGCACGGCCCACATGGCCCCGTGTCGGCCGCTTGCCAGAAGTTCTCCGAGCGCGGCTGTCCGACGATGCGCTCCCGCGGAACGCCGACACCGAGCCAGCCCGCGACGGCCACGTCGTCCTCTCCGAGCCCGAGCTCGGGATCACCGGCGAAGACCGTGGCCCAGAGACGATCACCCGGGAAACCCATGTGCGAGGTGACGAACTCCCAGGCGAGCTCGATCGCCCGATCCTTGAAATAGTCGCCGAACGAGAAGTTGCCGAGCATCTCGAAGAAGGACGCATGACGTGCTGTAGCGCCCACGTCGTCGAGGTCGGCGTGCTTGCCTCCGGCGCGCATCACCTTCTGCGACGTCGCGACACACGCGGCGGGTGGCGTGCCCTCGCCGAGGAACCACCTCTTCATGGGTTGCATCCCGGCGACGATGAAGAGCGTCGACGGGTCGTCCGCCGGCGGGACGAGCGGTGCCGACGGCAGGCGCTCGTGCCCTCGCTCCTCGAAGAACGAGAGGAATCCCTCGCGAAGCTCGGCGGTGGTGCGCACGGAGTGATCGTAGCGGCGCCTACCGGCGCTCAAACCGCGTCAGACCCGGGTCGTGCGACATTTCGCTGCCGCCGATCCGCGGTGGCGCGGACCTCGGATTAGGCGGCCGCTGGAGGCTCTTCGTCCGGCGGCACGGGCGCCGGGTCGGGCTTGGGCGTCGGTGTGGGTCGCGGCCACTGGTCGGGCTTCGCCTGCGGTGCCGGCGGTGGCGTCCGCTCGGGTCGTTCCGCCGATGGCGGCGTCGGCCCCTTCCCGCGCAGATCCTCGGCGAGGTCTGCTTCGCGCTGCCGCGCCGCAGCCTTTGCCGAGTCCTTCGCCGCACCGAAGTCACGCGACTTGCGGAACGACGACACACCGTGAGAGATGCCGGCAGCGAGCCCCGAGACCTTCTCCACTGGCTTGGAGATAGCGGTGCTGACAGCGCGCACTGCCGTGTCGGCGCTGTCGGCCATGTCCACGGCGCTGTCGGTGACGGCGTCCAGCTTGTCGAGCTGGTAGTTCACGCGGTCGACGGTTCCTCCGGTCTTCACGACCACGGGCAGCATGTCCCGCTCGGTGCCGCTGATGAACGAGGAGCATCTCCCGAAGAGCTGCCCCAGCTTGAACAGCATGTAGAGCGAGCCAAGGCCGAGTGCAACGAGGAATACGGCGAGGCCCCAATAGGCCACGTCTCCGCCGGTGACGCCCAAGACGGTCATGGCACGGATCCTACCCCGTCACGCCGACGATCACGCCGGAGCCGACGATGGCGTCGTCGACGTACAGCGCCGCGACTTGCCCGGGGGCCACCGCGTCGAGCGGCTCCCGTAGCTGGAGACGGAACCCGTCCTCCGTCTCCTCGACGCGCGCGTGCACTGCGGGCGACCGGTAGCGCAGCTTTGCCTCCGCCTCCGCAACCGGGACGTGCAACCGCCCCGTGACGTCGACCGTGCGGGTGGCCAACGCACGCCGCGGCCCCACCACGAGCGTCGCTGTCGCCGGTTCCGTGCGCAGGGCATAGAGCGGCTCAGGGGCAGCCACACCGATCCCACGCCGCTGGCCCGGCGTGAATCGCCACACGCCGTCGTGCCGCCCGATCGGCTGCCCCGACTCGTCGACTATTTCGCCCGGGGAAGCGGCGACACCGTGCCGATGAAGGAAGTCGCGGTAGTCGCCGCCGGCCAGGAAGCAGGCCTCCTGGCTGTCGGCACGCGACGCGACGGCGAGCCCGGCGTCCTCGGCTTCGGCGCGTGTTGCCGTCTTCGTCTGCGTGCCCAGCGGGAAGACGACCGATTCGAGCAACCCCGGATCGACCGTCGCCAGCATGTACGACTGATCCTTGCCGAGGTCGACACCCCGGGCGACGAGGCTCAGCCCGTTCCGTCGAACGATCCGTGCGTAGTGCCCGGTCCACAGAGAGCCCGCGCCCGCACGGCGCGCGAACTCCACGAGCGCATCGAGGCGGAACGACCCGTTGCAACGGATGCACGGATTCGGCGTGAGACCGTCTGCGTAGCCCCGCACGAACGGCTCGACAACCGCAGCTCGGAACTCCTCACGGAGATCGAGTGTCACGTGCGGGAGGCCGAGCGAGTGACACGTCTCCCGTGCCGCGATCACCGCCTCGGGTGAGCAGCAGGCGCGCGCGGCATCCGGCCCCGCCGGGTCGAGCCACAGCCGTAGCGTCACGCCGAGAGCCCCGTGCCCGGCACGGACGAGCGCGACGGCGCTGTCGACGCCCCCGCTCATCGCCACAGCCACGCGATCGTCGTCCGCGGAGGCCGTGAAGCACCGGCCGATCGCATCCGCGACGGCGTCCGTGGCGAGCATCTCGCCTGCGACCGCCGCAGCCTCGAGCAGCGTCAGGCCGGTCAGCGGCCGGGACATGCCGGGGGCGTCGGCCTCCAGGATCCGATCACCCTCGACCACCAGGCGTGCAACCGCATACGCGTCGCCGCGTGCCGAATCACCGATCACCTCCCGGGCAGTCACAACGCCGAGGGTAGCGAGGAGCTCGGGTCGCTTCGGGCTGGCGTCGCCGTCTAGCTCTTCGGGTGCTGGGCCTTCCAGCGCCGAGCGCGCGCGTCGAGCGTCTCCATCGTCGTGCGCTTTTGCTCCGCGTACACGTCCCGCGTCGGTGCACCTTCGGCGGCACGACGCTTCGCACGGCCGTACGACGAGGCTTCGTCCGGGTGGGCACGAAGGTAGTCGCGGAAGGCGATGGCGCCTTTCCATTCGTGTCCACCTGCCTCGACGACCCAGACGTCGACAGGCGGGTTGCCGCCCCGCCTCAGATGGATGCCGACCCAGCCGATCGTCTCGGTCTCGTCTGCCGGCCGGTAGCCGAGCTTCTCGATCGCCGCCGAGACCGCGTCTGCGTACGCGTCGGCGTCGTCGACACCGACGATCAGGTCGAGGACGGGGACCGCGACGAGTCCCGGTATCGCAGTCGAGCCGACGTGCTCGACGGCCGCAGCGACAGCCGTCAACCGAGCCGCCTCGGCGCGGGCCAACGCCGGCCACTGGGAGTCCCAGCCGACGATCGCGACCTGGGAGTGTTCGGTCACGAACGAAGCGTAGGGCGTCGGGGGGATTTCCGATAGCCGCGCGCCGCGCACGAAGATCGGCTGGTCGGTATCACAGCCCGTGCCTGCCCTGGGCCGACTCCCAGGGCGACCTCCACGACGGCGGATATCTCCGGCGTGGCGCAAGGTGCTCCACCCTGCCGGTGATGCCCCGAACCGGAAGCGAACCTAGCGCTCCCAGGTGGGTGCCGTGCGGGGCGCCGGCTGGGCCGGTCCCCGACCCGGGCTCCCTTCGTGATTGTGTTGGTTCACGGATTGGGCCCGGGGCCACGCACAGGGTCGAGCACCTCCGACTCTACCCGCTCAGGTCGTGGTGGCGAACCGCCACTGCACCTGTTGCGTGCCGTCGAGCCCGACGAGGCGAGCGAGGCTCTCCGTCAACTCGAACTGACGTCCCGCGCTCTCGAGCGTGTTGTCGATCACCTCGGAGAGGACCGTCTCACCGCGGAAGCGCACCACGATCTTCGCTCCGCACGGAAGAACGGGATGCGTCACACCCAACGAGCGCTCCGTCAGGATCAGGCCGCACGATGTCCTCTCGGCGTCTCCCGCCGGGCCGCGCGACGCTGCGAGCGCCTGGTACCAACCACCTGGGGCGGTGGCGCCCTCCGCTCCCGACGGTGTGGGCGCCTCCTCGGTCGCCTCGATCAGCACGAGTGCGGCGAGTCCACAGAGGAGAGCCGCCGCAGCGAGCACGAGCAGGCGGACTGCCGTGGTGGCGGTCACGCGTCCTCAGGGACGAGCGCGATGCCGAGCTCGGCGAGCTGCCCGTCGGTCACCGGTGACGGCGCGCCGGACATGGGATCGAGCCCTGCCTGGTTCTTGGGGAATGCGATCACGTCGCGGAGATTCGGCTCGCGGGCCAGAACCATCGTCATACGGTCGATGCCGAGCGCGATCCCGCCGTGCGGCGGGGCGCCCATGGCGAGCGCATCGAGCAGGAAACCGAACTGCGCGCGCTGCTGCTCGGGTGTGAGCGCCAGCAGATCGAAGACCTTCTCCTGGATCTCCGGCTCGTGGATCCGGAAGGATCCGCCACCGAGCTCGTTGCCGTTGACGATGATGTCGTAGGCGTACGCGAGTGCCGAGCCAGGCTCATCGTGGAAGCTGTCGTGCCACGCGTCCGTGGGGCGCGTGAAGGGATGGTGCACGGCGCTCCACCTGCCGTCGTCCTCGCTCCACTCGAACATCGGGAAGTCGGTCACCCAGAGGAACGTGAAGACGTCGTCGTCGATCAGCCCGAGCTCGCTCCCGAGATGGAGACGAAGGTGCCCGAGCACGCGGGAGGTCTCCTCCCATGTGCCAGCGGCGAAGAGCAGGGTCTCGCCCGGTTGGGTCGCTAGTACCTCGAGCTCGTGCTCGGACAGGAACTTCGCGATCGGCGAGCGCAGCTCGCCGCTCTCCTCGTCGCCGATCAGGTAGGCAAGGCCTTTGGCGCCTCGCTCCTTCGCGATTTCCTCCAGGGCGCCCAGCTCCGCTCGGGAGTAGGTCCGTGGGACACGGACGAAGCGGACTGCCTCCGCGCCTGCGAAGACGCCGAAGCCCGAGTCGCGCGTCAGCGCCGTCGCGTCCTCGAGCTCGAGGCCGAACCGTGTGTCCGGCTTGTCGGTGCCGTAGCGTCGATCGGCCTCCTCGTAGGTCATCCGCGGCCACGGCCGCTCGATCTCGACATCGAGGCATTCGCGCCAGATCGTCGCGAACATCTCCTCCATCGAGCCGAACAGCTCTTCACGATCGGGGAAGCTCATCTCCACGTCGAGCTGGGTGATCTCCTGCACGCGGTCGGCCCGCAAGTCCTCGTCACGGAAGCAGATCGCGATCTGGTAGTAGCGGTCGAAGCCCGCGATCATCGTGAGCTGCTTGAGGATCTGCGGGCTCTGCGGGAGCGCGAAGAACCGCCCCTTGTGCAGCCGGCTCGGGACGATGAAGTCACGCGCCCCCTCCGGCGTCGACTTGTAGAGGATCGGTGTCTGGATGTCGAGAAACCCGGTGGCCTCCATGTGGCGGCGGATGATTCCCACCATCCGCGCTCGCAGCTCCAGATTGCGCTGCAACTTCTCCCGGCGCAGGTCGAGCCAGCGGTAACGGAGCCGCAACGTCTCGTCCACGCCCTCCTCGTCGAGTTGGAACGGGAGCGGTGTCGAACGCGACACGATCGTCAGCTCGTCGACCTGCACCTCGACCTCACCCGTCGACATCTTCGGGTTGACGGTCTCCGGCGACCTTGCGACGACCTCGCCCCGTGCCTGCAGCACGAACTCGTTGCGGATCTCCTTGGCTCGCTCCGCCGCCTCGGGGGCGCGCTCGGGATTGATCACCAGCTGGGTGATACCCGTCCGGTCGCGCAGATCGACGAAGACGAGCCCTCCGTGATCGCGTCGACGGGCCACCCAGCCCGCGAGCGTGACGGATGTCCCGACGCGATCCGCGCGAAGCTCGCCGCACATCAGGTCACGCCAGCTCATGACGAGAGCGTAGAGACGACCGCGTCGTGGGATAGGTCATGATCGTCGCTGCCGCGTCGGCGGACTGTGGCGGTGGCGGCGTCGACGACCACCGTCGTGCCGGCGCCCAGCCTCCCCGCCTGCGTCAGCTGGCCCTTCACCGATCGCCCCGCGTAGTCGATGTCGCACGATCGGCCCGCCGCGCGCAGCGCCGCGAGCCAGCCGACGACGAGGGCACGCGGCGCGTCTTGCTCCAGCACGAAGAAGACGTCGATGCCGTCCTCCGCAGGTGCCTCCACCCCCTCCTCCTCGATTGCGATCAGCAGCCGCTCGATGCCCGCGCCGAACCCGATACCGGGTGTGGGCGGCCCGCCGATCTCCTCGATCAGGTAGTCATAGCGCCCGCCGCCGGTGATCGTGGAGTTCTCGTTCGCCATGGGCCCGATGAACTCGAAGGTCGTGCGCGAGTAGTAGTCGAGGCCGCGTACCAGCGTCGGGACGAGCCGGTAGCCTACACCGGTCGCATCGAGGTCGGCGAGCACCGCGGCGAAGTGCGAGAGGCACGCCGCGCACAGAGACTCGCCGATCGTCGGGGCCTCGTCGAGGGCCGCGCGCACGGCGCCGGGCTTGGCGAGGTAGTTGTCGAAGACGCGGAGCGGGCTCGCGGCGGCCTTGTCGCGCGTCTGGCCGTCGAGGCGGGCCTCGTTGGTGGCAAGCCACGAGCCGAGCTGCCGGAGATACGCCGGCCGGCACTCGCGACAGCCGATGGAGTTGAGCTCGAGGTGGTACGCCGTGACACCGAGGCGACGCAGGAGTGTGTCGTAGAGTTGGATCAGCTCGGCGTCGAGCGACGGGTCGTCGGAGCCGATGGCCTCGACGGACGCTTGCCAGTGCTCCCGATAGCGCCCTCTGCCGGGCGTGCCGTAGCGGTACATCGATGCCACCGTGTAGAGCTTCTGGGGCTGCGGCTCGCGATGCAGCCCATGCTCGACGTACGCGCGGCAGATCGGCGCGGTCCCCTCCGGACGCAGCGTCAACGAGCGGTCGGAGCGATCGCTGAAGGTGTACATCTCCTTCTGCACCACGTCCGAGCCGGCACCGGACGTACGCGCGAAGAGCGCCGTGTCCTCGAACACGGGCGTCAGGATCTTCCGGTACCCGTACAGGGCGCAGAGGCGCTCGATCTCGTCGGTCACGCGGCGCCACGGCAGCATCTCGGACGGGAGGACGTCGTGCGTCCCCCTTGGTCTCTCGATGCGCTGTCCGCTCATGGGCCTCCGGTCTCGGCGGAACGATCGGTCACAACGCTAGCGCGGCAGTTCGGAGGTCACGTCGTCGCGCGATGTTCGCGGCGGAGCTCATCGAGGAAGGGGTTCGAGTCGAACTCGGCTGCCAGCGTGGTCTCCGGCCCGTGACCCGGGTACACGACGGTCTCGGGCGGGGCGACATCGAACAGGTGCGCCAGCGAGCGGAGGAGCGTGTTCCAGTCGGAGCCCGGGAAGTCAGTCCGACCGACGCTGCCCGCGAAGAGCACGTCGCCGGAGAACACACAGCCGTCGGCGAGATAGGCGACGTGGCCCGGCGAGTGGCCCGGGACATCGAGGACACGGAACGTGATCCCGGCAAGCTCCAGCTCGTCGCCGCCCGCGACGGTGATCTCCGGAACCCACGACCGGATGGGCACGTTGGGCGGCGTGAACGCCGCCGCGTTCTCGAGCAGTACGCGCTCCAGCTCGGGCATGTGCACCGAGGCACGTGTGGTCTCGGCCAGCTCGGCGACACCGAGCAGATGGTCCCAGTGGCCGTGAGTGACGAGGATCGCCGTGCACCGAGCACCGAGCGCCGCCAGGCGAGATCCGATCTCGGCCGCAGTTCCACTCGGGTCGACGACGACGGCCTCGGCGGCACCCGCTTCCGCACACACCAGGTAGCAGTTCGTGCCGATGGGGCCGAGCTCGAGGCGCTCGACTGCGAGGCTCACTTCGAGCCTTCGCCGCCCTTCGCCGACCGCCGCTGGTAGGCACGCCACATGAGCCGATCCATGAAGTAGCTGAAGGGGATGAAGACGACGAGCAGCAGGAGCGTCTGCACGACGAGCCCGGTGATCGTCATACCGTCGCCACCGAGGAGGTACACGACGACGAAGAACACGGGGGCGAACATCAGGCCACGCTTGCCCACGCGGGACCACGACGGCTCCTGCACCGGCTGGCGGCGTGACCGTCCCTGCTGCGCCTGCCGCCCCCGCGGGCTGCTCTTCGACCCCTTCCCCTTCCCCTTCCCGCGCCCCTTGCCGTTCCGCGACGGTTCGGGCCTCAACTCGGCGCTGTCGAGCACCGTCTCGTTGCCCTCCGCGTCGATCTCCACGATCTCGTATGCGTGACGCTTCTCCTTCTCGCGCCGCCGCCGCTGTTTCCTGTTCGCCATCGCCCTATCGTGCCACGTCGCGGGTACCGACCCGCGCGGTGTCGTCGATGTCGCCACGTGGCAGCCCCGGGAGGTCGAGCCGGCCCTCGCGGGCTGCGTCGATCGCGTCGGAATAGCCCGCGTCGGCGTGGCGCATGACACCGGTACCCGGATCCGCAGCGAGGACGCGTGCGAGGCGCTCTGCCGCCTCGTCGGTCCCGTCGGCGACGACGACCATGCCCGCATGGATCGAATTGCCGATGCCGACGCCTCCTCCGTGGTGGACCGAGACCCACGTCGCCCCAGCCGCCGTGTTGAGGAGGGCGTTGAGGATCGGCCAGTCCGCGATCGCGTCGGACCCGTCGCGCATCGCCTCTGTTTCACGAAACGGCGACGCCACCGAGCCGGAGTCGAGATGATCGCGGCCGATCACGATCGGTGCGGCTACGCGCCCCGTGCGCACGAGCTCGTTCATGGCGAGCCCGGCGCGTGCACGATCGCCGTACCCGAGCCAGCAGATGCGCGCCGGGAGCCCCTGGAAGGCAACCCGCTCGGACGCCAGCGTCAGCCACCTCTGGAGCAGCGCGTCGTCGGGGAAGAGTTCCCGCAGCACCTCATCGATCGTGTGGATGTCGGCGGGGTCACCCGAGAGAGCGACCCACCGGAACGGGCCGATGCCGCGGCAGAAGAGCGGCCGGATGTACGCCGGGACGAAGCCCGGATATGTGAACGCGTCCGTCAGGCCACCGGCATCGGCCTCACCTCGCAGGTTGTTGCCATAATCGAAAACGTAGCATCCCATGCGGACGAACTCGACCATCGCAGCGCAGTGGGCGACGATGGAGCGCGATGCGAGCTCGAGGTACCGATCGGGATCGAGCCGCCGGAGCTGTTCGGCTTCCTCGAGCGGCACCTCGGCCGGCACGTAGCCGACGAGCGGATCGTGGGCCGCCGTCTGGTCGGTGACGAGATCGAAGGCCACGCCCCGTCGCACGAGCTCCGGGAACACCTCGGCCGCGTTCCCGAGCAGACCGACAGACAGCGGCCGACGCTCCTTTGCTGCCGTGCGCACGCGCTGCACCGCATCGTCGAGCGACGTCGCCACCTCGTCCAGGTATCGCGTCTCGAGTCGACGCTCGATCCTCGCCGGATCGATCTCGACGCAGAGGATCGCAGCGCCGGCCATCGTCGCCGCGAGCGGTTGAGCGCCCCCCATCCCACCGAGTCCCGCCGTAAGGATCGTCCGCCCGACGAGATCCGGCGCACCGAAGTGCTTCTCCGCAGCCGCGGCGAACGTCTGGTAGGTGCCCTGGAGGATCCCTTGGGTGCCGATGTAGATCCACGAGCCGGCCGTCATCTGGCCGAACATCGTCAACCCTTCCGCCTCCAGGCGCCTGAACTCGGCCCACGTCGCCCAGCGGGGCACGAGCAACGAGTTCGCGATCAACACACGCGGCGCAGCCTCGTGCGTCTGGAAGACTCCCACGGGCTTGCCCGACTGCACCAGCAATGTCTCGTCCGACTCGAGCCGGAGGAGCGTCGCGACGATGTCGCGCAGCGCCCCGTGTGATCGCGCGGCACGCCCGGTCCCGCCATACACGACGAGGTTCTCGGGGTGCTCGGCCACCTCGGGGTCGAGGTTGTTGAGGAGCATCCGTAGCGGGGCCTCCGTCTGCCACGACCGCGCGTTGAGAGCCGCGCCGCGCGGAGAGCGGATCCGAGCGAGGTCGCCGCAGAGCTCTTCGACGGCAGCGTCGGTCAACCGTCCCCCTCGACCGCTCCGCCGCTCTCAGTCTGGGCGGCAACCTTGAGGCGCTGGTGGAACCTCACCCAACTCCACGCCGTCGCCAGCACGAAGTAGCCGCAGGCGACGAGGAACGCTGTGACGATGCTCCCGCCCGTGAACAACGCGACGACGATGATCACGAGAGCGAACACCGCGTGGAGGAGCGCAGAGTCGCGATACGGGTGACGCGGCAGCGGCGGTGGCTCCCTGCGGCGTCGGGCCTGGCGCGCCGGTGTCCCGCCGTTCGTCGAGCGCGTCATGCGCGAGCGCTCCGGAGAAGAGCGAGCGAGGGCATGGGCACCGATCGTATCGCCCTGGATCCCGACATCTTTCTACGTCCCGAGGAGCCGGAGCTCCAGGATCCGATCCCGGGCCAGCCGGCCGAGACCGAGGGCCGCGCGAGATCCTGCGATCACCGCGTCGACGGGGAGCAGCCCGACGAGCTCCGCGTCTCCCACCGAGACGCCGCGCGTCGTGGCTTCGGCCCGTAGGTGCTCGGCGACCACGTGCAACGGAGTCGCCTCCAGATCGACGACGTTGATCGACACCTGCACCTGCCCGCCCTGTGCGAGCTCGAGACCGAGCGCCTGCACGCCGGGCAGACCGCCGGACGACTCGCGCACGGCGACCGCGACCGAGCGCGCGATCTCCACGTCAGAGGTCTCGAGTAGGACGTTGTAGGCGACGAGTGGCTTTCGTGCGCCAACGAGCACAGCGCCGGCGGCCGGGTCGAGACGACTCGGGCCGTGATCCGGTACGACCTCCCCGCGGTCGATGCGGCGCTGGAGCTCCTCGGGCCCACCTCGCCGGAAGAACGCCGGGCGGCGCCCCGATCCGTTCTCGCCGTAGAGGAAGACGGGCAGTTCGAGCTCTTCACCGACCCTGCGGGCCACGGCAGCGGCCGTGGCGACGGCGCGCGGCATGTCCGCGGGGTCGAGCGGCACGACGGGGACGACATCGGCCGCGCCGACCCGCGGGTGCACTCCGACGTGCTCGCGGAGGTCGACGCGTGCGCGGGCCTCCGCGACCCCCGCCAGCAGCGAGTCCTCGAGTGCGCGATCGTCACCGACGACGGTGAACACCGAGCGGTGGTGGTCGGCGTCCGAGTGGACGTCGAGCAGGCGCGCACCACAACTCGCGAACGCCGCTGCCACGGCCTCCACGACATCCAGGTCGCGCCCTTCGGAGACGTTCGGCACGGATTCCAGCGGGAGCATCGGCGTACTGTACGGCGGTGCGCACGTGGCGGCCGAGCGCTACGCGCTCCACCCTTCCGGCCCGGCTGCGTGCCCAGATCGCCTGAGGGTGTCCGATCGTCCTCCACGTGCATCCATGATGGACGTGAGACCCGCTCTCGCGCACGTGACGCGGCAGATGGAGGTGACATAGGATCGGCTCGTGAGCATCGGCGCAGTCCTCGACGAAGCGTGGACCCTCTACACGAAGTTCTTCGTCCGCTTCTTTGTGCTCGCGCTCGCCGTGTTCGTGATCGTGAACCTCGTCTTCGGCCTGTTCGCCGTCACCCTCACCGACAGCGGGGGCGGCCAGGCTGCTCTGCTCGGGGTGATAACCCTGGCGACGGCGATCGTCGGTCAGTACTGGCTCCAGGGCGCGATCGTGATCGCCGTCCACGACGCCCGGGACGGCACGCTCGATACCGGCCCACGGGAGATCTTCTCCCGCGTCGCCCCGTTGCTCGGCTCGCTCGTGATCGCCGGGATCCTCGCAGGAATCGGGGTCGCCGCAGGGCTTGTCCTTCTGATCGTTCCGGGCCTGTTCCTCCTCACGATCTGGTCGATGCTCTCGCCGGTCATCGTGCTGGAGCGAAGCAGCGTCGGGGCTGCCTTCGGCCGCTCTCGGGCTCTCGTGCGAGGACACGGCTGGCGCGTCTTCGGGCTCATCCTCGTCACCGCGATCCTGACGGGGATCGCCGGCAGCCTGCTGCGCGCCGTGTTCTCGTTTCTTCCGCGGTTCCTGGAGATCGTCATCGGCTCGACGATCGCCTCCGCCGTCGTCGCCCCGTTCAGTGCGATCGCCCTCACGGTCGCCTACTTCATGCTGGTGGGAGACGACACAGGCGCCGAGACGGACGAGGCTCCGTCTCCGGCCTCTCTGTGATGCCCGACAGCGACGACGACGGCCGGATCGACGAGCCTGTCACCGCCGATGCCGTTCGCGAGGCGCGGCTCACGCCGTCGGAGGCGGTTGCCGAGATGCGCATCCGCCTACCCGCGCGTGGGAACCGCGACCTGCAACGCGTGCTCGAGCGGGCGAACGACGACACACAGCTGAAGGCATGGTGGCACGTCGCCAACGTCAACGCGGTCGTGCGCCTCGAGATCAACGATCACTCGTGGGTGCACGCACAGATCGTCTCCAACATCGCTCTCAAGCTCCTCCGTGAGCTCGTCAAGCACGGAGTCGAACCGTCGCTCGTGCGCGACTACCGGCTCGCCCCTGAAGCGGCCGAGGTCGTCGTCGTGCTCGCCGCGCTCACGCACGACGTCGGCATGTCCGTCCACCGACGGGGTCATGAGGACTGGAGCCTCTTCCTGGCCGAGCCGAAGCTGCGGGAACTGCTCGACGGCGTCTACGCGGAGCCGGACCGAACCGTGATCGTGTCCGAGATCCTGCAGGCGATCACGAGCCACCGCGCCGACGGCGAGCCCCTGTCGATCGAGGCCGGCATCATCCGCGTCGCCGACGCACTGGACATGGCGAAGGGCCGCTCACGGATCCCGTTCGAACGCGGCCGTGTCTCGATGCACTCGCTCTCGGCGGCGGCGATCGAGGCCGTACGGATCGCTGACGGCTCGGAGAAGCCGGTGCGCGTCGAGATCCTGATGAACAACTCGTCCGGCATCTTCCAGGTCGACGGCTTGCTCGGCGCGAAGCTCCGCGGATCCGGTCTCGAACCGTTCGTCGAGGTCGTGGCCCGCATCGACGCGGAGAACGAGAAGAGCCTCGTCCCCGAGTACCGCCTCGACCTCTAGCCGACGGTCGGCACCCCCAGATCGGGGCGCCTGTTCGTCTACACTGCCTCGACCCGTTGCGGGGTCGTCTAACGGTAGGACGCCGGATTCTGGCTCCGGAAGTTGGGGTTCGAATCCCTGCCCCGCAGCCTCACGGACGCCCTCCCTGCGGGGGCGTCCGTTGTTGTTCGGGACGACAACGGTAGTAACAGTCTTCTTCAAGGTTTTGTAAGGAATCAGACTCAGATCGTGCGTCGTCCGGAACGTCGGCTACCGTCCGACGAGCGAGTGACACGAACGGCTCCTTTCAGGCGAGCCGTGCCCCTGTCTCCCATCAGGAGGTCATGTTCTGAGAGCCCTAGGTGTGGTCGTCTGCGCGTGCGCGCTCGGCGCGGTATCAGCCGCCCAGGCACAGCCGACGAAGGAGGCGCTCGGAGCGAAGCTCGAACGCCACGTCAAGACTCTGCGACACAACCAGCAGGTGATCAGGTTCTTCGACCGCCATGACTGGCTGTTGACCGATCCGGAGTTCGCAGACGAGGCTCGCCGACAACTCGCGTTGCATCGGCGAAGCCGCTTCACGACGAAGAAGCGGAAGGCTGCGGTCGCGAGGCAACTGAAACGCGTCGCCGCCGAAGAGAAGAAACGCGACACGGCTCGCCACCTCGCTTCACTTCGCAGCGCATCACCGCGCACCGCGATCTGCGAGGTCTTCGGAGACCGACACTGCAAGGACGCTATCGCCGTGGCCCACTGCGAGTCGCGCCTGCGGACGACCGCGCAGAACGGGCAGTACCTGGGGATGTTCCAGATGGGGTCGAGCGAGCGGCGTCGGTACGGCCACGGCTCGAGCCCGTACGACCAGGCGAAGGCGGCGCACACGTACTTCGTGGCTTCGGGTCGCGACTGGAGCCCATGGACGTGCAAGCCGTGGTGGTGACCGCCCGACCGAAATACTGCGCAAAGTGCGGAGCGCGGCACGACCGCCGGGTACCGGCGACACGTTCTACGTGCTAGGTGTCTCGTCGTGGCCTTCCGGCGGACTCGTGACCGCCTCAGGCCCCTCGACGAGGCGGCCGCATACGCACGCTGCCACGGCGACCGTGACGACTCCGTCCGCGTGGTGAAACTGCCGCCGCGGCGGGCACGGTACGACCTGCTCGCGACGGGGGAAGAGATCCGTCGCCGGTTCGAGGAGCGGATCGACGCGCGTGAGCCCGACGAGCTCTCGTCTCCGCTCACTCCGTAGGAATCGCCTCAGCGGCGGACGAGGATGTCGTCGAGCGACTTCTTGCCGATCACGGGCACCGTCGCGCCGTCCGCCGGGTAGCCGACCGGGATCGCGACGACCGCCCGCTCGTTCTCCGGTCGGTCGAGGAGCTCGCGGAGGAACCCCATCGGGCTCGGCGTGTGGGTGAGCGTCGCGAGCCCGGCTCGATGCAGCGCCTGGAGGAGGAAGCCGATTGCGATGCCGACCGACTCGCGGACGTAGTAGTGCTTCATCTTGCTCCCGTCGGGCCGAAGGCCGTACGCCTGCTCGAACACGACGATGACGACGGGGGCGACCTCGAGATGCTGCTTCTGCCAGTCCGTCCCGAGCGGCTCGAGCGCTGCGAGCCAGTCGTCCGGCATGCGGCCGTCGTAGCTTCGCCGCTCCTCTTCCTCCGCCGCCTCGCGCATCGCGCGCTTGAGAGCGGGATCCGTCACGGCGACGAACGTCCACGGTTGCAGGTTCGCGCCGGACGGCGCGGTGCCGGCCGCAGCCACCGCCGCTTCGACGACCTCCCACGGCACGGGCTCGGTGGAGAAGTCGCGCACCGTGCGCCGCCGCCGTACCTGGTCGAGATTCTCGTCGGCGCGCTGCCGCATCTCCGGCTCGGAGAGCCGGTCGAACTCGAGCGGGACGCGCGGCGCGGGCACGCACGCACCCTACAAGCGGGCCCTAGGGCGTTCGCTACACTGCCACCTCTCCGGCCCATTCGTCTAGTGGCCTAGGACACCGCCCTCTCACGGCGGCGGCACGGGTTCGAATCCCGTATGGGCCTTCGGGCTCCACATCCCGGAAGAACCGCAAACCCCGTAGAGATGCGGGGTTTGCGCTTGTTTACAGGAGTTTGCCAGTCTCGGCGACCCGCCTGGACGTATCACCGAAGCTCGCGGTCGCATGCGTAGGCTCGCCCTCGCCTTGGTCATCGTCCTCGGGCCAGGCAGGAGTTCGGGAACCGAGGAAGACCTCGGCGCAGTCGCCGCCCGAGGCGACGAAGTCCCACCCCGCCATCGATCACCAGCGCAGGAGCGCGCAGGCGCCTCCGATCTCGTCGAGAAGAGGCCGCGTCTCCTCCAGCACATCCTCCACGCCTCCCCCTTGGCCCGCAACCGCGGCCGCTATCGCCGGCGCGTCGGGAAGCGCCGGATCGACGACGAGGACGTCCACGCGCCCCTCCGAGGCCGTGGTCGCGCAGTCGTCGAGGCCGAGCGCACCCCGTCCTCCCGCCAGAGCCTCCCCACGAATCTGCTCGATCAGCGATCGCTGTTGGTCCGCCAACACACGCTCGATCTCGGGACGAACGGCTTCGGCGAGCTCGGTCGGCGACAGCCACTGCGCGCCATGCCCGGCCTCGACGACCGGCAGCGCTTCGCCGAGCACGGTCGTGACATCGGCGGCGAGGCGCGGGTCTCCGAGAACGACCAGAGCGCGCCAGCCGCGCGTCTCGGCGATACCTCCGATCTCCCCCGCAGCCGCCCTGACGAACGTGTGGCGATGCTGCTCCAGCTTCCGGTCGAAGAGATCGCGCTGGCGGCCGCTTCGGGCACCCGGACCGGCCTCCGCCGCGTTCCTCGGATGGCTCGCGGCAGGGCCTCGTAGCTCTTTCACGTCGTGGAGTGGCGGGAAGTCGAGGACGAGGACGTCGTCCGCCCGACCCGGGAGCCATTCGGCGACACGCATGCCCTCGCCCGAGATCAACACGACACCAGCAACGGGCTTACGTCTCGTGGTCACTGCGCTTCCTTCCATGCGACCCTCCTTCGTCACGCCAAGACTCACGGACGCGTCGTGCTCTCGCATCCGCATCGCGTGGCGCCCATGGTTCGGAGAACTACGGCTCCTGACTCCGTACCGGGCGTGTGTCAGGGGCGCCGGGGGCTATCCGATCAGAGACCGCACGACGAGCTCGGCGACGCATACGGGCCTGTCGGCCCCCTCGCGTTCGACCGTGGCCACGAGCACCGCCTGCTCACCGCCCGTCACGTCCTCGACCGAGGCCACCACGAAGCGTGCTCGGATGCGACTGTCCGAGGGGAGCGGCGCCGGAAACCGAACCCGGTTGACGCCGTAGTTGATCGCCACACGCCCGGACGGCGGTACGACGTCGTACAGGAGCGGGACGCACAGCGACAGTGTCAGGAAGCCGTGCGCCACCGTCCGACCGAATGGGCTTTCGCGCGCGGCGCGATCCGGATCGACGTGGATCCACTGCGGATCGTCCGTCGCCGCGGCGAAGGCGTCGATCCGCTCCTGCGTCACGTCGAGCCACTGCGTCGGGCCGAGCTCGACACCCACGAGGTCACGAAGTGTCGCCTGCTCGCTCATCAGGCTGCGAGCTCTGCGCCGCGCCGCAGTCGCGCAAGAGAACGGTCTCGGCCGAGCAGCTCGAGACTCTCGTACAGCCCCGGCGAGACTCTCGACCCGGTGACGGCCACGCGGATGGGCAGATACACCTGCCGAGGCTTCTGCCCGAGCGCCTCGCACAGCCCCTTCAGCGCCTCTTCGAGCCTGTCCGCGCTCCACGGCTCGACAGCCCCGAGAGCCTCCGCAGCTGCAGCGAGGATCTCGCGGTCGAGAAGAGACGCATCGGGCTCGACCTCGTCGAAGAGGAAGCCGACGAACCCCGGCAGCTCATCTAGCCGGGCGACCTTCTCCTGGACAGCGGGGGCCATCGCGCGCACCTGCTGCTCGCCCCAATCGAGGCCACACTCGCGGAGATACGTGACGACGGTGTCCCCGTACGCCTCCGGCGAGAGCGCACGGAGGTAGACCCCGTTCATCCAGTCGAGCTTCGCGTAGTCGAAGGCTGCAGGGCTACTTCCGACCCGAGCGAGGCCGAACCGCTCCACGAGCTCGTCGGGCGACATGATCGTCGTCTCGCCGTCGGGCGCCCAGCCGAGCAGCGCGAGGAAGTTCATGAGGGCGGGAGCGATGTACCCCTGCGAGCGGAACTCGTCCACGGAGACGGCTCCGTGGCGTTTCGACAGCTTGCGTCCGTCCTCACCGAACACGTTGGGGACGTGTGCGTACACGGGCGGCTCCGCCCCGAGCGCACGCAGGACGACGAGTTGCTTCGGCGTGTTGGAGACGTGGTCGTCGCCGCGGATCACGTGCGTGATGCCGTCGACCCAGTCGTCGACGGGCGAGGCGAAGTTGTAGACGGGACGTCCGTCGGAACGGAGGATGACCATGTCCTCCAGGTCCTCGGCGGCGAACTCGATTAGGCCTTTGACCGCATCGTCCCACGCGACTGCACCCTCCGCTGGCATTCGGAGGCGGATCGCGCCGTCGTCCTCGTAGGCCGCGCCTTCGGCGACGAGCCGCGCGGCTTCGTCCCGGCAGCGCTCCATCCGATCGAGCTGGAACCGGGTCTCGCCGTCCCACTCGATGCCGAGCCAACGCAGTGACCGTTCGATCTGAGCCACGGACTCCTCGACCTCGCGGTTGGTGTCCGTGTTCTCGATCCGAAGGAGGCACTCGCCGCCTCGGCCCCGGGCGAACAACCAGTTGAAGAGAAAGGTACGAACGCCACCGATGTGGAGGAAGCCCGTCGGGCTGGGTGCCATGCGCACGCGAACCGCCATCGTGTGATCGTAGTCAGGCATCCGCTACCGCCGGGTCGGAACGCTCGGGATCGCGGATCGCCCACACCGATGGGACGAACACGAGCGAGACCTGGCAGACGGCAGCGATGGCGAACCCGAGCCACAGCGTCTGCTGTACCCCGATCCCGTCCGCCACCGATCCGACGACTGCCATGCCGACCGGAATCAGGACGAACGACCCGAGCGCGTCGTACGAGCTCACACGTGACTGCGCGCGCTCCGGCACCTGGCGCTGGAAGACCGTGAACCAGAGAGCGATGTGCAGTGCGACTCCTCCCCCTGCGAGAAACGCGGCGGCCGAGATCACCCAGACGGGCGCATACAGCGCGAGCGCGGCCAGCTCGCCGACGAGAGGCCAGGCGACGATCACGGCAGCGAGCAGCGGCCTGCGGGGCCGGTAGCGAAGTGCGACGAGACCGCCCACAACGGCACCGACACCCCAGGCGACAGCGATCGTGGCCCACGCGCCGGCGCCGCCGAGCTGCTCCTTGGCGACCAGCGGGCCCAACACGGCCCAGCAGCCGACGAAGGCCATGTTCGAGATACCGAAGAGGAGAACGGTCGACCACAACCACGTGTGACGCGTGAACTCCTGCCAGCCCTCGCGTAGCTCGCGGAAGAATCCCGAGCTCTTCTCTCCGCCCCGACGCGGAATCCGGATTGCGGCGAACAGGGCTGCAGCGACGAAGAACGTGCTCGCGTCGATCGCAAGCGCCATGCCGGGGCTGCCGGCCACGACGAACAGACCACCGAATGCCGGTCCGAGCACGCTGACCGCGTTCCGCGACAGCCCTTGCAGAGCGTTCGCCTGTTGTAGCCGGAAGGGGCTGACGGTCTGCGGCACGAGCCCGACCTCCGCTGGGATCACGAACCCGTTCCCCGCCCCGTACACGGCGGCGAGCACGACCAACGACCACACGGAAGCGTTGCCTGTGAGCACGAGCGCGGCCGCTACGGCCTGTGACGATCCCTGGAGCAGCGATGCTCCGACGAGCACGACGTTGCGCGGGATCCGGTCGGAGACGACACCTCCGGCCACGACCACGATGGTGTTGACGACGGCTCGAGCAGCCAGCACGAGCCCGAGGTCGCCGGCCCCGGCGCCCGGCAGAGCGAGCACCGCGAACGCGAGCGCGATGTGCTCGACAGCGTCACCGAACGTGGAGACGGTCGTCGCGGCGAAGAGGCGGCGAAACGGGCGCTCGAGCAGAGGGCCGAGCGGGATGCGCTTGCTGACCGACACGGCCCGATAGCGTACGCCGGTGCTCTACGGCGCCCACGTCTCGTCGTCCGGGGGCATCTCGAACGCGATCGACCGGGCGCAGGCGCTCGGCTGCGACGCCGTCCAGGTCTTCACGCAGAGCCCCCGCATGTGGCGGCCGACGGTGCACACGCCAGAGGAGGCTGCGCGTTTTCGTGCCCGTCGCGCCGAGGCGGCCATCGGCGCCGTCGTCTGCCACGCTCTGTACCTCGTCAACCTCGCGAGCCCCGACCCGGAGATCCACGGCAAGTCCGTCACTGCCATGCGGGCGACGATGGGCGCCGCACGCGCGATCGGGGCGGACGCGGTGGTCTTCCATCTCGGCTCGCACCTCGGCGCCGGTCTGGATGCGGCGCTCCATCGCCTGACACCCGCCTTACGCGAGCTGCTCGAGCTGACAACCGACGACTTGTGGCTCTGCCTCGAGAACTGTGCGGGGGCGGGCGGAACGATCGGTCGCTCCGTCGACGAGCTCGCGCTCGTCGTCGATGCCCTCGAGGCACATGAGCGCCTCGGTGTGTGCCTCGACTCGTGCCATTGGTGGGCCAGCGGCGTCGACGTCACGGATCCTGCGACCCTCGATGCCGCTGTCTCCGACCTCGACGCGCGCATCGGCCTGGGCCGCCTCCGCTGTCTCCACGTCAACGATGCCGCTTCCGCGCTCGGCTCGAACCTCGATCGGCACGCCTCGATCGGCGTCGGCGAGATGGGCGCGAAGCTCGGCGTCTTCCTCGCCCACCCCGCATTGCAGGAGCTCCCCGCGATCCTCGAGACTCCGGGGCCGGAAGGTCGTGGCCCGGATGCCGAAGAAGTACGCCACCTGCGCGACCTCCATCGGCGCGGGATGCAGAACGCCAGGCGGCGCGCGGCGCGCGCGAAGACCGTCCGCTAGCGGTCGACGAGCGTGGCGACGACCCGGAAGCTCGGGCGCGGCTCCGGGAGCTCGAAGAACTCCGGGTTGCGGCAGCCGATCTCGTCGCCGCGATGCTCATAGCAGGAGCAGACGTCGGACTCGCACATCGGCAGCGGAACCCGACGCGCCCTGACGGCACCGAACCCGCCGCGACGCCGTTTGGCGGCCCGCAGCAGGTCGAGGTCGATCTCGACGGCGAAGACCTTCTGCATGCACCCCATGAACGTGTGCCCCCACGCCTCGTACGCGTAGACGAACGGGCACGACCGCTCGAGGCACGCCGCGGGATACACGACCTTGTCGCAGTGAACCTCGCAGCGACGACACTCGACCTCGTCCTGCGGTCGCAGCGGGAGCTCGGCGGGGGCGTGGAGGGACTCGCTCACGAACTGGATCGTGGCACCAACGAACAGGTCGCCGCAAGACTTGACATGGAGAGCCGGCGGGACTAGTCGCTTCGTGACAGCCTGTTACAAGGTCGGTTGCCGTCAGCGGTCAGTGCGCGAGCAACCAGTTATCGACGAGGCGGAGCACGTCGGCCTGAGTCTCGGCGCGCGCGGTCGGCTCGGGCCCGACGCCGTCGTCGACCACGTACCAGCAGGCCTGGATCGTGCGCAGCCCAAGAGCGTGGGCGCCACCCACGTCCTCGCGCCTCCTGTCGCCTATGTGGACGACGTCCTGGGCTGACATGTCGAGCGCAGCGAGGGCATGGTCGAAGAGCGCACGGTGCGGCTTCCTCCAGCCCACCTCCGCCGACAGCGCGATGGCGTCGAAACGTGGCAGCACGCCGAGCTCGGCGAAGGTCTGGCGCAGAAGAGCGGGTGGATCGAAGAGGTTCGACACGAGCCCCGTGCGAAGTCCTCGCTCCCGGATCGCGTCCAGCAGCTCGAGCGACTCCGGCGCGAGCGGATGTGCCGTCCGCCAAGCTGCATGCTCGGCGGTCACGAAGCGCCAAACCGCCTCCGCGTCGTCGGCGATGCCGAGCTCGGTCAGCACCGCCGCTACGAGCATCGCGTAGTCGACCTCGTCCTCGCGCTCAGCGAGGAGCGGCGGCAGCACGACCTCGAGGTAGCGCTCGGTGAAGGCCTCTTGGCTCGCGGCGGCGTCGCCACCGACGGCCTCGAGCGCCCTCCGATGCCCCTCGGCCAGCAGCCCCGGATCGAGCTCGGAGCGTACGAGCGTGTTGCCCCAGTCGAAGAGAACTGCCCGCAACACAGGTCGGTAGGGTACTCGCGTCGTGGTCAGACGGATCCTCTTCGCATCTCTGCTGCTCGCACCGGTCACGGTCGTCGTCCACTACACGTTGCATCCGGGCGCCACTGTCGAGTTCGTCCTCGCGGCGCTTGCACTGATCCCACTGGCTTGGCTCATCGGCGAGGCGACCGAGCACGCGGCAGAGCACACGGGGCCTGGGATCGGCGGGTTCCTCAACGCCACCTTCGGCAATGCCCCAGAGCTGATCATCGCGCTGCTCGCCGTCAATCAGGGGCTGACAGAGGTGGTACGCGGGTCTTTGACGGGATCCGTGATCGGAAACCTGCTGCTCGTGCTCGGGTTTTCGCTGCTCGCCGGCCCCCGCGGGGCGCTCGATCGCTGGTCGAGCTTCATGTCCTTCGGCGCCATCGGGCTCGCCGTCCTGCTGTTCCTCGTGCCGGCGATCCCCTCCTGGGACGGAGATCCGGATCGAGACCTGATCGTGTGGCTCTCTCTGCCCGTGTCGATCGTGCTGCTCGTCGTCTACCTGGTGGCGACCGTGTACTCGCTCCGCCGCCATCGCTCACTCCATCTCGCGTCGGACGAGGAGATCAGCGGCTGGTCGCTACGCGCCGCGCTCGGCGCACTCGCTGCCGCCACCGTGGTCACGGCGCTGGTGGCGGAGATCCTCGTCGGCTCGCTCGACGAGTTCGCCGATTCGGTCGGGCTCACGGAGTTCTTCGTCGCCGCGGTGATCGTGGCGATCGTCGGCAACGCCGCGGAGCACGGCGGCGCCGTCGTCGTCGCCTACCGCGGCAAGATCAAGCTCGCGGCCGAGATCGCGCTCGCATCCGCAGCTCAGGTCGCAGTGTTCCTGATCCCGGCGGTCGTGCTCATCTCGTTGCTGATCGACCCACTCGCGCTCGGCTTCCGCCCCGTCGAGATCCTCGTGCTCGGCGGATCGCTTGTCGTCACCGCAGTGACCCTGTGGGGCGGCCACGCGTCGAAGGCGCGCGGCGCCATCCTGATCGCGGCATACGCCGTCGTCGTCGTCCTCTTCTACACGGCAGGCGACCGGCCGCTGTAGGTCGGTCGGGACGGGATGGGCGGGACACGCGGGCCGGACAGCCCGGACGGGACAGGTCCCGCCCCTACGGGCCGAGCGTCTGTGGCGTTCGCGTGAGCGGGTACGTCGCCAGTGAGAGCTTCGTCACGGCGCCGTTCTCGTCCCGCGTCACGTCGAAGCGCTCGCCGCGCTCGTAGCCTTCCGCGACGCGCCAGCGGTCGGGGGCCTCCTGCTCCAGGTACGCAATGTCACGGCCGTGCGGGGCGCCGACGACGCGTACCTGCAGGCGGCCGGAGAGGAACGAGACGACGACTTCGTGCCCCTCTGTCCACCAGCTGCCGAGCAGCGGGCGAAGATCAGCGGGGACGATCGCGGGACGCCACTCGTCAGGAACCCGCGTGTGGGCGTCGAGGGCGGCCTCGGCGAGCTCGACGCTCAGTGTGTCGGGCCTCGGCCCGGCGCCCGAGTTCGTCAGCACGACCGCTCCAGTGCGCTCGGATCGGTCCACGAGCAAGGACGCGAGGAAGCCCGGCATCGCACCGCCGTGCCCGGCGAAGACGCGATCACCGCTGCGCAGCAACGCAATGCCGAGGCCCCAGCCAACGGTCCAGTGCTCGGGGTCGAGCATCGTGTGCACCATGCTCATCTCGTCGACCACGGCTTTGGCGAGAACGGCGTCGTTCCCCTCTGCGAGGAAGGCGCCGAAGCGGACGAGATCGCCGACGGTGCTCCAAAGCTGCCCCATGGCCGCCGGCGGATCGGGCAGCTCGACGTCCGCCTCGCGCGTCACGGCGTCGGACCACGGGTCGACGAGGTAGCCGCTCGCCCGAGCTCCTTCCGGCACGAGCGCCGTCCGACCGAGCCCGAGCGGCTCGAGCACGCGTGCCTGGAGTGCCTCGGCGTAGGACCCGCCCGTCTTGCGCACAACGAGCTCGCCGAGCAGCGAGAAGACGAGGTTCGAGTAGTGGAAGCGCTCGTTCGCCCGCAGGACGCGCTCGGTGTCCTCGAGGCGTGCCAGCACCTCCTCGCGGCTCGGCATCACGAACGTCTCCCAGATGTTGCCGGGGATCTCGCGCTGGATTCCGGTGAGGTGCGCAAGAGCCTGACGCACGGTCGGCCCCGGAGGAGCCTCCGGCACGTACGTGCGCAGCGGCGCGTCGAGGTCGACGAGCCCTTCCTCGCGGAGTTGCATCACGCAGACCGCCGTGAACGTCTTCGTGATCGAGCCGATGCGGAACGCATGATCGACCGTCGCCGCGTCCGCCGTCTCCACGTCGGCCAGCCCGAGCGCCTGCTGCCAGAGCACGTCACCGTCTCGGAAGACGGCAGCCGCAACCGCAGGCATCCGCTGCTCCGCCTGAGCGGTTTGCAGCAGGTCGTCGAGAGTGCGGGAGAGTGACTCAGGCGCGGACATGGGCGCCGAGGGCGGCGGGGACGAGGGAGCAAGCCCGTTCGACGTCCGAGTCGTCGACGTCGAGGTGGGTCACGGCGCGCAGCACCGTGGGATGGATCGTGGAGGAGAGCCCGACCCCTGCCTCCCGCAGCAACGAGATGGCGGTGACTGCGTCGAGACCGAGAGCGCCGACGTCGAGCTGTACGAAGTTCGTCTCCACCTGCTCCAGGTCGACCGGAAGCCCGGCGTCTGCCCAGGCCGCTGCAAGACGCCGCGCCCGCGCATGATCGTCGGCGAGCCGGTCGAGGTGGTGGTCGAGCGCGTAGTTGCCTGCGGCAGCCACGATCCCGGCCTGACGCATGGCACCGCCGAAAAGGTGCTTCTCCCTCCAGGCTCGCTCGATCAGGTCGGAGCGTCCGGCAAGGATGGCGCCGAGCGGGCAGCCGAGGCCCTTCGAGAGGCACAGCGTCACCGTGTCGAAGCGTGACGCGATCGCCGACGGCGCAACACCCTGCGCAACAGCCGCGTTGAGCAGGCGCGCACCGTCGAGGTGTGTCGCGAGCCCCAGGTCGCAGGCCGCCGTCACGACCGACTCGAGTCGATCGAGCGGCCAGCATCGCCCTCCCGACGAGTTGTGCGTGTCCTCCAGCGCGAGCACGACCGCGCGTTGGTCGGCAACCTTGGTGCTCGGCGCGGCAGCCGCGCGTACCTGCTCCGCGGTGATGAGACCCGCGACGCCGTCGATCGGCTCGATCATCAGGCCCGCATGAGCAGCCGCGCCGCCGTACTCGTAGATCACGACGTGCGCGTGCCGCTCTGCGAGAAGGACGTCACCGGGTCGGCCGTGCAGCTTGAGGGCGATCTGATTGGCCATCGTGGCGGTCGGCAGGAAGACCGCCGCCTCCTGCCCCAGCAGCGCAGCCACGCGCTCCTGGAGGGCGTTCACCGACGGGTCCTCACGCTTCTGCTCGTCGCCGACGTCCGCAGCGGCGATCGCCGCGCGCATACCGGTCGTTGGGCGGGTCGCAGTGTCGGAGCGGAGGTCGATCACGCCGCTGAGCGACCGGGGAGGCCGATGATCGCGCGCGCCTCGTCGGGTGAGGCGAGAGGGCGCTCGTACGCAGCGGCCATGCCCGCGACGCGCTCGACGAGGGCCAGGTTCGTCGCCGGGCGCGTCTTGCCCGCGTCCATGAACAGGTTGTCCTCGAGACCGACTCTGACGTTTCCGCCCATCGCGATCCCGAGGCCATTCATGGACTGCTGGAAGCGCCCGATACCCGCGGCCGACCACGTCGAGCCGGGCGGGAGCGCCCGCACCATCGTCGCAAGGTTGAAGGGCGTCGCGGAGAGCGTCCCCAGCGAGCCGAGCAGGATGTTGAAGTAGAACGGCGGTTCGAGCACGCCGCGCTCGGCCAAGTAGACGCCGTAGTCGACCATCCCCAGGTCGAAGACCTCGAGCTCGGGCACGATCCCTCGCTCCTTCATGCGCTCGGCGAGCGCTCGAATCATCCCGGGCTCGTTGACCGATGCCTGCTTCGGGAAGTTGAGCGAACCGAGTGTGAGAGATGCGAGCTCGGGCTTCTCGTCACCATCGAGCTCGAGTACCGCCCCGCGCTCGTCGAAGCTCTTGAACAGCCGCCCGCTCGTGGACACGCACACGACCACGTCGGGGGAGCGCTCACGAACGGCGGCGACGACGCTCCGGTACACGTCGGGCTTCCATGCCGGCGTGCCGTCGTCGTCACGGGCGTGGACGTGAACGACCGCGGCTCCCGCGTGAACCACTCGCTCTGCATCGCGGCCGATCTCCTCCGGCGTGATCGGCACCGCCGGGTTGTCGTCCTTCATCGGCACCATGCCGGTGAGCGCGGCGTTGAGGATCAGTGGCTGCGAATCGCTCATCGTCCCTCGATTCCCTCCTTCACGACTCGTGCCGGCACGCCCATCACCTGGACGTTGGCCGGTACGTCGCGGGTCACGACGGAGCCCGCACCGACCACGGACTCGGCACCAACGTTCGTTCGGTCGATCACCACCGCTCCCATGCCGATGAACGATCGCTCGGCGAGCGTACACATACCGGCGACATTCGCGCCCGGCTGAACGGTCACGCAGTCGGCGATCGTCGTGTGGTGCCCGATCAGGACACCGCGGTTCAGGAGCACGTGCCGGCCAACGACCGTATGCGCGCCGACCACGACGTGAGGCCCGACGATCGACCCCTCCCCGACGCTGCTTCTTGCCGAGATCGAAGCGGTCGGATGGATGACCGTCGCGAACCGGACGCCGAGCGCCTCGACCTGGGTGACGTACTCGACGCGCTGACCCGTGGCCAGCCCGCAGACGGCCATATGCTCGGCAGCGAGCCCACCCACGTCGTCCACCCAGTGGACGGGCAGTCCCTCGAGCGGCTCGTTGCAGCGAGCGCGGTCGAGGTTCTCGACGAAGCCCGCGACGCCGAAGCCGGCCTCCGTGGCGATATCGGCGATCTCGAGCGCCAACGTGCGAGTGCCGAGAACGAGGAGCCTGTTCACCAGCCGGCTCTGATCGTCTCGATCACACGGTCGACGTCGCCGTCGGACAGTGCGAGATGCATGGGCAGCGACAGCGCCGAGTTCCAGAACGTCTCGACGCCCGGCAGCGGCTCGGACGGGAACATGCGGTACGTGTAGCTCGGTCGGTAGTGCACGCCGGTCTCTATTCCCTGCGCCGCAAGATGCTCGACGAGGTCGTCACGGCGTTCGGCGAGCACGCAAAAGAGATGGTGCGCTGAGGTGCGGTCGCCCGGGCTCCTGAGCATCGAGAGCCCGTCGACGTCGCTCAAGCCGTCGCGGTAGCGGGCTGCGATTGTCGCCCGCCTCGCGTTGTCCTCGTCGACATGGCCGAGTTGGACGAGCCCGACGGCCGCCTCGATGTCGTTCATGGCGCCCTTCACGCCGAGCTCCGCGACGTCGTAGTCCCACCGGTACGACCGGCCCCCGCTCCGGTCGTAGGTCGAGGCGGTGATCCCGAACCAGCGCAGCCGTCGGAGGCGCTCGGCCATCTCGGGCGAGCGCACGACGAGCGCGCCGCCGTCGCCGACCGGAAGGTTCTTCACGGCCTGGAACGAGAACGCGTGGAGGTCGCCGTGTGAGCCGATCCGCCCACCTCGATAGACGGCTCCGCATGCGTGCGCGCAGTCCTCGACGACAGCGACACCACGCTCTCGCGCCAGAGAGTAGATCTCGTCGAGATCGCAGGGCAGGCCGCCGTAGTGCATGACCAGCAGAGCACCGCAGCGCTCGCTCATGCGCTCGGCGATGGATGCCGGGTCGACGCACCCGGTGTCGGGCTGGACGTCTGCGAACACCGGGACGAGCCCCTCCTGGAGGATCACCTGGTTGGCGGAGACGAACGTCAGTGGGCTGCTCACTACCTCCGTCCCCGGCTCGAGGTCCAGCACTCTCAGTGCGAGCTGGAGCGCCGTCGTGCAGGAGTTGAGCGCGACGCAGTGCTCTGCGCCTACGTATGCCGCGAACGCCTCCTCGAACGCCTGCGTCCGCGGGCCCGTACCGAGCCATCCGGAGCGCAGCACGTTGCCGACCTCGACCACCGCCTGTTCCTTCACGACAGGCCGGAACAGCTGGATCCGGGAAGGCTCAGACACCGGCGAGCTCCAGGATCGACGCCAGCGACTGCCCCAACGTGAGCGACGAGGTGACGAAGGCACGCCCCTCCTCCGCCACCCGCAGGCGTGCAGGCTCATCGCCGACGTAACGCGCCGCAAGCGCCGGGATCTCGTCCAGGCTCCCGCTGACGAAGTGCACGCCGTCGATGAAAGGCTCGGGTCGGTAGATCGGCTCGGACAGAACCAGCGCGCCGTTCGCCATGCCGAGGAGGAGACGGAACCCGGAGTACTGCCCGGGCGTGCGTTGAATGTTGAGCAAGATTCGTGTTCGGTTGAGGAGCTCGGTGCGCTCCGCTCCCCAGAATCGCGGATCGTGCCACGAGCCGCACGCGTCAACCGTCAGCCCTTGTCGCCGGAGAGCCCGCAGCGCCTGCCGCCTGCGCGGTACGTCGAGCGCTCCCAAGAAGAGCACGTCGATATCCCGTTCCACCTCCAGGGCCTCGCCGAAGACGGGGTCGTAGCCGACGGGAACCACATGGGCTCGGAGGGCGTGCAGCGCGGCGGTCTCGGCGGCGCCGTGGGATGTCACGACGAGCAGATCCGGGAGACCGTGCGTCGCAAGCCAGCGCAGCAGGCGGAGGTTCGTCCATGGGTCGGTTGCTCGCTCGTCTCGGAGCGCGATCTTCGCGAGCTCGCGCAGGTGGAGGCGCTGCTGCGGAAATCCCGATGCGGGCGGCAGCGGCAACGGCTCGCTGTGCCAGACGATCACGAAGGGACGGGAGGCTCTCGGGATACGGGTGAGCGCCTTCATGCGCCGCCGGTACCAGGCTGCGTTACCCCAGACGAGCAAGATCTCGTCCGGGCCAGGGAATCGGCCGCCTGCTGCCAAGCCCGTGTCCACCTCCAGCTTCTCGAGTGCGCCGCTGACCCAGGCTGCAGCTCCGTCGTCACGCGTGAGAACGACCACGCGGGCACCGGTCGTTCGAGACGCAGAGCGAGTCGGACCGATCTCTGCAGATCCCGCCGGGCTGATCACTCGGTCACACTACGTCATCCGCAGGATGGCTCTGGGGGTACGCTCGCGGCATGGACCTCACGCTCCTCGACGATGCTCTCACCGCCCGCGGCGAGCCGCGATTTCGTGCTCGCCAGGTATGGGATTGGGTCGCCGGCGGTGCCGAAGGCTACGAGGCGATGACGAACGTGCCGGCGGCTCTGCGCGCTGTGCTCACGGACGAAGTGCCGTTCTCGACGCTCTCCGTCGCCACAGAGGCACACTCGAAGGACGGGACGGTGAAGACGCTGTTTCACACCGGCGACGGCCATCCGGTGGAGGCCGTGCTCATGCGCTACAGGGACGGACGCCGCTCGGTGTGTGTCTCGTCGCAGTCGGGGTGCCCTCTCACGTGCACGTTCTGCGCTACGGGGCAGATGCGTTTCGGACGGAATCTCACGGCCTCCGAGATCCTCGACCAGGTGCTTCACTATCGCCGCGTCGAGGCCGTCGACCACGTGGTGTTCATGGGGATGGGTGAGCCACTGATGAACGTCGACTCCGTGCTCGAAGCTGCTCGCCGTCTGCCCGACGTCGGTGTCACGCCGCGACGCACGACGATCTCCACGGTCGGTTGGATGCCGGGGCTCACGCGGTTCGTCGAAGAGGTCGCCACTCCGATCAGGCTTGCGCTCTCGCTCCATGCAGCGGACCCGGCGCTACGGCAGGAGCTGATGCCGGTCGAGGAGCGGTACCCGCTCACCGACGTGCTCGCCGCCTGCCGAGCCCACTGGGAGCAGACGCGCCGGCGCGTCTTCATCGAGTACGTGATGCTCGCCGGCGTGAACGACAGCCCCGGGCAGGCCGGCCTGCTCGCGCGCGCTCTCGGCACCGGCGCTTTCAAGGTGAACCTGATCCCGTACAACCCGACGGGCATGTTCGAAGGCTCGTCGCGGGCCGCGATCGACGCCTTCAAGGCGGTTCTCGACCGCGCCCGCATCCCGACCACCGTGCGGCTCACACGCGGCCGCGACATCGCCGCCGCGTGCGGACAGCTCGCCGCGCAACCCCTACGACGCACTCGCGCCTAGCTCGCCCCGACCCGCCGAGATCGGCGATCGACCCGGCCTCACTGACGTGACGGGTTGACACGGGAGTGAAGTCGACTATCGGTCCGGAGTGAGACGACGCGGGGGCGCTCGTCTCGCACACGACAACGGAGGAGGGGAAATGAACAGGATCAAGGGGCTGGTGCCTTTGTTGGCGGTTGCGGCTGCGGTCTTTGCAGCTGCGGTCCTGACCACGCCGGCATTGGCGGCACCGGACACGATCTACTGCCTCAACGGGGTTTCGACGACGCTCCCTGCAGACATCACCGCCTCGAGTGTCAGCGACGGGACCGCGACGGCCTCGTTCTCCGAGGCCGACGCGCTCGACGTGATTGCGAATTCGGGCGGGAGCTTCTACTTCGGCTACTACCCCGGCGGCGAAGTACCGGCGGACTGGTACTGGACCCACGGAACCAATGATCCGACTGCGCTCGAGCCTGGGTACACGACGAACTCGGTCGCTCTCGGGGAGTGCACTGAGGCGGCGTCAGCGGGCGGTATCACTCACGTCTCCGTCTGCAAGATGCTGGAGCGAGGTGATGGCACGATGGGCTCGTTCCAGCAGATCGCTGTCGCTGAATGGAACAACCCGAATGGACCGTACTTCGACGCCTCCGCCGCGAACTGGGTCGAAGGCATGGGCCTGACCTGCGACGATCCCGTCGCTCTCGGCTACGAGTCGGCCGGATACAGCGTCGCGTGGGGTGGCAAGCAGGATCCGAATCACGACGCGAAGGCCGTTCGCGGCTCGGGCTTCAACAACATCTACCCGTACTTCACGAGGTAGCCATCGCGACGTCGCCGTCGCGCAACGTGGCGGTGAATAGGCAAGGAGGGGCCGGGTCGGGCGACGGATGAGTCGCCCCGCCCGGCCCTTCGCACGCCACAGCCGGCCATGACGACGCCAGCCGCGGCGGACGTGCTGCTCAGAGCCGACGGATCGCGTCGCCGGCACGCACGGCACCGGTATTCACCACGCGTGTGTTGATACCGCGCAGGTTGAGCGCACGCCCCTCCGGCGAGCTGACGAGCTCGAGCGCCGCGAGGCCGAAGCGCTCGCTGAACTTCGCACACCCGGTGTGTGGATCCTCCGTCACCTCGAGCACCGCGGCGCCGACCTCGAGCCGGGTCCCAGGCGGAAGGTTCTCGAGGCTGAGATCGAGATCGACGTACAGCTGGTCACCGGCCAGCGGCCAGAGCTCGCGCGGGCCCGCGATCATCCCGATCGCACGTGTGTTCGCGACGGTGATCTGCGCGTTCGGATTGGACGGACGCCCGCCCGACCGGCCTCGTACGCGCCAGTTGTCGCCGACGAGCGCCTCCTCGACGTCCAACACGGCCTGATCGAGGACCTCGCGCTCGTCGACATCCGGCCGGCGCACGATCAGCTCCACGACGCCGGCGCCCGGCGGCGACGAGCGCACGTGGTCGAGTCCCGCCTCCAACTCCTCCCTCGTCCTGTGGGCCGGGACGTCGATGCCGCTCATGACACCTCGCTCGGCGCCTCGGGGGGCCGGGCGGGCTCGAGCGGGCTCGGCCTCGTTCGCAGCAGGCGAGCGCACCAGGCGGGCAGCCACCAGTTCCAGCGGCCGAGCAGCTGCATCGACGAGGGCACGAGCAGAAGCCGGATCAGCGTGGCGTCGATGATGATCCCCGCCGCGAGACCGATCCCGAACTGCTTGATGTCGAGCCCGGGACCCGTCGAGAGGGCGAAGAACGCGAACATCAGCACGAGCGCGGCGCTCGTCACGAGCTTTCCGGTGCGTCCGAGACCGAGCGAGATCGCTGCCTTGGTATCGCCCGTCTCGTCGTACGACTCACGGATGCGCGTGATCATGAAGACCTCGTAGTCCATCGAGATCCCGAACAGGAACGCGAAGATCATGATCGGAATCCACGAGATCACGACACCGGTCGCATGCACGTCCCAGATCGCCTCGCTCCCGTGCCCCTGCTGGAAGATGAACACGACCACGCCGAACGCGCAGGCCAGGGAGATCAGGTTCAGGATCACCGCCTTCAGCGGCAGCACGATCGAGCGGAATGCACGAGCGAGCAGGATGAACGTGAGTACCACGACGAACAGGAGGACGTAGGGGAAGTTGCTGTAGACGGCGTGCACGAAGTCGCGCTCCTCCGCCGCTGGGCCGCCGAGCGTCATCGCCACACCCAAGCCGGCCGCGGCCTCGGCTGCCGGCAGCACCGAGTCCTGGATCTCCGCGATCACCCCTCTCGTCTCCTTCGACGCCCCGTCCGTGGCCGAGAACGCCTCGATGACCACGGTATCGCCGGCGCGCCATCCGTCACCCGGCGGCGACTGCGCCCCTGCGACCCCGGGCGTCGCGCGGAGATCCGCGACCACTGCGTCGAGCGTCGCCTGATCGGACGAGCCTTCGACCAGCACGAGGAAGGGCCGATACACACCCTCCGTGATGCCCGCGCTGGCGAGCGCGTCGCGTCCGGCCTCGGCATCGCCGGCGGCCGGCTGGTCCTTCGTCTGAGCGTCGGCCGGGTTGAGCTGCGACGCCGGGATCAGCAGCGCGGCGACGATCGCCATGCCGGCGAGGAACACGAGCAGAGGACGGCGTGAAACGATGGCGGCCCAGCGTGCCCAGAAACCGCGTTCCGCCTCGTCCGACGAGAGCAGCTTCTTCGGCATCACGCGGATGCGGTTGATGCGGTGGCCGAGGATGCGCAGCATCGCGGTGGTGAACGTGATCGAAGCGAGGACCGACACCGCCGGGATCAGCATCCCGCCGATACCGATCGAGCGGAGGAACGGGAGCGGGAGCACGAGCATGCTGAGCAAGCCGATGGCGACCGTCGAGCCGGAGACGATCACCGAGCGGCCAGCGTGTTGCATCGTCTCGACGATCGCATCGTCGACGTCGCGGCCGTGTCGCAGCTCCTCTCGGAAGCGGAAGATCATCAGCAGTGAGTAGTCGATGGCGAGACCGAGCCCGACCAGCGCGACGAGGAACTGGACGACGAGCGAGACGTCGGTCATGTACGTGAGCCCGTAGACGAGCAGGAACGTGGTCAGGATCGAGGCCGCCGCCGAGAGCATGGGCACGAGCACCGCGGGCAGCGTGCCGAACACGAACAGCAGGATCACGAGCGCGCCGATCGCACCGATCATCGTCTCCGCGAGCACGCTCGGGCCACCAGCCTCGCCCTGTGACTCGAAGATCGGATCGACGCCCGTGAGATGCGTGGTGACCCCGTCGGGCACGCTCGCGGCGAGCGTGTCGCGCATCTCCTCCAGCGGCAACGTGGCGACGAACCCCACGGGCACTCCGGCCGGGTACAGCCCGGCGAACATCGTGCGTCCGTCCTCCGACACGTAGGCGTCGCTCTCCGTCGAGAACCACGAGCTCGTGCTCGAGCCAGGGTCGAGGGCCGAGACGGCGGCGATCGCCTCCTCGATCGCCTCCTCCTCGCGGACATCCCCTTCCTCGACCTGGAAGACGAGCTGGACCGGATACTGCCGGGCCGTCCCGAAGGTGTCGAAGATCCGGCTGTTCGCCTCGTACGCCGAATACCCCGGGATCGAGAACTCCTGGAACCAGCGGTCCGAGAGCTTCCCGGCAGCTGCCGCACCCGCCACCGTCAGCAGCAGCCAGGCGACGACGACGAGCCAGCGGGCGCGGATGACCGTGCGGGTGAGGCCGTTCACGGCACGACCCTAGCCGTCGACGACGTCGGCGCCGAAGTCGAACCGGAGCACGGGCTCCTTGGCCGCCTTCACCTCGTCGAGTCGGCGGACGGAGCGTGTCGTAGGCGCCTCCTTCAACCGCTCGGGGCTCTCGGCCGCCTCGCGCGCGATCGTCCGCATCACGGCGACGAACTCGTCGAGCCGCTCCTTCGTCTCGGTCTCCGTCGGCTCGATCATCAGCGCCTCAGGGACGACGAGCGGGAAGTAGATCGTGGGCGGATGGACGCCGAAGTCCATCAGCCGCTTCGCGACGTCGAGCGCGGTCACGCCGTGCTCTCGCTTCAGCGTGCGCGCCGAGAGCACGAACTCGTGCAGGCAGTGCCTGTCGTAGGGAAGGTCGTAGACGTCACGGAGACCGGCGAGCACGTAGTTGGCGTTCAACACCGCCATCTCCGACATCTCCTTGAGCGCCGGACCGTATGCGCGCATGAACGCGTACGAGCGGACGAAGACACCGAACGGCCCGGCGAAGCCCCGCACGCGGCCGATCGACTTCGGCCGGTCGTGGTCGAGGCGGTACACGTCGCCCTCGCGGATCACCGTCGGTGCGGGCAGGAACGGCTCCAGGTAGTCACGGACCGCAACGGGCCCGGCACCGGGCCCTCCGCCTCCGTGTGGCTGCGAGAACGTCTTGTGCAGATTGTAGTGGACGATGTCGAAGCCCATGTCGCCCGGCCGCGAGATGCCGACCACCGCGTTCAGGTTTGCGCCGTCGTAGTAGAGGAGCGCTCCCGCGGAGTGGAAGATCTCGGCGACTTCCTCGATGTCCTCGTCGAAGAGGCCGAGTGTGGACGGGTTCGTGAGCATGAGCCCCGCCGTTCGCTCGTTCACCTTCGCCCGTAGGTCGTCGAGATCCAGGTTGCCGCGATCGGTCGTGGCGACCTTCTCCAGCTTGTAGCCGGCCATCGTCACCGACGCGGGATTCGTGCCGTGCGCGGTGTCGGCCGTGACGATCGTGTCGCGCGTCTCTCCTTCGCCGCGATCCTCGAAGTACGCGCGCATCAGCATCAGCCCGGTGAGCTCGCCCTGCGAGCCTGCGGCCGGCTGCGTGGTCACGGCCGGGAGACCGGCGACCTCGGCGAGTATCTGTTCCAGCACAGAGATCAACTCGAGCGCACCCTGCGCACCCTCGTCCTCCTGCAACGGGTGCAGGTCGCGGAAGCCGCTGATCATGGCCGCGCGCTCGTTGACCCGCGGGTTGTACTTCATGGTGCAGCTACCGAGCGGGTAGAAGCCGGTGTCGACGCCGAAGTTTCGGTCGGCGAGCGCCGTGAAGTGCCGCACGATCTCGTTCTCCGGGACCTCCGGCAGCCGCGGCGGCCGCGCTCGACGGACACCCTCCGGCAGCTCCGGGACGGGGAGATCGAGACGCGGCGGCCTTCCCGCACGCCGTCCCGGCTTGCTCTTCTCGAAGATCAGCTCCATCAGCCGCACACCTCGGCGAGCACGTCGGCGAGGCGATCGACGTCCTCGCGCGTCCGCTTCTCGGTGGAGGCGACCAGCAAGACGTCATCGAGGCCTTCGTAGTCGCGTCCGATCGGATAGCCGGGGTGCACGCCGCGCTCGCGGGCTCTGCGTACGACCTCGCGCGCCGGTAGCGGTGTACGGACGGCGAGCTCCTTGAACGTCGGCTGGTCGAAGGCGGGTGGCAGCCCCAGGCGCTCCTTGGCATACGCCGTCAGCGCCATGCACGCCTCCCCCGTCTCGCGCAAGCCCACGGGGCCGAGCCAGCACAGCGTGATCAGGCCGCCGAGTGCGAGCAGCGTCTGATTGGTCGTCATGTTCGACGTCGCCTTCTCGCGCCGGATGTGCTGCTCGCGCGTCTGCAGCGTCAGCACGAACCCGCGCTCGCCGTCGAGGTCGACGGTCTCGCCGACGATGCGACCCGGCATCCGCCGGACGAACTCCTGCTTCGCCGCCAGGAAGCCGTAGTGCGGCCCGCCGTAGCTCTGATAGCAGCCGAGCGACTGGCCTTCACCGATCGCCATGCCGCAGCCGTACACCCCCGGCGCCTCGAGCACGCCGAGCGAGATCGGATCGACGTGCGCGACGGCGACTGCGCCACCGGCAGCCGCGGCGGCGGCCAGGTCGGGTGCCGACTCCAGGACACCGAAGACATTCGGCTGCTGGAAGATCACGAGAGCCGCGTCGGCCGCGGCAGCGGCCACCGCGTCGGGATCGGTCGCGCCGTCGACGTGCGGTACTTCGACGACGTCCATCCCGAAGCCTGGCGCGTACGTCTTCACGACCTGCCGCACCTGCGGGTGCAACGCCTCGGCGAGCACGACCTTCGAGCGACCTGTGTGATGACGCGCGATGAAGCACGCGTCGGCGGCGACCGTGCACCCGTCGTAGCCGGAGGCGTTGGACACGTCCATCCCCGTCAGCTCGCAGATCGCGGTCTGGTACTCGAAGATGGCCTGCAACACGCCCTGGCTCATCTCGGGCTGGTACGGCGTGTACGCCGTCAGGAACTCGCCGCGGGAGAGGAACGTGTCGACGATCGCGGGGACGTAGTGGTCGTAGATCCCCATGCCGAGGAACGACAGCTCGCTCGACGTGTCCGCGTTTCGTGCCGCCAGCTCTTCGAGGTGACGAACGAGCTCTGCCTCGCCCAACGCGGCAGGCACGTCGAGCTCGCGGCGTAGGCGCACCCCGTCCGGTACCTGAGCGAAGAGCTCGTCGAGCGAGCCGACTCCGACCGCTGCGAGCATCTGCTCGCGATCGTCGTCTGTCTGGGAGAGGTACCCGCTCGGTTCGCTCATTGATCGGCGACGTGTGTCCGGTAGGCGTCCGCGTCGAGCAGCGCGTCCAACTCGGACGCGTCGGCCACGCGGATGCGCACGAGCCACCCTTCGCCGTACGGGTCGTCGTTGATCACTTCCGGCTCGTCGACGGCCTTCTCGTTCACCGCGAGGATCTCGCCGGACAGCGGCGCAATCACATCCGAGACCGCCTTCACCGACTCCACCTCGGCGTAGGGCTGATCCTTGGCCGTCGTCCCGCCTACGGCGGGAACCTCGACGTGTACGAGGTCGCCGAGTGCGTCCTGGGCGAACCAGGTGATCCCCAGCACCGCCTCGTCGCCCTCGACCCGAGCCCAGTCGTGCTCGGTGTGGTAGCGCAGGTCGTTCGGATAGCTCTCGGCGGCTGTCACGACGTCTCCTCCCTCTTCTTGTAGATCGGCTTGGTGACGATACGCCCTCGTCGCTCGCGCCCGCGCACGTCGACGACGAGCTCCGTCCCGGGTGCGGCGCTCGCGGCGGGCACGTACGCGAGACCGATGCCGACGTCGAGCATCGGCGAATGCGTCCCCGATGTGACTTCGCCGTCACCGACGACGGGCATCCCGTGCCGCGGGATCGCCTTCTCCTCCATCACGAAGGCCACGAGCCGACGGCCAGGCCCCTCCTCCTCGACCCGACGCAGGACGTCGACCCCGTCGAACTCCTTGTCCAGCGCGCACGCCCAACCGAGCCCCGCCGAGATCGCGTCGGTCTCCTGCGTGATGTCGTTGCCGTGCAGCGGATAGCAGACCTCGAGGCGGAGCGTGTCGCGTGCACCGAGCCCGCACGGCACTCCGCCACGCGCCACAACGGCATCCCACAGCGCTCCGGCCTCCTCTGCGGGGCACATCAGCTCGACGCCCCGCTCGCCCGTGTAGCCGGTACGGCACACGAGGACCTCGATACCGTCGATCTCGCCCATCGCGTGCGTGAAGGCGGGCGCTTCGGGGAGCCCGAGCAGCTCGATCGAGCCCGGCCCCTGCACCGCGAGCAGTGCGTACTCGTCCGACGCGTCTCGCACCTCGGAGCCACGCAGCTCGCGCTCCTTGAGCCACGCGTAGGCTGCCGCCGCGTTGCCGGCATTCACCACGAGCAGGAAGTGGAAGGCGTCGATCCGGTACACGATCAGGTCGTCGACGATGCCCCCGCGCTCGTTCGTGAGCAGGGTGTACTGCGCCTCCCCGTCACCGATCCGGCCGAGGTCGTTCGAGAGCGAGCGCTGCAGAAGGTCCTGCGCAGTCGGCCCTTCGACGTGCAGCTGGCCCATGTGGGAGACGTCGAACACGCCAGTGGCTGTGCGTACCGCCTTGTGCTCGGGGATGACGCCCTCGTACTGCACGGCCATCTCCCACCCTGCGAACGGCACCATGCGCGCGCCTGCGGCGACGTGACGCTCGAAGAGCGGGGTCCGGCGAAGCTCGACGTCCGTCGTCTCCACGGGAGACGACTCTAGATCATGCGCGGCGCTACTCGTCGCGGAGGAACGAGGGGACGTCGATGTCCATGTCGTCCGACGCGGTGGTACCTCCGAGGCGCGTGCGGAGATCCGCGCTCGGCGGCGCACTCGTCGTCGTCGATTCGGTGCGGCGGCGGCGCTGCTGGCGCCCCCCGAACCCGGTGGCGATGACAGTGACCCTGATCTCGTCCTTGAGCGACTCGTCGACGACTGCGCCGAAGATCACGTTTGCGTTCGGGTCGGCATGGGCTGTGACCACCTCGGCCGCCTCGGTCACCTCGAACAGACCGACATCGGGCGGCCCCGAGATGTTGAGGAGCACGCCGGTCGCCCCGTCGAGCGTCGTCTCGAGCAGCGGCGACGAGACAGCTGCCGTGGCCGCGTCTGCCGCCCGCGTATCGCCGCTGGCAGAGCCGATGCCCATCAGCGCCGATCCAGCATCCGCCATCACCGTGCGCACGTCGTTGAAGTCGAGGTTGACGAGACCGGGCACGGTGATCGTGTCCGTGATGCCCTGAATTCCCTGGCGCAGGATGTCGTCGGCAATGCGGAACGCCTCGGTCACGGGCGTCTTCTTGTCGACGACCTGAAGCAACCGGTCGTTCTCGATCACGATCAACGTGTCGACGCGATCGCGGAGATTCTGGATGCCGAGCTCGGCCTGGTCCGCGCGCCTCCGGCCCTCGAACCCGAACGGCTTCGTGACCACGCCGACGGTGAGCGCTCCGAGCTCGCGCCCGAGCTCCGCGACGACGGGGGCACCCCCCGTGCCGGTGCCGCCTCCTTCGCCGGCGGTGACGAAGATCATGTCCGCGCCCTTGAGCGCCTCCTTGAGCTCGTCGCGGCTCTCCTGCGCGGCCTCGAGGCCCACACCGGGATCGGCGCCTGCACCGAGCCCACGGGTCGCCTTCGACCCGATGTGGATCTTCACATCGGCGTCCGTCATCAGGAGTGCCTGCGCGTCCGTGTTCACCGCGATGAACTCGACGCCGGTGATCCCGGCCTCGACCATCCGGTTGACGGCGTTCGTACCGCCGCCGCCGACGCCTACGACTTTGATCACTGCGAGATAGTTGCCGCCACCGGTGTTCATGTCTGCGCTCCCTCGACCAACCTGAAGGTCAAGCTCTCATCGAGTCTGACGTTTGTCGTCGTCCCTGCTCCGAACGGGTTTCGCACCCAGGGTACGACCTCCTTCTCGGCATTGTCAACGGAAACCTCAAGGGGACGTCGAGGGTATGACCTCGACCTCAACCTGAGAGTCGAGGGTTGACGTCCCCGCGACCGGGCGCTCCGGGACCGAGACGTCGAGGTAGACGGCGTCTGCGCGGACGAGGGGCAGGATGCGCCGAGCGACGGCCAGCTTGAGAGCCACGTCGGTCGAGTCACCAAGACGGACCTCGACGCCCGAGCGCAGGTGGAGCGTCAGCTCGCGGCTCGTCGCCTCCACCGAGACCACGCGCGGGAAGCGGGTACCGGCCAGGGGTGTCGCCGCGGTGACCGCTGCCGCAAGCTCTCCTTCCAGGAGCGCACCGACCTGCAGCGACGAGCCTCGTGGTACCCAGATACGCGCGAGTCCGGGATGGGTGCGCAGCTCGACCACGCCCATGACCCGACCCCGCGCCGAGACGAGGTACCCCGCTGCTCCCTGACGCACGACGGCGACGGGCCGCTCGGGAGTCACCGTGACACGCAGTGTGTGTGGGAAGGCGCGGTCGAGCGTGGCGGCAGCGATCGTCGGGATCGCCTCGATCGCCCGATCGGCGGCGCCGAGATCGACGGCGAGCAGGCTCGTGCCCTTGGCATCTGCGACGGCCTTCTCGACCGTTCCGGCCACACCAGGCGAGGCGCCTTCGACGCGGACGTCGTGCACCGCGAACATGGCTGTCTCACGCGCAACGACATACGCTGCGATCGCGCCTACGAGCAGTGCGAACGCGAGCAGAAGCGAGCGGGCCGATGGGGCGAGCCGCGTCGGATCGAGGAAACCGCCCTGACTCCTGCGCGGAAACGGGACGACGATGCTCTCCGAGCGCGCACGGGGACGCGATCCACGAGCGACTCGTCCCCCGCTGGCCACGGTGACGTGTTCGCCGCGCGGGCGCTCCGTCCTACTCCGGTATCGAGATCGACCCGAGCAGTACGACCTCGTGCTCGAGCTCGACGCCGAACTGCTCGCGTGCACGCCGCCGCGACTCGGCCATCAGCATGAGGCAGTCGAGCGTTGATGCGCCGTCTGCGTTCTCGATGAAGTTCGCGTGCATCGACGAGATCACTGCGCCGCCGATCCGGTGTCCCTTGAGCCCGCAGAGCTCGAGCATGCGGCCGGCCCCCGTGTCGCCTGGCGGGTTCTTCCACACGGAGCCGAACGTGCGCTTCGTGATCGGCTGCGTCGCCTTGCGCCGCGCGATCAGCTCGGCTGCCGTCCGCTTGACCAGCTCGGGTGACCGCCGGGTGAGCCGGTACTCGACCCGTGCGACGACCTGACCGTGCTCGAGCTCCGAGTGCCTGTAGGAGAGACCCAGATCGGCGGGTGTCATCCAGTCGACATCGTCCGCGGTGCACACGAGAGCTCGTTCTACGATCGCCGCCCAATCGGAGCCGTACGCACCGGCGTTCATGCGGACTCCACCGCCTGCGGTACCGGGAATCGCACACGCGAACTCGAAGCCGCCGAGGCCGGCTGCCCGCGCACGGTGGAGGCACAGCGCGTTCGTCGCCCCGCCCCCTGCGACGAGAAGCTCCCCCTCGACGGATGCGGTTGCGAGCTCCCCCGTGAGTCGAACGACGACGGCGTCCACGCCGGCGTCTGCAGCCAAGATGTTCGAGCCGAGCCCGACGACGACGACGTCGCGTGCGTCCTCCGCCGCTCGCCGAAGGACCTCCTCGAGTTCCCCGAGGGTCGCCGGGTCCTCGAACGCAACCGCAGGCCCTCCCGTGCCGATCGTCGTGTGGCGCGAGAGGAGAACGCCTTCCCCGGCCGAGGGCGTCACGGGGTGAGCCCGTCCACGATCACGCGGGCAACCCGCCACGGCTCCCCCACGCCGAGCGTGACGACCACGTCTCCGGGCCGCACCCAATCGAGGGCGAGAGCGGCCGCGTCGTCCAGCGTCGGTGCCCATCCCCCACGTGTCCCGGCTGGCAGCCGGTCGAGCACCCACCGTCCAGAGACGCCGTCGCGTGGCTCGTCACGTGCGCCCGTGACCTCGGTCACGATCGCCATGTCCGCAGCGCCGAGCGCGGCTGCGAGCTCGGGAGCCAGTTGACGCGTTCGCTCGTACACGTGCGGCTGGTAGACGGCGATCAGCCGACCGCTGGTGACTCGCTCGCGGGCTGTGGCGAGCGTGACGCCGAGCTCCGTGGGGTTGTGGCCGTAGTCGTCGTAGACCGCCACCCCGCCACGTTCGCCAACGAGCTGGAACCGCCGGTCGACGCCGGTGAAGCGCCTGATCGCGTCCGCTGCGTCGCCCGGATCCACCCCGGCCAGCTCGAGCGCTGCCAGGGCCGCCGCCGCGTTGGCGCGATTGTGCTCGCCTGCCACGCCCAGCGGCCCCGTCCAAGCCGGGAGCTCCCAGCTGCGTACGACGTGAGGCCGGGTCGCGAGCCACGCATCGAGCTCCTCACGGAGCTCCGCCTCCGACGCATACGTCGCGTGATGATCGAGCTCGACGTTCGTGACGACCGCGATCTCCGGTCGCAACGCGAAGACCGAGCGGTCGGACTCGTCACCCTCTACGACGAGCCATCCCACACCAGCGCCCGCATTCCCGCCGAGCTGGGGCACGACGCCGCCGATGATCCAGGAAGGATCGTGCCCTGTCTCGCGCAGCGCGAACGCGATCATCCCGCACGTCGTCGTCTTGCCGTGGGCGCCCGTGACCACGAGCGACGGGCGAGCGGCCACGAGCTCGGACAGGAACGTGGCTCGTGACAGCCCCGACGCACGGTGCGTGTGGGCTGTGGAGACGACGACCTCCCATCCCTCGGGTGGCAGCGGCTCGCCGCCGAGATCGACCTCCACGCCTTCGAGGGTCTCGAGGAAGATCGTCTCCCGCGCATCCCAGCCTCGCACCTCCGCGCCCCACGCGCGGGCGATGTTGGCGTAGGCGGAGAGCCCGGAGCCCCCGATGCCGACGAAGTAGAAGCGCCGCCCCCGTAGGGACGGGACCTGTCCCGCCCGCTCGCGCGAAGCCCGGTGCGTCATCCGCCGCCCCGTGCGAGCGCGACCAACTCTTCGGCGATCTCCTCCGCCGCGCCGGGCCGCGCGAGGGCGAGCATGCCGTCGCGCATGCGATCCCGCCGAGCCCTGTCGCCGAGCAGCTCGGCGACCAGCCCGGGTACGCGCCCGACCTCTCCGTCCGCAACGACGACGGCGCCCCCTCCACGCTCGAAATGACGGGCATTCAGCGTCTGGTGGTCGGCGGTGGCGTACGGGTACGGGACGAGAATCGACGGTGTCCCGGCCGCAGCCAGCTCCCACACGGTGCCGCCAGCGCGCGAGACGGCGACGGCGGCGGCGGCAAGTGCCTCCCCGAAATGATCGGTCTGTGCCACGAGCACGTAGTCGTCCCGCTTCACGCGTGGTCGGAGCGCCTCGTAGTCTCGTTCGCCGCAGACGTGCAGGACAGCCGGCCCGGTGTCGGCCCAGGCATCGACCGCCATCTCGTTGAGGGAGCGCGCGCCTGCGAGAGCACCGAACACCGCGACGACCGGGCCGTCGAGCGGAAGACCGAACCTGCGCCGCCCGGCCTCTTGGGCGGCACCCTGGTGTGCGCGTGGGATCGGCCGTCCCACGACCCGGTACCTGGGGCCGTCACGACCGGGAATCGGGTATGCGAGGAAGACCCGCTTCGCGAAGGGCGCCGCCAGCCGGTTCGCAAGACCAAGGTGTGCATCCGCCTCGGTGAGCACCGCCGGGATTCGCCGTAGGCGTGCTGCCAGCACCATCGGCCCGGCGACGAAGCCGCCGCCGCCGAGCACGACGTCGGGTCGACGGCGGGACAGGATCGCGGAGCAGGCGAACGGGGCCCTGATCGCCCGCCAGAAGGCGCGCAGCAGCTGGACGCCCGGTCGGCGAGGGAAGCCGGTGACGTCGAACGTGTCGAGCTCGAAGCCGGCGTCAGGCACCAGCCGCGACTCGACGCGGTCGCGTGTTCCGGCGAACGTCACGGTCGCGCCGCGATCGCGCAGAGCCTCCGCGACTGCGAGCGCCGGACGCACGTGTCCTGCCGTTCCCCCGGCCGCGACCACGCACACGAGCTTCGACGACGCGTTCATTCACCGCGATGTTAAGGAGGATCCCGACGGAGGCGAGCAACACGAGCAGCGAAGAGCCGCCGTAGGAGACGAACGGCAGCGGTATTCCGGTGAGCGGCGCGATGCCGAGCACGGCCGCCAGGTTCACTGCGGCCTGGCCGCAGACGAGCGTCGTGAGCCCCGCAGCCAGGCGCTTGCCGAACGGATCGCGGCAGCGAAGCGCGATGCGAAAACCAGCCCAGGCGAAGGCGCCGAACGCGAGGACGACGAGCGTCGAGCCGAACAGCCCGAGCTCTTCGCCGACGACCGCGTAGATCATGTCGGTGTGCGCCTCGGGGAGGAAGTTGATCTTCTGGATCCCCTGCCCGAGCCCCTGGCCGGTGATGCCACCCGAGCCGATCCCGATCATCGCCTGCACCGTCTGGAAGCCGGAGCCCTCGGGATCCTGCCACGGGTCGAGGAAGCTCAGCAGGCGGTCGCGTCGGTACGGCTCGAACCAGATCGCCGCGACACCGGCGGCGACCGCGAGCAGCGAGGCAGTGCCGAGCACGCGGATCGGTGTCCCGGAGACGAGGAGGATGCCGAACACCATCACGGCGAGCGAGATCGTCGTGCCGAGGTCGGGTTGGAGCAGCACGAGACCCCCGATCACGACGACGACCCAGCCGACCGGGTTCATCAGCTCCCCCATCGTCTGCGGCGCTCGACGCCGCGCGAGCACCGCGCAGGCGAACAGGCAGACCGCGAGCTTCGCGAACTCCGACGGCTGCAGGCTGATCGGCCCGAGGAGGAACCAACGGCGGGCGCCGTTGATCGGGGCAGCGACGACGAGCACGGCGATGCACGCCACCAGCACGGCGAGCATCAGCACCGGCGCGATCAAGCGGAGGCGGTGGTAGTCGAAGCGCGAGAGAGCGACGAGGAGCGCCGCACCGGCACACGCGTAGAGCCCCTGCTTGACGAGGAAGCGCATGGGATCGCCCTCGCCGATCGCGGCGGAGGCCGACGTCGCGCTGAACACCATCACGAGCCCGAAGGCGACGAGCCCGAGCGTGACGAGGACGAGAACGCGCTGCTCGAGCTGCCCGTGCTTCACTCGGCGAGCTTCGCCACGAGGCGCCGGAACTCCTCCCCACGATGCTCGAAATCCCTGAATTGATCGAAGCTTGCGCACGCTGGCGACAACAGCACGACATCGCCGGCAGACGCCGTCTCGGCGGCCCGGGTGACCGCGCTCATGAGATCCCCCGCCGCGGCCACCGAAACCCCCACAGCGGTCAGCGCCGCGGCGATCTCGTCCGCCGCCTCGCCGATCACGTAGGCACGGTCACGCGGCTCGAGGGCCGCGGCAAGCGGCGCGTAGGACTCGGACTTGCCTCGCCCACCGAGGATCACGTGCTTCCGCGTTCCCGGAAACGAGGCGAGTGCCCGCAGCGCGGCGGCGACGTTCGTCGCCTTCGAGTCGTTGACGTACCGGACGCCCCTGACAACAGCGATCTCCTCGATCCGGTGCTCCACGCCCGAGAATGTGCGCAGCGCCTGCGCGATCGCCTCGTCGCGGATGCCGATCGCACGGGCCGCGGCTGCGGCCGCCGCGGCGTTCTCGCGATTGTGTGCTCCGCGGATCTGCGGTTCCGCCGGCAGCGGGTCTTCGGCGTCGAACTCGACCCGGCGGGCGTCACCCGGGATCGGGCCGAAGCCGCGCGGCACGACCGCGACGTCGGCGGCGGTCTGGTTCTCGAAGACGCGCAGCTTGGCCGCCGCGTACGCGTCGAACCCGTCGTGGCGGTCGAGGTGGTCGGGCTCCAGGTTCGTCAGCACGGCGACACGCGGCCGCAGAGTCACGATCCCCTCGAGCTGGAAGGACGAGAGCTCACATACGACCCACGCCTCCGGGTCGGTTGCACCGACGAGCGACGTGAGGGGCCTGCCGATGTTTCCGGCCACCTCGCTTGGCCATCCGGCTGCGTCGAGGATCGCGCCGAGCAGCGCCGTCGTCGTCGTCTTGCCGTTCGTGCCCGTGATGCCGACGATCGGGTTCGGCAGCAGCCGAGCGCCGAGCTCCACCTCGGAGATCACGTCGACGCCTCGTGCGCGGGCGGTGACGACGGGCGCCGCGTCGCTGGGGACACCGGGACTCTTGACGACGAGATCGACGCCGTCGAGCAGCGCGTCGTCCCACACGCCCAGCCGCACGGGTGTCGAGAGGTCGTCCACTTCGAGACCAGCGTCGCTGTCGTACCCGACCACAGCGCATCCTTCGCGCAGCAGAGCGGCGACGGCCGCGCACCCCGAGCGGGCGAGGCCCACGACGAGCACACTGGTTGGCAGCGCCCGGCTCACGCCGGAAGCCTACGCCTGTATCGAAGGGTGCTGCCGACGGTCAGCGGGCACGCTGCGCGATCGCGATGCCGCCGATGATCGCGACGGCGCCCACGGCCACCGTCGGCGTGAGTGTCTCCCCCAGGATGACCGCGGCGAGCACGAGCCCCGAGACGGGCTGCAGGAACTGCAGGGTGCCGATCCGTGCGATGCCGCCCCGGTCGAGTGCCCAGTACCAGCCCACGTACCCGACGATCGAGGTCACGACCGCGAGAAACAGCACGGCCGCCCACGCGCTCGCCTCTGCCTCCGGCACGCCGTCGGCAGCAACGAGCAACGCACCGACCGGCGCGAGCACGACCGCGCCGACGAGGACGCCCCAGAACGTGGTGGCCGTGCTCGCGTAGCCTCGCGACAGGAGCAGCGCACCAGCCACGTAGCCCGCCGAGACGACGAGCGCAGAGGCGAACACGAGCAGATCGCCGAGGAGCGTGGCGTCGTTTCCGCCGCTGCCGTCCCGGACGGCGATGATCACGACCTCCCCGACGAGTGCCACGGCGCAGCCGACGAGCCACACGGAGCCCGGCAGCCGTCGCGCGACGAGCGCCGCGTAGAGACCGGTGAACACCGGGAGGGCAGCGAGGATCATGGCACCGTGCATGGCCGACGTCCGCTGCTGGCCGATCGTGTAGACGACCGGGAAGACGACGAACCCGGCGGCAGCCGAGACGAGGAGAAGCCCCCGAGCACGAAGTCCGAGCGGCGGGCCCTGGCGCCGAACGGCGAGCAGCGGTGCGGCCACGACACCGGCGAGCACCGTGCGGAGAACGGCAACGAGCAGCGGCTCGAGGTCATCGGTCGCTAGACGCGTAGCGACCGGTGTCGCACCCCAGACCACCATCACGAGCAGCGCAACACCGACGGGCGCCGCCGCGACACGCGCACGGATCCTGCGGCGGTGCTCCCCGCGCGCGGCTACAGCTGGAACCTAAGGTAGTAGCGGTAGTAGAGAACGAAGCCGACGGCGCAGAGGATCGCGCCGACGATCCAGAAGCGGACCATGATCTTCGTCTCCGACCACGCCTTCATCTCGAAGTGGTGGTGGATCGGCGCCATCAGGAACACGCGCTTCCCGGTGCGCTTGAAGCTCGCCACCTGGATCATCACGGACAACGCCTCGATCAGGTAGATACCGCCGATGAAGACGAGCAGCACCTCCGTCTCCGTGAACACCGCCAGCGTGGCGATAGCTCCGCCCAGGGCCATCGAGCCGGTGTCACCCATGAACACCTCGGCGGGGAAGGCGTTGTACCAGAGAAAGCCGATCACCCCCCCGATCAGCGCTGCCGCCACGATCGCCAGGTCGAGGTACTCGTCGCTTCGGAGCCCGACCTGCCCCGAGCGGATCCACGAGATCGACGCGATCGCCAGCAGGGCCAGCAGCGAGATCGCGCATGTGCCCGCCGCGAGCCCGTCGATTCCGTCGGTGAGGTTGACGCCGTTCGCCGTCCCCGCGATCACCACGAAGAGGAACGGGAAGTACGCCCACGAGAGATCGATGTTCACGTCGACGACCGGGAAGTAGATCTCGGTGTCCATGTACCCGACCTGCGTCGTCGCGTAGCCGACGCCCGCCGTGACGAGGGCGAGTAGGAGCAGCTTCCAGCGTCCCGACAGACCGAGCGACCGGCGGTGTCGTACCTTGAGTGCGTCGTCCGCGAAGCCGATCAGCGCACAGCCAAGTGTGGCCCCGAGCACCGCGGCGCCGGGCACCGTGTACAGCGAGACGGCGAGCACCGGCGCGACCGCGGCGGCGAGCAGGAGCAGCCCACCCATGGTCGGTGTGCCCTGCTTGGCGGCATGGTGCTTCGGCCCTTCCTCCCGAATCTGCTGGCCGACGCTCTGCCGACGCAGCCACTCGATGAACGTGGGGCCGATCACGACGGCGATCACCATCGCCACGAGACCTGCGATCAGGACGCGGACCATGCCTCGCAGAGGTTCTCGATGCGGGACGGGATGCCTTCGAGCCCGACGGCCCTCGATGCCTTGACGAGCACCGCGTCCCCCGGCCGGAGGCGGTCGCTGAGCGCCGAGACGGCGGCGTCTGGATCAAGCGTGTGCCGCCAGCCGCCGAGACCCTCGACGGCGTACCCCTCGGCGCCGGGGCCGACGCCGACGACGACCTCGATGCCCAGCTCGACGAGCAGGTCTCCGATCTCCCGGTGGTAGCGCGCGCTCTCGACGCCGAGCTCGGCCATCTCGCCGAGTACGGCGACACGGCGACGCGCCCCGGCGCGTTCAGCGAGGTCGATCAGCGCAGCCCTCATCGACACGGGGTTGGCGTTGTACGCGTCGTTGACGACGAGCCCGCCGCCGCGCAACGCGACGACTTGCCCCCGCCACGGGGAGAGCCGAATGTGCGCCGCACCCTCCGGCGCCCGCTCGAGCGGCAGTCCGAGGGCCTCGTACGCCGTCAGAGCGGCCAGTACGTTCCCGGCGAGGTGAAGCTGGTCGAACGGCAGCTCGAGCTCCACCGCCCGCCCAGCCAACGGGAACCGCCAGCGATCGCCGACGCGCTCGACCACGTCAGGGTCGAACCGCCTGACGTCGACGTCGTCGCGCCGAAGCCACGGCTCGAGCTCCTCTGCCCGAGCCGGCACGATCGCGACACCGCCAACCGGGAGTGCGTCGATCGCCTCGGCGTTCGCCCGTGCGACCTCCGCCACGGAGCCGACGAGCTCGAGGTGCTCGGGGCCGATCCCCGTCACGAGTGTCATCGTTGGCCGCGCCACGGCACTGAGCTCGGCGATCTGCCCGACACCGCGCATTCCCATCTCCACGACGAGCACCCGAGTGTCGGGCTCGAGGCGAAGCACGGTCAGCGGCAGACCGATCTCGTTGTTGCGGCTCGCCTCCGCGAAGACGGTTGGCGTGACCGCCTGGCACAGAGCGCCGAGCGCGTCCTTCGTCGACGTCTTGCCCGTCGAGCCGACGACGGCAACGACCTGTGCGGTCGACCGCGAGCGCACGAGCGACGCAAGCGTGGCCAGCGCAGCATGCTGATCGCGCGGAACCAGAGCCGCCGCGCCGCGCGCGTGCGCATCCGTCACGTACCTGCCACCGCTGTTGACCGCGACGAAGAGATCGCCGGGACGGGCAATCCGCGAGTCGTCGTGGATCCGGCCGACGACGCCATCCGTCGGTGCCGGGCCGCTCAGCTCGCCGAGGTCGAGCGCGACCAGCTCCTCCCACTCGAGCGGGATCACGTGCCCACCCCCTCGAGCGCAGCGCGTACCTCGGCACGGTCGTCGAACGGGTGCGTCACACCGTCGATCTCCTGCCCCTGCTCGTGCCCCTTGCCGGCGATCACCACCACGTCCCCGGTGTCTGCGAGGGCAAGCGCTCGACGGATCGCCGAGCGTCGGTCAGGGTCGATCTCGACGTCGATCCCAGCCCCCTCGACGATGTCGCCGATGATCGCGAGCGGATCCTCCGATCGCGGGTTGTCGCTGGTGACAACGACGACGTCGGCGCGTGCCCGCGCCACGTGCCCCATCGAGCGCCGCTTCTCGCGGTCGCGGTCACCACCGGCGCCGAAGACGATGATCAGCCGCCCCGAGTCGACCGCGCGGGCCGCCTGCAACACGCGGTCGAGCGCGTCGGGCGTGTGCGCGTAGTCGACGAGCACCGTGAAAGGCTGGCCACAGTCGACGGACTCGAAGCGCCCGGCCACCTGGGGCGCCGCTGCGACGCCCTCGACGATGGCGCTCTCCTCGACGTCGAGCAACAGCGCGGCTGTCACCGCTGCCAGGACGTTCTCCACGTTGAAGACCCCGCGCAGTGGCGTTGTGAGTGCGATGCCAGCGGCGGTGAAGCGCGAGCCGGCAGCGTCGAGCTCGAGAGCGTCGGCTCGCACCTCGGCGTCCGGACGCAGCCCGAATGTCACGAGCGGCGCCCTCCCGGCACTCGCCAGCTCGTCGGCCAGCCGCCGCCCGTACGGGTCGCCGATGTTGACTGCCGCCGGCGCGGGCTCGACGCCCGTGAAGAGCTTGCGCTTGGCTTGGTAGTACTCCTCCATGGAGCCGTGGAGATCGAGGTGGTCCTGCGAGAGGTTCGTGAAGACGAGCGCATCGAAGCGCACGCGGTCGAGCCTTCGGTAGTGCGACCCGTGTGACGAGGCCTCGATCACAACCGCCTCGTCCCCGGCGTCGAGCATCTCGCGGAAGAGCGCGTGCAGCTCGATCGCCTCGGGGGTCGTGAACGGCGCCGCCGTCGCCTTACCACCAACGATCCACTCGATCGTGCCGACGAGACCGGTCGCGCGTCCGCCTCGCTGGAGGATAGAGCGCAGGATGCTCGCCGTCGTGGACTTCCCGTTCGTGCCCGTGACGCCGGCCACGTCGAGCATTCGAGTCGGCTCGCCGTAGAAGACGTCGGCGGCGACCGCCATCGCCGCGCGCGTGTCCGCGACGACGAGCTGCGGCACGAGAACGTCGACGGGGTGCTCGACCACGAGGGCTGCGGCGCCGGCCGCCACCGCCACGCGAGCGAGGTCATGGCCGTCGGCGCTTCGCCCGCGGACGCAGAAGTAGAGCGAGCCGCCCTTGACGTGCCTCGTGTCGTGCGCGAGGCCGGCGACAGCGATCGGTCGTCGTCCGATCACGTCGCTCGGCGCGAGCGCACGGATCAGCGCCTCGAGCTCCACCGCCGTGGATTCTAGGGACGCCGACCGGATCGCCCCGCCGGTGCCCTGATCTGTTCCGAGCCGCGACAGCCGGCGAAGGTCACTCGGTGCGACCGGCGCCGAGCGCCACGAGCGAGGACGACTTGGTCTCGGGCGCGTCGGGGGCGACTTCGAGGTACTGCAGAGAGAAGCGGGCGAGATCGCGAAAGATCGGCGCTGCCACCACGCCGCCCCAGATCGCCCCGTGTGGCTCGTCGACCATCACGAGGATCGCCAGCCGGGGCTTGCGCGCAGGCACGAGGCCGACGAAGGATGCGACGTACTTCGAGGCGTAGCGTCCGTTCTCGGGCTTCTGAGCGGTGCCTGTCTTCCCGGCGACCGTGTAGCCGGGGATTGCCGCCTCGGAACCCGTTCCCTCGACCACGACGTCACGGAACATCGACATCATGCTGTTCGCCGTGCGCCTCGAGACGATGCGGCGGCCGGCCGCGGCCTTGACCTTCCGCCCGCCCACCTTCGAGACGATGTGCGGCTTCTCCAGCACACCACCGTTGCCGATCGCTCCGTAGGCGGCGACCATCTGCAACGGGGTGACGGCGATGCCCTGACCGATGGGGACGGTGCCGATCGTCGACCCCGACCACTCGTCGAGCGGAAGCACGAGGCCAGGGCTTTCGCCGAGGTAGCCGAGGCCGGTCTGCTTGCCGAAGCCGAAGCGTTCGATCCAGGAAGCGAGCCCACCCGCGCCGAGCCGCTCTGCCACGGTGATCGTGCCCACGTTCGACGACTCGTAGAGGATCTGGCGGACGGTCATGCGCTGCGTCGACCGACCGTGCGCCTCGTGGATCGTCCGGTCGGCGACGCGAATCGTCGGCGCCAGTACAAACGACGTGGTCGGCGTCACGACGCGGTCCTCTAGGGCCCCCGCGATGGTCACGATCTTGAACGTCGAGCCGGGCTCGTACATGTCGGTCACCGCACGGTTACGGCGCGCGTCGGGTGCCGCATCGGCAAACCGGTTGGCATCGAAGGTCGGTGCGTTCGCAAGCGCGAGTACGGCACCCGTCCTCGGGTCGAGCACGATCGCAGTGGCACCGAGTGCTCCCCACCGTCGCACCGCGTCGACGAGCATGCGCTCCGCAGTCGCCTGGATCTGGTGGTCGAGGGTGAGCACGACGTTCCGACCCTGGCGTTCGGGAGACGATGTGACGACGTCGATCGCGCGCCCGAACGGGTCGCGAATCACCGCCTCCGAGCCGGCCTTGCCGGCGAGCTGCTTGTCGAGCGCCCGCTCGAGCCCTTCGAGCCCTCGGTTGTCGGTACCGGCGTAGCCGAGCAGATGTGACGCGACACTCCGCTGCGGGTAGCTCCTCCGCTCCTCGTCGTAGAAGCCGAGGCCCGGGATGTCCCTCCGCTCGAGCTTTGCTGCCTTGATCGGGTCGGCCTTCCTCTGCAGGTAGACGAACCCGCGCGAGCGATCGCGGAGCAGTGGGTACAGGTCGTCGGGGTCGAGGCCGAGCGTCTTGCCGGCGACGACGGCGGCACGCTTCGGGTTGACGACCTGGCGAGGGTCGGCATAGACCGTCGTTGCCTGCTCGCCTATTGCCAGCGGCTTTCCCGTGCGGTCGAAAATCGTCCCTCGTCCGGCGGGGAGCTCGATCGTCTCCACGTGCTGCTGCGCGGCGAGCGCCTCGTACGAGGAGCCTCTGACGACCTGGAGGTACGCGGCCCGTCCGAGCGTGACGGCGAAGAGGATGCCGAAGACGGCCAGCAGCAGATGAATACGACGGTTGGCCCGTCGCTCCATCACCGCTCCGGGACGAGGTCGACGTACGTGGTGAGTAGCGGATCCGCGGGCTCGACGCCGAGCCGGGAGCGCGCTTGCGTCTCGATCCGCACGCTCGCCGACGCGCTCGAGAGGCGGGCCCGTAGGCGCGCCGTGTCGGCCTTGAGCTGCGCTCGCTCGACGCTCAGCCCGTCGAGCTCCACATTGAGCCGAAGCACGGCGACGTTGACGGCGACGACGCCGGCGAGCAGAGCCGCGACGACGACGATCCAGACGACTCCGCCGGTGACTCGCCGCTCCGAGACGCGTGACGTGGCGCGACGCTTGGAGCCTCGGATCGGGGTGTCGGCGAGCGTCGACACTACGTCTTGACCGCCGCGCGCAGGCGCGCTGACGCCGCGCGCGGATTGTGCTCGACCTCGACTGCCCCGGGACGCACGGGCTTGCGCGTGAGCACCCGTACCTCGGGCTGCTTGCCGCACGCGCAGACCGGGAAGTCCGGCGGGCACGTACAGCCGCGCGCACTGTCCCGGAGGAACTGCTTCACGATCCTGTCCTCCAGCGAGTGGAAGCTGATCACCGCGAGGCGCCCACCCGGCCGCAGCATCTCGACAGCGGCGGGGAGTGCGGTCTCGAGTGCGCTCAATTCGTCGTTGACAGCGATGCGGAGAGCCTGGAAGACACGCTTGGCCGGGTGTCCCTCGCCGAAGCGGGCAGGCATGGGGATAGCCGACTTGATCGTCTCCACCAGCTCCCCGGTCCGCGAATACGGGCGCTCACCTCGGCGGCGCACGATCGCACGCGCGATCTGCGTCGCATACCGCTCTTCGCCGTACCGGCGGAAGATCGTCCGCAGCTCGCGTTCGTCCCAGCTGTTCACGATTTCCGCCGCGGACGGTTCGCAGGACGAGTCCATGCGCATGTCGAGGGGCGCGTCCGTCGCATACGAGAAGCCGCGCTCGGGTCGGTCGATCTGCATCGACGAGACACCGAGGTCGAGCAGGATCGCGTCCGCTCCGATGTCGTTGGCTGCGAGCTGACTCAGGACCACGGCGAAGTCGCCACGGAGGAAGCGGACGTCGACTCCCGCGGCTGCCTTGAAGCGATCGAAATACGAGCGCGCAGCCGGATCGCGGTCGATCGCCACGAGCTTGCCGCGACCCGCGAGATCCTCGGCCAACAGGCGTGCGTGGCCACCCGCGCCGAACGTCGCGTCGACGACGGTCTCGCCGGGTCGGACGGCGAGGTGCTCCCTCACCTCATCGGCGAGGACTGGCGTGTGATCAGCTGCGCTTGTCTGCAAGACGTTCGGCAACATCGTCGGCGCTCCCTTCGACGGCTTTCAGGTGCTCCGCCCACGCAGCGCGGTCCCAGATCTCCAGGTGGTCGTCGACACCTGCGATGACCACGTCCTTGCCCAACCCGGCGTGACGGACGAGTGCCGGCGGGACGAGCACGCGGCCCTGCCGATCCGGCTCGTCCTCGGTCGCTCCGCCGAACACGTGACGCTTGAGCTGACGGGCCTCGCGTGAGAACGAGTCGAGCTCGGAGATCCTGGTGCGCACCCGGGACTCCCACTCGCCACGCGGGTACACGTCGACACAGGCGTCGATGCCGCGCGCGAGCACGATTCCGCCGGCAAGAGCGGCGCGGAAACGAGCCGGCAGGGTGACCCGGCTCTTGTCGTCGATCGTGTGCTCGTACTCGCCGTAGTACATCGCGCCTTCCCGGAGGTTCCCACGGAGCCCCACTCTAAACCACTACCTCCCACTTTGCAACCCCGCGACTCCCCACCGAACCGATGAAGCGGTTTCGCGTGTCGGCGGTGCCCTCGCCGCGACCGAATCGTCTGTGGGCCGGGCAGGGACATCGTGCAAGCGGATGCGATCGACGTCGTCGCCCGTGACTGCGAGGTGGTCAATCGTCCCGCCCCGCCGGCGCCGCCTCCGACACCTGCACCGCCCCCGCCATCCGGCCCGCCTGTTGTCGAGCTGTCCGTCTGCCCGTCCTCAGCGGCCACGATCGTCGCCGACCAGTACACCTGTGGCTCCAACTCGGCGGGCGGGTCGATCTCCGGTGCGAGCACGATCTACTGCTCCGCGAAGATCACGAACGGCGTTGGCAAGACCGCGTCGGTCGCATTCGTGTTCGGCGGCAGCGAGTTCTTCGAGCCCCCGGGCCACATCATCGACGCCACAACGTGGATCGAGTGGGCGTTCACCTCCTATGCTCCGGCGACGTTCCCACCCGGTAGCTGGGGGTGCCGGGCCAAGCTCGACGGTGTCGTCGTGGCCGAGCTCTCCTTCACCACCTAGCTCGAGGCGTCACGGCCCCTCGGGAGTGACGACCGCTGGGGCGACACCGCGCCCCACCAACGCCCCTGCTCCGCAGCGCGCTGCGAACGCCACGGCGTCGCCCCCACTCAGTCCCGAGGCCAGCGCGAACGTCAGGCCGGCGAGAAAACAGTCACCCGAACCGTACGAGTCCTCGATGGGCCCGGGTGGCGGCGCCGCGCTGAACGGGCCGCCGGGTTGCATCCACCCGCCGAGCGCACCGGACGTCGTCACCACGAGTGCCGGCGGCGGGTCGAGGTCGCCGGGCCGGAACCGCTCCGCCGCATCCCCCCCGCTCCCGACGAGCGCGTCCAGAACCACTGCTCCGCGCCGCAATACTTCGAGCTCGCGCGCCGTCGCGGTGAGGATCCGCGCTCGACGCGCGCGCAGCAACGCGTCGCTGTCACCGGCGACGAACACGACTGCGTCCATGTCTGCAAGGTCGTGCCAGGGCAGCCGGTCGTCGTTGCCCTTCGGCCGAAGGTTCGGACCGACGGTCGTGATCGTCCTCTCCCCGCGCTCGTCGACGTGCGTCAACGCCCAGCGGGTCGGCAGGAGCTCCACGGCGGCATGTACGCGAACGCCCCTCTCCTCGAGCTCGGTGATCGCCGCTCGTCCGAGGTCGTCGTCACCGACTGCCGTGAACAGCGTCGACTCGCCCGCGAGACGCTGAAGCTGCAGCGCTGCGACCGCACCACCGCCTCCGGTCTGCTCCCAGTCTTCGAACGAGTGTGTGATCTCGCCCGCAGCCGGCATCCGGTCGACCCGCGCGAAGCGGATCCACTCGATGTGCCCGACCACGGCGACCTTCACGTTTGGAGTGTCACAGACGGAGCGGAGCGTCTCCCAGCAGCCGGCCGTGCAGCTCGACGGTCTCGGCGGACGGACCGACACCGAGCTCCTCACGGAGGCGTACGCGGAGCTCGTCGTACGCCAGGAGCGCCTCGGCACGGTTACCGCGCTGCGACAGCACCTCCATCAACAAGCGCGTGCCGCTTTCCCGGAGCGGTGCCAGGCCGACGAGGCGTCGGGCGGCTCGCTCGGCCGTGTCGAGCTCGGAGCCGCCGATGCGGACGGCGGCAAGCCCTGCGAGCTCGAGAGCGTGGACGAGCGTCGCCTCGAGGCCGCGGCGTCTCGCGACAGCCCAGTCGGCGGTCTCACCCGGGAGGAACGGCCGCTCACAGATGTGCTGCGCCACGCGCGAGGGCCCCCACGCCGCCTCCCAGTCGGAACGGCCCACGGCGCTCTCCGCTCGGTGGAGCGCAGCCGCCGCCACCTCGGCGTCGATCCACGCCTCGGCGGCGAGCACGACACGGAGCTCCGACCTGCCCTGCAGGTCGACGATCCGACGGAGCTTCGAGAGGAGGGCGCTGAGCGCCGACTCGGCGGCGTCGGGCCGCAACTCGCCCCACAGCAGACCGGCCAGCGTGTCCCGGTCGATCGGTCGCCGCCTTTCGAGGGCGAGGAACGCGAAGAGCAGCCGCCCCTGGCGCCCGGGGAGCCGATCTTCGACCCGCACGCCCGCGATCCTGGCCACGAGCGGCCCGCACAGCTGAATTCGCGTCTCCACAGCGGTGAAGGTACTCGGCGGCACCAAGGTTCCGCCAACAAGGTGACAAGGACGCCGAGCTGTCGTCGGCGATACTCGCCAGCGACCCCGACGAAGGAGGAACCATGGGCAAGCGGATCGACTGCGAATGTGGCGAGGTCGTGAAGGCGAACGACGACGACGAGCTGCTGGCGAAGGTCGAGGCGCACGTCGCGGACTCCCATCCCGAGCTCGTGGGGAAGATGACCCGCGACGACGTCTTGGGGATGGCCGTCGAGGACGACTGACGACTTCTGCGGTCGACCGCTTGAGGTTGGCCGCACGACCGTCTAGGGTCGGGCCTCGTGGGCAACCCAGCGGCGAGCGGTGACCGGACCGACACGAACTACTGGGGCCGACGGTTCCTCATCGGCGCGACTGCCGGTCTCGTGATTGGCCTGGTCGTCGGCGGAACACTCGGCCGCGTCTACATGCGGCTCGTCTTCCTCGCCGAGGACGACAGCCTGGGATTCCCGACGGCGATGGGTGCGATCGTGGGAACGTTCAGCACCGACGGCACGATCGCGATCGGCGTCTTCGGCGCCATCGCGGGCACGGCCCTCGGCCTCTCGTACGCGGCGGCAGGTCTTCTGCTCCCGCCGGGCGTGCTCGCGCGGACAACGATCTTCGTTGTCGGCACGACCGCATTCCTCACCGGACAGATCGTGCGAGCCAACGAGGACGACTTCGCGATCCTGCCGGTGACGTTGAGCCTTGCTCTTACGGCGACCGCGGTGGCACTCACGGCGCTCCCGCTGCCGTGGGTCGTCGAACGACTGGTACCGGTGCGGCGGAAGTCATGGCGGCCCTATCTGAGCCGCACCGTCGTCGCCGTCGGTATGGCAGGGACGATCGCGTACGGGGTGTCCGGCATCGTGATCGCGTACTCGGTCGAGCCGCTCTTCTAATTCGTGCGCGGTCGTGGCTGCCGCCGCGGGCACCGCGCCATGCCGTCTCGACGCCCATTCACTGCAAGCCTCTAGCGCGATCTCACATCTCGCCCCGGAAGCGCGTTTCGCGTGATGATGGAGGACGTGACACAGCGGATTCCGCCGTTCGAAGCATTCTACGCCGAACACCGGGACGTCGTCTTCGGCGTTCTCCGACGGACACTCGGAGCCGACCGCGCCGACGACGCGTTCCAGGAGACGTTCCTACGAGCACTGCGCGCCTACGGACGCCTCGATCACGCCGAGCACCTCCGGGCCTGGGTCCTGACGATCGCTCGCAACGTCGCGCTGGACTTCCATCGCCGGACGCGCCCGACAGCCGAGATGCCGGAGATTCCTCACCTCGACGGACTGCCCGCGTTCGTGGAGCTCGCCGAGCTCACGGACGGGCTGCCGGCGAAGGAGCGGGCAGCGGTCGTCCTACGCTACGGCTACGACCTCGACTACGAGCGCATCGCCGAGGCGCTCGGCTCGAGCCCGGACGCCGCCCGGCAAGCGACCTCCTCCGGTGTCCGCCGCCTGCGAAGGGAGACGAGACGATGACGACTCCGACCGACCTCGACCGCCGGTTCCGTGACGCTGCAACCCGCTCCGGGCTCCTCGATGCCGCGTACGACACGGTGGAGAGCCCGATCGGTGATCTTCTCGTCGCGGTGACCGACCGCGGGCTTCTCCGCATCTCGTTCGACCCCGATCCCGCAGCGATGGAGGAGGAGATCGCACGGATCGCGGGCCGAGCCGTCCTCCGCTCCCCGCGGGCGGTCGATGCAGCGCGCGGCGAGCTGGACGAGTACTTCGACCGTCGCCGGCGCTCGTTCGACCTCACCGTCGATCTACGAGGCACGACGGACTTCACCGCACGGGTGCTCGCCGAGCTCGCGCGCGTCCCCTACGGACACACGGCCACCTACGGGGACCTGGCCGCGCGGGCCGGTCGGCCGCGAGCCGCGCGCGCCGTCGGCATGGTCATGAACCGCAACCCGATCCCCATCGTGCTGCCCTGCCACCGCATCGTCGGAGCCTCAGGCGATCTCGTCGGCTACGCGGGGGGTCTCGGGCGCAAGGTCGAGCTGCTCCGGCTCGAGGGAGTCACGCTGTGACACCGACCCGGACGGAAGCAGGATCGCGGCGAGGGCTGCACCCAGCGCACACAGCGCTCCGACGCAGACGGCGACGGCGCGGAACGCGGTGACGGCCGCATCGCGATGGTCGGCGGGCAGATCGAGCTCGAATGGGCTCACCCCCACCCCGCCCCCGGCGGCGTAGACGGCGCTCGCCACTGCGCCGACAGCCGCGACCGCGAGCACGCCGCCGACGCGCGTGACGGTCTGATTCAGACCGGAGGCGACACCCGCGAGGCCCGACGGCGCCGGCTCGAGCGCTGCAGCGGTGATCGGTGCAACGACGGCTGAGAGCCCCAGCCCGAATACGACAAGGCCGGCTCCCGCCCACAGTGGCACGTCACGCTCGGCTGCGAGAGGAAGAAGAAACAGCGTGCTCGTGGCTATCACCAAGCCGCCCCCTGCGACAGGCAGGCGCGGCCCGTGCCGGTCGGCGAAGCTACCCCAGCGCGGCGCGAGCGCCACCAAGATGGTGCTCGGCACCGCCAACAGAGCACCCGTGGCCACGGGTGACATGCCGAGGAACTGGAGGTACAGGGGAAGGAACACGAGCTGTGCGATGAATCCGGCCCAGAGCACCATCGTCACCGCGTTGGCGGCCACGATCCCCGGCGTCTGCAGGAGGCGCCGCGGCACGAGGGGATCGGGCGCCCGCAGCGTCCAGACGGCGAGCGCGCCCAGGGCCGCGCAACCCACGACTGCGGCCGGGACGACGGCGACATTACGATCGCCGACCTCGACGAGCGCAAACGTGAGGCCGGTCAGCCCGACCGCCGCCAGCAGCGCTCCGACAACATCCAACGTGGACCGCCTCGACGTTCGCTCCTCTTCCGAGCCGCCGCTGGCCGCGAGCGCAACCACCACCACGGCGAGCGGGAGGTTGAGCAGGAAGATCCACCGCCACGACGCAACCTCGACGAGCAGGCCGCCGAGCAGAGGGCCCGCGATCAGAGCGACGCTGGTGATCGACGTCCACAAGCCGATCGCCCGCCCAGCCTGCCCCGCCCAGACCACACGCAGCAGCGCCAGGCTCGTCGTCGTCAGCGCAGCTCCACCAACTCCCTGCAGCGCCCGACCGGCAAGCAGTGCTCCCTCCGTCGGCGCAGCCGCACAGACGAGAGACGCACCCGCGAACAACACAACCCCGCCGACGAATGCCCGCCGTAGCCCGATACGGTCCCCGATCGCGCCGCTCAAGAGATAGAACGCCGCTAACGACAGCGCATAGGCGAGATAGACCCACTGCTGCCCCGAGAGACCGAGGTCGAGATCCTCTTCCATCCTCGGCAGGGCGACGACCACCACCGACATGTCGAGGAAGGCGAGTGACGACCCGAGGGCCGTGGCGAAGAGTGTGAGCCGGCGAGCCCGCCGCGGTGACGTCATCCCGCAACGCTACTGGCGCGGCACGTCGCCGCCGGGCCTGGTCTCGAAGCTCAGATCACGGCTTCGATGAATCTCCGCGTCTCGGCCCGCTGGGGATCGCCGAGCACTCGCTCCGGAGGCCCTTGCTCGATGATCTCCCCCTCGTGGACGAACGCCAGCCGGGAGCCGACTTCACGCGCGAAGCCCATCTCGTGCGTCACCACGAGCATCGTCATCTCGATCTCCGTCGCGAGACGGCGCATCACGCCGAGCACCTCGCCGATCAGCTCCGGGTCGAGCGCAGACGTCGGCTCGTCGAACAGCATCACCCGTGGGTTCATGGCCAACGCGCGGGCGATCGCGACTCGCTGCTGCTGCCCGCCGGAGAGTTGGATGGGATAGGCATCCGCCTTCTCGGGGAGCCCCACGATCTCGAGCAGTTCACGGCCGGACTGCACGGCCTCCTCACGTTGCGTGCCGAGCACCGTCAACGGCCCTTCGATCACGTTCTCGAGCGCCGTGAGGTGTGGGAAGAGGTTGAAGTCCTGAAAGACCATGCCGGTGCGGATGCGAAGTTGACGGACCCGCTCGCGTCTGGCCTTCGTGCGATGTCCTCCGCCGTCGATTCGAATCCCGTCGACCTCGATCGTCCCCGACGTCGGCTCCTCGAGGAAGTTGATGCAGCGGAGCAGTGTGCTCTTCCCGGATCCCGACCGACCGGCGAGGACGACGACCTCCCCCGCTCCGACTTCGAGGTCGACCCCCTTGAGCACAGTGTGGGCTCCGAACGCCTTCCACAGTCCTTCGACCCGGAGGATGCTCGCGCTCATGACGCCTCCGCGCGCGACGGTCGCTGGCCGGCGACCCCCACACCTGCCGTCCCACGCACATAGCCCTTGCTCAACCGACGCTCGAGACGCAGCTGGAGGTACTGGAAGATGGTCGTCAGGCCCCAGTAGATGAGGGCAGCGATGATCAGCGCCTCGAGGTTGCGGAAGTCCGCCCTCCCCAGAAGCTGCGCGCGCCGGAAGATCTCCATCTGGGCAACCGTCGTACCCAGGAAGCTCACGAGTGCGGTGTCCTTCATCATCGCGATGAACTCGTTGCCGGTCGGCGGGATGATCACGCGCACTGCCTGCGGCAGGACGACCCTGCGCATCTTCTGTCGGTACGTCATGCCGAGCGCCTCGGCAGCTTCCGCCTGACCGTGGCCGACCGACTGGATGCCCGCGCGGAAGATCTCCGTCATGTACGCGCCGTAGTTGAGGCCGAGCGCGATCACGCCGGCGGTGAGGACATTCAGTGTGAGGAGGTCGGCCCAGAAGTCGCCGAACGCGAGGCCGATCTGCGGCAGGGCCAGGTAGATGAGGAACATCTGCACGATCAAGGGCGTACCGCGGAAGAAGGACGTGTAGAAGCCGGCCACGCCGACTGCGATCGGGTTGTGCGAGAGCCGGCCGAGAGCACCGAGCAGCGCTAGCACCGATGCGAGCGCGATCGCGAGCACGGCGATGATCACCGTCCACGTGAGCCCCTTGAAGATGAACGTGGCGTTCTCGCGCATCCACGCCGTGTCGAAGTCCGCCGCGGCGAACAGCGCCACCAGCCCGGCCAGAATGATCGCCCAGACGGCCCCGAGCTTGAGCGCGAACGGGACCTGGGCCGATCTGAGCTCGAGCGATTCGCGGCGGCCCGGTGGCGGGCCCGACGGGGAGGGCGGCGCCTTCGCGGCGCCGCCCTCACCGTGTGTCTCCGTCACCGAGCCACCCGCCTACCTCAGCCGGAGGCCGTGGTCAGGTCTGCTCCGTACCACTTCTCCGAGAGCGTGCTCAGCGTCCCGTCCGAGTGCATCTCTTCGATGATCTTGGAGATCTCGTCGACGAGGCTCTGCGGATCGAGCTGCGAGCTCATGTCGATCGCGACCGAGAGCGGCTCGTAGAACACGGGCTCGCCTACGATCTTGATCGTCTTGTCCGCGTCGATGGCGGCCTGCAGTGTCGGCTGCGCCGAGATCACGGCATCCAGCCGGCGACCGTCTCCGAGTGAGAGGTCCTGGATCGAGGTCGAGTCCGTGTCGGATGTGACGATCGTCGGATCGGTCACCACCGACTCGATCGTGACTCCCTCACCCGACTCGTCCTGGGAGATCTCGAGCGTGCCCTGCAGGTAGAGGTCGTAGGTGCACCCACCACACACGCCGATCTTCTTCCCGTCGAGCCCACTTGCGTCGGTGATCGTGGTGTTGTCGACGTGCACCGCGATCGACGCCGGTGTGTAGTAGTAGGGCGGCGTGAAGTAGAGCACCTCCGCCCGCTCCGGCGTGATCGTCATCGAGCCGACCGAGATGTCCCAGCGGCCGTTCCAGCCGCCGGAGATGAGCGTCTCCCACGCGGGTGCCTCCCAGGCGATCTCGACACCCAGACGCTCCGCGATCTCCGTGGCGACGTCGATGTCGAAGCCCTCGTACTCACCCGTGTCCTTGTTCAGCTCGGACTGCGGGGGGTACGCCGGATCCGTGGAGACGGTCAGCGTGCCCTTCTCACGGATCGAGGCGAGTAGGTCGTTCTCTTCGCTGTCGCTACCGCCGCACCCCGCGACGGAGATCGTCAGCGCCAGCGTCAGGACGGCAAGCGCGGCTGAACGAGTCCTCCACATGAGACCTCCTTGGCCCAGAGCGTCGAGCCGTCCAACTGCTCAGCGAGGCGAAGTCCCACGACATCCCCACGCGTCACGCGGCCGACGACCGACTTGTGATTCTTCGTAGGACCCGGAGATCCTAGCCCTCCGCCCTCCCAGCCGTCACGAGAACCTCTACGGAGGAGCGCGTGGGCGACAGGGACGGCTCGTGCTCAGGGGAGCAGCCGATAGCCGACGCCCCACACGTTGACGACGAAGTGATCCGTGTCCAACAGGCAGAGCTTCCGACGGAGTCGTGAAGCGTGCGAATCCACCGTTCGCGTGCGTAACGAGGTTCTTACGCCCCAGACGTCCCGAAGCAGCTCGGCCTTGGTGTAGACGCGATGCGGATCCCGAGCGAGCTGCACCGCGAGCTCGAACTCCCTGCCCGCGAGTGGCACCGGAGCGCCACGGACGAGAACCTGCCTCGCCCTGAGGTCGACGACGACGTCGCCCGCTTCCATCACGTCGGCTTGCCCCTGACGTGCGCGCCGGAGCAGGGCACGCATCCGAGCCAGCAATTCGGGGTAGACGTGACGCTCGCAGACGTCGTCGGCCCCGTGCTCCAGGGCACGAACGCGCTCGACCATGTCTGCTCCCGGCTCGGTGAGCAGGATCACCGGAACGTTCCGATCCCACAGTCGCCCAGGCTCACCGGCGCGAAGCCGGCGGCAGAGGTCCGCCTCTGCGACGATCACGATGTCGGGGGCGTTGCGCTCCGCGAGGTCGAGCGCACGGGCGTTCCACGGCGCCTCGAGGACCTCGTACCCGTCGTCGCGCAGATGCCGTTCGAGGTACGCGCGCGACGATGGCTCCGGATCCGCCAGCAGAACAGCGCTCGGTCTCATGCCGCGAGGCTAGGGATGCAGAAGCCTCTGCGCCAGATGTCCTTTGCGGCAGAAGTGCGCCAACTCGTCCCCACGCGGCGCGACAGGCCACGCCCGACCGAGCCATGCTCGGACCGTGGGTCGCGCGGGTTTTCAGCGGGTGGAACCCGCTTCACGGGCGACAGCGTCCACCCACACCCGTGCGGAGGCCGCCCGCCGGAAAGCGCGGTGCGCCCCTGATTCGAGCGCGAAGCCGACCGCGCCGTACGCCTGCAACGTCGAGGCGGCCACGTCGTGGCACGCGCCGGCCGCCCAGGTGAGGTGTCCGTCGTACAGGTCGACCTCCTCCGAGTCGGACGCCGCAGCAGCCCAGGCGACGAGAAGGATGCCGTCCGCCGCGAGCGCGGCGTCGGCGAGCCTCGCCTGCACGGCAGGCAGCGCAGCGAGGGGCGCTCCGAACTGTTCACGTGCCTGCACGTAGCGGACGGCGCCGGCGACGGCCTCGGCGGCGAGGCCGGCGAGGTACCCGTGCGTCGCTGCCCTCCACGCCCGGAGTCGAGCCGCGCCGTCGGCGAGTGCCTCGCCGAGCGGAGCGGCTGAGCCGAGCCGAAGCGTGCCGGTGCCGTCGAGCGACGCTTCCCGCTCGGCGCCGTCGAGCCCGATCCGGACGAGCGAGCCGTCGACGACGCCCACAGCAGACGCCGCGCCCTCGCCGTGCCGCACGCGCCCGCCGACCGCCAACGGGGCACCCAGCGTCGCTTCGTCGACGAGGCAGAGCGGGGCGACCGCACGACCGAGCTCGATCGAGCCTGCGACGGCGGCGCCGAGCAGCTCGGAGGACGACCAGAGCTCACTCCAGCCGAGCGCTGCCAGGCGCCCGGCGAGCGCGTCGTCCCGCTCGTCCCACCACGTGCCGAGCTCCGGCTCGAGTGGTGCTTCCCACCCCCCCACCGCGCCACGCACGGACGACGCGAAGAGCTCCAGTTCCTCCCCGACGACGAACTTCACGCGCCGACCTCCGCGAGCAGCGCGGCCGTATCTGCCCCGAGCGACGGTGCGGCACCACGGGCTCCATCGCCCACGAGCCGCGCCAGAGTGGTCGTCATCCCGAGCCCGGGCTGCTCGAACGTCTCGACGAGCCCGTTGGCGGCCACCTGCGGGTCGGCGGCCACCGACTCGCGCGCATGGACGGGGCCGCACGGCACCCCAACCGCCCCGAGTCGGGCCGTCCAGGCATCGAGCGGCTCGGTGGCGATCCTCCGGGCCACCTCGGCGGTCACTGCTCTTTTCGCGGCGAGCAGCCGCTCGTCGTCCGGGACGACGTCGGGTGCGTCGATCGTCGTGTCCTCGAGCTCGAAGAGCTCGAGGAACGCACGTCGTTGGGCGACGTTGAGGCACGCCACCGCGAGGTACCCGTCCGCGGCGCGGAAGCAGCGGTAGTACGGGTTCGTGTCGAGACCGGTCCGGATCTCGGCGGCGCGTGCGCCGAGATCTGCCGGGCCGGCAGCCCGCGGCACCTTCTCTCCCTCGCCCGGGAGCCATACGAGATCCTGCACCTGCACCGCGAGCGCAGCCTGCAGGAGCGAGGTCTCGACGAAGGCTCCTTCGCCCGTCGTCCGCGCGCGAACGAGCGCAGCCAGAACCGACGAGGCGAGGAGGAAACCGGCCGTGAGGTCTGCCATCGGGATGCCACCCGCACGCACGGGGACGTCGTCGCCAGCTGATGCATGCGCCGTGAGCAACCCTGCGCGGGCCTGCGCGACGAGGTCGTAGGCCGGTGCTCCCGCAAGCGGGCCGGCAGCACCGAACGATGTGACGACGCCGAGCACGAGCGCAGGCCAGGCAGCGTGGACGTCGTGCCAGCCGAGCCCGAAGTCGTCGTCGCGCCCCGGGGGGAAGTTGTGGAGCGCGATGTCCGCGGACGCGAGCAACGAGCGGCTGCCCGCTATCCCGCCCCGAGTCTTCAGGTCGAGGACGACCGAGCGCTTGCCACGGTTCAGGGGGACGAAGTAGCGGCCGAAGCCGGGCGACACCGGCATCACACGCCGGTATCCGTCACCCGATGGAGGCTCGACCTTCACGACGTCGGCGCCGAGGTCGGCGAGCATGAGCCCGCAAAGCGGCCCCGCGACGTACTGCGCATACTCGACCACGCGGACCCCCTCGAGCGGTGCGCTCATCGCAGACCGAGCCCTCTGCGTGCGATCACGAGCTGCTGGATCTCGGCCGTTCCACCCGCGATCGTCGAGCCGACGCTCGCGCGGAGCATGCCCGCGGCACGGCCGGCGACGGCCGCTGTCGCGCCCTCCGCAAGTCCTTCCAGGCCGAGCAGGTCGACCGCGGCTGCAGCAGCGCGTTGCACGAGTCGCGCTCCCGCGAGCTTCGCCATCGCGGAAAGATGGCTCGCGGCGAGCCCGCGGTCGAGTGCATCCGCCGCTCGGAACGAGAGCAGGCGCGCCGCGGCGGCCTCGCCGCGCAGGCGGGCGATCCGCTCACGAGCGGTGGCGTCGAGGCGTCCTCGCTCGGACAGGTGCCGTTCGACGCCATCGACGACCCATGCCGCCCCGCCGACCTTCTCGGCCGTGACCCGCTCGAAGTCGAGCGTGTGCATGAGCACGTCCCAGCCTCCGTCGAGGGCGCCGACGAGGTTCGAAGCCGGTATCTCGACGGCGTCGAGGAAGACCTCGCAGAGCACACCGCCGCCGAGCGTGGGGAACGTCCGCACCTCGATCCCGGGTATGTCCATCGGTGCGACGAGGACGGAGATGCTGCGATGCTTTCGCTCGCCGCTCGACGTGCGGACGGCGAGGTAGATCCAGTCGGCCAGCTGGGCGCTCGACGTCCAGATCTTCTGGCCGTCGACCACGAACGTGTCACCGCGCCGCGTCGCCCGTGTCGTCAGCGAGCCGAGGTCGCTGCCTGCACCGGGCTCTGAGAAGCCCTGGCAGAAGACGAGCTCACCGCGGGCGATCGGCGGCAGCAGCATCTCGCAGAGCTCACGCGTGGCGAAGCGCTCGAGCGCACCACCGATCGTCTTGTATGAGAGCAGGTACGACGACAGTGGCAGCCAGTGGTAGCCGAAGACCTCCTCCACGACCGTCGCGTCGAGTCGACTGAGCCCGCGTCCGCCGAACGCCGCCGGCCACGACATGCCGATCCAGCCCGCCCGTCCGAGCGCTGCGTTGACGGCGAGCGAGTCGCCGTCCGAGAGCATTCCCTGCCGCTGCCAGTCCGGGTCGGCCTCGAGCAGCGGCCGTAGCTCACCACAGAACGCGGCCGCTTCTTCGCGCAGCCGGCATTGCTCGTCGCTCAGGCGGAGGTCCACGTCGCCGCGATCGTACGCGGCCGTAGGATGGCGCGGTGGACGAGCGGAGGGCGTGGGTCACGATGCGCGACGGGACGCGACTGGCTGCCCGCGTGTGGCTGCCGGCGACTATCCCGGCGCCCGTCGTGCTCGAGGCACTGCCGTACCGGATGGACGACCTGACGTCGTCCTACGCGTCCGAGTACGAGCGGCTGTGCGAGGAGGGAGGATTGGCCGTCTGCCGGCTCGACATTCGCGGCACGGGGTCGTCCGAGGGACTGGCGCTCGACGAGTACACGCCCGACGAGCACGCCGACATCTGCGAGGTGATCGCGTGGCTGGCCGCCCAGGAGTGGTCGAACGGACGCGTGGGCATGGTCGGGACGTCCTGGTCGGGCTTCAACTCGATCCAGGTCGCCTGCCTCCAGCCACCGGCGTTGCAGGCGATCGTCCCCATCTACGCCACCGACGATCGCTACACGGACGACGTCCACTACATGGGCGGTGCGGTGCGGGCCGTCGACCTCGTCGACTGGGTGACCTACATGATCGCCGGCAACGCCTTGCCGCCGGTACCCGCGGTCTTCGGCGACGGGTGGCGCGACGAGTGGCGGCGGCGACTCGAAGGCACGCCGCCTTGGGTGTTGCGCTGGCTCGAGGAGCAGACGGACGGGCCGTACTGGCGCCACGGCTCCCTCCGTCCCGGATACGAGCGGATCAGGTGCGCGACGATGATCGTCGGCGGTTGGGCCGACGGGTATCGCAACGCTACGCTCCGCGCCTTCGAGGCGCTCGACTGCCCGAAGCGTCTCGTGCTCGGCCCGTGGAGTCACATGTCGCAGGCCACATCCCTCCCCGGCCCGCACATCGACCTCGTTCCCGAGCTCTGCCGCTGGTTCGGCCGCTGGCTGCGCGACGACCCGAACGGCATCGACACCGAGGCGCCGATCGTTGTCTTCGCACGCCGTGCGACGCGTCCCGCCCCCGACCTCGCCGAGCTTCGCGGCGAATGGCGATCCGAGGCGACCTGGCCGCCCGAAAGGCTACGCACGACCACTCTCGCCCCTCACGGCGAGGGCACCGACCGTGTCAGCGTCCGCGGCGACGTCGGCCTGACGGCGTGGAACTCGTGTGCCGGGAAGCTCCCATGGGGCCAGCCCGACGATCAGCGACCCGACGATGCGCTCTCGCTCGTCTACGACTGGGAGCCGCTCGACGACGAGCTCGAGATCATGGGCTACCCGAGCCTGCGGCTGCGTGTCGTGCCGACAGAGCCGGTCGCGTACCTCGCGGTCCGGGTCTGTGACGTGTTCCCCGACGGCACGTCCGCGCTCGTCACGCGCGCCGTCTTGAACCTCACGCATCGCGAGAGCCACGCCGAGCCTGCCCCTTTGACGCCGGGCGTTCCCGTCGAGATCGAGCTCGAGCTGGAGGCCACGTCCTGGATGTTCGAGCCGGGCCACCGCATCCGGCTGGCCCTAGCCGGTGCCGACTGGCCGAACACCTGGCCGCCGCCCGGGGCCGGCGACCTCGTCGTCGAGCGGTCGAGCGTCGAATTGCGACTGCCAGTGCTGAACGGAGCCTCGCCGACACCGCCGCCGAAGCTCCACGGGCCGCCGAGGGCGGAACCGCCGGCGGGCGACGAGGACGGGACTCAACCGCCGGTCGTCTGGCGCGTGGAGCGGGACATTCTCGGTCGCGAGACGCGGGCCGTCACCGGCTACGGTGCGGTCTACGCAGCCCCGTTCGACGGGCACGTCGAGGAGCACTACGACGGGACGGTCGGCGTCGCCACCGACAACGCGGCGCGAGCGTGGGCCACAGGAGCTGCGCGCTACCGCGTCGCGTGGCCCGAAGTCGACGTCACGACCGAGGCCCGTCTCGACGTGCGCTCCGACGCGGATACGTACCACGTCACGATCGACCTCGCCGCCGAGGAGCACGGTGAGGGCGGCCTGGAACGCTTCGAGCAGCGCTACGAGCGCTCGATCCCGCGCCGACTCGCCTGACCCCCTTGTAACGATCAGTTACAACGCATGGCAGGCGGCGGCGTGCCCCGGCGCGCCTGCGGTCGGCACGAGGGCGAGATCCTCGCCCTCGCAGCGCGCGAGGATGCCGAGGCGCTCCGCCTCGCCCGACTGCACGAGCGGGCACCGCTGGTGGAACCGGCACCCGGATGGGATGCGCGTCGGATCCGGGGCCTCGCCCTCGAGGATCTGCTGCTCCATCTGCTTCGCCTCGGGAACCACCGACAGCAGCGCCCGTGTGTAGGGGTGCCGCGGCTCGGACAGCATCTCCTCCGTCTGACCGATCTCGACGATGCGCCCCAGGTACATCACTGCAACACGGTCGGCGATGTTCCAGGCGAGCCCCAGGTCGTGCGTGACGACGAGGATCGTCACGCCCGCCTCCTTCACGAGGCGGAGCATGAGCGCGAGGATCTCGCCGCGCACCGATGCGTCGAGGCTGGACACCGGCTCGTCGGCGACGAGCAGCCACGGCTCGAGTGCCATCGCACCCGCGATCACAACGCGCTGTCGCTGACCACCCGACACCTCGTACGGGTAGAGCGGGAAGAACCGCTCCGGTGGGCGGAGTCCCGAGATCGAGAGCGCTTCAGCGACCTTGGCCTCCTCGCCGTCCGACAGCCCGTGGATTCGCAACCCTTCCGCGACCGCCTCGTAGATCGTCTGCCGCGGGTTGAGCGACCCGGTCGGATCCTGGAAGATCATCTGTACGCCGCGGCGGTACCGCTTCAGGGACTTCGCGTCGTACGAGAGCGACTCGCCGCGGAAGCGCACGTCGCCGTCCTGCGGCTTGACGAGCCCCATCACGGCCCGTGCCAGCGTGGTCTTGCCACAGCCGGACTCGCCGACGAGTGCGATCACCTCGCCCTCGCGGACGTCGAGGTCGACTCCGTCCACGGCCCGGGCAATCGATCCGCCCGGCGCAGGAAAGTGGACGTGGAGGTCGCGGACGCTGAGCAGCGGCTCGTCGCTCACGACTCCTTCCCTCCCACATGGAGGCACGCTGCCGACCACCCGTCCGCGACCGCCCGGTGCTCGGCATCCCAGGACGCGCACTCGTCCATGGCGCGAGCACACCGAGGATGGAACGGACACCCGGACGGAACCGCGCGCGGGTCAGGCGGGTCGCCCGACAGCCCGGATGGGGCCATCCGGTACCTCTGATCGCCGATCACCGGGAACGCGGCCGCGAGCGCTGCCGTGTAGGGATGGGACGGGCTTGCGAACACCTCACGACTCGGCCCCTCCTCGACGATGCGCCCCGCGTACATCACCGCGATCCGCTGGCAGACGGTCGCGAGGGTCGACAGGTCGTGGGTGATGAAGAGCATCGCGAGGCCGAGCTCGGCCTGCAGCTCCTCGAGCAGGCGCAGCACCTGCGCCTGCACCATCACGTCGAGCGCCGTCGTCGGCTCGTCGGCGACGAGGACCTGGGGGTCGCACGCGAGGGCGAGCGCGATCAGCACGCGCTGGCGCTGCCCACCGGAGAGCTGGTGTGGGTAGTCGTCGGCGCGACGAGCCGGAAGCCCCACCGTCTCGAGCAGGTCCGCCACCCGGGCTCTGGCGTCGGCATCGCCGGAGACGGTGCCGTGGACGCGAATCGGCTCGGCGATCTGGTCGCCGATGCGCTGCACGGGGTTGAGCGAGTGCAGCGCACCCTGGAACACGATCGAGAGCGCCGTCCAACGCACCGCCCGCAACTGCCCTGGGTTGAGCGCGAGGACGTCCTCGCCACCGAGGAGCACGTCCCCGGTGACTTTGGTCCCCTCGGGCAGCAGGCGAAGCAGCGCGCCCGCGATCGTGGACTTCCCGCACCCCGACTCGCCGGCGAGCCCGAGGGTCTCGCCCGGGTCGAGCGAGAAGTCGACACCGCGCACAGCGGGCACGTCGCCCGGGTACGTGACATGCAGGTCGCGCACGACGAGGATCGGGTCGCTCATCTGCGCGCCTCGCGCAGCCGCGGGTCGAAGATGCCCTCGAGCGCACGCCCGATCAACGTGAAGGAGAGGACGACGACGATCACGCAGATGCCCGGCGGCAAGTACCACCACCACGCCTCACGACCGAGCGCGCCCGCCGAGAAGGCCTCGTCGAGCATCTGCCCCCACGACACCTGGAGTGGGTCGCCGAGGCCGAGGAACGCGAGCGTCGTCTCCGAGAGGATCGCGATCGGAACCGTGAGCGTGGCGTTGGCGATCACGAGCGGCATCACGTTCGGCAGGATGTGACGACCCATCACATGCCCGCCGGAGGCACCGAGGGCACGGCTGCGGTCGACGTAGAGGCGCTGCTTCACGCTCAGCACCTGGGCGCGGATGAGAAGGGCCGTCGTCGGCCACGACGTGATGCCGATCACGATGATGATATTTCGCAGCGACGGCCCCAGAATTGCCGCCAGCACGATCGCGAGCGGGATGAACGGGATCACGAGGAACCACTCCGAGAGCCGGGAGAGCAGGCTGTCCGTCCAGCCGCCGAAGAAGCCGGCGATCACGCCGACGACGGTGCCGAGCACGATGGCGATCACCGTGGCGGCGACGCCGACGAGCAGGCTGATCCGCGAGCCGAAGACGAGCTGGTCGAAGACGGGACGGCCGAGGCTGTCGGTGCCGAGCGGCGCGAACTCCGACGGCGACGCCCACGCCGGGTTGTCGGTCGTGTTCACGGCGCGCAGGCTGTCGCTGTCGGCGATCAGCGGCGCCAGCAGCGCGACGAGCACGAAGCCGACGAGCACGAGCAGGCCGACCAGGCCCTCGTGGTCGCGGCGGTAGTCGGCCCAGCCGCGCTGGAACGCTCGGCGGCGACGCTCCCAGGCCATCCGCCTCGGCCCTGATGGGGCTGCCTGCGTGCTCACTGGTGCCGCACCCGTGGGTCGAGGAGCGGGTAGATGAGGTTCGCCAGGAGGTTGAAGAGGATCACCGAGGCGCTGAAGACGAGGAACAGGCCCTGCAGCATCGGCAGATCGGGGCCGCGCAGGGACTCGTACGTGAGCAGCCCTAGACCCGGCCAGGAGAAGACCGTCTCCACGGCGATCGCCCCCGAGATCACGAAGCCGAAGTTGATCGCGATCAGCGCGGTCGAGGGAAGCAGCGCGTTCCGCACCGCATGGCGATTGCGGACGTCGATGTCGCGGAGCCCCTTCGCCCGGGCGAGGGTCAGGTAGTCCTCGCGCATCACGTCGATGATCGACGAGCGCATCACGAGCGCGTACTCCCCGACGTACGCCACTGCCAGCGTGAGGCACGGCAATGTCATGTGCCAGGCCTGGTCGAGAAGCTTCGAGAGCCCCGTCGCGTCCGACGAGGGATCACCGATGCCACTCGTCGGGAACAGGTCGAGGCGCACCGCGAAGAAGGTCAACAGGAGCATGCCGAGCCAGAAGTCCGGCATCGACCAGGTCACCATCGACGACGATGTGAGCGCGCGATCCTTCGCCGTGCCACGCCGCCAACCCGCCGCAGCTCCCATCCAGAGGCCGAAGACGGTCGAGAGGATCGTTGCCACGCCGACGAGGGCGATCGTCGCCGGCGCCGCGCCCCAGATCTCCTCCATCACCCCCCGGTTCGTGATGTACGAGCGACCGAAGTTGAGCTGGAACGTCTGCTCGACGTAGCGGACGAACTGCTCGAGCTGCGAGCCGTCGAGACCGAACTCCTTGGTCAGCTGATCGCGCTGAGACTGCGAGAGGTTCCGGCCGCGGAAGAGGACCGCCACCGGGTCGGTGGCCACGATCCGGAAGAGGAAGAAGTTGAAGACGACGACGAAGCCGAGCGTCGCGAGCGAGCCGAGGATCTTCCCGATCGCGTACCGGGCGCTCACGAGCCCGAGCCCGTCACCGGCCCACAGGTGTCGTAGGGGCGGGCACGTGCCCGCCCCTACCGAGACTCGGCCGAGCCAACGCCGTTCCTACTCGCGCTCTCCGGCGGTGCGGCGACGCATCAGGAACAACACGATCAGCCCGATACCCGCTGCGCCGGCGACGACGATCGCGATGATCGCTCCGCTCGACAGACCACCGTCGTCGCCACCCGCCGACGCGATCGGCGTCAGGTTGAAGTAGGTCGGCGACGTGTTCGAGAAGATCGCCGGCCCGGTCTCGGCGGGCTGCTGCAGCCAGCCTTCGAAGCGGTCGGTGCGGTAGGCCTGCAGATCGGGGCTGTAGTCGGTGACGATGAACGCCGCCTCGTTGTAGAAGAGCTTGAGCATCTCGTGCACGATCTCGATCCGCCGCTCCTCGTCGAGCTCGACCTTCTGCTCCTGGTAGAGCCTGTCGTACTCCTCGTTGCACCAGCTCGCGTCGTTGTAGTAGTTCAGAGGATCCTCGGGGTCGAGGCTCACCTGGTCGCAGATGAAGTACGAGAGCTGCGGGTCGGGGTCGACGAAGGGCACCCAGCCCCACCAGAACACCTCGTACTCGCCCTTGCCGACCACTTCGCCCAGTTGGCTGTCGTCGTACGAGGAGATCTTCGTGTCGATGCCGATCTCCTTCAGCCAGCCGGTGACAAACTCGGCGATCGGCTTGGAGTACTGGGACTCTGTGCGGTTGGCATAGCGGTAGACGAGGGGATTCGTCCCGTCTGGCATCTCCCGGATGCCGTCGCCGTCCGTGTCCTTGTAGCCGGCCTCTTCGAGGATCGCCTTCGCCTTCTCCAGGTCGAACTCGAAGATCTCGTCCTCGGTCAGCTCGGGAATCCACTTCGGGTCGGGCGACACGGACATCGTCTCGCCCGTGGTGCCGATGCCGCTGAACACCCGGTCGAGGAGCGTGTCCTTGTCGATCGCGTGGGCGATCGCCTGCCGCACGCGAACGTCGAGCAGCGACGGGTGCGGCTTCCCGTACCCGGCACCGGCGTTGAGCGCAATCTCGTCGAACCCGCCCTGCTGCCCCTCGACCGTGACGATTCCCTCGGTGGTGGAGAGCCGTTCGAAAGCCGACGCCGGAACTGCCATGGCCGCGTCGAGCTCGCCCTTCTCGAGCGCCGAGACCATCGCGTCGGCGTTGGAGAACACGCGGAACACGACCTCGTCGATCGCGGGCTTGCCTCCCCAGTAGTTCTCGTTGGCGACCATGCGCCAGAACTGGCCGGGCTTGTTTTCGACGAGCACGAACGGGCCCGAGCCGACGCCGTCGTCGGCGGGGTACTTGTCGATCTCGTCGGCGCTCAGCTTCTCGTAGACGTGCTTCGGAACGATGTACACGTCCATGATCGGCAGCTTCGGGTCTGGGACCTTGGACGTCAGAACCAGCGTCGTGTCGTCCACCGCTTCTGCGGTCAGGTTCTCGACGGTCGAGAAGTGGTTGAGCCACTCCTCGTCACGGGCGCGATTGACCGTGTAGGCGATGTCCTCGGCCGTGAGCGGTGCGCCGTCCGACCACGTCATTCCTTCGCGCAACGTGTACGTCCAGGTCAGCCCGTCGTCCGACCCTTCCCAGGACTCGGCCAGACCCGGGATCAGGGCGAAGTCGTCGGCGGCCTTGTCCGTCAGCGTGGCGTAGTGAAGGTTCCAGAGCTCGTAGGCCTCGACCGTGTAGCCCACGGTCACGTTCGCACTGTCGAGCTTGCCCACGTTCCCGACCGTGAGCACGACCTTCTCGTCACCGTCGGCGCCGAGCGCGACGGTCACGGTGACGGACGCAACGGCGACGAGCGCGACGGCGAGCAGGGCAACCAGGCGGCGCAGATTTCTCACGGTGTCTCCTCCGTTCTCGACCCCAGGGCCAGCGGATCATCTCCCGACATTGACCGCGGAGTCAAGCCGATACGCGCCGAGCCTGCCGCAACCCGGTCTCGAGCCCCTGCACCGCCGAGAGAACGAGCCCGCCGATCGTGTCGACGTCGTAGCCACCTTCCTGCACGACGACCGTGGGCACGGCGAGTTGCCCAAGCATGTGACCAGCACGTTCGAATCCGGCTGCACTGACGCGAAGCGGGCTGTTCGGGTCGCCCTCGGCCGCGTCGACGCCGAGGGCTACGACGAGCGCCTCGGCACCACCGCCGGTCGCGAAGGCCACGAGATCGTCGATGCCGGCGAGCCACGTGTCGTCACCGGAGCCGGGCACGAGCGGCACGTTGAGGTTCGCGCCCTGTCCCTCCCCTGCCCCCACCTCGGGCGCGGTGCCGAGGAAGTGCGGGAACCAACCGGCCGCCGGATCGACGTGCACCGAGCCGGTGAGCACGTCGGCGCGAGACCAGAAGATCGACTGCGCGCCATTGCCGTGATGCGCGTCGAGATCGAGCAGGGCGACCCTCGCGCAACCCGCCTCCCGCAGTCGCTGCGCCGCGACGGCGGCGTTGTTGAGGTAGCAGGAGCCGCCGTACGCCGTGCGAGTGACGTGATGACCGGGCGGCCGCGTGCAGGCGTACGCGAGCGGAGCTCCGGTGAGCACCAGGTCACACGCTGTGAGCGCGCAATCGACGGCACTCCGCGCAGCGGCCCACGTGCCAGAGCCGATCGGCGTCATCGTGTCGAACGCCCACGCTCCCGTGCGGGCCGCGGCCGACGCCGGCTCGAGCGGCGCCACACCTTCGATCAGCCCCGGGTGAGCGAACATGTAGCCGACCACGCGATCCTGCCCCGACGCGTCTGGATAGCCGGCTGCCTGCCACGCCTCCCACGCGTCGCGGACGAAGGCGACGAGACCCCGGTCGTGCACCGCCAGCAGCACCTCGTCGTCGTGCTCGGTGGCCTCCACGAGCGTCGCACCGGCTGCGGTGAGCGACGCGAGGATCGCGTCGACGCGCTCCGGGACCTCATCACCCTCGATCGGAGCGCCGATCCAGACCTCGCCGCCCGGGACGTGCAACGCGTGGCTCGGTGACCAGACGACCGGGAGCATGGCCGACGAGCCTAGATGGTTGATCGGTGATTGGGGTGCCCGCCGAGGACGAGTGTGACCAAGCAGCGTGGTGCGATCGGCCGTAGCGCGTACCTGCTGGTACGTGTCACGGGCGAGCGTGCCGCGATGCGCCGCGTCACGGCCGCCATTCGCGGGTGCCTGAATTGCCGATCAACCATCTAGAGGCGGCCGGAGCGGAGCACGCCCCAGATCAGCCAGATCCCGAACACCCCCGAGATGCTGAAGCCGAGGAACGCGAGCAACTGCACCCCGAGCAGCTTGGGACCGTCGGTGCCGACGCCGACGATCGCGGATCCGAGCAGGCCGGCCGCGACGATGAGGCCGACGACCATCCGGTTCACGGCGTGGTCGAGTCGCTCCTCGAGATGATCGACTCCCGGGTTGCGCACCGTCATCTCGAACCGTCCGCGCCGCACGGCCTCGAGGATGTCGTGCAGCTGGTGCGGAACATCGCGTGCGACGCCCACCAGCTCGCGCGCTTCGCGCTGCGCCTGCAGGGCGAGCCTCGTCGGTGACAGGCGCTCTGCGACGAGCTGCCGCGCATACGGCTTCGCCACCTCGAACACGTTGAACTCCGGGTAGATCTCGACACCCACGGAGCCGAGCGTCGCAATCGCCTTGTCGAGGATCACGAAGCGCGTCGGGAGTCGCAGGTTCATGGCGTAGATGAGAGAGAACCCCTCCCGCATCACCTCCATCGGGTCGATCTCCGAGAGGCTCGTCCCGTAGTACCGGTAGTAGAGCTCCTCCAGCCGCGAGCGCAGCTCGTCCTCGCTGTCTCGCGGATACTCGACACCGAGGTCGGCGAGCCGCCGCGGCAGCGCATCGACGTTCTCGGTCGCCGCGTCGACGAACAGCCGCGTGAGGCGGGCCATGTCCTCGGGTGTGAGTCTGCCGGCGAGGCCGAAGTCGACGAGCCCGAGCACGCCGTCCTCGAGCATGAGGATGTTCGCCGGGTGCGGATCGCCGTGGAAGAAGCCGTGGCGGAAGATCATGGTCATCCATGCATCCGTCATGCGGTAGGCGAGCTCGCGGCGCTCCTCGTCGGACCAGCCGGAGACGTCGAGGTCACGCAGCTGGGTGCCCTCGAGACGCTCGAGCGTGAGCACGCGTCCTGTCGTGTACCGCCACCACACACGCGGTACCGCGACCCGGGCGTCCCCGGCGAAGTTCCGCCGGAACGTCTCGGCGTTGCGCGCCTCCTGCTGGTAGTCGAGCTCCTGCCGGATCGAGCGTGCGAACTCGTCGACGAGCGCGCCCGCATCGATGAAGTCGAGCGCGCGCACGCGCTCTCGAACCACGCGCGCCGCCGAACGCAGCAACTGGATGTCGGACTCGATCTGCCTGGGTGCATCCGGGCGCTGAACCTTCACCACGACGTCCTCGCCGTTCGGCAGCGTCGCGCGGTGGACCTGCCCGATCGACGCTGCGGCGATCGGCCGCTCGTCGAACGACACGAACGCCTGCGCGACCGTGAGCCCGAGGTCGGCGCGAATCACCTCCTCCACCCGTTCGAAGGCGATCGGCGTCACATCGTCCTGCAGCTTCCGAAGCTCCGCCACGATGTCGGGAGGGATGACGTCGGGACGCGTCGACAACAACTGCCCGAACTTCACGAACGTCGGGCCGAGCTCGTCGAGCATCTCGCGCAGTCGGCGGCCGCGGTCGCCCGCCGTGTCGCGCTGGGCGCTCCCGCGGCGCTCGAACGCGTACCCGAAGCCGTGCCGCGTGGCGACACGCGCGATCTCGGACAGACGTCCCAATGAGCGTCGCGGGCGCGCGGTCTCCACGGGTGCAGTGTGGCAGCCGCGGCGAGCCTGCGAAAGGCGGCGCGCGCCCGAACCCCGGCTGCTAGCGCTCAGTCGGCTGACGTGGGAGCATCCGACTCGACGAGCCGAAGACGGTGCTCGAGCTGGGCGACCTGAAGTGCCAGGTCGTCGAGCTCGTCACGCCGTGCGAGCCCGAGCCGGTCGAGCGTCCGCTCGACGGCGTCGTCGCCGCGGGTTCCGAGGAGTTCCGTCTCCCGCCGCCACGACGTGGCGGTATCCCGTACGGCGGACCGCATCTCCGAAACGTCGACGCCGACTCTCCTCGCGAGCTCGTCAGCGAGCTCGTCGAGTGCTTCCACCCCGATCGAGGCCCATCCCACGCCGGCGAGCAGCAGCTGGCCGAGGGACGGCGCGGCTGCTTCGTCTGCGCCTCGCCTGACGTCGTCGTCCACGCCTGAGGTGTAGCAGAGACCGGCGGAGGCGAGCGGCTAGCGGGCCCTGCCGTGAGGCCGAGAAGAGCGACGCTGCCTCCGACGCTCACGCTTCGACGAGGACGCCGGAGAAGACGGTGCCTCGGCGACCGGGACAGCTCCGACTGCGGGCTCTGGTGCGGTCGGAGCTGTCTTGGGCTCGGTGGCGAGCTCGGCCGCTTCCATCGCCAAGGCGCCACCGACGGATTGGACATCGGCGAGCGTGCTCTCGTCGTCGCGACGTCGCGCGTACTCCGGCTCGCGCTCCTTGAACATCGCGAGCAGCGGTGCGGCGACGAAGATCGACGAGTAGGCGCCTGAGCCGATGCCGATCAGGAGCGCGAACGCGAAGTCCTTGAGCGTGTCCCCGCCGAACAGCCAGAGCGACAGGATCGGCAGCATCGTGATGAACGTCGTCGCCAGCGAACGGGGGATCGTCTCCCACAAGGAGACGTTGCCGATCACGCGGAACGACGCCCGCTTCATCAGCGGCATGTTCTCGCGGATGCGGTCGAAGATGATGATCGTGTCGTAGATGGAGTACCCGAGCACTGTGAGGAGTGCCGCGACGGTGGCCGTCGTCACCTCACGGCCGAGCAAGGCGTAGATCCCGATCGTGATCAGGACGTCGTGCGCCAGCGCGACGAGCACGGGGACTGCGAACTTCCACTGGAAGCGCAGCGTGATGTAGCCGACGATCAGGAACAGAGAGACGACGATGGCGAGCAGCGCTGACTTCGCGATCTGCTGCCCGAAGCTGGCAGAGACGTTCTTCGCGCCGAACGCGTCCGCACCGACCTCGCGTTCGAGGCCGATCTGAAGCTGACGGGCCTCCTCGGTCGTCAGCGTCTCGGTGCGGATCTGGAAGTCCTGGTACGCGCCTTCGGTCGAGGTGCCGCGCCCCTGAATCACTGCGTCGGCCTGACCGACCTCGGCCGCCGCCTCCCGCACGTCCTCGAGCGGCACCGGGGACGGCGTCTTGAACGAGATCTGCGTGCCGCCCTCGAAGTCGATGCCGAGGTTGAGCTGGTTGACGCCGATCGCGAGGATGGAGACCGCGAGCACGACGGCGGAGATCGCGAACCAGATGCGCCGCAGGCCGATGTAGTCGCGGCGGAGCCAGGAGGGGATACCGCTGCCCGACGAGCCCATCAGCCGAGGGTTGTCGAGCATGCGGAGACCCGCGAGCACTGCGAGGAACGCGCGGGTGGCGAGCACCGCCGTGAGCATCGAGATCGCAGTTCCGATCAGCAGCATGAGGGCGAAGCCGCGCACGCTCGACGTAGCCACGGCGAACAGCACGAGAGCCGTGATCGCGGTCACCACGTTCGCGTCGACGATCGTCGCGAAGCCCTTCGTGTACCCGGTGGAGATGGCCGCGCGTATCGACCGGCCCGCGCGGGCCTCCTCCTTGATGCGTTCGAAGATGACGATGTTGGCGTCGGCCGCCACCCCCAGTGTGAGTACCAGGCCGGCAATGCCCGGCAGCGTGAGCGTGACGTTGAAAGCGAGGATCGCGGCATACAGGAACGCCGCGTAGACGAAGAGCCCGAGCACGGCGACGACACCGAGGAACCGGTAGACGACGAGGAGGAAGAACGCGACGGCGAGCAGACCGATCACCGCGGCCTTCTTCGCCTCCTCCAGCGAGTCTTTGCCGAGCGTCGCCGAGATCGCCGTCTGGTCGAGTGTCACGAACTTCACCGGCAGCGCGCCTGTCTGGAGGACGATCGCGATCTCGTTCGCCTCGTCGAGCGACTGGAGGCCCTCGATCTGCGCCCGGCCGCCGCCGATCCCGCCGGACAGCGAGGAGTCGGTGTAGTCGATCTGCGGCCACGTGCGGATCTCGCGGTCGAGCACGATCGCGAAGTGCTGGGGCGCCTCGCGGACGCGCCCGCGGATCCATTCGGCCCGGGTGATCGCCTCGAACCGGTCCGCACCCCGGTCCGTGAACTCCATCGTCACGATCGGCGATCCGCCGCTGCCGGGGCTTGTGTCGAAGTCCGCCCGCGTGCCCGAGAGCTTGAGGTCCGCCCCCGTCATCTGTGGGACGTCGGGCGGCTGGTACTTGAAGAGGTACCAGGAGCGCGCGTTGCCGGGCTGGCCCGGGCATACGACGGCGTTCTCGCCGCACCGGATGACGACGGTGCCCTCGGGGACAGCGAAGAGCTTGTGCCCCGGCGGCACCTCGCCGTCGAACTTGCGCAGCGCTGCAACACGGGTGGCCACGGGGCCGATCACGAGCTTCTCGTCCGCGTTGAAGACGTACCACTCCTGCGGCGACCCGCTCTGCGCCTGGGCCTGGACGCGTGCGAGCAGGTCGTAGAGCTTCGGCGTGGCTACGGGGTTGCCGCGGACGTCGATCGACGGCCCGGTGAGCGATGTCTCGAGGTCGTAGAGCTCGAGCTGTGCCGTCTTACCGATGATCTTCGCCGCTGCCGCCTGGTCGCGGACACCGGGGAGCTGGATCGTGATCTGATCGTCACCCTGCGTCCGGATCTCGGGCTCGGAGACACCGAGGCGGTCGACCCGGTTCCGCATGATCTCGACAGACCGGTCGAGGTCCTCGCTCGTCAGCTCGCGATCGGGCGGCGGAACTGCCTGCAGGGTGACCTCGAGGCCACCCTGGAGGTCGAGCCCGAGCGTCGTCTCCTTGTGGAACGGGCTCGAGGGAATCGCGAGCAGCGCGACAGCGACGAGCGCCGCGACGACGAGACTCAGAACGATGAAGGCTGCGCGACGTGTCACGGTCCGGCGGTCAGGGTAGCTGTGTCAGTGTTACGGCAGCATTCACGCGGCCGCGTCCACACGGATTCCTCACGACTGGCAACGACCCCTTCTCGCGGGCGCGTCAGGAAAGCCGCTTCTGCGTGGCCTCGAGGCTCGCCTCGTCGTCCGGGACGGTGACCATGTCCACGTCGTCGGCCTCGCTCTCGGCGGCGAGATCTTCCGCTTCCTCTTCCTCTTCCTCATCCTCAGGCTTGACGGTCGTGCCCACGGCCTTGCGGGCGATGCGCACCTGGATGCCCTCGGCGATCTCGACCACGAGGTCGTCTTCCTCGTCGATCTCACGGACGATCCCGTAGAGACCGCCGACGGTGAGAACCTCGTCTCCGATCTCGATCGCAGCGAGCATCCGTTGCTGCTTCTGTTGCCGGGCGCGCTGCGGGCGGATCAGCAGGACCCACAGCAGGAGGAACATGGCGACGATGATGATCAGGTTGGGCACAGGGTCTCCTTGGGCTCTCGCCCGGCTCGGTTCTAGCTGGGATTATGCAGGGACCGTGCGCCCCGGCCACCGCTGGTCGGTTGAGCCTGCCGCGCCGTGCGCACCGTGAGCACGCCGAGCGCGACGAGCGCCGCCAACTCGACGACCGCGAGCCACGTGAGGGAGACCGGCTCGGAGCGGAAGAGGAACGGGTAGTAGCTGAGCAGCGAGACCGTGACGACGACGAACGCGACGAGCGCCCAGCGGGGACGAAGCACCGCCAGCACGATGACGAGCACGTCACCCGCGTAGAAGTACCGCTCGTGCATGTGCGGGAGCACGTAGGGCACGAGCACCATCGCGGATGCGGCCATGGCGACGATGCCGAGATCCGTCGTGGAACCCGGCAGGCGGTACGCGAGGAGCACGAAGACGAGGATCACGATGGCGGCACCTACGAGCGCGGCCGTCGCCAGCCGGTCGCTGAAGCGCTCGGGGATCCACTGGTAGAAGTTGGCGGCGTTCAGCGTCAACTCGCCGTAGTACCCGGCCTGGTCGTAGTAGACGCGGGCGAGGCGCATCGGGGAGGCGCCGGCGATCACCGCGGGCACCGCGACGACCGCGTAGGTGAGCGGAACGAGCAGGAACGAGCGCCAGCGCACGCGTCCGCGCAGCGCGAGCACGAGCAGGACGGGCACGAAGAACATCGCCTGCGCCTTGACGGCGATGGCAAGGCCGTAGCAGACGAACGCGAGCGACTCTCGCCCACTGAGGACGAAGAAGACGCAGGCGACGATCGCCGCCGTCCAGACGGAGTCGATCTGCCCCCAGTGGGCCGAGTTGAGGACGACGGTCGGCGCGTACAGCACCGCGCCGAACGCGACGAGCGGCCGATAGCCGATGGGATGGAAGTGGGCGACGACCTTGTAGGCGAAGAAGGCCAGCACGACGTCGCAGACGACGGGCGCGAGCTTGATCGTGACCTCGTCGTTGCCTCCCGAGAGGAGGTCGCCTGCGACCAGCATGTACATGTACGAGGGCGGGTAGCCGAAGCGGAACGTCTCTGTCAGCCCCGCGCGCACGCCCTCCGCCTGCAGGAAGTCGAGCCACTGCTTGAACAGCCAGTAGTCCTCGCTCCTCCCGTCCAGGATCGCGACGCGCAACAGCAGCGCGCCGGCGGTGAGGAGGAGGGCCGCGACCAAGGGCAGGCGTGTGCGCAAGGAGCTCGGCACGTGCGCAGACTCGCGCCCGTCGGGCACGCTGTCAACGGCCGTTCAGTCGCGCCACCGTGTCCGCCCGGAACGCAACGAACGCGCCTCGCACGATCGCATCCCGCGCCGCGGCGGTGAGCCGCAGCACGAACCACAGGTTGTGCAGCGTGAGCAGGCGGAGGCCGAGCACCTCGTCCTGGTTGACAAGGTGCCGCACGTACGCGCGCGAGAAGCGTGCGCACGCCGGGCATGTGCAGTCCTCCTCGATCGGCTGCGGGTCGCGGGCAAAGCGCGCGTTGCGAAGGTTGAGGCGCCCGTCGCTCGTGAGAGCGGAGCCGGTGCGTGCCGTCCGCGTGGGCAGGACGCAGTCGAACATGTCTATCCCGCGCGCGATCACCTCGAGGATGCCCACCGGGTCGCCGAGCCCCATGAAGTACCGCGGCCGTTCGCCCGGCAGGAGGGGCGCGGCCCAACCGACCGTCTCGAACATCTCCTCCCGGCTCTCCCCGACGGCGAGCCCGCCGAGGGCGAAGCCGTCGAACGGCAGCGCCGTCACGTCTTCGATCGAACGCCGTCGTAGGTCTGGATCGGTTCCACCCTGGGCGATGCCGAACCGGAGTTGGCCGGGCGCGCGTGGAAGCTCCACCTGACGCTCGGCCCAGAGGCTCGTGCGGCGAACCGCCTCCTCGTGCTCGATCGGCGTGGCGTCGGCTGGCGGGCAGATGTCGAGGCACATCGCGATGTCGGAGCCGAGGCGCCGCTGGATCTCGGCGACCGACTCGGGCGTGAAGCGCTCGGGCTGCCCGTCGTAGACGGAGCGGAACGTCACGCCGGCGTCGTCCACGTCGAGCAGCGTGTCGCGCAGCGAGAACACCTGGAACCCGCCCGAGTCGGTGAGGATCGGGCCGTCCCACCCCGAGAACGCGTGAAGGCCGCCGAGCTCCTCGATCACGTCCTCGCCCGGGCGGAAGTGCAGGTGGTACGTGTTCCCGAGGACGACGTGTGCGCCCAGCGAGCGCACTTCGTCGGGGTGGAGCGTCTTGACGGTCGCCTTCGTGCCGACCGGCATGAACGCCGGTGTCGGGATCTCGCCGTGCGCGGTGGCAATCACGCCTGCGCGCGCCGTCCCGTCGGTCGCCTGGAGCGTGAACGCGCTCATGTCGGGTCGGACCGTACGCGACAGACGCTCATCGGATGAGCATGGCGTCGCCGAACGAGTAGAACCGGTAGCGCTCTGCGATCGCCGTCTCGTAGATGCGCCGTGTCTCGGCGACACCGGCGAACGCCATCACGAGTGCCAGGAGCGTCGAGCGCGGCAGATGGAAGTTGGTGAGGAGCGCCTCGACCCGTCTGAACGAGAAGCCCGGCGTGATGAACAAGTCGGTGCGCCCTCCCAGCTCGCCGGTGCGGGCGACCGTCTCGAGAACCCGCGTCGTCGTCGTACCGATGGCAAGCACGCGGTCGGCGTCGCGGATTCGCTCCCACGCCGTGCGCCCGACCTCGTAGCGCTCCCCGTGCAGGACGTGGTCGGATAGCCGCTCTGCTGTCAGCGGGCGAAACGTGTCCAGCCCGACATGCAGTGTCACACGCTCGACGTCGAGCCGCGCGAGCAGCTCGGGCGTAAAGTGCAACCCTGCCGTCGGGGCCGCCGCGGAGCCTGCATCGTCCGCGTACACCGTCTGGTAGCGCGTCGGGTCGTCGAGGCGTTCGTGGATATACGGCGGCAGGGGCAGGTCGCCGTAAGGCTCACCGTCGAGACCGACGAGCCACCGACCGCCGCCGAGCTCCTGGCGAAGCTCCAGGTTGCCGAGTCGCTCGCCGACGCGAAGGCGGCGGGACGGCCGTGCCAGCGCCTCCCATACACCTGCACCCCGCGGCTCGAGGAGAAGCACCTCGACAGCGCCTCCGCTGGCGCGGCGCAGCTGCATCCGGGCGGGAATGACCCGCGAGTCGTTGACCACGGTGAGGAAGCCGTCGACCTCGCCGGGCAGCTCGCCGAAGGTGCCGTGTCGGATGTCGCCGGTCGCGCGCTCGTAGACGAGCAGGCGTGAGTCGTCGCGTTGCGCGAGTGGGCGCTGCGCAACGAGCTCCGCCGGGAGGTCGTAGTCGAGCTCGCTCGATCTCATCCGACGGCCAGAGTAGCCTTGCCCGTCATGGATGAGCAGGCGTTGGAGCGGGCTCGGAAGCGTGTCGCCGAGGCCCGCGAGGGGGGTTTCGAGACGACCCAGCTGGAGGCCGCGCTCGTACGGGCACGCGCTCAGATCGACTCGCTGACAGCGGCCGCCGACGACTTCGAGACACGCCTCCCCGATCGTGTCGATGGGGCCGTGCAGGAAGGCATCAGGCGACAGGTCGTCCCGGTGGCGCGCACGCTCGCCGAGATCAAGGGGCTCGTCAACCAAGCGAACCGACGGCTCGAGCGGGTCGAGCAGGAGCTGCTCGCCGAGCGGAGCGCGCGTATCGACGACCTCGATGTGCTCGTCGACCTCGTGGCGAGCGGTTGGCACGGCGTCGACGAGCGGCTACGGCGGATCGAGGTGCGCGTCCGGCCCGGGCAGGGCGACGTCGTTCCGCTTCCCGCCGGTGGCCAGGAACACCACGAAGAGCCGGGCCGCACCGCATACGCGCAGGCAGGCTGATCGTCGCGCCAGGGTAGGCGTGCCGATCGCGATCGGTGCGCCGTTCACGGGGCTCATAGGAACATCGCTCACGCAGTGAGCGCAAGGAGCACCGAGCAGGTTGCCACCCACGCGGCGACCGTCACGAGCGTCGGTGCGTCACCGAGCAGGATGTTTTCGGGATCCTCGCCGGCCTGGCGCCGATGCACGAGCAGGAGATAGCGCAGGACGCCGTAGACGACGAAGGGGATCGTCGCCGCCAACGCCTTTGCGTCGTGTGCCGTCAACGTGTACACGGCATACGCGCCGAGCGTCGCGGCGGCGACGACCGTCAGGAGCTGATCGGTGAACGCAGGCGAATAGACGGCGAGGGTCGAGCGTGTCGGTGCCTGCGGCCCGAGCGCGGCCACCTCTGCACGCCTCTTGCCGAGCGCGAGCAGTAGTGCGAGCAAGCCCGTGCAGACGAGGAGCCACGGCGAGATCTGCACGTCGATCGCGATCGCGCCCGCCGCTGCGCGGATCACGAACAACATCGCGATCGCCATCACGTCGACGAGCACGACGTTTCTGAGCCCTACCGTGTACAGGCACTGCAGCAGCAGGAAGGAGACGAGGACGACGACGCTCGCGGCACCGAGCCATACCGTTAGCCCCAGAGCCAAGGCGGCAAGAGCCCCCGCGAGAGCAACCGCACCCGCTATCGGCAGCTCCCGCCGAGCGATGGGGCGTCGGCGCTTGACCGGATGCCGACGATCCGCATCGACATCGCGCACGTCGTTGACGAGGTAGGCGGCGCTGGACGCTGCACAGTAGGCGAGGAACGCGGCCACCGCGGCCGGCCAGCGGTCGAGATCCCCGAGCTTCGCGGCGAAGACGAGCGCTGCGAAGAGCAGAAGGTTCTTCGTCCACTGACGCGGTCGTAGCGACACGAGCGCGGCTCGCGTGGGCGAGCGGCGCGCCGGCAGCGGAACAACGTCGGCGTGGGCCGGCAGCGTCACGACGCCGCCGATCGTACTGCGGCCGATCGCCGTGGGCTCAGTCGACCCGAGGGAACGAGACGGTCACACGAGTACCGGTATCCACCGCGCTCTCCACGTCGATCTGCCCGCCCCGACGGTTGACGATGCCGTACACCGTCGACAGGCCGAGTCCCACTCCGTCCTGCCCCTTCGTCGTGAAGAACGGGTCGAAGGAGCGCGTCCGAACCTCTTCGCCCATGCCCTCGCCGGTGTCGGCGACGGAGACACGGACGGACTCGCCGTCGGAACCGACCGTGATCGTGAGCACACCACCGTCGGCCATCGCGTCCCGTCCGTTGAGCGCGAGATTGACGATCACGCGCTCCAGCTCGTCCCCGGCGATCTCGATCGTCGGAGCCGAGTTTGGCACGTCGTACGCGACGGTCACGTCGGACCCTGCCAGCGCGCGCAGGATCGGCTCGATGCCCCGCACGACGTCCGCCGGATCGACCTGCTCAGTGACGTTCTCCTCCAGCGGGCGCGACAGCGAGAGCAGACGCCGTACGAGCTGGCGGACGCGCTCCGCGGTCGCGAGCAGGCTCTCGGCATCGCCGCGTGCCGTCTCCGGCAGATCGTCACGCAGGAACTCGCCGTAGCCGACGATCGCCGTCAGGTAGTTGTTGAGGTCGTGGGCAATCCCGCCGGCGAGGCGGCCGACCGCCTCCATGCGCTGCGCCTGCCAGAGGCGCTCCTCGCCGGCACGTGCTGTCTCGTCGGCCTCGGACCGTGCGACCGCAGCCGCCAGGGCGTCCGCTGCGAGGCTCAGCGCATCCATCTCGGCGTCGGCCCAGACCCGCTCGGCAACGCAGTCGTTGAAGCCGAGGACACCCCACAAACGGTCACCGACGACCACCGGGACCACCGTCCCAGACTTCGTGCCGGCGGCCTCGAGCGCGGATCGCAGTGGCTCGTCGAGGTCCCGGGTGAACGCCTGGATCCCATGGCCGGCACGGTACGTCTCGAGGAGATCGCTTCGTACGGGCATCTCCTGCCACGCAGGGTCGGCGATCATCGCGCCGATCCCGGCAGCGGTCCACTCGCGGGCGTACGACGAGAAAGCACTACCGTCCGCACGCTCGGTCACGAGGTCGAGGAACACGCGGCTCGCTCCAGTCGCCTCGCCGATCTCCTCCAGCATCGGGTCGACGGCATCCCAGAACGACGGCTCGTGCAGGAGGCGCTGCGACGCGCGTGCCACCGCCGTGAGCACGCCGTCGCGGGCCCGGAGCACGTCGACCCCCCGTGCGCGCTCGATCGCTGTGCCGAGCAGGTTGGCGGCAGCGCGTAGCGCGTCCACTTCCGAGCTCTCCCAGTGCCGCGCGTGCGTCACCTCGTCGAACCCGAGGTACCCGGCGATCTCTCCACCGACGAAGAACGGCACGCCGACGTACGACTGACTGCCCTCGATCTCGACCAGGGCGCGCAGCTCGGCGTCATCGAGCTCGGTTGTCACGACGTCGATCACGTCTCCCCTGAGCAGGCGCCTGGCGAACTCGGTTCGCTCGACGAAGTCGATCCAGTTCTCGCTTCGGGACGGCGTCGCGGTTGGTGCGCACCACTCGTGTGCGAGCGTCGAGACGAGATCGGCGCCGACGACACGGCTCTCGATCACGTATGCACGACTGGCCTGGGCCGCCTCGCCGAGCATGGCGAGAATATCGTCCACGACATCCCTCCAGCTCGGTGCATCCAGGAGGAGACGAGCCGCCGACGCGACTGCGGCCAGGATCCGCTCGCCGGCCACGATCCGCTCGGAACCACGCTCGCGCTCGATCGTCGAGCCGACAACGCTGGCGAAGGCGCGAAGCGCTTCCTCCTCCCCGGTCGTCCAGTGGCGGTCACCTTTCGTGTCGTCGAAGCCAACGTAGCCGGCAAGCATGCGGTCGGCGAAGAACGGCACGCTGATGAACGACGATGTGCCCTCCGCCTCGAGGACGTCCCGCATCTGGCCGCCCACGTCGTCGGGCCAGTTCTGGACCGTCTCGCCCCGCAACAGCGCTGCGGCGTGCTCGGGGATCTCCTCCCATTCGGTCCACACCTCGGCGATCGACGGCCCGACGCCCTCGGCGACCCATTCGCTGGTGAGGGTCGAGGTCACTCGCGCGCCGTCGACGCGACACTCGAAGAGGTCGGCTCGACCGACGTCGCCCGCGGATCCGATCACCCCCAGCACGTCGTGGATCACATCGCGCCAGTCGGGGGCGCGGGCGAGCCGCTCTGCGACCGCCGCGACCGCCTCCATCACGCGCTCGCGACGGTCCAGGCTCGCGGCTGCCCCGGCGCGTGCGATCGCGGCACCAAGCGTCCCGGCGGCAGCGCGGAGCGCATCGTCCTCGCCGGGCGTCCAGGTCCGCTCGTGTGCGCACTCGTCGAGGCCCAGCACGCCCCACAGCTCGCCATCGACCAGGATCGGGACGGTCACCATCGAGATCGTCCCCTCGGCCTCGAGCACTGCGCGCTCGGCGGGTGAGCAGTCCGACAACGTCCAGTGCTGGATGACCCCGAGCCTCGTGCGCTCGACGTCACTCGGCGCTACTCGATACTCGTTCCAGAACGGTGTCTCGATCGAAGACGTGATCCCCTCCATGACCCACTCGTGGGCGAGCCGCGACACGACCGTCCCGTCGGCCCACGTCTCGGTTCGATCGAGCCACGCGCGACTGGCTTCGGCCGCCCGACCGAGTGCCTCGAGCATGCCGGAGACTGCCGACTCCCAATCGGCGACGCGGAGCAGTTGCTCCGCCGTGGTCGCCACCGCGGCGAGAATCTCGTCCCCGCGCGAGACGGACGCCCGCGCCACAGACTCTCGCTGCTCCGCATCCACCCGCTCGAGCTCGGCGCGGACGCGTGCTGCGAACATCCGCAGCGTCGCGAGCGCTCGCGGCCCGTCGAGGGGTTCGCTGTCGAAAACCGCGAGGAGCGCCCGTGGTCTCGCGTCCATGCCATGGATCGGCGTTCCCGCGTAGCTCTCGATGCCGAGCTCGACCAGCATCGTGTCCTCCGGGAACAGGCGCGCAACGTCGCGTGGATAGACGCAGAGGCCGTCGTCGACGACGTTCGCGCACGGTGTGCCTTCGAGCTCGTACGTCAGATCGCGGAACTCGCCGTCCGCCCACACCGCGAGCGATTCGATCACGCGTGCACCGGCGTCGAGCCTGCCGAGGATCGCGTATCTCGTCCCGGCAGCACTCGCAGCCTGACGAACGAGCTCGCGGAACATGCCGCGATCGTCGCTCGAGCCCACCGGGAGCTCGTCGACCGCCCTCGCGAGTCTCATCCGACCCTCCCGGGGTCGAGAGCCGGGCACCTCGACGATCGGGAGCGCATCATGGACTCCAAGAAGGGACGGCCTTCACTGAACGGCATGCCAAAGGTATCGGTCGTTCCGGACGTGGCTTTACGACACGGGTGCCGGCAATACGAGTCGAAACCGGCTGCCAGCTCCGACGCTGCTCTCCAACTCGATCCGCCCGCCAAGGGCCCCCGCCAACTCCCGTGCGATCGGCAGACCGAGCCCCGTGCCTTGCGTGTCCGTCGAGTGGAAGGGACGGAATACCTGCTCGCGCTCGTCGGGAGCGATCCCAGGTCCCGAGTCGGCGATCTCGACCTGCACCGTCCCGTTCCCCTGCGTGAGGACGAGCGAGACCATCCCTTGGTCGGGCGTCCAGCGGAAGGCGTTGGAGAGCAGGTTCGTGATCACTTGCAGCACCCGGTCGCCGTCCGTCAGCAGTGACGGCCCGGTGCCCACGGCGCCGAGTCGGTAATCGATCGCGCGCCGGCGAGCTTCGTCACCGAACGCGCCGTACGCCTGCTCGACCAGCCGGAGCATGTCGACCTCCTCCGACTGCACCGTGAAGCGGTGCGCGCGGAGCTTCGCGAGATCGAGGACGTCGCCCACGAGTCGCTCCAGGCGAACAGCCTCGGCGGCCACGATCGACAACGACTCCGCGACGAGGTCGGGCTCTTCGATCAACCCGTCGCGCAGAGCGTCGACGTGACCCTTGATCGCGGTCAGCGGCGTCCGCAACTCGTGTGAGACGGTCATCAGGAACTGACGTTCACGTTCCTCCGTGGCGGCCAGTCGGGCAGCCATCTCCCCGAACCTCCCCGAAAGGTGGCTGATCTCGTCGCGGCCGCGAACGGGCGGCACGGTCACGGCGTAGTCCCCGGCAGCGATCTGGTCTGATGCGCGGGAGAGCACGAGCACCGGGCCGGTGATTCGGCGAGACAGCCACCATGAGAGCACGGCCGCGAAGAGGGCTCCGATACCGAAGGCGATCGCCAGCCGGGCGATGAGCGGGAACCACTGCTCGCGCAGTGCCGTCTGCGGCTTGGCGACGATCACGGCGCCGAACGGCTGGGTGTCCGGCTCGAGGAGGAGTGGCTCGGACGCGGCGAGGAACGGCCGCGACTCCCCCGGTGGCACGAACTCGAATGTCTGTGGCCCCTCGAACACGTCGACTCCGGCAGGCAGCGACGCGATCGGGATTCGCTGAAGGCCCGACTCCTGCCCCGGGAACACGCTGACACCCGCGTAGAAGAGACGGTCGCCGGTCGTCAGCTCCAGCTTCTCGGCTGCGAAGTCGGGGGCAGCGGCTCCTTCGTCGGTCGCACGGAGCGCAGCATCGGCATACAGCTGCGAGAGCCCCGACGCCTCGCGCTGCAACTCCTCCAGCGACTGCGTGTGCGTGAAGTCCTGAAACAGCCGTAGCGCGATCGCGGCCGCCAGGAGACCGGAGAACAGGATGCCGAGCAGGAAGAGGGCCGGCAGCCGGACGCGCAGCGACCCGAACATGCCCTAAGGGTAGGCGTCTACCCCGTCGGCGCGGGGCTTCGGTCGGAGCCGACCTTGTAGCCGACGCCCCAGACCGTGACGATCGGCGATGCGTCACCGAGCTTGCGGCGGATCTGCCGAACGTGCACGTCGACCGTTCGCGTGTCACCCGCGAACGTGTAGCCCCAGACGCGCTCCAGGAGCTGGTCGCGGGTGAGCACGAGCCCGCGGTGGTCGAGTAGCTCCCACAGCAGGTCGAACTCCTTCGGGGCGAGCTGGATCTCCTCGTCGCCGGCGAAGACCTCTCGCCGCCCTGCGTTGATGAGCACGTCCCCATGACGGATCTCGTCGCCCTCGTCGCGGCGTCTCTCGCCGCTCGTGCGACGGAGCACGGCCTTCACGCGCGCAACGAGCTCGCGCGGGTTGAACGGCTTCGTCAGATAGTCGTCGGCGCCGACCTCGAGCCCGATGATCTTGTCCACGTCCTCATCGCGCGCGGTCAGCATCAGTATCGGCACGTCGGAGCTCTTGCGGATGCGGCGACAGATCTCGACGCCGTCCATGTCCGGCAGGTTGAGATCGAGCAGGATCAGCGTCGGCATCTCGGCCGCGACGGCATTCAGCGCCGCGCCACCGGTCCCGGCCGTGCGCACGGTGTAGCCGGCGTTCTTCAGGTAGAGAGCGATGAAGGACGCGATCGACGGCTCGTCCTCGACCACGAGAACGTTGGCGGCCGTGCTCACGGCGTGGACCCCTTGAACGGCACGACCGACACCTCGAGACCGTAGGCGAAACGGGTGACGACGTCCGGCAGCGGCTGCGGATCCTCGTCGTCGACCGAGAACGTCCCCGCCGCCCCAGTCAGGTCAGGATCGGCCTCGACCGTGACGATGCCCTGCCCGCGCGCAGAAATGAAGATCCCCTCCCCACGAACGACGACCCGGTACCGCCCACCAGGGATGTAGAAGCCGACGTCGCGCCCGCGCATGCCGACGACGCGCCCTCGCGGCACTCCGTTGACACGCGGGCTCCACTGGTCAGCCGGCGTCAGATCGACGATCTGGAGCGTTCCCTTGTCGAGACGGCCGAGCAGAGGGCCGCGCGCCTTGATCGTGATCGCGCCCCGGGCGTCGGTGAACTCGACCGACCCGACCGGCGCACGGGCCGCGAGCACTCCGGCCGGCACGGTGAGGGCGAGCACGAAAGCAACGATTGCCAGCCAGCGCATGTCTCCAGTATGCGGAGAGACCGAGGTGATTGGGTGAGTGCGCCGTTAGGAATGTGTAAGCGCGGCGATGCCTCGAGCTCGGGCGTAGAGTCCGCCCGTGGACGTCGAGTTCGCCGAGGCCCTACTCATCGTCGGTGCCCTGCTGATCGCTGCCGCTGCGCTCTCCGGCTGGCTTCGCGGCACCGTGCTCTCGATCTCCGTCCTGTCAGTGACGGCAGGTGCGGTGTTGGCCTGGACGGGTGTCGTCGATGTCAGTCCGGGAGCCAAGAGCGTGGTGATCGTCGTCGAGTTGGCACTCGTGCTGACGCTGTTTGCCGACGGCCTCGTCGTCGAGCGAGAGTTGCTGCGCGACCACTGGACGCCTGCCGCGCTCGCGCTCGTCCTGGCGATGCCGATCACGCTGCTGCTCCTCGCGCTCGCAGCGAAGGGCCTCTTCCCCGCGCTCTCCTGGGCCGAGGCGTTCCTCCTGGGGGCTGTGCTCTCCCCCACAGATCCCGTCGTGACGTCGGCCGTCGTCACCGCGAAGCGGATCCCGGCCACGATCCGCCACACACTCAACTTGGAGTCGGGCCTCAACGACGGGCTCGCCCTCCCGTTCGTGCTCTTCTTCCTGGCTCTCGCGACGGGCGCAGACAGCCCGGGCATCGAGGCCGCGAAGCTCGCCGGCGAGGCTCTTGCCGGCGCGGTGATCGGCGTCGGCCTGGCGCTCGGAGGCGGCTGGCTCCTCTCGCGGCTCCCGGGTGGCGGCATCGACCACAAGTACGAGGGCGTGTACGCGCTCGGGCTGGCGATCGCCGCGTTCGGGCTCGCCGAGCAGACGGGCCTCGCGAACGGTCTGATTGCAGTATTCGTCGGCGGCATCGCGCTCGCTGTCGCCCGTCACGAGATCCCGGACGACTTCCTCGAGTTCAACGAGAGCCTGAGCGCCCTCTTCCAGGTGGTCACGTTCACCGTCTTCGGGGCACTGGTCGTGGCCACCGGCTGGAGCGGGTCGACCCCGAAGCTCGCCGTCTTCATCCTGTTCGCGATCTTCGTGGCACGCCCGGTTGCGGTGCTGCTGTCGTTCTCACGGGTACGCGAGCCGCTTGCGCACAAGCTCTTCATCGCGTGGTTCGGACCGAAGGGCGTCGCGTCGATGCTGTTCGCGCTGTTCGTGCTGTCCTCGAGCGACGAGAACCGGACGCTCGTGTTCGACGTCGCCTCGTTCACGGTTCTCGCCTCGATCCTCGCGCACGGCCTGACGGACACCGTCGGCGCCAACTGGCTCGTCCGCCGACTCGGTGGTGAAGCCGCGATCAGCCGTGCGTGACGAGCAGGACGACGATCGACGCCACATAGCCGGCGAGGAGCACGATGCCTCGTCCGCGACCGAGCATGCCGCTGTGCCAGGGGATGACGAGCGCGACGAGTGCGATCCCGAACAGCAGGCTGATCGCGATCTCGTTCCAGTCGACGGTCATCGGGGACAGAAGCGCCGCGATCGGCACGATGAACGCTCCGTTGAACACGTTGCTGCCGAGGATCGTGCCCAACCCGACCTCGTCGTGGCCGCGCACCCGCGAGATCACTGCTGTCGCCAGTTCCGGAACGGAGGTGCCGATCGCGACGAACACGACGCCGACGATGAACGGCTCGAAGCCGAGCTCTGTACCGATGCCCTTGGCCCCGGAGACGATCAGCCGTCCGGCGAGGATGAGGAACGCGAGGCCGACGGCCCCCGAGATCAGGGCGCGGCCGAGCGAATGCTCACCGAGCACCTCCTGCGCGGCGCTGCGACCGCGGCGAGCCACCTCGAACGACGCGGCGAGCCACACGAAGAAGAGGACGAGCAGCACGGCGGCGTCGGCTCGACCGACCGTGCCGTCGAGGATCAAGGCCAGTGTCACCAGCGGGATCGCCAGCGCCGCGGCGATGTCGCGGCGGATCACGCCGCCGCCGACCCGTATCCGCCCGACGAGCAGGACGATCCCCAGGACGAGACCGATGTTGACGACATTGCTGCCGAGCGCATCGCCCAGGGCGAGCTCGGAGCGTCCGTCGAGCCCCGAGCTGATCGCCACCGAGAGCTCGGGGCTGGACGTCGCGAACGCCGCCACTGTGGCTCCGACTATCCCGGGTGGCACACGAGCGGCAGTTGCGCCGCCGACCGCCCCTCGCACGAACAGCTCGCCGCCGATGGCGACGAAGACAAGACCGATTGTGAGGACGACGAGATCCGTGGTCATGGGGAAAGGAGCTGCGCAACCCATGTGCCGGGAGCTCGCACGCTCGCGCTGACTCTAACGGGAGGCGAGCCGACCACCGGGATATAGATTGTTCGGATAGACGTCGCCGCCATCATCATCTTCGTTGCGGCGCTCTCGTTGATCGCCGTCGACTGGGCGCATCGCACGACGGTCGCACTCGCCGGCGCGGGGCTGATGGTCGTCCTCGGGGTGCTCGATCAGGAGCAGGCGATCGAGTCGATCGATTGGGCAACCCTCGGCCTCCTGGCCGGGATGATGATCATCGTCGCGCTCGTCGAGCCGACAGGGGTCTTCACGTTCCTGGCGCTGCGCGTGGCGCAGATCTCGAAGGGGCGCCCGGTCGTGCTCCTGTTCCTCCTCGCGGGAATGACCGGGCTGCTGTCCGCGTTCCTGGACAACCTCACTGCGATCCTGCTCGTCGTCCCGATCACGCTCCTGATCGCAGACGTCCTGCGCATCTCGGCGATCCCTCTCGTCTTGACAGAAGTGATCGCGAGCAACATCGGCGGTACCGCGACGCTGATCGGTGACCCGCCGAACATCCTCATCGGCACACGGGTCAAGGAGCTCTCGTTCAACGACTTCATCGTCAACCTCGCTCCGGTGTCGCTGCTCACGCTCGTGACGGTCACCGGCCTGCTGGCACTCGTGTTCCGCCGCTCGCTGGTCGTCGACCCCGAACGGGCCCACGAGATCCAACAACTCGATCCCACCCGTGACCTGCGGCAGGCAACGCGCGTGAAGCGCACCCTCGCCGTGCTGTTCGGCACGATCGTCGCGTTCTTCCTGCACGCGCCGCTGCACATCGAGCCGGCGGTGGTGGCGATGTCGGGCGCGACCGTAATGCTGCTCGTGGCTGCAGTCGACGTCGAGAAGTCGCTCGAGCGGATCGAGTGGGCGACGCTGTTCTTCTTCGTGGGGCTCTTCGTGATGGTCGGCGGGCTCGTCGAGCGCGGGATCGTCGACGACATCGCCGACTGGCTCGCAGACGTCACCGGCGGATCGTCCGTGACACAGGGCATGGTGATCCTGTGGGGGGCGGCGGCGGGCTCGGCGGTCGTCGACAACATCCCGTTCACGACGGCGATGATCCCTGTCGTCGAGCGAATCCAGGGCGTGGAGTTCAACGACGGCCTCTGGTGGTCCCTCGCGCTCGGAGCGTGCTTCGGCGGCAACGCGACGATGATCGCCGCGGCGGCGAACGTCGCCGCGACCGGGATCCTCGACCGCACCGGGCGCCCCGTCTCGTTCATCCGCTTCATGGCAGTAGGCTTGCCCGTAACGCTGGTCTCACTCGTGATCGCCTCCGCCTACCTCCTCCTGTTCCAGCTCTGATGGAGCTCCGCCACCTCCCCCTCAGCGATGCATCCGTCCCGGACACGGCGACGTTCGCCGAGGCCGTGACGAGCCTGTTCGCGGCCCAGGCGCCTGCGATCGCCGTCGTCGACGGCGACCGACGTGTGGTCGGCCTGCTGGCCGAGCGCGATGTCCTCTGCGCAGTGTTCCCCCGCTACCTTGCTGAGCTTCGGCACACGTCGTTCCTCCCCGATGACGCACCGGGTTTGGCCGAACGGGCCGAACGGGCCCGTGACGAGCCCGTGTCGAACTACGCGCGTGCCGTCGAGCCGCTCGACGGCGGCGAGAGCCAGACCCACGCTGCCGAGCGGTTCCTGCACACAGGCGAACAGGCACTCCCGGTCGTCGAGGACGGCCGCTTCGTGGGCATGCTGTCGATGTCCGCCCTCTGCCACGCGCGTCTTGATCGCCCGGCCGCCGACTCCTGAGCCGACGCTCGCGTCAGATCCCTCAGTCGTAGCGGTAGAAGCCGCGTCCGCTCTTGCGCCCGAGCAGCCCGGCGTTGCGCATCGCGACGATGCGCGGTGGTGGCGCCATCCTGGGCTCGCGCATCTTCTCGTACAGCGCCTCCGACGCATGGACGTGGACGTCGATGCCGACGAGGTCGACGAGCGTGCATGGGCCCATCGGCCAGCCGGCGCCGCTCGTCATCGCCGTGTCGAGGTCCTCGGGCGTCACGCGTGCCTCGTCCAAGACCCGGATGCAGTCGTTGAGCAGCGGGATCAGGATCCGGTTCACCACGAACCCCGGGGTGTCGTGACAGCGGACGGGCGTCTTGCCCATCCGCTCGGCGACGCCGTACCCCGTCTCGAACGCCGTGTCGGAGGAGAGCTCCGCGCGGACGATCTCGACGAGTGGCATCAGGGGCGCCGGGTTGAAGAAGTGCATCCCGATCACCCGCTCCGGCGCCGAGATCGCAGCCGCGATCTCGGTCACGGACAGCGCTGACGTGTTCGTCGCGAGCACAGCGTCCGGGCCGCAGATGCGCTCGAGCGCGCGAAACAGCTCCCTCTTCGGGTCGAGCTCTTCCACGATCGCCTCGATCACGAGGTCACAACCGACGAGGTCGTCGAGATCAGTCGTCGTGCTCAGGCGCGCGACGGCCGCGTCCCGCGCCTCCGCCCCCAGCTGACCTTTCTCGACCTTACGCGTCAGGAAGTGCTCGATCCTCCCGGCGGCAACGTCGCAGAGGTCGTCCGAGACCTCGCGACCGACGACGTCGAAGCCCGCCTCGATCGCGACCTGAGCAATCCCGGCACCCATCGCACCGAGCCCGACGACGCCGATTCTCCGTACCTCCGCCATGGCGCGATCCTACCGACGCCGTGCCGGACGAAGCTCTACGCGGCGACGGCGCGGAGCTGACCGGCGCGAACCCGCAGCAGCTCGACGACGTCGAGGGTGACCCGGAACGGGTCGCCGAGCGTCGTGCCGTCCGCGCCGGCGACCGCGACGAGGTCGCCGTCGACCTCCGCCACGAGCAGCGGGCCGGCAGGAAGCGAGCGCCCGGTCAGGTCGGCGAGATCCCGGATCGACGCGTCGTCGGTCGCAAGCTCGTGCCGAATGACGATCTCGTCACGGCTAGCGACCACCGACTCGAACGAGCGGGGAAGGCGGTGCCTCATCCGAGGTACCGCCGGCGGCGTGCGGCCTCGTCGATTCGGGAGTCGGCGCCCCCGACGATCGACAGCAGCCCCACGGCGACGATGAAGACGATCAATGCGATTTCCATAGCCATATCGTGTCTGTCCGGTACTATCAGCACAAGTCGAGGTTTTCATGACAACGATCACAGAACCTGATAATTGGCTTGGTGTGGAGCTGCGCCATCTCGCGGCTCTCGAGGCCGTCTCGAGCGCAGGCTCCTTCGGACGAGCGGCCGAGAGGCTCGGGTACACGCAGTCGGCGGTGAGCCAGCAGATCGCGACGCTCGAACGTGTCGTGGGTGAAAAGCTTCTGGAGAGACCGGGTGGGCCCCGCGCGGTGTCGCTCACCGAGGCAGGCGAGTTGCTGCTGCGTCACGCCGAGGCGATCGTCGCACGACTCGACGCGGCCCGCGCCGACATGGCCGCGCTCCGAGCGGGAGAGACCGGCATGCTCCGCGTCGGCACGTACCAGAGCTTCGGATCGCACGTGCTCCCAGCGGTGATGCGCGAGTTCCGCTCGTCGTGGCCCGGCATCTCGCTCGCGCTGTCGGAGCCGTCGACCGATCCCGACATCTACGCGGGAATCGAGTCCGGTGAGATCGATCTCGCCTTCTGCAGCCCACCGCTCCCGGACGGCCCATTCGAGGCGCTTGCGCTCGCTAGTGACCCGTACGTCCTCGCCGTCCCGGCCGATCACGCGCTCGCGACGCGTTCATCCGCCTCCCTGGCCGACGTCGACGACCTCCCTCTGATCGGTGCCAGCCTGTGCGCGAGCGGAGCTGTCGCCGAGGCGGCGCTCGGCGACGCCGGCTTCGACGTCGACTACGGCTTTCGCTCGGACGACAACGGCACGGTGCAAGGGCTCGTCGCAGCTGGGTACGGCGCGGCGCTCGTGCCGCTTCTCGCCGTCCTCCCTGTCGACGATCGCGTGAAGGTGCTCCGCCTGAAGCCGGTCATCCCCCGCCGTGTGATCGCCGTGGTCTGGCATCGCGACCGCCACCGCTCACCAGCTGCCCGTGCCTTCATCGAGATCGCCGAGGAAGTCGCCGCCCAGGTCGAACGCGACCTCGTCGAGCCGTAGCGGGAATCGGAGGCCCGCGACGCGGGCCTCTCGGTCAGGCGTCCGACTTCAGTCGGACACCGGGTCTCGACCCTTCGAGGCAGGCCATACCTACTGCAACGAGCAGGCGGTGAAGCCGAGAGCTGAAGCTCGCTCGTTCTCTGGTGTGAACGGCACGGTGTCGTCGGCATCCAACTCGACCGCGGCTGTGCCGTCGGTCGTGGCCTCCTCGATCCGGCGCAGGCTCGTCTCGAGTCGAGCCTCATACGCGTCCCACAGCGCAGCGGCATCGGTGCCGAGCTCCGTCGGCGCTGCAAGGGCGCGCAACTCGGTGAGCATGCCGCGGATCACGCGTTCCGACTCACGGGCGGCGGGGAGGATCGCGCTGTAGAGGGCCTGCAGCTCCGCAGGTGTCGGATCGTCGGGGAGCCCGCTCGCAGTCAGTCCGGCGAAGGCCTCTGCAATCAGCCGATCGGTGGTCGCCACCGTGTCCGCGCAGAGCAGATTCACGCGTTGGACGTACTCGCCACGCTGGAGCGCTTCGCTTCCCGACCGGCACCCAGCGGCAGCGATGAGGACGAAGCTCGCGATGAAGAGCCGGAGGAGACTCCTCACGCGCGACCGCTACAGTCGCTCGATGACGGCTGCGATCGCCTGGCCCTGACCGATGCACATCGTCGCGAGGCCGTAACGGGCCTGCCGACGATCGAGCTCGGACAGCAGCGTCGCGGTGATGCGCGCGCCGGTGGCGCCGAGGGGATGCCCGAGCGAGATGCCGCCGCCGTTCGGGTTGACGTCGCCCACCTGCCAGCGCTCATGAAGATCGGTGTCTGCCAGGAATTGGAGGACGACGGACGCGAACGCCTCGTTGACCTCGACCACAGCGATGTCGTCCCAGGTGAGGCCCGCCTTCGCGAGAGCCCGCTCGCAGGCCTGCGGGTTGCCGTGCAGCATGCGGTACGGATCGACGCCGGAGAGGCCGAACGACACGAACCTCGCCCGCGGCTCGAGCCCGAGACGCTCCGCGGCAGCACCACTCGCAACGAGCATCGCCGCGGCCCCGTCGACGATCGAGCTGGAGTTGCCCGCTGTGACGACGCCGTCTGGCTTGAACGCCGGGGCCAGTGATGCGAGCTTCTCGAGCGACGTGTCGCGGCGTGGCGTCTCGTCGACCGCGAGAAGCACCGCCGCACCCGCGGCGCCGACCTCGACCGGCACGATCTCGCGCTCGAAGCGGCCCTCGTCGATCGCGGCCACGGCGCGGCGGTGCGACTCGAGGGAGTAGGTGTCGAGCTGCTCCCGGGTCAGCCCCCACTCCTCGGCGATCACCTCGGCCGAGATGCCCTGTGGGACGACCGGCCAGCGCTCACCGAGCTTCTCGTTGAGGCCCGACCAGCCATCGGTCCCCATGTTCGACCCCATGGGCACGCGCGTCATGTGCTCGATCCCCGCAGCAACGATGACGTCGACGTGCCCTGCCTGGATCGTCGCTGCAGCGTTGAACGCCGCCTGCATGGACGACCCGCACTGCCGGTCGACGGTCGTGGCCGGCACCGTCTCGGGCCAGCCTGCCACGAGCAGCGACACGCGACCGACGTTGAGCGCCTGCTCACCGACCTGTGTCACGCACCCCATCTGCACGTCGTCGACCTCGCCCGCAGCCACGTCCAGGCGATCGACGAGGCCGTTGAGGACCTGCGCGGCGAGGTCGTCCGCTCGCAGCTCTGCGAGTGACCCGTTCCGCCTCCCGATCGGGCTGCGGACTGCGTCGACGATGAAGGCGTCGGGCATCGTCGAAGTCTAGCCCGGGACGTCCCAGAGCACGTGGAGAGTCTCTGGCTTGCGGAAGACGAGCCCGCGCGGTGCGCTGGGGCGGCGCTCGTCGAGGCGTAAGCCAGGCAGCCGCGCCAGCGCCGCCGAAAGAGCGGTGCGCGCTTCGAGCCGTGCCAGATGCAGGCCAAGGCAGACGTGCGGCCCTTGCGCGAATGCCAGGTGACGCCTCGCGTTCGCACGACGCACGTCGAAGCGGTCGGGATCTGGAAAGACGGCCGGGTCGCGATTGGCCCCGGCCAGCGAGACGCGTACGAGGTCGCCGCGAGCGATCTCCGCGCCGGCGAGCTCGGTGTCGGCCGTCGCGTAGCGGTCGACCACCGCGGCCGCCGGCTCGAGGCGCAGCGACTCGTCGACTGCGCCCGACAGAAGCTCGGGATCCGACTCGACGAGCGCACGCTCGCCAGGGGAGGACAGGACGTGCCAGAACGCATTCGCGATCATCCCGTCGGTCGTCTCGATGCCGCCGAAGAGCAGCACTGCAGCGTTCGAGACGACCTCCGAGCGCGACAAGCCGCCGTCCCCCGTCGCATCGGCAGCTGCCGCGACGAGCGAAGCGCCCGGTTCGGCATCGAGCGCTTGCTCGAGCGCTGCCCGAAGGGCGGCGAACGCTCCGGCGCCCGAGCCGTCGTCCTCCTGTCCGGCCGTGATGCGAGTGACGGCAGCGACGATCCCCTCGTACCAGGCGAGCACATCCGACGCGTCGGCCTCGTCGAGTCCCAGGGCATGAACCATCGTGGCGACGGCCAGCGGCCCCGTGAGACGTCGACGGAGATCCGCCTCTCCCGCGGTCTCGACCGCTCCGAGCAGACGGTCGACCTCGCCCGTGACCACGGTCGCGAGCTGGTCACGTACGGAAGCGGCACGGAAGGCCGGTGCGAACGGCCCGCGATGACGTGCGTGCTCGGGCCCGTCGAGCGACAGCATGCTCGTGCCGACGACCTGCGAGGTCGAGAACCGCGGGTCGTCGACGGTGTGGGTGTCGCTGTCGCGCATCACGATCTCGGCGAGGTCGTGCCGCGTCACCAGCCATCCGTCGAGCACGGGGAGCCACGACACCGGCTCGCTCGCGCGGAGGCTTGCATGCAGCGGATGCGGATCGTGCTCCAGCATCAGCAGCGTCGCCGTTGCGCCGATCGGGTACGCCTCACGGCGAACCTCGTCGTGGTCGTGGCCCCGCACGGGGACAGTCTCGTAGACTCCTCGCATGGTGGCAACGACGCTGGAGCGACGGCTCTTCATCGACGGCGTGTGGATCGAGACCGACGAGTGGCTGGACGTCCGCTCGCCGTATGACGGATCGCTCGTTGCACGTGTCGCCCGCGGCGGCGCCGAGGAGACGCGTAGGGCCATCGACGCTGCCGGCCGCGCGATGCAGGAGCCGCTGCCCGCGCACAAGCGCGCCGAGATACTCGTCCGGGTCGCAGGAGCACTCGGGCGCAGGGCAGACGAGGCGGCTCGGCTGATCAGCGCCGAGGCAGGCAAGCCGCTCAAGCAGGCGCGAGTCGAGGTCGCGCGAGCGATGTCGACGTACACGATGTCGGCCGTCGAGGCCAGGACGCTGGCCGGGCAAGTCGTCCCGATGGACGCTTCCCAGGCCGGCGAGGGGAAGATGGCGATCACGCTTCGCCTGCCGATCGGCGTCATCGGCGCCATCTCACCGTTCAACTTCCCGCTCAATCTCGTTGCGCACAAGATCGCGCCTGCACTCGCCGCCGGCTGCGCGGTCGTGCTCAAGCCGGCCTCGCAGACGCCGCTGTCGGCGCTGTTCCTCGCCGAGCTCGAGGCAGAGGCAGGGTTGCCGCCCGGCTGGCTCAACGTCGTCGTCGGCCCGGCTGCTGACATCGGAGACGTCCTGGTCGACGACGAGCGCGTGAGACTGATCACGTTCACGGGTTCGGGCTCGGTCGGCTGGAAGCTCCGCGAGCGCGCGGCGAAGAAGAAGGTCGGCCTCGAGCTCGGGAACGCGACACCCGTGATCGTCGCCGCCGACGCCGACGTCGAGGACGCCGCTGCCCGGTGCGCTGCGAACGCTTTCTCGTTCGCGGGACAGAGTTGCATCTCGGTACAGCGCATCTACGTGCACCGCGACGTCTACGACGCGTTCAAGGACAGCTTCCTGCCACGCGTCGAGGCACTCCGGGTCGGCGACCCGGGGGACGAAGAGACGGATGTCGGGCCGCTGATCTCGGTGCAGGAGCGCGACCGCGTGCTCAACTGGATCGAGGAGGCCGTCGCGGGAGGCGGCACGCTGCTCGCGGGTGGCTCGCTGGCAGGCGAGTTGATCCGCCCGACGGTCGTCGAATCCCCGCCGGCGGAAGCCCGACTCTCCTGCGACGAGGCCTTCGGGCCGGTGTGCACGCTGCAGCAGTACGACACGCTCGACGAGGCCATCGCACTCGCCAACGACACGCGCTACGGGCTCCAGGCCGGGATCTTCACGAGCGACCTGCGCTCGGCGCTCCGCGCCGGCGCGGAGCTCGAGTTCGGGGGTGTCACCATCAACGAGGCACCCACGTTCCGGGCCGACCAGATGCCGTACGGCGGGATCAAGGACTCCGGCAACACGAAGGAAGGACCGGCCTGGGCCGTGCGCGAGATGACCGAGGAACGCCTCGTCGTCGTGAACCTCACCTAGATGGTTGATCGGTAATTCAGGCACCCATCGCTGCCACGATCGCGTCGCGCCGACCATCTAGCCGATGCCGAGAGACGGCCTGACTATCCTCTCCTGATGGGCGTGTTCACCAAGGGGCCGCGCGGGCCGACCTCGGCCGATCTGCGTCGCGAGCGCCGTGCCCTTCTCCTGCTTCGCGAGGAGCGGCTCCGCGACCTGGGCGGGCTGACACTCGAGATGTACCGTCGCGACCAGTTCAACGAGGAACTCGTCCTCGAGCGTTGCGCAGAGCTCGTCGCGATCGAAGCACGCACGTCGGAGATCGACGCGCTGCTCGCCGGCGCGCGCGGCCTGCGGAAGCGCGCCGGCTCGATTTGCGCCTGCGGTGCACCCATGCTCATCGGCGCGCGCTACTGCCCGAGCTGCGGACGGCTCGTCGGCGGGACCACCGACGACAGCGAACCCGATGTCGGAGCGGCCGACGAGTGACCGACGCCGCTGCGCCGGGCTGCCCACGCTGCGGCGCCGCTCTCGCCGAAGGACAGGAGTACTGCCTCGACTGCGGCCTGCGTGTCCCCGGGCCCGGGCGGTTCGGCGTGCTCCCCGTCGAGCCGCGACATCTGGTCGGGCCGCTGGCCGTGCTCGGCGCCATCGCGCTCAGCGGTGCGATACTCGCCGTCTGGATGACCAGCGACCCGGCACCGACCGCAACCGTGGTGACGGCGACCGGAGGAAGCGTCGCAATCGCCGCTCCCGAAGGCTCTGCCGAGCCCGTTCCGGCGACGTGGCCCGCTGCCACAGACGGCTGGACAGTTGTCCTCCTCTCCGTGCCCAAGGTGCGCGGACGCGCCGTTGCCGTACAGGCGGCGCGTGACGCACGAGCCAAGGGCCTGCAGGGGGTCGGCATCATCGACTCGTCCCGTTTCCCGAGCCTCCAGCCCGGCTACTGGATGGTCTTCGCCGGGCGCTTCACGAGCGAGCCGGAGGCGACGAGCCGACTGCAGCGCGCGAGGGGCGTGGCGAAATCAGCCCGTGTGCAGCGAATTGCCTCATAACATCGTTGCTCATACAGACAACGATTGTGCGGCGCTTGTAACAGGAGGCGACAGCGGGTAGACTGCGTCTCTGCAATGGGGCATCGGGTCTCGGCCCCGCTTCTGCCCACGGCTCAGGTCAGGGAGTGCGATCAGAGATGGAAGAGCACGTCGCGCAGCTACAGTCCTGCATGTATCAGTATTCACGAGCGATTTACCGGTCGGTCAAGGATCTCATCGACCCGTACGCCAACCGCGCGACGAGGCTCGCGTATCGCCGTGCCGTCTTGCAGGAGTGTGAGCTGACGGTCGAGCGGCTCGCCGCCGATCCGCACTACTTCGCCCGGCCTGACCGGACACTGTTCCTCGACATCCGCCGGTACTTCCCGATCACTGCGCAGGCTCAAGTGGCCTGGGCGGTCAGCGAAGGTGTCGGCGCCGCTGTCTCCTTCATCGAGGCTCAGGTCGAGGCCGGCCTCTTCGACGGCGGGATCGCGCGCTGCAAGGCGACCACGCGGAAGGGCAAGGCGTGCCAGCGGACGCCCCTCCCGGGCCGTGACTACTGCCCGTCGCACCAGCACCTCGAGCGCTCGGTGACCCGAGCCGCCGCGGCCGCCTAGCAGCTCGAGACACCTGCCTCTCCCCCTGCCTCGGGCTTCAGAGCGGTAGTCTCGCGGAACCGTGTCGCACGACGCCGACAAGCTGATCCGGCAGCTCTCGCTCGTCGCCTTCCTGATGGCGGAGCGCCGACCGCTCACCGCGCGGGACGTCAAGGGCAACGTCGAGGGCTATTCCGAGATGTCGGACGAGGCGTTTGCCCGCCGCTTCTACTCTGACCGCGCCGAGCTGACGGCACTCGGTGTGCCGCTCCACTCCCAGCGCGACGAGTTCACGGGGGAGGAGCTGTACACGCTCCGGTCGGAGAACTACTTCCTCGACCGTCTGGAACTGGACGACGACGAGCTCGCGGCCCTGCAGACTGCTCTCTACTACCTGGAGGGCAAGTTCGCGTATTCGGAGCCGCTCCGGCTCGCGCTACAGAACCTCGCCCTGGGTCGGCCAGGGTTCCCGGCCGTGACGACGGCGACGGCCGAACGCGTCCGCGTCAGCGTGCCGGACTACTCACCAGAGCTGGCCGGCCGGCTTTCGAAGCTCGAGTCGGCGATCTCGAAGCAGCGGACGATCACGTTCCGCTACTGGTCGCCGAACCGGGATCGCGAGACAGAACGCCGACTCAATCCCTATGCGCTCAGACTCGACGAAGGCGTCTGGTACGTGATCGGCAACGACCTCGACCGGGAGGCGACGCGCACGTTCCGGATCTCACGCATCCGCTCCGACATTCGGTTCGCGACGCGACGCGAGCGCGACTTTCGGCTTCCGGTCGGGTTCGACGTCGAGGCTCATCGTGTGCCCCGGCCTTGGCAGATCGGGGAGTCGATCGGGACGGCGCAGATCGCGGTTCAAGGAGACACCGCCTGGTGGGTGCACCGCACGCTCGCGGATGCCGGCGTGCTCGTCGACGGGGTCTTCACGACCGACGTCTCACGCCTCGAGCCCCTCGTCGGCTGGATTCTCCGGCAGAACGGGCGGGCCGTTCCCCTCGCGCCGCCGGAGCTCCGACACGCGGTCGCGGCTGCTCTCACCCAGCTCCAGACCGGGCACGACGCCGAGACGCAGCCCCTTGCACGAAGGCGACGCGTCGACACCAGCTCTCACGCGGTCGAGCGCCCCGCCGGCCCCGTCGCGCCGGAACGGTTCGGCGTCCTCCAATCGCTTCTAGCGCACCTGCTCGCGTCCTGCGGGGAGGAGCGCGTCGCGACCCTCGACGCGGCCGGTCTTGCCGAGCGCTTCTCGATTCCGCGCGAGGAGTTGCAGGATCATCTGTCCCTGCTCAACCTCGTCAACTTCGGGGGCGGCTGCTACACGGTCTACGCGGAGGTCGACGAGGGGGCCGGCACCGTTCGGGTCGACAAGGAGCTCTACGGTGATGTGTTCCGCAAGTCCCCGAAGCTGACGCCGCTCGAGGCGCGCGCGATCCGTCTCGCGATCGAGTACGTCGGTCCGACGATCGCAGCGGAGGCGCACACGCCGCTGCAGCGGGTTCGGCGAAAGCTCGAGGAGACGTTCGGCCAGTTCGAGCTGGCGCAGACTCCCGAGCCTCGCGTGTCAGGCGACGAGGAGACACTCGTGCGAACCCTCTCGCGTGGCGCCGACAAGCGACGCCTCGTGGAGATCGAGTACCTCAAGGAAGGTGAGGAGACTCCCTCCACTCGTCTGGTGGAGCCCTACACGTTCGAGCGCGAGCTGCCGGTCTGGCGCGTCCACACCTGGGATCGCACGGTGGACGGCCCGCGCACCTATCGGCTCGACCGCATGCGCTCGGCCCGCGTCACCGGCGACCGCTTCGAGCCCCGCGAGGGCTACGACCCCAACTACCTGTCCGAGCCGCACATCGCGGTCGTCTGGCACTCGCCGGCCGTTGCGCGCTGGAAGATCGAGCGCGGCGCCCGGCCGTTGACCGACCGCTCGGCGGTGTCCGAGCTCCCGTACAAGACCGAGGACTGGCTCCTCTCGGAGGTGCTCGCAGATCGCGGCGAGTCGATCGTGCTCGAACCGACGCCCATGCGTCGTACGATCGCGCGTCGCGCAAAGGAGCTGCAGAAGGAGCTAGGGCTCAGCCGGCTCCGGACGGCAGGACGAGCGTGAACGTCGCCCCCGCCGGGGGCTCGGACGACAGCTCGATCCGTCCGCCGTGGCCCTCGGCGATCGCGCGTGCGACAGCCAACCCGTAGCCGGTCGACCCGACGCCGCTGACGCCGCTCGCGAAGACATCGAGATCGGGCGGGACACCGGGCCCGTCGTCGGCGACCGCGATGCGAACGTCGTCACCGCTCGCATGGGCGGTGACCTCCACGGAACCACCGTGGCGAAGCGCGTTCTCCAGGAGGTTCTCGACTGCCTGACGGAGCCGCACGGCGTCGGCCATGACGACGAGACCCGGGTCGACGTCGAGACCGGCGCGACCTCGCACGACCTCCTCGAGGAACTGCTCGACGGCGATCGGCCGAGCAGCTATCGAGAAGACGTCGTGATCCGTGAGCAGGCGCTCGATACTTCGCCCGGCCGCCACCGCGAGCTCGACGAGGCGACGGGCCTGCGCCGGATCCACTGTCTGACGCTCCGCGGCCAAGGCCGCAGCGACGGCTACGAGCGCGGCCACCGGGCTCCGTAGCTCGTGGGCGAGTATGGCCAGACGATCTTCCACGGGGAATCCGTAGCAGCAGCACCCGACGGTCTCAGCCGCCTCCTGCGCGCACGGCGATCTCGGCGAGCGCCCAGGCGGCCGTCTCCTGGAGCATCTCGTCGGGCCCGTCGAGGAAACGCTCGGCGGCGGGTGCGTGTGCAGTCGCGCCTGTGTTCCCCAGGGCGACCAGCGCATTGCGACGCAACCACCGAGAGTCGTTGCGCGGCACGAAGAGCCGCTCGTATCGCAGCGTGAGCTCCTCGTCATCGCGCTCGAGCCAGTCCACGAGCGAGACGACGGGCTCGGCGTCCGCGGGAACCGGAAGATCAGCGCGCCGCCTTTCGATTCCACGGTTCCAGGGACAGACGTCCTGACAGATGTCGCACCCGTAGACCATCGCACCGAGCTCGCGCCGGTACGGCTCGGGGATGGGCCGCGGAGCTTGCGTCCAGTAGGAGAGACAGCGCGTGGCGTCGAGCTCGCCCGGAACGTCGAGAGCGCCGGTCGGACACGCGTCGATGCAGAGCCGGCACTGACCGCAGTCGGCATCGAGTGCGGGTGTGGCCTCGATCTCGACGTCGGTGACGAGCGTCCCCAGCACGACCCAGGAGCCGTGGCTTCGCGTGATCAGCATCGTGTTCTTGCCGTAGAAACCGACACCGGAGCGAGCCGCCCCCTCCCGGTCGACGTGCTGGTTCTCGTCGACGAGCACACGGTAGGAGCCCCCGAGCCGTCGTCCCAGCTCGTCCAGGCGGGCGCGCAGGTCGTCGTACTGGTCACGCCACGCATAGCGCGGGAGCGCCCCTTCGCCGGCGCGTGGCGGTGGGCCGGGAACGTAGTAGCAGAGCGCCGCAGACACGACGGTCCGCCCGCCGTCGAGGAGCATCTCCGGATGGCAGGAGACCTCGGGGATCGCCATCGTGAAGCGCATGCCTCCGAAGAGGCCGCGCGAGCTCCGCTCCGCTATGTGCCGCTCCGTCTCTTCGTATGGTGCAGCCGGGGCGGCACCGACCGCGTCGAGACCGAGTTCTGCGGCAAGCCGCGCCAGCGCGGCGCTCGTCATGACAAGATCCTGCCATGAAAGCTCTCCGCAGTCACGAGGACGGCGGGTCGGACGTCCTCCGCTACGAGGACGCCCCCGATCCAGAGCCCGACACGGGCCAGGTGCTCATTCGCGTACGCGCGGCGTCTCTCAACCACCTGGACGTCTGGGTGCGGAAGGGGCTCCCGTCCGCACCGAAGCCGCACATCTTCGGTTCCGACGGAGCCGGTGTGGTCGAGGGGCTCGGCGACGACGTCGACGGCCCCGAGCTCGGCGACCGCGTGGTGATCAACCCGGGGATCGAGCAAGGGCCGATCATCAAGGTCTTCGGGGAGCACGGAGACGGAACGCACGCAGAGCTCGTCGCGATCGATGCGGTTCAGGTCTTCCCTCTCGATGACGCGCTGTCGTTCGAGGAAGGCGCGGCCTTCCCACTCGTCTACGAGACCGCGTACCGCATGCTCGTGACCCGCGCGCAAGTCCGAGCCGGCGAGTGGGTGCTGATCTGGGGGATCGGCGGTGGTGTCGCCCTGGCCGCCCTGGAGATCTGCCGCGCCTTGGGCGTGAGCACGATCGTCACCTCCAGCAGCGACGCGAAGCTCGAGCGTGCGCGCGAGTGGGGCGCCGATATCTGCGTCAATCACGAGACTGGCGACGTCGTGGCCGCCGTGAAGGAGGCGACAGGATCGGGTGTCGATGTCGTCGTCGAGTCCGTGGGCGAGGCGACCTGGTCACGGTCACTGGCGGCCGTGCGACCGGCCGGCAGGGTCGTGGTCTGTGGGGCGACGTCGGGACCGAACCCGCCCGCCCAGCTTCATCGCTACTGGTGGAAGCAGCTCACCGTGCTCGGCTCGACGATGGGGACACGTGAGGACTTCCTGGGTGCGTACGAGCTCGTTCGCAACGGACGCGCCCGGGTGCACATCGACCGCGTCTATCCGCTCTCGGAGGGCCGTGCCGCACACGAGCGCCTCGAAGCGGGCGAGCAGCTCGGCAAGATCGTCCTGACGATCCCTGGCTGATCGCCCCCGCGGGACGGGTGGCGGCGCCCTACCAGCCGAAGCCGAGGATGAACTTCGCGTCCTCGGACATGCGGTCGGGGGTCCACGGTGGCTCGAACGTCAGCTCCACCTCGACCGCGTCGACACCCGGGAGCGCTGCGACTGCGTCGTGGATGCCGTCCTGGATCATCGGCCCCGCCGGGCACCCCATCGACGTCAGCGAGTGGATGACGCGCACGTTCGCTCCGTCGATCTCGGCGTCGTAGAACAGGCCGATCTCGACGATGTCCATGCCCAACTCCGGATCCTCGACCCCGTGCAGTGCCTCGACGATGTCGTCCTTCGTGACCATGCCTCGAGTGTAGACGCTAGGCGCGCACGAGCCGCCCGGCGCCGGTGAGCACCAGGTCGAGAATCTGGCCGACCGCGGCATCGAGACCAGTGTTCTCGATCACCGGTATGTCCGCCCGCTCGGCCCGCGCGACGAGGGCCTCCTGGAGCGCCCGGATCTCGGGCATCCCGTCGAGGTACTTGTCGAGCGGGCGCAGACCGTCGGTGGCGCGGTCGCGGACCCAGAAGTGGCTGCGATGCACCTCCTCGTCGGAGATCGCCACCACACACTGCACGACGAGTGCGTCGTGTCGGTCGACGGTGACCATCCCCGGGACGAGGTGTACCCCCTCCAACACCATCGACCAGTGCTCGGTGAGCGAGCGGTCGATCGCAGCCTCGACGCCGACGAGCACGCGCCGGGTCTGTTCGAGGAACCCGAGTAGCATCGGGTCGCCGGCTTCGTCCTCCTCCGCCTTCGTCAGGCCCAGCCCCGCGTCGAAACTCGAGTAGTGGACCGACGGCATGAACTCGCGGGAGAAGAACGCGCGCATCGTCTGACGAATGAAGTCCGTGGAGGCGACGCGTGTGATCCCGAGCCGGTGCGCAACCTCGGTCGCGATCGTCGACTTGCCCGTCCCGGTCGCGCCGCCGACGAGCACCACGATCGGCAGATCGAGCTCTTGGAGCGCCTGCAGCCTCCGCAGACGGCGCATCGTGCGCGCTCCGTCGTCGTCGCCGAGAACGTCGTTGGCGAACTCGGCGAGGCGATCGAGATCGAGGCGGTCAGCTCCACGTCTGGACATATCTGCGTCGGCGTGGCGTGCCAGCTCGTAGGCGCGGGTCATGGAGAGCCCGGTCGCGGCCAGCGCCCGAGACATCAGCCCTTTCGACCACGGCGGGCCCTCGTCGCCGCCGAGTGGCAGCGGCGCGAGGTACCGGCGTTCGCTCACGTCGTCACCGTCGCCGGCGCCATCGCCACCGCTGTGTCGGCGAGCTCGTCGAAGGCGGCTCGCAGATCGGGTTCGCCGGCGAGCGGGACGACGTCGTTGGCGGCAAGCACGACCCGTGCCCCGCGCCGCATCGCCTCCTCGACGACGACGTCCACGGCAGCTGCCTTCAGCTCGACGACGAACGTCTCGGCGTCGACGTCCGCCAGTTCGATCCGGAGGCGCCCTCGATCTGCGAGCGCACCGGAGACGTGCACGACGTGCGCCCCGTGGACGTCGCCCAGCTCCAATGCGATTCGTCCGTGCTGGGACGCGGGCGCGGTTCCGAAGTACGCGACCCGCTCACCTGCCACGGGCTCGGCGGGATGGGGCCGCAATGTCGTTCGCACCACCGGCACACCGGCGCGCACGAGTCGCTGCAACTCCGCCGCGAGCTCGGCGTGCGGCGCGTCCTCTTCCGCCATCGTGACCACGACGAGATCGGCCAGGAGCGCGCGGTAGGCGTTCAGGTATCCCGTGGCGACGTGGAGCTCCTGGTGCGCACCGACGACGAGCACTCGCTGTTGCGCGTCGACAGGCGGCAGCGCCGCGCCCGATCCGTCGAACACGATCAGCTCGGGCTCGAGCTCGATCGCGACGGCCGCACCCTCGAGGACGTTCGAGCCCATCACGGCACCCGCGAGACCACCGCCGCAGCGCCGACAGCCGACCGTCTCCACGCCCGCGAGAGCCGCCGTCTCCAGATGGTCCGAGGCCGCGTGTCGGCCGGCGCGCGAGAGCGCAACCAGGGCTTCGATCGTCGGTCGCACGGTGACGACCTCGGGCACGCGCGGACCGCCGCGACCCATTGCGACCACGACGATCTTCCGCTGCTTCGCCAGTTGGCGCGCCAGGTAGCCCGTAACGGCCGTCTTCCCGACGCGCTTGCCCGTCCCGCCGACCGCGATCGCCGGCGCATCGACCGGGGAGAACACCGGCGGGTCGAATCTGAAGTCGGCGCCCTCGTACGGGATTCCGTGGACCAGAGTCCGGCTTGCGAGACGGAACCTCTCCACCGGGCCCAGCACTGGCTCGTCGGAGAGATCGACAACCGCGTCCGGTTCCAGATCCTTGATCGCCTGCTCCAGGTCGTCCACCAACGGCACGCCGTAGTCCTCTCCACCGCGCAGCTTCTCGATGCCACCGACGAGGACGGCAGCGACCACGTCGTCGGCCAACTCGGCGATTGCGTCGCGCACGACGGGTGCGTAGTGCTCACCGTCGATGAGCGCGACCACACGTCTCACCGCGACGACACCTCACGCTCGATCCGCCCGGTGTACTTCTCGTACTCGAATGTGTCGGCGGAGAACTGGATGATCCGCTCCTGCCCGTGGAAGGGGTGCTTGCGCCAGATGTCGACATGCGCCCCCGTCACCTCGATCAGGTTGTAACAAGGTCGGGTGTTTCCCCTCAGACGGAGCGACGACACGGTGCCGGTGTTGACGACGAAGAGGTTCTCGAGCCGCCACGCGTACGGAACGTGCTTGTGCCCCGAGAGGACGAGGTGGACACCGGAACGCAGCAGGCACTCGATCGCATCTCCGGCGTCGTACACGACGTTTCGCTCGCGGCCGGTGCCGGGCACGGGCAGCAGATGGTGGTGGAGAACGAAGATCTTCAGGGTCGCAGGCTCCGCGCCGAACTCCTGCTCGATCCAGGGATACCGCCCGCGCCCGATCTGCCCGTGGTCCAGGTCGGGCTCCGTCGAGTCGACGGCGACGATCGCGACCTCGCCCTTGCGAAACACCGAGTTGCGAGGACCGAACAGCTCCTCGAAGTGCACGTAGCCGACGTTGCGGGAGTCGTGGTTCCCGGGGACGACGACCAGGGAATCGCAGTCGAGCCTGTCGAGGTACTCGCGCGCGGCCTGGTACTCGTGGCGGAAACCGAGCGTCGTCAGGTCTCCCGTGCAGACGACGACGTCAGGCGCGACGTCGTTGATCTCGCTGATCGCACGTACGAGGAGGTTCGGCTCGAAGTACGGCCCACCGCAGTGCAGATCCGAGAGGTGTGCGATACGAAATGTGGCCTGTGACCCCATGTGTTACACAGTCTACGAGTCCGAGTCCCTCTTTTTCCAGGGGTTTTCGCGACAAGGAGCTCAGGGTCGTCCGAGCACACCGCTACCGTTGCCGCGGTGCCGTCCGAAGCAGCGGACACGCTCGTCTTCCGTGCCTACCGCGGTGGTGAGGCACCGCGTTTTGCGAACCCCATCGAGTTGGAGTGCGCGAAGATCCTCGACTTCTACGGCATTCCCTGGGACTACGAGCCGCGATCCTTCGTCCTCGAGCGAGCCCCGGACGGACGGGTCACCCGTGCGTTCACGCCCGACTTCTACCTTCCGGAGCAGGAGCTCTACGTGGAGGTGACGGTGATGAAGCAGTCGCTCGTCACACGCAAGAACCGGAAGCTACGAGACGTCCGGCGCCTCTATCCGGACGTCAAGGTGAAGCTCTTCTACCGTCGCGACATCGAGCGGCTCGCGCAGCGCCACCGTTTACGGATCGCGTCGTGACCGCGGCGCTCCTCGAACGTCGGGATGCGACCTGATGTCCGCGGCCGATCCACTGCGTGAGCGGGGACACCCGATCGGCGACATCTACCTCTCCCGCGAAGCGATCGGGGAGCGCGTCGCAGAGCTCGGGCGAGAGATCGCAGCCGACCTGAAAGGCCTTGACCCGGTCCTGATCGCACCGCTCAAGTCGAGCGCCGTGTTCCTCGCCGATCTCTCGCGTGCGCTGCCGATCCACCACGAGCTCGACGTGATCGAGCTCGCGCCGTACGTCGGGGGGGCCGGAGACGAGGTTCGACTGCTGAAGGATCTCGATCGATCGGTCGAGGGTCGCCATCTCGTGATCGTCGAGGACGTCGTGGACACCGGCCTCACGCTCGGCTTTCTCGTCCGGACGCTCGGCCTGCGCGGTCCCGCCAGCCTCACCGCGGTGACGCTGCTCGATCGGCCCTACCGTCGCCTGGTCGACGACGTGCCGCTGCGTTGGGTCGGCTTCACCGTGCCGGACGAGCTGTTCGCCGGATACGGCCTGGGGCTCGACGAGCGGTGGCGCGCGTTGCCCGATCTCCATGTCGTCGTCGCCGACGAGTTGCCGGCCGGCGTCGATCACGGCGGCGCGTCCGAGCTCGCCGCCTGACCGTCGATCCGGCGTCTACAGGTATCCCATCGGGTCGACGGCCGTACCGTTCACACGCACTTCGAAATGGACGTGGGGGCCGCTGGAGTTCCCGGTGCTGCCGACGTACGCGATCACGTCACCCTGTGCCACCTGCGAGCCAACGCCTCGTGCGAGCGAGGAGTTGTGGGCGTAGGCGGTGGACAGGCCTCCGCCGTGATCGACGACGACGAGCAACCCGTACCCGCCGAGCCACCCGGCGTGGATGACCACGCCGGCCGCCGACGCACGGACGGGCGTTCCGCTCGCCGCGATGATGTCGATCCCCTCGTGGAGGCGACCTCCGCGTGGCCCGAACCCACTGACGACCGGCCCGCTCACGGGCCAGGCAAGACCACCGGGATTGGCGATCGGGGCAGGACCGGACGACGCACTGAGCTCCTGCGCGGCGCGGATGCGCGCAGCGAGCGCGGCGCTCTCCTCCTCCAGCGCCTCGACCTCCTCCGAGAAGTGCTCCTTACTCTCCCGGATCGTCCCGAGAGCCGCCTCCTTGCCGTCCTCGGCCACGGCCAGGGCATCCCGACCCGCGGCCAGGCGATCGCGGATCGCATGCTGCTCGGCCACGCGAGCCTCGATCTCGCGCTCGACCGTGCGCGCCTCTGCCCTGGCGACGCGCGCGACACGGGTGGCCTCTGCGATGCGCTGCCGCGATCGCGTCACGGACCGGACGATTCGCTCGTCCTGGCGACCGATCCGGTCGAGCAACTCGATCGTGTCGATCAGGTCGCCGAACGACGCGGCGCCGAACATGAACGCGACGGGGTCGGGCTCGTCCGCCATGTAGATCTCCCGGACACGACGCTCGAGTGAGACGATCGCCGCCGCCTCTTCGTGCCGCAGCCCCGTCAAGCGCTCGGCGAGCTCGCGCACCTGCCGATCGAGCGCCTGGCGACGCGCGGCCTGCGCAACCAGCTCCCGCTCGACGGCCGTGAGCTGCGCCTCCTCGGCGACCACGGCTGCCTGTGCCGCCCTGACCTGGGAGCTCAACACCGTGAGCTCCGACGTGAGCACCGTCTCCTGCTGCCCGGCGGCGTCGATCCGGTCCTGCAGCTCATCGATGCGAGCGTCGACACGCTCCTTCTCCGACCCGGGATCGCTCGCCGCCGGCGCCGCGAGGAGCAGCAGCATGACGAAGACGGCGGCCGCTGTGCGTCGACCCATCACGATTCATCTTCCCTGGTCCGTCGGTCGTTCCTGCCCTCGTCGAGCGCACGCAGCGCCTGCGCAGCCTCACGTCGCAACCCACCCACGGACGCCCGGTAGTCGTCGTCCGGGATACGTCCGGAGCGATGATCGGCTTCGAGCTCGCGCAACGCTTCCAGCGCCCGGTCACGGGCCTCCGCGAGCTCCAGGCGAGCTCGCGTCGCGGAGTCGACGTCGTCGACGTGATCCGTCGCAGGCTCGGGCTCACGGAGAAACGGCAGAGCGACGAACACGACGCACGCCACGGCGAGCACGACCGTCAACGTCAATGCCCCGATCACGACCTGGGCGTCGCGCCCGAAGGAGCGCCGGCCTCCGCGTACCGAATCGCGAGCCGACGTTCTTCCCGCGCATCGGGCCAGAGCGTGATCAGCGAGCCGACGAGAAACACGAGCCCCGAGAGCCAGATCAGGTTGACGAGAGGCTTGACGAAGACCCGGAAGTAGACGCTTCCGTCGTCGTTCACCTGCTCGGCGATCACGAACAGATCCTCGGCGCGAAGGTAGTCGGTTCTGATCCCGACCTCGTTCGAAACCTGCTGCTCGACGCTGTACGCGTTCTTGCCGGCCTCGAGCGTCCCCAGGTCAGCGCTACCCCGCTCGACGCCGAGCACTGCTCGCACCTCGGTGGCGTTCGCCGCCTCCCGTTCGACGAGCTCACGGTAGGTGAGGTCGTAGGCGCCTGCGCGCATCGACTCGCCCTGCGCCAGGCGGCCCTCGACGGCAAGGTCGTAGGCGCTCGAACCGGCGATGCCGATGGCGAGTAGGACGATGGCGAAGTGGACGACATAGCCGCCGTACCGGCGCCTGTTCCGCCCAACGAGCGCCACGAAGGCGCGTGGCACCCGCTCACCTGTGAGCGCTCGACGCGCGATGGTCCCACGAGAGAACTCGAGGACGATTGTTGCGATCACGAAGGCCGAGAACGTGTATGCGATGAGACCGGGGATCGAGGATCCCGCACCGAGCACGAGCAGCACGGCGCCGGTTGCGAGGGCGACACCAGTCGGCCATGCGAACGTCCGGCCGAGCCCACGTAGGGATGCGCGTCTCCACGCGACGAGAGGGCCGATTCCCATCAGCAGCAGCAGCGGGAGGCCGAAGATGCGGAGGAAGAAGTCGTAGTACGGCCGTCCGACGACCACCGACTCGCCGCGCACGGCCTCCGTGACGATCGGCCAGAGCACGCCCCAGAGCACGGTGAGGCAGAGAGCGACGAGAAGGAGATTGTTGTAGAGGAAGGTCGCCTCGCGCGAGACGAGCGATTCCAGCCGCGTCTTCGAGCGGAGGAGCGGCAACCGCCACAGCAGCATCCCGAGCGAGAAGGCGACCGCGACGATGATGAACGCGAGGAACCACGGCCCGATCGAGCTCTGCGTGAAGGAGTGGATGGAATTGACAACACCGGAGCGCGTGAGGAACGTGCCGAACAGCGAGAGGCAGAAGGCCAGCGAGACGAGGGCGACGTTCCAGACGCGGAGCATGCCGCGTTTCTCCTGGATCATCACCGAGTGCAGAAACGCGGTCGCGGCCAGGAACGGCATCAAGGCGGCGTTCTCGACCGGGTCCCACGCGTAGTAGCCGCCCCACCCGACCTCGACGTAGGCCCAGTGCGCGCCGAGCAGTTGCCCGAGCCCGAGCGCAGCCCACGCTCCGAGTGTCCAGCGGCGAGTCGCGACGAGCCAGCGCTCGTCGGTGCGCCCTGAGAGCAGCGCTCCCATCGCGAACGCCCACGGCACGGCGAGCCCGACGTACCCTACGTAGAGGAGCACGGGGTGCGTGACCATGTACGGGTTCTGCAGGCTGGGGTTGAGACCGCGACCGTCGGGTGGCGCAGCGATCGTGTCGAAGGGGCTCGAGACGGCGACGAGCAGCCAGGAGAACGCGACGACGAGCCCACCGAGCACCGGTGTCACCCAGAGCATCAGGTCGGCTGCTCTTCGTCGGTTGGCATGGACGGCGAGCGCCGCGTACGCCGTCAGCACGAGCAGCCAAAGCAGCAGCGACCCCTCCTGCCCTCCCCAGAACGCAGAGATCTTGTACGGGACGGGGAGCTCTCGACTCGACGTCGCCGCGACGTACGACAGCGAGAAGTCGTCGCGTAGGAACCCCGTGAGGAGGACGCCGGAGGCAACGGCCGTGGATGCAAAGGACGCGACGAGCGCGTTCCGCGCCGAGACGGCGAGCCTCCGTCGCCTCGTGACGGCTGCACCCACGCCGGCGACGAGCGCGTACGCCGCGAGACCGAGGGTGACGAAGAGGGCGGCGCTCCCCAGCTCGGGCACGATCTCCTGCGCCTTCTAGGCGGGCGGTTCGATGTCCGAGTACTTGGACGGGCACTTCGTGATCATCGTTCCAGGTGTTGCCACGAACACGCCCTTCACCAACTTGCCGTCGACGACCACATGGCGGTCGACGCGGAAGAGGTCGGGCACGGAGCCTGTGTAGAGGACGGCGACGGTCGTCTGGTCGTCGCCCTCGATGTCCTTCAGCTTGAAACGAAGCCCGCCGTCGTGGGCATCACCCGTGACAGGGCCGACGACGAGCCCTGCGAGCGAGACGACGTCACTGCGTCCCGCGAGCTCGCTCGGCGAGATGGACGGTGTGCCGCCGCCAGCGATCGACGTGTAGAGGAGGAACACGGCGAGAACGGCTGCGATCGACAGCGCAATCACGAGACGAGCTGGCGACCCCTTCCCGGCCATCACCAACAGTGTAGACCCGCGTCGGTCCACTACTGCTTACGGAACCGTTACGCCGCGTCGCGGCGTGCGGTCTCGCGGTAGCCGAGCTCGCGCGCCGGTACGTCGTAGCCGTGCTCATGGCACAGGGCGCCAGGCGACTCTTCGGTCAGGGCATCGCAGTAGCCCTTCCCGTACGACGCGCGCATGAAGGCGGCGACGACGTCGAGGCTCCACTCGGTGACGTCGGCCGCTTCGCGCCAGAGATCGGTGAGCCGGAGGTCGATGTCGAGCTCGAGCAGGTCGATGCGAGTGGGCTGTTCCATGGACGCCAGCGTACGGGTCCAATCGGACGGCATCGCCAGCGCCGACGATTCCGGCGACTCCCCCCGTTTGCAGGGCAAACCCGCCCTGTAACGATCAGTTACATGGCGTGAGCGGGTTCGTCCCCGGGGACGGGAGTAGAGTCGCGCCATGGGACGAATCCGCGTCGGCCCCGCGCGCGTGCCCTCGCACGAGTCGCCGGACGAGGCCGTCCAGCTCTTGCTGGAGCGGAGCTACACGGCGTGCGAGATCGACTTCGAGAGCGGCTTCTGGATGGACTACCCCTGGGCCGAGCGCTTCGGCGTGCTCGCGCGCGAGCACGACCTCGCTCTCTCGGTGCACGCACCTCTGTTCGGCTTCATGGGGCACGTCGAGGCCTCCGGGCGGAAGTTCACGTCCGCGTTGGGTGCGCTCGATCGGTCGGCGGGCATCGGCGCAGCGACGGGTGCCGAGCTCGTCGTCCTCCATCCCGGCTTCCTGCTCGGACGGTCACGCGAGCATGCGATCGCGGCCGTCGTCGAGCAGCTGGGCATGTTGCGCGACCGGCTCGTGTCGAAGGAGCGGGCGGTGCCGTTCGGCGTCGAGGTGATGGGACGTGTCCGCGACCTCGGCTCGGTCGACGACTGCGTCGCGATTGCGGCGCAGGTCGAGTGGGTGCGACCGGTTCTCGACTTCGCCCACATGCACGCGACGAGCGACGGCGCGTTCCTGGAGCCCGAGCGGTTCGTGGAGGCGCTCGCCGCCGTCGACGCCGTCCTCGAACCGGGAGTGCCCTTTCACATCCACTTCTCCGACATCGCCTTTGCGAACCGCAACGAGACGAAGCATCTGCCCTACGGTGACGGAACGCTGAGGGCGGAGCCGCTGCGTGAGGCGCTCGACGGCTTCGACCGCCCTGCGACGGTGATCTCCGAGTCCCCCGACGAGTCGTCCAGTCAGACGATCAAGGAGATCCTCACCCACTGACTGCATCGCCGGCGAGGCGCCGCCCGTACGATGGACGCGTGCTCGACCCGAAGGTCTTCAAGGCGTACGACGTGCGCGGCATCCACGGGTCAGAGCTCGACGAAGAGGGGGCTTACGCGGTCGGCCGCGCCTACGTCGAGCACTTCGAGCCGCGCGCGATCGCCGTCGGGCGCGACATGCGGCTCTCGGCCCCGTCCATGGCGGCCGCGCTGATCGAGGGCGCGGCCGACGGCGGTGCGGACGTGCTCGACCTGGGGATGGTCGGCACCGAGATGATCTACTACGCCGTCGGGGCGCTCGGGCTCGACGGCGGCGTGTGCGTGACTGCGTCGCACAACCCGAAGGAGTACACGGGGATGAAGATCGTCCGCCGCGGGGCACTCCCCGTCGGTGGCGACTCGGGCCTCGACGACGTGCGCCGGCGCGCCGAGAGCGGGTTCGGCGGCGTGACGAAGCGGGGCACCGTGCGCGAGGAGAACGTCTGGCCAGGGTTCGTCGAGAAAGTGCTGTCCTTCGTGGACGCCGACGTGATCGGACGGTTGAAGGTCGTCGTCGACGCGGCGAACGGCATGGCCGGCGTCATGTTGCCGCCCGTGCTCGAACAGCTCCCGAACGTCGAGGTGGTGCCGTGCCATTTCGAGCCGGACGGGACGTTCCCCAACCACGAGCCGAACCCGCTGCTTCCGGAGAACAGGGAGTTCATCGTCACCCGCACGCGCGACGAGCACGCAGACCTCGGAGTCGCGTACGACGGCGACGCCGACCGTTGCTTCTTCGTCGACGACACCGGTGAGTTCGTCCCGGGCGACTTCGTCACCGCGCTCCTCGCCGAGTCGATCCTCGCACGCGAGCCCGGGGGCAAGGTGATCTACGACGTGCGCGCCAGCTGGGCAGTGCCACGCACGATCGTGGCCGCCGGCGGTATCCCGCTGATGAACCGTGTCGGGCACGCGTTCATCAAGCACCGCATGCGCAAGGAGGACGCCGTCTTCGCCGGCGAGGTGTCGGCGCACTACTACTTCCGCGACTTCTCGCAGGCCGACACAGGCATCGTTCCGTTCCTGCTCATGCTCGAGTTGCTCTCGCACGGCCCGAAGCTGTCCGAGCTTCTCGCGCCGTACCGGAGTCAGTACCACCTCACCGGGGAGATCAACACGCCGGTCGCCGACGTTCCGCTGAAGCTGCAGGAGATCAAGGAGCGCTACGCCGCGCAGGGCGGTGTCGTCACGCACCTCGACGGCATCTCCGTCGACTTCGACGACTGGCACTTCAACGTCCGTCCCTCCAACACGGAGCCGCTGCTTCGACTCAACCTCGAAGCGCTCGACGAGATGACGATGGTCGCGCGGCGTGACGAGATCCTCGACCTGATCCGAGCATGAGTGAGCGCGTCCCGGTTCCAGAAGCGTCCCTGGCCGAGACCGAGCACGGCACGGCCGTGACGTCGGAGGGGTGGTTCGTCCTCAGCCTCGGGGATGCGGTGGCTCACCGCAACGAGCACTCCGGTGCGTTCATCGAGCTCGAGGGCAACGAGAACCGGCGCTGGGACGTCGGGGTCAACATCCACGTGCTCGAGCCGGGCCAGCAGGCCTGCCGGTACCACGAGGAGAGCGCGCAGGAGGGATTCCTCGTCCTTCATGGCGAGTGCCTGCTGATCGTCGAGGAGAAGGAGCGCCACCTGAGGCAGTGGGACTTCTTCCACTGCCCCGGAGGGACGCGACACGTGTTCGTCGGGGCAGGTGAGGGCTCATGCGCGATCCTCATGCTGGGCGCCCGCGCGGCCGATCTGCAGATCCACTACCCGGTGAGCGAGACAGCTGCTCGTCATGGCGCGTCCGTGGAGACGGCCACCGACCATCCGCGGGAGGCCTACGCAGATTGGCCCGGCTCCTGGGAGCCGTGCCGGCTTCCCTGGCCACTCGACTGACCGAACGACGAAGGAGGGATCAGATGCCGACACTGGCGCAATTCGATTTCCCGATGCAGGGCCCGTGGGGCGACGAGATGGCAGCCGCGTTCGGAGAGCTCGCGGAGCACATCGCCGGCACACCCGGTCTGCGCTGGAAGGTGTGGACCGAGAACGAGGCGGACGGTGTCGGCGGAGGCATCTACCTCTTCGACGACGAGGCATCGGCCCGCGCCTACGTCGAGGAGCACACCGCACGCCTCGAGAGCTTCGGGATCACGGCCGTCCGCGCGAAGCTGTTCGACGTGAACGAGCCGCTGTCGGCCGTCACGCGTGCCCCGCTCGACTGAGCGGGAGCTACGCGCCGCGTGGGGCTGCGTCGTCGAGCGCGACACGAACGAGATCCCGGATCGAGAGGATGCCGACGATGTCTGAGCCGTCGACGATCGGCAGGTGCCGGAAGCCGCCGTGGATCATCAACGTCGCGGCATGTTCCGTGGTGTCCTCCGACTCCGCGGTCTCGGGGTTCGGCGTCATGCGGGCGGAGACTGGCTCGCTCTCGTCCCAGCCGCCGGCGACGGCGCGCAAGACGTCACGCTCGGTGAGGATGCCGACGAGGCGTCCGTCGTCGACCACGAGCACGGTGCCCACGTTTCGGTTCGCCATCTCGTGGGCGGCGGCGCCGATCGTGGACGCCGGATCGACGACCAGCAGATCGCGCGACATGTGCTCGGCGACGAGCGACATGGGGTGACTCTAGCCGGTCTTCCCGTGGATAGGATCGAACGGTGACGGATCCCCTGGAGCTCGGCCGTGTCACGGGGGAGCGGCCGCCTTTCAAGTACTCGGCGCTCGCACGCGTCTGGTTCTCCGACACCGACGCGCAAGGTGTCGTCTACTACGGTCGGTACCTGCCGTACTTCGATCACGCGCGCACCGAGTATCACCGGCACCTCGGGCACATGCGGATCGATGGCGCCGAGTTCGTGATGCGCGCCTCGTCGGTCGAGTACCACGCACCGGCTCGCTTCGACGATCTGATCGAGGCGTTCGTCCGGATCAGCCGTATCGGTCGGACGAGCGTGACGTACGAATGCGCCGCCTACCGCCTCCCCGAGGGGACGCTGATGGTGACGGCAGCGCAGACGCTCGTGCTCGTCGATCTCGACAGCCGGCGGCCGGTTCCGATCTCCGAGAGCCTGCGGGCACCCATCCGCGCGTTCGAGGGCGAGGATCTCGAAGAGTGAGCGCCGACGCGCTGGAGGCGCTCGACCAGGCCCTCGACGCCGCGGAGGATGCCGACGACGCGCTGCGCGAGACCGTGCGGATACTCGCCGCGGGCCCCGAGATCTCGTGGGCGGGCATCGCGTTCCTCAACGGCGGCTCGCTGACTCCCGGCCCGGCTGCGGGGACCCCGGACGACAGCCGGCGGACGACGACGCCAATCGCTTACCAGGGCACGACGGTCGGCGAACTCCTCGTCGACGGAGACGCAGACACGACGTTTCTCGAGCAGATAGCGGGACGGATCGCCGCGCATGTCCTGATCGGCTGGGACACCGGCGGCGAGACCTGGGATCCTTGAGGCACCCGGCAGTGCTGTCTGACTGAAGTCGGACAGCAACCCCGTTGGGCCGCGACCAACGACGCGCATCCCTCCGACGCGCCTCTTGCGTCCGCGAAGCGGACGCCTTCAGGGGCTCCCGCGGCGTAGGACCCGCCCCAGCGGATTCCACCTGCGGACAAGCCACGATACCCGGACTCGAGCCACACCCCGCGGCCGCGAAGCGGACGCCTTCAGGGGTTCCCGCGGTGTGGGATCCGCGCCAGCGGATCCCACACCTGCGGACAAGCTTCAGGGGCTCCCGCTGCGCAGGACCCCGCCCCAGCGGATCCCACACCTGCGGACAAGCCACGACACCCGGACTCGAGCCACACCCCGCGGCCGCGAAGCGGACGCCTTCAGGGGTTCCCGCGGTGTGGGATCCGCGCCAGCGGATCCCACACCTGCGGACAAGCAGGGGCGCCGGCGCGACCGCCCGGGGCGAGCCCCAGGCGGTCGACGCATCGGCTCCCCTCCCCCGCACTCGTTGTAGTCCCCTGCCGGAGGGACGCAATCCCTCGGGCGAGGGACTCGATCCCTCGAACGGGGTACCCCACTCGAACGAGGGATGCTCCCTCGATCGAGGGAGGGCTTCGCACCGAGCGGCGGTCAGTCGGGGGTGACGCGGTACGCGTCGAAGACGGCGTCGAGCTGTCGAAGGCCGGAGAGCAGCGAGCGCAGGTCCTTCACGTCGCCGAGCTCTGCCGTGTACCAGTTTCGCGCGAGCCCGTCCTCGACCGAGCCGCCGTAGGCGACGATGTTCGCTCCTTGCTCGGAGAACGTACGGGCGACGTCCTCGAGCAGGCGCGGACGGTCCCAGGCCTCGACGGCCACCTGGACGCGGAAGCTCGTGGAGGCCGCGCCTTCCTCCCACGCGACGTCGGTGAAGCGCTCGGGGTTCCGCATCAGCGCCTTCACGTTCGGGCAGTCGTCGCGGTGGATGGTGATGCCACGCCCGAGCGAGATGTAGCCGACGATCTCGTCTCCCGGCACGGGTGTGCAGCACTTCGCGAGGCGGACGAGGACGTCGGTGATGCCCGGCACGACGATGCCGAGGCGCTCGCCCGCGACGGTCGAACGGGATTTCGCCGGCTTGCGCGTGACCGCGGGCTCTGCGGCCACCTCGTCGGTCTTGAGGCGCTGGAGCACCTTGTTCACGACCTGCCCGGTGCCGATCTTCCCGGAGCCGAGCGCGAGGTAGAAGTCCTCCGCCTTCTTGAATCCGAGCTCTCGGATCACCTGGGCGAGCACGGCCGATCCCTGGAGCTTGCGATACGGGAGGCTCTGTGCCTTCAACGCCTGGTCGAGGGCCTCGCGTCCCTTGGCCTCGGTCTCGCCGCGCGTCTCCCGCTGGAACCATTGCCGGATCCGGTTCCTCGCGCGTGAGGACGCGGCAACCGCGAGCCAGTCGCGCGACGGTCCCCGACCGGACTTCGACGTGAGGATCTCGACGAAGTCGCCGTTCTTCAGGCGGTAGTGGAGTGGGACGATGCGACCGTTCACCTTGGCGCCGACGGTCCGGTGCCCGACGTCCGTGTGCACGGCGTACGCGAAGTCGATCGGCGTGGCCCCCGAAGGCAGCGTCTTCACCTCGCCCTTGGGTGTGAACACGTAGACCTCGTCGTCGAAGAGGTCCGTTCGCAGCGTTCGCATGTACTCCGCGGCGTCCTGGTCGTCGCCCTGCCAGTCCATCAGCGAGTTGACCCAGGTGAGCCACTCGTCGTCGGACTTCTTCGACCGCCCGCGTTTGTACAGCCAGTGCGCGGCGACGCCGAACTCTGCCTCCTCGTGCATCTCGCGTGTGCGCACTTGGATCTCGAGCGGCGTGCCGGTGGGGCCGATCACGGTCGTGTGCAGCGAGCGGTAGCGGTTCAGCTTCGGCATGGCGACGAAGTCCTTGAACCGGCCTGGCATCGGCTTCCACAGCGAATGGATGATCCCGAGCGCCCCGTAGCAGTCCCGGGTGCCTTCCTCGCCGCTGCGTTCGACGATCACGCGCATCGCTGTCAGGTCGTAGATCTCGTTGAACTCGCGACCCTTCTTCGCCATCTTGTCGTAGATGGAGTAGAAGTGCTTGGCGCGTCCCAGGATGTCGGCCGGGATGTCCACCTTGTCGAGCTCCGTCGCGAGCAGCTCCGCGGCGAGCTCGACCTGAGCCTCGCGGTCGGCGCGACGGTCGGCCACCATCGCCTTGATCTCGGAGTACTTGCGCGGGTGCAGGATCTGGAAGGAGAGGTCCTCGAGCTCCCACTTGAGGGCGTGGATCCCCAGGCGGTGAGCGAGTGGTGCGTAGACCTCGACCGTTTCCTTCGCCTTCTGCACCTGCTTCTGCTTGCCCAGGTACTCGATCGTGCGCATGTTGTGGAGCCGGTCGGCGAGTTTGATCAGGATGACCCGCACGTCCTGGGCCATCGCCACGATCATCTTCCGGTAGTTCTCGGCCTCCGCCTGCTCGCGGCTGGAGAACGAGATGCGCGTCAGCTTCGTGACCCCCTCCACGAGCTGTGCGATCTCGGGCCCGAAGTCGGCGCGTAGCTCCTCGAGCTCGGCGCCGGTGTCTTCCACGACGTCGTGGAGGAGTGCCGCGGCGATCGTCTGCCCGTCGAGGTGGAGCTCGGCACACACCTGCGCGACGCCCCACGGATGGTTGATGAAGTCCTCGCCCGAACGCCGCACCTGGCCGCGGTGGTGACGCTCCGCGTAGTCGAAGGCGCGCCGGATGAGCCCCTTGTCGACGCCGGGATTGTAGGTCTCGACCGTCGCGATCAGCTCGTTGACGAGATGCTCGTGGTGGCGTTCAGCGTCGAGGACTGCCATGGCGTCAGTGTACTTTCCGCTTGTTCTCCTCAAGGATCGGCGCGGCGGACGCCGAACCTGAGCGAACGATGCTGGTGCTTCGTCGACGGATTCGACTCTGGCGCGTGCGACGTCTGCTCGTCTCGCTGGCACGCACCGCGCCGCCGCCAACCGCGTCACGGGCGGTCACTGGCCGGTCAGGCGGCGCGCGGTAGGGCCGGGACGCCGTCGGGCGCGAGAAGGGCTCGGAAAGACGGCGACTCGAGCAGCTGCCGACCAGTGACACCCTCCTCGAGGCCGAGCTCGGCGAAGATCCGGTTCACGTCGTCCGACCACGCCTGCTCGCCTGCCCTCCACGCCGCTGCGAGCTCGTCCCTCAACAGCTCGTAGCGCTCGTCGGTGTCGAACATCTGACGGACGACGAGCTGCGGCGCGACGCTCCCGTTCCAGCGATTCTCCTTCAGCCGGAACGCAAGGTCGAGCCGACCACCATCGCGGACGCGCTCGAGTTGCCTGCCCTGACCGAAAGCGATCGCGCTGCCGGCGTCGCATCCGTTCTGCCGGACGCGGAACCGGAGATGCTTGCCGTCACCGACCGTGCCCGGCTCACACGCCTCGACGCCAACGACGACGAGCGTCACGTCCGGGTTGCCGAGCCCGAAGGGGGCGAGGCGGTCCAGCTCCTCTGCGAGTGAGAGCGTCAGCGCCGCCGCCGGGACGACGGCGTCGACGAGGATCTCACGTCGCAGGTCGTCCTCCGCGAGCACGCCGTCGGCATGGTCGGTGAACGCCTCGGCGAACGGCTCCAGCTCCTCGGTCGCGATCGACAGCCCGGCAGCAGCGCGGTGGCCGCCGAAACGCTCGAGGTGACTCGAGCAGGCAGCAAGCGCGCCGTGTAGGTCGAAAGCGGGAACGGAGCGGCCCGACCCCTTCCAGCCGTCGTTCGAGGCCGCGATCATCACCACGGGGCGGCCGAAGCGCTCGACGAGACGCGAGGCGACGATGCCGATCACACCCTCGTGCCAGCCCTCGTCCCAGAGGACGTAGCCGCGCCGCGCGCGCTCGGCGTCCGTCCAGCCGGCAACCCGTGCAGATGCCTCTCGCAGGATGCGATCTTCGACCGCCTGACGCTCCCGGTTCAGCCCCTCGAGCTCCGCGGCCAGCAGCTCCGCCTCGTGGTCGTCTTCGGTGAGGAGGAGGGCGAGCGCGGTGTCCGCGCGCTGCAACCTCCCAGCCGCGTTGATCCGGGGAGCGAGGCGGAAACCAACCGATGATGCGTCGATCGCGGCGGGATCGACGCGCGCCGAGCGCATCAACGCGCGCAGACCGGGACGGCTCGTGCGCGCTAGACGTCGCAGACCAGCGCTGGCGAGTGCCCGATTCTCGTCGACCAGCGGCACGACGTCGGCGATGGTGGCGAGCGCCACGAGGTCGAGCTCGCGTACGAGCGCCGGATGATCCGCGCCGAGCAGCGCCTCCGCGAGCTTGTGCGCCACGCCGGTGCCCGCGAGCTCCGGGAACGGATAGGACGACGGTCGAGTCGCCACCACAGGGCAGTCGGGGAGCCGGTCGCCGGGGCGATGGTGGTCGGTGACGATCACATCGAGACCCTGTCGTCGCGCCCCGGCGATCTCGTCGACGGCGGTGATGCCGCAGTCGACCGTGACCACGAGCCGGACTCCCTCGGTGGCCAGCCGCTCGAGCGTCTCCGCCGCGAGCCCATAGCCCTCGTCGAACCGGCTCGGGATGTGCCACGTGACGTCGGCACCGAGCTCCCGCAACGCGAGCACCGCGACCGCCGTCGCACAGATCCCGTCGACGTCGTAGTCGCCGTGGACGCAGATGCGCTCCCCGTCGGCGACGGCACCCCGAATGCGCTCGACGGCGGCGGCCATGTCACCGAGCAGCATGGGGTCATGGCCCGGCGGCTCGGCGTCGAGAAACGCCTGTGCTGCCGCCGGATCGCCGAGCCCACGTCGCACCAGCACGCGCGCCGTGATGTCGCTCAGCCCGGTCGCGCGAACGAGCGCCGCGACCTGCTGAAAGTCGCAATCACGGATCGTCCAGCGGCCGTCATCCATCGTCGTTCGACGGTACGTCCATCGTCGGACGGCGCCGTTCTTCCCCGCAGGTTGGGAATCCGCCGAGCGGATCCCCAACCGCGACAACCCCTGAAGGCGCCCGCTTCGCGGTCGCAATGCCACGCCCGCGAACCCGATCCGCACCCCGGAGCCCTCCGACATCCCCGCCGGTTGTGAAACCCGCCAGCTTCCCCGCAGGTTGGGAATCACTTCCCCGCAGGTTGGGAATCCGCCGAGCGGATCCCCAACCGCGACAACCCCTGAAGGCGCCCGCTTCGCGGTCGCAATGCCACGCCCGCGAACCCGATCCGCACCCCGGAGCCCTCCGACATCCCCGCCGGTTGTGAAACCCGCCAGCTTCCCCGCAGGTTGGGAATCACTTCCCCGCAGGTTGGGAATCCGCCGAGCGGATCCCCAACCGCGACAACCCCTGAAGGCGCCTGCTTCGCGGTCGCAATGCCACATGCCCGCGAACCTGATCCGCACCCCGGAGCCCTCCGACATCCCCGCCGGTTGTGAAGCCCGCCAGCTTCCCCGCAGGTTGGGAATCCGCCGAGCGGATCCCCAACCGCGTAGACCCCTGAGGCGCCCGCTTCGCGGTCGCAATGCGCCGTTCCCGCTGGCCTTACCGACAGGCTCTCGGAATAGGCTTCAGCGTTCGGAGCGCGCTCGGCGCTCGGCGCGGAGCTGCAGCACGACCTTCACCCACAGCAGCACGATCGCTGCGGTCGCGCCCACGACGACGACGGCGATCGGCGCGAAGTAGGCCATCTGCTCGACGGAGTACTTCGTCACAGCCGCGCCGCCGAGCCAGATCACCAGCACGGCAGCGATGGCGCCGATCAGCAGGCGGCGGTCACGCATCGCTGCGAGGCTACCCTTCGGCGGTGACCGCCAGCGACGAGAACTACGTCTCCGGCGACGACTACGTGATCGAGTTCATGCGCTACGAGTTCCATTTCGGTGCGCAGGACTTCGAGGAGCGCGTAACGGCTGCGGCCGTCCGGCTCGGTCTCGTCGCCACCAACGACCTCGACGAGGAGGAAACCGGCGACCTCGTCGAGCTGGCGTGGCAGGGCAGGATCGCCGACCCCAGGAGCGCCCTCGGTCGCTATCTCGGCCGGCACTGGGAGCAGGTGGGCGTGCTCGACGGGGAGTCTCTCGTCTACTGGCTGCGCAAGCTCGTCTTCCGCAGCGCCTACCTCGATCACCGCGTGAAGGCGGGCTCGCTGGAGGTCGCGTGGGACGAGAGCTCGGGTGACTTCGGCTACGCGGAGCCGCGCGGAGGCCGAGCGCTCCTCGAGCTGGCACCCACACCGTCGTGGCACGCAGTGCAGTACCGGGGCTGAGGCCGAAGCCCGTCGCCGAAGCGCCGACGCGACGCTCAGTCCTCGGCGGGAATGGAGAACCCGAGCTTGAGCTCGGGCGACACGGCGCCGATCCGGATCTCCCTGATCATGCCGAGCGGCACGATCAGCTCCTCCGCGTCGCCGTCCTCCCGGTGCGGGCAGAGCGTGACGAACCCGAAGCCGGGCTCATGGGAGAGGCGCGCCAACCGCAGCAGCGACCCGTCGAGCAACTCGACGCTGACGGCGACCTGCTCGAGGCCGTGCTCGTCGCGGAACGTATCGATGCGTCGGTGGATCCGCTTGACGAGCTCTTCGAGCGGGCCGGCCATGCCGGGTGTCCAGATCTGCTGCGAGCTCAGAACAGGCTCCTCTCGTCGTCGCTCGCGCCCACGTGTGCCCGCCCCAGATCGGTGATCACCCGTCCGCGCGGTGTGCGCTGCAGGAAGCCCAGCTGGAGCAGGAACGGCTCGTAGACGTCCTCGATCGTGTCCGGCTCCTCCCCGAGCGTGACCGCCAGTGTCGACAGTCCGACCGGGCCACCGCCGAACTTGTGCGCGACCGCCGCGAGCAGCTCCCGATCTATGCGCTCCAGGCCTTGCCCGTCCACCTCGAGGAGCTCCAGCGCCTCGCGCGCGATATCCGTCGTCACGCTCCCCTGGTGGCGCACCTCGGCCACGTCGCGGACACGACGCAGGATCCGGTTCGCGATCCTCGGCGTGCCGCGCGACCGCCGGGCGATCTCCTCCGCCGCCTCGCCTTCGACCTCGACCCCGAGGATTCCGGCGGAGCGGAGCACGATCGCTGTGAGCTGCTCGGGCTCGTAGTAGCCGAGCCGGAACGTCATCCCGAACCGGTCGCGAAGCGGTGTCGTCAGCAAGCCGGTTCGCGTGGTCGCGCCGACGAGAGTGAACGGAGGAAGGTCGATCGTGAGCGTTCGCGCCGCCGGCCCCTGCCCCACGATGATGTCGAGTCGGAAGTCCTCGAGCGCCGGATACAGGATCTCCTCGATCGCGTGATTCACCCGGTGGATCTCGTCGACGAAGAGGACGTCACGTTCCTCGAGCGCCGTCAGGATCGCCGCCATGTCCCCCTTGCGCTCGAGCGCCGGCCCGGCGATGGAGCGGATGCCCACGCCGAGCTCCTCCCGGACGATCTGCGCCAGCGTCGTCTTACCAAGGCCGGGTGGGCCGACGAGCAGCACGTGATCGAGCGCCTCGCCGCGCGCACGCGTCGCGTCGAGTGCGATGCCGAGCTGCTCCTTGATCCGATCCTGGCCGACGAAGTCGTCAAGACGGCGGGGGCGCAGGCTGCGCTCCACCTCGTCGTCCTCGGGGCGCAGCGTCGGGGCGAGGAACTGGCTCATACGGCGACCGTCCGCAGCGCGAGCCGGATCCGCTCCTCGGCCGGCAGGTCGGGATCGACCGCGGCGAGCGCGTGCTCGGCCTCGGTCACCGAGTAGCCGAGCTCGACGAGCGCATCGCGCGCCACGAGATGGGGCGCGGTACCGGCCGCGGCTGACGTGCCGCCGACCGTGGCGCCGTCGGCGATCTTCTCCTTGAGCTCCAGCACGATCCGCTCGGCCGTCTTCTTGCCGATCCCCGGGATCGCCTGGAAGCGCGCGTGATCGCCGAGCACGATCGCGCGACGGAGGTCGGACGCAGGCGAGCCGGAGACGACGGCGAGCGCGACCTTCGGCCCGATGCCGCTGACGCCGAGCAGGTGCGTGAACAGCTCCCGCTCCTCGCCGTCGGCGAAGCCGTACAGCTGCAATGCGTCCTCCCGCACGTGGAGGTACGTCTCGACGGTGAGCTCGCCGCCTTCTTCGGCTCGTCTGAGCACCCCGGGGGTCGATGCGACGAGGTAGCCGACTCCGTTGACGTCGAGCACGAGCCCTTCGGGCGTGCGCCCTGCTGCGCGGCCGCGCAACCGTGCGATCACGATGCAAGCCTCGCGAGCGGGGGCAGCAGCGCGTGACAGATGGCGACCGCGAGCGCGTCGGCCTCGTGCGACGTGGCGGGCGTCGCGTCGAGGGAGAGGATCGTTCGCACCATGCGCTGCACCTGCTCCTTGTCGGCGCGACCGTACCCGCAGACGGCCTGCTTCACGCGCGCGGGCGCATACTCGGCGCACTCGAGACCGGCGGACGCGGCTGCAACGAGGGCGGCGCCGCGCGCCTGCCCGACGGACAGCGCGATGCGGGCGTCGGCCCCGACGAACGACTCCTCGAGCGCGACGGCGTCGGGCGCGTGCTCGCCAATGAGCGCGGTGACGCCGTCGAAGATCGCCCTCAGCCGTAGCTCCGGCCGCTCGCGCGGGCTGGTGCGCCAGCAGCCGCCGACGACCGCGCGGATGCGCCCGTCGCCTTCGTCGACGATCCCGTAGCCGCAGGCAGCGGTTCCCGGGTCGATGCCGAGGACTCTCACGCGAAGAGGGTATGCGCCACTCCGGACGACCGATCCTGCGGTTGGGTGACGGGGTAGTGCTGCTACCGTCGGCGCCGTGGCCGAGATCGTCGATCTGCTCGCGGGGGACGGCCGCGGCCCGCTGTACGGAGCCGCGAGCGACGACCTCGACGTGACGCTGCTCTCGTGGCGTGCCGGTGACCACGTCGCCGAGCACGTCAACGACGAGCGGGACGTCCTGCTCGTCGTCCTCTCCGGCGGAGGCACGCTCACGGTGGACGACACGGAGGCGGAGCTGCGCACCGGCCTGGCCACGGTGATCCCGAAAGGCGTGCGACGTGGAATCGTCGCTGGGCCGGCTGGTGTCCGCTACCTGACGGCGCACCTGCGTCGCGGCGGGCTCACGATCGCGCGAGCGGCTGCCACCTAGCCCGCACTCCCGTGGTTGGTCGGACTGGTCGCCGCGCGTCTACCCGGCGACCGACTCGAGCACGGCCTCGGGGATGTCGAAGTTGGCGTAGACGCCCTGGACGTCGTCGGACTCCTCCAACCCTTCGACGAGCCGAACCACCTTGCGAGCGGTCGTCTCGTCCTGGATCGCGACCGTCGACTTCGGCACCATCGACAGCTCCGCCGATTCGACCGTCAGCGACGCGTCGGCGATCGCTTCGCGCACGGCCGTCAGCTGCTCCGGGGGGCACATGACCTGGAAGAGGTCGCCGTCGCGCTCGACGTCGTCGGCACCGGCGTCGGCGACGACGAGTAGGAGCTCGTCCTCGTCCGCCCCCTCGACGCCGACAAGCACGACGCCCCTCCGCTCGAATTGCCACGCGACGGCTCCGGTGGCTCCGAGGTTCCCGCCGTTCTTGGAGAACGCGTGCCGCACCTCCGACGCCGTGCGGTTGCGGTTGTCCGTCAGGGCTTCGACGAGGACGGCGACGCCGTCGGGCCCGTATCCCTCGTAGACGACGGTCTCGTAGGTCGAGCCGTCGTCCCCCTCACCGGTTCCCTTGGCGATCGCCCGCTCGATGTTGTCCTTGGGCATGGAGTACGAGCGGGCCTTCTCGATCGCGTTCTGGAGGGCCAGGTTGGTCGCGGGGTCTCCCCCGCCCTCCCTGGCCGCGACCATGATCGCGCGCGACAGCTTCGAGAAGAGCTTGCCGCGCTTCGCGTCGGCCGCCCCCTTCTTGTGCTTGATCGTCGACCACTTGCTATGCCCGGACATGCATCCCCTCCCGAACCAGTGTGAGGAAGCGCTCGTGCACACGTGGGTCATCCGTGAGCTCCGGATGGAACGACGCGACGATCACATTCCCTTCGCGGAGCAGCACCGGGTTCCCGTCGAGTTCCGCCAGCACCTCGACGTCCGGCCCAGTGTCGAGCACGCGCGGGGCGCGGATGAACACGCCACGCAACGGAGCCTCGTCGCCGTTCACTGCGAGGTCGGCCTCGAAGCTCGCGACCTGGCGCCCGTACGCGTTGCGGTCGACCTCGAGGTCGACGACGCCGAGATGGGCGCGGTCGAGCACGATCATGCCCGCGCACGTTCCCAGGATCGGTCTGCCGAAGCCGCGAATCGCCTCGTCGAGCCCGTAGAGGCGCGCCAGACGCATGATCGTCGTCGACTCGCCACCAGGTATCACGAGACCGTCGAGAGACTCGAGATCCCCGGGGAGCCGCACTTCCACGACGTCCGCCCCGAGATGCCGCAACACGGCGGCGTGGTCACGGAACCCACCCTGGAGTGCGAGGACGCCGATACGGCAAGCAGTCTCGGTCACGCCGTGAGTGTAGATCCGCAGCTCGGGGCGACAGCGGTGCGCAGACGACCGCGCTACCAGCCGCGGACTTCGAGCCGCTCGCTCTCCGCGAGCGAGGAGGCGGCGATCCCGACCATGGGCACACCGAGGCCGGTAGACACGTCGGCAAGGATCGTGGGGTCGTTGAAGTGCGTGGTTGCCTCGACGATCGCGCGAGCGCGGCGGGAGACGTCTTCGACCCAGCCGTCGCGGTCCAGCTCCTGGCTGCGTCCCGACTTGAAGATGCCGGAGCCGACGAAGACGCCGTCGGCGCCGAGTTGCATGCACAGCGCCGCGTCGGCAGGCGTGGCGATGCCGCCGGCAGTGAACGTGACGACGGGGAGGCGGCCGTGCTCTGCGACCCAGCGCACGAGCTCGTACGGCGCCCGCAGCTCCTTCGCCTCGGCGTACAACTCCTCGTCGCGGAGCGATTGCAGGCGGCGAATGCTCCCGAACACGGAGCGCATGTGGGTGACGGCGTTGACGATGTCGCCGGTGCCCGCCTCACCCTTCGTCCTGATCATCGCCGCACCCTCGGCGATGCGGCGTAGCGCCTCGCCGAGGTTCGTGCAGCCGCAGACGAAGGGCACCGTGAACGCGTGCTTGTCGACGTGGTGCAGCACGTCGGCGGGTGTGAGCACCTCGGACTCGTCGATGTAGTCGACCTCGAGCGCCTGCAGGATCTGGGCCTCGACGAAGTGGCCGATCCGGCACTTGGCCATCACGGGGATCGAGACCGTCTCCTGGATCTCACGAATCTTCTGCGGGTCTGACATCCGCGCCACGCCACCCTCGACCCGGATGTCGGCCGGGACGCGCTCGAGCGCCATCACAGCGCAGGCGCCGGCGTTCTCGGCGACGCGTGCCTGCTCGGCGTCGACGACGTCCATGATCACCCCGCCCTTGAGCATCTCCGCGAGGCCCGTCTTCACCCGCAGTGTCCCGATCTCCGCCATGACGGCAGTGTAGCCGGGCGCTCCCCGGTCCGATCACCGGGGAGCGCCCTGTGGAGCTCAGGCTGCGGGTGTCGCTCCGCCGCTCTCGTCGTCGGGCGACGAGTCGGCGGGTGGTGCGGGTGCCGCTGGCTCTGCCGGCGCCGCCGGGGGCTCGGGAGCCGCGGGGGCCTCCGGCGCAGCCGGGGCGGGAGGAGCGTCGGTGGTGGCAGCCGAGCCGGCCCCTGCGCTCGCGGCCACGCTCGACATCTTGTCGCGGACGTCGCCGAGGCCCTCACCGGCGGCCTTCATGTTCGCCCACGCGCCGACGACGACGGCGATCGCCAGGATGAGACCGAGCCACGCCCAGAACGTCCTGAACTCGTTGTCGGCGATGAACTTGATGAACGTGAAGATGATGAGCAGCACGGCGAGCGCCGCGGTGATCATCGACGGGGTGACCCCGAGCTCGACGTTGATGTTGGCGAGGCGCACCGCCTGCCAGACGACGAGCACGATGGCGATCAGTCCTGCAATCACGCCGATCCCGTTCCACATGCTCTGGCCCGCCGAAACCGACCCGAAGCCGTCGAGATCGGCGGATACCTCTTGCCAGTTGAAGAACGAGACGATCAGGAAGGCGATGGCAGAGCCGAGGACGACTTTCGCCCCATGTGACAGTTCAGCGAGCTTGTCCATTTTGCGGCTTTTCCTTTCGGGTCGGGTGGACGTGCTCTTGGCAAACCTACTCCGTGTATGAGAGAGATACCACCTGAGTCGGCGCGACTCCTCTCCCCACAGACGGTTTTCCGTCTGGCCCCGAGGTTGCGCCGCTGTCCGGGGGCTGCCGTCCGCAGCCCCCGGACGTGTCTTACCGGGCCGTGCGCGACGCTCCCACGCGAGCAGCCGAAAGAGACAGCGCCGGTGTCGGCCGGACAGCGGTATCGTCAGGTTCCATGAACGAGCCTGTGTCGAGCAGCCGCATGAACTGGTCGGAGCGTTTCGCAGAGCGCGCGCGTGGCGAGGGTGGTGACGCGATCGCGGCGATCATCGGGCTCGCCGGCCGAACCGACCTGATCTCGTTCGCCGGTGGGTTCCCCGACCCCGCGGTGATCGACCGCGAGGCCCTCGCCAGGGTCACTGGCGAGGTGGCGACAGCCGAGGACGCTGCCGGCCTCCAGTACGCCGCGACCCGCGGGCTGCCGAGCTTCCGGGCGTATCTCGCGGAGCGGCTGGAGGCGCTCGAGGGGCGTGCCGTCGCCGACGACGAACTGCTCGTCACGAGCGGCGGCATCGAGGCGATGCAGCTCGCCGCGATGGCATTCCTCGAGCCGGGCGACGCTGTCGCCGTCGAGGCTCCGATCTATCTCGGCGCACTGATGTCCTACGCGAGCCACGGCGCCCGCATCGAGACCGTCACGGCCGACGACGACGGCCTCGATGTCGAGCGCCTGGCCGACGTTCTCGCGAGCGGTCTGCGACCGAAGTTCGTATACACCAACCCGGACCACCAGAACCCGGCAGGCGTCACGCTGTCGGGCGCGCGCCGGCGCGCTCTCGTCGAGCTTGCCGCCCGCTACGGCTTCCTCGTGCTCGAGGATGTCGCGTACCGCGAGTTCACGTACGACCACCGCCCCGAGCCGTCGCTCTGGTCTCTCGACCCGGAGGTCGTCGTGCAGATCGGGACGTTCTCCAAGATCCTGTCTCCGGGCTTCCGGCTCGGCTGGGCGCTGGGCCCGCCCGAGGCCGTCGGCGGCCTGGCCTGGGCGAAGCAACTCACCGACCAGTGCGCGAGCGCGTTCACGCAGCGCATCGTGGAGGGATACGGTCGCGGCGGCCATCTCGCCCGTCAAGTGGCCGAGGCGACCACCCTCTATGCGGAGCGCGGCGCCGCGATGATGCGCGCGTTCGACGCGGAGATGCCGGGAGGCGTCACGTGGACGCGTCCCCGCGGCGGGTTCTTCACATGGCTGACTTTGCGGGACGGCGTCGACTCCGGCGTCGTCGCGGCAGAGGCAGCCGAAGCCGGTGTCGCCGTCGTGCCCGGAGGCCCGTTCTTCCTCGACGACCGCGGCCGTAGTCACGTGCGCGTCTGTTTCAGCCGGGCGACTGTGGACGAGATCGGCGAGGGCGTCCGGCGCCTCGCGGCCGTGCTCGACCGTTGACGATGGAAGGGAGCGTTCGATGACCGATGCGCAGGAGAAGGCTGCGACCTACTTCGCCCACGAGCCCACGCCGGACGGTGCGGGCGAGCGGTCGGGTACCTGGTACGACCTCGACGCGATCGACCCGGTGGAGTTCGTCGCCGGCCTCCACATGCGCCCGGTGGTCGGGGACGGTGTGATGGTCAACTTCGTCACGTACGCGCCGGGAACCGTCGTGCCGCTGCACGCGCACGAGGAGGAGCAGGTGGCGTTCGTGCTCGAGGGCGAATTCGAGTTCGAGATCGCCGGTGAGACGCGGACACTCCGCCCCGGCCAGGTCGCGCACATCCCTCCGCACGTCCCGCATGCCGCACGGACGTACGAGACGTCGTGCACACAGGTGGACGTGTTCGTCCCCCCGCGCCGCGTCCTCCTCGACGTGCTCCGCGGGTAAGCCGCGAGCCCGATCTCGCCATGTGCGGCGGCGACGCCGACGCCTTCAGGGATCGCCGCGATCGAGGATCTGCCCCTGCAGATGCTCGATCTGCGGGAAGAGATGGGCCCGCCTGGACTCGAACCAGGGACCAACCGATTATGAGTCGGCTGCTCTAACCAGCTGAGCTACGGGCCCGCGCGGGGAGCCTACCCCCGGCCCAGCAACGAAGCGCGCGCCCGCGGCCGAATCCGGGGCCCCGCCCGGCGAATGGCCAGAACCACCCACGCCAACACCACGCCCCAGAGGAATGGGCTCGGTGGCTGGTTCGCTCCGCCGACGAGCCGCCTCACCTGACACAATGTCGTCACAGATGGCTGCCGCTCCGGAGACAGCGACCACCGCTGAGGCCGCCGCCAACGGCAACGGCGCGGCGGTGATGCGGACGTACCACCACGAGGTGAGCCTCCGCACGGCGGGCGGGCTGACCGTGACGGACATCACGGACGAGGTCCGCGACGCAGTTCGCACGAGTGGCGTCGAGGCCGGGATCTGCTGTGTCTACTCCCCGCACACGACGTGCTCCGTCCGCGTGAACGAGTTCGAGCGTGGCTTCCTGGAAGACTTCGCGGTGCTGCTGCGCCGGCTGGTGCCGACCGAGCACTACTACGCACACGACGACTGGGACCGCCGCACCGAGAACATCTGCGACGAGGACCAGGACGTCGGTAACGGCCACTCACACTGCATGTCGATGCTGCTCGGGCCGGCCGGCGAGTCGATCCCCGTTCGTGATGGCGAGCTCTGCCTCGGCCAGTGGCAGCGCATCCTCTTCCTCGAGCTCGACCGTGAGCGCGACCGGCGCTGGCTCGTCCAGGTCGTCGGCGCCTGAGCCACGAGGGCTGTCGCTCGTGATCCCCTGGATCGTGATGGCCGTGATCGTCGTGCCACTCGTCGTGTTCGCGTTCATCGCCATGCGGCGCCCGACACGCAAGACCGAGGCGCTCGCCCAAAAGGATTCCGAGACGGCCCGCCGCACCGAGCAGGAGTTCGAGGACGCCGAGCGCTACGAAGAGGAGTGGCGCGAGGCGAGGCGGCACCACGACCAGCCGTCGTGAGGGCACGTTGACATCCGAAGGCCTCGTGATCGACGGCCGCCGCGTGGAGTCCGCTGAAGGTCGCACGTTCGCCACGGTCAACCCGGCGACCGGCTCCGTGTTCCGGACGGTGGCAGAGGCTGGAGCGGAGGATGCAGATCGCGCCGTACGTGCGGCCGTGCGAGCGTTCGAGGACTGGAGCGCACGGACGCCGATCCAGCGAGCGAAGGTTCTGTACCGGTGGGCGGACCTGCTCGAGGAGAACACCGACGAACTCGGGCTCGTCGAGACCCGCGACATGGGGATGGCGATCGGCGACGCGCGCTGGTGTGTCGGCAACGCCGCCGCGGTCATGCGGTACTACGCCGGTGCGATCGACAAGTTCTTCGGCTCGACGATCCCGGTCGACCGCGACGGGATCGTGCTCACGTTCCGCGAGCCGATCGGCGTCACGGCGCTGATCACGCCGTGGAACTTCCCCCTCAACATCGCGAACTGGAAGACGGCGCCGGCGATCGCAGCCGGCAACACCGTCGTACTCAAGCCCGCGAGCCTTTCCCCGATCTCCGCGCTGCGTTACGCAGAGCTCGGGCTCGAGGCAGGCCTGCCGGACGGAGTGCTCAACGTCGTGCCCGGGCCTGGTCGTGCGGTGGGCGACGTGCTGGTCGAGCACCCACTGGTCGGCAAGGTCGGGTTCACCGGCTCGACCGAGGTGGGCGTCGGGATCGCACGCAAGGCCGCAGGGACGATCAAGCGAGTCACGCTGGAGCTCGGCGGCAAGAGCGCCTGCATCGTCTTCGCCGACGCCGATCTCGAGAAAGCCGGCCGGTTGGCCCCCTTCTCCGTGTTCGAGAACGGCGGCCAGGACTGCTGCGCACGGTCGCGACTCCTCGTCGAGGAGTCGGTCAAGGACGAGTTCCTCGAGCGGTACGTCGCCGCGACGCGTGCAATCGTCGTCGGCGACCCGGAGCAGGCAGAGACCCAGGTCGGCCCACTCGTCTCGGCGGAGCAGCGCGAAACGGTGGAGCGCTACATCGCGACGGCGCTGGAAGAAGGCGCGACGGTCGTGGAAGGCGGCGCACGCCCGGTTGACGCCGAGCTGGCAAACGGCTTCTACCTCCGCCCCACCGTCCTCGACGATTGCACCAACGAGATGACGGTGAGCCGCGAGGAGATCTTCGGGCCAGTCGTCTCGGTGATCCCGTTCCGCGACGAGGCCGAGGCGATCCGACTCGCGAACGACACGCCCTACGGTCTGTCGGGGTCGCTCTGGACGCGCGACGGGGCCCGTCAGCTTCGGGTGGCCCGCGCCCTCCGCACGGGAGGTATCGGTGTCAACTCCAACAGCTCGGTGTTCCCGCAGGCGCCGTTCGGCGGCTACAAACAGTCCGGTGTGGGCAAGGAGCTCGGCATGGAAGGGCTCGTCCACAACACCGAGCTGAAGAGCGTCTTCATCTCTACCGAGCCGTAGGGACGAGGCGGCGCCGGACGGGGCGACGCCGGGCGGGACAGGTCCCGCCCCTACAGCGGCGTCACGTAGGCCGCGGTGATCCCACCGTCGACGACGAACGTCGCCGCGTTCACGAACGACGACTCGTCGCTCGCCAGGAACAGTGCAGCGTCGACCAGCTCGCGCGGCTTCCCGAGCCGCCCCATCGGCCAGTGGATGCGCCGCCTTTCGTAGGCGTCGGGGTCAGAGCCGTAGATGTTGAGCAGGAGCGGCGTCTCCACCGGTCCGGGACAGAGGGCGTTGACGCGTACGCCTTCGCGGGCGAACTGGACACCGAGCTCCTTGCTCATCGCCAGCACGGCCCCCTTGGACGCCGTGTAGGAGATCTGGGAGGTCGCGGCCCCGAGCAACGCGACGAACGACGCGACGTTGATCACCGACCCCTTTCCGCGCTCGAGCAGGTACGGGATCCCGTGCTTGCAGCAGAGGAAGACCCCTTTTGCGTTGACGTCCTGTACCCGTTGCCACGCGGCGACCGAGGTGTTGAGGACGGATGCGTCGTCGTCGGGCGAGATGCCAGCGTTGTTGTAGAGGACGTCGATTCCGCCGAAACGGTCCGCCGTCGCCGCCATCATCGCCTGTACCGCCGGCTCGTCTGCCACGTCGAGTTGGAAGGCGAAGGCGGAGCCGTCACGACACAGCGCCACCGTCTGCTCCGCCGCCTCGAGCGCAACGTCGGCGACACACACGCTCGCTCCCTCTTCCGTGAACACCGCGGCGGCCTCGCGGCCCATGCCGCCGCCGGCTCCCGTGATCACACACACCTTGCCGTCAAGCCGTCCTGCCACGGTCACTCCTCGTTCGCGATTGTCGATTGCTCCCAGCTCTGCTCATGCGCCGCCGTCGGTCGAGGGCCGCTTCACACCCGGCGGCAGCGGAACCGTCGCGCCGCCCTTCGTCCACCCGAAGCCGGTCGCCTGCGTGCCCTTGCGCAGGCACGACCCAGCCTTCATCTTCTTCGTCCTTCGGTTGTGCGTCACGAGGCACACGTACCCGCGGAAACTGGCGATCGTGACCTTGGGCTTGCGGTAGCGAAGCCTGCCGATGGTCGTCACGAGCTTCTTCGCGGTCGGGCACGTGACGCCGCTCGCATAGACGACATAGCCCGCCTTGTTCGGCCCACAGGTGAGGACGCTGGACGACGCTCCGACCGGCTGTACCGCCGCGACCGCGGCCGCAATGACCATCACGGCGACCACGAGAGCGCGCGTCGTCCTTGCCATCGCGCGCCATTCTCTCCGATCCAGCCTCATGCGTGCTACGCCCCAGTAGGGCGTCGCTCCGACCGGTAGCCGCGAGCCTCCTCGACGAGCGCCGCGAACAGAGCCTTGTCCTCCCCTGCCTCCGGATGCCAGAGCACACCGAGTGCGAATCGCTTCGTCGGGTCCTCGAGGCCTTCGAGAGTCCCGTCTTCCGCCCAGGCCGTCGCCACGAGCCCGTCACCGACGCGCCCAAGACCCTGGTGATGGTGCGACTTGACCTCGTGCCGGGCCCCAACGACGTCAGCGAGACGGCTGCCCTCGGCGATCTCGACGGGATGCTCCGAGAACACCCCGGGGATCTCCTTGTGCCCTTCGTGACCGAGCGTCTCGGGCAGATGCTGGACGAGATCGCCGCCGCGCACCACGTTGAGCAGCTGAAATCCCCGGCAGATGGCGAGCACGGGCATGTCCCGCTCGAGCGCCGCCCGAAGCAGCGCGAGCTCACCTGCGTCCCGCAGCGATTGGGGCTCGTCGGTCGTCGCGTGCGGCTCCGCCTCGTAGGCGGCCGGGTCGACGTCGATGCCGCCGGAGAGCACGAGGCCGTCGAGCGCGTCGAGTGTCTCCTCGACCGCGTCGGTGCTCGGCGGGACGACGAGAGCGCGCCCGCCGGCGCGATCGACCGATTCCACGTACATCAGCGGGATGAGGGCGCACGGCAAGTGCCAGGCTCCCCATTGCGCCGGCTGCGCATAGGACGTGATGCCGATCACAGGAGTCGTGGTCACGCGCGGAAATGTACGCCAGCGACACGTCGCTACCGAGCCGGGACCGCCTAGAGCGGCTGCTATCCGCGCTCGTAGTAGCGGGTGCGCTCCCAGTCCGTGACGAAGGCGTCGTACAGACGCTGCTCCGTGCGCCCGTAGTTCAGGTAATGGTCGACGACCTGGTCGCCGAGGGCAGCGCGGGCCATGGTGCCCTCCTCGAGCGAGGCGAGCGCCTCGCGTAGCGTCGACGGGAAGCGCTCCGCGTCGGACTCGTACGCGTTCCCCTGGAGCGGCGGCGGCGCCTCCAGGTCGTTCTCCAGGCCGTACAGGCCTGCGGCGATCATCGCCGCGAACGCGAGATACGGGTTGACGTCTCCACCCGGGATCCGCGTTTCCACCCGCCGCGCCTTCCCGTGCCCGACGACCCGGAAGCCGCACGTCCGGTTGTCGTAGCCCCACGCCAATGTCGTCGGCGCCCAGCTTCCAGCTGCGTAACGCTTGTACGAGTTGATCGTGGGAGCGAAGAAGAGGGCCAGCTCGCGGGAGCAGGCGATCTGCCCGGCGAGCCAGCGGTCGAATAGCTCGTCGTCGGTGGCAAATGCGGGCTCACCGCCCCGGACGAGCGACGAGTGGATGTGGCACGAGTTGCCGATCCAGTCCTGGAACGGCTTGGCCATGAACGTGATCGAACAGCCGTGTTGGAAGGCGATCTCCTTCGCGCCGTTCTTGTACACGGTGTGGTTGTCGGCCATCGTCAGCGCGTCGGCGTAGCGGAAGTTGATCTCCTGCTGTCCCGGCCACGCCTCGCCCTTGGATGTCTCCACCCTGATGCCGGCAGCGTGCATCCCGTTGCGGATCGCACGCAGTAAGGGCTCGTCGTACGTCGTGCCGAGGATGTGGTAGTCGAGGATGTACGGCACCGACGGTGTCAGGCCTGTGTACTGCTTCTCGTGCGCCTCCGCGAACGTCTCCTTGAGGAGGTAGAACTCGAGCTCGGACCCGGCCATGGGGATGAAGCCGAGAGCCGCTGCCCGGTCCATCTGCGCGCGCAGCACCTGCCGGGGCGAGGGCTTCACCGGTGACCCGTCGTGCCACAGCACGTCTCCGAGGATGAGCGCCGTCGCCTCGAGCCACGGGATGCGGCGCAGCGTCGCCGGGTCGGGCTTCACCGCGAAGTCGCCGTACCCCTGCTCCCAACTGGCGATCTCGTACCCCGGCACCGGGTCCATCTCCATCTCCAGCGCGAGCAGGTAGTTGCAGCCCTCGACGGGGTGCCCGGCCTCCATCTCCTCGACGAAGAACTCGCCGTGCAGGCGCTTGCCCAGCAAACGGCCCTGCATGTCGGTGAAGGCGACGACGACGGTGTCGACCTCTCCGGTCGCCACCTGCTCCTTCAGCTGTTCGAAGCTCAACATGGGAACCCCTCGTTCGACGCGAGGGCCGGCTGCTGCCGGCCCTCGCGTGCTTTCGGTGGACGAACGGAGCGGGGACGCTAGCTCGGCGGCGTCCCGCCCTCGTCCTCGAACTCGATCTTCTCACCGTGGATGTGCGTGTGCCCGTAGCCCTCCGTCTCCGGATGGCCATGAGCGCCCTGCGTCATGGCGAACTCCTCCTCCGGCGACAGGACGAGCTTGTGACGTCCCACGAGTGCGAAGTAGAGCATCGCCAACGCGTAGAAGATCGCCACGCCGACGACACCCGGGCGGTAGTCGTCCCGCCAGAACAGCGCCGCCAGGGAGATCAGGGAGATGATCGCTGCAATCACAGCTCCGGCGATACCGACGGGGCTGCGATAGGGCCGTTCGATGTCCGGCAGGTTCCGCCGGAGCAGGATGAACGACACCATCTGCAGGAAGTACGAGACAACGGCACCGCCGACCGCCATCGACAGCAGCGCGACGCTGAGGTTGCCGCCGAGCCACTCGTTGGTGGTCGCCTGATCGAGCAGGAACGCGAGGCCGTAGCCGATGACCGCGCCACCGATCAGCGCCACGTACGGCGTGTTCCTCGTCCCGTGGGTGCGGGAGAGCCAGTGCGGATAGTACCCCGCACGGGACAACGAGAAGATGTTCCGTCCGTACGCGAAGATGATCGTGTGGAAGCTCGCGATGATCGCGGCGACCGCAGCCAGGCCGAGGATGTTCGCCGTCGTCTCTCCGCCCGCGCCGAAGATCACGCGGAAGCCGTCGAGCACCGGCTCGCCCGACACCCTGATCTCCTCGGCTCCCGTAACGCCCGTGTTCAGGAACAGGACGAGGAAGGCGAAGATCACGAGCGTGATCAGGCCGTAGATCGTCCCTCTCGGGATGTCGCGCTTGGGATCTGCCGACTCCTCCGCTGCGAGAGGCAGCTCCTCGATGGCGAGGTAGAACCAGATCGCGAACGGCAGGGCGAGGAAGACGCCCTCCACACCGCCGAACGGGAACCACTTCGAGTTGTCACCCTCGGGCGCGATGTTCGTGAGGTTGTCCCACGAGAAGTCCCAGAGAGAGGCGACGTAGAAGACGGTCAGGATCCCGAGCGCCAGCACGCAGATGAAGACTGTGAACCGGAAGCTCGCCTCGACGCCCACGACGTTCAGGGAGACGAAGATCACGTACAGGATCGCCCACCAGAGCCAGAGCGGCGGGCTCGCGCTGAACCAGCTGTCGGCGATCGAATCGAGGTAGCTCGCCGCGAAGGTGACGATCACCGCCGGGGTGACGACGTATTCGATCGTCTCCGCGACACCGGTTGCGAAGCCACCCCACGGGCCCATCGCCGATCTGCCGAACGAATACGCACCCCCCGTGTGTGGGAGCGCCGGCGACATCTCGGCGATCGACCAGCAGAGGCCGAAGTACATCACCGTGATCACGATCGTGGCGACCAGGAGGCCGCCGAAGCCGCCTGCATCGAGACCGAAGTTCCACCCCGAATACTCGCCGGAGATGACGGCCCCGACGCCGAGCGCCCAGAGCGACCAGACACCCGCATAGCGGCGAAGCTTCCGCTTCTTGAAGTACTCCTCGCCGGCCTCGCGGTAGGTGACGCTCCCTACCTGTCGTTGGTCAGCCACGTGCCGCCTCCCTTGATCGAATGTTCGGCTGAACCGGGCGATCCTACGACTGTTCAGGGACAACAATCAAGGGCGGATTCGAACGAGCTTCTCTCGTCACCCCATCCAGGCGCCGCCGTTGTGGTCGATCGCCTGCCCGGTCACCCCGCGAGCGTCGGGTGACAAGAGCCACGCGACGGTCCCGGCGATCTCCGCGGCCTTGGCCATCCGGCCCAGAGGAACCGCGCGCATCGCCTCCCGGTACGCGTCCTCGCGGGTCTCGCCCGACGCCGCCGCAGCAGCGTCGAGCCCCTCCCATGCCATGTCCGTGTCGACCCAGCCGGGGCAGATCGCGTTCACCTGCACACCGGCCGGCGCCAGCTCGGCGGCCAGGGCGCGCACGAGGCCGAGCAGACCTGCCTTCGACGCACAGTAACCCGTATAGCCCGGAACACCGATCCGGGCCAGAATCGACGAGACGACCACCATGTGCCGCGGGTCCGGCCCGGGTGCCAGGTGCCGGTACACCGCACGGCACGTGTAGTACGTGCCGGACAGGTTCGTCTGCACGAGGGCGTCGAAGCGATCGCCGTCGCCGTCCTCGTTCTCCCCGCCGATGCCGCCGCACGCCACGACGGCATCGATCGCTCCGAGAGCCCGAACGGCACCGGCGACGGCGCGCTCGATCTCGCCGCGCTCACGGATGTCGCACGGGGCGACGTGGACGGGCCCGCCCAGCCGCGCGGCCGTCTCCTCGAGCCGGTCGCGCCGACGCGCCATCAGCGTCACTGACGCTCCGTCGGCAGCGAGTCGCTCTGCCACCGCCCGGCCGATTCCCTTCCCCGCACCTGTCACCACTACGTGCCTCTCGGTCATTTCGTCTCCAGACGGTCGCAATTTGCGCGCAAATCGTTCGTCCCCCCCCTTGATCCGGTGTCGGAGCTGAGCATAGAGTCCCATCTGCGCCGAGCACGGGGCGTCGGTAGGACGAAGCTCCTCCGAGAGGCGGTACGCGGAAGCGGAATGTCACTCGGGGGTGTGGACGAAATCGCACCCGGCTCGGCGAATTCATGGTCCGAACCCTTTGTAGAGCACCCTGCACGAACTACAAGTTCTTGTGCGCGTGCAGGAAAAGCCGCAAATTGCGGCAATTGCGGTCACGACATACTCGCGGAGCCCTTGACTCCGCTGGACTAGTGCCGTAGATTCCCTTTTGCACCGAGCAGGAAGAGCCCAAGGTTGATGGCTCCCCGATCGGCAGTCGCTTCGGCGGCGGTCAGTCAGGAAGCCGGACGAAGGTGACTCCCGCTCGGTGCATTTTTGCGTGCAATTGCCCGATCGAAGCCATTCGATGTCGCTATTTCGCGCCTGGCGAAGTTCGGTCGCAATTTGCGACAATTTCCATTCGGTAGAGGCTTGACATGCGTGAATCTGGCGCATAGTGTTCCGAGTGCACCGAGCACGGAGTGACCGAGGTTGATGGCTCTCCGATCGGCAGTCGCTTCGGCGGCGGTCAGTCGGAAAGCCGGACGAGGACACCACCGGCTCGGTGCATTTCTTTGATCCCGCAGCTGCTCGACGAGCCAGGTGCGAGGAATCCTCCAGCCGCGCGGCTAGGCTGCGCTCCGTGCGCCGGCTGGTCGCGATCGTCAGTATCGTCGTGTTCGCCGACACGGCGCTGTTCGGCGCGATCATCCCGCTGGTACCGGGCTACGCGAGCGACTTCGACCTGTCGAAGATCGAGGCGGGCATACTCGTCGGCGCCTATGGCGCCGGCGCACTGCTCGGCGGCATTCCCGGGGGCGCGCTGGCCGCCCGCATCGGGTCGAAGAACGCTGTCGTCCTCGGCCTGCTCGTGCTGAGCCTCTCCAGCGTTGCCTTCGCGCTCGCCGGCGGGCCGGTCGCCCTGGGCCTCGCGCGGCTCGTGCAAGGGCTCTCGAGCGCGATGACGTGGGCCGGGGCACTGGCGTGGCTCGTTGCCGGCGTTCCGCGGGAGCGGCGCGGCGCGATGCTCGGGACGGTGTTCTCGTTTGCGATCGTCGGGTTCGTCTGCGGCCCGTTCATCGGCGGCGTTGCCGGTCTCATCTCGATCCGCTGGACGTTCGTGACCTTCGCCGTCGTTGCGGGAGCGCTCGCCGTCGCCGCCTGGGCACAGCCCGCCGCGGCCCGAGAAGCACGGACGCTCGGATCCGTGCGCCGTGCCCTCGGGGACCATGCGTTCGTAGCGGGCCTCCTGCTCAGCCTCCTCCCCGCGCTCCTCTTCGGCGTTCTCGACGTGCTCGTGCCACTCGCCCTCGACGAGGCGGGGTACGGCATCGCAGCGATCACGGCGGTGTTCGTCGCCGCTGGTATCACGGAGGCGGCGATCAATCCCGTCGCAGGGCACATCTCGGACAGGCGTGGACGCCTCCTCCCGATCAGGGCGGGGCTCATGGCGTCGACGGTCGTCGCCGTCCTACTCGCAATCGCTCCACACCCGCCGGCCCTGATCGTGCTCGTGATCGCTGCCGCGATCGCCTACGGCTTCTTCTACGCACCCGGCATCACCCTGGTCAGCGTGCGGGCCGAGCAGGCGGGGCTCAACCAATCGCTCGGTTTCGGCCTCATGAACACCGCCTGGGCGACCGGCGCGCTGCTCGGTCCACTCATCGGCGGTGGCCTGGCCGACGTGAGCGGAGACTCCGCTCCGTACGTCTTCTGTGCAAGCCTGTCAGCGATGACCCTCGCCGCCATCACCGTTGCCGTACGACGCCGCACCCACCCCGCATGAACCGCGAGGACTGGAACGCGCGCTACACAGCGGGTGCCCTGCTCTGAGGCCTCGAGCCGAACCGCTTCGTTGCCGCCGAGACGGCTGAGCTCGCACCGGGTCGCGCACTCGACCTCGCCTGCGGTGAAGGCCGCAATGCGATCTGGCTCGCGGAGCGCGGCTGGCACGTCCGCGGCGTCGACTACTCCGAGGTCGCCATCGAGCGCGCTCGACAGTTGGCGCACGATCGCGGCGTCGAGGTCGAGCTCGAGATTGGCGACGTACTCGCCGCCGATCTCGAGCCGGGGGCCTTCGAGCTGGTGCTGATCGCGTACGTCCATCTCCCCGCCGAGGAGCGACTACAGCTCCTCGATCGCGCGGCGCAGGCCGTCGCGCCCGGGGGCACGCTGCTCCTCGTCGAACACCACGCCCGCAACCTGACGGAGGGCACGGGTGGCCCCAGCGATCCATCACTACTGTGGACGGAGGAGGAGATCCGGGCGAGCTTGGAGCAGGCCGGTCTCACGATCGTGCGTGCGGAGCAGGTTCTGCGCGACGTGGACGGCGCCCCGAGACCCGCGATCGACGTCCTCGTACGCGCTACCGGGTAGCCAGCACATGGTCGGCGGGGAACCGCTCGAGCACCCAGGCTGAATCCCGGAGCTCGAGCCGGTAGTCCTTCCCGTTGAAGAGCGCGAAGTCTCCGGTCGCGGGGTCCATCGGGAGGGCGGTCTCGACAGGGAACCAGCTGTTGTGGCGCTCGATCAGGTCGTTCACCTCCACGAACGACGCATTCTGTGCCGCAGCGTGCCAGCGGCGACCGAACTCGTCACCCGTCTCGCACACCGCTGCGAGCGAGCGAGCGCCTCCGCGAGCTCGGCGCCCGACGACTCCGTCAGCTTCTCGATGTCGCGGAGCCGCTGCATGTAGGGCAGCGGCCCTCCAAGCGCAGCGAGATACCCATCCGCGCCGGCGTGGAAGTTCCGCAGCCGCAAGCGAAGCGGTCGCCCGGCGTGCGGGCCCGAGAGCAGGTCCTCCTCGAGACCTTCCTGCTGTCGCCGATCGTGTGGTGTCTCGGGCAGGACGATCCCCTGCCGCATGATCAGCTCCCGCTCTGCGCGTTTCATGCGCCGACGGCTGCGGCAGCTTCTCGCGTACGCGCCCGCCGTGCCAACCCGGAGCAGGCCAGCCCACCGAGCCCTGCGGCGACGACGGAGATACAGGCGAACATGACCCATGTAGCGTCGTCACCGAAGCTGTTCCGTACCTGGAAGCCGACCAGCGGTGCGATGGCGAACCCGATCGCCGCCGTCGAGCCGAATGCCCCCATGTAGGCCCCCCGGACGTCTGCCGGCGCAAGATCCGCGATCACTGCCTGAGACGTCGGTACCCACAACATCTCGCCGACGACGAACACCGTCACGACCACGATGACCGGGAGAAGGGCATGCGTCTTCGTGAGCAGCAGGAATGGGAGCCCCATTGTCAACATCGCGACCACGAGCTTGGTCGCGGCTGGCACACGGACGGTTGCCCGCGTCAGCCGCAACTGGAAGAGCGTCACGAGCAGTGGGTTGATCCAGACGAGGAAGCCCCACGCGGCAGGCTGGTAGCCGAAGCCGTCGACCAGGGAAACCGGCAGCACGATCTCGTAGGCGACGTAGACGAGCCAGGCGAAGACCGCAGACCCGAGGAACAGCAGGAACGGAAGATCCCGTGAGATGACACGGATCGAGCTGCGCTCGGGTGGGCCTTCGGGTGCGTAGAGGCCCCGACGCGGCAGCAGTCGGTACGCGAGCAGCCACGCGGCGGCGGAGAGAACCGCAACGGTGACGAAGAGCGACGACCAGCCGCCGAAGATCAGCAGTGCGCCGCCGAGCGGAGGGCCCATGATCACACCGAAGTTCGAGGCGACGCGGACGGTTGCATATGCCGGTTCGTGCTTCTCCGGCGGCACGAGGTCGGCCACCATCGCTTGTGCCACCGAGCCTCCGAGTGCGCCGAGAGCGCCGGCGAGCATGAGGGCCAGGATCGCGGCCCACTTGTCACCGGCAACGCCGAGCAGGACCAGCGGATACGCGACCATGACGCCCTCGCCGATCAGGATGATCCGGCGGCGCCCGAACCGGTCGGAGAGGTGCCCGCCGACGAACCCCGAGACACCGGCGAGGAGCGCGCCGATACCGAAGATCAGCGGCAGCTGAGCCTTGGCGTCCAACTCGTCGACCGCCCAGATCGCCATGAAGCTCCAGAGCGTCGAGCCCGCCATGGAGGCGGCCAGGCTGACGATGAGAACAGGACGCAAGGCGCTGTCGACCTCGTCCCCCCAGATGGCATGGGCAAGGCGACGCAGCGCAGACATCGCGCCACCGTAGCACCGCCGAAACCGCGCTTACGGGTGCCCGAAGAGGCGCCCCACGAACGACGCGGACGCAGGCGTCGCCTGCTCGTCGATCGTCTCCGGAGCGGCCGGGGGGGACTCGTTCGACCCGTCCAGGGGAGAGACCGGGGACGGGACCGAAGGCTCGTTCGAACCGATCATCGCGACGACCCCCCTGTCGCGCAGCCGCGCGAAGTCTCCGCGCACGGCCGCCGCCATCTCACGTTTGTGGCTCTGCTCCTTCACAAGGCTCGCGGCAGCGATTCCGCGCGAACGTCGCGATTCCTGCCGAGAGTGCTACGCGCGGCGCGCGAGCTGCAGAACCCAGAGCTGAACGTCGCGCGTGCCCTGAAATCTCGTGAGTGGAAAGAGCGCGATTCCCGCATCGCTGAAGCGCGGCAGGAAGATGACCTCCCGATGAGGCGGCGAGTTGAGCCACGCCACGAACGCATCACGTGCAGTACCGGTCGGTCGCTGTGCGGCGTACAGGTTCTCGCCCACGAGCCGGTATCGGTACCCGGAGGCGTCGAGCTTCGCAAACACCGGCTTGCCGCAGGCGCTGTGGTCGAAGTCGCGACAGAGCACGATGTCTCGACCCTTCGCGCGAGCGACACGTGACAGCGTCCCCGACTCCTGCACGGAGACGAGGCCTGCCGTCGAGCGTGCGAAGTTGATCAGGCAGAGCAGCGCTGTCCGCTGGTCGGCGGGCGAGGCCTGGAACGACCGCGAGTCGGGACATGTCTTGGCGCTCGCCACGAGCGAGGCATTGGGCACGGCAACAGCGCCCTCGACGAGGAGGAGCGCAAGAAGGGCGACGACCGCGGCCGCCGCAGGAAGGATGCGACGGAGATGCACCGGAGGCGCTCAGCGTATACGACTCTTCGGAATTCGAAAACCCCTGCACCTGGCTTTGCTTCGTAGACGCCGTCGTCCCCTCCGATCACAATCCGAACATCCCACCGACAGGAGGAAACACCACGATGCGCCGACCCAGCTTCCCCACACCGACGACCATGATCGCGCTCACGGCGCTCTTCTTCGCTCTGGGAGGATCCGCGTTCGCCATCGGGCAGGCAACGGCACCGCAGCCGCGCTGCCAGCAGGGTGCGATCAGGGGGATCGCCGTTGTCACCAATGTCGGGTCGATTCCGGACAGGTTCGTTGCGACCGGGTCGTACTTCGCGCGCAAGTTCAACTGCACCGGCGGGGGAATCCTCGTTCGCCGCGCGGGTGCAGGCGAGTACGACGTCCGCTTCGTCAACAATGCCGCGAACGTCGCCCTCGTGAGCGCAGCCTCGCAGACCTCGGCCACGGTCACCCGGAACCCCGACGGGTCCTTCCGCGTAACGATCTTCACACCGTTCGACAACGATCACCAGCAGCAGAAGGGCGACGCGCCCTTCCAGATGGCACTCATCTGACCGCGGAACCTCGGGTGGGGTCGCCTTCGGGCGCCCCCCCGAGCAGCGGACCGTCGCTGCCTGATGGCGGTCCGGCTGCGCAGCTAGCAGCGACGGGGCGCTGCGCCCGTCAGTAGGATCAACCCGTCGTGCCCGGCTACGTCTGGATCCCGTTCATCGTCATCGGCGTGATGCTGGTGCTGCTGCTCGTGGTGGCCGTGCTTGGACGCGTCCGCAACGGACGCTACCTTCGTCCGGTCGTCGTGCTGCTCGCGCGGATCCCGTTCATGAAGCGGTGGTTCCAGCGCATGTCCGTCTCGCAACTGGAGCGGTCGAACCCGGAGCTCGCGAGCGCGGTGAAGAAGATGCAGGCCTTCGGCGAGCCCACTTCGCCCGATCAGGTGCAGCGTGCGCTGCGCGTACTCACTCCCGCGGAGCGCAAGGCCTACATGGACGCCGCAGGATCGGATGCACCAGCAGTGGAGCCCACCAACCGCCAGCAGCGGCGACGCCTCGAGCACGGCGGCGCCGGGATGCCGGTCAAGTCACCGGCGGCGTCGAGTAGACCCGGCGCCGCGGGCCGCAAGACGGGTGGCAAGAAGAAGAAGAGGTAGGTGCTTCGCCGGGCAGGTACGATCGTGTCGTGCCTCTCGGGCTCGGAATGTGGGAAGTCGTGATCCTGCTCGCTGTCGTGGCGTTGCTCTTCGGCGCGAAGGGCGTTCCGGACGTTGCCCGCCGCCTCGGACTAGGCATGCGGGAGGTTCGGGATGCCGTCGCCGACGTCGACCCGCGGCGCATGCTCGACGCTCCCCAGAAGCCGGCGCCGCGGGCGCAGCCAGCACTCGATCCACCCGAGCGCCAGGACGACGCCGCTCCGCCCGCTTCGTAGACTCCACCGCGTGCAGCCCAAGATCGACGGTAGCTGGAGCGCCGTGCTCGGCGACGAGTTCGAGCAGCCCCACATGCAGCAGCTCCGCGCGTTCCTCGTCGACGAGGTGGAGGCCGGTCGCGGATTCTACCCGCCGGCAGCCGACGTGTTCAACGCTCTCGCGCTGACGCCGTTCGAGGCTATCCGGGTGGTGATCCTCGGCCAGGATCCGTACCACGGCCCCGGGCAGGCGATGGGGCTCTGCTTCTCCGTTCGCAACGGGGTTCGGCAGCCGCCATCGCTGCAGAACATCTTCCGGGAGCTGCACGACGATGTCGGCATCCACATCCCGGCGAGTGGCGACCTCACGGAGTGGGCGAAGAAGGGCGTGCTGCTGCTGAACGCGGTGCTGACCGTGTCACCGCGGAAGCCCGCGTCCCACGCGGGCAAGGGCTGGGAGCCGTTCACGGACCGGTGCGTGCGCGAGCTCTCCGAGCGACGCGATGGGCTCGTCTTCCTGCTGTGGGGACGGTACGCGCAACAGAAGGGCGAGATCGTCGACCGCGCGAAGCATCGCGTGCTCGAGGCCCCGCACCCATCCCCCTATTCGGCGTCCAGCGGCTTCTTCGGGTGCCGACACTTTTCCCAGACGAACCGCATCCTGGAGAGCGCCGGCGGGCCTCCCGTCGACTGGCAGCTCGAGTAGCTCAGCGGTGCCGGTAGACGATGCGGCCGCGGCTGAGGTCGTAGGCGGAGACCTCAACCTTGACCCGGTCGCCGGGCGCCATGCGGATGCGGTACCGGCGCATCTTCCCCGCTGTGTACGCGATCAACTCGTGACCGTTGTCGAGCGCGACACGGAACATGCCGCTGGGGAAGGCCTCGAGCACTTCGCCCTCCATCTCGATCTTGTCTTCGCTGGTGATGGGCGTCCCCTTCGAACTGAGACGGGGCGCGGCTCCGGCGAGCCGCGCCCCGAATACGAGCTAGACGATCGAGACGTTCGTCGCCTCGGGGCCCTTCTGCCCCTCGCGCTCCTCGAACGTCACCTTGTCGTTCTCCTGAAGGGACTTGAAGCCCTCACCCAGGATCTGCGTGTGATGCACGAAGAGATCCTTACCGCCCCCGTCGGGAGCGATGAAGCCGTAGCCCTTCGCGTCGTTGAACCATTTCACGGTTCCGGTTGCCATGTGTCTTGCACCTCCTTCCACCCAATAGCGAACGGGTGAAAGGGGACGAGCCCCTGAAACCGCGCTCTCGTATATTCACCGCAGAGAATAGCGTTCCGAAGCCCGCCGGGCGCAAACCGGAACCACTCTGGCTGAGCCCGCCTCCGGCGTCGCACGACGCTCCCGAGCGCGTCCGACCGCCTACCTCCCCGCGCATTGGCCAGACCCGGCCGTCAGCCCCGCTCCGTGTAGATCTGGCCGCACGGCAGTGGCGGCAGGTTGTAACGGCGCGAGTTGTCCTCGACGATGTAGTACCCCTGGAGGAGGCAGCCGACGTCCCGCGACTGCCGGTCGGCGGTCTGCGAGCGGAACTCCAGCGTCTGGTTCCAGATCTCGTTCGTCTCGTTGATGAGAGCGATCGCCGCGCGAGTGCGAGCGGCGATCGCACCGCTCGGATCCCAGCTCTTCCACGCGCGCAGCAGGCCCACGCCGACGGATGGGCTCGACCCGACCGGGACACCGATGCCGCTGTAGTAGAAGTTCCACAGCAGCCCGCCGTACTTCTCCGGGCGATCGGTGCCGATCGTGGCGACGCCCGTCCACGGCCGTCCGTTCTGCCGGTAGTCGAACTGGATCATTCCCGACGAGGAGAAGCTCGGCAGGATGGCATCCCGCAGGACGCGTCGAACGCGCACGTTGGTGATCGACGGGGACAGACGCGGGATGAACTGGACGAGAGCCTGTGCCGCACTGAGGTAGGGGCTGACGAGAATCCCCGGGGGCGTCCCCTGCGGTGCAGCGAGGAGGACGTTGAGCGAGAGGCCGAAGACGAACGCGCCCTGGGTGCTCGTTCCCTGAATTGCACCCTGGGCGCTCTGGATGTCCCAACCTCCTCCGGCCGGAACGAGTGCCGTCGCCCCACCGTCCGGCGCGCGGTACTGCCGTAGCGGGATCGCCGGCTGCGCCTTCGACGCCGGGGGACGCAGCGCGACTCCGCCACGGGCCGACAGCCCCATCTGGCGGAGCGTCTCGAGCGCGATCGGGCGCCCGTTCGACGACGTGCTGGTGGTGACGGCAAGCCGCGCGCCTGTCCGCTCGACCACGAGGGTGTCGCCCCGTCGCCCGTTGACGACCTGAGCGACGACATGGCGGGCATCGCCGTCGCGAATCACGACGCGGCCACCGAGTGCCTGGGTAAGCGCCCCGGCCACCTGTGCGGGCGACGCGTTCGTGGCCAACCGGGAGAAACTTGCCGACGTGACACCTTTCCTCAGGATGTAGACGCCGCTCCGAAACTGGATGCGGAATCCCTCGGGCGCACGAATGCTGAACGTCGTCGGTGCGTGCCGGAGGGTGATCACCTCGAACCGGGAGACATCCCCAGTCGCCCATGCACCGCCCATCCCCCCGCTCGCAGCAGCTACGAGCACGAGCGCTGTGGCACCCACCAAGCGTCGCCGCATCTCCCCTCCCACCTCGCCGAAAAAAGGATGCCGAGCGTACCAGAGCACATGAGGCGGAATCGAGCGGTGTTCGCTGCACTGCTTGCACAGCGCGCCTTCTCGCGCTCCTTCGCTCCTGACGTACCGAGTGGAGGCGGCGAAGCCCGCCCGCTGGGGCCAAACCTGAACCATGCGGGGGAGCACGCCTCCGGTGTCGCCGGCGACGAGGGCGAGCGCGTCCAACCGCCGACCGCCGCGCCTCGCCGTGACCAGAGCCCGTCAGTCCCGCCTCGTCGGGAACAGCGGCTGCGGGCAGCTAGCCGACGCGCCGGATCCACACACCGGTGTCGGGGTGGAACTGGCTCCACGCAAACCAGAACGCCTGATGGCTCGTGGCGGCAGCGCCGGCATCGGTCTCGGCGCGCAACCCGTCGCCATCGACGACCAGGTTGACGCCCGCCAGCTCGACCTCCTCGTCGTCGCCGAGAGCCGCGTGTGCGGCCGCAACCGGGAACGCGACCGCCGAGCCGTCGGACGTGATCACGCCGACGACCTGCTCCTGGACGGGCAGCCGCGGATCGACGGTGCCGATCGGGAAGATCGGGCCGTCGTCGTCGCGACCCTGCAGTGGATCGGCGGGGTACGTCCGACCGAGGCCGCCGTCGCGTGCGACGATCGTCGTGGCCGGGTGGCTCCTCTTCCAGGCCCCCCAGCTACTCGTGACGACCGTGACCTCGTCGAGCTGGACACCAGCCCGGCGGAGCGCCCCCGTGATCGCGCGCCCTGTGAAGGTGTCGAAGACCGACTTGGTGCCGAGCTCGTACATGACCTTGTTCGAGCGGGAGAGCAGCCCCGACGTGCGCAGCACGAGGTCGGTGTCGCCGACCTCGTCGGTGAAGTACGCCTGCGCCGACCCACAGAGCGTGCAGTAGGGCATCCCGAGGCGCCGACCACCGAGCGTGTCGTTCACCATCTCGTGCACCTCCATGATGTTCTTCGGGTACGCGCGCGCCTCGCCGGCGACGACCACGCCGAAGACGATCGCGTCGTCCGGATACCAGTCTCCCTCGCTGGCGGCGGTGACGGCAGGGTCGTCGAGAGCAGGGATACACCCGCGCGGGCAGGGGTTGGAGTCTCCGGGCGGTCTGTCGTCGATGAGCACTCCTCCCCAGCTCACGAGGCGCCAGTCGACCTGCCCTCCGGCGTCGTCGAAGAACGGCTTCCACCGTGGCTCGACGAGAAGCAGGCTCGCGCCCTTGTAGCGCACGTAGTCGGGCGGCGCCGGCAGCTCCCAGGCGATGAGCCTGTTGGTGACCGCCGACCAGGGCCCCCCGGCAAGCTCCTCAGCCGAGAGCTCGGCTCCGGTCAGCTGCTCGAAGCTCGCAACGAGCGCGTCGGCCTCGGGCCCGAGCTGGACCAGCCGCAGGAGGTCGCTGACCACCCACGCGAGGCGCGCGTCCTCCGAGTCGCCGATCGTGCGAACGGCCTCGAAGTCGACCCCGAAGCGGAGATCCTCGAAGAGCCTGTCGAGCGCGTCCCGCACCTCGAGTGCGACCGGCCCTTCGGGCACAGCAGGAGCCATCTCCGTTGACGCGCCGGAGGCCGATGGGGGCGCCTGCGGCGCGTCCGAGCACCCAACGAGCAGGAGACAGAGCGCTGCCATCGCCACGGTTGCACGGAGCACGTGATCGGATCGTAGCCCCGGGGGACCGGCGGAAAGACTCTGTTAAGAAGACCCCCCGTGAGCGGCACCACGAGCAGCACCACGGCGCGGACCAGGGCTCTCTCCGGAGCCGTCCGATCAACCAGATTCTCTCACGTCAGTCAGAAAAGCCCTGCAAGACCTCTACTTATGGAGGCGGCGGGAATCGAACCCGCGTCCGCGGTCGCACCGAGCGAATGTCTACGAGCGTAGTCCGGGCTTGCATCTCGCCTGCCGGGGTGGTTCCCGGACGACCACCCGACAGGCCAGCCATCCTTCGGTGTCGCACCTCAGGCGATTGGCTCTCCCTCGGTGCCGAGCCCGATCGTTGGCGCCCCGACCCTGGCCTCGGGCCCAGCCAGGCGGGACGTCGCCTTACCTAGATTCGACTAGGCGGCGAGTGCGAGATCGTTCTTCGCACTTGCGTTGTTGCCGGTTGATTTACGAGGCCTACCGGCGACCTCGGCTCGCGATTCGACCGGAGAACCGACCACGTCGAAACCTGGTCGCCCCCGTATGTTCGTTACCCGTTCAGGGTAGCTGGGGCAGCGTCCCGGCGATAGCCCGGGTCACACGCGGTGCAACACCGGGCGCCAGCTGCCGGTGCGCACCGGACGTTCCTCCACGGCCTCGCGGTACACCGAGAGAGTCCGTGCGGTGACCGACTCCCAGCTGGCCCGAGCTCGGGCCAGCTCACGTCCGGCCGAGCCGAGCCGAGACCGCAGGTCGGCGTCGGCGAGCAGCAGCGCCACGGCTGCGCGGAGAGCCTCGGGATCTGCAGCCGGGACGAGCAAGCCGTTGCGTCCGTGCTCCACCACGGACGGGATACCACCGACGTCTGTCCCGATCACCGGGCGGCCGTGTGCCATCGCCTCCAGCAGTACGTTGCCGAGCCCTTCACGGCGGGACGGCAGCACGATCACTGACGCGCGGTCGTACCAGTCGTGAACCGCGGACGGAGGCAGGAACCCGAGAGCATCTGGGAACAGGTCGCGCCGCGGGCCGTCACCGACGACGACGAGAGGAAGATCGCGCGTGGCGTCGGCGAGCACGTCGACGCCCTTCTCGTCCGAGAGACGACCGACGAAGAGCGCGAACGGCGGCTCGTCGGCTGCGACGACCGCGGGCGGGATGTCGACACCGGACGGGATCACATGGACGTCGGCAATGCCGACCCCTCGTACGGCGTCGGCCAACGCGTCGGACACGCAGATCACTGCGCGGGCGGGCTCGAGCGCCCACCGGACGAGCGCCGGAGCTTTGGCCGCGAGAGAGAGGTCGTCGAACCGGCCCGCGCTGCCGGAGCCATGGAGCGTGACGACGTAGGGGCGTCCGGCCAGGCGCGCGATCACGGCACCTGCGAGCCAGTTGGCATGCACCAGGTCTGCGCCGGATGCCGCGCGCCGCAGTGCGTGCGCCATACCGGCAGCCGCCAGCGGCGCCGCCCAGGGGCGACGGCGGGCGTTGCCGACGAGCCCACGTCCCGTCGGTGCGGTCAGGCCGAAGTCGCGAAACGTCCCAGGCCCGACGACGGTGACACGTGCTCCGCTCTCTCGGACATGCTCCACGAGATCGCGCACGAAAACGCCGGCGAAGTCGCCGTCGTGACGTGGATACGACGTCGTGAACGCGACGATGCGCAGGCCACGCGTACGAGCCGAAGCCGGTGTCGGCCTGGGCGTGACGGGCGACGCCGGAGGGACTACGTGTAGCGGCACAGGGGCCACGAACTCCCTGTCGGCAAGCAGCGCACACGGCTTGAGCAGCGCAACAGCCTGCGGGGGCGACAGAATCCGGGGGTCCGAGTACTCTCAGACGAAGGTGAACCGACGTTCGACGGGAGGATTCCGGTGAGGCAGCCGACATACGAAAGCCTCGAATCGCTACGCGAGGAGGCGAAGGCCGAGGTCTCGAGGGTCGTCGTGGGTCAGGACCGCGCGGTGGAGCTCTTGCTCGTCGCGGCGATCGCGAGAGGTCACGTTCTCGTCGAAGGCCCACCTGGAAGCGCGAAGACGCTGCTCGGGCGCGCGATGGCGCACGCCCTCGGCGCGAGCTTCCGTCGCATCCAGTTCACGCCGGACACCTCACCGGACGAGATCACCGGCGTCTACGTGATGAAGGCGGGCGAGCCGACGTTCATCCAGGGCTCCGTGTTCACGAACATCCTGCTCGCAGACGAGATCAACCGCACTCCGCCACGGACGCAGGCCGCGCTGCTCGAGGCCATGCAGGAGCGCACCGTCACCGTCGAAGGGCACACGCACCGCCTGCCCGATCCGTTTCTCGTGATCGCCACGCAGAACCCGTACGAGCACGAAGGGATCTTCCCGCTGCCCGAGTCGCAGCTCGACCGCTTCCTGTTCAAGATCTCACTCGACTACTGCGACGCCGAGCACGAGGTGGAGATGCTGCGGCTCCCGCACACGGGTGTGACGCCGGACATGCTCGGCGAGATCCGCCCGTTGCTCGGCATCGTCGGTCTGGACAAGGCGCGTCAGGAGCTCGACGCGACGATCGTCTCCGACAGTGTCGCCCGCTACGTCGTGGCTCTCGCGCGGCGTACCCGCGAGCTCGACGGCGTGATCCTCGGTGCCAGCTCGCGCGCGGCGATCCACCTGCTGAGCGCCGCCAAGGCCAATGCGCGCCTGGACGGCCGTGACACGGTCGTCATCGACGACGTGCTCGTGATGGCGCCGTACGTGCTTCGGCATCGCCTCGTCTGTGAGGGCACGACGGCGGACGAGGCGCTGCGGCTCGCAATGTCGGCCATGCCTACTCCCGTCTGACCCGCACGATTCCGTAGGACGAGCGAACAGCGGCGCCGAGCCGAAGCCCGGCACCGCTCGCTGTTCATCCTCTAGGCGAGTGCTTGCTCTATCGCGCGCGAGGCGAGCACGCGCGCGAGGTGCGCGCGGTACTCCGACGAGCCCGCGTGATCGCTCGGAGGCTCGGTGCCATCCGCGACGACGGCTGCTGCAGCGGCAACGGGCGCGCCGCCCGTCAACGCATCCTCTGCCGCCGCCGCGCGCAGCGGAGTCCCACCCATACTCGCCAGCGCGATCGTCGCGGAATCGACTCCGCCGTTCGAGCGATCGACGACGACGGCGACACCGACCGTGGCCCAGTCCTGCGCCCTCCGATGAGCCTTCAGGTACGACCAGCCGGTCGTCGCGGCGAGCTTGGGCACGCGCACCTCTGTCACCATCTCGCCCACCCCGAGTGCCGTCTCGAACGGCCCCGTGAAGAACGCACCGGCGGGAATCACCCGCTCCCCGCCGGTGCCGTGCGCCACGATGTCGGCTCCGAGCGCGACCATCACAGCGGGCAGATCGGACGCCGGGTCGCCGTGCGCGAGCGATCCTCCGATCGTGCCCCGATGCCGCACCTGCGGATCCCCGATCCGCGCGGCCGTCTGCGCGACGATCTGGCAGTGCTCCCACAGCAGCAGATCGTCGCCGACGTCCTTGTGCCGCGTGAGGGAGCCGATCGCAACGTGCGCCCCTCCGTCACGGATGTAGGACAACTCCCCGACGCGGCCGATGTCGACGAGTGTCGACGGACGCGCGAGCCGGAGGCGCATCGCCGGCAGGAGTGAGTGCCCACCGGCGAGCAGGCGGGCGTCAGGGTCGGCAGCGAGCAACGCGACGGCATGCTCCACGCTCTCGGCGACCTCATAGTCGAACCGTGCCGGGATCACTGTCTCGCCTCCTCGATCGCACGCCAGACTCGCTCGGGCGTGGCGGGCATCTCGATGTGGGTGACGCCGAAGTGCGAGACGGCGTCGACGACGGCGTTCATCACGGCCGCCGACGACGCGATCGTGCCCGTCTCCCCCACGCCCTTCACCCCGAGCGGGTTCGTCGGGCTCGGGCTCTCCGTGCGATCCAGCTCGTACGACGGGACCTCGGCCGCCGACGGCACGAGGTACGTGACCATATTCGCGTTCAGCAGATGCCCGTCGGAGTCATATCGACCCTCCTCGTACAGGGCGGTCGCCACACCCTGCGTGATGCCACCGTGGACCTGCCCGTCGACGATCAACGGATTGACGACCGCGCCGACATCGTCGACGGCGACGTAGCGGATCAAGCGGGCGTCACCGGTCTCGGTATCGACCTCGACGACGGCGGCGTGCGCACCGGCCGGCCAGGAGAAGTTTGGCGGGTCGTACACCGCAGTGGCCTCCAGGGTCGGCTCCATGCCGTCGGGAAGATTGTGCGCGGCGAAGGCAGCCCAGGCCGCTTCCTGGATCGTCTTCGCCTTGTCCGGGGAGCCCTTGACGGTGAACGTGCCTGCGTCGTACTCGACGTCGTCGGGTGCGACTTCGAGCTCGTGCGCGACGATCTCGCGAGCCTTCTCGATCACCTTCTGCCCCGCGTGCCACAAGGCAACGCCCCCGACGGCGAGCGAGCGGCTCCCGTACGTGTCCATGCCCACCGACGACACGGACGTGTCCCCGTGGAGCACTTCGACCGCGTCGACGCCACAGCCGAACATGTCCGCCGCGATCTGCGACCAGGATGTCTCGTGCCCCTGACCGTGCGGCGACGTGCCGGTGATCACCTGCACCGTGCCCGTCGGCAAGAAACGCACCGTGGCCGCGTCCCAACCGCCTGCTGCGTAGCGGATCGCACCCAGGATGCGTGACGGGGCCAGGCCGCACATCTCGTTGTAGGTCGAGAAGCCGACGCCGAGCTGCTTCACGTCGCCGCGCGTTCGCCGCGCCGACTGGTCGGCTCGAAGCTCGTCCAGGCCGAGGAGCTCGAGAAGCCGATCGAGCGATGCGTCGTAGTCGCCGGAGTCGATCGTGAGCCCGGACGCGATCTCCTTCGGGAACTCCTTGATGAAGTTCTCGCGTCGCAACGCCACGCGGTCCATGCCGAGCTCGTCGGCAAGCGCATCCATCGTGCGCTCGATCACGTAGGTCGTCTCAGGGCGACCGGCTCCCCGGTAGGCGTCCGTCGGCGTCGCGTTCGTGAACACGCCGGTGAAGGTGACGCCGTACGCGCCGATGTCGTAGGGCCCGGAGTAGATCCAGGCCCCGAGCAGCGGGACACCGGGGGTCACAAGCTGCAGGTATGCCCCCATCGCCGCCTTGACATCCGCGCGGCAGCCGAGGATCTTGCCGTCCTTGGACGCCGCGAGCTCGTAGGTCGTCACGAAGTCGCGCCCGTGGATCGTCGCCACGTACGCCTCCGACCGCTCCTCCGTCCACTTCACCGGACGTCCGAGCCGCCGGGCGAGTGCGATCGTCAGCAGATCCTCGGCGTAGACGTCCAGCTTCGAGCCGAAGCCACCACCGACATCGGGTGCGATCACACGCAGTTTCGTCTCGTTGAGACCCAGCGTCGCCGCGGCCAGCAGCCGCAGGATGTGCGGGATCTGGGTCGCGCCCCAGTACGTAACGCTGCCGTCAGGCTCGGGGCGGACGACGATCGAGCGCGGCTCGATCGCATTCGGCACGAGTCGCGGCTGGTGGTACCGGCGCGAGACGACGATGTCGGCCTTCGCGAAGACGTCGTCGACGTCGTCCGTTGCGAGTTTCCAGACGTAGCACTCGTTCGTGCCTAGGTCGTCGTGGACGAGCGGCGAGCCGGCTTCGAGCGCTGCCTCGACTTCGACGGCCACCGGCAGCGACTCGTACTCGACGTCGACGAGCTCAGCCGCGTCCTTCGCCAGCGCGCGCGACTCTGCGATCACGACTGCCACGCCGTCGCCTTGGTACTTCGCAACCTCGACCGCGAGCGGGAAGTGCTCGGGGCTCTTCATCTCCTCGGTGACGGGCCACGCGCACGGCATGCCCGCCTTCCAGTCGGCGCGTAGATCCGCCCCGGTGAAGGCTGCAACCACGCCTTCCGCGGCGCGAGCCTCGTCGAGGTCGATGCGCGCGATGCGGGCGTGCGCGTACGGACTGCGGACGACCGCCATCCACACCATGCCCGGCAGCGCCATGTTGTCGACGTAGCTGCCGCGACCGGTGAGCAGCGGCCGATCTTCCTTGCGCTTGACGGGCGCGCCGACGAGCCGCTCGGTGGCGCTCATGACGTCACCGCGGCGGCGGTCTGAACCGCCTGCACGATGTTGTGATAGCCGGTACAGCGGCAGAGGTTCCCCTCGAGCCCCGCGCGGATCTCCGCCTCACTGCCTGCCTCACCAGCTGCGATCAGCGAGACGGCGGCGAGCACCATGCCAGGTGTGCAGTAGCCGCACTGCAACGCGTGGTGGTCGTGGAAGGCCTGCTGCACGGGGTGCAGGGCGCCGTCCGTACCCGCGAGCCCCTCGATCGTCGTGATCTCGCTCCCGTCCGCCTGGACAGCGAGCATCGTGCACGACTTCACCGACTCGCCCCCGACCAGCACGGTGCAGGACCCGCACGACGACGTGTCGCAACCGACCACGGTCCCCGTGAGCCCCAGTCGGTCACGAAGCACGTACACGAGTAGCTCGCGCGGCTCGACGTCGAGCTCGTGATGCGCGCTGTTGACGGTCAGCCCGATACGTCGCTCCACCTCAACGCCTCCTTGCCTCGGTAGCCGGGTAAGCCGAGCCTACTCCGCCAGGCCGCTTCGTCCAAGCCGGCCGGGGTGACCGGCATAGACTGATCCCATGCCCGAGATCGTCCCCGTAGACGCCGAGCAGCTGGACCGTGTGATCACGGCTCACAACGCAGTTCGAACGGACGACCCACTGACGGTCGAGGCGATGCTCGACTGGCGGAGACAGGCCGAAGACATGACCTGGGTCGTCGCTGTCGAGGACGGCGACGACATCGGAGCGGGGATCGGCGTGATCGGCTGGCACGCGCGGCCGGGAACCGCATTCGTCGAAGCCTGGACGCTGCCGGAGGCTCGCGGCCACGGAGCCGGCGAGCAGCTGTACGCGGAGCTCATGCGCTGGGGAGCCGAGCGTGGCTGTGTCGCCGTCGAAACGAGCGTCGCGGAGGACGACGAGGCCAGCCTCGCCTGGGCCGACCAACGTGGCTTCCGCGAGATCGGACGGAACTCTCGCCTCGTGCTCGATCTTGCTGCCACAGAGGCGCCACCGATCGACGCGCCGGCCGGGATCGAGATCGCCACGTGGGCCGACCGGCCCGGAATCGAAGAGCAGCTCTATGCGGTCTACGTGGAGGCCGAGCCCGACATCCCGGGGGAGGAAGACAACGAACTCTCATCGTTCGAGAGCTGGCTCGACAACGACATGAGCGGTCTCGCCGACTCGCGAGATGCCGTGTTCGTCGCCTTCGCCGGCGGCGAGGTAGTCGCGTACGCGAAGCTGTCGCTCCTACCGGGCGGAACGTCGCAGAACGCTTACCACGATCTCACGGCCGTGAAGCGCGCGTGGCGTGGCCGCGGGATCGCGGGGGCTCTCAAGCGGGCGCAGATCACATGGGCCAAGGAGAACGGGTACGAGCGCCTCGTGACGATGAACGAGGAGCGAAACGAGCCGATCCGCCGCCTCAACGAGCGCTACGGCTACCGCGTCGAGCCGGGCCGAGTCACGCTGCGAACCGCGATCGCCGGCATCGACTGACGCCCTGCGGACCGCACGCGGGCTACCAGGCAACGGCGCAGAGCCGCTCGAGCTCGTTGAACCCCTCGTGCCACACCGAAGGCTGCGTGACATCGAGCCCACAGCGGGCAAGGAGCTCCGCTGGTGGGCCGGTGCCGGTTGCCTCGAGCATCGCGCGGTAGTCACGGCCGAAGCCCACCGGGTCGTCACGGCGCAGGGCGGAGAGACGAAGCGACGCGAGGATCGCGTACGTGTACTGGTACCCGTAGAAGCGTGCCTGGAACGGGTGCGGCCAGTTCATGTACCCGAGCGGCTCGGCAAGTCGCCCGTTGACCGCGACGTCGCGGATCGCCCACAGGCCGTCAAGGCGCTCCGCGGTCAGAACCTGCCCTGCGGCGCGGCGGCTACACGCGTCCTGCTCGAAGCGGGTGAGCACTGCCGCCTCGTAGAGCAGCGAGATCAGCCCCTCGAGCGCACCGCGCAGCACCGCCTTCCCCTCCTCGCCGCCGACCGAGGCGGCGAGGCTCTCGGCGACGACGATCTCGCCGAGCGTCGAGGGCACCTCGAAGAACGCGGCCGACGCAGGCTCGACGAGCACGAGCCAGGGCAGCACGCGCTTCGCGGTCTCGTCGTGCACGGCGTGCCCGAGCTCGTGCGCGAGATCGGTCGCACCCTTGGCCGTGTCGAGGTAGTTGAGGAACACGTACGTCCTGTTGGGCCCGGGGAGCGACGCGCAGAAGATCTCACCGGCTTTCCGCGGACGCCGTTCGGCGTCGACGCCTCGCGCAGCGATCACGTCGCCGACCAGGGAGCCCAGCCCGGGCGACACCTCCTCGAAGCTTGCCGCAGAAGCTGCGACGGCTTGCTCCCACGTGACGGCGGGCGCGTCCGTGCCGACTGGGCCGAAGCGATCGAAGGCCTCGATCGCGTCGACGCGGAGCGCGCGACGCTTGCGCTCGTACCAGTCCGCCACGATGTCCGCGCGCTCCTCCGTAGCGCGGAGAACCGTCTCCACGGTCGGCCGGTCGACTCCGTCGATGACGAGGGTGGCGGCCATGGGATCCTCTCGCCCGCGGAGCCGATCCTCGGCGACGCGGTCCGCAATCGCGGCGTCGAGACACGCCGCCGACACGTCTGCGTGGGATCGGTACACGCCGTGGAGGGCATCGAGAGCCTGGCACCGGACGTCGCGGCTTGCATGGTGGCGGAGCAGCCGGAGCTCGACGATGCCGAGTGTTCGCGCCCCCTCACCGACATCGAGCTCGACGGAAGAAGCGGTCAGGATCTCCTGAGAGAGCCGCCCCCAGGCTGTCGACGAGGTCGGCTCGCGGACCGCGAACGCCGCCTCGGCGGCCGCGCCGAGCCGCTCGGCGGCACGCGCGACCTGATGGTCGACCCAGTACAGGTACGACCCGAGCTCGGGGGCGCCACGCAGCTCGGGGCGGGCTCCCACGCCCATCTGCACGGCGCGCAGCGCTTCATGGACGGCCTCGAGAGACGCTTCGCATTCCGCGACGAGATCGCGAGCTTCTTCGTCGCCGCTGTCGGCCAGAAGACGCAGCCCCGCATAGCCGTAGCTGGGATCGAGCGCATCGCGCAGCTCCGCGAGCTCGTTCGCGCCGTCGATCAGCGCGCGGATGTCCGCAGGGCTCGCGTGGGCGATCGCATCGGCCCGCGAGGCAAGATCGACGGCGCGTTGACGAGCGTCCGCGAGCGCTTCGCGAGCTGCCGCCGCATCGGGGAACACGCGCGTCAGGTCCCAGCGGACCCCCGTGGCCGACGACGTCACGGACACGCCGGCTCCTACCGCCTGCGACGGAGCGCACGCTCCATCTGACGGCCTGCGTCACGCTCCGCAATCACCCGGCGCTTGTCGATCCTCTCGCGACCGCGCGCCAGCGCCAACTCGACCTTGACACGCCCCCCAGAGAAGTACATGCGGGTCGGCACGAGGGTCAGGCCCTTCTCACGCACCTTTCCCTGCAGGGCGTCGATCTCACGCCGGTGGAGCAGTAGCTTGCGCTCGCGCTCCGGTCGGTGGCCGCCGACCGACCCCTGGGCATACTCGTCGATCGAAGCTCCGACGAGCCATGCCTCACCGTCGCGGATGTCGGCGTACGCATGGGCGAGCGTGACCCGCCCGTCCCGGAGCGACTTGACCTCCGTGCCGGTGAGTGCCAGTCCTGCTTCGACTCGCTCGAGGAGCTCGTAGTCGTATCGCGCGCGGCGATTGTCCGCGATCAACGTCGTACCGGCCTGCTGTCCGCTCTTCGCCACGGCGCGGCAGGTCGCTACGAGACCTGGGTTCCCGCGAGGCGCGCGGCGAGGGTTCGCAGCAACGCCAGGGCAAGCGCCGGCTCACCGTGCACGAGGCCGAGGAAGTCGTCGCGCCCGAGGCCGAGGCAGCGTACGGGCGTCTTGGCGCGCACGCGGGCGATGCGGGCCACATCGGGTGCCAGCAGCGCGAGCTCGCCGACAGGTTCGCCGGGGCCGAGCTCGACCGGCCCTCCGCGCAGCTCCACCGTGACCGTCCCCTCGAGCACGACGAACATCCCTGACCCCGTGTCCCCTTGTAGCGTGAGCACCTGGCCGGCCGGCACCTCGAGCTCGGCCGCACACTCCACCACGCGGTCGATGCCAACATCGCTGATCTCGGCGAACACAGGCAGGCTGCGGATCTCGTCCCTGGTCATACGCCCGGTTCTATCACGCGGCGACGAAGCGCAGCCGTGGCGCGTCGCCTCGCGGTTCAGCGGCGAGCACAGCGATCGCAGAGCGGGAACCACGGAGCGCACGAGTTGCCGCAGGAACGGCACCGACCGATCTTCCCGGCGCCGACTTCGACCTTCAGCCGCGTGACCACACGCAACGCGGCTGCCTCCTCGAGCGCGGCGGCGCGTTCGATGGTCACACCCGCCACGCCCTCGAACTGCAGCGCGAACCAGCGGAGGAAGCCCGCGAGCCGACCTGCCTCTTCGGCCTCCTCGAGCGACGAGTCACGGAGACGTGACACGTCGAGCAGCCACTGCAGGAGCGGACGCTGTGCCGCGTCGCCGGCGACGGCGAGGGCGAGCACACCGAGGATCTCCGCCGCGTCCTCGTCGATCGGCGCGTTCGCGAGCGTCCATGTATCGGCGAGCGACAGACGGCGCCCGCGAGCCGCGAGATGGCGCTGTACGGCCGCCAGACGACCCCGAATCGGCACCAGCGACTCGACTGCAAGCCAGCTCTCGTACGCCCACTGGCGGGTGGCGACACGGTGCCAGGCCGCTAGGGCGGCGTCGAGGTCGCGCGGATCCTCGACGTTCAGATCGCCGAGACGCGGTCCGATCCGCGCCTCGTCGACGATCCGGTAGCCCTTGTGGCCGTGTGGGAGCAACACGTGCGGTTCGAGCGCAGCCCGTATCAACTCCGGGTCGGCACGACCCCAGGTGAGGCCGGCGAGGACGCCGACGTGACCGCGTTCGACCAGCCCGAAACGCCCCGCACGCCCGGCGATCTGGGCTATCTCCCACGGTTCGAGATCGCGACGCTGTTGGCCGTCGAACTTCGTCGTCTCGGCGAACAGGAGCGTCTCGCACGGCAGGTTGACTCCATGGCCCAGCACGTCCGTGGCCACGCAGACATCTGCGTGGCCGTGGAGGAAGCGGTCGATCTCCTCGCGCCTGGAGCCGAGCGGCATGGCGCCATAGAGCACTGCGACACGGTCGGGTTGGAGCCGATGGACCTCGCCGGCCAGGGCGAGCACGGCCTTGCGGCTGAAGGCGACGAGGACGGTGCCTGGCGCGAGCGAGCGAAGCGTCCGCTCTCCGACCCATTCGAGCGGGAGCATGCGCTCGAAGGTGCGCAGCTCGATCCCGGGGAAGGCTCGCTCGACGAGCGGCAGCGCATCGAGCGCACCAAGCACGCGGATGTGACGGTATTCACCGCTCAGCATGAGCCGCGTCCAGGCCGCTCCTCGCTCCTCATCATCCGCCCACTGCACCTCGTCGAGAACGAGGACGTCCCCGGAGACGGGTGCCATCTCCACGGTGCAGCACAGGATCGGAGCCTGGTCGTTGATTCGCTCCTCCCCCGTGACGAGCCCTACGCGGTCCGCCCCCAACTCCGCGGACAGTCGACGGTGGGCCTCCTGTGCAAGCATCCGCAGGGGCCCCGCGTACACTCCGCGCCCGGTCTCCGCGAGGAAGCGCAACGCCTCGTAGGTCTTCCCCGAGTTCGTCGGGCCGAGATGGGCGACGACCGTCTCCGGCTCGGTCCGCCGCTCCGGTAGCCGGATCTCGATGCGGTGCTCAGCCCGCTTCACGGCGGCCCGGCGGTATGCCTCCCCGGCGCGCGCGTGTCGCTGCGCCCGGCTCGGACGCTTGGGGGGTCTGCGGCCCCCTTGTGATCTCCTTCGGCCCGGCACCGCGAGACGCTATCCGGTGACCGTCACGTGGGCCGCGCGTGGCGGCTCAGACCTTGAGGTAGCGACGTAGGGTCATCCCGGAGCCGACGGCTCCGACCGCAAGCCCGACGCCGAGCAGGATCAGCGCCGTCAAGGTGAACCCGAGGGCCCGCACATCGTCGGATGTGTCGATGTGACCCAGGATCGCGGGCAACGCGAGCTCCTTGCCGAGCAGCAGCAGCACGACGGCAGCGGCCGCTCCCAGCGCGCCGCAGAGCAACCCCTCGAGCATGAACGGGCCGCGCACGAACCAGTTCGTCGCCCCCACGAGCTTCATCACCTCGATCTCGCGCCGCCGGGAGAAGATCGACAGTCGGATCGTGTTCGCGATCAGAAGCACCGAGGCAGCGAGCAGCACGACGACGGCGACGAGGAAGACGGCCTCGATCACACGTGCCACCTGGAGAATGCGCTTCGACGTCTGCTGCCCGTCCTTGATCCGCTCGATGCCTGCGAACTTCTGCGCGCGCAGGTCGGCGGCGAGGGTCTTCACGTCCTCGGCGTTGGCCGGCGCCACCTCGTACGAGGCGGGGAGCGGGTTCGACGGGAGGTTCGCGGTGAGCTCGGGGTACTTCCGCTGCATCCGCCGCAGGGCGTCCGTCTTGGAGACGAAGCTGAACTCCTTCACGCGGTCGTCCTGCTCGAGGTACAGGCGCACGGTGTTCACGTCCTTCGGCTTGACCTCGTCGACGAAGAACACCTTGACCTCGAGTTGGCTCTTCACGTGATCCGACCAGGAGACGACCCAGGTGCCGAGGGCGATCAGGAGCCCGAGCAGGAACATGCCGATGAGGACCGTCATCGTGGCCGCAAACGACGTGGAGAGATTGGCGCGGATCGACCGCAATGCCTCCGATGTCACCAGACGTAGCCGGGTCACAGGGTCTCGTACCCTCCACGGCGCTCGTCACGCACGACACGACCGTCGTCCAGGGCGATCACACGCTTCCGCATCTTGTCGACCATCTCGCGGTCGTGAGTGACCATCAGGATCGTCGTCCCAGCGGTGTTGATGCGGTGGAGGAGCTGCATGATCCCAACGGACGTGTCCGGGTCGAGGTTCCCGGTCGGCTCGTCGCAGATGAGCAGCGGCGGATGGTTGACCACGGCGCGCGCGATGGAGACGCGCTGCTGCTCGCCTCCGGACAGCTCGTCGGGGCGCGAGCCCATCTTGTGCGCGAGCCCCACGAGGTTGAGCACCTCCGGCACCTTCCTGCGCACGGACGAGCTCGCCTCACCCTGTACTCGGAGCGCGTATGCGACGTTCTCGTAGGCACTGCGGTCGCGCAGCAACTTGAAGTCCTGGAACACGCACCCGACGTTGCGGCGCAGAAGTGACACTTTCGAGCGCTTGAGGCGACCGACGTCACGACCGCCGACGATGATCCTGCCACGCGTCGCGTCGAGCTCCTTCAGCAGGAGACGGATGATCGTGGACTTGCCCGAGCCCGACGGTCCGACGACGAAGACGAACTCGCCCTTGTCGATCACGAACGAGACACCGGCGAGCGCGGTCACGTCCGGCTCGTAGACCTTGTGCACGCCTTCGAACACGATCATCGCCGCCGAGCTCGCACGGGCCTCGCCGTCGACGGGGTCGGCGAGCGGATCCGCGACTGCGGTCGCGCCGTCAGGGGTCTCGTGATCGGCCATATCGGTCTGGAGCGCCTCGTCCTCTACCGGAGTGAGAAGGTCAGGCGGCCGTCAGGCCGCTCCGGTCTCGGTTCGCTCCAGTGTAGCCAAGTCCTCTCACCGGCCCGGCGAGGGAGCCGAGCAACCAGTCCCGACGCCTACACGCGACCGGCGGCTCGGGCGAGCAGGTACGCGTGGACGAACTCGTCGAGTGCGCCGTCGAGCACGCCCTGCGTGTTCCCGACTTCGACGTCGGTGCGGTGGTCCTTGACCAGCTGGTAGGGGTGAAGCACGTACGAGCGGATCTGGCTGCCGAACCCGACGTCCTGCTTCGCACCGCGCTCGCGCGCCAGCTCTGCCTCCCGCTGTTCCTCGGCGAGCTCGGCCAGTCGGCTGCGCAGGATCCGCATCGCGGTCGCCTTGTTCGACGTCTGCGAGCGCTCGTTCTGGCACTGGACGACGATCCCCGTCGGCTCGTGTGTGATGCGCACCGCAGAGTCGGTCTTGTTGACGTGCTGCCCGCCAGCACCGGACGCGCGATAGGTGTCGATGCGGAGGTCGCTCTCGTCGATCTCGATCTCCGCGGTCTCGCCGAGCAACGGTGCAGCGACAACCTGGGCGAAGGCAGTATGCCGGCGGTGCGCAGCGTCGAACGGCGACAGCCGTACGAGTCGATGGACCCCACGCTCCGCTCTGAACAACCCGTACACGTTCTCGCCCTTGACGGTCAGGGTCGCGGACTTGAGGCCCGCCTCCTCCCCCGGGCTCGCCTCGACGAGCTCGGCGTCGAAGCCTCGGGTGTCCGCCCAGCGCAGGTACATACGCAGCAGCATCTCCGCCCAGTCCTGCGCGTCGGTGCCTCCCGAACCGGCCGTGATCGAGACGACGGCATCGCCCGCGTCGTAGTGACCCGTGAACAGCGCCTCCTCCTCGAGGCGGTCGAGCTCGGCACGGATCGGGACCAGCTGTTCTGCCACATCCAACTCGAGCGCCGGTTCGAGCTCGTACAGCTCCCGCGCATCTGCGACGTCGCTCTCGAGCCGCTCCCAGCGCTCGAGCGTCCGTGTCGCCCGCGCGTGCTCACGCGAGATCTTGGCAGCCTGGTTCTGATCGTCCCAGAAGCCCGGCGCACCCATTGCCGCCTCGAGCTCGGTCGTGCGGGCGGTCAGGCCGGCGGGGTCAAAGGTAGTCACGGACCCAGGCGAGCCGGGCCCCGAGCTGGTCGAGCTGCTCCGCAAGGGATGTATGGACGACGTCAGCCATGCCCGGCGATCGTACCGGCGGCGTCAGACCACGTCGTCAGAGAGCGCGCGACACCACGGAGCGCCGCTCACCGCGACCTACGACGACGAAGCCCGCTTGCTCGAAGAGGCCGCTCGAGCCGGTCCACATCTCGCCGAGCTCGTCCGTGCCGACCCGCGGATAGCCTTCGAGGAGCTCGGCGCCGGCGTCGCGTGCTGTCGAGACGGCTGCGTCGAGAAGTGTCGTCGCGACGCCGCGACGCCGCCAGGCCGGAGCCACCAGGAAGCAGGTGACGGCCCACACCAGGTCGTCCGGCTCTCGCCCGAACTGCGCGACGAGCTTCCGCAGCCGATCGCGCGGGCCGAGTTGGCACCAGCCAACGGGCTCGTTCCCGGAGTACGCGAGCAACCCGTCGTTCTCCCCTCTCTTGCAGAGCTCGCTGCGGAGCGCGGTGTTCTCGGCCTGCGACCGGTCGCCCCAGTCCTCCCACGTCGGGACCCACCAGGCAACGCACCGGCACCAGCCCGCACCGTTCGCTTCCGAGTGCAGGCTCAGGAAGTCGTCCCAGCGTTCGGGCGCGAGCCTCTCCACGGTCAGCCCGAGACGACGGAAGCTCATGTGGACGTGCCCCGCTGCCCAGCGAGCAGTCGGACGACGAGCAGGAGGGCGAGCCCGGCGGCCCCGAACGCGAAGCCGGCGACGACGTCGGTCACGTAGTGGACGCCGAGAACGACGCGGCTGGCGCCTACGGCGAACGTGACGAACGCTGCCACGGCGAGCACGACCGCGTGGTGCAGCGACCAGCGCCGCCACGCAAGTGCGGCCACGACTCCTGCCATGACAATCGCGCCCGAGGCATGACCACTCGGGAACGATGCCGAGGTCGGGAGCTCGATCGCGCTGCCGACGTCGGGTCGCGGCCGGTCGTAGCCGCCCTTCGTCATGGCCGTGAGCACCTGCGTCGCCGTCACCGCCAGTGCGACCCAGACGGCATCCCACACGCGGCCGGCGAGGAGCAGCGCGACCACGAGCACGACCGCGACGATCGTGAGACCGACCCATCCGCCGAGCCAGGTGAAGGGCCGCGCCAACCATTCCGCCCAGTCCGGCATCTCGGCCGCGACCCACTCCGCGACGCGGCGATCGAGGTCGACGAGGGGCGAGTCGCGAACCACCGCGGACGCCAGTGCCCCGAAGACGGCGAGCGCAACCACCGCGAGCCCGAGCAGCGAGACGACGTGCGCGCGACGGTGCACGACGCAACTATGCCGTCAGCAGCGGGAGCTGGGTGTTTCCCGGCCGGAGCCTGCCTCGCGCCGCTCAGTGCCCTGGCGCCACCGGGGGAATGCGGAGCGGCGTCCGGTCGTCGCTCAGTGCCCTGGCGTCACCGGGGCGTCGCCAAGTGTGCCGGGCCGGAGGGGATAGTGCGCAAGCACAGCCCCGGAGAGCACGGCGCGCTTGGCGACGTCAGCGTTCGGCGGAGCCGGGCTCTGCCCGGCGAGAGCCGAACGCGGCCGGTGGCGTCAGGCGCCGTGGCAGCGCTTGAACTTCTTACCCGAGCCGCACCAGCATGGGTCGTTCCGACCGACGTCACGGTGCTCGTTGACAACCTGCGGCTGCGCGAAGCCTGCAGCCGCGGGTGCGGCGACGGCGGTGGCTGCACCGCCGGCTGCAGCGATCGCGTCTGCTCCTGCGGCGGTCTCGTGTGCGTACGCAAGCTGTTTCGGCGCCTCGGCGGGCTGGAGCTGCTCGGGCTCGTCCGGTTGCAGCTGGACGTGGAAGAGCGTCATCACGACCTCCTCGCGCACGGCGCGTCCGAGCTCCTCGAACATCACGTGGCCTTCGCCGCGGTACTCGACGAGCGGATCCTTCTGCGCCATCGCGCGCAGGTGGACGCCCTCCCGGAGGTAGTCCATGGACTCGAGATGCTCGCGCCAGCGTGCGTCGACGACCTGGAGCGTGACGAACCGCTCGATCTCGCGCATCAACTCCGGGCCGAACTCCTGCTCGCGTTCGGTGTACGTGTCGAGCGCGTCCTCGACGAACTCCTCGACGAGCGTCTCGCGGGTGATCTCGACTTCGTCGCGGAGCTCCTCGACCGTGACGTCCGAGCCGTACAGCGAGGTCATCTGGGCGACGAGCCCCGCCAGGTCCCACTCGACCACCTCTTCGAGCTCCGTGAACTGCGCGACGTGCGAGGAGACGACCTCCTCGACCCACTGGCGGATCTCGCCTGAGAGATCCTCGCCCTCGAGCACGCTGCGGCGCTGCTCGTAGATGACCGTGCGCTGCGTGTTCATCACGTCGTCGTACTTGAGGACGTTCTTGCGCATCACGAAGTTCTGCTCCTCGACCTTCTTCTGCGCGTTCTCGATCTGCCGGGAGAGGATCGACGCTTCCATGGGCTGGTCCTCGGGGATCTTGAACCGGCTCATGATCCCGTGGATCCGGTCGCCGGCGAAGAGCCGGACGAGATCGTCCTGCGCAGAGAGGTAGAAACGGGTCTCGCCGGGGTCTCCCTGGCGGCCGGAGCGGCCGCGCAGCTGGTTGTCGATACGCCGCGACTCGTGCCGCTCGGTGCCGAGGACGTACAGGCCGCCAACCTCGCGCACTCCCTCGCCGAGCTTGATGTCGACGCCGCGGCCCGCCATGTTCGTGGCGATGGTGACGGCGCCGGGCTCACCGGCGAACTGGATGATCTCGGCCTCGCGTTCGTGCTCCTTCGCGTTGAGGACGTTGTGCGGGACGCCGCGTCGCGTGAGCACATCCGAGAGGTACTCGGACGTCTCGACGGCGATCGTGCCGACGAGGATGGGCTGGCCCTGCTCATGCCGCTCTGCGATGTCGTCGGCGACCGCGTTCCACTTCGCTTCCTTCGACTTGAAGATGAAGTCGTTGTGATCGGCGCGCGCGACGTTCACGTTCGTCGGGATCTCGACGACGTGGAGGCCGTAGATCTCCACGAACTCCTTCTCCTCGGTCTTCGCAGTGCCGGTCATGCCGGCGAGCTTCTCGTAGAGGCGGAAGTAGTTCTGCAGCGTGATCGTCGCCAGCGTGACGTTCTCCTCGCGTATCCGCACGCCCTCTTTGGCCTCGATCGCCTGGTGCAGACCCTCGCTCCAGCGGCGTCCCTCCATGATGCGACCCGTGTATTCGTCGACGATCATGACCTCGCCGTCCTGCACGACGTAGTCGATGTCACGCTTGTACAACGACTGCGCCTTCAACGCCTGACCCAGGTGGTTGACGAGCTGGACGTGGCGTGGGTCGTAGAGATTCTCGATGCCGAGAGCCCGTTCGACCTTGTCGATCGCGCTCTGCGCGGGCGACACCGTCTTGAACTTCTCGTCGTACAGGAAGTCGGCGCCGGAGAGCTCCGTCTCGTCCTCTCCCTTTGCGCTCTTGCGGGTGAGCGGCGCGCCCTCGAGCTCCTTCACGACCCGCGCGAAATCGTAGTACGTCTTCGCCGCGGTCTCGGGCTCGCCGGAGATGATGAGCGGCGTGCGTGCTTCGTCGACGAGAATCGAGTCGACCTCATCGACTATCGCGTAGACGTGGCGGCGCTGGACGACGCCGTCGAGCGACACGGCCATGTTGTCACGCAGATAGTCGAAGCCGAACTCCGAGTTCGTCCCGTGCGTGATGTCGGCGCCGTAGGCGACGCGCCGCTCGGCGAAGGGCATCATGTTCTGGACGTAGCCGACGGTTGCGCCGAGCCGATCGTAGACACCTTGGTTCCATTCGGCGTCGCGCTTCGCGAGGTAGTCGTTGACGGTGACGAGATGCACGTTGTCGCCGGCGAGCGTGTTCAGGTAGAGCGGCAGGCTGGCGACGAAGGTCTTGCCCTCACCCGTCTTCATCTCGGCGATGTCGCCCTCGTGGAGGACGATGCCGCCCATCAGCTGCACGTCGAAGAGGCGCTGCCCCGACTCCCGTCGGCGAGCCTCGCGAACGGCCGCAAAGGCCTCGAAGAGAAGGTCTTCGAGCGACTCGCCGTTCTCCACCCGCTGCTTGAACTCGACTGTCTTGGCCATGAGATCGGCGTCGGAGAGACTCTCGAAGTCGGGCTCGAGCGATGTGATGTACGCCGCCTGCTCGGCGAGTCGCTTGACACGCCGGCCCTCTCCGAGCCGGAGCACCTTCTCGAAGCGTCCGAAGTTCTGCGTGGTCATCCGAAAGAGGGTAGCGGCTGGTCTCGCGGGCGGTGCGCAGCCACGAAGTCGACTCGGGCAAGCGTAACGACGGCGCGTAGCTAGACGCTGCGCAGGCGCTCCACGCTAGAGCGGCGTGACCGAGACCTCCCACAGGTTGCCCTCGAGCCTGTGTGCACTGACGACGTAGGTGTCGTAACGGCCGCGGGCGATCTCGTCGAGCCCCACGCCACCCTCGCTTGCCGGCTCGCCGTCCACGCGAAGCGCTCGCTCGATCCCGTCCCAGACCAGCTCGACGTCGTCACCGCCCGGATCCGCGTGCAGCTCGACGACTTCGATCCGGCGTGCGGCGACACCCCAGAGGCCGTCGCTCCGGTGAACCGCCCATGCGCGGAAGGGCGGCGGAGTTCGCAGTGCAGCGATCAGCACGGAGGGGTCGAGAGAGAGCGAGCCGTCCTCGACGAGGGTGCGCCCCGGTGCGAGGACGACGAGATGCGCCTCGCCCCCGGACGGTGCGGGCGCCGAGATCGTCACGACCTCGTCCCACTCCCTCTGGCGATGCATCCCGTGGATCCCCACCTCGCCCCAGTGTGGGCCGGGATCATGCGGGAGCCGTCCGGTCAGGCCGCTGGCTCCTCGCTGGGCAACGTGGGTGGCTCGCCGGGCCCGGCGGGCGCCGGACGACGTCTCCGCTCTCGTCCGCGCTTGTCGCGGTAGCGCTCGACCTGCCGCTCGAGCTTGTCGACGAGTACGTCTGTAGCTGCCTCGTACGTCGTCGCGGCCTCGCGCCCATGCAGGGTCGGTCCCTTCGTATGGATCGTGGCCTCGACGATGTGATCGTCGGCGATCTTCGGGTTCGTCTCCCGGTCGAGCACGACCTCGATCAGCGTCGCGTCGTGGATCCGGCGTTCGAGCTTGGTCAGCTTGCGTTCGATATAGCCGCGCACCGAGTCGTTCGTCGAGCCGTGCCGCACAGTCAGCTGTAGGCGCATCGTTGCCTCCTTGCCCGTTCAACGTCTTGCTTTCGACTCTACCCGCCGCGCAGCGTCCTCGCGAAGCACACGACGTCCACATGCCGAGCACCCGCCCGCCGAAGCGCCGACGCGCACGACGCCGCCGTCGCGCCGGTCGTGAACACGTCGTCGACGAGGCACACGCCGCGGGGAGCAGCACCCGTCACGGCGAAGGCGCCACGGACATTGGCCCTCCGCTCGACCGACGAACGGCCACGCTGACGTTCGAGCCGGCGTGTGCGAGAGAGGAGCGACGCCACCGGCATCTGCCAGTGCGACGACAGCGCACGGGCCAGCGACTCCGCGGGAGCGTGGCCCCGTGCGCGCCGACGAGCCGGGTCGGAAGGCACGAACGAAAGGGCCTCGGCGGCAGCGGGACGTCGCACGACGTCGGCGACGAGGCACGCGGCAACCGCGGAGAGGTCGCGCCTTCCCCCCTCCTTCCACGCGTGCACGAACCTCCGTGCAACGGCGTCGTAGGCGACGGCGGCCCGTGCGGATGCGAACGCGAGCCTCCGTCCCGCGCATTCCACGCAGCGCCTCACGGGCCAGGCGCCCGGTGCGCCACAGCGCTCGCACAGAGGCGGCGACAGCCGAACGAGCGACCCCCGACACGTGACGCAGAGCCCGGAGCCGGGCACTTCGCAGACGGCGCACCGCTGCGGCAGCAAGAGCCACCACGGAGCCACGGCTCGACCGTAGCCCCGCCCTCGTCACGACACCGTGCCGTCTTCGTGCCGTCTCTGTTCAGGCGTCGAGTGGGGACGTGGCGAGCATCTCCGCGAGACCTGCCTGCGCGCCCTCCAGCTCCTCCGGTGTCTTGATCGGGAAGAACCGTCCGCGCGGGCCGTTGCGGGGCACTTCGACGAAGCGTGTCGGGACGAACGAGGCGAGCTCGTGGTAGAGGTGCTCGAGCTGCACGGCCGATCGGCCGTCGACGTTCTTCTCGACGTACAGCCACGTGAGGTCGTAGGCCCGGTCGAAGACCGCAAGGTCGAAGGTCGCCGTGTTGGTGTTGAACACGGGGATCCGATCGTGATCGAAGTCGTGTGGGAAGCGGGGTGTCTCGAGCAGCACGAGTCGGCCGTCGACGCGGGCCGGAGCGCCTCCCATGTCCCCCTCCTTGCGGGCGACCTCCGACGTCATCGCCGCGCCGCTGAGGAGATGTGTGCCGACGACGACAGGATCGAGACGGGCACCGAGGTTGTCGACGTTCGACACCGCGACAAGCTCGACCCCTCGTTCCCGAAGAGCCGCAGCCGCGCCCGACACACGAATCGCTTCGATGAGATCCCCGTGCCCCGGCGCGTAGGGGGAAGCCTCGCCACCCGCCCCACGGAAGAGCGACCCGTCGGCAACGAGCCGGAGCGACACGAACTGCGAGAACCAGATCGGCTCGGGCACGTCCAGCGCTGTCACGTGCGCGCGGGTTACGTCATCGGTCGAGAAGCTCGTCATCACGGCCGTCGGGATCTCGGCGCCCAACCGGGCGCCGAGGCGGGCGGTCTCGCCGAGCTTCCACGAGAGAAAGCTCCTACCGTCGTGTGCCTCCACGACGCCCTTGACCACACCGCCGAAGCGGGTGGCCATGCCTCCGGCCAGGACGACGGATGCAACACGACCCTGCCGCAACGCGTCACGACCCGCCTCCCACGCCTCCGCATACGCCTGCGAGCAGCGCACGGGGAGAGCGACGACGTCGCCGTCGCGCAGCGGTTCGACATCCCCGGCTACGACGTTGGAGGTGGGCGAGAGCTCCCCTGATGTCACGCGAGCACGCAGCTCGTCGAAGCGCGTCTCGTCGAATCCGTATCGCGCGAGCAGCTCCCGGGTGCCGCCGTCGATGTCGGCGATCGCACTCATCGAGCTCCCGCCGGGCGTGGCAACGTCGCACCGTAGGGCGCCCGATGCACGCCGCGCTCGGTGACGATCGCGTGGACGAGCCCGGCGGGTGTCACGTCGAAGGCCGGATTCACGGCGGCGAAGCGCTCCGTCACCTCTGCGCCCTCGCGCTCCTCGATCGGGATGCTCTCACCGGTCTCGAGCGTCGGATCGAGCGTCGTCGTCGGTGCGACGACCACGAGCGGGATGCCGTGGTGAGCCGCGAGCACGGCGAGCCCGTAGGTGCCGATCTTGTTCGCAGTGTCACCGTTCGCAGCGATGCGATCGGCACCGGTGACGACGAGCTCGACCCGGGACCCCGCCATCAGCGAGCCCGCCGCAGCGTCGACGACGACCGCGTGCGGGATGCCGAGCTGCTCGAGCTCCCACGCCGTGAGTCGCGCACCCTGGAGGAGCGGTCGCGTCTCGTCGACCCAGACGTGCTCCACGCGTCCCTGCTCCCAGGCCGCACGAATGGCGCCGACGGCGGAGCCGTACCCGCCGGTGGCCAGGGCGCCCGCGTTGCAGTGGGTGAGCACCCTTGAGCCGACCGGGAAGAGACCGGCCGCGTGCGCCCCCATGAGCCGGCAGCGTTCGACCTCGTCGGTATGGATCCGCTCGGCTCGCTCGCGCGTCGGCTCGGGCAGCATCTCGTCGAGGGCCCAGCGCAGATTGACCGCTGTCGGGCGCGACGCCGCGAGCGTCTCGTACGCGGTGTCCACATCCTCGCCGCGGGCAACAGCTAGCGCCAACCCGTACGCGGCGGTGACGCCGATCGCCGGCGCACCACGCACTGCAAGCGACCGGATCGCCTCTGCGACCGCCGCGGCCGAGAGACACCGAAGCTCGACCTCTTCCCCCGGCAGTCGCCGCTGGTCGAGCACGACGACCGCGTCGTCCTCGAGGCGAACGATCCGATGGGGCTCGAGGTCAGGCATCGCTCGGGCGCCCGACCTGCGGGCACCAGCCCCGTCTACGTTCCTTCGTCCCAGCTGGAGAGGTAGTGCGCCTGGTCCTCGGTCAGCGTGTCGATGGCGACGCCCATCGTCGCCAGCTTGAGCCGCGCGATCTCCTCGTCGATCTCCGTCGGGACGACGTACACCTTCCGTTCGAGCTCGGCCGCATGCTGGACGACGTACTCGGCCGCCAGCGACTGGTTGGCGAAGGACATGTCCATCACCAGCGCCGGGTGACCCTCCGCCGCCGAGATGTTGACGAGTCGGCCCTCGGCGAGCAGGTAGATGCGACGGCCGTCCGCCATCGTGAACTCGTCGACGTACTGCCGCGCCTCACGTGTGGCGGTTGCGAGCTCGCGGATCGCGGGGATGTCGATCTCGACGTTGAAATGGCCCGTGTTGGCGAGGATCACACCGTCCTTCATCCGCTCCACGTGCTCGCGGGCGATCACGTGCTTGTCGCCGGTCGCCGTGCAGAAGATGTCTCCGATCGCGGCGGCGCGCTCCATCGGCAGCACCTCGAAGCCGTCCATCAGCGCCTCGAGCGCCCGCATCGGGTCGATCTCCGTCACGATCACGTGGGATCCCATCCCACGCGCCCGCATCGCCACGCCACGACCGACCCACCCGTAACCGGCGACGACGAACCGCTTCCCCGCCAGGAGGACGTTCGTGGAGCGGATGATGCCGTCGATCGTCGACTGGCCGGTCCCGTAGCGGTTGTCGAACAGGTGCTTCGTGCGCGCTTCGTTCACCGCAACGACGGGGAAGCCAAGCTTCCCATCGCGCTCGAGCGCCTTCAACCGGATCACGCCGGTAGTGGTCTCCTCGGTGCCGGCGATCACGTCACCCAGCTGCTCACGGCGGTGGGAGTGAAGCACGCCGATCACGTCGGCACCGTCGTCCATCGTGATGTGCGGCCGGTGGTCGACGGCAGCCTCGATGTGACTGTAGTACGTGTCGTTGTTTTCACCCTTGATCGCGTACGTGTTACAGCCGTACTCGGCGACGAGCGCGGCTGCGACGTCGTCTTGGGTGGAGAGCGGGTTCGACGCGCACAGAACGACGTCGGCGCCACCCGCCTGCAGTGTTCTCATGAGATTCGCGGTCTCGGTCGTCACGTGAAGACAGGCGGAGACGCGGTATCCCGCGAGCGGTTGCTCGCGCTCGAACCGCTCCCGGATCGCGGCGAGCACGGGCATCTGGCGGTCCGCCCACTCGATACGGCGGATGCCCTCCGCGGCCAGCGCGAGATCCTTGACGTCGTAACCCTTGGTCGTAGCCATGCAGCCTCTTTTGTCCGGTGTGTCGAAGACCGCGCGACAGCACGTCGCGTGGCGCCTGAATGCGGCCGAGTCTACCCGCCGCCCGCTCGACCGGGTCAGGCAGCGCGCGCCGCGGGACCGGTGAGGAGCGCCGGCACGTCAGCCGCCATCACGGGTCTGGCGAACAGGTATCCCTGACCGATGTTGCAGCCGAGCTCGCGGAGGCGATCGCGCTGATCCTCCCGCTCGATGCCCTCCGCGACGGTTCGCAGATCGAGCGACGCGGCGAGCGTGACGATGGCCTCGACGAGCCTGGCGCGCCGCTCGTCGGTCACCTCGTCGACGAACTCCTTGGCGATCTTGAGCTCATCCACGGGGAAGCGCTGCAGATAGCCGAGCGACGAGAAACCCGTACCGAAGTCGTCGATCGCGATGCGAATGCCGAGCCCGCGGAGCTCCGCGAGCCGTGCGCTGATCCCCTCGACGTCCTCGAGCAGCGTGCTCTCGGTGATCTCGAGGACGAGCAGCCTGGGCTCGAGACCCGTGTCGGCGAGGACACGCATCACGTCGTCTCGGAACGACGGCTGAAGCATCTGCCTCGCGGAGAGGTTGACGTTGGCCGAGAGACCTGCCTGACCAGGCACCGAGAGCTGCCACGAGCGAACCTGCCGGCACGCCCGCTCCAGCACCCAGCGGCCGATATCGTTGATCAGGCCGGTCTCCTCTGCGAGAGGCACGAACTCGCTCGGCGAGATCGGCCCCCGGGCCGGGTGCGTCCACCGGAGCAGCGCTTCGCAGGCGACCGTCTCCCCCGTCTCGAGATCGACGAGCGGCTGGTACGCGACGTCGAGCTCGTCGGCGTGGAAAGCCCTGCCGAGGTCGTTCTTCAGCTCGAGCCGTGTGAGGGCCGCCTCGTGCATCTGCGGCTCGAAGACCTGGAAGCTATGCCCACCGCGGCGCTTGGCCCAGTACATCGCGACATCGGCGTTGCGCAGCAGCTCGTCCGCTGTCTGTCCGGGGCGTGCCACGACGACGCCGATGCTGGCGCGGGCCTGGACAACAGTCTCCCCTAGCTGGATCGGCCTGGCGAAGGCTTCGAGGAGTCTCTCTGCCACGCGGCCGGCACCTTCCGCCCCGTGAGTGTCCTCGAGCAGGAGCGCGAACTCGTCGCCGCCAAGGCGAGCCGGGGTGTCCGCGCTGCGCAATCCTTCTCGTAGCCGTTCGGCGATCTCGACGAGCAGCTCGTCGCCCGCCGTGTGCCCGAGGCTGTCGTTGACCGTCTTGAAGTCGTCGACGTCGAGGAAGAGAAGCGCCACGTCCGAGCCGGACCTCTTCGCCCGCTCGAGCGCATGAGTGACGCGATCCGTGAGCAGTGCGCGGTTGGGAAGACCTGTGAGGGCGTCGTGGAACGCCTGATGGGTGAGGCGGTCCTCCAGCTGCCGGCGGTCGGTGACGTCGTGAGCGGTGACGACGAGCCCTCTGACGGATGGATCGGCAAGGAGATCGCTGATCACGCATTCGACGTCGCGCCAGCTGCCGTCGACATGCCTGAGACGAAGCTCGATCTCGAGCACGCCCCGCGGAGCCGTCCCTTCGCGCAGCTGGCTCTGGGCGTCGGGCACCTCGGCCGGGTCGAGGATCGAGGCGAAGCTCCGGCCGATCAGATCGGCGGGCGCATAGCCGAGCATCGCGTCGACCGAGGGGGTGACGTAGCGGACGGCGAGATCCTCCTCCAGGACGGCGATGATGTCTGTCGAGTTCTGCACCAGCGTGCGGAAACGAGCTTCGCTTCGCCGCTCGAGCAGGTCCTCACCGAGCTCCACGCTCTCCAGCGCCAGCGCCGTCTGCGAGGCGAGAGTCGAGAGCCCCTGGTGCACGTGCCACGCGAGCGCACGCACGCCGGTGACGCGGATCGCTCCACGAAGCCGGTCACGCTGCACGATCGGGGCGATGAACGTCTTCGCTGTCCCCAGGCGCCCGAGCGAGCCCTCGCGACGGATCTCGCCGCGGATCTGGATGCCGATCTCGCCACCGCCGACGACCACCGCATCAAGCACGGCAACGTTGGGCCGTGCCGTGAGCTCGACCTCGACGTAGGCGTTGCGCCGCCCGTCGCAGAGCATCTGGGCCGTGTCTGCCGACACGGCGCGGATCTCCTCGACCGACTTGGCCGCCACGAGAGCCGCCGCTCCGGTCTGGAGCACGGCAGCGCGGGACGCTGACCGCTCGAGCGCGACGACCACGGTGCCGAGCCGCCCGCTGACGAGCAGCAAGAGCACGAGAACCGCTGCAACGGTGACCGCGGAGAGAGCGTCTACGCCTCGCACGGTTCCGATCACGACCATCGCCGACGTCGCTAGCACCGACCCGGCGAGGAGCCCGATGCGCCGTCTGATCGGCCATGACTCGGGTTCCTCCACGAGCCGCGTGAGCTGCAACATCGACGGGTCGAGGGCGGCTGCCGCCCACAGAAGCGGCACGACCGCGCGCATCACGTCGACAGCGCCCCCCTGCGTGTACCAGCCGTCCAGACGACCTACGACATACATTCCGTCGCCGAGAAGCTGCAGAACGACGGCGCTCGCGATGAACGAGTTGGCGATGACGCCGAGCCCTGTCGTGACGATGAGACGTACGACGAGACCGATGAGGCAGATCGCAGCGAGGACGAAGAGGACCGACACCGCTTTCGCTTCGACCGACAGCAACGTGTCGGAGGCAACGGAGTCGAGGACGAGGACCCAGAGCACCGAGCCGAGGCCGACCGCTACGACGGCGGCGTCGAGGATCGCCCCCCAGTCGTGTGCCGGCGTGCGACGCCGGACGAAGATCAGCAGGCCCGCGGCGAAGAGTGGGTACGCGGCCAACCGCAGGAAGTCGGCAGCTGAGGGATAGATGACGTCGAGACCCGCACGCTCGGTGGCGATCGAGGTCAGCTCGGCCGCACCGACAAGACCGACACCAGCCGCGATCAGCCACCACGGCCTCCGGTCCCGCGTACGGTTGATCCGGGCACCGACCACGACGCCGATCGCCGCGAGCACGCAGACGCCGACGTGCCACAGTTCCCAGAGGTCACCGCCCCCGCGAAGCGCGATCGCGGGAACGACCGCGAGCGCGATCGCGAGCAGGATCCAGTGAACTGGACGCATCCACCGGATATCGGCCGCGAGGCGCCGCTGGATTAATCCTTCGCGCTCACCCTCCCGCGCGCCCGTACCGATCCTCGAGCCGAACGACGTCGTCGAGGTGGGGCGTGGACACCTCGAGCACGAGCGTGTCCTCGATGGCGGTGACGCGATGCACGGTGCCCGGCCGGTATCGAAACGCATCGCCCTCACCGATCTCGACCGTCGCGAGCTCGCCTCCGACCTCGCCCAGTTCGAGCGACGCGCGCCCCTCCTGGACGAGCCAGGACTCGTCCTTGAGCTCGTGGTACTGCAGGCTCAGCGAGTGCCCCGCCCGCACGAAGAGGAGCTTGCCCACGTACGCCTCCGCCTCGGCCCAGACGAGCTCCCAGCCCCAGGGCTTGTCGATGCGCCGCGGCTCGAAGCGGTAATCGGTCACGAGAACCGCACGGCTCCAGCGGGAATCTCGATGCAGTCGCCGATACGCAGCCCGTGGTCGAGCTCGTTGTACGGGCCGAGCACGGCGTCGGGACCGACGACGGCGAGACCAGCGACGACTCCGTCGGACCCGATGCGTGCGCCCCTGCCTACGATCGAGCCGATCACGGATGTGCGCTCTCCCACGTCGGCTGCGATGCCGACGACTGCGTTCTCGACGACGGAGCCTCGGCCGAGGCGAGCGCCGGCACCGATCGCTGCGAGACTGCCCACACGGGCGCCCGCCTCGATCACCGCCCCGGGGCCGACGACGACGGGGGGAACGAGTCGCGCCTGCGGGTCGACGATCGCGGTGTCGTCGACCAGGGTGTAGTCGCGACCGAGCATGTCGCCGAGCTCCGTGCGAAACGTGCGCTCGAGGACATCTCGGTGCGCCTGCAAGTAGGTCGCGGGTGTTCCGACGTCGAGCCAGTACCCGGGGAGTGCGAGACCGAAGACCTCTCCGCGCTCGCACAGGGCCGGGAACACCTCGCGTTCGATCGACACCGCTCGCCCTTCCGGCACGAGCTCGAGCACATCCGGCTCCAGCACGTACAGCCCGGCGTTGATGAGGTTCGTGTCGATCTCCTCGGGGCGCGGCTTTTCGAGGAACTGGCGAACCCGACCGTCCGCTCCGAGCCGCACGAGCCCGTAGCGACTCGGATCTGCGACCGGCGTGAGGAGGATCGTCGCACGCGCGCCCGTCTCGCGGTGAAAGCGGACGAGCTCGTCGAGATCGGCCTCGCGCAGCGAGTCCCCGTTGAGCGCGAAGAACGTCTCGCCGAGATGCTGCGCCGCGTGCCGGATGCCGCCGGCCGTACCGAGCGGCTCGTCCTCCACGCTGTAGGTGAGCTGCAGGTCCCCGTAGCGATCGCCGAAATGCTCCTCGATCTGTGTCGGCAGGTAGCCACAGGAGACCGCGGCGCGCGTGACCCCGTGGCGGCGCAGGTGCTCGAACGTGTACGCGAGCAGCGGCCTGTCCACGAGGCTCAGCATGTCTTTCCGTGTTCGCTCCGTGAGCGGGCGCAACCGCGTGCCCTGGCCCCCGACGAGCACGACGGCGGGCAGGCTCACGCGGCGACCCGACGACGATCTGTGGGCGAGCCGTTCACCCGGCCCCGCGCCCGATGCCCTCGTACGTGAAACCGGCGGCGCGCAGGTCGTCCGGGTCGAGCATGTTGCGCCCGTCGATCATGACCCTTGTCCGCATGGTGGTGCCTAGACCTGCCCAGTCGAGCTGGGCCAACTCCGGCCACTCGGTCACGATCACGACGGCGTCGGCCTGCTCGACCGCGACGGCCACCGAGGGGACGTGCTCGACGCCGTGAACCTCGTCGGTGGTCGCTATCGGGTCCCACACACGCACGTCGACGCCCTCGGCGAGCAGACGGCCGGCGAGCACGAGGCTCGGCGCCTCCCGGACGTCGTCGGTGTGCGGCTTGAAAGCGAGTCCGAGCAGCGCGACCGTCTTGCCGCGCAGCACCCCGAGATGGTGCTGGAGCTTGCCGATCACCCGCCGCTTCTGCAGCTCGTTGACCTCGATCACGGCGTTGAGGAGCTGGAAGTGGTATCCGGAGTTGGCCGCGAGCTGCTTGAGCGCGAGGGAGTCCTTGGGGAAGCAGCTGCCGCCGAACCCGACGCCTGCGCGCAGGAAGCTCGGCCCGATGCGGCGGTCGAGCCCGATGCCCTCCGCGACCTTGACCACATCTGCTCCGGTCGCCTCGCACACGTTCGCGATCTCGTTGATGAACGAGATACGTGTCATCAGCGCAGCGTTCGCAGCCAGCTTGATCATCTCTGCAGACGCGACGTCGCTTCGTACGACCGGAGCGTCGATGCCCCCGTGGAGGTCCTGCACGACATCGCCGTCCGCGTCGTCGAACGCGCCGATCACGACGCGGTCGGGATGCATGAAGTCGCGCACCGCCGTCCCCTCGGCCGTGAACTCGGGGTTGGACACGTAACCGACGTGCCCGAGTCCCCGCGCGTCGAGTCGGTGCCGCACCTTCTCACCCGTGCCGACGGGCACCGTGCTCTTCATGACGACGATCACGCGCCCCTCGAGCGCGGACAGCTCGTCGACGACGGTCCAGACTGCCGCCAGGTCGGCATCACCCGAGTAGGTGGGCGGTGTCCCGACCGCGACAAACACGACATCGACGCCGTCGATTGCCTCGCCGACGTCCGTCGTGAACTCGATGCGGCCGCTGTTCCTCCCCAGGAGCTCGTCGAGACCCGGCTCGTAGATCGGCACCTCGCCGCGCCGGAGCCCCGCGATGCGCTCGGGGAGCACGTCGCGGATGGTGACGCGGTTGCCGAGCTCCGCGAGGCACGCGCCGGTGACGAGACCGACGTACCCCGCCCCGAACACTGCGATTCGCCTGGGGCTCCCACTCATGCCAGGAGCGGAGGATACGCGAGCGGCGGGAAGGGACGACCCGGCTTCGGCTCGGCGGTGTGCATCGGCGCGCGCGCTCGGGCGACCGGCGGTCAGCGCTTGACCGCCGCCAGCGGGCGCAGGCCCTTGGCGATCGCGATCATCGTCTCGTTGGAGAGCCGGTCGAGCAGCGTGTTCACGACCCAGTAGCTCGCGCTGTTCGCACGGAGCACGACCATGTGCAGGCGTGGGCCGTTGTAGTACAGCTCGAACCGGCGACCGCCGAGTGTCCGCGTGAAGTTGCGCCCCTCGAGAACGGGCGCGTCGTCCCACGACGTCTGCTGTACGCCCCAGTACTCGTTCGTTCCCGCGAGCTTGTACGTGAGCCGAACGGCCTTGTGCTTCTCGTCCTCGTCCATCCAGTAGAGACGGGCCGGCCGCTCGCGGTCGATCCAGGACGACCGCTCGATCACGGTCGGCACCATCAGCGGGAAGGGCACGCGGTCATTCAGCGCCTTGACCTCGTCGTACGCTGCGCTGGCGCCCGAGACGACATCGGCCTTCTGCCGGTCCGGTGTCTGGTCGGTCGGCGCGGCCGCCAGGCGGCCGTGGAAGGTCTGCCCGACGACAGTGACGAGCATCGCGCCGTTGGAGAGCGTCTTGATCTCGGGAGGGACGCGCTTCACATCGGCCGACCCGAAGAGCGCTGCCATCTTGCGCGCTGCCGGAAGTGCGCCGGCAGCGGAGGGGTCGTAGTACACGACCGAGCGGAAGAAATCGAACGTCGGCGCGTTCGCGGGGATGCCGTTCGGGGGCAACACCGCCTGATAGCCGCGCTGCGAGAGCAGGTAGTTGGCGGTGGACGCCGACCCCGACACGCCGTTGCCGTTGAGCACGGTGACGGTCGTCTGACCGGGGCGCAGCACAGGCGTCTTGACCTTCTCGCCGAGCGCGACAGCCGTCGCCTTGCGTGGCGCCTCGACGTCGGGGTGGGTGAACTCGTCGACAGCGCGCCGCATGTTCTCGGAGGACACGGAGAGGTCGGCGGAGCCTTCGACGCCGTCGAGCCGGGTCTGGAAGACGTTGCCCGACGGGAGCGAATACGCGAGCAGCGCGTACGAGAGCACGGTCTTGGCGTCGACGTCCTTACCGCCGCCCTGACCGACCTCGACGTTGCTCGTGATCACCTTGATCACCTTCGGCAGCGTCAGGGGTGTGAAGCTCGACTCGATCTGCTCCTTGAAGGCACGGACGAACTGTTGCTGTCGGGCGTTGCGGAAGAGATCCGAGTCGGTGTGTCGATAGCGAACGAAGTCGAGCGCCCTGTACCCCGTGAGCAGCTGATACCCGGGCTGGAGGTTGATCTTCGCGTAGCCGCTGGGGCCACCGCGATCGTTGAAGTAGCGGCGGTCGACGTCCATCCAGACACCGCCGAGACGGTCGACGAGCTGCCGGAAGCCACGGAAGTTGACCGTGATCAGGTAGTTGACCGGGACGCCGGTGAGCGCCTTGACCGTCTCCAGCGTTCCCTGCTCGCCGCACGCCGCGTAGGCGGCGTTGAGCTTCGAGACGAACGTCCCCTGATCGGGACAGCGGATCTCGACGCTCAGGTCACGCGGGAAGGAGAGCAGTGAGATCGTCTTCGCGCCGGGGTCGGCGCGCACGAGCATGACGGTGTCCGAGCGAGACGGGGTCCCTTCGGCCTCGTCGGCCCGCTTGTCGTAGCCGATCACGAGCGCGTTGGCCGGCTGTCCGGGCAGCGGTACATCGAGTGTCTTCGCAGCCGCGCGGACGCCTTCCGTGCGCGGCGCGACTGCCGCCACCGACTCGTGGAGGTAGAGGTACGAGCCTCCAGCCACGCCTGCCACGCACATGGCCAGCACGAAGCCCGCCCACCCGAGGATGCGCAGCGCCAGTCGCGTTCCTCCGCTGTGTGCGGGTGGCGGCTGGCGGTACAGGACGATCGGCGACATGGGCGCCGGCGGCACGGCGGCCCCGCCGTTTCCGTTGAAGCCGTGGCCCCGGCCAACCCCTCTCTTCAGTGTCGTCTTCATGCGAAAGCGGGCGCGGAGCGCCCGAAGCCCGAGGATAGCGGAGCGATTCGGCCGGACAGGGGACGCCTACGCGTCACAACGCATGCTTCACGATCGCGGCTCGAGTCCCTACGTCCGGGCTGTGACCCGGCCCAGCGCATCGCCGAGAAAGGCCATCTCGTCGGGCGTGCCGGCGGTGATCCGGAGAGCCCCCGGAGCCCCGAAGGGTGCCATCGGCCGCACGAGGACGCCTTCGTGCAGCAACGCATCGTCCAGCGCGGCGGCGTCGCCGACCTCGACGAAGACGAAGTTCGCGACGGCCGGACCCGCGGGGATGAAGCCCGAGGTCGCGAGCACGCTATGCAGAGTCGCCATCGCCTCCCCGTTGACGGTGCGGCGTCTCGTCAGCTCCGCGGCATCGTCGAGGCTTGCGAGTGCTGCCTCCTGCGCCGAGGTGCCCACGTCGAACGGTCGACGTACCTTGCCGATCGCGGCGATGACCGCCTCTGGCCCGACGCCGTACCCGACTCTCAGCCCAGCGAGCCCGTAGATCTTGGAGAACGTGCGAAGCACGAGCACACGACGTCCCCGCTTCGCATACTCGGAGATCGCGTCCGGGTAGTCCGGCTCGTCGATGTACTCGAAATACGCCTGGTCGAGGACGGTCAACACGTGATCGGGCACGCGGTCGAAGTAGGCATCCAGCTCCGCGCGCGACGTCATCGTCCCGGTCGGGTTGTTCGGTGTCGAGATGAACACGAGCTTCGTCCTGGGCGTGACCGCATCGAGCAGCGCGTCGAGATCGAAGTGGTCGTCCCGCAGCGGGACACGCACCGGTACCGCCCCGAGCTTCAACGGGTCGAGCACGTACGTGACGAACGATGGCCAGCCGGTGACGACCTCGTCACCCGGGTCGAGCGTCGCCTGACAGACACACCCGATCACGGCGTCTGCGCCTGCGCAGACGATGACCTCCTCGAAGCGAACATCGTGGAGCGCCGCGAGCGCTGAGCGCAACCGGAAGCAGCCGCCGTCCGGATACCGGTTCAAGTCGGCCGTCGCCCGGTCGATCGCCTCGATCGCCGCGGGAAACGGCCCGAAGGGACCTTCGTTCGACGCGAGCTTGACGATCCGATCGATGCCGAGCTCGCGTTGGGCCTCTTCAACGGGCTTGCCCGGCTCGTAGGGCACGAGCCCATCCAGGGCGCCGCGAAGCACGCCCTGCGCGACGTGCGGCGAAACGCCGCTCACGCGCCGGCGGGAGCTACGGGCTCGTCCACCGGGACGAAGACGTCCGACGTGTCCGGCGCCGGAGGCGGTACCGAGGCGTCCTCGTCGTCCTCTCCACCCTCGTCCGTGCCACGCCGACGGAGGAGCCACCACACGACGGCGACCGCGACGAGGCCGACGACCGTGAGCGCGATCACGAGCACGAACAGGCGCCGTACGAGGAAGAGGCGCGGGCCGAAGAGCTCGAGCCCTGCGACACCGACCGACGCCAGCAAGTGGTCGGAGCGCCGCAGGCGCCGCCGGATGACCCACCAGGCGATCCAGGCGGTCAGAGCGTTTCGCGGCATACGATCCATGCGAGACAGCCTAGACGATCGGTCTAGTGCGGCATCTCGTGACGTTCGACCGGTTTCTCGACTGATTGGCGCTCGGCTACCGCTTCGCCCGAGCGGGCCGGACAGGTCCGGCCCCTACGACGTTTCTCGTGCAACATCTTGGAGACGGCGCACTAGCGACGCTTCGGTGGCAAGTGGATCGCACGGCCCAGAGCCACGAGCCCCGCCTCCTTGATCGCTTCGGACAACGTCGGGTGGGGGGCGATGCCGTCGGCGACGGTCTCGACCGTGCACTCCGCATCCAGCGCAACCACGCCCGCCTCGATCAGGTCGGTCGCGTGCGGCCCGACGATGACGAGACCGAGGAGCTCGCCGTACGTCGTCTCGTGGATCGACTTGACCCAGCCGCCGGTGTCCCCCGACATCACCGCCCGGGCGTTCGCCGCCCAGGGGAACTGGCCAATGGCAACCGCGTCGCCGTGACGCTCGCGCGCCTCGCGCTCGGTGAGGCCGACTGCGGCGATCTCGGGATCCGTGTAGATGGGGCGCGGGACGGCAGGGTTGCCGAGGCGGCTGTCGTGGCCCATCGCGTTCTCGGCAGCGATCTCGCCCTCCCTGAACGCGGTGTGAGCGAGCTGCCAGCGACCGGCGACGTCACCGACCGCATAGACGTGCGGCACCGAGGTCGCCATCCGGTCGTCCGTGGCGATTCCGGTACGTGGATCCCCGTCCAGGCCGAGTGCCTCCAGTCCGAGATCCTGGACGAGCGGCGCGCGACCGACGGAAACGAGCATCAGGTCGCAGGCCGCTGTCTCACCCTCACCGAAGTGCACGACGAGCTGTGAGCCCTGATCCTCGACTCCCGTGCACTGCTTGCCGAGGTGCAGAGCGATGCCACGACGCTTGAGCTGCTTCGCGAGCTCCTTCGCAGCGTCGCCGTCTTCCTGCGGGATGAGCGTGTCGAGCATCTCGACGATCGTCACCTCGGAACCGAAGCGGTCGAAGATCGACGCGAACTCGCATCCGATGATGCCCCCGCCGAGGACGACGAGCCGGCGCGGCACCTCCGTCTGGGCGAGCAGCCCGGTCGAGTCGACGCAGCGCGGCGTGTCCAGTCCCGGGATGGGCGGCCGCATCGGGTACGAGCCCGTTGCGATCACCGCGGCGCGAAACGTGACGTCCTCCCCACCCTCGACCGCGAGCGTATTGGGGCCGGTGAACCTCCCGTGACCGGCGGCCCAGGTCACACCGAAGGCCTTGAACAACGAGGCCACACCGCCGGTCATCTGCTTCACCACGCCGTCCTTCCAGGCGGCCACGGTGGGGAAGTCGAGACTCGGCTCTGACGTGACGACGCCGAGCTTTGCGTTCGTCTCCCGCGCGGCGTGGAGTGCGTGTGCGCTCTGCACCCACGCCTTGGTGGGGATGCAGCCAACGCGGAGACAGGTGCCGCCCAGTGCCGGCTCGCGCTCGACGCAGACGACGCTCGCGCCGAGCTGAGCCGCACGGATCGCCGCCGTGTAGCCCCCGGGGCCGCCTCCGAGGACGGCGACGTCACATTCCATTCGTGTTCACCCTTTCGCGTAGCTCCCTGGCGATGCTACCGGCCGGGCCTCGGCTGTCACATCAGCGCCACGCGCATCGTCAGCGAGTCGCCCTGTGCCTCCACCGCCTCGAAACCGCGGCGCTCGTACACGGCGATCGCACCTTCGTTGCGCCTGTCGACACAGAGTGAGAGCGCCGGCCGGGCTTCCTCCCCGGCACGCTCGAGCAGCGCCGTCAGAAGCGCGTCACCGATACCGCGGCCGCGACGGCTGGGAACGACCGCGATCGCGAGCTCCGGCGTCGCTTCGTCGACGAACCCGTAGCCGGGCCTGTCGCGCGTGAACAGCCTGTACCACGCTGCACCGACGGGAAACCCGTCCTCGATCGCGATCATCGCCGTGTCGCCGAGACGTCCCCACGACTTCACGTACAGCTGGACGGGGCCCGGGCCGCCACCGGGCAGGCGCTCCTTCCAGTAGTAGGCGTGGTGGAGCATGTCGCGCAGGAAGCGGACGTCCTGGACGCCACCCCTGCGCAGGACGATGCTCATCTAGATGGTTGATCGGTAATTGGGGTGCCCGTCGGGGACGGGTGTGACCAAGCAGCGTGGCGTGATCGGTCGTGGCGCGTACCTGCTGGTACGTGTCACGGGCGAGCGTGCCGCGATGCGCCGCGTCACAACCGCCAACCGCGGGTGCCTGAATTGCCGATCAACCATCTAGAGCGCGAGCGCCGGGTTCTCGATGAGCCCGACGAGGGTGCGCAGAAACTCCGCCCCGTCGGCTCCGTCGATCGCGCGGTGGTCACACGTGAGCACGAGGCGTGCAATCGGCGCAACGGCGATCTCCCCCTCGACGACGACGGCCTCGTCGCGGACAGCCCCCACGGCCAGGATCGCCACTTGTGGCGGGTTGAGGACGGCGACGAACTGCTCCACGCCGTACATGCCGAGATTCGAGACCGAGAACGTCCCGCCCTCGAGATCTTGCAGGGTCAGCTTGCCGTCACGGGCGCGGTCGACGAGGTCGGCCCGAGCCTGCGCGATCTCCTGAATCGTCAGGCGCTCGGCTGCACGGATCACCGGGACGAAGAGACCGGCCGGCGCGGCAACCGCGATGCCCACGTTCGCCGATGCGAAGCGGTGAATCTCGTCCCCGGTGAAGGTCGCGTTCACGGCCGGGTGCCGTGCGAGCGTCGCTGCGACGAGCTTGACGAGGACGTCGTTCACGGTCGGCTTCGCGGCTCCCTCCACGCGACGCTCGACCAGCCGCTCGCGGAGGGCGAGCGCCTCCGTCATGTCGGCGGAGACCCCGAGCTGGAAGACCGGCGCCGCCCAGGCGTCGGTGAGACGTCGGGCGATGGTCTTGCGGATCGAGGTGAGCGGGACGACCTCCGGCACCGCCTCGAGCGGAAGGGGCCCTGTCCCGACTGCGGTCGTGGTCGGCGCGGTCGCGGAGCGTTCCACGTCCTCTGCGAGCACTCTTCCGTCGGGGCCGGTGCCGGTGACCGTCGCCAGCTCGACACCGCGCTCGCGTGCGATGCGACGGGCGAGCGGCGACGCCTTGATGCGGCCGTCGGACCGCGGTGTGAGCGTCGCTGCGTCGGGCTGCGCCTCGGGTGGGACCACCGGTGCGGCCTCGCGCGGGGGGACAGGCGCGGACCCAGCGACGGAAGCAGGCGCGGCATCGGCCGGGAGGTCGGTGGCGGGGTCGGGCGTGGCAGCCTCCGGGCTGCCGGTGGCGACATCCTCGCCCGCTGCACCCATCACGGCGATCGACGTCCCCACGTCGACCTCGCCCGCCTCGACGAGGATCTGGAGCAGAACACCGTCCTGCTCGGATTCGACCTCCTGCGTGACCTTGTCGGTGTCGAGCTCGTACAGCGGCTCGCCGTGACGGACGGCGTCGCCCTCCCGCTTGAGCCAGCGGACGATCGTCCCCGACTCCATGCCCTGCCCGAGGCGGGGCAGCTTGACCTCGGTCGCCATCGTCAGCGACTGGCCGGGACGGGACGGATCAGACCCGCCTGCAGCTCTCCTTCGACCTGAGTCATGGGCGTCATTATGCTGACGCCGTCGTGAAGCTCGCCGACCAATGGGCCGCCATCGAGACGGACCTTCCCCAGGAGTGGGAGGAGGTGCGGCTGACCCTCACCACCGAACAGCCGGCCGACCTGGGCCGTGCAGCACTCGTGCTCGGGTCGATGAGCCCGGGTCGCGTCGCCGACACGCTGGTCATCCACGTCCGCCGTTCGGGAGGTACTGCAGGCCCCGATGCGGCGCGGCGGGTCTTCGCCCGTCTCGACCGCGATCGTGTGTGGTGTGTCCTCGAGCGAGGCGAGACGACGATCGCAGAACCTGTCGTTGCAGCAACGCGTGCTTCACTCGTCGAGCAGTGGGATGCGCTGCTCGACAAGCTTCCCGGAGACTGGAGCGACCTCCTCTGCGAGCTCCGCGTCGATTCGAGCGAGCTCCTCCCGGGCGCGTCGCTCCGCTGTGCGCCGCTCAACCCGACGCGAGATCACGACATCGTCGGTTTCGTCTTCCGTTGCGCGCGTGTTGCCGGTTACGGAGTATCGCCCGGGATGGCTCGCCGGTCGTTCGAGGGCCTTGACGCCGACGGCATCGGTGGAGGCGTCAGCCTTCGTCGGCTGCTCTCCGGCTCCGGACACACCGCGACCCAGGGGCCGGTCTGGGTAGTCGGAGGACGAACGCTGTAGTACGTCGAGGCGGGTCCGCTCTGTCTCTACGACGACAACGTGCGGAGCTCGGCTCCGAGTCGCTCCGCAAGGGCGGCTACCACGCGTGCGCGCAGCTCGTTCGCCTCGTCGTCGGCAATCGTCCTCGCAGACGACTGGAAGACGAGATGCAGGGCGACGGACTTCAGCCCCGCGCCGACCTGATCGCCGTGATACACGTCGAACACGCGCGCCTGGCGCAGCTCGGCACCGCCGGCCTCCCGAGCCGTTGCGACGATCGCACCCGCCTCGACGTCCTCGCCGACGACCACGGCGATGTCCTGCCGATTCGCCGGATAGGTGATCACGTCGTCGTAGAGGATCCGTGCGGGAACAGGGGCGAGCAGGGTCTCGACGTCGAGCTCGAACACACCCCACGAGCCCTCGAGCAGCGCGGGATGCAACTCGCCGTACCAGCCCGCGTCGACGGTGGCAGCCTTGCCCGGGTGGAGGAACTCCTCGCTGGCACGCTTCGGTTCGAGCGGCAGATGGAAGGCGTCGCAGATCGCCTCCACCACGGAGCGCGCTGCCGCATAACCACCCTCGGTGATGCCGCCGACATGCCAGCGCTCGTCGGGTACCTCGTCGCCGGCGGGGTGGTAGACCCGAGCCAGCTCGAACAGCGCGATGCCCTCGCTTCCGCCATCGACGTTCACACGGGCCGCGTCGGCGAGGCCGTGCAGCAGCGTCGTTCGGAGCACGGCCTGGTCGCCGCTCATGGGATCCGGCAGGCGGATCGCGTTCGGGTCGGGATCCGACGCGGTGAGGCTCCAGGTGTAGGCCTCCGAGAACCCCGCCCCGAGGAGCACGTCTTCGATCGACCGACGTGCGCGCTGCGACGCCGAGAGATGGCCGACGACCGACCGGCGGAGCGGCATGGTGTGCGGCACCCGGTCGAGAACCACGCGGGCGACCTCCTCGACGAGGTCGACCTCGCGCGTGACGTCTCGCGCCCTCCAGGTCGGAACGGTCACCGCCCAGTCGTCGGCGACGTCGAAGCCGAGCCGTTCGAGGATCGAGCGTTGCTCGTCCTCCGCAACGTCCAACCCCACGAGCCGACTCGTTCGCCCGGGTCGGAGCGTCACCACGGGCCGGTCGGGCAACCCTGAATGGGCATCGGTCGAGCCGACGAGCTCCGCACCGGCGAGGTCGACGAGCAGCCGGCTCGCCAGCGCAGCGGCCGGCTCGGCCAGGTACGGGTCGACGCCCTTCTCCCAGCGGTTCGACCCGTCGGTGCGCAGAGCGAGGCGCTCCGAGGTGCGGAGGATCCCCACCGGCTCGAAGTTGGCGGCCTCGAGCAGCAGCTCGGTGGTCTCCTCCGAGACCTCGGACTCGAGCCCGCCCATGATCGCGGCCAGCGCGACGGGCTTCTCGCCGTCGGTGATCAGCAGGTCGCTGTCCTCGAGCCGCCGCAGCGTGCCGTCGAGCGTCCGCAGCTCCTCTCCGGCGTGCGCGCGCCGAACGGCGATGCGTCCACCCGCGAGCAGCCGGCGATCGAATGCGTGGAGCGGGCTCCCCCACACGTGCATCACGTAGTTCGTGATGTCGACGACGTTCGAGATCGACCGCATTCCGGCGAGATGGAGCCTGGTGCGCAACCACTGCTGCGACGGGGCGACGGCGACCCCACGGAACAGGCGACCGATGTAGCGCGGGCACCCGTCCACGTCGTCGACCGTCACCTCGACGAGCTCGGGATGCCGGATCGGCGTGTCTTCCGGGGTCGGAGGGTGGAGCTCGCCACCGGTGAGCGCCGCCACCTCTCGAGCGAGTCCGACCATGGAGAGCAGGTCGACGCGGTTCATCGTGGGCGTCACGTCGAGCACGTGGTCGCGGAGGGGCAGCACGTCGACGAGCGGCGTGCCAGGCTCGATCCCGTCCGGCAGCAGCATGATCCCCGAGTGGTCGGGGCCGAGCGCGACCTCGTCCTCGGCCAGGATCATCCCGCGCGACACCTGGCCCCGAAGCGCACGCTCCTCGAGCGGCCGCGGGAGGCCCGGCAGCAGCGCGCCAGGCAGACCGACGGCGACCGTCGCTCCCACGCCGAAGTTCCAGGCACCACACACGATCTGCTGTGGATCGGGATTCCCCACGTCGACCTGGCAGAGCTGGAGCTTGTCGGCGTTCGGGTGCTTGTCGGCGACGACGACACGACCCACGACGAAGTGCTCGAGATTGCCGTCCGCGTCCGCGACGCCGACGTCGATCACGCGGTCCACCTCGAGAGCCGAGATCGAGAGCCGGCGCGCCAGCTCGTGGGCGGAAGCACTCGTGGTCACGTACTCGCGCAGCCAGGAGAGGGGCGCTCTCATCGTCAGAACTGCCTCGAGAAGCGAAGGTCGTTGCGCCAGAGCTCGCGCAGGTCCGGGAACTCGTGCCGAAGCATGGCGATGCGCTCCAGCCCCCAGCCGAAGGCGAAGCCCGAGTAGCGCTCGGGGTCGTAGCCGACGAACTCGAACAACGCGGGATCGACCATCCCTGCGCCGCCGACCTCGATCCACCCGGAGTGGCGGCACACCGGGCAGCCGTTGCCGTCGCACACGTGACACGACACGTACGCCTCGATCGACGGCTCCGTGAACGGAAAGTAGTGGGTGCGGAACTCGGTGCGCCGGTCGGCGCCGAAGAGCGCGCGGAACAGGAAGTCGAGCGTGCCGGTCAGATCTGCGAGCGTGATGCCCTCGTCCACTGCCAGCCCCTCCACCTGGTGGAAGACCGGCGAGTGCGTCGCGTCGGGCGTGTCCCGCCGGTACACGCGCCCGAGCGAGACCATGTACACGGGTGGCTGCTCGGCCTCCATCGTCCGGATCTGCGAGGGCGAGGTCTCGGTGCGCAGCACGCGCTCGTCGTCCACGAACAGCGAGTGCAGCGGCGACCGCGCGGGATGCCCGGGGGGAAAGTTGAGCGCGTCGAAGTTGTAGCGCGTGGTCTCGACCTCGCGCCCGTCGACGACCCGATATCCGAGGCCGAGGAAGATGTCCTCGACCTCGCGCCGGATCTGCGTGATCAGATGCAGGCGACCGCGCCTGTAGGCGCCGACGGGCAGCGTCACGTCGACGCGCTCGCGGGTCAGGCGCCGATCGAGCTCTTCCCTGTCGAGGATGGCCGCGCGTAATTCGATCGCTTCCTCGAGCGCTATCCGAGCCGCATTCAGCGCCATCCCGGTGTCGCGATCGCGCACCTCCCGCAGGGCGAGCTTGAGCGCACTCTTGCGACCGAGGTACTCGACCCGGATCACGTCGATCTCGTCGACCGTCGTGGCCGCCCCGACGGCGTCCAGCGCTTCCCGCTGCAGGGCCTCCACGTCCATGGCCAGCGAGCGTACCAGCGCCCTCCGCCGACGAAGCCCCCTGGCGCACGGCCCGCTCCCCGCCACGTGCATGGCTGATTGAATCGCCCGGATGAGCGCCAGTGACACGTTCACCCCGATCGATGCCGACTGGTCACCCGAGATGACCGGGCACGTCGACTTCTCTGTCACTCCGGCCCGAGCACATGGAGAGAAACCGCATGGGGTCTGACCCCCAACCGCACCACACCGCGCCGCTCTACGACGCGATCGCAGGGATCTACGACCCCTGGTCCGTCTCGGTGACGGAGGACGTCGGGTTCTACGTCGACCAGGCACTCGCCGCGAAGGGCCCGATCGTCGAGCTCGCCGTGGGCACTGGGCGCATCGCCATCCCCATCGCCAAGGCGGGAGTCGACGTGATCGGCGTCGACCAGTCGCCCGAGATGCTCGCCGTCGCGCGGGCGTACGCACAGGCGGAAGGCGTCGACGCCGCCGTCGATCTCCGACTCGGCGACGTGCGCACGCCACCCGTCGCCGAGCGCGTGGGTCTCGTCGTCTGCCCGTTCCGCTCGCTGCTGCACCTGGCGAGTGAGGCGGAGAAGCTCCGTGCGCTCGAGGCGGCTCATGCGCTGCTCGAGCCGGGCGGGCGCTTCGTCTTCGACGTGTTCGCACCGTCACCCGAGGACATTGCCGAGACGGATGGGTTGTGGCTCGAGCGCGAACCGGGCATCCTCGAGCGCGCCGACTGGGACGAGGCGTCGCGCACTCTCCAGCTCTCCGTGCAGGGCGAGAGCGAGTCGGTGTCGTTCACGCTGCATTGGCTCGACCGCCACGAGTGGGAGCGGCTGATCGGCGAAGCGGGGTTCATCGTCGAAGCGCTCTACGGGTGGTTCGACCAGCGTCCGTTCGACGGGGGCGAGGACATGATCTGGGTGTGTCGGAGGCCAAGCTGACCTGGGCGGCAGCCGTGGAATTCGGCAGGCGAGTCGTCTAGAGTCGTCCGCGTGACCTGGTTGATCGTGATCCTCGTGCTCGTCGGCCTGGCCGTGGTCCTCGTGATCACGCTCTACAACCGGTTCGTCCGGCTGCGGAACCGCGTCGACAACGCGTGGGCGCAGATCGAGGTACAGCTCAAACGCCGCTGGGACCTGATCCCCAACCTCCTCGAGACGGTGAAGGGCTACGCCGCCCATGAGCGCGAGACGTTCGAAGCCGTCACGAACGCGCGGACCACGGCCCAGCAGGCCGGGACGCCCGCGGCGACCGCACAGGCAGAGGGGCTCCTCGGCCAGGCGCTCGGCCGTCTGTTCGCAGTCGCCGAGGCCTACCCGGAGCTACAGGCGGACGAGAACTTCCGGCAACTCCAGTCCGAGCTCGCCGAGACCGAGAACCGGATCGCCATTTCGCGCCAGGTCTACAACGACTCGGTGCTCACGTACAACAACGCGATTCAGACCTTCCCCGGCATGCTGCTCGCCGATCCGTTCGGGTTCGCGGCGCGCGAGTTCTTCGAAACGGACGACGCCCAGCGCGAGCCGCCGCAGGTCAGCTTCACGCCCGGAACACCCGCGAGCTGACCATGCGCCCGCGTAGCCGGACGGCGCTCGTCGGCCTCGCCGCCTCGCTCGTAGCGCTTGTCCTTGCCGCCGGCGCGTCCGCGAAGTCGTACATCCTGCCCGACGCGAACGTCCAGGTCCGTGTGGAACAGGACGGATCGCTCCGGGTCGAGGAGAAGATCACGTTCGCCTTCTCGGGCTTCTTCAGCGGCGCCTACCGCGACATCCCGCTCCGCTCCGGGGAGTCGATCGGTGACGTGCTCGTGCTGGAGAACGGGCGGCCGTATCGACCCGGCGGCTGCACCGACCTCGGCTGCGACGACGACGCCGACACGTTCGGCGTGACGCGCGTCGGCAACGACACGAGGGTCGTCTGGCACTACCAGGCAGGTTCGGGTGAGAAGACGTTCGAGGTTCGCTATCGACTGCAGGGCCTTGCCGTCGCCTACGACGACGTCGTCGATGTGAACCTCAAGGTCTGGGGCGACGAGTGGCCCGTTGGCCTCTCGCAGCTCGTCGCCGTCACCGCGGGGCCGGGGAAGGTAGTTCGCTCCTGGGGCCACCCGGTCTGGGTACGCGGGGACGTCACCCTGCAGGCGAACGCCTCCTTGCTCCGCGCGCTCTCGGTGTCGGCCGGGCAGTGGGTTGAGCAACGCACCCTCTTCCCGCGGGCGGCGTTCACGTCGACAACAGGAATGCGTGTCGAGTCGGGGGATGGGCTCGACAAGATCCTCGCCGAGGAGGCGGCCGACGCTGCTGCGTACGAGCGCGACAGCGAGCGGATCGACAACGCGATCGCACACCCGGGCCGCAGTGCCCTGATCGTGCTACTGCTCGGGACGCTCCCCGCGCTGCTGGTGGTCGCTGCCGTCTACTGGCGGTTCGGGCGCGAGCTCGACACCGGCTACGACCGCGAGTACGAGCAGGAGCCACCAACGGAGCTGCAGCCCGCGCTCGTCCCCGTCCTGCTCAGCGAGGGCGCGCCGGCCGGCTCGTTCGAGTTCACGGCGACGTTGTTCGACCTGATCCGCCGCGGACGTTACCGCTCGACGCCGACCACGACGGAGCGGTCGATCTGGGGCGGGCTGCGGCACGAGCTCGTCCACGACCTCGAGCTCTCCGCCGGCGACGAGTCGGAGCCGCTGACCCCGTGGGAGGGGGACGTCGCGCGTGTCGTGGACGACGTGCTCGACGGTGGCAGCGAGCGGCTCTCGCGCTTCCGCGACGAGATCGCCGCCGACCGTGAGGCGATGTCGAAGCGCTTTGCCTCGTTCAAGGGCAACGTCGCCAAGGAAGCCGGCGATCGCGCGTGGTTCGTGTCGGCCGGAGCGGTCCCGATCGGCGCGGCGATCGCCTTCTTCGGGGGTCTCGGGGCGCTGATGGCGTGGCGCGCGATCGACGGCTGGCGCGAGGTCTATCCCCGCTGGAGCGACGTCGTGCTGCTCGCGCTCGCTGTCGCCTCGTTCGGAAACCTCGTGATCGTGCTCGTCTCCATGCGCCGGAGAAGACTGTGGCGGCGGCGGAGCAGGGACGCCGTGACGGAGTCGCAGCGCTGGGAGGCGTTCCGCCGCTACCTCTCCGACTTTCCGCGGCTGCACGAGGCTCCCCCTGCCTCCCTCGCCCTCTGGGAGAGGTATCTCGTCTACGCGATCGCGCTCGGCATCGCCGATCGCGTGCTCCAGGCGGCGCACTTGCACATGCCGGAGGAGCTTGCGGAGTCGAGCTCGATCTACTGGATCTCGCCCACCGGAGACCTCGGCTCCGGCGCGACGTCGATCTCGATCGGCGACCTGTCCTCGGGCTTCGGCTCCGCCCTCGCGCCACCCTCCTCCGGTGGCAGCGGTGGCGGGGGCGGCTTCGGCGGGGGCGGCGGAGGCGGCGGAGGCGGCGGAGGCGGCGGCGCCTGGTAGAGCCACGTCCGCAGCCGGCATCTCGACCTCGGCGCCGCGGGTCGGCGCGCTGAACGCCGTGGAGGACGAGTACGACGACGCAACTCTGGCGCTGCTCGCTCTGTACGACATCCGGCGCGATGTCCGGCGAATCGCGGAGGTTCTGAACGATGGCGAGGAAGCGGAAGAGGGCGACGAGGACGACTGAGGACCGTCGCCGCGAGCGCGAGCGGTACGACGAACGGACGCGCCTGCTCGAGGAGCGCATCGCTCGGGGAGTCGCCCGCCTTCAGGAGCGCCGAGAGAGCTCGTAGAGAGCAATCGCGCCGGCAGCGGCGACGTTCAGCGACTCCGCGCCGCCGGGCAGCGGGATCGTCGCCTTGTGACTGATCGTCACAAGGCTCTCGGGGAGACCCTCTCGCTCAGCCCCGAGGAGCAGTGCGAGGGGGGGCGTGAGGTCGACGTCCGCGAGCGGGGCGGCACCGTGCGAGACCAGCGCGACGCGACGCTCGGGTAGCTCGCCCCATGGCACGAGAGGCACACGGAAGATCGCGCCGGCGGACGCGCGCACGGCCTTCGGCGAGAGCGGATCCGCGCACTCGGCCGACAGGCAGACGGAGGCACCGAAGGCGTCGGCGGTGCGCAGCAGCGTGCCCACGTTCCCGGGGTCGGTGAGCCGCCACAAGCCGAGGCACACGGGCCGGGTCTCCTGCGGGAGGCTCGTCTGCTCGTACACGCCGATCACGCGGGCTGGATACGGCAGCGTGGAAACGGAGGCGAGCAGCTCGGGCTCGACGTTCTCGCCCGCGACGAGCAGGTCGACCGGCTCGATGCCCGATGCGCGTGCCGCGTCGACGAGATCCTCTCCCTCACACGCGAACAGCCCCGTCTCCACGCGATACTTCCGCCCGCCCAACAGCTTGCGGACGAGCTTCAGGCGCTCGTTGTCACGGGAGACGATCACGCTCGCTCCGAGGTTCGGCCCTCATGGTCGCGGTCGGGCGACCTGACACCGCCCGGTCGGCGGTGGTCGTCCGGCGCCGGCGCCAGCTCGGTTCCTACGCGGCGTCGGCGAGCGCGGCCTTGGCGCGCTCGGCAACCGCCGTGAACGCTGCCGGATCGCTGACCGCGATGTCGGCGAGCGACTTGCGGTCGAGCTCGATCCCCGCCTTGCCGAGCCCGTGGATGAGTTGGTTGTAGGAGAGACCGTTGGCCCGGGCCGCCGCGTTGATCCGGATGATCCACAGCGAACGGAACGTCCGCTTGCGGTTCTTGCGGTCGCGATAGGCGTAGACGAGCGACTTGTCGACCTGCTCCTTCGCGTAGCGGTAGTGGGACTTCTTGAGCCCGTAGTACCCCTTCGCCTGGTCGAGGACCTTGCGGCGCTTCTTGCGCGCGTGGACCGATCGTTTCACGCGAGGCATCGCTCAACCCCTCCCAAGCAACTTCGAGACCGACTTCGTGTCGCTCGCGGCGACGTCGTACTCCTTGCGGAAGCCGCGTCTACGCTTCGACGACTTCTTCTCGAGGTTGTGGCTCTTCATCCCGTGACGGCGCAGGATCTTGCCCGTCCCCGTCACCTTGAACCGCTTCTTCGCCCCGCTCCCTGTTTTCACCTTCGGCATCGCGCTTCACCCCTGCGTTCTTCGTCGGCCCGAGCAGCATGACCATGTTGCGTCCGTCGAGGGTGGGCGTCTGCTCGACCTGCCCGATCTCCTTGACGTCCTCTGCGAGACGGTCGAGCAACATCCGACCGCGCTCCGGGTGGAGGTTCTCCCGCCCCCGGAACATGATCGTGACCTTCACCTTCGCCCGTTGGTGCAAGAAGCGGACGACGTGGCCCTTTTTCGTCTCGTAGTCGTGATCGCCGATCTTCGGCCTGAGCTTGATCTCCTTGACGTGGATCTGCGACTGGTGCTTTCTCGCCTGCTTCGCCCGCTGTTCCTGCTCGTAGCGCCACTTCCCGTAGTCCATGACGCGCGCCACCGGAGGATCCGCGCCCGCAGCGACCTCGACGAGGTCGAGGTTCTTGCTGAACGCGTACTCGAGCGCCTCCTTCGTCGGCTTGATCCCGACCTGGCCCCCGTTCTCGTCGACGAGCCTGACCCGCTGCGCGCGAATCGCATCGTTGATTCGATCCTGGTGGACGACGGGACGTGTCCGGTCTTCTGGACGCCGCCGCGGTCTCAAAGGCTGTTCACCAAGCCGACTCGATCCTCCTGTTCAATGACATTGCCGCTGCAGCGAGCGGCACCGGACCTCGTCGCGTCGACTCGGTTGAACCACGCGCGGCCGTTGCCGTCGTGGTGAGGGGCGATGCCGTCCCTGCTTTGCAGAGGAAAGAGGGTAGCAGCTGTCGCACGTCGCAGCCTTGCGACAGCTGCTCGCCGGGCGAGGGAGGGTGAGGCCAGAGCCTCGCCCCTACGACGCCGGGGAGGGCGGGACCTGCGCAGCGAACGTCTCGAGCAGTTCGTCGAGTGTCATCGTGGCCTGACCTTCGCCGCGCACGCGGACCGCGATGCTGCTCTCGCTCTCGCGATCGCCCCACACGACGACATAGGGCACCTTGGCCAGCTCCGTGTCGCGAATCCGACGGCCGAGCGTCTCGTCGCGCTCGTCCACCTCGACCCGATAGCCCGGGCCGCGTACGCGGTCGGCGAGCGCATGCGCGGCGTCTCGGTGGCTCTCGCCGACGGGCAGGATCGTCAGCTGGACAGGCGCGAGCCAGAGCGGGAACGCGCCACCGTAGTGCTCGATGAGGATCCCCATGAAGCGCTCCAGCGAGCCCAGCAGCGCGCGGTGAACGACGTAGGGCACGTGCTCTTCGTTGTCCGCCCCCATGTACGACAGACCGAAGCGCGCCGGCATCTGCGCGTCGAGTTGGATCGTCCCCATCTGCCAGAGGCGTCCGAGCACGTCCGCCATGTGCAGGTCGATCTTCGGCCCGTAGAACGCGCCCTCGCCCTCACCGACGAAGTAGTCGAGCCCGCGCCGATCGAGGGCCGACCGCAGCGCACCCTCCGTGAAGTCCCATTCCTCGTCGGTGCCAAGCTTGTCGTCGGGGCGCGTGGACAGCTCGAATCGCGCTTGCATCCCGAACAGGTCGTAGAGGAAGGCGACGTAGTCGAGGCACCCGAAGATCTCGTCCTCGATCTGCTCGCGGGTGCAGAAGATGTGGGCGTCGTCCTGTGTCACGTGCCGTACCCGCAACAGGCCGTGCAGCGTCCCCGCCAGTTCGTTCCGGTGCAGCGTCGACGACTCCGCGTAGCGCAGCGGCAGATCCCGGTAGCTCCGCAGCTGGCTGCCGAAGAGGAGCATGTGACCGGGGCAGTTCATCGGTTTCAACCCCCAGGTCTTGCCCTCCTCGACGATGAGGAACATGTTCTCGCGGAACTTCTCCCAGTGCCCCGAGGTGACCCAGAGGTCGGAGTCGTAAATGAGCGGCGTCTTGACCTCCGCGTAGCCCCGGCTGGCGTTCTCCCGTCGCCGGAGGTCCTCGAGCTCGTTCCAGATCACCATGCCACGCGGGTGCCAGAGGGGCGAGCCCGGCGCGTGCTCGTCGAAGTGGACGAGGTCGAGTTGGACACCGAGCCGGCGGTGATCACGAGCGCGGGCCGCCTCGAGGCGCGCCAGGTGCGTGTCGAGGTCACCCTGCGTGAAGAAGGCCGTGCCGTAGATCCGCGTCAGCTGCGTGTTTCGCTCGTCGCCGCGCCAGTAGGCGCCCGCGAGGCTCGTCAGCTTCACGGCCTTGATGGGCGAAGAGTCCTGCAGGTGCGGCCCCCGGCAGAGGTCGGTGAAGTCGCCCTGGGTGTACAGCGAGATCGAGCCCTCGGCCGTGTCGACGAGCTCGACCTTGTAGGTCTCTCCCTCTTCGGCGAACCGTCCACGCGCCTCGTCCGCGCTGATCTCCTGTCGCTCCCACGCTCGTCCCTCGGCGATCTCGCGTCGGATCTCCTCCTCGATCGCCTCGAGGTCGGATTCGTGGACCGGCTCGGGGAACTCGAAGTCGTAGTAGAAGCCCTGCTCGATCGCCGGGCCGATCGCGACCTTGACTCCCGGATGCAGGCGGCGGACGGCTTCCGCAAGCAGGTGGGCGGTCGAGTGGCGCAGCACCGCGAGCGCCTCGGGATCCTGTCGGTCGCGCGTGGTGAGCAGCTGGAGGCGCGCGCCGTCGGGGAGCGGGAGCCGCAGGTCGCAGACCTCGCCGTCGACCCGCGCGACCACCGCTTGCTCGGCGAGCTTGGGACCGATCGCCCGTGCCGCGTCGAGCGCCGACGCGCCTTCGGGCAACTCCAGCGCTGTGTCGTCGGGGAGAAGAACCTTCACGGGGCCGATTGTAGGCGCGGAACGCCCGGGCCCCGACGGCTACCGACAGGCGCCGTCGTCGCTCACTCGTTCGAGGCTGAGGGGTGCTGTCTGGCACGCCGAAGCACAGTCATGGCTCCCGTTCCCGTGTACAGGGGCCGCTTCGGCGTCCCCGAGGCGGAGCGCTTGCTGTGGCGCGCCGGCTTCGGGCCGCGCAAGGGAGAGGCGAGGGCGCTCGCCGAGTTGGGCTTGACCGCAGCGGTGCGTTCGCTCACGCGTCCCGCACCGGAGAAGCTCGTCGGTCGTCCACCGCGCGACGACAAGGGACGGCGGCTCGCACCGGCTGACGCGTACGGTCACGACCACCTCTGGTGGCTCGACCGCATGGTGCGAACGAGCCGGCCACTCGTCGAGCGGATGACGCTCGTGTGGCACGACTGGTTCGCAACGTCGAACGCCGGTGTCGGCTCACAGAAGCTGATGCTCGAGCAGAACGCGCTCTTCCGGCGCTTCGCGCTCGGAGACTTTCGATTCCTCCTGCACTCGGTGACGGCGAACCCGGCGATGCTGCTGTGGCTCTCCGGTTCGGAGAACACGAAGGACTCTCCCAACGAGAACTTCGCGCGCGAACTGATGGAGCTGTTCACGCTCGGAGAGGGAAACGGGTACACGGAACGTGACGTCCGCGAGCAGGCACGTGCGCTCACCGGCTTCCGCTACGACTGGAAGCGCGGGCGAGGTGCGGTCAACTTCCGCTTCGACCCGAAGCGGCACGACCCAGGAGTCAAGGTCGTGTTCGGCAAGCGCGGGCGCTTCGGCTGGCGCGACGCCTGCAACCTGTGCCTCGACCACCCGCGTCACACCCGCTTCTTCGTCGAGAAGCTGTGGGGCTACTTCGTGCCGGCTCCGCCCAGTGCGTCGACGCGGCGTGCGCTGGAGGCGCTCTACCGCGACGGGCACGAGGTGCGGCCCGCCGTCGAGGCGATCCTGCAGCACCCCGCTCTCTACACCGGCCCGCGCATGGTGAAACCCCCCGTCGTCTACATGGCGGGGCTCCTGCGCGCCCTTGGCCGCCGCGTCGACACGAACGCCTGGGTGTGGCTCGGCGACGGCGCCGGACAGCGTCTCTTCTACCCGCCGAACGTCGCCGGCTGGGACGACGAGCGCTGGCTCGATACGGCGACCTTCCGCGGACGATGGGCGATCGCGAACGAGGCGCTGTCGAAGTTCGCTCTCGAGCAAAAGCGTGGCCGCAAGCCGCCGAAGGCCCCTTCGAAGCCGGAGGCGATCGTCGACAACGCGATCTTCCTGCTCGGGAGCCCCCGCATCCGGCCGGTCACACGCGCAGCTCTCGTCCGCTTTGCGCGCACCGCCATGGGCGACGCGAAGGAGGACTGGAAGAAGGAGTCCTATCCCCCACTCGTCCTGAACGCGGTGCGTCAACTCCTCGCCGTGTCACCTGATCTACAGGCCGCGTGATGGGCTGCTGCCGCGAGCATTCACGTGCCGACCTGCTCCGTCGAGGTGTCGCCGAGGCTGGTCGCGGCCTGCCGGCGATCGAGCCTGGAATGCCTCTTCCGGCAGGGACCGGGCTCTCCCGGCGGGATCTCCTCGCCCGCAGCGTTGGGCTCGCCGTCGCGGTGTACGGGGGCGGTTCGCTGCTGCCGCAGCAGTTCGACGAGGGCATCCTGGCGGCACGCGCTGCCGGAACCGGCAAGGGTCGCGTGATCGTGTCCGTGTTCCTCGACGGCGGCGTCGACTCGCTCTCGGCGCTGTACCCGGCCGGTGATCCCCTCTATCGCAAGCTCCGCCCGCGCCTGGCGCTCGCTCCCGAGGCAGGCCAGCCGTTCACGGAGGACACTCGACTGCACTGGCACCCGTCCCTCGCTCCCCTCGCCCTCCTGCACGCCGAGGGCAAGGTGACCGTGATGCCGGGCATCGGCTACAGCTCCCCCAACCAGTCGCACTTCACGTCGCGGCACTACTGGGAGGTGGGAGCTGTCGACGACCGCCTCGTGACGGGCTGGATGGGTCGCTTCCTCGACCGGTACGGCGCGCCGGACAACCCGCTGCAGGGGCTCGCCCTCGACTGGGGCCTGCAACCGAATCTCGCCACGAAGCGAGTCCCGGTGGCGTCGATCGACGCCCCCGACCGCTACGACTTCTGGGCGCGCGGAGTCTGGGGAGACGTGCACGATCGGATGCTCGACGCCATCGGCCAGCTCGGGGGTCTGCCCGGCGGCACGGACGGATTCGGGCAGGCTGCACGCGCTGCCCGCCAGACGCATCAGCTCTACCGACAGCTCGCGCCGTTCCGACCGAAGGACGACAAGAAGCCTGCATACACGAGCCCGGTGGCCTATCCGTCGGGAGACGACCGCTTCCCGCGTCGTCTCGCCGGTCTTGCAGCCATGCTCGACGCCGGCCTGCCGCTCCGCTGTGTCGCGCTGACCGCACCCGGCGCGTACGACACCCACGACGACCAGCCCGGCGAGCTCGCGGCCGGCCTGCGGCTCACCGCCGATTCGCTGCTGGCGTTCCAGCGTGACCTCGAGGCGCGCGGGCTCGCCGACCGAGTGCTCGTCCACGTCTGGTCGGAGTTCGGCCGCCGCGCTTCGGAGAACGGCTCGAACGGCACCGATCACGGCGCCGCCGGTGTCGGCTTCCTCGTCGGTACGAAGGCGTCGGGGACGATGCTCGGCGAGTTCCCCGGGCTCGACAAGCTCGACGATCACGGAAACCTCCGCGCCACTGCAGACTTCCGCGGTCTCTATGGCGCACTCGTCGAGGACTGGCTCGGCGGTGACGCCGAGGCGGTCGTGCCGGGCGCGAAGTCGCTTCGCCGGCCGACGATCCTCCGATGAGCGCGCGCCGGACCGTCGTGGTGGCAGCAGCAGCCGCCGCCGCCGCGCTCGCAACGGTGGTCGACGTCAACGCCGGACGACCGCAGCCGGCCCGAGTACAGGTGACGGCAACGGAGTTCACCTTCGCGCTCTCCCGCACCGGCGTGAGAGCTGGGCTGATCATGGTGGAGCTCGTCAACCTGGGCGAGGACGATCACGACCTTGCTCTGCGGCGCCTCGCGCCGCAGGCCCGCACGCACCGAGTCCGCAGGGTCGACCCAGGCGAGCTGCACCAGCTCGAGACCCGTCTCCCACCGGGCCGCTATCGGCTCTGGTGCACGCTCCCAGGGCATCGGGCGCGGGGCATGGTCGCGACCCTGGTCGTCCGCAAGCGCTGAGAGCGACACAGCCCCGGCGGGGCGCCCGCTGGACGGGCACCTAGACTGGCCGCGTGGTCGAGCACGCCTCCCGGCCGGACCGATCGGCGCTCGTGCGGGTGCTCGTCTGGCCGCTGACGATCCTGCGGCGCCTCGTCGGCGTGGTGCCGACGACGGTCGACATGTACTTCGCGCGGCGCTGCCCTCAACATGCCGCAGGGATCGCGTACCGGGTGCTGTTCTCGCTGGCCCCACTCGCCATCATCCTCGTCTCGATCTTCGCGCTGGTGCTGACGGACGACGGGATCCGCGAGAGCGTGATCGACAGCGTGATCGACGCACTCCCCTTGTCCGACGAGGGCGCCCAGGACGTGACGAACGCGATCACACGGATCGCGCAGCCGGCGAGCGCGCTCGGGCTGCTCTCCCTCCTCGTCTTCGCGTGGGCGGCGACCGGCATGATGGCGGCGATCCGGGTCGGGCTGGAAGAGGCGATGGGTGTCGACCGCTCTCGGCCGGCGGTGCGCAGCAAGATCGTCGACGTCGTGCTCGTGTTCGCGGTCGCGGTTCTCGTCCTGTCGACAGTGGCGTTGAACCTTGCAGTACAGGTCGTGACCGAGCACGCGGAGCGCGTCACTGACTGGCTCGGGATCGGCGACGGCGGCATCGGCTTCGCCAGCCGCAACGGCGCGCCGGTCTTCGTGTCGACGGTCGTCGTGATGCTGCTCTACCGATTCGTCCCGGCGCGGAGGCTGCGGTTTCGCGACGCTGTCGCTGGATCGTTCGTGACCGCGTTGTTGCTGTTCGGCGTCTCGCTGCTCTCGGTCTTCATCCTGCGCAAGACGTCCGACCTCTCGGTCGTCTACGGGTCGCTGACGGCCGCTCTCGTCTTTCTCTACACCGTCTACATGTATGCCACTGCCTTGCTGATCGGCGCGGTCGTTGCAGCCGCCTGGGCCGAGCCGCCGTCCGGGCAGGGCGGCCCGTTCGGCGCACAGCTCAAACGCGCAGCGCGTGGGCTCTTCGTCCACGCCGACGACGCTCGCGTCGAGCCCACTCCTCCTCAGGAAGATGCCGCGCGGCCGACTCCTCCCGCCGAGCCTCACGGCGATTCAGCCTGACCGGCTCCAGTCGAGCCCACGTGCAACGACGGCATCCTCGATCGCCGCGACGAGGAACTGCGGATCGCGGTCGAGGCGATCGAGCGTTTCCCTGTCGACGAGCTCGACGAGCCCTTCGTCCGTCTCGGCCAGGACAGTGGGGGTCCTCCCCTCGCTCGCCTCGACGGCCGCCGGTGTCCGTTCGTCGAGGTGGACGATCTCGAACGGGACGGGCAACCCGGCGCGGCAGGCGCGGGAAGCGCGCTTTTCGACCGGCGACCAGCCGTGCGTGATCTCACAGAGCGCGCAGTGCCTGCGGCCGAGGATCTTGCCCACGGTGTAGGCAACCTCCCCCCTGAACGACCCCTTCGCGTCGTAGACGCCGATCAGCTTGCGGACGACGGCCATGCGGCCACCGTACAGACCGCCGCTTTGCGCTCGCTCTACGTCTTCGCGGAGCGTGTCTTGGCGCCACCGCCGAGGCCGCTTGACAGGCGGCGCAGTAGGTCGTTGAGCTGACGCTTCTCGGCGGCGGTCAACCCGATCGTGAATGCCTGCTCTCGCTCGGCCTGCGCGGAGACCGATTCCTGCCACAGCTTCCAGCCTGCGTCAGTCAACTCGACCTGGACGCCACGCCGGTCGTCTGGATCGGGAAGCCGTCGCACGAGCCCGCTCTCCTCCATCTTGTCGAGGCGCGCCGTCATGCCACCGCTCGAGAGGTAACACGTGGACGCAAGCTGCCCGGGCGACGCGCGATAGGGCTCTCCGGCCGAGCGCAGCGTGCCGAGCACACGGAACTCGCCCCAGGTGATCCCGAAACGTTCGAGCGTCTCGCCGTGACTGCGCTCGAGATGGCGGCCGAGCCGGTGCAGACGCTCGACAATGCCCTCCGTCTCGAGATCCAGATCCGGTAGCTCGCGCCCCCAGACCTCGAGTCGCCTGTCGACGAGATCGCGGGGTGCGGGAGTCCTGCGGCTCATTGGCATATTTTCCATATCGAGATTCTTGACGTCAAGCCTCTTGTGTGTGTATCTTGCCATAAAGCCTCTTGATGTCAAGACACTTCAAGTGGAGAGAGATAAGGAGGAACCACCATGCTCGAGCCGATCGACATCGACATCCGCCGCGAGGTAGCCGCCACGCGCACGCTGACTCTGCGGGCTGCCGGAGGAACAGTTACTCGTCCTGCTCCCATTCGCGGCCTCGGCACGCTGCTCGTCTCCATCGGGCTCAGACTGTCGCCACCCGAGCTTCGAGGCCGCCCGGCCGTTCACGTCCCTTCCGGCCGGAGAGAGGCCCCCGCTGATCCGGGGGCCTCTCTCACCTGCTGCCAAGGAAGCGTTTTTCTATAAACTTTTGGCCACGCGTTCCCGTCCCCCCGGAGGTTCCCGTGACAGTCCAGACCGAGCTCCCCGCACTCGATCCGTACGACTACCTCGCGCTCGACGCGCTGCTCGACGAGGAAGAGCGGGCGATCCGCGACACGGTGCGCCAGTTCGTGCGCGACCAGGTGCTGCCGGAGGTCGGCGACTGGTTCGAGCGTGGCCAGCTGCCCCGAGAGCTGATGACCGAGCTCGGGAAGCTCGGGCTCTTCGGCATGCACCTCGACGGCTACGGCCTGCCGGGAGCGAGTGCGGTCGCCTACGGTCTCGCGTGCCTCGAGCTCGAGGCGGGCGACTCCGGCGTGCGCAGCGCCGTCTCCGTCCAGGGGTCGCTGGCGATGTACGCGATCTGGCGTTGGGGGTCCGAGGGGCAGAAGGAGCGGTGGCTGCCCGCGATGCACCGCGGTGAGGCGATCGGCTGCTTCGGTCTCACCGAGCCGGATGCCGGCTCCGACCCGGGCTCGATGCGAACCCACGCCCGCCGCGACGGCGGCGACTGGATCCTGAACGGCGCGAAGATGTGGATCACGAACGGCACGATCGCCGACGTCGCCGTCGTGTGGGCACGAACCGACGGCGGCGAGATCCTCGGGTTCCTCGTGGAGAAGGGCATGCCGGGCTTCACTGCGCCCGAGATCCACAAGAAGATCTCACTGCGTGCGTCGGTGACCTCCGAGCTCGTGCTCCAGGACGTCCGCGTCCCCGACGAGAACGTGTTCCCAGAGGTACGGACGCTACGCGGGCCGCTCACCTGCCTCAGCGAAGCGCGCTACGGCATCGTTTGGGGCTCGGTCGGCGCTGGGCGTGCCTGCTTCGAGGCTGCGCTCGAGTACGCGAAGGAACGACTCGTGTTCGGGAAACCGATTTCCGCGTACCAGCTGACACAGCAGAAGCTCGCCGAGATGGCGCTCGAGGTGAACCGTGCCGGCCTCGTCGCGCTCCACCTGGGCCGGATGAAGGACGCAGGGACGCTTCGGCCCGAGCACGTCAGCCTCGGCAAGTTCGGGAACGTGCGCGGCGCACTGGATGTCTGTCGCAGCGCCCGCTCGGTGTTGGGCGCCAACGGCGTCACGCTCGAGTACCCCGTGATCCGCCACATGAACAACCTCGAGTCGGTGCTCACGTACGAAGGGACGCATGAGGTACACACCCTCGTCGTCGGCGGCGCGCTCACCGGCACGCCGGCGTTCCGGTAGGAGCAACATGACCACCCCGTCGCAGCAGCGTCCGACGGCGCCACATCGCGCAGCCGAAGCGCTCCGTACCGCCATCCTCGAAGGAAAGCTGCAGCCGGGTCAGCGCATCAGCCAGGAGGCGTGGGCGGAGCGGGTCGGCGTGAGCATGATCCCGCTCCGAGAGGCTCTCCACGGGCTCGCGGGGGAAGGGCTGGTCACGTACCGGCCCCGGCGCGGATATGTCGTGACGGAGCTGGATCTCGCCGACCTGGAGGAGGTCTACGCTCTGCGACGCCTGCTCGAGACCGAGGCGATTCGTCGGGGAGTGCCGCTGGCGACGGAGTCGGACATCACAGCGCTCCGCGCCGCGGCAGACGCCTGCCGCTCGGCGGCAGCTCGGGGCGATCTCGCTTCGCGGCTCGAAGCGAACCGTTCCTTCCATGAGCTCCTCCACGGGCTGGCTGCCAGCGGGCCACTGCTGCGCCTGGTCGACCTCCTGTGGGACTCGACGGAGGCGTACCGCGCCCTCTACTACGCCCTGCCGGGTGAGGCGGTGGAGGCCGACCGTGCCCACGACGCGATCGTCGAGGCGGTCGCACGGGGCGATACGGACGCCGTCGTGGCGCTACAGGACGCCCACCGCGAGCGCGCCCTCGACCGGCTGCGCGTCACACTCGCCGCCTGAAGCACAGACGCCTCGACCCCTCGAAAGGGGTACGCGCACGACGTCGCGCTCACCGATACCGAGAACGTGACCTGGGTCGAGCTCGAAGAGCAGTGGCTCCGCGACGGCAAGCACGTGTACTTCGCCCCCGAGGACGAGGCGGGCATCGGCGCGTTCGAACAACACCTCCGCCGAAAGCGCCTGCGCTTCGTGGTGCACAACCGTCCCGACGTGCCAGCCGTCGTCTTCGCGCGCCCGCCCCGCAGGGCCCGCAGCGAGCGCCCCGTGCGCGAGCAGCAGGCCGCCTAGGCTCTCGCGCTCACCGGCGGGGAAAGGCGCCCCCGTCTACGGGAACACGATCACGCTGCGGATGCCGTCTTGGGCTTCCATCAGCTCGAAGCCGCGGTTGACCTCGTCGAGTGTGAGCCGGTGGCTCAGCAGCGCCTCGACGTCGATCTCGCCGTCGAGCCAGCGGCGGACGAGTTGTGGCACCTGCGTGCGCCCCTTGACGCCGCCGAAGGAGGAACCGGTGACGCGCCGTCCGGTGATCAGCAGCCGAGGCACGATGTCGACCGTCTCCCCCTTGCCTGCGACGCCGATCATGGTCGCGAGCCCCCAGGCTTCGCGCGCAGCCTCGACCGCCTGACTCATCACCGAAACGCTTCCGGTCGCCTCGAACGTGAAGTCTGCGCCGAAGCCGCCCGTCTCCGCGCGGATCCACTCGACGACGTCTTCGTCCGCCGTCAGCGTGTCGGTCGCACCGTGATGCCGAGCCATCGCGAGGCGGTCGGCTGACGGATCGACGGCGATGATCCGGCCGGCGCCGGAGAGGCGGCAACCGATCACCGCGCCGAGTCCGACGAGCCCGCACCCGAAGACGACACAGGTTGCACCCGGCTCGACACGGGCGGTGTAGAGCGCCGCGCCGATCCCCGTGGAGAGCCCGCAGGCGAACGGAGCGCATCCCTCGAGCGGGGCGTCGCGATCGACCTTCGCCAGGGCGATCTCGGGCATCACCGTGTGCTCGGCGAACGTCGAGGTCCCCATGAAATGCCTGAGCGGCACCCCACCTCGCGAGAAGCGCGCGGTGCCGTCCGGGAGGAACCCGAGGCCCTGCTGTTCGCGGATCGTGACGCAGCGATTCGTCCGAGGGCTCCGACAGTGGACGCATTCGCCGCACTCCGGCGCGAACAGCGTGATCACGTGGTCGCCCGGCTCCACGAGCGTCACATCCCGCCCGACCCGCTCCACGACGCCGGCACCTTCGTGCCCGAGGACGCACGGCGTGTAGCCGGTCGGATCGGCGCCCGACGCCGTGTAGAGGTCGGTGTGGCACACGCCGCACGCCACGAGGCGCACGAGCACCTCGCCGTCGGACGGGTCGGCGAGATCGACGTCCTGGACGACGAGTGGTCGGCCGAACTCCTCGAGTACCGCTGCGCGTGTCCTCATCTCCAGTGTCCTCCCGGTCGGTGATCGACGTCGACCGCGAGACCCTCGCATACCATCGCAATCGACGCGCCGCGCGTCTGCGAGACGACCATGAGCGACAGGGAGCCAATGCAGCAGATCGACCCCGGGATCGCCGACATCGAGCCTGCCCAGGAGTCACTGGAGGCGGCTCTCACCGAGCTCGCAGGGCGCCCGCTCGAGGACACGAGGTGGGCACGGATGACCGCCGGCGCCGTCGTTTGGCTGCAGCGCGTCACGTCGAACGGCCCGCTGAGCGTCGCCGCCGAAATCGCCTGGCGGACGGGTCGACGTGACGCCTCGATCGCAGGCAGCGTCCTCGCCGCAGCGATCGCCTACCGGATCTTCATCTGGGCCATCCCCGTCGGCTTCTTCCTCGTCGTCGTCTTCGGCGCGTACGTCGACGCTGCTGCGATCGACGCGAACGAGGCGCTCGAGGAGGTCGGCTTCGCCGGCTACTTCGCGGCCTCCATCGCGCAGACATCGGGCACGATCACCGGCTTCGCGCGCGTTGTTGCCCTGCTCGTCGCCACCTGGCTCGTGCTCTACGAGACCGCGATCCTGCTGCGCACTGCACGATCGGTGACCGCCCTCGCGTGGAGGATGCCCGTACCGAGGATGGGAAACCCTGTGATCCCGACGCTCGCGTTCCTCGGGCTCACGGCCGGCAGCCTCCTGGCCGGGCAGGCGCTGACGCCTCTCCGTGCCCAGCTCGGCGGCGCTCTCGGTGTCGTGCTCGGGGTCGTCGCGCTGCTCGGGCTACCGGCCTACTGGTTCGTCGTGTCGCGATGGCTGCTGCCCAACGCCGCGCGCAGCTGGGCGGACCTGCTCCCGGGCGCTGCGTTCTTCGGCATCGGGATGGCGGCACTCCACCTCTTCTACTTGCTGATCCTGTTCCCATGGCTCGAGCGCAAGGAGGAGACGTACGGGGTGCTCGGCGTCGCCGCCGGGCTGCTCTTCGGGTTCTTCCTCATCGGTCGCATGATCGAGCTCTCGGCATCGTTCAATGCGGTCCTCGTCGAGCGCCGCCGCGATACCGCTTGAGCCGGGGTCAGCCGGTCGAGAGTGCGGCCGCGAGGGCGTTCAACGTCTCGGATCCTGCGATCCCGTCCGCGGTGAGACCCTCCGCGGTCTGGAAGGCAACGACGGCAGCCTGCGTCGACGGCCCGTAGTCACCGTCGATCGCCCCCGGGTCGTAGCCGAGCTTCGCGAGCGCCTGCTGCAGAGCCTCGACCTCCGGGCCGTCGTCGCCCGATCGCAGCGTGACGTCCTGCGGGACGGTGATCGAGCCGGTCGCGGGCGGCGTCGTGGTCGGGGTCGTATCGGGTGTCGTCGGCGTGGTCGTCGTTGCGGGTGTGGTTGCGGGCGCCGTCGCCGTCGGCGTAGCGCTCGAGTCGTCCGAGTCGGTCAGGCTCTGGGCGACGAGGATGCCGGCGACGATCAGCGCGATGGCTCCGACGAGGGCGGCGATGGCGACCCAGGGACCCGCGATCGGGCTTCCGCGCCTCGGCGTCGGGTGCTCCGGCTCCGGGTCCTCCCAGACGACCGTGTCCGCGTCGCCCGGCTCCGCGCCCGGCCCGGAGAACCAGTCGTCCTCGTCTCCGCCCGTGTTGGGAGTGCCGTACTCGTCGTGCATGCCTGCACGCTAGCGGCCCGTGCGGATCGCAACCAGTCCCGACCGCGAAATAGACGGCTTCGGCCGCGCGCCGCACACGATTCGAGGGGATCAGAAGACTGGTGCTACGGCGTCACCGAGGGCGACGCGCCCCGGTGCCGCCACGCTGCCCACGACACCGAACGGGAGCGGCTCAGTCGTCTCCATCACCCCGCGATAGGTCGTCAGCACCTCGAGCGTCGCCAGGTCGGAAGCGCCCGTCTCGGGATTCTGCGTCGTCACGACGCAGCGCCCGACGTTCCCGCGTACACGGATCACCGCCTCGCCGACAGCGACGTCTCGGCCGATCCACGCGTCCTCCTCGTGCGCGCCGATGCCGTCCACGCCGAAGAGCATGCGGAAGCGCCGCGGGTCGACCTCCCCCACGCCCGCGACGCCGGCCAGCCGGTCCAGCGATGCAGCTCCGAGAAGCGTCACGGCGCCGTCGCTGCCACGGTCGACGCCGGCGCCGCCGTCGTCCGGAAGCACCAGGCGCAGAGGCTCACCGGCGAACGCCGAGAGGGAAGCAGCGAACTCTCCTGCCAGGACCCGCCCCGTCACGGGCCGACCGTAGAAGTGCGTCGTGATCCGCTCGCCCGGCTCGAGCGCCCCGGCGACCACGTAGCCGTCGGGGAAGCTGAGACTGAGCCTGCCGGCCACGACGTCGAGCTCGGGCACAACCTGGACGAGCACGCCCAGGCGCTTCCCGTTGACGAGCCGCCCGGCGTCGTCGATCAGGTGGAGGCGCCGGTTGTCCTCGACCCCGTACGCCTCGACCACGACCTCGTCCCGTGCGACGAGCGCGAGCGCCTTCACCGGGGCAACCGTGATCCAGGAGACGTGGGCGCCCACGGCCGTAGTCTCGTACATTTCGCGAATCGGTATAGAGTCGAACGCGACCCGACGGACGGAGGACATGATGGAAGGTCAGGTTTCCTGGGTGATCGAGGTCGCCGTCAAGGACGGCGAGCTCGACACGTTCAAGGCGCTGATGGACGAGATGGTGGCCGGCACGAGCGCCGAGCCGCAGACGCGTTGCTACGAATGGTACATCTCCGACGACGCCGGCACGGTGCACATCTACGAGAAGTACGCCGACTCGGACGCGATGATCGCGCACGTCAACGGCTTCATGGAGAAGTGGGCCGGGCGTTTCATGGGAAGCGTCGACGTCCAGCGCTTCGTCGTCTACGGAGACCCGAGCCCCGGCGCACGTGAGCTGCTCGATGCCTTCGGCGGCACGTACATGGGGCCCTGGGGCGGCTTCTCCCGCACCTAGTCCGAGCGTCGACGCACAGCGCACAGTGACGCGCGGTGACCGCGCGTCAGCCCTGACGGTGGCGTAGCCCGCCTCCGTCGGCCATCAGGTCGAGGTAGAGCTTTCCCTCGTCGAAGACGTACGTGCGCACGAAGCCGAGGTCGCGGAGGTACCGGTCGCTGAGCGAGTCGTCGCCGCAATACGCGCGCGTCACGCCGCTGACGGCGATCTCCAGCGACCCTCCGGACTCGGTGTACGTTCCGAAGCCACGGTTGCAGTCGGCCTGCACCGCTACCGACCCGTCCGACTGGAACTCGATGGTGAACTGTGACGGGTCGTCGGGCGCAACCGTCGAGCCGTCTCCGGACAGGAGCGCCTCCCACTGCCACACCGGCCCGACGAGCATCGGCGATGCGGAGGGATCGCTGGACGAGCCATCGTTGCCGACGATGACCCCGACGGCGATCGCGACAAACGCTGCTGCGACGCCGATCCCGATCACGAAGAGCGCTTTGCCCATGCCCGGAGGCAGCGTAGCGACCGCGTTCCCCCGGCGCTTGAGTCGCCCGGGTGCGTGGTCTACGGCGTGCGGGAAGCCCACAGCGGGCCGCGTAGACCGCCCTGATTCCCCCGCCGTCGCCGTCTGTGATCGTGATGGTGTGGCCGAGGGAGCCCCGGATCGCTCCGTTGGGACATCGATCGGGCCGATCGGTGGCTTCCTCGAGCGCTTCCGCCGCAGTTCGGGCGTCCCCGCGGCCGTTGGTGACGAGGCTGCCGTGGAGCTCGCGCCCGTGTTCGCGGCCCTCGACGAACTGGAGCGCGAGGCAGCTGCCCTGCGTGAGCGCTCGGAGCAGATGGCGACACGACGGCTCCACGAGGCACGGGAGGACGCGACCGCGATCCTCGCCGACGCACGGAGCAGGGCCGACTCGGAGCGAGGCGACGCACTCAAGGCGGGACTGCGGGCCGCCGATGTCGCAGCCGCCGAGATCCTCGCACGCGCCGAGGACGAAGGGAGAAGGGTCGACCAACTGGGAGCCGAGCGGCTTCCCACCCTCGTCCGCCAGGTGACGGAGCACGTCCTCGAGGCGGAGCCGTGAGCGCCCGCTGGGTCGCGGGCAGCGTGAGGGCCCGGCTGCTGCTGGGGCGCCGGGCCGGGCCCGACGTCGCCAGGCGGCTCGCCGAGGCCGGGTCGTTGCCCGACGCCATCGAGACGCTGCGTGTCTCCCCCGGTGGCTACGGCGCGGCGCTGACCCGAGACACGACGCTGGAGGACGCTCAGCACTCCGTCGCGTCGTCCGTGGCGCTTGCCGCCCGCGTGCTCGCCGCGTGGCTTCCCCGGGACGCCGCAGTCGAGCTCCGGGCCATGGCCTCGTGGTTCGAGCTCGTGAACATCGAGGATCGGATCGCGTACTTGACGGGCAGTGAGCTGCGACCGGCGTTCGAGCTCGGTGTCCTCTCGTCCGTCTGGGAAGCCGCCGCCGAGGCGAGCAGCCTGGAGGAGCTGCGCCGCCTGCTCGGGCGCTCGGTCTGGGGAGACGTCGGCGGGGACGACCCGCGGGAGATCGAGCTCTGGTTGCGGCTCGCCTGGGCGAGGCGCGTGTCCAGGCAGGTGCCCGCGATACGCGCCTGGGCCGAGGGAGCGCTCGCCATCCTCGTCGCGACCGAGATGTTCGTCGCCGGGCGCTTCTTCGACGCCCGTGACATCCGCGGGCTCGGGCTCGGGCAGTCCTGGGTGTCGGCAGCAACGCTTCCCGACCTGCGCGAGCAACTGCCCCGGCGTGCAGCCTGGACACTCGAGAGCATCGACGAGCCGGCCGCCCTGTGGCGGGCAGAGCTCGCTTGGTGGCGCCGGGTTCGACTCGATGCGGAGGGCATGATCCGGGGCCGACTCGATAGCGGCGGCATCGTCGTCGGAACGCTTGCACTGCTCGCCCTCGACGCGCTGCGCGTGAACGCGGCCCTCGCCGCCGCAGTGCGGCCGGGCACCCCGGCGACGCAGGAGGTGGTCGATGCCCTCTGCTGACATCGTCCTCCCGGCTCGCATGAGCAGGATCGCCGTCGTCGCCCCCGAGGCCCGGAAGCGCGAGTGCCTCGTCGAGCTTGCCCGGAGCGGTTGCGTCGAGCTCGTCGGCAATCTCCCGCTGCCAGAGGGCGAAGAGGTCGAGGCGCTTCGTCGTCTCGGCCGCCGCAGGACCGGTGACGCCACGGAGCCGGTGCTGCTCGACCGTGCCCCGGACGTCGCTGCTCTCGAGGCGACAGGTGCGTGGCCGCCGCTCGCCGGCGAGGTGGAGCTCTGGCGCCGCGCGCGACTCGGGGTGGCGCATCACTCCTTCACGGCGTGGCTCGGCTGGACGCCGGCGATCGACGTCGAGCCTCTGAACGAGCGCCTCGCGCCTCTCGACGCTGCCGTCGTCGAGCTGCCACCGCCCGCCTGGGTCGAGCCGCCGACGCTCCTGAGCCCGGTCGCGCTGGAGCAGCCGTTCCGACCACTCGTACAGTCCTACGGCACCGCCCGCTACCGCGACGTCGACCCCACGCCGTTCACCGTCCTCTCGTTCGTCGTCATGTTCGGGATGATGTTCGGCGACGTGGGGCACGGACTGCTCCTCGTGGCGCTCGCCCTCTGGCTGCGCCGGAGGCGGGCGGGGCGCTTCGCCTCCGTCCATCACCTCTGGGTGATCGTGTGCGCCGCCGGGCTGTCGGGCGCCTTCTTCGGCCTGCTCTACGGGGAGGCGTTCGGCCCGACCGAGCTCGTGCCGACGCTCTGGCTGAACCCGCTGGAGGAGCCGATCCGGCTCCTCGTCGCCGCCCTCGGCGTCGGCGCCGTGCTCCTCACGACCAGCTATGTCCTCGGCATCGTCAATCGATGGCGGGGTGACGGGCTCCGTGCCGCCGTGTTCGCCCAGTTCGGCGTCGCCGGCCTGCTCGCGTTCGTCGGCGGTCTCGTGATCGCGGGCGGCGTCTACTTCGACCTGCCGCTCGTCACGATCGGCGGGAGCGCCATCGCCCTCCTCGGCCTGATTCTGCTCGCGGTCGGGCTGGCGTTGGATGCGGGGCGCGGCGCGGCCGCGGTGACCCAGGCGACGATCGAGTTCGTCGACGCGGTGATCCGGCTGTTCTCCAACCTCGTCTCCTTCACGAGGCTGGCTGCGTTCGGGCTCATGCATGCCGCCATCAGCTCGATCGTGCTCGCCGCAGCGACCTCCCTGTGGGGAGGGGCAGTCGGCGTGCTTGCCGCCATCCTCGTGTTCGTCGCCGGCAATGCACTGGCCTTCGGCCTCGAGGCTCTCGTAACCGCGGTCCAGGCACTCCGCCTCGAGTACTACGAGCTCTACTCCCGACTCTTCACCGGCGAGGGGCACCCCTTCTTGCCGTGGTCGATGACCGTTCTCTCTCCCGAGGAGGAGCCATGATCAGCTCGATCCTGTGGGCGCTGCCCGCTATCGCCCTCGTCTTCGCCGTCACCACGGCCATGCTGCGGCGTGCACCCGCGCGGGGGTTTCGGCGTCTGCTCGCCGTGAACGGCCTCGTCGTCCTCGCGACGCTCGTCCTTGCCGCGTTCCTCCTCGCCGGCGTCGTCGAGCCGGCACAGGCGGCCGATGCGGAAGCGACGTCCTCCTCGTGGGCGGCGCTCCTGGGAGCCGGGATTGCCGTCGCCGGCTCGGCGCTCGGCGCAGGTTTCGCGGTCGCCTACACCGGGGCCGCGGCTCTCGCGGCCGTCAGCGAGAAGCCGGAGATGTTCGGCCGCACGCTCGTGATCGTGGGTCTCGCAGAGGGGATCGCGATCTACGGCCTCGTGATCGCGATCATCCTCATCGGGCAGGCATGACACGAATCATCGCCATCGGTCGCGCGCTCGAGCTCGTCGGCTATGCGCTCGTCGGCGTCGACGTCGTCGACGCGCCCGACCCCGACGGTGCGCAGCAGGCGTGGGCTTCACTCACCGACGACGTCTGCCTCGTGCTCTTGACAGTCGAGGCGCGCGCGCGGCTGCCTGAACGCCTCGACGCCGGTGATCGACTCTGGGCGGTGCTTCCGGCATGAACCTCGAGCCGCTCCGTCGGGCGCTGCGCGCCGAGACAGAGGCAGCTGCCGTCGAGCGCCGCACCGAGGTCGCGGCGAGATGCGATCGCGTCGTCGCCGTCGCGGAGGCGGAGGCTCGCCGGCTGACACGACAGGGCCGGCTCGAGGGAGGACAGGTTGCCGAGCGCGAGGCAGGGCGCCGCCGCGCCACCGCGAGCCGCCGGAGTCGTGAGATCGTGCTCGCGGCCCGACGTCGGCAGCTGGAATCACTCCGGCGCTCCGCCCGCGGCGCCGTCCAGGACGTACGCGGCGACCCACGCTACCCCGAGCTCCTCGATCGGTTGTCGCAAGCCGTGCGTGCGCAACTCGGCGACGACGCCGAGGTCGCCGTCGACCCGTCGGGGCTCGGCGGCGTGATCGGCCGCCGAGGCAGCGCCTCGGTCGACTACACGCTGCCGCGCCTCGCCGATCGCGTCGTCGACGGCATGGGCGAGGAGCTGGAGACGCTGTGGCGATGAGCACCGGCAGCGTCCACCGCGTCAGCGGCCCCGTGCTCTCGGTCGCAGGGCTCGAGCCGGAGATGCTCGAGCTCGTCGAGATCGGCGAGGCACGCCTGCCTGGCGAGGTGATCTCCCTCGAAGGACGAAATGCCATCGTGCAGGTACACGCGTACACGGGTGGCGTGCGACCGGGCGACCGCGTCGTCGCCACCGGGCATCCGCTCCGAGCCTTGCTCGGGCCGGGACTGCTCGGAGGCGTCTTCGACGGGATGCTCCGCAGGCTCTCCGGCGCAGGCGCCGTCCTCGGCGACGGCGACCGCCCCGGCACGCTCGACGAGACGCGACGCTGGCCGTTCACTCCGACCCGGGCCGAAGGCGACCAGGTCGGGCCGGGAGACCTGCTCGGCGACGTGCCTGAGACGCAGGCGATCGCCTTCCGCGCCCGCGTGCCGCACGGCGCGGGCGGAACGATCGACTGGATCGCACCCCCCGGGCGCTACGCGGTCGCCGAGCCGGTGGCACGGATCGGCGGTGTCGACGTCACGCTCGCCGAGCACTGGCCGGTGCGGCGCCCGCGGCCACTGGCCGAGCGGCTGCGCACCGACGTGCCGCTGCGGACAGGCCAGCGCGCGCTCGATCTCTTCTTCCCCGTCGCCCGCGGCGGCAGCGCTGCCGTGCCGGGGGGCTTCGGGACCGGCAAGACGGTGCTCCTGCAACAGATCGCCAAGTGGTGCGACGCCGACGTCATCGTCTACGTCGGCTGCGGCGAGCGCGGCAACGAGATGGCCGACGTACTCGAGGAGATGGCCAGGCTCCAAGATCCGCGCACGGGGCGTCCGCTGCTCGACCGCACGGTCCTGATCGCGAACACGTCGAACATGCCCGTGCTCGCCCGGGAGGCGAGCATCTACACCGGGGTCACCGTCGCCGAGTTCTACCGAGACATGGGGTACGACACGGTGCTGATCGCCGACTCGACGTCACGCTGGGCGGAGGCGCTGCGGGAGGTGTCCTCGCGGACGGGCGAGCTGCCTGCGGAGGAGGGGTACCCGGCAGGTCTCGCCTCGGCACTCGCCGCTTTCTACGAGAGGGCAGGGCGTGTCCGGACGTGCGGTGGCGACGACGCGTCCGTGACGATCCTTGCCGCCGTGTCCCCCCCGGGCGGCGACATGACCGAGCCGGTCAGCTCGCACACGCGCCGATTCGTGCGATGCGTCTGGTCGCTCGACCCCGACCTCGCGTACGCGCGCCACTACCCGGCAGTCAGCTGGCGCGACTCCTCGACCCGTGACGCCGAGCGCGTCGCCGAGTGGCACCTCTCGCAGCAGGAGCCGGGGTGGAACGCGCAGAGGGAGCGCGCGCTGCGCCTGCTCGCGGACGCCGACCATCTCGAGTCGATCGCGCAGCTCGTGGGTGCCGGATCGCTTCCCGATCGCGAGCGCGTGACGATGCTGACGGGGCGGCTGTTGCGCGCCTCGGTGCTCCAGCAGAGCAGCCTGAGCCCGAACGACGCGTATTGCGCTCCCACGAAGCAGCAAGCGCTGCTCGAGCTCGTGTTGAGCGTCCACGACGCATGCGTCGGCCTCGTCGAGCGGGGTGTCTCGGTCGGACAGGTCGAGCAGCTGGACCTGTCGCCCGCTTCACGAGCGCGCGACACGACGGCTCCCGACGACGCCGCCGGCGTGAAGGTGATCAAGGATCGGCTCCTCGCCGTGCTCGGAGAGCTGGCATGAGGCTGCGCGCCCCTGTCGAGTACTCGGCGCTGACGTCGATCAAGGGCCCGCTGTTGTGCGTCGAGGGCGTGCAGGGCGTCGGCTGGGACGAGGTCGCCGAGATCCATCTCGACTCCGGCGAGGTTCGCCACGGCATCGTGCTCGAGGTTGCCGGAGAGCTCGCGGTGGTGCAGGTCTTCGAGGGCACGCAGGGGCTCTCCCTCGGGGGCGCCCGCGTATCGTTCGGCGGCGGCCCGATGCGCATCCCCGTCTCCGCTGCGTGGCTGGGCCGCGTGTGCAACGGTCGCGGCGAGCCGCTGGATGGGGGCCCGCCGGTGATCGGCGCGGAGCTGCGCGAGATCGGAGGGCACCCCATCAACCCGGCGGCCCGGGCGACTCCCGGAGACCCGATCCTCACCGGCGTGTCGGTGATCGACGGGCTGGCGACGCTCGTACGTGGACAGAAGCTCCCGATCTTCTCGATCGGCGGGCTGCCCCACCTCGAGCTCGCGGCACAGGTGGCCGCCCAGGCGACGGTGAGGGACGAGCCGTTCGCCGTCGTGTTCGCCGCGATGGGAGTGACGAACGCCGATGCCTCGATGATGCGCGAGCGCCTCGAGCTGCGTGAGCCGTCCGACGACCTCGTGCTGGTGCTCAACACGGCGGACGATCCGCTCGTGGAGCGGATCACCGCGCCGCGGCTGGCGCTGACGATCGCCGAGCACCTCGCGTTCGATCTCGATCGGCACGTGCTCGTCGTGATGGCCGACATGACGAGCTACTGCGAGGCGGTGCGCGAGGTGGCCTCGTCTCGCGGCGAGATCCCGAGCCGTCGCGGCTACCCCGGCTACCTGTACAGCGACCTCGCGAGCATCTACGAGCGCGCGGGTCGCATCCACGGGAAGCAGGGATCCGTGACCCAGGTGCCCGTGCTGACGATGCCCGGTGAGGACATCACGCATCCCGTTCCCGACCTGACGGGCTACATCACCGAAGGCCAGATCGTGCTCTCCCACGATCTCCACGTGAGGGGCGTGTATCCGCCGTTCGACCCGCTGCGCTCGCTGTCGCGGCTGATGCGCCTCGGCGCAGGCCCGGCCAAGACGCGGGCAGACCACCTGGAGATCGCGGCGCAGCTGTACGCGTTCGTGGCCCAGGCTCGCCGCATCGCAGACCTCGCCGAGGTCGTCGGCGTCGACGCCCTGAGTGAGGGCGAGGCCGGCTACCTGACGTTCGTCGAGGCCTTCGAGTCCGGGTTCGTCGGCCAGGACGGCGCCGAGCTGAGGCCGTTGGACGAGACGCTCGACCGTGCGTGGACGGTGGCTTCCACGCTTCCTGCGCGGGAGCTGACGATGGTCTCCGAGGAAGCGCTAGCGACGCACTACGGTCGCGAAGGAGGTGGCGATGAGGGTTCCCCCGGGTAGGGCGGGTCGCCTGTGGCTCCTGCGGCGGCTCGAGGTCGCGGGGCGCGGCACCGAGGTCCTCGAGCAGAAGCGGCAGACGCTCCTGCGCGAGCGGCAGAAGACGGCGCGTGCGTTGGTCGCTGCCGCCGGGGCCTGGGAGGAACAGGGACGGGCGGCGGCGGAGTGGAACGACCGCGCGCTCACGCTCGCCGGTGCGCGCCGGCTGCGGTTGGCCGCGCTGCACGGCGCCGGTTCCGCCAAGGCACACGTTGGCTGGCGGAACGCTCTCGGCACGATGGTGCCCGACGCGGTGCACGTCGAGTTCACGGCGGAGCGGGGTGCCGTCTCATCAGGTGGCGGCGCCGGCGTCGCCCTCTGTGCGGCCGCTCATCGCAGCGCCCTGGGCGCCGCCGCAGCCTTCGCGGCCGCGCGCGCGGCCGACGAGGCCGTCGCCGCGGAGCTCGTCGCCACGACCCGGCGGTTGCGCGCGATCGAGCGGCGCTGGATCCCAGAGCACGAGTCGGCACTCCGACAGCTCGAGCTCACGCTCGCCGAGCACGAGCTCGAGGACGCTGCCCGGGCGCGCTTCGCGCTCGAGCGGCGCTGAGCGTCAGCTGCTGCGAGCCGGCTGCGGCACGACGCGCAGGTACGGCAACGGCTGCTCCCACCCGTCCGGGTACTTCTCCTTCGCCTCGTCGTCGGAGACGGCCGAGACGATGATCACGTCGTCGCCGTCCTGCCAGTCGGCAGGTGTGGAGACCTTCTCCCGAGCCGTCAGCTGCAGCGAGTCGAGGAGCCGGAGAATCTCGGCGAAGTTGCGCCCGGTGGTCATCGGGTAGGTGAGCGTGGCCTTGACCTTCTTGTCAGGGCCGACGACGAAGACCGCGCGCGCCGTCTGGTTGTCGACGGGGGTCCGGCCCGCCGCCGTGTCGCCTGCATCCGCAGGGAGCATGTCGTACTGCTTGACGATGTCGAGCGTCGGGTCGCCGACGAGCGGATAGTTGAGGGAGTTGCCGTGCAAGGACTCGATGTCCTTCGCCCACGCCTGGTGATCGGAGACCGCGTCGACGCTGATGCCGAGCACCTTGCAGTTGCGCCTGTCGAACTCGGGCTTGAGACCCGCGACGGCGCTCAGCTCCGTCGTGCAGACGGGCGTGAAGTCCTTCGGGTGCGAGAACAGGATCGCCCAGCCGTCGCCGATCCAATCGTGAAACTCGATCGGTCCCTCGGTCGTGTCGGCCGCGAAGTCGGGTGCCTCGTCGTTGATGCGCAGGGTCATTGCGCCTCCCTCCTGCAGAGATACCTTGGTGGACGTCCGATTCTATACTAATTGAAGTGTTACGCCCAGCCGCGCGCCGGGGTGAGGCTAGGACAGGTCGATGCGGTCGGCCCGGAGATGCCCGAGTCGCAGTTCCCGCTCCGCTGCGAGGAACGCGTCCATCGTCTCGCGCATCGTCGTGCCCTCGTACGCCCAGATCTCGGGATGGGCGTTCACGTGGAGCCAGTCGAGCCCACCCTGCGCGAGCTCACGGTGCGGGCAGTGCCCGGGGCGGTCGCGGAAGCGCCAGTTCTGGTTCGAGTCGGAGCGGAAGTGCGCCGGGTCGTACCACGGCTCGCTCATCGCGTTGGTGGCGCCGTCGATCGGTGCCGTCTGGTAGGCGCGGTCGGGGTTGTGCCAGGCGACGACGGGATCGAACCGCTCGTCGAGATCGACGTTGGGCCAGATCGCGTGGTGCGCGACCCGGCCACCGAGCTCGCGGAGCCGTGCGATCGTTCGCTCACCTTCCTCCGAGAGGAGGTTGTAGAACACCGAACGGGTCATCAGGAACCACGTCGACCACGCGCCGGCGGCGGCTTCCACCTCGGCCATGAGCAGGGCGGCTTCGAGGGACAGGTCGACGTCGTGGCGGATGATCAGATCTCCGGTCTCGGGTGGCCGGTCGAAACCGGCGAAGCGGTAGCCGCCAGCCTTGGCTGCTTCGAGCAGCTCGCGGTAGTGCGCGAGCGAGAACGCGCAGCTCTCCCCGTTCACGGCTGTGCCTCCACGTCGATCTCGACGAGCGCGGCAGCTGCATCCGCGTGCTCGAGCGCCTGCTCACGCGTGGAGCCGGTGGCGATCACGTACCCGCGACGATCGGAGATCACTCGCATGGGGACGATCGTCTCACCCACGGCCGAGTAGATCGACGCATCGACCACCCCCGGCGAAGCGAGCACCGGGTCGAGCGGGCCGATTCGCGTCACCCTCCCGGGCCGGAGATGACCCGGCTCGGCGGTCAGGAAGCGGATCGCTGTGGGCCGCTCGAAGCGCGGCCGCATCATCTCTTCCGCGACTTCCTCGCCGAGCGCCAGGCGAAGCTGCACCTCGAGCAGGTCGATCCCGAGCGCGTGCTCGAGCAACTCGCCCATCATCCCCCCGATCCGTGCCGCGCACTCGACGACGAGCACCCGCCCGTCGTCGGTCGCGATCAGCTGGGGAAACGCGATCCCGGTCTCGAGACCGAGCGCGAGCGCGGTCTCGGCAGCGATGTGCTGCGCCGTCTCCAGCCGCTCGCCGGCGAGGTGCGGCGGGTAGAGGTGGATCCAGCTCACGCCGAAGCCAAGCCCGGACGGTCGTAGCCGGTCGCCGAGCGCGACGAGCAGCACACGCCCCTCGTGCACGACGACGATGCCGTTCATCTCGATGCCGTCGACGTACTCCTCGAGGATCGCCTCCTCGCCGGGCGAGACCGCGATCGCCTCGTCGAGGTGGGCGCGGACGTCGGCTTCAGACTCGACGCGAAAGAGGCCGTGCTGGCCGCTCCCCGACCCGGGCTTGAGCACCGCGGGGAAGCCGACGACCTGTGCGGCACGCTCCGCCTCGGCCGAGGCGGAGAGCGTGGTGAACCGCGGCTGGGGGACACCCGCATCGTGCAGGCGTCGCCGCATGTCCGGCTTGCTCGTCATCAGGCGCGCCGTCTCGACCCCGATCCCCGGGATCCCGAGCGCCTCGGCGAGTCGTGCCACCATCGGCACGGCGCGCTCCGCCTGGACGGTCGTGACGCCGTCGATCTCGAGGTCGTCGATCGCCGCCAGCACCGCGGCCGGGTCGGCGAAGTCGACGACCCGGCCGATGTCGGCCTCGGCCAGACCCGGCGCGTCCGGGTTGCGATCGACCGCTACCACTCGGAGCCCGAGCTCCCGCGCGCGGCGGATCGCGGCGCGCTGGTACCGGCCGGCACCGACGATGAGAACGGTCTTCATCGACTCGCGATGCTACTCGCGGGAGGCTCCGGCGCGTTCGATCGGAACTCTCTCGTCGGCAGGGTGGCCGCCGCGCCGAGCCCGTTCTTCGCAGACCGATCGGACTGGATCGGCCACAGGCTGGCTCCGTAGTCCGTTCGCATGGGCGATCGTGCTTGCCCCGGATGCGCGAGCGACCGAGGTCGGCGAGCCTGTTGTTCAGGAGGTGTTGTCATGCACGTAGCGACACGAAGACCACCGGTCGCGCTCGAGGGTGTGCTGGCGCCCCACTTGAGCCGATGGCTGTGGCTCGTCAAATGGCTGCTCGCGATTCCGCACTTCGTCGTGTTGTTCTTCCTCTGGGTCGCCTTTTCCGTGCTCACGTTGATCGCGTTCTTCGCGGTGCTGTTCACGGGGCGCTACCCGAGGGGGATCTTCGACTTCAACGTGGGGGTCCTACGCTGGTCGTGGCGGGTCGCCTTCTACACGTTCGGTGCGCTCGGCACGGACGAGTACCCACCGTTCACGCTCGGTGAGGTACCCGACTACCCGGCCCAACTGGCGATCGACTACCCGCAGGACCTGCGCCGTGGTCTCCCCCTCGTCGGCTGGTGGCTGCTCGGCATCCCGCAGTACGCGATCGCGGGCATCTTCGCGACGTCGGGAAATCCCGGGCTCGTCGGCATCCTCGTCCTCGTCGCCGGGATTGTGCTGCTGTTCACGGATCGATACCCGAGGGAGATATTCGATCTCGTGCTCGGCCTCGACCGCTGGGTGCTGCGCGTGATCGCCTACGGGGCGTTCATGACCCGCGACTACCCGCCGTTCCGACTCGATACGGGAGCGCAGGAGCCTGTCCTCGAGATGAAGGAGGAGTAGACAGCGTGGCGCCGGCCCAGGGCGAGAACGAGCTGACTCGACCGGCGCCGCAAATCCGCGCGTCGGCCCGGCAGGCTGTAGCGCACGCGGCGTCGATCGTGCGACTCGAGAAGGAGCTCGCACGCGCCGAGCTCGAGCACAAGGGCATGAGCCTGGGCGCCGGCGCGGGAGCCGCCGTCGCCGCGGGTGTGTTCCTGCTCTTCGCCGTCGGGTTCGGTCTCGCCACTGCCGTCGCCGTGCTCGCGCTCGTCGTGCCCTGGTGGCTTGCGCTCCTGCTCGTGTTCTCGATGCTCCTTGTCTTCGTGCTCGTCCTCGTGCTCGTCTCGCGGAGCCTCTTCCGGAATGGCACGCCGCTGGCGCCGGAGCAAGCGATCGCCGAGGCGCGGCTGACGAAGCAAGTCCTGAGGGGCACCCGTGCCGGGTGAGCGCCGGAGCGAGCAGGAGATCCGTCGCGAGATCGCGTCCGAGCGGGAGCAGTTGGCCGACGCGATCGCCGACCTGCGCAAGGGCATCGACGGGAAGCGCAGGGTTGCCGCCGTCGTCGGCGGCGTGACCGCGGCCGCGTTCGCAGCCGCGGCAGTGCTCACGTTCGCCCGGCGCCTCAGAGACGGCTAGCTGATTGATGCCACGGGGTCGTCTGCTGCGGGGCGTGAGCAGGCTGCTCTGGGGCGCGGGGCGGGACAGCGGCGGCGATGCCGGGCGCCTCGGTGGCGCTGTCCCGTCGCGAAGCGCACGCTCGGCCGGAGCGGCCCAGACGCGCCTGGTCGCGCATCCGCACGCCTGAGAACGTGGCCTCAATCATCTAGGCGGCCGCCGCTGCCGAGCCGACGGGTCGCCCACTCGCGCGGCCGCCCGGTCACTCCGGCCGAGTCCGGTGCCGCTCCTCGTCGAGGAGATACTGCTGCAGCTTGCGCTCCTCGAGCCCGCGCCCGTCGACGACGTACGCCAGAGCGTGGAACGCCAACGCCAGACCCCACGCACCGGTCACCCAGTAGGCCCAGTCGAGCTGTCCTCCGAGCCCTATGTCGAGGATCCACAGGAACGCATTGAATGATCAGGAACGTCCCCGTGTGCCAGAGCAGGCCTGTGAGGTACTCGGCCCGCCTCCGGGCGCGCGCCTCGGGCGTCTGTCTCCCCTCCCGCGCAACGAGAGTGCCCATAACAGGCTCCTTTCCGTCCCCTGCAGGATCACACTCGCATCGCACGCCGGCATCAGCTGCCACGCCGATCGTCGATCCGCGAATCCCCGTACCCGAAGCGCAAGCACCGCAGCGGCCTCGAACGATCCAACGTCCGGCCCTCGCCAAGGAAAGCGTTGCGCCCATGCGGCCGCGAAGCGGCCGCCTTCAGGGATCGCCGCGGGTAAGAGTGGGCGGTACTGGGCTCGAACCAGTGACCCCCAGCTTGTCGAGCTGGTGCTCTCCCAACTGAGCTAACCGCCCAAAAGTAGCCCATTTGCAGGGCTTTTAACACGTTCTTAACGGATCACGCTCTTACAACTTTTTGAAAAGCGCGCAATCCAGGTCGATTCTAGCCGACCTGGCGAGCGGCTCGCGACACTCACTCGGAGCCGACGAGGCGTATCTCCGTATCCGGAAACGCATCCTTGAACCAGCCGATCACGCGCGCCCGGCACGTGCCCTCCGTAGTAGACGTAGATGGTCACACACCGCCGGGTCGGCTCCTCGAGCTGGTAGATGCTCCGCAGCACCGAGCACGTCGCCGACCCGCCGCCCCCTCCCCCACGCCGCCTCGAGCTGCTCCGCGTGCGCCGGCCAACCGTCACCAGGCCCACCTACCGGCCAGACCGCTTCCCCGTCGACCTCGTTCCACCCCCACTTGAAGTGCTCGGCCTCAGGGTCGGGTTCTGCCGGACGCCAGTCCTCCCACACGTCGCCGGGACTGTCGTCGCTCACACGGACTTCAGCTTCGTGCGGCCGCGCCTGATGCGCTTCTCGACCCTGTCATAGCGCTCAGGGTCAGCGAGCTCTTTGGCAAGGAGATCCGAGAACTCGGCTCCCATCAGGCGGTCGGTGCTGATCTGAAAGAGATCCGCGATATCGATCGCCTTCGCAAGCGACGGCGTCGACTTGCCGTTCATCCAGCTGCTCATCGTCGCTTCGGAGACGCCGAGCAGCTGCGCCGTGAAGTGCTGGGTCAGACCGTGCAGGCCGAGAAGCCGGACGAAGTTGTCGGTGAAGCGTGCCGGTTCGCGATCGTCAGCCATTAGCGCTCCTCAAGAAAGTTCAAGCGCACTGTAGCGCGGCTCGGTATCTTGATGCCCCGCTCCGAGCGGGAACGCGTGTGATCAGCCGTTCGGCCGCGCGCCACTGTCCTCAAGCGAGAGAACACTCGCGCATGCGAGTGTTCGTGTATGTTACTTGAGTGGTTCGGGCAGGCATCTACGCGCGGATCTCGTCTGACCGGGACGGGGATCACCTGGGGGTTGCGCCGACAGGTGGAGGATTGCGAGCGGCTGGTGGCGCTTCGGGGGTGGGAGGTTGCCGAGCGCTATGTCGATGACGATGTGAGCGCCTACAGGGGCAGGCCGCGTCCGGAGTACCGGCGCATGCTCGATGACCTGCGTAGCGGGTTTGTGGAGGCGGTGGTGGTGTGGGATGCCGACCGTTTGCACCGGCAGCCGAAGGAGTTGGAGGAGTTCTTCGACGTGTGCAAGGCGGCCGGGGTGACGCAAGCTGGCGTCGGTGAGCGGGGATATGGACTTGTCGACGGCTGACGGGCAGTTCCATGCTCGTATCCTCGGGGCTGTGGCGAAGAAGGAGAGCGACGACAAGAGCCGCCGTATCCGGCGCAAGCACCAGGCGCTCGCCCAGGAGGGGAAGGTGTCGGGGGGCGGCACCCGACCCGTACGGGTACGAGGCCGACAAGGGGACGGTGCGGGAGTCGGAGGCAGTGGTGATCCGGGAGTGCGCGCGCAGGTTGCTGGCCGGCGAGGCGCTGCGGTCGATCTGCGCCGACCTGGACGAGCGCGAGGTGCGAGACGGCGACCGGGAAGGCGTGGAAGCCGCAGACGCTCAGGCGGATGCTGATGTCGGGCCGGATCAGCGGGCAGCGGGAGCATCACGGCGAGCTTGTCGCAACGGCGGAGTGGCCGGCGATCATCACGCCGGCGGAGACGACCCGCATCCGCGCGCTGCTGTCCGATCCGGAGCAGGCGTACGAACAAGGTTGCCCGTCGCTACCTGCTGGTGCGGCTGCTGCGTTGCGGCCGTTGCGGGGAGACGCTCGTGTCGCGGCCGAAGGCGGGCGGCGTCCGCGCGTACGTGTGCGCGAAAGGCCCGGGCTACTCCGGCTGCGGCCGCATCACCGTGCTGGCCGACCCGTTGGAGGCGTTCGTGGTCGAGGCCGTCCTGTACCGGCTCGACTCGCCCGAGCTCGCTGCCGCCATGAACGGGTCGGCGCTGCTGATCCGGATTCGGAGCGGTGGCAGGCCGAGATCGAGCAGTCCCGGGGCGAGCTGGACGAGCTGGCAGCAATGTACGGCCGCCGCGAGATCGGCCTGTCGGAGTGGCAGGCAGCCCGGACCCCGATCGAGCGGCGCGTGACCGAAGCCCGCAAGAAGCTGTCCAGGCTCGGCCGCGCGTCGGCGCTCGACGGGCACGTCGGCAACGCCGCCGGCCTGCGGGAGCAGTGGTCAGGCGTTACCGCTGACCAGGCAGCACGCGATCGTCGCCGCCGTCCTCGACCACGTCGTGGTCGGCCCCGGCCCGCCGCGGCTACAACCGCTTCGACCCGAGCAGGTTCACGCCCGTGTGGCGTGCTGTAGCCCCGGTGCTGTCCTGCGGGGCGCCCCCCGGCTCCCGCCGGGTGCCGCCCCCAGCAGCCCCGCGACCTGCGCCAGCACCGCCGCGTCGCGGACCTTGAGCGGCAGCCGCTGCGCAGCGCACGAGGCCTCGACCCAGGAGCGCACCGTGTCCGCGGTGGGGTTAGTCCCAGGCAAGCCAGCACGCGGGCGGCCCTCGCCACCCGTCCCCTCGGATGAGTGCCACACGCGCGCGGGTGGCGACCCCATCACCGCCGAGGCGGTCGCGATCACGTCCTCTACGGTCGGCCCCTGCGATGCGCAGCGAACTGCGGCTTGAAGCCCTGCGCTACCTCGTAGCGGTGCAGGCCGGCCGGGCGGTCCTGGTCGAGTGCCTTGCCCGCGTACTTGCCCAGGTAGCGGGCCGCCAGCCGCGCCTCCTCGAGCGACCCGAGACCCGACGGGCAGATCGCCGAGCAGCTTGATGTGCACGATCCCGCGGCCCCACACATCCCGGATCAGCGACTGCTTGACGTAGCGGCCGACCGCGAAGTGCACGTGCAGCCCGTGCCCGCCCGGATGCCACTCCGGCACCCACAGGTACGGGAACGCCTCCCCGCCCAGAGCCGCCGCGCAGCCGCCCGGAAGAACCCCGCCACATCCGCTCGCAGCCGCCAGCGGGTCGTGGCAGCCGTCGCCCGCGTAGGTCGAGCGTGCCAAGCCGGTTCAGCCGGTTCGCAGCGCAGTAGCGGCGGATCTTCGCCCGCGCCCGACGCGCCGCCTCAGTTGCTGCACGCCCAGGATCCGACGGGCGTCCGCGAGCAGGATCCGACAGGCGTCCGAGAGCGCCACTCCTCCGAAGGGCCGTGTGGAAGCTGCCGCCGGCCTCGCTGGCCGCTTCGTACAGGCACAGACGCCAGTACGCCCGCCACTTCTCCGCGGCAAAACGTCCTGGAACCCCGCTGAAACACTCACTGGCCGCTCCGTCGTCGAGGAACACGACGAGCGGTCTTGCCTTCCCAGGACGCTCCCGCACACGGACGCCCCGCTCGCGGCGCGACCCGATCCAGCTAGAGGCTTGATGTGAAATGGGCGGGTTTCAGCAGGGACCCGCCCGTTCGTCGCGAAGAAGGGCTTCCGACCTTGTGTCCCCTCGAGATGGGAGCTCGAGATGACGGATCTGGAAGCCCTGTCCAGTTGCGGGCTACGTCTTCGCTGACGAGTACCCGGTCCCTGCACGGCCGGGTCGCAAGCCATTGATCAGCGATGCGGAACTGGTCGCGCTGTCGGTCGCGCAGGCAGCGATCGGGATCAGCTCAAGCCGGAGGTCCTCGGCCTGGATGGACGTGTTGCCGGGCTGGTTTCCGCATCTGCCTGACCAGTCGCAGTACAACCGCCGCCTGCGCGGGCTGGTCGAGCTGATCTCGATCGTGCAACAGCGACTCGCGCGTTCGCTCGACACAGGCGGGGTACGACTCTCAGACGGCACGTTGATCGGCGTCGCCAACTACCCCGGCTGCCAGCACCACAGCGAGTTCGCCGGCTTCGCGCGCTTCGGGTACGCAAAGTCGCAGCACCGGTTCGTCTACGGCGTTCGCCTCGTCCTGCTCACCGACACGCGCGGGCTGCCGCTCGGCTACACGATCGTGCCCGCCAACGAGAAGGAGTACGAGCCGCTCGTCGACCTGCTCACGGGCACCCCGGCCGAGGTCGTGATCGCCGACAAAGGCTTCTGGGGGCGCGACTACGCCACCCGGCTCGCCTCCACCGGCACCCGGCTGCTCACCCCCGACCGCACCCGCACCGCCGCCAACGAACGCCGCGAACACCAGCTCGCCTCGACCCGCCTGGTGATCGAGAGCGTCTACGCGAACCTGAACGGGCAGATGCGGCTCGAGCAGCACTTCGCCCGCACACCAGCGGACTCGTCGCCGCATCGCACAACGGATCCTCGCGCTCACACTCGCGATGCTCCTCAACACCCTCAACGGCCGCCCCGCACGAGCACTCGCCGCCTACGACGGCCGCTCAATCACATCAAGCCTCTAGCTGGCGGACAAAGCCCGCCCTGAGGATTTCAGCACTAAGAACGTAACCGCCACGTCGGACGGAACCGCCCGGTGGGCCGCCGCCGCCTCACGGTTTGCGCCGGCCCGTCGCGCGCCTACGGCGCAACGCAGGGCCCCCAAGCCGAACGCAAACCGGGGGGAGGCCGGGCGGCAGCGGCGGCACCAACCGCGCGGCACACACCGCCAGAGACCGCACGAGTTACGTTGCTAGTACAAGGGAAGAGGAGGCGGCAGCCGGCTGCCGCCTCCTCTTCTGTTGTCTGTGTTGGTGGTTGTTGCGTCTACCCGGCGAGGCGTACCTGTACGAGTCGGTAGCCGGCGATGCCGCCGAGCGCTGGGTCGCCCTTGCGGGAGGCCTTGATGAAGAACTGCACGTTGAAGCCGTTCCGTGGCTGCGGGAACAGCCGGTTCGGAACGAGGGTCAGTGTCACGTAGCCGTCGGCTTGCGTGGCCTGGGTCTGACCTTGCACGACCAGGGGCGTCGCACGCATGAACACGATCGCTCCGTTGACCGGTCGGCCTCCTCGTGCGGTGATCCGGACGCGTGCCGTGATCGGTGCGGTGCTGCTTCTCACCGGGTTCGGCGAGAACTGCACCGACGCGATGACGAGGCGGTCGCCTGCGGCCTTCAGGTCGCTGACTGCCACGGAGTTCCCGGGGGACGGCGGCGGGCTGTTCGAGCCGACGACGCCTGTCGGGTTCGAGATCGCTGATGTCGAGCCGCGGTCGTTTCTCGCGATCACCCGGACGCGGATCGTGCGACCGGTGTCGCTGTCTCGGATCTCGTATTCCGGGTCGTTCGCGCCCTGGATCTCGCTGCAGTTGTTGCCCTTCGGGTTGCAGCGAAGCCAGACGAACGAGTACGTGATCGGGTCTTCTCCGCCCCACTGGCCGCGGTTCGCGTTGAGCACGTTGCCTGCCACGGCTGTGCCTTGATCGACGGCTCCGTCCGTGTTGAAGGGCTTGGCGGACGTGATCAGCGCTGTCGGGTTCGACGTTGCCGTGTCGGAGCCGTCGTCGTTGGTTGCTTTCACCTGCGAACGGATCCTGGAGCCGGCATCGGCCTCGCGCAGGACGTAGCTGGCGTTGTTGGCGTTCGTGATCCGCTTGCAGTCCGACGCGTCCGGCTTGCCGGCCCCGTCGCACCGGAACCAGCTGTAGTCGTACTCGATCGGCGTGGTGCCGGCCCAGGTGCCTTGCGTCGTCTGCAGGACCTGGCCGACGCGAGGCGTGCCTTTGATCGACGGCTCCCCGGTGTTCTTCGGGGCGGCGTTTGTCGCGGCACCGGACGCTCCGGCGAGCAGTCGCCGCCATGATGGCACCTACCGCTACGAGTGCAGCCGATCCGGCGAGGCTCGCGATGCCCACGCGCTCGCATGCGTCGATGCTTCGTGTTCGCTCTCATCTCATGCTCCTTCCCAATGGCTCCCTCGACCTGTGTCGAGGCGTCGCCGCAAACGCTCCCCAGCCGGGAAGGCCTTCTGCTGTGTTTGAGAAGAGGGCCGCGACCGCTCGGCATCGCCGTAGGTTTCGGCGAACCGCAGTCGCTTCAAAGCTGACTAGCCGTGTAAGCGTAGCCGCAACCACCGCAGACCGTCGGGGCCGCACGATCTGCGCAGACGACCGGCGTTGGAACCGTGGCCGCTCGATTCGCGCGGGCGACGGGTCTTCTTAGGCCGTATCGACGTCGTGCGCTGTCGTTGCCGACGGGCTCGACAGCAACAAGAGGTGGCTCTCGACCACCGCGTCTGCAACGTCGATCAGCTTCCGTCCGTTGTGCTGCGAATGAGAGCGGAGCATCGCGAACGCCTCTTTCTGGTCGATCGCGTGGCGTGCCATGAGGATGCCTTTCGCCTGCTCGATCACCGCCCGACGCCCGAACGCACCCTGAAGGTTCTGATATTCGGCGAAACGGTGAAGCGTGATCTCGATCGCGCTCTGTAGCTCCTCGGCGTCGGCGTCGACGATGTAGGCGAACACGCCACGCTTGGCGGCCTCCCGGATATAGCTCGGGTCCTTCGCGGAAAGCAGCGCGATCACCGGGCAGGTGGACTCGTGAACGAGTCTCCCCGATCAATTCCAGCGCGTGCTCCGAGCTCAATCCAAGCCCGACCAAAGCCACGTCGGGATGCTCCCTCGCCGTGACCGCGCCCACTTCCTTGACGTCGACCTCGCGAGCAATGACATCGTGGCCGAGGCCCATGACAACCCGGGCGAGCAACTCCAGCCGATCCTTGCGCTCGTTCGCGATCAGAACACGAAGAGGTGACATCTGCGCAACGTCCACTGGCCTACTCGAAGCATAAGCATCGATGACGGGCTGGCGCCCCACCAGGTCTTGGCGCGCGGATCCCGAGGTCTGCCTCAATGGACGTCTCTGAACCATCGGGCATGCTCGCATCCCGTTCGCGCATGCCGTACGTCGTCGAGCCACGCCAAACCGTCACCGGTGCATTGCGGTGAGCCGCTGGGATCCGACGTCGCCACTGGCATACACTGGGCGAGCGGCGCGGCCTACCCGCCCGGCCGCAACGGCCCGCGACGATCGACCGTGGGCTCGGAGGTATTGCCCACATGCAGCATTGGAACCTGACAGCAGCGAACGAGGGAAGCAGAACCGGCCCGCGAGTCCTCTTCTCGAACCCCGAAGCGCGTGGCGTTGTGATGGACCTTGCGCAGGACGAGGAGATGGGCGACCATCAGGTTCGCGAGCGGGCGCTAGTCCACGTCCTGCGGGGAGCGTGACGTGCACCAGCGGAGCTGATACCGCAACGTGTGTGGAGGGCACGCTCATCGTCTTCGAACCCGGCGAGCCTCATACGCTGCGTGCGCTGCAGCCGACGCGGCTCTTCCTCACCCTTGCCCCCTGGCCGGCACAGGGCCACTACGGCGACGCGGCAGGCGATGACCCGCACGAGCTTCCCGTGCACGCAACGCAGCCCCCGCTAGGCGACCGCCCCTTGTAGCCGACGCACTCAAGGCCGAGACGTGCGGCAGCGCCTGATCGACGCCAGTTCTCGGGTGACATTCCCGAACGCTGGCGCAGGCCGGGGTGCTGCAACGGGTCTATGCGTCACGAACCTCGGTGGCGGCTTCCCGCACCTTGTCAGCCAGTTCCGCCGGGGTTAGCCGGTCGGAGCGCAGCAGAGCGTCCCAGGGGTTGACGCGCAGCGGCAGCCACGATCTCGTCCAGGCCGGTCATACCGACTTCGCGAGCGAAGTCGTCCCAGCTCTCCTCCATCGGGGTGAGTCACGCGGAATGAGCCGCTCCGGAGCATCGTGGCATCGCCGCGCAGCGACAGAGCCGTTGCGACGACCAGTTCTCGCCAGCTGGGCAAGTTCTGGAAGTCGCCATTTGGCGGAATCCACTTCCAGAGCATGAGGCCGACATCCTCAGGGTCGTAAACGACGGCATCGGGAATCTGTCTATGCAGCTCCTCCGCAAGCGTCGTCTTGCCCGAGCCGAAGCCGCCGTTAATCCAGATGATCACCGGGTCAAACCTATCTCGGCCCGCCGCCAGAAGCAGCATTACGACGTATCGACGTCGAGCGACAGCACCGCACCCTGGGTGACATTCCCGAACTGTGAGTGTGCGGGTGTCCCGTCTGGGGCGTTTGTCAGGTTGGCGTCGGTGCTCTTCGGTCGTGACTCAATTTCCGAATGACCCGCTGTTGCGGTGTCTTTCCAGTGATGTGTCCGAGCGGAGAGTCCGGTCTCGATCCCCCGCGTCATTCTGCTCGGCAGGTATAAAAACTACCATTCTGCATAAACTACTGCTACAGTAGTTTATATGGAAAGAGTAGTTAATCGGCTGGCTGAGACCCTGGCCCGCACACTGGAGCGCCCAGTTGCAGAGGCAAAGGAGACGGGGCCGCGGTCTGCTCTCGCCACGATAGCGGTGGGACGCAAGAACCACAGACTTGACCTCCGCTGGATCGGTCGCGGCTGGCCTGCGGATGTCGAGCAGTCGCTGCTCGACATCCCCTCGCCGTGGCCACGACAACTCGTGCTGGTGGCTCAGCGCTTCTCACCCGGTGCGCTTGCACAACTCGCCGAGCGGGACGCGAACTGGGTTGATGAGACAGGAGCCGCCAGAATCGCCACCGCCAGCGGTCTCCTCGTTGTGCGCGACTCGATCGAGGACGCGGTCGTCCCGACTCTGCGTGCCGGCTTTCGCTGGGGCGCGTCTTCCGTCGCAATCGCCGAGTTGCTCCTCACGCGCCCATCCGAGGGAATGTTCAGCGCTGGCGAGATCTCCAATACTTCGGGCTGGTCACATGCGCAGACGACAAAGCTCCTCCGTCAGTTCAGCGATCGCAGATGGGTTGAGAAGGTAGGTGGCTCCCGGGGTGTCGGCTCCGGATGGAGGCTCAAAGATGCCGCCGCCTTGCTCGATGCCTGGACGCAGCACCTTGTCACCCACCCTCCCCAAAGCGTGCTCGCCCATCGCGTCTTTCGTGATCCGATGGGATTCATCAGAGCCGAGCTAGCGCCCGCACTCAACCCTCGAATGGGATGGGCGCTTTCCGGCTGGGCTGGACTAGAGCTCACAGCGCCGTTCGTCACCGCGGTGCCCGTCGTTCACGTCGCGATCGACGAACAGGCACTTGTCGACGGACGTCTGCGCGAGGCGATGCGGGAAGCAAGACTGCGGGAGGTCGGGGACGGAGCGCGGGTCGAGTTCCGCCCGCTACCTCCATTCGCGATCTCACTTGCAGCTCCGCAACGCAAGCTGCCCGTCGTAAGTCCACCGCGGCTTTACGCCGACCTACGAGCACTCGGCGGACGAGGAGAGGACGCGGCGGACCATGTCCGAGAGGAACTACTCCATGTCTGACTTCGAACTCGAGCGTTCGCCACAAGCCCGCGCGCTCGCGGAGGATGCTCTGGTCCGGCTTCTCGATGCGCTCGGAGATCATGAGCTCGACCTCGTGGTGCTCGGAGGTCTGGTACCAGAGCTCCTTACTCGTAGCGAAGGAGACGAGAGCCCGGCACACCTCGGCACGACAGACATCGACATCCACATCTCCTTCGTCGCCGACCCCGAAAGCGATCTCAGCGCGCTCGAACTCGCGCTCGAGGCCGTCGAGGCCGAGCCAGACCCAAAGATCGATGGTTGGCGCTGGCTGATCCCTATCGACGGTGCGCGCGTGAGGATCGAGTTTCTTTGCGACCGTGAAGACACGCGAGCTGGCACACCCATCCAACTTCCCGGCTGTGACCGGGTGAAGGCCGCAAACCTGCGCGGCACCGGTTTCGTCGCCCGCGACTGGGTCGAGGAACGAATCGAGCGAACGACTGACGGTGTCACGAAGACGCGCAGGGCCCGGTTCGCCGGGCTCGAGGGCTATTTGATGGCGAAGACATACGCCGCGCGGTATCGCGGGCAAGACAAGGACTACTACGACCTCGTCCACGTGCTTCTCTACAACCGCGCTGGAGGCCCAGGAGAGGCGGGTCGACTACTCGCGAGCGGACAGTTCGGCGAGGACGTGGGAGCCGCGACGCCCCTCTTCCGCGAGATCGGGGCTCGATTCGCAGACGAGACAGGGTTCGCTGCAAGCAGCTACGCGAAGCAAGCGCTCGGGATCGAGCTCGAGGGAAACGCGGCACAGATGCGACAGGACGCAGTCGGTGCAGTCGGCGACTTCATCGCAGGACTGGGACTGGCGTACTGAGCTTCTCGACGATCCCCGTCACGCTCCTAACCTCTGCGTGAGCCAACGCTCTCTCAACAGCGCGGCTTAGCTGCGAGCAGCACCGCGGGCACGCCTTCATCAGCGTAACCACCGATGCGCGTCGCGCTCGACGGCGGCATCATGGCTCAGTCAACCAAGGGAGACGGCCATGGAGTCGTTGGACGCAACCCTCTACGAGCGTGTTGACAGTCACCTTTCCTCGCACAAGGGGTCAGGAGCGCAGCCGCTTCTGGCGACAACGAGCACGTACGCTGCAATCCATGAGCTCATCGCGCGAACCGAAGGGCTCGAAGAAGCAATCCGTGAGATCGCGCTCGAGGTGGAGAAGCTGGCTGCGACGCACGTGCACGAAGCGCCTCTGATCGGGCAGGCGTAGCAGCTATTCCGCCCATTTCGGGTGACTTCCTCGGCCAAGTCGGTGTCCGCGGTGCGGCTTGATGGCGGCGTCGCTCCACCGATGGAGTTCCTGCGACGGAGTCGTCTCGCCCCCGGCGAAGGCCGACAGCGCTTGGCAGGCGTGACCAGGGCGTGCATAGGTCTGGAAGAGCGACGCTCAGTTCTGCCGATACCGACTGTAGAGACGGCGGAGGTGCCGCCCTGGGTCGACGGAGAACTCGTGTGGGTCGATGTCGATCCAGCCGAGCCCACCGGTGAGATCGAGGCGGGTCGTTCCGACGAACGCCTGGATCGCGGCGACAGCCGGCTTGGGCGAGCCGTCGGCTCGCCACAGTCCGAACGAACGCTCGTGTACCGCAAGGTCGATCGGCGGCTTCCCCCAGATGGCCGGGTCGTAGTCGGTGTAACACCACACCATCGCGCCGGCGCAGCCGGCGTCACGCAGCGCACCCAGGGCTCGCTGCGTGTAGGCGGCCGCGGCCTCCTCGTCGACGAAGAGCGGTGAAGGATGCCCCGTGGTTCGCTCCGGGCGGTGATCACCGGTGCGGTAGGTGGGTAGGCCAAACTCCGAGAACAGGACGTCGCGGCCGTTCCCGAGCCAGCGGGTGATGTGAGCGAGGAAGGGCAGGAGGTGGTCGTCGGTGGGGCTCTCGGCCCACGTGGCGTAGATCGGGTACCCGTGCATCGAGAGCAGATCGCACGTATCGCAGGCGTCTGCAGGTCCGAGTCTGCGATCGTTCTCGAGGTCCTCCATGTGGAGGCCGATGGTGACGAGCGCGGTCCGATCGGCCTCGCGAATCGCCGTGGTTAGTCGCTGGAGCCAGCGTCGAGCAGCCGGCCGGCTCGGTGGTACGACGCAGTTCGAGTTCTCGTTGCCGAGATCCCATGCCCAGAGCGCTTCGTGCCCGGCGAGTGAGGCGGCCGCGTCCCTCGCCAGCACCACCTGTGCTTGGGTGATCTCGTCGTCGGCATACCAGTTGCGAAGGCCAGCCTCGCTCGGCCTGCCGCCGGAGATGACCCGGAAGCGGTCGTCGCGCTCGGACCCGCCGAGCGCCCAGGCGGGAATCCAGTTCACTCCGCTCATGTGACCCATGAAGAGCGTGGGCACGATCGCCAAGCCAGCCACTCCGGCCAGATCCGCGACGGTGACGAGCCGGTCGAGCATCTCCCTGTTCACCTCCTGCCGGGTCGGCTGGAAGTGTTCCCAGGTCAGGAACAGCCTGACCGAGTCGAAACCGGCGGCCGCGATCCGGGTGAAGTCGGCGGCGACCTCCGATCGGTCGAAATCAGCCCACCAGCCCATGGCGGTGCGAGCCGGCCAGTAGTTGACGCCGACGCGGAAAGAGTCGGGTTCCGGCTCAGGCGTCGGTGCCTCTCGCCGTGTGGAGCTCCAGGACGCGGCGGTAGACGCCGAGGTAGTCGTCGACCATGCGGTTTGCGTCGAAGCGATGCTCGACGGAGGCGCGCACCGCCTGCCGGTCCATGCCAGCCGATGCACGCACCGCCTTGGTCGCCTCGTCGACCGACGTGACCAGGAAGCCGTTCTCACCCTCGCGGACGATCTCGGGCATCGAGCCGCGCGCGTGGGTGATCACCGGCGTTCCACAGGCCATCGCCTCGACGACGCTGAACCCAAACGGCTCGTCGAACTCGACGAGGTGCAGAAGCGCGCGTGCTCCTCCGAGCAGGTCGCTGCGACGTTCGCGGCCGATCGGGCCGACGTACCTCACCGTGGTTCCGTCGACCTGGGGCTCGACGAAGCGTTCGAAGTACTCGACATCCTGGACGATCCCGGCGATGGTCAGCGGTAGACCGGCCCGCTTCGCCACCTCGATTGCCTTCGCCGTCCCCTTGTCGGGGTGGATCCTGCCGAAGAAGAGGAGGTAGTCGCGGGTCTCGGGTCCTACCTCGAACTCCTGCATGTCGATGCCGTGGTGAATCGTCGCCACGTAGTCGAGGTTGTCGTGCCGGTCTGCGTCGCTGATCGCCACGTAGTACCCGAGCGCGTTGTATTTCTCGAAGACGGGAACGATGCGCTCGGAGGAGAATCCATGGATCGTCGTCACGACCGGGGTGTCGACCAAGCCGCTGTAGGTGAGCGGCAGGAAGTCGTAGCTGTTGTGGATCACGTCGAATTCGTCAGCCCGCTCGAACAGCGCGGAGATGTGGAGGCCCTCCCAGACCTTCGCGTCCAAGGCGGGGTCCTCCGAGTAGCCGGTCGGCGCGGTTCCCACGAGGCGTGCCCGTGTCACCGAATCGGCCGTGGCGAAGAGAGTGACATCGACTCCGCGGCTGACCAGTCCGTCGGTCAGCAGCGAGACGAACTGCTCCCACGGCCCGTAGTGGCGGGGTGGCACACGCCACGAGATCGGGGCGAGCATCCCCACGCTGAGCAGGTCGCCGCCGGGGGTCTGGGAGCGCGGCATCGACGACCGAGAGTAGCGTCCGCCCTGTGGAGCGGGTCTGGCTCGCTGCGCCATTCGACGCGTCCGAGCCGACGTCGACCCGCGTGCCCACGGATGCTCCTCGGCTAGAGTAAGGGGACCCGATCTCGCTGACGCCGCTTCTGCGCTGTCGAAACGTCGGATTCCTACGGAAAGGGGCGCGCGCGAGTCGTGCGTACCGCGATCTTCTCGACCTACCCACCGCGCGCCTGCGGGATCGGGACATTCTCGTTCGACGTGCGAGCAGCGCTCCTCGGGGTTCCCGGGATCGATGAGGTCAGCGCGGTCGTGGTCGTCGACGAGCCGTCGAGCCCGCAGCGCCAGGGACTGCTCGCCACGGTCGCGCAGGGAATCCGCGGCGACTACGTCCGCGCGGCGAGGTTGCTGGGTCGCCTCGACATCGACGTCGTCCTGCTCGAGCACGAGTACGGGATCTTCGGTGGTGACGAAGGCGAGTACGTGCTCTCCTTCGCGCAGGAGCTGGCTCAGCCGCTCGTCGTGACGCTGCACACGATTCTTGTCGGAGCCCTCGCCGAAACAGCTGCGAGTGCTCAGTGAGCTGTGCGATCAGGCGGAGCTTGTCACGGTCATGACCGAGACCGGACGCCGTCTGCTGGTGGAGTCCGGCGCCTGCCGGGAATCCAAGGTTCGGGTCGTAGCGCACGGCGCACCCGTTGAGCTCGGACGCAGACGGGCCGAGCAGGCCGCCGGGCGCCGGCCCCGATACGTCACGCCCGTCCCTGGCGGCTACGAGCGTATGCAGTCACGGTTCCTGCTCTCGACGTTCGGGCTCCTCTCCGCGGGGAAGGGGCTCGAGACCATGATCGCGGCGCTGCCGTCGATCGTCGAGCGCCACCCGGAGGTGCTGTATCTCGTCGCTGGCCGCACGCATCCCCAAGTCGTCCGCCGCGAAGGCGAGGAGTACCGACTCATGCTCGAGCGGCGGGTCGTCGATCTGGGTCTCGGCGATCACGTCGAGTTCGACGACCGCTTTCTCTCGACAGACGAGTTGGCCGACCTGCTCGCCGCAACCGACGTCTTCGTCACGCCGTACGCAAACCGGGAGCAGATCGCATCCGGCGCGCTGACCTTCGCAGTCGCCGCAGGCTGTGCGGCGGTCTCCACTCCCTACTGGTTCGCCGAGGACATCCTCGCCTCGGGCGCCGGACGTCTGATCCCCTTCGCCGACGCCGATGCCCTGGCCGACGCGGTGTGCGAGTACGTCGAGCACCCGGAGGCGCTGGAGTCCTCGCAGGCCGAAGCACGGCGGATCGGCGCGGAGCTGACGTGGCCGTCGGTTGCCGAGGCGACTGCGTCGGTGCTTCGCGAGGCTGCGACGGTGGCGCCACGGCGCACGCCGATGCCGGTCGTCGAGTTGCAGCTCCCGGACGTGCGAAGAGACCATCTGCTCACGCTGGTCGACGATGTCGGGATCGTTCAGCACGCGCACGGTGTGATCCCCAACCGAGACAGCGGTTACTGCGTCGACGACGTCGCGCGGCTGGCGATCGTGGCACTCGAGCTCGGACGGCGCTACGGGACTCGACCGTGGGACACGATTCTCTACCGGGCGCTTGCGTTTCTCCACGCAGCGACCGATGCCGAGGGCGGCGGCATGCGGAACTTCATGAGCTACGAGCGGCGGTGGCTCGACAGGCCGCACCTCGGCGATCACGTCGGGAGGTCGGTCTGGGCTCTGGGGGAGGTCCTCTCGACCGCGTGGGCGCCGGCCGTCGTCGGCCCTGCCCGCAGACTCCTTACGGACATCGTCTCCATGTTGCAGGACGACTTGCCGATCCGGACGGCCGCCTACACAGTTCTCGGGCTCGCCCGGCTGGACACCGACCGGCTCGATCCGCCCGCCAGGCTCCTCCTCGAGCGACTCGTCGACCAGCTCTCCACCGCCTACGGCAGCAGCGCCTCCGACGGATGGCGCTGGTTCGAGGACGAACTCCGTTACGACAATGCGCGCCTGCCACACGCCTTGATCGTCGGCGCCGCGGCGTTGGGTCGCGAGTGGGACGTATCGGTCGGACTGGAGTCGCTCGGCTGGCTGGGCGACGAGTGCGGACTCGCGGACGACGTCCTGCGACTGCAAGGCCATCTTGGTCGCTCACGTGGGGAGACCGCCCCGGGGCTGGGCGACGAGCAACCGCTCGAAGCATGCGCCTTCGTCGAGGCGGAGCTCGCAGCCTTCTCGGTCACCGGCGAGCCCGAGCACGGCGCTCGCGCCCAGCGCGCATTCGACTGGTTCTTGGGCCGCAATCGCCTCGATCGACCGCTATATGACTTCGCCACGGGCGGCTGTTGCGACGGTCTGGGGGAGCGGGACGTGAACGCCAACCAAGGCGCCGAGTCCACCCTCGCGTTTCACCGTGCCGAGCTCGTGATCGATGCGGCGGGGCTGCCCGTCGTGTTACGTCGACGCGCTCCGCGGGCGACAGTCTCTTGATCGTCACGCGCGAGCTGTTCGACCGGCACCCCGGCAACCCCATCCTTTCCGCGGCCGACTGGCCCTATCCTGTGAACGCGGTCTTCAATCCCGCCGCCGCCAGCCTCGGCCACGAGTCCGTCCTTCTCGCGAGAGTCGAGGCGCTCACCGGCATCTCTCATCTGGCTGTCGCCCGATCGGCGAACGGCATCGACGGCTGGGTCGTTGACGGCACGCCGTTCCTCGCGCCGGCAGATGGCGTCGAGGCGGAAACGTGGGGGTTCGAGGACCCCCGGGTCGTCTGGGTCGACGAGCTCGAGCGCTGGGTGATCACGTGCACGTCGTACGGGCCCGCCGGCCCCGCCGTCTACCTCGCCACGACCACCGACTTCCGAGCAGTCGAGCGGCACGGGATCGTGCGGCAGCCTGAAGACAAGAACGCAGCTTTGCTGCCGGAACGCATCGACGGGCGCTGGATCCTGTTCCACAGGCCGATGACAGCCTTCGGCGGCTCGCGGGGCGAGATCCTGCTCTCGCGCTCGGCCGACCTTCACAACTGGAGTGCCCCGGAGCGCGTACTCGAGCCCCGACGCGGCGCCTGGTGGGACTCGCTTCGGATCGGTATCGGCCCACCACCTCTTCGCACCGAGCACGGGTGGCTGATCATCTATCACGGCGTCAAGGAGACGGTCGCCGGCAGCATCTACCGGGTGGGGCTGGCGCTGGTCGATCTGGATGAGCCGACGCGGGTGCTCGGGCGGGCCGCCGACTGGGTGCTCGGGCCGCTGGCGCCGTACGAACGACAGGGAGACGTCCCGAACACCGTGTTCCCCTGCGGGCTGATTCACACACCGGAATCCGGCGAGGTACGCCTTTACTACGGAGCGGCGGACACGTCGATCTGCCTCGCCACCGCACACGTCGACAAACTGCTCGCTGCGATCGTCCGCTTCTAGCCAGGGGGTGAGCCGAGAGACGTCTGGCGGATGCCCCGGGCATGCGCCGGTGGTTGGGAACTGTCGTGTCGAGCGGAGAAGGTCGGCGGTCGGTGCCGTCTGCATGAGGAAGCACTGAGGGCCGGCTTTCGCCGGCCCTCAGTGCCAGATCGGACGCGAGCGGCCTAGTAGCCGCCCATGCCGCCCATGTCGCCCATGCCGCCGGGCATGCCCGCGGCGGCACCTGCCTTCTCGGGGGCGTCGACGACGATCGCCTCCGTCGTGAGGATGTTCTTCGCGATCGACGCGGCGTTCTGCAGCGCCGAGCGGGTGACCATCGTCGGGTCGATGATGCCGGCCTCGACCATTGCGACGATCTCGCCGGTGTCGACGTTCAGGCCCTCACCCTTCTTGGCCGCGCACACCTTGGCGACGATGACCGAGCCCTCGAGCCCGGCGTTGTAGGTGAGCTGCCGCAGCGGCTCCTCCAGGGCGCGAACGATGATCCGTGCACCGGTGGCCTCGTCGCCCTCGAGCGAGTCGGCGACGGCCTTGACCGCAACGACTGCGTTCAGGAGTGCGACGCCGCCGCCCGCCACGATGCCCTCTTCGAGGGCGGCGCGGGTGGCCTGCAGCGCGTCCTCGACGCGGTGCTTCTTCTCCTTCATCTCCGTCTCGGTGGCAGCGCCGACCTTGACGACGGCCACGCCGCCGGACAGCTTCGCAAGGCGCTCCTGGAGCTTCTCACGATCGAAGTCGGAGTCGGTGTTCTCGACCTCCGCCTTCAGCTGCTTGATGCGGGCCTTGATCGACTCGGAGTCGCCAGCGCCATCGACGATGGTGGTGGTGTCCTTGTCGATCACGATCTTGCGGGCCTTGCCGAGCTGCGAGAGCTTCGTGTTCTCGAGCTTGAGACCCATCTCCTCGGTGATCACCTCGCCACCGGTGACGATCGCGATGTCCTCGAGCATCCGCTTGCGGCGGTCACCGAAGCCCGGCGCCTTGACGGCGACGACCTGGAAGGTGCCACGGAGCTTGTTGACGACGACTGTCGCCAGCGCCTCACCCTCGAGGTCCTCGGCGACGATCAGCAGCGGACGACCGGCCTGGATCACCTGCTCGAGCACCGGCAGCAGGTCCTTCACCGCACCGATCTTCTGGTTGGCGATCAGGACGTACGGCTCCTCGAGCTCGGCCTTCATGCTCTCGGCGTCGGTGATCATGTACGGCGACAGGTAGCCCTTGTCGAACTGCATGCCCTCCGTGAACTCGAGGTCGAGCCCGAACGTCTGGCCCTCCTCGACGTTGACGACGCCGTCCTTGCCGACCTTCTCGATCGCGTCCGCGATCACGTCGCCGATCTCGCGCTCACGCGACGAGATCGTGGCCACGCGGGCGATGTCCTCTTTGCCGGACACCTCCGTGGACTGCTTCTTGAGATCGTCGACGACCGACTCGACTGCCTTCTCGATGCCCCGCTTGAGGCCCATCGGGTTGGCGCCGGCCGCGACGTTCTTCAGACCCTCCCGCACGATCGCCTGAGCGAGCACCGTCGCCGTCGTGGTGCCGTCACCGGCGACGTCGTTCGTCGCCGTGGCAACCTCGCGCACGAGCTGTGCACCCTGGTTCTCGAACGGATCCTCTACCTCGATCTCACGAGCGATGGTCACGCCGTCGTTCGTGATCGTCGGCGCGCCGAAGCGCTTGTCGAGGACGACATAGCGGCCCTTCGGGCCGAGCGTCACCTTGACCGCGTCGGCGAGGATGTTCACGCCCCGCTCGAGCGAGCGGCGCGCGTCCTCGTTGAACTTCAGCTCCTTGTGAGCCATGAGTGTTCAGTCCTTCCGGTGATTACGACTAGGCGGACGCGCCGGCAAGGGCCTTCTTGCGCTTGCCTCTCGCACCCGGAGACACGACCTTCGCGAGGACATCTGACTCGCGCAGGATCAGAATTTCGTCGGTGCCGACCTTGATCTCGGTACCGCCGTACTTGGAGAAGATGACCTCGTCACCCTCCTCCACGTCCATCTTGATGTACTCCCCGTCCTCGTCACGCGGGCCGGGGCCCACCGAGAGAACCTTGCCGCGTTGCGGCTTCTCCTTCGCGGTGTCGGGCAGCACGATGCCGCTGACAGTGGTCGCCTCCTCTTCGAGGACCTCCACGATCAAACGGTCGCCAAGGGGCTGCAGGTTCATGTAGCGCCTCCGATCACACTGTGGCTGGTCTCTTGACCAGTAGCCGAGCTGGCACTCTCAGACAGAGAGTGCCAAGACGGGATCCTAGCATCAAAGCCAACGAGCCGTCGGCGGGGTCATGTTCCCAACCGAGATGAGCGTCGATCCGTCGCGGCGCTTCGGCGTTGCGCGAGCAATGATTCTAGGACGTCACGGCTTCGTCGAGACCAGCCCTGAGTCTCTGCGGCGGTGAGGGGCGGCGCCGCCTGAATGGCCGCCTGTGTCTCGCCACGGTGTCCGGTCCGAGTCGATCGACGACGCTATGCGGCGAGGGCTTCGGGGCTGAGTTTCAGGATCTCGCCGTCGAAGTCCTCGATCACGCCGCTTTCCTCCAACAGCCGGCCGTACCACTTCACGACGTCGGGGTGCAGTTGGAAGAGGGTCGAGAGCACGCTGACGCGGTGTTCGCCGTTCATGACGTTGCCGGGCCATTCCCTTGGATGCTTCGCGTCGAGCTCGAGGATGTCGCCGATTGTCTTGACCGCGAACTTATGAAAGGTGTTGGACTGCTCGAAGTCGCCGGTATCGGGGTCTCTGAGGGCCGACAGGATCTCGCCAGTTCGATACGTATGGTCAACGAAAGCAGCGCGTCTCTGGAGCGCGTTGAGGACGGCTGCGCAGCCGAGGATGCGATCCACCGATTCCTGTGGCGAGTTTCCCTCGACACCCGTGATGCAGTCGCAGATGACGTGGTAGGTGCCGAAGCTCTCACCCGATAGCCAGTCCTCACCTTCGTGGTGGATCCAGGAAACTCGGTGAGGCCCGCTCTCGACGTACGTCATGATCGGGTTGATCGAGTCGCCGTAGCGACGCTCGGCATATTCGGCCCATGAAGCGACACGTCCGGCGAACTGACTCGGCTGGATCTCGGGCAACTCGACGGGCTTGTGGATCAAGCGGAAGACCTCCTGCTCGTCGATGCTCACGGAATGGCGGAGGACCTCACCTGATGTCAACTTCAACCTCCCAGGAGACGTTCGGAGCACACATCGAACCGCGCAACCGCAGTATGCACGGGGAGTACCACACGCTCACCGTCGACCTCGTTCCAACCCCACTTGAAGTACTCCGTATCCGGGTCGGGACTAATAAGATCTTCGAGCCAGCCCTCCACGTCCTCATCGCCGGTCACAAAGATCTTTCTCGCGAGCGAGGTTCCCGCGAACGCAGGTCACAGACAGGTCTATGCGGGCCGCCCCCACCCCCACTACGGGTAGGGACCGCGCAGTCGATGTCGCGGACGATCTGCGCGATGACGGCAGCCCGTGTCCGGTCGAGCATCTTCGTCTGCGCCCACGGATCCCCCGGCAACGGTGAGGCAGCCGTTGACTGGCCGGAGCCCAAGACGAGGGCCGGCGGGCGGCCCTCCGACGGGGACCGGTGCCGATCGTCTTTAGGCCGCGAGTTCGGTTTCCGGTTCTCCCGTCTCGATCGGGTTGTTTGCCGGGTCCTTGCTCCACTCGAACCAGCCGCCGTCGTAGACGGCGATGCGTTGCCAGCCCATGAGGTGGGCGTAGAACCAGGTCTCGCTGGCTCTCCAGCCGGTGCCGCAGTAGAAGGCGACGTGCTTGTCCTCGGTGATGCCGGCCTCGGCCCAGTTGGCCGTGATCTCCGGGTAGGGGCGCATGGTGTTGTCGAGGTTGCGGTAGTGCTGCATGTGGTAGGCGTCCGTGCCGCAGTTGCCCCAGACGTCGCCCGCGATGCGTCCGGCAGGACCGATGTAGTTGTAACCACTCACGTTGCCGAGGTGCTCGGCCCAGGTGCGTACGCTAACGAGCGCCGCTCCGTGGGGATCGGCCAGGATCAGCTTGGCCTCGGTCGAGGTCGACGATCACCTCCGGTCGCAGCGGGATCTCGGCGCCGAACGCCGGTACCGGCGTGGGCTTTCGCAGGAGTGTCTCGACGCGGGTTGCCCTTCTGCACCCAGTGGTCGTAGCCGCCGTCGAGGAGGCGCACGTCGGCGACGCCCGCGTAGTACAGGATCATCGCGGCGCGGGTGGCCGCGATCTGCCCCGCCCTGCGCCCTGGCCACTTCTCGTTGGCGTCGCCCTCGGTGTCGCGGCCGTAGAGGATGACAGTGGTGTCGGCGGTGATCCCCAGCGCCCGAACCGCCTGCTCGAGCTCGCTCCGGTGAGCGCCGGTTCCAGTCGGCGGGATCCTCGAGCCGGTTCGTGTCGAGGTACAGCGCGCCCGTGATGTGGTTCTCCTCGTACTCCTCCGGTACGCCGAAGTTGACGTGGAAAAGGAGGTAGCTGCCGCTCGGAGCGGCCTCCGGCGTGCCGCCGCCGAGAAGCTGCTCGAGCCACGAGACGTGGACAAGCCTGGAGTAGTTCGGAAGTTGCTCGACCGGCAAGGCACTGTCGGACGCCCACTCCTGCCAGCCAGACCCGTAGCTCCTCACGTTCGCGTACCCCGCACCGGCGAGCCGGTCCCGCAGCGACGGGGCATCTGTGGCGTCGTGGTCGTAGAGGACGATCTCCTGGTCGGCATGGATGCCTTTGGAGTTGAGCAGCCGCTCGAGCTCGGCGTCCTCCGCGCCGTCCAGCCATGAGCACGGCAGCGCCACCGCTCCCGGGATGTGCCCGCCGCGGCTCTCGCCATCCAGGCGCCACCCGTTGAACGCGTGCAGCGGTCGCAGGTCGACAATCGTCAGCCCCGGCGCGTCGAACCGCCGGGCCAGCTCGTCGGTGGAGATGGTCGGCGCCGTTGTCGTGCGAGCTGGTCGACGCGGTGCCGCCAGCGACTGCCGCGCCTGGCGCTCCCGACCCAACCGCAGGGCGTCCGCCGGCTGCCCCAACTCATCAGCCGCGGCTGTCGAATCGTCGCGAACGTGCATTCGCTCCTCCTCTCAAAGAAGGGGCCGCAGTTGGGTCCCCGAACGCAAGGGCCACTATCCTATCGCTAATCATTCAAAAAGTAAAGCGACTATCGAACTTGAAGAAACGCTGTACTGAACACGTCGGCTGGGCGAGGCGAGAGCGGAAAGACGCGGTCGGGCAATGCGCGGGGTGACCGCAGATCGGGGCGGTCGTTGACTCCGCCATCGCCATTGGGGTTCTTGCCACGCTCCTGCTGACCTCGGCATCGTCGATGTGCACGTCGTAGCGGAGGCGGCGCGAGAGACGCGGTGAATCACAGCACCCTCTTTGAGCCGTGGGAATGCGTCCGTCGGTGTGAGGAACGCTTGTGCCGATACGGTAACTCTGTTACATTGTGACGACTTCCAGGGAGGAGTCAGACTGATGGCAGTTCGCACCAAGCCATTCCGTATCTTCGAAAGCGATATCGCACCGCTCCGGCTCATCGCTGAGCTTGAGCAGCGCTCTCCTCAGGACGTGATCCACATCGCGCTCGCGAAGTACGTCGCGGACAACCGTAGTCAGCTCTCTGACGTCTTCGACAAGACGCAGACGGCTCTCGCTGACGGCGACATCGACGCGCTGTCGTCGCTTTTGTCCGCCTCCGCACGTTCGCGGGCCGACGAGCTCGCGAAGACGCTTCCGTCCTACTGACCAAAGCGACCCGGCACGTCAGCCTGGGAACGTAGGGTCGTCTTCGTGGCGGATGAGCTGCCTGTCGATCCTCGAGGGACCGCGCGTTGTCTGTGCGATGACCTTGGCTTCGAGGAGGGGTCGGAGAGCCGCCCCATCTCCGACCTCGCTGACGAGGATGCGACCGGGTTGCTGGCAGGACTGATCCAGCGGGCCGCAGCAGGCGGCGAAGGACAGGAGCCGATCCGATCGCTGTTGCCGGAGATCCACGCGTTCTCGCTCCATAGCGGCCGGCACCGCGGAGCCACGTGGCTGCACCGAGAGGCGCGCGCCGTCTGGCTGCTCGCCGCTGGATACCACCGCGAAGGAGCGCGGGATGACGCCTACGAGTACTTCAGTCGGCTCAAGGCAGCGCGGGCCATCCTCCCTACGCGCGATGACCTCGAGGCTCTTGAGCGGTCACGGGACCGGACGTTCGCCATCGTTCTCGCGGAGGAGCTGCCCCAGCTCGTTGACCATGTTCGAGCCCACCCGGGAGAACTCGTCGAGCACGTTCTTGGTGGGCGCGTGGGTCTGCGTGCCGTCTACGAGGAAGGTAACCCGGGTCTCCTCACGCTTGCCGTCGACAGTGTCGTTCAGCCCGGCGACCTGCGGCTCCCGCCGGAGTGGTTGGTGATCATCTTGGCCGCGGCGTTCCCCGGCTGGGCCCTCGAGGATCTAGAGGTCACTGACGACGTCGGTGGTCACCCGCGCCGGGATACTGAGTTGGTCTTCTGCGGCCTCGACGCCGCTGAACGCTGAGATCAATGACTCCATCCTCTCAAGGCTTGGAGCCTGCAACATTCCCGGAGCGGTTCAATAAGAACTACTCTCGCGTCCCGCATGACCGGGCGCGAGGCGCGAAGTCTGGCTACCCAGTTCGTTGCCCAGAGTTGCGTAGCGAGCCTTGGGTACAGACCGCACGCCCGGTGGACCAGCCCCTTCCCTAACTCTGGGTCACTGCTCCACTACCCAAAGTTACTGTGCTAACATTGGAAACAGAGATGCCGAAGACAGAGCCCCGTCATCGCCCACGAGGCAAGCACGTACGGCGACAGTGGCCGCTGCAAATGAATGCGCTCGGAGGCCGCTCGGCCCGAAGGAGCTTCTCCTATCACGCCTACGTCCCGAACCTGATCGGCGAGGAGGAGTTCCAGCTCACCTCGCAGGTCGCCGCCGCCGCGGCAAACGCCGAGCAGGCGACGAGGCAACTCAATGAGGCACCTCCCCGTGGGCTCAACTTCGAGTCACTTGCTCGCCAGCTCCTTCGGGCCGAGTCTGTCGCCTCTTCACGCATCGAGGGACTGGTGCTCTCTCATCGACGTCTTGCGAAGGCTGCGTTCACTGCCGAGACCGCTGACGTCACCGCGCAGAGCGTCCTTGCCAACATCAGGGCCCTTGAGCTAGCGGTCGAACTCGCGAGCGAGGTTGACGAGCTTGCGAGCGAGCACATCGTCGAGATCCACCAACGGCTCCTGGAAGGAACGCGCGACGCCCACCTGGGTGGCGTCGTGCGGGAGGAGCAGAACTGGATCGGCGGCGACGCCACGAGCCCGCGGAATGCCGAGTTCATACCGCCGCCGCCGGAGGTCGTGCCCGAACTGCTGGACGACCTCTGCAGGTTTCTGAATCGGGAGGACGTCCCTGCGGTCCTTCAGGCAGGGATCGCACACGTTCAGTTCGAGACGATCCACCCCTTCCCCGATGGCAACGGGCGCGTCGGACGCGCGCTCCTGCTGGCAGTGCTTCGGCGGCGAGGTCTGGCTCCGACGTATCTGCCACCAGTCAGCCTCGTCCTAGCCGGCGAAGCCGACCGCTACGTCGCAGGCTTGACGAGCTTTCGGACGGGCAACGAGGAGGACTGGTACCGCGTATTCGTCGATGCCGTGTACAAGGCAGCGACCGGAGCAAGCCGATTCGCCGATCGCGTTGCCGAACTACAAGACACGTGGATCGAGTCAGCCGGCAACCCGCGCCGAGGCTCGGGTGCGCGACGGCTGATCGAGCTTCTTCCCTCCTATCCGATCATCAACGTCCGTGTCGCCACCGAGCTTCTGGGAGGCAGTGATGAGCAAGCTCGCCAGGCGCTCGTTCGTCTCCACGCGGCCGGCGTTGTCCGACAGACGAGCGTCGGCCGGCGCAATCGTGCGTGGGAAAGCGTCGGTCTCTTCGACCTTCTTGATCAATTCGAGCGCGACCTCGGGCCACCCGAGCGCACACCCCGCGCGACGCGGTAACAGGCCGCGCGGCGTCGGGATAGAGCCAACGCTCTCCAAAGTCGCGGTACTTATCCACACGCTGCGTCCACGTCCATCTCGAGAAGACCTATTGGCGCGTAGCGGCTGACAGAGCGAGGGGCTCAGAGCCGCCGCGAGTGGCCTATCGTGCGGTCATGGCTGGAGAGGTCGTCCCAGGCAAGCGCACGTTCATCGCCCGAGTGGACAGGCCTGATTCGAGTTCCCCGAAGGACACGAGGTCATCGTCATTCGCGGCGAGACCGGAGAGATGGTCGGCGCGACGCTCCGCTGGGGGGACCACAACAGCACGTACTTCGCGACGATGGACGAAGGCGACGACCGCGTGACCGTGTGCCTTGGAGCTCTGTTCGGAGCCGTCGGAGTGGGTTCAGGTGGTGACGACTTCGGCCCAATCCTGTACTACCCCTTTCCCGACGACTGATCGCTGGAGAGCAGCCGACTTCGTAACTGACGAACTTCCACTAGCCGGGCCGTAGCCCCGCTCCTACTCGGATCTCCGCGAGGACAGCTTCTAGCCCATACGTGTCCATCGCCCGATCGGCAGGGTCGCCGACGTTCGTACCGGGCATCGCGTAGGGAGCGCTTGCCATGCCTGTAGTCGGTCCGCCCTCCTCAACGCAATGGTCGAGGTCCATGAGCTTCCACGCCCCGCCAACTCGCACGATGTTGTTCGGGGCAACGTCGCTGTGGACAAGGCCGTCGCCGTGCAGGCACGCAAGCGCAGGCCTGATGCCTGCGTCCACTTCGTGAGCCAGCCGCTCACGATCGTCGGCGTGCCTGATCACGTCACGCAGCCAGAGCTCACCGTACTCCCAAGCGCTTCGCAGGTTCTCCCACGTGGAACCGAAGCGATCCGCAGGAAATTCCGTGCGGTTGAAGTCGATTAGTCTCACGATCGTCGGGCAGGCGACTACGGCAGGGCGGCGCGCTAACTCGATGGCGCGGCAGGCGCGGTCGAAGTCAGCCTGGAAGCTCGAGTTGAGCGTGTCGATGGTGTGGACGAGGACGGCCTGACCTTCAGCCGCCGGCGCGCTACTCGGGTCGGCCACGACACCTCGGTAGCGAGTTCCCCAGCCGGGCACGATCAGTGGGCGGCTGTCGTCCCACCCGAACCGTCCGCCTGTGAGCTCACCTTGGAACTCGACGTACATCTGGTTCAGTCACGTGTACAGGGTCTGCGGCCTAGGGGCGCTGCCAAACGCCTTCAATACCTCGGCGTTGAGGCTCAACGTTGACGTACGTTCGCGGCTCATCCCACGCGATCGCGATCTGGCGTGTGCCGCGTTCCGATGAACGCGGCCCTAAGGCGAGCGAGACGACCCGGTGAGCATGGCCCCCTCCGACAAGCGCTTCGCTGACGACGAGTCGAGTGATCGACTCGGCAATCTCGTTCGGAAGATCGAAGCACTGCCGCATGTCCTCATTGTTGAGCGCGGGTTCCACCATCGACGCCAAGACACCAAGAGATTCAGGCAGCGGTTCGCCGAGGAAGTGGCGCCGCATCGCTCGCTCCACGAGCTCATCGGGCGTCAGGCCCCCCATACCGGCGCGCATCGCGTTGCCCTGAGGCGGCGAACACCGCTCGAGACCCACGAACAGCTCTGAGGCGCCCGCGGCACGGACGGTGCTACTCAGGGCGGCCAGATCGCCGTCAACCACGCGTGTTCCATATGTGAGCCGAACCCGCGTTGGCCCGAATTGCCGGTCACGCAGATCTCGCAAACGATGCGCGAGCTCATCACCTGCCTCCGCTCGGATCGTGACGGATTCGTCCGTGTCGGTAATTTCGTCGGCTCGGAACACAAGCTCGTCCAGCTTGACCCACGGCGAGAGCCCTTCGGCCGCTAACTCCTGCAGACGCCGGCGGATTCGTCTGGTGAGGTCCTCGACGCCTGCGTAGTCCTCGGTGGTCACGAACACGCGAACGCGCTCGAGGAAGCGGATCAAGTGGCCTTCGCGAGTGGGTACCTCAGCGGCAGCGAGAACGGCCATCCGCTTGCCTCGCTCGCGGGCGTAGAGGTATTCGGTCTCAGTCGCTGAGAACCCGCTCGGGAGCTGGCGCCCATAGAGCGCGTTGAGGATCCCGAGGTAGATGTGCGCCGTGTCGAGCTCGCTGAGGTAAGCCTCCTCGGGATCGGCGTCGCGGCCGAACTCCTCGAACCACACGGGGTGGGCGCCTTCGTCTCGAATCGCGCCCGCTGCAGAGCGGCGTTCGTCCCGAGTGTCACCCATGGGACTCGAGATGAACACGCGCCGTGTCGACAACCAGTCGCGGACACGACCTACTGGCGGGCGCCGCGCGGCTCCCGTGGTGTCAACGATGATCGCCATGGCCGAGCGCTAGGACGGGACTAGTCGGCGCCCTGATGGCTCTTGATTCGTCCAGCGTCGTGGAGCAACGCAGAGTAGGCGTCGGTCGACAGCAAGACGGCTCGGAGGTCGTTCTTCTGGTCGAGCAGGACGAACCGCCCGCCTTCGCTCGCCTCCAGGCGGTCGAGGGTTCCGTACAGGTTGCGGGCAGCGGTTCGAACCGACAGCACCTCGTCGCGCTTGATTAGGAACTCCATGAATGTCCTCCTCTCGGTCGTTGGGGCCAACCGTACGGACAGCGGCTGACGACATGGCCGCCGACGGCCGACAAGGCGTCGACCAGACGACCGACGGTGTGTCGTCCGGGGCATCTGCTTTCGTGGGAGGCGGAGAAAGGAGTCGCGATGCGTACGTACTTCACGCTCACAGCCGCGATCGCAGGAATCTCACGAGCGGTGACCGTCGTGGGTGACGGACGCCGCTACGTCATCCGGGCCAACGACGGCGAGTTCGTGGTGGGAAGCTTCCGCCGAGCTCTGAACGAGACGCGCGAGCGCCTCGGGCGCTTCCTTGCATCAGCCGAGCACAGCCACACGACCTGGAGCCTCACACTCGAGATCGACGACAAGCTCGCCTTCTACGGAACGGCGCCGCCAGTGCTCGCACCAGTACGGCGAAGCCCGCTGCCGCCCGACGACCTTGTCGCCCAGATCCGGAGGGAGTGGCCAGTAGATGGCGGCCCCCTTGCCGCACTGGCGAACGCGCTCAAGATCTGTGAGCGGTATTACCGAGGGGAGACGCGCAGGGCGGCGTGATCCGCGCTCGGGGCGAGCAGCCGACAGCGCACTCGGGCCGAAGGAGAGACCACTCGATGGACAACCGGCCGGCCATCCGCAAGTACCTCGATGAAGTCTTCCCGCAGCGTCCAGGAATGGCAGCCGCCATGCGCCGCGACTTCGCGTTTCGTGCACTGGACGCCGAAGTCAGTGACGAAGCTTCATACAACGCCAGGGATGGCAACGGCCGCCAGGTTCTCGCGAGCGTTCTCGGCCGAACCATTCGACTCACGACGTTCGACCAGGTGGGTGACGACGAGAGCAGGCTCGATGAGGTCGAGTCCGTCTGGCTGACCGGCTTCGTCGATGCTACTTTGCGCCGCCGCCGGCTTGCCGACCGAGATCACCAACCTGTCGTCGTTCTGGAGTTCGACCACGAGCGACTACCGGGTGGCGGACTCCGGTTCAACGTCGACGCGCAAGGTGACGAACCGATGCAGCGCACCACAGCGCTAACGAGTGCGCTGGCTGCTCTGATGACGCATCCGTGTAACGGAGACTCGCCGCACGTCGCACTGGCACAGGAGCCATCCCGCTGAAGAGTCACGGATACGGAGCGGTGTGAATTCGCAACCCGCGTCACATGCCTCGCACCGCACGCGCCGTACGCTCGTCTGTTCTCAACGCCTCTGAGCTACAGGTGCAAGCTCAAAGGGCTCGAGCGGCGATGCGCTCAGAAGGAAGTCTGCTGAGTGCCTGCTCTCCCAACTGAGCTAACCGCCGGATTGACCCGTTCGAGCCTCGGACGTCGTCAGCCCGCTCGAAGGCACTGGGAGGGTCGCGTCTGCTTGCCGAGGCGGTCAGAGGCTGTCGCGCAGGATCGTCTCCAACGCCGCGCCGTCGACGGGCACCGGCGCGTTGACCAGCAGGCGCTGCTGCTTCAGCGCGCCCTCGACGATCGCGGGGATGTCGTCCTCCACGTATCCGACCTCGGAGATCGTCGCCGGCGCGCGGACGTCGCGCATCAGCGCAGCGAGTGACTCCGCGACGTCGTTGCCGCCGTCGAGCAGGCGCGCCGCCTCGCGACAGCGCTCGGATGCGGCATCGGCGACGAAGCGGAACGACGCCGGCGCCGTCACCGCGACGGCGAGCCCGTGGGGGACGAAGGCGACGCCTCCGTAGCCGGGCGGCGACCAGGCGTGCTTCAGCGAGGCGATGGGGTACGACAGTGCGTGCGGGACATGCACGCCGGCGCTGCCGAAGCCGACGCCCGCGATCGAGGCGGCGAGCGCCATACCGGTGCGCGCCGCCACGTCGGAGCCGTCGGCGACCGCCGTTCGCAGGTTCGCGCCGACGAGCTCGATCGCCTTGGCGCAGAGGAGGTCGGCCACGGGGTGCGCCCCCTGGTAGGGAGGACGCTCGGCGGGAGGGAGCTTCGGACGGCTGTCGTACGGCAGCGTCGTGTAGCCCTCGAGCGCGTGGAGAAGCGCGTCGAGACCGACAGAGGCGGTGACGCCGGGTGGGCAGGTGAGGGTGAGGAGCGGGTCGACGATCGCGACCCGGGGGCGTAGGTATCGGTGCGAGATACCGCTCTTCACGCCGACATCCACGATCGCCACGGTCGTCACCTCTGAGCCCGTGCCCGACGTGGTCGGCAGCGCGACGAGCGGCAGCAGTGGGCCCGGGACCTGACGCCCCTCGCCCAGGGGCGCGTTGAGGTAGTCGTAGATCCCCCCGCCGTGGGTCGCGAAGAGCGCGCAGAGCTTCGCGGTGTCGAGGGCCGAGCCGCCGCCGATGCCGACGAAGCCGTCCCAGCCGCCGGTCGTAGCCGCCTCGATCGCCGTGGCGACCGACGCCTCGGTCGGCTCGCCCGCGATGTCGTCGAACACACCGCTCTCGATCCCCAGAGTGCGCAGCTCGCGCTGCACCCGGGTCGCGACCCCCGTCGAGACGACGAACGGATCACAGACGAGGAGTGCCCGCGTGACGCCCAGCCGGGCGAGATGGCTGCCCGTGTCGGCAGAGCTGCCCGGTCCGAACACGATGTGCGGAAGCTCGAGCGAGAAGGTCGTCTCGAGGCTCACAGCGCCTGGTCTTCCGCCTCCTGCCAGGCGGAAACGCCGAGGAGCTCGTTCAGCTCGCCGAACACCATGAGGCGATCGAGCACCTCGCGGCTCGTGCGATCGCGCTGTAACGCGGTCGCGATCTCGAGCGCCGACTGCGCCGCGGCGAACAGGGACGTGGTCGGGTAGAGGCAGATGCGAAAGCCGGCCGCGGCCGTTTCGTCCGCCGTGAGCAGCGGCGTCTTGCCATGCTCCGAGTAGTTCGCCACGAGCGGCCGCTCCCCGACGGCGCCCGCGATCGCACGCATCTCGTCGACGGAGCGCGGCGCGTCGGGGAAGAGGACGTCGGCGCCCGCCTCGGCGTACGCGGAGAGGCGGTCGATCGCGTCGTCGAGGCCGTTGACGGCGATCGCGTCGGTGCGCGCGATGATCACCGTGTCCGGGTCGCTGCGAGCGGCGAGCGCGGCGCGCACCTTGCGGACCATCTCGTCGCGGGGGATCACCTTCTTTCCCTCCATGTGCCCGCAGCGCTTCGGGAACGTCTGATCCTCGAGCTGGATCGCCGCGGCACCCGCCCGCTCGTACTCGCGCACCGAGCGGGCGACGTTCGTCAACTCGCCGAAGCCGGTGTCCGCGTCGCAGACGAGCGGCAGGGTGACCGCCTTCGAGATCCGCTCCACGTGGGCGCACATCTCGGTCTGTGTCATCAGGCCGATGTCCGGAAGGGCGAAGTTCGCCGCGGCGGCAGCGTAGCCCCCCGTGTACAGAGCCTCGAATCCCGCGCGTTCGTAGATGCGCGCGACAAGCGCGTTGTAGGCGCCGCCGACGAGGAGCACGTCGCCGGTCGCCAGCCGCTCGCGGAGCCTGCGGGCCGGAGTCACAGCGCGCAGCCTAACGATCGACCCCGGAGCCCGGCCGCTGATCGCGACTCTCCCGCGACCCGACGAGCATCATGCTATTGGCCCCGAGGTCAGCGCCGCCGCCATTCTCCGGATGCCCTCCTCGATCACCGCGGGTTGCGACGCGAGCGAGAGACGAACGGCACCGACGCCCTCGTCGCCGAACGTCTCGCCCGGGGCGACGGCGACGCCGTGCTCGACGAGCAGCCGCTTCGCGATCGCGTGCGTGTCGAGCCCCGCCCGCGTCACGTCCGCCATCACGTAGAAGGTCCCACGCGGAACGGAAAGCAGCATCTCCGCGTCCCGGAGGAGCGTGACCGCGCCGTCGCGCCGGCGGCGGTACTCCTCCCGCATCTCGGCCAGGCAGTCCTGCGGCCCCGTGAGAGCTGCCAACGCGGCGTGCTGCCCGACGAACGAAGGGCAGGCGACGACCGCCTCCTGCGCCTTCACGACCGCCTCGGCGAACCCCGGCGGGCCGACGAGGTAACCGACGCGGAAGCCGGTCATCGCGTACCCCTTCGAGAAGCTGAAGACGGACACGACGGGGACATCGGAGCCGAGCGAGGCCGGGCTCACATGCTCACCCTCGAAGACGACGTCCTCGTACACCTCGTCGCTGACCACGACCAGCCCGTGCCGCTCCGCGAGGGCCAACATGGCTTCGAGCTCCGCCCGATCAAGAATCGCGCCGGTCGGGTTGCTCGGCGAGTTGAGGACGAGAAAGCGTGCCTCCCCTGCGAGGGAGGCAACGTGATCGAGATCGGGTCGGTAGCCGGCGTTGCGGTCGAGCCTGTAGCGAAGCGGGCGGCCGTGCAGCAGCGTGACGATCATCTCGAACGCGGGCCACCCGGGATCGGGGATCAACACCCCGTCGTCCGGCCGCAGCATGACCAGCATTGCTTCGAGCAGCGCCGTCGTCCCGCCCGTCGTCACGACCACCTCGTCGGTCGTCGCGTCGATGCCGTTTCGCACGCGGAGCTTGTCGGCGATCGCCTCACGCAGCGTGGCGATCCCCCGCGACAGCGTGTACTTGACGAGCCCGCCGCGCATGCACTCCATCGCCGTATCGAGCACGTGACTCGGCGTCGGGAAGTCAGGCTCGCCGATCTCCAGGTGGAGGACGTCGGGGCGACGCGCGGCGAGGTCCATCATCTCGCGAATACCCGAGCGGCGCATCGCCGTCACGGTCTCGGAGACGAGTGCGACCCGCTCGGGCGAGGGCGTGATCTGCTGAGGGTCGGTGCCGGCCACGTCTCACGGTCGTTCGCGGATGAGCCCGAGTATCCTAGCCCCATGGCCAGGGACGCACTCCGCACCGACGGGGAGGATGTCCCCGCCCCCGGCGGGACGCGTTGACGGCAGCGTCCATCCGCGCGTACGAGCTCGCCGACCGCTTCCGGCCGACGAAGGAACCGGTCCTGCTCAGCGGCGTGCACGCCATCGCGCGGCTCGTCGTCGAGCAGCGCGAGCGCGACCGGTCGCACGGCCTGCACACCGCGACCTTCGTCTCCGGCTATCCGGGAAGCCCGCTCGGCGGTCTCGACCTCGTGCTGAGATCGCTCGCGGAGCTTCGAGACAAGGCGGACTTCAAGCTCGCCCCGGGCATCAACGAGGAGTTGGCTGCCACGGCGGTATGGGGATCGCAGCTCCCGCTCCCGGGACGGCCGTCGCCGTTCGGCGGCACCGTCGGGATCTGGTACGGGAAGTCCCCGGGCGTCGACCGGGCAGGCGACGCGATGCGGAACGCCAACGTCTTCGGCGCGAGCCCGACGGGCGGCGTGCTCGTGCTCGCCGGCGACGATCCCGGCGCGAAGTCTTCGACGCTTCCCTCCGCGAGCGAGCCCGTGCTCGCCGCCTACGGGCTCCCGGTGCTCGCTCCCCGTAACGCCGAGGAGATCGTGACCTTCGGCCTGCTCGGCGTGGAGCTCTCGCGTGTTTCCGGCTGCTGGATCGCGCTGAAGCTCGTCGCCGACGTCGCCGACGGCGCCTGGAGCGTGGCGGGAGGCCTCTCGTCCGCCGGAAATCACCATCCCCCGGATCGAGTGGGACGGTAGGCCGTGGGCCTACAGGCAGGAGACCGCCCCCGGCCCGCCCGCTGCAATCCTCGCCGAGCGGGAGCTGGCGGGGCCGCGGTGGCAAATGGTGAACGCCTTCGCCCGCGCGAACGCCCTGAACACGGTCGAGATCGACACGACCGACGCGTGGCTCGGCATCGTCGCCCCCGGCAAGACGTACGACGACACACTCCAAGCCCTGATCGACCTGGGAATCGACGCGAACGTGGCGCGTCGACGCGGTATCCGCGTCATGCGGATCGGGATGCTGAACCCCGTGGAGCCCGAAGGCATCCGCGAGCTCGCACGAGGCCTCGAGACGGTGCTCGTGATCGAGGAGAAGCAGGGCTTCGTCGAGCAGCAGGTGCGCAACGCGCTCTACGGCATCCCGGCTCCCCCCGCGGTGATCGGCAAGCACGATCTCGAGGACGCTGCCTCTCGTGCCCGCGGACGGAGAGCTCACCGCCGCCCGTGTCGCCGAGGCACTGCGCAGAGTGCTCGCCCCGCGCATCGGGGTTCGCGACCCCCCCGACCTACCGGCGGCTCGGCTACCCGACCTGCCTGTCCGACGGAAGGCCTACTTCTGCAGCGGCTGCCCGCACAACCGCTCCACGGTCGTGCCGGAGGGATCACTCGCAGAGGGAGGCATCGGCTGCCACGGCCTCGTGGCGATGATGAACCGCCCGGCCAGCACGGTCATGGGGCTGACCCAGATGGGCGGCGAGGGCGCCCAGTGGATCGGGCAAGCCTTCGCCCACGACGGTGGCCACCTGTTCCAGAACGTCGGCGACGGCACGTTCTTCCACTCGGGCCAGCTCGGTGTGCAGGCATGCGTCGCCGCCGGCGTGAACATCACGTTCAAGCTGCTCTACAACTCGGCGGTCGCGATGACCGGCGGGCAGGACGCGGTCGGCTCCCTTGCGGTGCCGGAGATCACGCGAAAGCTGGAGGCCGAAGGGGTGCGGCGCACGATCGTCTGCACCGACGAGCCCGACCGCTACAAGGGCTCCAGGGGCGGTCTCGCGGCGAACGCGGAGGTCTGGAGCCGCACACGCCTCGACGAGGCGCAGCGTGTGCTGCGCGACACGCCCGGCGTGACCGTGCTCGTCTACGACCAGCGCTGCGCGGCGGACCTGAGGCGGCTCCGCAGGCGCGGCCAGCTTCCTCCGCGACCGCTCCGCGTCGTCGTGAACGAGGACGTCTGCGAGGGCTGCGGCGATTGCGGGCGCAAGAAGCAACTGCCTTTCGGTGCAAGCCGTCGACACTCCGTTCGGGCGCAAGGTCCGGATCGACCAGACGTCCTGCAACACCGACTACACGTGCCTCGAGGGCGACTGCCCGTCGTTCGTCACCGTCGAGGTCGACCCGCAATGGCAGCCGGCGGCAGGGGGAGAGACGCCCGTCGCTCCCGCGATCGCCGATCCGCCGAGTCACACGCCCGGCGACGACGGCCAACGTCTTCCTCGTCGGGATCGGCGGCACCGGCGTCGTCACCGTCAACCAGGTGCTCGCCACGGCGGCGTTCCTCGACGGGCTGGACGTCCGCTCGCTCGACCAGACGGGGATGTCGCAGAAGGCTGGCCCGGTCGTCTCGCACCTGCGTTTCGCAGCCGAGGGAGATCGAGCCGACGAACCGGGTCGGTGTCGGCCAGGCCGACTGCTACCTGGCTCTCGACGTGCTCACCGGCAGCGAGTCGCGCAACCTCGTCCATGCGCACCCCGGCCGGACAGCAGCCTTCGTGTCGACGAGCGTCGTGCCGACCGGGGCGATGGTCGAGCGCTCCGCCGCCGTCGAGTTCCCGCCCCTCGAGGCGCTGCTCGGACGCATTCGCTCGGCGAGCCGTCGTCTCTGCGAGCTCGACACGATCGCGGCGGCGAATGCCCTGTTCGGCCACACGACTCCCTCCCACTTCCTCCTCGTCGGCGCCGCGTTCCAGAGTGGAGCACTCCCCATCTCGGCCGCAGCGATCGAGCGCGCGCTCGAGCTGAACGGTGTCGGCGTCGCCGCCAACATCGCCGCCTTCCGCTGGGGCCGAGTCGCCATCGCCGATCCAGCCGCGTTCGCCGCCGCCGCGGCGACTGCCGTAACCGCTCCGCGTCCGCTCCATCCGCTGCCTGGCAGCCCGCTCGCCGGGCCGACCCGCGATGCCACGGCCATACGGGCGCAGCACCTCGTCGACTACGGGGGAGAGCGCCTGGCGCGCAGCTACCTGGAGGCGGTCGAGGGAGCATGGCAGGCGGAGCGGCGCACGACGGACGCAACCGACTTCAGCCATGCGGTCGCGGTCGGCCTGCACCGGGCGCTCGCCTACAAGGACGAGTACGAGGTCGCGCGGCTCGTCACGACGCCCGCAGCCGCCGAGTCGATCCTGGCACAGGTTCCCGACGCGCGGCGCATACGCGTTCACCTTCATCCCCCGCTCCTGCGCGCGCTCGGCCTGCGGAGCAAGCTCGCGCTCGGGCCCTCGTGGACACCCGTTCTGAGACTCCTCGCGCGGGCACGGTTCCTGCGCGGAACCGCGGTCGACCCCTTCCGACACACGCGAATCCGCCGCGCCGAGCGGGCGCTCGCACGGGACTACCGGATGCTCGTCTCCGAGCTCTCCTCGACCCTCGACCGGGAAGGCTACGAGCACGCCGTGGCCGTCGCGACCGCCATCGAGCTCGTGCGCGGCTACGAGGAGCTCAAGCTCGAGAGCCTCGAGCGCTACCGGGAGCGGCTCGTCGAGCTCGGGGCATGCGTCGAGCCCGCTGCGGAGGCGGCCTGATCGCCGCCTGTCGCTAGCGTCGCTTGGCAGCGGCGTCGAGCGCCGCGTCGACGATCTTCGAGTACCCCGTGCAACGGCAGAGGTTGCCGGACAGCGCCGCGCGCACGTCGTCCTCGGTCGGCGCAGCGTTGACCCGCAGCAGCGCCTCGACCGCGACGATCATCCCCGGCGTGCAGAACCCGCACTGGGCGGCGCCGTTCGCGACGAACGCGGTCTGCACCTCGTCGAGCCCCACTCCGTTACCGAGGCCTTCGATCGTCGTCACCTCCCGTCCCCGCACCTGATGGGAAAGCTGCAGGCACGAGAGGACGGGCTCGCCGTCGACGAGCACCGTGCAGGCACCGCAGTCTCCGGTGAGGCAGCCCCGCTTCGTCCCGGTCAGGCCGAGGACGTCGCGCAGAAAGGTGAGCAACGTGGCGTCCGGCTCCGCGTCTCGCCGCTGGGGGTCGCCGTTGACGCCGAGCTCGATCCTCACGCCACGTCCTCCGAGAGCACGCCGTTGATGCGCGCGGGCAATCCGGCGGGCCAGGAGCCCGTGGCCCGCAGCCACGCGATCCGCAGCGCCCGCGGTACGAGCACGGACACGACGTCGCGCCGGTACGCGGCCGTGCCCCGCGCGTCGGTGATAGGCGAGCATGCCGCCGCCGCACGCGTACCGGCCTCGGCGGCGGCCTCCGGGGGAAGCTCCGTTCCTGTCACTGCGTCCGCGGCCGCGTCCACGAGGAGGGGAACGGGCGCGACCGCTCCGAGAGCGACGCGGGCCCGGGTCACCCTCGACTCCTCCGTCTCGACCGACGCGGCGACACCGACCCCGGCGAGATCCATTGACCAGCGCACGGTCTGGCGGAGGTAGCAGGAGCCAAAGCCCTTGCCCGGGGCGAGCAGGCGAACCGCGGTCAGGAGCTCGCCGGGCTCGAGCGTCGTCCGGCCCGGGCCCGCGAACAGCTCGGCGAGCGGGAGCTCCCGCTCGCCCGCGGGGCCCGCCACGTCCGCGACCGCGTCGTGGACGAGCAGCGGCGGTGGCAGCTCGGCCGAGGGAGTCGCGTGACAGAGGTTGCCGCCGACGGTCGCCATCGTTCGCACCTGCACCGAGCCGAGCACGCGGGCCGCCTCGACGAGCGCGGGCGCCCGGCGTGCCAGCCGGGCGTCGAGCTCGACTGCGCGCACCCGTGTCAGCGCCCCGATTCGGAGCCGGTCTCCGTCGAGATCGATGCCGGCGAGCCCGATGAGCCCACTCAGGTCGACGAGCCATTCGGCGTGGGCGCGCCCGATGCGGGTGTCGATCATCACGTCGGTGCCGCCGGCGATCGGCAGCGCCGAGCCGGAGTGGTCGCGAAGGAACCCGATCGCGTCGTCGAGCGTGCCCGGCACGAAGAGATCAGGCATCGGCGCTTCCCTCGTGCGGGCGGTGCACCCGCGACCGCTCGGCCGTGTCGATCCACTCCTTCACCCGCCACGGTCGCATGGGGTAGGCGCGCGGCCTGATGCCCGTGGCGTCTGCGACCGCGTTGGCGATCGCTGCCGGCGGGGGGATGATCCCACCTTCCCCCACACCCTTGGCGCCGAACGGGCCGAGCGGGTCGATCGTCTCCACGAGATTGACCACGACGCGCGGGACGTCCACCGCGGTCGGCAGCCCGTAGTCGTGGAGGTTCGGTGCGGTCATCTCGCCGTCGAAGATCGCGAGCTCCTCGGACAGGGCAAGGCCGATACCCATCGCGGCTCCGCCCTCGACCTGACCCTCGCACGACATGGGATTGATCGCCCGCCCCACGTCGTGGGCCGTCCACAGGTTGAGCAGCCGCACCATGCCGGTCCCCGGGTCGACCTCGACCTCGGCCACGTGGGCGCCGAAGCCGTAGGCGGCGGAGATGTTGCCCCGATGCTCGACCTGCATCTCGGTGGGCGGATCGTAGAAGGCGGACGCCATGACGACACTCCCCCCCTCCCGCAGGAGCAGCCGGCGTGCCACCCGCGCGTAGTCCATCTGCCGCTCGGGATCGCCGTCGACGCCGATCATGCCGTCGCGGATCGTCAGCTCGTCCGCCGGCGCACCCAGCACCGCGGACGCACCTGCGAGCAGCTGCTCGCGGGCGCTCGCCGCCGCCATCCGGGCGGCGTTGCCGGCGACGAACGTCGTCCGGCTCGCGTGCACACCGACGTCCCACGGCTTGACGTCGGTGCTCGAGTTCACGACGCGCACGCCCTCGAGCGGAACGCCCATCTCCTCGGCGACGATCATGGCAAGCATGGTCTCGGAGCCCTGGCCCAGCTCGGACGCGCCGGTGAGGAGCGTCACCTGGCCGGAGTCGTCCACCTTGACGATCGCGCCGCAGCCGTCCGAGCCGTAGATGCGCGCGCCGCCGCCGACGTGGATGTACGCGGCCGCGCCGAGCCCGCGGTTGCGGTCGCGCATCGTGCCGCGGCGCTCGTCCCAGCCCGACTGCTCGCGGACGAGCTCGAATGCACTCCTCGAGGCCGCACGAGCCGATCGCGCATCCCCTGCGGGGTCACGTCGCCGGACTGGTTCGCGTTCCGCAGGCGGAGCTCCATCGGGTCCATCTCCGAGCGCGTCGGCCAGCTCTTCCATCTGTTGCTCGACCGCGAAGGTCGCCTGCGGATTGCCGAACCCGCGCACCGAGCCGCCGTAGTTCTTGTTCGTGTAGACGACGGCTGCGCGCACGCGGCTGTCGGCACCCGGTACATCGAGGTGATCGTGTTCGTCGACGACGAGCATCGCGTGGGAGCCCCAGCCGTTGTAGGCACCGTTGTCCGATACGACCTCCGCGTCTCGGAACAGCAGGTTCCCCTCGGCGTCGGCGCCGGTGCGCAGCCGGATGCTGCATCGGCTGACGCGTGCGCGTGCCGATGAACTCCTCCTCCCGCGACATGACCAGCCGGACGGGCCGCCGGGTCGCCCGGGCGAGCATGACGGCGATGAAGTCGTGCGGGTCGATGTCGATCTTGCCGCCGAAGCTGCCGCCCACCGGCGGCTGGACGATCGTGATGCGCCTGCCAGTCGAGCCCGAGGCAGTCGGCGAGCTCCTTGCGGTACATGAAGACCATGTGCACCGGGCTCCACACCGTGAGGTGGCCGTCGGCACCGAACGAGGCGATCACGACGTGGGTCTCGATCGGGGCGGGAGCCGCCTGCGGGGTCGAGTACGTGCCCTCGACGACGACCGCGGCTCCGGCGGCCGCGGCGTCCACGTCGCCGTCCTCGAAGTCCCACCGCATCGCGACGTTGCCGCGGACGTCTTCGAGCTCGTCGTGGATCGCCGGCGCAGCCTCGGCGAGCGCGTCCGACGGATCGAAGACGGCTGGCAGCACGTCGTAGTCGACGTGGATCAGGTCGAGCGCCCGCTGAGCCGTCTGCTCGTCGACGGCCGCCACGGCCGCCACCTCGTCGCCGATGAACCGAACCGTGTCCGGCTTGAGCGGGATGTTGTCGTGGTTGTAGCCGAAGGGACGCTGCTGCACGTTGGCCGCATGGATCACCGCCCGGACACCCGGGAGCCGCTCCGCGGCCGAGACGTCGACCGATCGGATCCTCGCGTGCGCGTGGGAGCTCCGGAGGATCCTGCCCACGAGCAGGCCGGGCAGCCGGAGGTCTTCCGCGTAGACGGTTTGCCCCGTGACCTTCTCGGGCGCGTCGAGCTTCGGCAGGCGCCTCCCGACGACGCGCAACCCCTCTACCGTCTTCGTGGCGATGCAGTGCTCCTCTCGCTCCGGGACGGGGCCAGTCTAGCCCCGTCACGACTCCGTCTCCCCGCAACCCGTCAGTCGTCGACCAGGGAGTCTGCGACGATCTCCGCCAGGTCACGGGCCCGGAGCGTCCCCCCGTCGCTCACGACTTGACGGGCACCGTCCTCGAGCATGGTCAGACAGAAGGGACAGGCGGTGGCCACGGTCGTCGCGCCGGTGCCCGCTGCTTCGCGGGCACGCAGATGGTTGATCTTTCCCCCCTCGTCGTCGGTGTAGAACGCGTGTCCGCCCCCGGCGCCGCAGCAGAAGCTGTTGTCACCCGCGCGCCGCATCTCGACCCGCTCGAGCGGCAGGACATCCAGCACGCGACGCGGCGCATCGAAGACGCGGTTGTAGCGGCCGAGGTAGCACGGATCGTGGTAGACGACCCGCTCACCCGCGCCCGGCGCGAGCCGGAGGCGCCCCTCCTCGATCAGCGAGCTCACGAGCTCGCTGTGGTGCACGACCTCGTAGCGTCCGCCGAACTGCCCGTACTCGGACCTGAGCTGCTGGAGGCAGTGAGGGCAGTGCGTCACGATGCGCGTGACACCCGCGCCGTCGAGCGTCTCGACGTTGCTCCGCGCCAGCATCTCGTAGTGGAACTCGTTACCGGTACGGCGAGCCGGGTCGCCTGTGCACCGCTCCTGGGCTCCGAGCACGGCGAAGCGGACGCCCGCGTGGAGCAGGATCCGCGAGAGCGAGTGGGCGATCTTCTGCGCCCGCTCGTCGAAGGCGGCGGCACACCCGACCCAGTAGACGACGTCGAGGTCCACGCCGTCCTCGAGCGACGAGAGCTCGGGTACCGGGAGGCCCTCGCAGCCAGTCGCTCCGCCCCGCAGCCGCTCCCCGAAACGGATGCTCGCGCGCCTCGAGGCTCACCATCATCGCCTCCACTCCCGTGGGCACGGACGCCTGCTCCATCGCCAGGTTCTGTCGCAGGCCGACGATCAGCGGGACGTGCTCGATCACCGACCGGGCACGCCTCCTCGCACGCGCGACACGTCGTGCAGGCCCAGAGCGCCTCCGGGGCGATCACGCCGCCGGCGAGCGGCTCCGGCGTCGGCGCCGCTCGCGCGCATCGGCGTCGCGCAGGTCGAGGATCACGCGCTTCGGAGACGAGCGGCTTGCCGGCGGCGGTCGCCGGACAGACGGCCTCGCAGCGGCCGCACTCCGTGCACGCGTCGAGCATGAAGAGCTGCGTCCACGTCAGGTCGCGCGGGGCGTTGACGCCGAGCCTGACCGTCCTCGACCGTGAAGTCGGTCGGCGCGACGACGCCGTGCGGCTGGACCCGGGTTGGAGAAGAAGACGTTCAGCGGTGCCGTGAAGCAGGTGGATGAGCTTCGTGTACGGGATCGCGGCGAGCAGCGCGTGCCACAGCAGGAGATGGAAGAGCCAGAGCCGCGGGATAGACGTCCGTCGAGCGTCGCGTCGGTCGCGACGGCGCCCCGCGCCGCTGCCGACCAGGGCGCCGACCGGCGACCAGTTCGCCCACGGGTCGTCGGTGGCGGCGATGCGCATGCCCTCGAGCACGAAGCCGGTGAGCACGATCAGCGAGAGGCGATCCGAGCAGACGAGCGCGTCGGCCGGCTTGCCGCGCTCGAGCTGCGGCGGTCGGACGACGTAGCGGCGATGAGCGCGATGCCGAGCCCGACGAGGACGAGCAGACCGAAGAGGTCGACGGTGAGGCTCTGGAAGCCGAGGTAGAAGGCCCCCTGCATGAGGTGCGAGACCGAGGTCGTGGTGGACGAACACGACGACGGTCGCCGCGAAGAGCACCCACACCCCGTAGAAGAGGAGCGCGTGCATGACGCCCGGCAGGCGCTTCCTGAGGACGGTTGCCTGGGCGATCGCCGCGACCGTGCGCCGCGCGCGGGCACCAAGCTGGTCGTCGATGCGTGCGGATCGCCCCAGGCGCCAGACGCGGACGAGACGCCACACGCCGTACGCGAAGACGAGGAACGCGACGGCCATGCTCGCGTACATGACGACGGCCATCGCCGTCGTCACCTCCCACTGCACCTCCCGCGTGGCGGCAGCGGCGACCAGCCCGCTCACGTCGTTACGCCCGCGCCGTCGCCGAAGCTCGCTCGACGAGGGCGCGCGAGGAGCTCGCGGGCGTCCATCACGACGCCGAGCCGGGCGCGCGCCGAAGATCGGTGCCTCGGGGTCGGTGTTGACCGCAACGACGGCCTTCGCGCCGCCGATTCCGGCGAGGTGCTGGCTCGCACCGGAGATGCCGAAGGCGAAGTAGACGTCAGGGCTGACGGCCTTCCCGGTCAGGCCGACCTGCCGCTCGGGCGAGGCCCAGCCGGCGTCGACCGCGGCGAGCGACGCCCCGACGGCGCCGCCGAGCAGGTCGGCGAGCTCCTCGAGCTCCGAGAAGGCCTCGGGCGTCGCCGAGCCCGGCACCGCCGGCGACGATCACCGCCGCCTCCTCGAGCGAGCGCCCCTCGGCGGGCGTCTCCGCGGCCGAGGAGCTCGACCGAGCTCGTCACGCCGGCCGGCGCCCGGTGTACCTCGACGGAGCGCCGAGCCCCCGGTCGGCTCTGCGGGCTCGAACGGCCCCACGCCGCAGCGTCGCCACGACAGGCTCCGCAGACGGCCGCGACACGCGCCAGGGCCTTGCCGCCGAAGACCGGCCGCGTCCACGATCGGACGCCCGTCGGTCAGCTCGACGGCGATGGCGTGCGTCACCGCCGTGCCCGACGAGCCGCTCGGCGAGACGCGGCGCCATCTCGCCGCCCTGCTCGTCAGCGGCGAGCAGCACGATACGCGCAGAGAGCTCGCGCGAAAGCTCCGCGATCGCCGCGAGCGCCCCGTCGCCCGCGGCCGACGAGCCGTCGCCCTCGATCACGAACACGCGCGCGGCCCCGTAGCCGGCCGGCCTCCTCGGCCGCGCCCCGAGCCGCGAGCGACGCGAAGCGACCACCGCGCCGCCGAACCGGGTCGCGGCGCCGCAGCAGCCTCGAGCGTGCGAGCGCCCGAGGCACGTCGACGTCCCACGTGACGACGAGGATCATGCCGACCGCTCCAGCAGCTCGAGCTCCGCGAGGCGGTCGAGCAGCCGTCGCGGCGACCTCGGCCGCGCTCTCGCCCTCGACGAGCTCGCAGCACCCCTCGATCTCCGGGACCCATACGTCGACCAGCTCGAGCCGCCGCGCGGCCGCGAGCTCCTCGGCGCGAGCCCGAGCTCGTCCGGCGTCCAGCGAGGTGATCGGCTTCTTGTTCGCGGCCATCCGGTCCATCACGCTCCCCATGCGAAGCCGGAGATCGGTATGGCTCGTCACGCGTCAGCACGGCCGGCGGGCGCACAGCGAGCTGCTCGTCGCCGCGACGGCCCGCTCCGCCAGCACGTGGAGCCGTCCGTCGCGCGGCTCGGCGTGCCAGACGAGACCGACGGCCGGCCAGCCGAGCCGCTCCGCGACGAGGTAGCCGACCTGGCCGTGATCCCAGTCGCCCGCCTGGCGCCCGGCGAGCACGAGCTCGGGCGGCCCGAGCCGGCGGACGGCGGCGACGAGGAGCTCCGCCGTCTGCGACGGGTCGAGCGCATCGACGTCGTCGACCTCGACGTGCACCGCCTCGTCGGCGCGCACCGCGAGCGCCTTGCGTAGCGCCTCGGCCGCAGTCGGCGGCCCGACGAGCAGCGCCGTCAGCTTCTCGACCGCGCCGGCCTCCTTGCAGCTGGAGCGCGAGCTCGAGCGCGTTCTGCTCGAACGGGCCGAGCAGCGTCGGAGCGAGGCCGTCCGGCGGACGCTTGGTCTGCGGGTCGACCCGGAACCTCTGCGGCGGCAGCTCCCAGTCCAGGATCTGCTTGAGGAGGACGACGGCGTGCACGCTCCGCGCCAGCATAGTGCAGCGCGCCCCGGCGGCTGTCGGGAACACGTCGGCGTACCGAGTCTCCCCTCTCGCCAGTGCCCGCTAGAGTCGCGGCGTGAGCGACTACTCGGTGCGGTGATCGTGGGGGCAGTGGAGACGCCGTACACGCGCCATCCTGACGAGGACGTGACGACGGAGACGCTGCTCGCCGACGCGTTCGTCCGTGTCCTCGAGCGCACGGGCATCGACGCGGGGAGCCGTCGACGGGCTCGGCGTTGCCTCGTTCACGCACACGCCCGACCGGGCGATCGATCTCGCCTGGAAGCTCGGCCTCCGCCCGCGCTGGCTGATGGACGACGGCAACGGCGGCGCCTCCGGGATCCAGCTGCTCCAGCACGCGGCACGGGCGATCCAGGCCGGTGACGCCGAGACGATCGTGCTGCTCTCGGGTGACCACTTCGACCGGGACTCGTTCCGCACGCTCGTCGACACGTACAACCGCGACGACCGCGCCGGTACCTCGCCGGAATCCCGACGGGCGGCCCGAACGTCCTCTTCGCGATGCTCACCGCACAGCAGATGGCGCGTCACGGGCTCGAGCGCGAGGACTACGGCCGGCTGGTGCGTCGCGCAGCGCCGCTGGGCGGGCCTGAATCCCGGCGCCGTGTACCGAGCGCCGCTCACGCTGGAGGAGTACCTCGGACGCGCCGGTCGTAGCCGCGCCGCTCTACCGCCTCGACTGCGTGCCCGTCGTCAGCGGCGCGGACGCGCTCGTCGTGACCGCGGGCAGGCGAGGGCGTGACGATCCGCTCGCTGCGCGCGGTCGCACAACCACGACGGTCAGGAGGGCGACGGGCTGAGCACGGGCCTCGCCGGCGCTCGCCGACGGGCTCTGGCAGGACGCGGGAGCCGGGCCGGACGACGTCGACGTCGTCTCGGTCTACGACGACTATCCGGCGATGGCGCTCGCGCAGCTCGCCGACCTCGGCTTCGTGCCCGACGGCGACCTCTCCGGGTTCCTCCGCCGTCGGATCGAGCAGGAGCGGCTGCCGGTCAACACGTCAGGTGGCCAGCTCTCGGCCGGTCAGGCAGGCGCCGCCGGCGGCATGCACGGCCTCGTCGAGGCGGTGACCCAGCTTCTCGGCGAGGCCGGCGAGCGCCAGGTCGAGAACGCGCGGCTCGCGGTCGTCAGCGGGTACGGCATGGTCCTCTATCGCTACGGCGCCTGCGCCAACGCCGTCGTCCTGGAGCGCCGCGTGAGCCTACGCGTTCCCGTCTGCTCCGCCTGCGGCCGCGCCGTGTTCCCGCGCCGGCTGCTCTGTCCGGACTGCGGCGGCTCCGAGTGGCGCGACGAGCCGGTGGACGCCGGCGTGCTCGAGGCCGCGACCCGGCGGGACGTCCGGGTCGGCGCTGTCCGGACGCCCCTCGGCCCGCTCGCGATCGCACGCCTCGAGGTCGACGCGGCGCCCGGCACCGCGGTGCTGCTCGACGAGGAGGGCGACGTCCCCGTCGTGCGTGGGCCAACCGGTCGCGAGCCGGGGAGCGACGAGGCCTGATGGACTTCGACTACGACGCCGACCAGCGCGGCCTGCTCGAGTTCGGTCGTGAGCTGGCCGGGCGCTTCGAGGACCGCTACTGGCAGGAGATCGACGAGGAGTACCGCTTCCCGCAGGAGTTCTGGACCGCCCTCACGGAGCACGGGCTGCTCGGGATCGCGGTGCCGGAGGAGTACGGCGGCAGCGGCAAGGGACTGCTCGAGCTGACGATCGCCGTCGAGGGCATCGCCGAGGGCGGCGGCGGCATGGAGGGCGGCACGCTCCTCGTGAGCGGGCCGGTGTTCGGCGGCTGCCTGATCACGCGGCACGGGAACGAGAAGCAGAAGGCGGCCTACCTGCCCGGCCTCGCGACCGGCGACCTGTGGGCCGGCGCCTTCACCGAGCCCGAGTCGGGCTCGAACATCTCGGCGATCAAGACGGGCGCGGAGCGCAGGGGCGACTCCTACGTCGTCAACGGCCAGAAGGTCTACATCTCGCAGGTCGGCAACGCGCAGCACATCGTCGTCATGGCCCGCACGGCGCCCTACGACGAGGCGCACCGCACGCGCGGCATCTCGCTGCTGCTCGGCGACCTTCCCAGCGACGCGGTGCGAGGCGCACCCGTTCAAGAAGCTCGGCAACCACTTCATGGACACGAACCGCGTCTACTTCACCGACTACGAGGTGCCGGCCGAGAACCTCGTCGGCGAGGAGGGCAGGGCCTGGGGGCGCGCTGTACGACGTCCTCAACCCCGAGCGCATCGTCTTCGCGGCCGCGGCGGTCGGGCACGGGCAACGCTGGCGATCAGGAAGGCGGTCGAGTACGCGGCGGAGCGGCGCGTCTGGGGGAAGCCGATCGGCGCCCACCAGGGCGTCCAGTTCCCGCTCGCGCAGGCGCGGATCGCCCTCTCGACGCGCGCGGCTGAAGACGTACGAGGCGGCGTGGCTCTACGACCAGGGACGGGACTGTCGGCATCGCCGCGGCGACGGCGAAGTACGCGGCCGCACACGCCGCGCTCGCTGCGGCCGACGCGGCGATCCAGACCTACGGCGGCGCCGGCTACGTCGTCGACTCCGGGATCGAGCGGCACTGGCGCAACCTGCGCCTGTACCGGCTGAGCCCGGTGACCGACGAGATGACGCTGAACTACCTCGCCCAGCACGAGCTCGGGAATGCCGCGCTCGTACTGAGCGTGGCGGCGCAGGGGTCGTGACCGTGGACGAGGAGCGCGGCGCGGTTCCGACGACGATGACAGCGCTGCGTGTGCACGCGTTCGGCGAGCCCCCGCGTCTCGAGCGCGTCCCCGTGCCCGAGCCGGGCGCGGAGGACGTCCTCGTCGAGATTGCGGCAAGCGTCGTCAGCCACCACGACCTCACCGTCGCCGCGCGGCGACTTCCCGCCACGGCCCGGAGCTCCCGTACGTGCCGGGGCTCGAGGGAGCAGGTCGCGTGGTGCGCGCCGGGAGCGACGTCGACCCGCGAGCGGATCGCGCGTCGGCGAATGCCGTGCGCGTCTTCGGCGGCGGTCTCGGCGCGACGCGCTCCGGGACCTGGGCCGAGTACGTGGCCGTCACCGCACGCGCAGTCGACCCTCGTGCCGGAGACGCTCGAGCCTGCGCTCGCCGCCGCGTGCGGCTCGGTCGCCGCGACCGCCTGGGCGGCCGTGCTCGACCTCGGCGGGCTCCAGCCGGGGGAGCGACTCGGCGTGACGGGCGCCACAGGCGCGGTCGGCTCTCTCGTCGCTCCAGCTCGCCGCGGGCCACGAGGGCGGAAGCTCGTCGCGCTGGACGCGCTCGGCCGACAGGGCCGGCGGCGCTCCCCGCCGGAGTGGAGGCTGCGACTCCCGGCGACCGCGTCGAGCCGGTCGACCTCCTCGTCGACACGGTCGGCGGCCCGCTCCTCCCCGAGCGCCTGCGCTCCGTCCGCCCGGGCGGACGCGCGGTGCTCGTCGGCTACACGGCCGGCACGGAGCTGCGTCTCTCGCTCCCCCGCCTGCTGGCGACCGACGTGGCGCTCCTGCCGCTGAACATGATGCGACGGCGGCTGCCCAAGGGTGTCGAGGGCGGTCTGGTCGAGCGACGTCGCGGCCGGCCGCCTCCGCATCGCCGTGGAGATCGTCCGACCCGCCGGCGCCGTCGCCGCGATCGAGACCCTTGAGCGGGGCACCGTCTCCGGGCGGGTCGTCGTGGAGTGGTGAGCGGACCGTAGGCCCGCCGCCGGCGAGGCTGCGGTTGCTAGATTCGAGCCGAGCATACGAGCGAGGGAGAGGTGAGCATGAGCGCCGAGAGCACGAGCGTCCTGCTGGTGGACCGAGCCGAGACCGGTGTCGCCACGCTGACGTTGAACCGCCCGAAGGTGAACGCGATGAGCCCCGAGCTGATCGGCGCGCTCCAGGACGCGGTCGACCGGCTCGCCGTCGAGCCAGGCGTGCGAGCGATCCTGATCAAGGGCTCCGGCGGCCGGTACTGCGCGGGGGCGGATATCGACGTGATGAGCGACCACACGCGCGAGACCTACCGCGCGATGCGCCGCGAGATCGACGTCGAGGATGCGCTGGAGCGCTGCGGCAAGCCCGTCGTCTGCGCGATCGAGCGCTGGGCGCTCGGCGGCGGCGCGGAGCTCGCGCTCGCCTGTGACGTGCGGGTGATGGGACGGGGTGCGGTCTTCGGGTTCCCGGAGGTCGATCTCGGCCTGTTCCCGGGCGCAGGCGGCACGCAGCGCCTCACGCGCCTCGTGGGCATCGGTCGCGCGTTCTGGCTTCTGGCCACCGGCCAGCGGCTCTCCGCCGACGAGGCGCTGGCCGAGGGCATCGCCACCGAGGTCGTCGACGACGACCAGGTCGTCAGCCGTGCGACCGAGATCGCCGAGCAGCTCGCGGCGGGGCCGACCCGGGCGATCGGACTGATCAAGAACCTCGTCTACGACTGTTGGGGACGCGAGCTCTCGACAGGCCTCGACCGCGAGGGAGAGGCCGTCTTCGAGGTGCTCGAGACCGACGACCTGCGCGAGGGCTTCGCGGCCTTCCACGAGAAGCGCCCTCCAAGGTTCACCGGAACCTGAGACCTGGGCGGCGCGGACGGTTGAGCCGCCGGTTCACCGCTGCCGCCCTGGACACGACCGTGTCCCCGCGCAATGATCGTGGCATGGCCCGCACGCTGCCGAGCGGTGTCGTGACGCTGCTGTTCACGGACATCGAGGGGTCGACGAGGCTACTGGACGAGCTCGGGGACGGCTACGCCCCTGCCCTTGCCGAGCACCGCCGCGTCGTCCGCGCGGCGTGCGCCGCGCACGACGGCATCGAGGTCGACACGCAGGGCGATGCATTCTTCGTCGCGTTCGCGCGCGCGACGGACGCCGTGGCGGCTGCCTCCGAGGCACAGCGCGAGCTCGCGGATGGGCCGGTCCGCGTGCGCATGGGGCTGCATACGGGCGAGCCGCGGGTGACCGACGAGGGGTACGTCGGGCTGGACGTGCACAAGGGCGCCCGCATCGCGGCCGTCGGCCACGGCGGCCAGGTGCTTCTCTCCCAGGCCACGCGCGTGCTGGTCGAGGCACCTGCACGCGACCTCGGCCCGCATCGCCTCAAGGACCTGAGCGCCCCGGAGCGCATCTACCAACTCGAGATCGACGAGTTGCCGTCCGACTTCCCGCTGCTGAAGACGCTCGAGGCCGGGATGAAGAACCTGCCCGCCCCGCGCACGTCGTTCGTGGGTCGGACGCACGAGCTGGAGGAGATCCAGCGCCTGCTTCGAGAGCCCGACTGCAGGCTGCTAACCCTCGTCGGCCCGGGCGGAGTCGGCAAGACGAGGCTCGCGCTCGAAGCAGCGGCGCGGCAGGTGGGCCACTACCCCCACGGCGTCCACTTCGTCCCGCTGGCGGCGGTGTCGTCACCCGACTTCCTCGCCCCCGCCGTCGCCGAGTCGATGCAGTTCTCGGTCGATGCGGCGCATTCTGCGGTCGCTGCGGAGGAACAGCTGCTCGACTTCCTCCGGGAGCGGGCGGCGTTGATCGTACTCGACAACTTCGAGCACCTCGTCGAGGGCTCGACGCTGCTGAGTCACGTGATCGAGCGAGCCCCCGGTGTCGAGCTGCTCACGACGTCACGGGAGCGGCTGAACGTGCAGAGCGAGTGGGTGTTCGACGTAGACGGCCTCGGGCTCGCCGAGAACGGCAACGGCGGCGCGAGCGCGCTGCGGCTGTTCGTCGAGCGCGCGACCCAGGTCGAGCCGGGCTTCGCGCTCGACGGGGAGCGGCCGCACGCGCACCGGATCTGCCGTCTCGTCGACGGCATGCCGCTCGGCATCGAGCTGGCCGCCTCGTGGGTCTCGACGCTCACCTGCGCGGAGATCGCGGACGAGATCGCCGGCAACATCGACTTCCTGGCCACGTCGATGCGCGACGTCCCGGAGCGCCACCGCAGCCTGCGGGCCGCGATCGACCAGTCGTGGCGCCTCCTCACCGACGAGCAGCGCTCCGCGTTCGCGCGGCTGTCCGTCTTCCGCGGCAGCTTCGACCGCGAGGCCGCGAAAGCCGTGGCCGACACCGATGTGCGCCTGCTCTCGGAGCTCGTGGCGAAGTCGCTCCTGCGCCGTCCCGACTTCGGCCGCTTCGAGCTGCACGAGTTGCTTCGCCAGTACGGCGCGGAGCGGCTGGCCGAGGATCCCGCGGACGCGGATGAGGCGCGCGAGCGTCATGCGCGCCACTACAACGCGATGCTGCTGGCCCGTCGCGACGCGTTGCTCGGGCCGTCGCTCGCGGCCGCGCGTGACGAGCTGCGCGGTGCGGTCGACAACCTTCGGGCGGCGGCCGAATGGACGATCGCTCACGCGGGTGACACCGAAGCGCGCGAACTGCTCGCAGCGCTGCACACCTTCTTCTGGGTGCACAGCCCGTTCGAAGGGATGGAGACGTTCGAGCGCCTCGCGGAGCTGGCGGGTTTCCGCGACGACGACATCGAAGGCGCGAACGACGTCGCGCTGGCGGCCGCGACGATGTGGGTTGCCTTCAACGTCGACCTCGGCTACGACCCGAGCTTCGAGGAGCTGGCGGGCCGCCTCCTACCCGTCCTCCGCGAGCGCGGCTTCGCGGCGGAGCTCGGCGGGTGCCTGCTCGCGCTCGGGATCATCGCCACGTACATCGACGTCTACCCCGACGCGGTCGCGTACCTCGAGGAGGCCGCGTCCGTGGCGCAGGCGAACGGAGACGGCCTTGCCGAGGTCGCCGCGCTCTCGTGGCTCGGGTTCGTGCAGCTGCTGCTCGACGACCTGGACACCGCGCGGGCGACGTTCGAGGCCAGCCTCGCCGTTGCGAAGCGGCTCGGCGGACCGCTGCTCGAGGCGTACGCGTTGAGCAAGCTCGGCATCCACGCCGACGCCGAAGGGCGATACGGCGACGCGATGCGACTCCACGTCCAGGCGAACGCCCTGTTCGAGAGCGTCGGCGACCGCGGCGGCGCAGGCTACACCCTGAGCCGAGCCGGAATGAGCGCGTTCGGGCTCGGCAACTACCCGGAGGCGCGACGCCTCGCGACGGCGGGATACGAGGCGTTCTCGGAGGTCGGCAACCGCTGGGGCATGATCGCGGCGCTGTGCCGGATCGGGTTTCCGGCGCTCGCGCTCGGCGATGTCGACGAGGCCGCGCGGTGCTTCGCCGACGCCCTGGCGCGCGCGCGCGCTTCGGAGGCGATCTCTCTCGAGCTCCTGGCGTTGAGCGGAATCGGTGCGCTGCTCGAGCACCGCGGCGACTCCGTACGCGCGGCGGCGATGCTGACCTTCGCGCTCGGGCACGAGCAACTCCCGAGCGCCTACGGCTTCTCCGCTCGGCCGGCGCTCGACCGGCTCGCAGCAGCGTTGCCTCCCGCGGAGCTCGCCGCGGCCCGCGAAGCGGCCGCCGACGCAACGATCGAGCAGCTCGTCGAGGACGCCCGCCGCGCGGTGTCCACCGGCTAGCTGGCCGCGCGAGGCTCCGGGACGCATCTGCCGTCGGCCGGTTACGCTCGATCGATGCATCCAGCCGACCTGCCCACCGGCACCGTCACGTTCGTCTTCACCGACATCGAGGGCTCGACACGCCTGATCCATCGGCTCGATGCCGAGTGGGGCGAGGTTCTCGACTCTCATCACCGCGCTGTTCGGATGGCCGTCGCGGGCAACGGGGGGATCGTTGTCTCCACCGAGGGCGACGGGTTCTTCTGCGCCTTTCATGGCGCGCCTGAAGCCGTTTCGGCTTCGGTCGACGCGCAACGCGCGCTCGCCTTGCATCCGTGGCCGGAGGGTGCACGCGTGCGGGTGCGTATGGGAATCCACACGGGTGCCGGGATCCTTGGCGGAGACAATTATGTGGGCCTCGACGTGCACCGGGCCTCACGGATCGCGGCGGCAGGGCACGGAGGTCAAGTACTCCTGTCGAAGACCACCGCGGCGCTCGTAGCGGCGGATCTGCCCGTTGGGGTTTCCGTGCGCGACCTCGGCGACCATGAGCTGAAGGACATCGGACGAGCCGAGCGCCTTCACCAGCTCGTGATCGACGGTCTCGAGAACGACTTCCCGCCGGTTCGCTCGCTGAGGATCACGTCCAGCCGTCTCCCGGCGCCTCTCACGAGCTTCATCGGAAGAAGGGAAGAGCTGGCGGCGGCGTCCATGCTGATCGACTCGCCGGGCCTCGTGACGTTGCTCGGACCGGGTGGGGCGGGCAAGACGCGACTTGCCATCGAGGCGGCCCGTGGGTCCGCCGCCGGGCTCGACGGGTTTCACTTCGTCGACCTGAGCGGAACGTCCAGCACGGAGCTGCTCGCCTCGTTCGTCGCGTCGGCGATGTCGATCGTCGACTCGGCGAGCACCCCGGCTCGCGAGCTCGTCGCAGCGCACATCGGAACGAGCCGATACCTCCTCGCCCTCGACAACTGCGAGCACGTGAGACAAGGGGCCGCGGCACTCGTCGCGTATCTCCTCGGGCGCTGTTCACGACTGACGGTGCTCGCGACGAGCCGGGAGTCCCTCGACGTCGCTGGGGAGCGCGTGCTGCCCGTGGCCGGCCTCACCGCGGACGACGATCGACGCGACGCGGCGCAGCTGTTCGTCGAGCGCGCGTCGGCTGTGGCCCCGCACGTCGATCTCACGCGTTGGTCTTCCGAGATCGAGGAGCTCTGTCGCCGCCTCGACGGCATCCCGCTTGCGATCGAACTCGCCGCCGCACGCACGAGTGTGTTGACACCGCAGGACGTCCTCATGCGCCTCGATGATCGGTTCGCGCTACTCCGGTCACGCTCGCAGACCGCAATTCCTCGCCACCGGAGCCTGGAAGCCGCCGTCAGCTGGAGCTACGACTCCCTCCACACGGACGAGCAGTCGTTCCTTCGCAACCTCTCGGTGTTCCGCGGCGGATTCACGCTGCCGGCGGCCGAGGACGTCTGCATCGGGCCAGGCACGGCCCAGACCGAGACCGACGTCCTCGAGATGCTGTCCTCGCTCGTCGCGAAGTCATTCGTGTCGTTCAGCACGACCGACACGGGGGCACGGTACCACCAGCTGGAGACGATCCGTGAGTACGCGGCATTGAAGCTCGAGGAGGCCGGTGACACCGCGGCGATCGAAACCCGTCACCGCAGCTACTTCCTCGACTGGGCGAAACACCAGGCCCGGCGGCTGAGCACGAGCGACCAACTGCCGGCGCTCGACGAACTCGAGGCGGATCACAACAACCTGAGGGCCGTGATCGAGCGCGGCATCCAGGGCGACGACGGGGAATCGGCCCTGGCGATGGCGGCGACGCTCGTGTGGTTCTGGTACGTGCATTCGCACTTCACCGAGGGCGCCTACTGGTCGAGCAGATTGCTCGCCGATCAGCATGGAGCGCCGACGCGGACTCTCGTGCGGCTTCAGATCGGAGCAGGTGATTTCGACTTCCGCATCGGCGAGCACGACCGGGCAGACGCCAGATTCAGGGAGGCGCTCAGTGGCGCCCGCCGGCTCGGCTCCGACAGCCTGACGATGTGGGCCCTCGCCTACATGGCCACGAACGATGCACTCGGTCTGCGGCTCGACGAGGCGTCCGCGTCGCTGGACGAGGCACTTCGCATTGCGAACGAGTCCGGAGACTTCCTCGGAGCCGGGTACTGCACGTTCATGGACGCCTCGATCCGAGGATGGATCGCCGTCGAGAACGACGAGCTCGAGCTCCTGCCGCCGCTCCTCGAGAGGCTCGAAACGCTGGCCGGCCTGGTTCGCGCCGCGGGCGAGCGCAACATGATCGGCCACGTTCTACAGGCCGTCGGTCTGATGGCGCACTGGGTGGGGAAGGAGGAGCAGTCGCGCGAAGCGCTCGTGGAGAGCCTCACCGCGTTTACGGAGATCGAGACGCTCGCCTGTACCTCACACTGTTTGGAGGCGATTGCCGTGATCGTCGCCGAGACCCAGCCGACGAGCGCGATCGAGTTGCTTGCGGGAAGCTCGTCGCTGCGTGAGAGAGTTGGCGTCAAGACTCCCGCCCTCGAACACGATCTGCGCCGGAGGGCAAACGACACCGCGACTTCGATACTGGAGGCCGAAAAGCTCGAAGCCGCGAGGGAGCACGGCCGTCACCTCACGCTCGCGGAGACGATCGCGGTCGCTCATCAGACTCTTGTTGAGGGGAGATGAGAGCGACGCAGCGAGAAAGTCAGCTCAGAAGATCTCCGGGCACCAAGGTGCCTCCGCCGTGCGGAACAATGCGTCCGCGCGGGCGATGCCACCGCGAGCGACCTCATCCACGAGCTCGCCGCGCGCGAGTTGAGCGAACGTGAAGCCGCCGAGGTAGGCGGCGCCGAGCGTCTGCACGTCGAGGCGCACGTCCGGCCGCCGGCGTGACCGCTTCACGACGCCGCCGTCGATCGTCCACGTGCCCTCGTTGTCCGGGAACAGCGGGTCGTCGACGACTGCCAACGTCACGCGCCCGTCACCGGCGTAGCTCCGTCCTGCGAGCGCAGACCCGACGTCGACGAGCCGTACCCAGAGCGCGTCCAGCTCCCGAGCCTCGAGCAGGTTCATCCGGGCGACGATCAGCTTCAACGGATGGTCCGCCGGCAGGTGCCAGGCCTCCAGGCGATCCATCCAGTCGATCGAGAGCAGAAAGCGCCAGATCTCCCGTGTCGCGCGAGCGTCGATGCCGAAGGCCTCCCTGACCTTGACGGTCTTCCGCCAATCCGCCCCGTCTCCCTCCTGCGCGACGCGGTACAGCGCATAGCCGACCTGACGCCCGTCGATCTCGAGCAGGGCACGCTCGAGCCGTCCGGCGCCGCCGCGGTGCTCCGGAGGGTCGCGGAGCAGGCGCAACTCCCACCACTCCCGCGATCGCGAGAGAAAGCCCGTCTGACGACGCCGCACGCGCTCGTAGACGCGCGGGAGCGCGCGCAACGACTCGGCGTCGTCGAGCAGGCGCACCTGCCCTTCGCGGGGGGACAGGTCGGCGCGGAGCCCGACGCGGTGGAGGTCGGCCTTCACACCCATCCCCGTCGACGCGAGCCCGTAGCCGTAGCGCCCGTAGAGCGTCTCGGCCGACGCCCACAACGCAGCCAGCGGCTCTCCCCGCTCCCGGATGTCTGCCAGCTGCGCGCGCATCAATCTGCCGAGTAGGCCGCGTCGGATATGGGTCGGGAGAACACCCACAACCGTGACGCCTCCGCACGGCAGCGGCCCGCCGGGAACCGTGAGCTCGAAGGGGAACGCACCCGCGCCCCCTACGAGATCCGAGCCGTCGAACACGGCATGGAAACGGTCGGGCGGCAGGAGCTGCGAGAAGCGCGCCGCCTCCTCGTCCGTGGGAAGCGAGCCGAAGTAGTGCATGATCGGGCGCAGAGCTGCCCGGAACTCGTCCAGATCACGGGTCGGGCGGACGCGGTAGGCCATCCGCCGGATCCTACGTGTGCCGATCAGCCGATCTTGGCGAGCGGCGCGTAGTCGAGCATCAGGCGACGCTCGCTGCCGTCGTCCGCGAAGCGAACGGTGACGACGCCGCCGGGCTCGACCCGCGTGACCACTCCCTCGCCGAGCGAGCCGTGCCGCACCGAGTCGCCGGTTTGCAGTGACGGCACGTCGCGCTCCTCGCGCGGCGGGACCTGCCGCGGCGACGACGCATAGCCGATCCACGACGTCGGACGGAGTCGCTCGCGCTCGACGTCGGCCGGAAGCTCGTCGAGGAACCGCGACGGGAGATTGTAGTCGCGGCGCCCGAACAGCGTTCGCGCCGAGGCGTGCGTGAGCACGAGGCGCTCCATCGCCCGCGTCATGCCCACGTAGCAGAGGCGGCGCTCCTCCTCGATCTCGTTGTCCTCGATCGAGCGCGCATGGGGGAAGATCCCCTCCTCGAGGCCGAGCACGTAGACGGCGCGGAACTCGAGCCCTTTCGCGTTGTGGATCGTCATCAACGTGACGACGCCGCCGTCGCCCTGCAGCGCGTCCTGGTCGGAGACGAGCGAGATCTCCTGCAGAAAGGACGACAGCGTCGGCTCCTCGCGTTCACGCCGAAACTCCTGCGCGACACCGACGAGCTCCTGCAGGTTCTCGACCCGGCCCCGCGCCTCGATCGTGCGCTCGGCCTCGTAGGCGTCGAGCGTGCCCGAGCGCTCCAGCACCGCCTCCACCAGCTCGTCGAGCTCGAGCTCCTGCGCGGCGGCGAGCAGCGACTCCATCGTCGTACGGAAACCGCGTACCGCCTTGACCGCAGCGGTACCGAGCCCGGCAGCCTCCGGATCGGCCAGCGCGTCCCACAGCGGGATGTCGAGTGCCCCGGCGTACGCGACGAGGCGCTGCAGCGACGTGTCGCCGATCCCGCGGCGCGGGCGGTTGGCGATACGGAGCAACGAGACCGCGTCGGCCGGGTTGTCGAGCACGCTCAAGTACGCGACGACGTCCTTGATCTCAGCCCGCTCGTAGAACCTCGGGCCGCCGATCACCTGGTAGGGCACCTGCTGCCGGGTGAGCACGTCCTCGAGCACGCGCGACTGCGCGTTCGTCCGATAGAAGACGGCGATCTCGTTGGCGGACATACCGCCCTCAACGAGCAGCGCCAGCTCGGCGGCGACGAACCGAGCCTCGGCATGCTCGTCCTCGACCTCGACCACGCTGACCGGGTCACCCCGCCCGAGCTCGGAGAACAACCGCTTCGGCTTGCGGTCGCGGTTGTTCTCGATCACCGCGTTCGCGGACTCGAGGATCGCGTTCGTGGAGCGGTAGTTCTGCTCGAGCGCGATTACCCTGGCGCCCGGGAAATCACGCTCGAAATCCAGGATGTTGCGAATATCGGCGCCGCGGAACCCGTATACGGACTGGTCAGGGTCACCGACGCTGAAGACGTTCCCGTGCACCGCGGCAAGCAGCTGCAGCAGTCGGTACTGCGCGTGGTTCGTGTCCTGGTACTCGTCCACGAGGACGTAGCGGAACGCGCGCTGCCATTTCTCGCGCGCCTCCGGGAACCGCTCGAGCACCTGAACGGTGAGCATCAGCAGATCGTCGAAGTCGACCGCGTTCGATCGATGCAGCGTCCGCTGATATGCCTCGTACACCTCGGCCACGGTCTGATCCCAGAACGACCCGACCCGAGTGAGGTACTCCTCCGGCGTCACGAGCGTGTTCTTCGCGTTCGAGATCTGGGCGTGGATGCCGCGCGGCGTGAACCGCTTCGGGTCCTTGCCGAGCTCCTCGAGGCAGTGCTTCACGACGCGCACCTGGTCGGCCTGGTCGTAGATCGTGAAGCTCGGCTTGTAGCCCAGCCGCTCCGCCTCCCGGCGCAGTATGCGCCCGCAGGCTGCATGGAAGGTGAGGATCCAGATCGCGCGCGCCATGCCGCCGAGCATGTGCTCGAGCCGGTCGCGCATCTCCCCGGCCGCCTTGTTCGTGAACGTGATCGCCAGGATCTCGCTCGGCGAGACGCCACACGCACGGATCAGGTGCGCGACGCGGTGCGTGAGCACGCGGGTCTTGCCCGACCCCGCACCCGCGACCACGAGCACCGGGCCCTCCGTCGTCAGCACCGCCTCCCGCTGTGCGGAGTTGAGGCCGGCGAGTGCTTCCTGCCAGGCCGAGTCGTGCGCCGCGACCGTCACCGTCCGATGCTACCCGGCTGTACGGTGCAGCCCCGCCCGCGATGTGTCGAGCGTCGAGCGAGCACTCGCGCACTGCCCCGGCCCCAGGCACCCCCTGTAGTCGATTCGAGGAGCTCTCCGTCCGAGAGCGAATTCCAGAATGCACCGGAACCGGGACTGTCGACCGTGATCAGAGAACTGCGCACCAACGACCTGAGAGGGCTCGCGGAGCTCGTTCGCGAGCTGATGCCGACGATGGTCGTGAGCGAGCGTGGCCTCGACCACATGCGGAAGTCGACGAGTTGGTGGGTCTACGAGCAGGACGGCGAGCTCGTCGGCGCGGCGCGCGCCGGCCGCTTCGGTCGCTGCTGGGTCGGTGTCGCGCCACACGCCCGCGGCGGCGGGATCGGTCAGGCGCTCGCGGCCATCGCCGAGCAAGCTGTCCGCGCCGCCGGGCACACGCACGCGGTCGCGTCGACCGACGACACGGCTGGCTCACGCTTCGCCGAGCATCACGGCTTCCACGAGGAGCGGCGCAAGCCGATCTCCGTGCTTCGACTCCGTGAGCACGAGCCGCCGCCTCTGGTCGTGCCGAGTGACGTCGAGTTGTTGCCGCTCGTCGAGGTCGAGGATCGCCTACGGGAGCTGTACGAGCTGACGATGGCGGCACATCGCGATGATCCGGCCGACCCGCTCGACGCCGGCCAGTCCTTCGAGGAGTGGCTGCGCGACGACGTCGGCGTCCCCGACCTCGATTTCCACGGAAGCACCGTCGCGGTGGTCGACGGGCACCTCGCCGCCGTCGCGTACATCGCGACCGACGGGAGAGAACGGGCCGAGAACGAGTTCACCGGCACGCACCCCGCGTTTCGGGGCCGCGGGCTCGCGACGCTCGTGAAGCTGTCGACCGTGCATTGGGCTCGGCAGCGCAGCCTCTGCGAGATCTGGACCGGCAACGACAGCGAGAACGCGCCGATGCTCGCCATCAACGCAAGGCTCGGCTACACACCGGCAGGTGTGCGGCGAAAGCACGTCAAGCGGCTCGACTGACTGCTCCAGCCGGGCGCCCCGAAGCTCCTACCCTCGATGCGGCAACACGGCGACGCGACCGTCGACGTCGAGCACCCGCACCGAGGCGTTGAAGTGGTGGGCTAGTCGATCCTCTGTGAGCACGTCGGCGGGGGCGCCGTCGCCGACGACCCGTCCCTCGTCGAGGAGCAGGACCCTGTCCGCATACAGCGCGGCGAGCGTAAGGTCGTGCATGGCGGCAACCAGCGTGAGCTCCGACTCGGCGCGGAGCGTGTCGAGCAGATCGAGCGCGTGTTGCTGGTGGCCGATGTCGAGCGCCGTGGTCGGCTCGTCGAGCAGCACGACGCGAGCGTCCTGGGCGAGCGCGCGGGCAACGACGGCTCGCTGGCGCTCGCCTCCGCTCAAGGTGTCCAGACGGCGCTCGCGCAGCTCGAGCAGGTCGAGCCGCTCGAGCGCAACGGCCGCAGCGTCGCGGTCGTGCCGCCCTTCCTTCGCCAGCGGGCCGAGATGGGGAGTCCGTCCGAGCAGGACGTACTCCGCGACGGTCATCCACGGCGGGATCGACGGCTCCTGCGGCACGACGGCGAGCTCCCGTGCGAGCTCGGCCCGGGAGAGGTCGCGTGTCGACCGTCCACCCAGCTCGATCGTCCCCGAGAAGCGGACGAGGCGGGCAACAGCGCGCAACAGCGTCGTCTTTCCTGCGCCGTTCGGGCCGATCAGGGCCACCCACTCACCGGTCGCCACGTCAGCGTCGACGCTGTCCACGACGACCCTGCCTCCGAGGGCGACGGAGACGCCCTCGATCCGGATGCCCGTCAGCGTGACCGCCCCCGGCTCGTACGGAGGACGATGGCGAAGAACGGCGCCCCCACGAACGCCGTGACCACGCCGAGTGGGATCTCGGCCGGCGCCGCCGCCGTCCGGGCGACGACGTCGGCCAGCACGAGGAAGCCCGCGCCGACGACGAGGGAGAGCGGGAGCAACGCGCGGTACCCGAAGCCCGTGAGTAGGCGGATCGTGTGCGGAACGATGATTCCCACGAAGCCGATCAGCCCGCTCACGGCAACGACGGCGGCGGTACCGAGCGTCGCAGCAACAACCAGCGCCAGGCGCATGCGGGTCACGTTCACACCAAGGCTCGTAGCCTCGTCGTCGCCGAGGTTGAGGACGTCGACGACACGTCGCAGCGCAACGATCACGACGGAGGCGAGCACGACGTAGGGCAGGACGAGCAGGACGTCACTCCAGCCGGAGCTTGGCAGCCCACCGAGAATCCACGAGTAGACCTGCTGGAGCGTGTCGGTGTTCCGCTGCTGGACGAACGTCTGGGCTGCCGTGAGGAACGACGCGACCGTGACACCGGCGAGCACGAGCGTGGCCGCGTCCCGCGCACGGCCGGCCGAACGGCCGACGGCGTATGCGAGCACGACCGCCAGCGACGCCCCGACGAAGGCGGCCAGCGGCAACAGGCGCTGGCTTCTGATGCCCTCGGGCGCGTACGCGATCGCAAGCGTGGCGCCGAGCCCCGCGCCGGCGGCGACACCGAGCAGGTACGGGTCGGCGAGTGGGTTGCGGAAGACCCCTTGATACGTGGCACCGGCGCACGCGAGCATCCCGCCGACGAGAGCGGCGAGCACGACGCGCGGGAGACGCAGCTCCCACAGGATCGACTCCTCGGTCGGCGAGAGCTGCGAGGTGACGCCCGGGACGCCCATCCGGTCTGCGGCCGACCCGATGATCGCGCCGAGCCCGATGTCGACGGGCCCGGCAAGCACGCCGACGACCACCGAAACGACGAGGAAGAGCGCAGCCGCGACGACCCACAGCGGGGCGAGCCCGCGGGCGCGAACGTGCACGTGCGCGGCTGCGCTCTCCACGGGGCCGTTACCTCAGTCGCGCGATCGCAGTAGCCATGGCGCGGAAGAAGTTGACGAGGCGCGGGCCCCAGCGCGAGGCAAGCGAGTCGTCGATGCGGACGACCGAGCCCGACCGAACCGCATCGATGCCACTCCAGCCCGGCCGAGCCGCCACCGTCGACGCCTTCTGTCCGCAACAGACGCTGTCGGCGAGCACGATCAAGTCGGGACTTCGCGCCACGATGTACTCGGCAGACAGCTGCGGATAGCCGGAGCGCGACCCGTCAGCGGCATCCGCGATGTTGTCCAGACCGAGGATCGAGTACACCTGGCCGACGAACGAGGCGGAAGACACCGAGTACAGATCCGGGCTGAGCTCGTGATAGACGGACAGACCGGCCGCGGTTTCCTTGGACGCCTTCACGAGCTTGCCGATGCGACTCTTCATGCGCTGGATCAGGCGGGTTGCCTTCGCCGTCTGCCCGGTGACGAGCCCGAGCTGGCGGATCTGCTGGTACGCCCCCTTGAACGTCTTCGGCGCGTCGTGCAGCACGACGGGCACACCGAGCTTCTCGAGTGCGCCGGAGAGCCCCTTGGGGTCGTAGGCGATGATCACGAGGTCCGGTTGATATGCCGCGATCGCCTCGACGTTCGGGATGAAGCCGGAGAGCGTCGTCCTCGGCGCCGACCGCGGAAAGTCGGACTGGTCGTCGACGGCGATCACCTGCGCTCCTGCTCCGATCGCGAACAGCGACTCGGTCGCCGTCGGCGAGAGGGAGATGATCCTGCGCGGCTGCTCGGCCACGGTGACCTTGCCGTTGCCCGCGGTGATGGTGACGGGGAACGACGACGACGACGACGACGACGAGTTGCTGCCCGCGGCGCCACCGACGGCGAACGCGAGTACTGCGACCGTGCCGACCGCGAACTGCGTGAAACGATGAAGCACCTGAATCCTCCTTCCACGAGGGGATCTCGGGTATGTGGAGCGAGGCAGGTCTTCTGACTCGGGGCACCCTCCCCCACCGCCTTCCCGGCCCTCCGTCGGTCGGAGGTACTGCGCCAGTGGCGTCTTGGCGGGGGAGCATCTCCCCTTACAGCGGCGGGACCGTCCCGGACTTGCACCGGGTTCCCTCACCGCGCTCCCTGTGTGAGGGCCGAGCCTATCATCGGGGGATGGACGTGTCCGCGACGCGACGATGGCTGCCGGTGCTCGTGTGGGCCGGTGTGATCTTCGCCTTCTCGTCCGTACCGAGTCTCGGCACCGAGCTCGGAGTGTGGGATGTCCTGGGGAGAAAGCTCGCCCACGTCGGCGAGTACGCGGTCCTCGGCGCCCTCCTCGTACGGGCACTCCGTGCTCCTCTGCCTGCCTTCGGCCTCGGCGTGCTCTACGCGGTCTCGGACGAGGTGCACCAGGCGTTCGTTCCCGGCAGGCTCGGATCCCCGATCGACGTCGCGATCGACGCCGTCGGCGTCGCGCTCGGCATCCTCGCGTGGCACGCGCTCTCCGCGAGGCGTGCGCTCGCATGACAGCCCTGCTCGTCGACCTCGACGGCGCGCTCGGGGACACGCGTCCGCTGTGGGACGCCTGGTTGGCCGACGCTGCACGAAGGCTCGGCGTCGAGACAGGCGCGCTCCCGTTGGATCGCGGTGAGGCCGCCGGCGTGCTCGACGCCGGCTCGGCCGGGAACTGGCGCGTGCTGCTCGAGCGGTTCGCGGAGGACAGGGCGCCCGTGTACCTGCGCCCCGCGGCCGACGCCAGCGCGGCGCTGCGCGAGCTGGCGGCGGCCGGAGTCTCCGTCGGCGTCTTCAGCGATGCCCCCGAGGAATTGGCTCGAGTCGCCCTCGCGCACTTGGGTGCTGCGCGCAGGATCACGGTGCTCGAAGCGGGCACAGGTGCGTTGCTGCGGCTCCGCGTACGACTGGGCCACGACGTACCGACCGCAACGACGCGGCAGGAGCTCGTCGCGGCGGCTTCGTAGAATGACGGTGATGGAAGCCAAGGACGTCCCCGACCGGCAATTCGACGCGCTGCTGGAACGCCTGGACAGGATCGTCGAGCAGCTGGAGCGGATCGACGGCAGGCTGGAGCAAGCCGAAGGGCTCGCCCAGGTGAGCGGCGAGCTCCATTCGCTCAACGAGTCACTGAACGCTCTCGCGTACGCGGCGTTGGGGCAGAGCCCCCAGGTGCGCCGGCGAGCCGGCTGACGCGCCGCCGACTACGGGGCGAGGCGGTAGATCGTCCCGCCCTGCGAGACGAGGTACAGCTCGCCGGCCAGAGTCCTCGCCGAACGACGAGAGCGACTCCACGCGGAACCCTTCGCTCCTGCGCGCCAGCCTTCGGCGCCGCCGCGCGGACACTCCAGATCCGGCCGCTGCAGTAGTCGCCGTAGAAGTACCTGCCCTTCGCCGCGGCGACCTTCGTGCCGCGATAGACGTAACCGCCCGTGACCGAGCACCCGTCGTCGTGCGTGTATTCCGCCACGGGCTGCACGAGCTTGCCGGGGCCAAGTGCCTTGTTCTCGAAACGACCGCGAGCCCTCGTACACGTCCCAGCCGAAGTTGACGAGCCCTCGCTCGCGCCCGGAGAGCTTGTCGATCTCCTCGACCTCGCCCTGACCGACGTCGCCGATCCAGAGATCGTCGTTCGCCCTGTCGAACGAGAAGCGCCACGGGTTGCGGAGCCCGAGTGCGACGATCTTCGCCGGCGGGTTGGCGAGCCGAGCGTTCGATCCGGACGAGCTTGCCGAGCAGCGTGCCCATGTCCTGTGCGCGGTTCTCGGGGTCTCCACCCGAGCCGCCGTCGCCCATGCCGACGTACAGGAGGCCACCCGGGCCAAACTCGACCATGCCGCCGTTGTGGTTCGAGTACGGCTGTCGCACCGTGAGCAGCACCCGCGCCGAGCCCGGCAGCGCCTGCGTTCCCTTGGATCGGTAGCGCACGATGCGCGTCGCGCCGCCGCGATCCGTGTAGTTGACGACGAGCAGGCGGCTCTTCGCGTAGTCCGGCGCGAAGGCGAGCCCGAGCAGCCCCTGCTCGTTCGCCGTCACTCACCGCGCCTCGCACGTCGAGAAACGGCGCCGCCCGCACCTTCCCGCGCTCGACGATCTTCACGAGGCCGCCCTGCTCGACGACGTACAGGCGGTTCGGCTCGCCGGGCGCCGCCGTCACGTACACCGGGGAGGACAGACCCGACACGACGCGCACGAGACGGAGCGCCTGGGCGCGAGGCGCTCCCGACGGACGTGTCGCCGGCCGACGATGTCGAGACGACCACGGCGACGATCACGGCCAGCCACCGCCGAGCGCGACGAGTGCCACACGACCCCTCATCCGTCCACGGTAGCGAACGCTCGCGCTCCCGCGCCTCCGACGAGGGGAGTACGCTGCCGCCGGGATGAAGGTCTTCGTCGTCGGCGCGGGGCAGGTCGGCTCCACCATCGTCGAGGCGCTGCACGACGATCACGAGATCGTGGTCGTCGATCAGGACGCCGCGCGACTGACGGCGCTCGCGTACCGCTACGACGTCGCGACGTACGAAGGCAACGGCGCCAGCCGCAAGACCCTCACCGAGGCCGGGGTCGCCGGATCGAATCTCGTCATCGCCTGCACGTCGCGCGACGAGGTGAATCTCGTCGCCGGTGCGTTCGCACGCATCGAAGCCCCCGGAGCGACGACGGTGATCCGAACGTCGAACACAGAGTACGTCGACCTCTGGCGCGAGGGCCGGCTCGACCTCGACTTCGTGGTGTGCTCCGAACTCGAGACCGCCCACGCCATCGCCCGCGTGATCGGTGTCAGCGCAGCCGTGCAGACGGACGTGTTCGCAGCCGGCCAGGTGCAGATCGTCGAGTTCGACGTCGAGGCCGGGGGCGGGCAGGGCATCGTCGACGTGCCGCTGCGGGAAGCGCGCATCCCGCACGACTCGAAGGTCGCGAGCGTCATCAGGGGCGAGACGATGATGCTGCCACAGGGCGACAGCGTCATCCGGGCCGGTGACCGCATCGTCGTGATCGGCTCGCCCAAGGCAGCCCGGGAGTGGGGCGAAATCCTCGCCCCGTGGGAGTCGGAGGTCAAGGACGTCGTGGTCTTCGGTGGTGGCAAGGTGGGTGCCGCCATCGCACGCGCCCTCGTCGAGCAACAGATCTCGGTGCGGCTGATCGAGCCGAACCGAGAGCGGGCGCGCGACGTCGCGGAAGCCCTTCCTGACGTTCGTGTCTACAACGCGACAGGCTTCGACCCCGAGTTTCTCGAACGGGAGCGGATCGGTCGCACGCAGGCCGCGATCTTCGCCATGCGCGACGACGCGAAGAACCACTTCGCAGCCGCGCTCGCACGCGTGCACGGGGTCGAATTCACGATCGCGATCGTCCACGAGCCGATTGCGCAGAAGGTCTACGAGGCGTCGAGCGTCGACGTCACCGTCAATCCCCGCCAGGTGACGGCGGAGGAGATCGTCCGTTTCGCTCGCGATCCGCGTACTCACCAGTTGGCAATGATCGAAGGCGACCGCTTCGAGGTCCTCGATCTCACCGTTCGGCCGGAGAGCGAGTTCATCGACAAGCGGTTTCGGGAGATGCCGATTCGCGGCGCGTTGATCGGCGCCGTCGTCCGAGGCGACAAGGCCCTCTTTCCGCACGGCGACGACACGTTGCTCGCGGGCGACCGCGTGATCGTGTTCACGGAGGCGGCGAACGTGCCGACGGTCGAGCGCGCCCTGTGAGGGCGTCCGGCGCGCGATCCCAACAGCGGGTGCGCCCGCTGCTCGAGGTCGACGCCCGCGGCGCCCTCGGCCTCGTGGGCACGCTCATCAAGTACCTCGCACTCGCGCCGCTCTTCCCGGCCGCACTGGCGCTCGCCTACTCCGAGTCGCCTTGGCCGTTCCTCGGGACGGCTGCGATCGTCGGCGCCGTCGGGCTCACGCTCGAGCGGTTCGGCGGCGAGGCACGGACCACGGTCGGATCGCGCGAGGGCTACCTCGTCGTCGCGCTGACGTGGCTCATCGCCGGAGTCGTCGGAGGGCTGCCGTATTTCCTCGCCGGCCAGGAGCATCTCGACCGTCCGGTGGACGCGATCTTCGAAGGTATGTCGGGGTTCACGACAACGGGCGCAACGCTGCTCGTCGACATCGAATCGCTCGGGAACGCAATGGCGATGTGGCGGCAGTTCACGCAGTGGTTGGGGGGCCTCGGGATCATCGTCCTCGTCCTCGCCGTGCTTCCTCGACTACGCGTTGGCGGACGTCAAATGCTCGAGAGCGAGCTGCCGGGGCCCGAAGTGGACCAGCTCGGTGAGCGAATCCGGCAGACCGTGCGGCGGATCTGGCTCCTCTACGTCGTCCTCACGGCCGTCGAAGCACTCGCGCTCGCACTACTCGGGTGGACGGGGATCGACGATCGTATGAGCCCATTCCAGGCGATCGCGCACGCCTTCACGACCATCCCGACCGGTGGCTTCTCGACACAGTCGCGCTCGATCGAGGCTTTCGCTGCGTCGACGCAGTGGGTGATCATCGTCTTCATGGTGCTCGCCGGGCTCAACTTCGCCCTGCTCTGGCGCGCGGCGATCGGACGACGACCTCGAGTGCTGTTGGGAGACGAGGAGAGCCGGCTGTACGTCTTCCTGCTCGCGGCGAGCGTCGCTCGTGCTCAGCGTCGAGCTCGCCTCCGAGACGATCACCGGCAGCGACGCCCCGATACGAAACGGGGTCTTCCAGGCCGTGTCGCTGATGACGGGAACGGGGTACGCGTCGACCGATTTCGCCGGGTGGACGACCCTCGCGCTGATGCTGCTCGTCCTGCTCATGTTCATCGGAGGCTCGGCCGGTTCGACCACCGGCTCCGTGAAGGTGATCCGGCACCTCCTCCTCGGCAAGGTCCTGCGGCGCGAGCTCCGGCAGGCGCTCCACGCCGAGCTGGTGTCCCCGATTCGGCTCAACCGAGCGGTGATCGACGACCGGACGGTGCGCGCGATCACCTCCTTCATTCTGCTCTACCTCGGACTGTTCATCGTCGGTACCGCAGTGATCGCCGTCGACTCGGCGATCCAGGGCCCGGCGCTGACGCCGCTCGACGTGATCTCAACGGCTGCGGCGACGCTCGGCAACGTCGGCCCGGCGACGGGCCCGATCGGGCCGATGCTGTCGTACGAGCCGTTCAGCGACGTGTCGACGATCACCATGACCCTTCTCATGTGGCTCGGACGGATCGAGATGATCCCGGTCATCGTCCTGTTGAGCCGCCGCTACTGGCGCGTGTGATGGTCAGCCGCGACGTCCGCCTCCCGCCACGTCCGAGGCATCGCCTCGGGCTCGAGATCCGTGGAGCACTCGGGCTCGTCGGCACCCTGCTCAAGTGGCTCAGCGTGGCCACGCTGTTCCCCGCGGCGCTCGCGCTCGGGTACGACGAGTCGGTGTCCCCATTCCTCGTCGCGCTCGTCGTCGGCAGTTCTGTCGGTCTCGCGCTCGAGCGGGTCGGTCGCGGCGCCGGACCCGTCGTCGGCGTCCGGGAGGGCTACTTCGTCGTCGCGCTCACCTGGCTCTTCGCCGCGGCGCTCGGCTCGATCCCCTATCTCCTTTCGGGTGACGCCGAGCTCTCGCGTCCGGTCGACGCGTACTTCGAGTCGATGTCGGGCTTCACGACAACGGGCGCTTCGATCCTCAGTGACGTCGAGGCGCTCGACCGCTCGATCGCCATGTGGCGTCAGTTCACCCAGTGGCTCGGCGGGATGGGCATCATCGTCCTTGCCCTCGCGGTGCTGCCACGACTGCGGGTCGGCGGGCGCCAACTGCTGGAGGCGGAGCTGCCAGGCCCGGAGGTCGACGAGCTCGGCAGCCGCATCCGACAGACGGCCCGCAGGCTGTGGGTGCTCTACGTCGCGCTCACCGCCGTGCAGGCGCTGCTGCTGGCGCTACTCGGGTGGACGGGGGTCGACGATCGCATGACCCTCTTCGAGGCGGTCGCCCACGCCTTCACGACCATGCCCACCGGCGGCTTCTCGACGGAGCTTCGCTCGATCGAGCTCTACTCGGCAGCGACGCAGTGGGTGATCGTCGTGTTCATGATCGTGGCCGGCGCAAACTTTGCGCTCACGTACCGGGCACTTCTCCGCCGGCAGCCGCGCGCGGTTCTCAGGGACGACGAGCTGCGGCTCTACCTCGCGTTCCTCGTGATCGGCTCGGCGCTGCTGATCCTCGTCCTGGAGCGACAGGATCTCGCAGGCAGCGCTTCCGCGGTTCGCACGGGCATCTTCCAGGCGGTTTCGATCCTCACGACGACCGGCTACGCGACCGCGGACTTCAACACGTGGACGACGCTCGCCCTCGTCACCATCATCGGCCTGATGTTCGTCGGCGGCTCGGCGGGCTCGACCGGCGGCTCGATCAAGGTCGTTCGGCACCTGATCGTGGGACGGGCTCTGCGTCGAGAGACGCGCCTCGCGGTGCATCCCGATCTCGTCGAGCCGGTCCGGCTCAACAGGGTGACGGTCGACGAGCGAACGATCCGCGCGATCATCGCCTTCGTGCTCCTCTATATCGGCACGTTCGTCGCCGGCGCAGCGGTGCTCGCGATCGACACAGCGCTGCAGGGTCCGCACGTCGAGCCGATCCACGTGATCGCCGCCGCCGCGACAACGCTCGGCAACGTCGGGCCTGCACTCGGCTCAGCTGGTCCTGAGGGGAATTTCTCCCAGTTCAGCGACGTCTCGAAGGCCACGATGACCGGCCTGATGTGGCTCGGGCGGCTCGAGCTGATACCGGTGCTCGTGCTGTTCACGCGCGGCTACTGGCGCGCCTGACCGCCGCGGAAGCACAACAGAGCACGCCCCTCCCGGACGGCGCGGTCGTCGCGCATCGGGGCCGAAGCCGGGCTTCGCCCGGCGGTAGGCCACCCGCGGTCGGCGCGGTCGAGGCGTAAAGGAGGGGGTACGTGGGGGAACCATGTGGTTCCCCCACGCTCCTACCCGTGGATCGAGGCGATGATGGGGATGAGCAGGATCGCGACGATGTTTGCGATCTTGATCATCGGGTTGATCGCCGGCCCAGCCGTGTCCTTGTACGGATCGCCGACGGTGTCGCCGGTGATCCCGGCCGCATGAGCCTCTGAGCCCTTCCCGCCGTAGAGCCCGTCCTCGATGAGCTTCTTCGCGTTGTCCCACGCGCCGCCGCCCGAGGTCATCGCGATCGCCAGGAAGATGCCGGTGACGATCGTGCCGATGAGCAGGCCGCCGAGCATCTGCGCACTGATCACGCCGACCACGATCGGGAAGGCGATCGGGATCATGGCGGGCAGCATCATGCTCTTGAGCGCCGAACCGGTGACGATCGAGATCGACGTCGCGTAGTCGGGCCGCGACGTGCCCTCCATGATGCCCGGGTCGTCGCGGAACTGGCGGCGCACTTCCTCGACCACCTCGCCGCCGACGCGACCGACCGCGGTCATCGCCAGTGAGGCGAACAGGAACGGCATCAGACCGCCGACGAACAGCCCGGCGATCACCCATGGGTCGGTCAGCGAGAACAGCGCCTCGACCCCCTCGTCGGCCAAGCCACGCACGTACTCGTCGAAGAGCACGAGAGCCGCAAGGCCTGCCGAGCCGATCGCATACCCCTTGGTCACGGCCTTCGTGGTGTTGCCGACGGCGTCCAGCGGATCGGTGATGCCACGCACCGACTCGGGCAGATCGGCCATCTCGGCGATGCCGCCCGCGTTGTCGGTGACCGGCCCGTACGCGTCGAGCGCGACGATCAGGCCTGTCATCGAGAGCTGGGCCATCACGGCGACGCCGATACCGAAGATGTCCTCGCCGGCTGCGTAGTAGGAGCCGACCACCCCTGCCGCGATCACGAGCACGGGTGCTGCCGTCGCCTGCATACCGACGGCGAGCCCCGAGATGATGTTGGTCGCATGCCCGGTCTGCGAGGCCTTGGAGATCGCTTTCACCGGCCCCCAACGCGTCCCCGTGTAGTACTCGGTGATCGCGACGAGCGCGAACGTGACACCCAGCCCGATCAGGGCCGGGCCGTACAGCTGCCAGAAGCTGAACTTGCCGTCGTCGTAGGCAAGCGTGACAGGAACGAAGCCGATCGCCGAGAGCACGGTGGCGACGATCACGCTCTTGTAGAGCGCGTTGATGATCGCGTTCGCCCCGCCACCGATCCGCGCGAAGAACGTTCCGATCACCGATGCCAGGATCGAGACGGCACCGAGCGAGAGCGGGTACAGCCAGAGCTGGTCGGCGCTGAAGGCCGTGCCGAGCAGCATCACCGCGACCGCGGTCACCGCGTACGTCTCGAACAGATCGGCCGCCATCCCGGCGCAGTCGCCGACGTTGTCACCGACGTTGTCGGCAATCACAGCGGGGTTGCGCGGGTCGTCCTCGGGGATCCCGGCCTCGATCTTGCCGACGAGGTCGGCACCGACGTCAGCGGCCTTGGTGTAGATGCCGCCGCCGAGACGCGCGAAGACGGAGATCAGCGACCCACCGAACGCAAGCCCGATCAGGTCGTCGACCGCCGACTCGGGGGAGTTTCCGATCCAGTCGGTGAGAACCCAGTAGTAGCCGGCGACGCCGAGCAGACCGAGCCCGACCACGAGTAGGCCGGTCACCGAACCGGCGCGGAACGCGACCTGGAACGCCGGCTGCAAGCCCTCGCGCGCGGCCTCGGCCGTCCGCGAGTTCGAGCGCACGGCGACGTTCATGCCGATGAAACCGGCGGCGGCCGAGAGCACCGCGCCGATGAGGAAAGCCGATCGCAGTCCCCCAGCCCAGCTTGTCGTAGAAGCCGAGCAGCAGGAACGGTGCGATGGCGACGTAGGCCACCGTCGTGTACTGCTTGCGCAGGTACGCCGCCGCACCCTCCTGGATGGCGCGCGCGATCTCCTGCATGCGCTCGTTCCCGGCGGGACGCTTGAGTAGCCAGTACGTCAGGTAGAGCCCGTAGACGATCGCCACGGCCGCGCACACGAGCGCGAAGAGCACGGCGTGGTCAACGAAGAAATCCATCAGTCCTCCGGTGTGCAGCCCATCACAAAGAAAGCGCCGAAACCGCTTCGGCGCGGGGCATTATGTATCACAAGCTGGCCCTCTGCCTCGGTACCGACCCTTCTCGGCGGCGCGGTTCAACGCTCGAGGACGCGCGGCGAGCTGCAGCACCAGACCGGCGTAGATCTCGGCCAACGACGTGCCGGCCGCGTGCTGCGCGATCTGCCGCTCGGCTGCATTTTGGTCGGGCACGGTGAGCAGGTGCGCGACGCCGAGCTCGTCGGCCACGGGCGCAACCCAGTCGAGCAAGCGCTCGAGCCGCGTGCGCGCCGGCACGACGTCGCCACGGTCGAGATCGATCAGCTCACCGGAGAGCCCGTACCGGATCGCGCGCCATGTGTTCTCTTCGAGCAGGCGGTGAGGCTGATGCTCGAGCGGCTCTCCTTCGTCGTACGCGCGCGCGATGCGGACGGCGAGTGCGGCGGCGAACGCCGCCAGTGACTGCGCTTCTGAGAGGGAGGGCTGCCCGTCGCAGATCCGGATCTCCACCGTGGGGAAGGCGAGGTGCGGCCGGACGCTCCACCACAACTGCGTATCGGCGTCGACCGAGCCTGTCTCGTACAGGAACGCAACGTACGAGGCGAACCCATCCCACCCCCCGTAGGCGTCCGGGATCCCGCAACGCGGGAAGAAGCGAGTGAAGATCTGCGTCCGGGCGGAGTGCAGGCCGGTGTCGACGCCCTCGACGAACGGTGAGCTCGCGGAGAGCGCGAGCAGTTCGGGAAGCACGTTGCGCAAGCCGTCACAGACCGCTACGGCTCGATCGGCCCCGCGGATGCCGACGTGGACGTGGAGACCGAAGGTGTTGTTGCGCCACACCACGTAGCGGAGCAGCTCGTCGTTTCGCCGGTAGTGGGGTGTGTCGATGATCCGTTGCGCCTTCCAGTCGGCCCACGGGTGCGTCCCCGTCGCTCCGAGTGCGAGCCCGAGGGGCTCGACGAGAGACATCAACTCACTGCGGCGCTCCTCCATCGCGTCCGGAACCTCTGCGATGCCGGGAAGCCGCCCCGTCTTGATCTCGACCTCCGATGCGATCAGCTCCCCGACGAGATTGCGCTGGAGGGGTGTCCCGACCGCCGCGGCTTGCACGTCCTCGAACCTGTTGACGAGGTCGAGCGTCTCCGGCTCGAGCAGCGCGAATTCCTCCTCGACGGCGACCGTGAAGTCGGTCGCGGCGTCGAAGCGCTCCCGCGCCTCGCGCAGCAACGCGTCGTGTGGAGCGGTTCTCGCCTCACCCATCGACGCACAAGCGTAACCAACACTTCCATCTGGGAAGCATCGGACGTGCGCCCGCTGCCCGCGGGGCTCTTTCAGGCCCGACTCAACCCGCAGCCTCGAGCAGACGGCGCGCGACGCCGGCCCAGCTCCACCGTCGCACCACTGCTCGACGCACCGACTCGCGAAGAGTGTTCCGGTCGGCGTCCTCGAGCCCGAAGACGCGCTCCAGCCGATTGCGTAGAGCTCCGACGTCACCTGTCTCGAAGCTGACCAACGGCTGCAGCTCGACGGGAAGCTCGGCCTCGAGCCCAGCGGCTACCTCCGCCAGCCCACTGTGGCGAGCCACAATGGGCGGGCAGCCGGTGGCTGCCGCCTCCGCCGCCACCATCCCGAACGCCTCGGGGAACACCGACGGTACGACACACGCGTCCGCGAGCGCCAACAGGTGCCGGAGGTGCCGGTGCTCGAGTGGCCCCGTGAACAGCGCGGGCACATCGAGTGTCGCCGCCTGCGCCTCAAGCGCCGCGCGCTCGGGCCCGAACCCGACCACGACCAGGCGGGCGGGGAGCCCGGACATCGCCTCGATCAGGACGTCGACGCCCTTCTGCGGGATCAGCTTGCCGAAGTACACGACGACGGCGGAGCTGTCGCCGAGGAACTGAGCGAACCGGCTCGCATTCCCCTCGTCGGGTCGGCGCTCGTCCGCGCTCCCGGGGTTCGGCAGATCGGCTGCCGCCTCCGCGACGAGCGCCGCGAGAGCTTCGTCGCGGCTCTCCGGCTGCCACTCGTCGACGTCGACGCCGGGCGGCACCTCGTGCACGCGGTCGACGTGCCCGCACACCGCCTCGACCACGTGCCGAATGTGCTCCGAACCGACGAACGTCGCACGAGCCTGAGCCAGCGCGTCCGAGCCCCACTCGGAGAGCTCGGCGTGCCCGCGCATCGCGTACTCGAGCTCGGAGCCGTGCGCCTTCACCACGAAGCGTGCACCGCTCGCGACGCCCACCGGGGCGCCGAGCAGCACGTGGTTCACGAACACGACGTCGGCGGGGAGCTCCGCACGCACTGCGGCGGCGTTCACTTCGACCCACCGCTCCAATTCGTCGCGCGAGCAGTCGGGAAGGCGCCTGACGTCGTGATATCCCTCGTAGTCGTCGCGCACGAACACGGGAAGAAAGCCCTCCACGTCCGGACGCCGCACCGCAGCGCCGCCGAGGTCGTAGCGCTCCGGGTGGGGCTCCTGCGAGAGGACGACGACGTCGTGACCCGCGCGCGACCACTCCCGCGCGAGCTGACGCGTATAGACGTTCGACCCGGTGCCGCCGAGCAGGTACCCGTGCCAGAGGATGATGCGCACGCCGTCATCCTGCCCGCGCGCGGCGGACGCCGTTGCAGACCGTCGCGCTGTTAGCCGCCGCTCGCACGAACCTGACCCGAGCGCGCGTGCCCGGCGTGCGCCGGGCAGCGAGCCGCCGGACCCTCAGCCGGACGCGAACCGCAGCACGGCGAAGCCGAACCGACACGCTTCACCGTGCCAGGCTGAAGCCTGGCACGAACCTGACCTTCGTGCGGGTTGCCCGGCATGTGCCGGGCAACCCGCACTCAGGTCAGGTGAAAGTAGAGGGCGTAGAGGAGCTCGACCGCGGGGTTCGACGTGTGCACTTGCACGTCAGCCGGGGTGTCGAGGAGCGCCTCCGAGTAGTTGAAGACGATCTTCACGCCGGAGGCGACGAGCGCATCGCACGCGTCCTGCGCCGTCGTTGCCGGGACGGCGATCACACCGACGATGATGTTGCGCTCACGGCAGATCCTGTCGACGTCCTCGAGCGGACTGACCGTGACGCCGCCGATGGCGCGCCCGAGCTTCGCCGGGTCGTTGTCGAACACAGCCGAGATCGTGATCCCATGCTCGGCGAAGATCGGTGAGCTGGCGATCGCGGCGCCCAGCCGGCCGGCGCCGAGCAGGGCGATGTTGTGCTGCCCCTGTGTCCGCAGGATCTTCCTGATCTCGGCGAGCAGCGATTCGATCTGGTACCCCACGCCACGCTTGCCGAACTTGCCGAACCCCGAGAGGTCACGCCGGATCTGAGTCGCGTTGATGTTCGTGTACTCCGCGATCTCCTGTGACGAGATTCTGTCTTTCCCCATCTTCTTCGCCTGGGTCAGCACCTGGAGATAGCGCGAAAGCCGTGCAGCAACACCAACCGTCAGTCGATCCGCCAAAGTCGCCCCTTCCGTTAGGCCGTCGGCAGCCCTCGGAGCCGACAAGCTTGTGACATCTCGTCACATTGTGCCGCCGCCGCCATCGGGGTGCAGAGAGAACCGTCGTCGCTCAGCGACCGAGTCGCTCGCGGAGGTCGTCCGCCGTGACCTCGTAGCGGAACACGCGCTCACCGTCGATCTCGCCAACGGGGAGGTCGATCCGGTAGGCGCGCTCGAGCTCCTCGTCGCCCGTGATGTCGATGACCTCGAACTCGAAGGGACGCTCACGCCGCACCGACTCGACGACGTCGAGCGCGACCTCGCAGAGGTGGCAGCCGGGCGCGACGTAGACGACGAGACGCTTCCCGGACAGCTGCATCTAGGGATAGAGGCCGCGGATCGTCGTCGCCTCGGCGACCCGCTGCACCGCTAGCCCGTACGCCGCGACACGCATGCTCGTGCCGAAGCGCTCCTTCGTCTGCCAGGTCTCCTCGAACGCTCGTACCGTGATGTCGTTGAGCTTCGCGTTCACCTCGTACTCCTTCCAGAAGTACTCCTGGAGCCCCTGGACCCACTCGAAGTACGAGACGACGACGCCACCTGCGTTCGCCAGCACGTCCGGGAGCACCAGCACGCCGCGATCCTCGAGGATCTGGTCGGCGCCCGGCGTCGTCGGCCCGTTCGCCCCCTCGCACACCATCCTCGCGTGGACGCGCGGCGCGTTCTCCGCGGTGATCACCTGCTCGAGCGCGCACGGTGCGAGCACATCGCACTCGAGCTCGATCAACTCCGCGTTCGTGATCGTGTCGGTCCCTGGCAGCCCGACGAGCGCTCCGTGCTCCTCCTTGTGGGCGATCGCAGCCTGCACATCGATCCCGTACGGGTTCGTGACGCCTCCCTGCGAGTCGCTCAGGGCCACGATCCGCGCACCCTCCTCGGAGAGCAGGCGAGCCAGGTTGCTGCCGACGTTGCCGAAGCCCTGGATCGCGACCCGGTTGTCGGGCAGGCGGGCACCCTGCTTCTGCAGGGCGGTGCGGATCGAATACAGCGCACCGCGCGCCGTCGCCTCGTCGCGCCCGACCGACCCGCCGACCGAGAGCGGCTTGCCCGTCACGACGCCGAGCACGGAATGACCCACGTTCATCGAGTACGTGTCGAAGATCCATGCCATCACCTGCGAATTGGTACCGACGTCGGGTGCCGGGATGTCCTTCTCGGGGCCGATCTCGTTGATGATCTCGGTCGTGTAGCGACGCGTGAGCCGCTCGAGCTCCCCGATCGACAGCTCCTTGGGGTCGCAGATCACACCGCCTTTGGCTCCCCCGAACGGGAGACCCATCAGGGCACACTTCCACGTCATCCACATCGCCAGTGCCTTCACCTCGTCGCGCGTGACAGCCGGGTGGTAGCGGATGCCGCCCTTCGCAGGGCCGCGCGTCATGTTGTGCGTCACGCGGAAGCCTTCGAACACGCGAACGTTGCCCTCGTCCATCACGACCGGCACCGACACCTCGACCGACTTCTTGCAGTGCGCGAGGACGCCGATCAGGTTCGGGTCGATGCCGAACGTCTCGCCCACGTGCGCCAGCTGTGACTGCGCAATCGCGAACGGGTTCTCGCCGAGGTGCGTGGCGGGCGCCTCGGTCGAGCTCACCGGTGGCACCGACTCTGAGGCACGACGTGGCGGACTATACCCCTGCTCATCGGACGCGGAACGCCACGCGTGTCTCCTGAGGCTCGCCCCCACCGACAGGGACGGCCACCAGGGCCAGCTCGTACTTCGCGACGGCCAGACGCGCACCGCGCGACCCGCGGCCGGTGATGCCGAAGGCGTAGCGCCCCGGCAGCACGTCGCGAAGGCGTACGAGCGAGCCAAGGTTGCGAGCACCCCGGTACAGGTTGATCGTGAGCGACTCGAGGGGAAGGAGTTGCGGGCGCTCGGCAGGCCCGTCGACTCGACCCGCCACGAGGCTCAGCACGGCTGGTGCGATGTCGGACGGCACGAACGCTGCAGCGGAGAGACGAACGCTGTCGAGCAACGGGCGATCCGTGACGGGCAACGGGATCGCCCACGGCACCCGTAGTGCCCCACCGGCTCGAATGCGAACCCGGAGCACACCCGCGAGGGCGCTCGGCGCCGTTGGCCGCGTGCCGATCGCAGCCGACAGCCGTACGACGACCTTCGTCCCGGGGCGAAGCGTGCGCTGTGCAGGCTTCGCGGTCAATGTCACGCCCGACCGTGTCGCAGCGTCCGTCCCGACGGTCAGCACGAGCGGGCGACGGGAGACATTGCGCAGGGTCACGGTGCCCTCGACCTCCTCACCCTCCACGACGCTCGCCGCGAAGGCCACCGTTGGCGGCTCCGCGACGAGCTCGACCGTCGTGGCCGCAGCGGGGTCGATCGTTCCGGCGGCGACCCCCGAGGCGCCCGCGATCGGGCGAGCGGAAGCGACGAGCGCACCGCGAAGGCCCGCTGCGTCGAGGTCGGGGCGCGCCTGCAACACGAGTGCGGCCGCACCCGCGGCGACGGCCGCGGCTGCGCTCGACCCGCTCACGGTCCCGTAGCGCGCGGCGCCCTCGTCCCCGCGCCCCGGCTCCGACGTCGCCAAACCGACCCCGGGTGCGGCGATCTCGGGCTTGGCCCCTCCACCGAACGAGAGCCCCTCGGACGAGAACGGGGCTGTCGACGCGAGATCGGCATTGCCCTCGACCGACGGCGCACCGAGTGCCAGCTCGACTGGGCGGCCGTCAGCGAGCAGTTCACGGATCACGTCTGCCACTCCAACCGGCAGGCCGAGGATCGGCACCTCGAAGGCCTCGTCCACGCCGAGCGATCCTGCGGGCAGCGGGCCGTCGACGAGCACGGCACGCGCGCCTGCCGTCGCCAACTCGCGAACCGCCTCGGGCGTCGGAGGGCCGGAGGGCAGCAGCGCCGCCGTCCCCGCGACCTTGCTGTAGCCCTTCTTGTCGAACTGGCGTTCCACGCCTCCGGCTCCGCCCACCACCACCGCTTGACGCTTCGGGAGTGCGACGACCGAAGCGGTGACGGGCTCCCGCGGGGGCACGGCTCCGCCGAGTGGCTGCTTTCCGGAAAGGAGGACACCGAGCCCGCTCCGGAGCAGCACATGGACGACCGGGCTCGACGTCCTCGAATCCGACGCGGCAACCGCGAGCGCGTCGCGTGTTCCCCCAGGCCCGCCGACGCTGCCGTAGCTGGGGCCCGCCGGCCCGTCGTTGCCGGACGGAGCGACGACGAGCATGCCGAGGGTGAGGGCACCAGCGGTGGCCCGTGCCAACGGGCCTTCGGCGAACGACGAGTACGGCTGGACGACGCCCACGACGGCGATCCGGGCGGCATCGTGTGTCGCTCCGTTGCCGTTCGGATCGACGGCGGCCTCGAGTCCGGCGAGCACCTGGTCGGTACGTGCGTACACCGCGACGTCGGCCGTGGCGTCGGGCTGCCAGCCGGCGACGCGGATGGGTCGCAGCCACGCACGCGGGGCGACGCCCGCTAGCCCTGCCGGGCCGTCCTCACCCACGATCAGCCCGGCGAGCTCGGTGCCGTGTCGCTCCGGTCTGCCGGGCTGGGTCGGGTTCTGGCTCGCGACGGCCAGACCGCCTGGGTCGAGGATGTCGATTCCGGGTAGGAGACGACGCCGGATGTACGGGTGGTCGAGGTCGACCCCCGTGTCCACGAGCGCGATCGTGACGCCCGATCCGTCCAACCCGGGCACGCCGACATCGGGGCGGCGGCCGCTGCCGGGTGCGAACGCGTCCGTCGCCAGCACGGATCGGGACACGGCCGCCGGATATGCAGCCCGCACGGGATAGACACCCAGGACCACCTTGTAACGATCGAGTACAGCGAGGGCTCTCGCGTCGAGCGGCGCCGCGAAGCCGTTGAACAGCCGCGTGTACGAGTGCTCCGGCTGGATCGGTGCGCCGCGGAACGCGAGTTGCGCGAGCGCATCTTCCTGCGCGTCGCGAGCCGCCCTCGTCCACGTCTTCATCTGCGCCTCTGTCGCTGTCCCGCCTGCGCGGCGCACGCGGTCCGCGAGCGAGGGCGCGTCGAGCACGACGAGCCAGCGGTCACCGAGTTGCGGAGCGGGACGCGAGCCGAGGAGGCCCTGCCAACCGGCCGCCCCCGCTGCCCGCTGATGGTTGTCGGCGGCCGCACCGCCCGCGAGCAGAACGGCCGCCACGAGCGCGGCCGCTAAGGCTGCCTCAGACCGCCGACGAGTACGCATCGAGCCCAAGGTAGCCGGGTGAAGGAACTGCAGGACGGAACCGTGCGGCCGACGCGATCATCGCCGCGTTGTCGGTGCAAAGCTCGAGCGGAGCGAACGATGCCTCGGGCAACGACGCACGCAGCTCGGAGTTGGCCGCGACACCGCCGACGACGGCGAGCCGGTCGAGCCCCGTCTCCTCGACCGCCGAGCGCACCCGCGCGACGAGCGCGCGGACGATCGCTCGCTGGTACGAGGCGGCGAGGTCGGCTCGGCGCCGGTCGCGCTCGACGTCGTCGAGTGCCTTCACCGCGTACAGCAGCGCGGTCTTCAGCCCGGAGAACGAGAAATCGAGACCAGGCACCCGGGCGACAGGGAACGGGAACGCGTCGGGGTCGCCGTCACGAGCCAGGCGGTCGATCGCTGCGCCCCCCGGGTAGCCGAGCCCGAGGAGTCGGGCACCCTTGTCGAAGGCCTCTCCCGCGGCGTCGTCGAGCGTCGTCCCGACGCGCTCGTACCGCCCATGGTCGTGAACGGCGAGCAGCTGTGTGTGACCACCGCTGGCAAGGAGACAGGTGAAGGGCGGCTCGACCGGGTCGGGTGCGAGAAAGAGCGACGCCACGTGCCCGTGCAGATGGTCGACGGGCACGAGCGGAAGCCCTCGCGCCCACGCGATCGCCTTGGCCGCGGAGAGACCCACGAGGAGGGCTCCGACGAGCCCCGGCCCCTGCGTGACCGCGACCCGATCGACGTCGTCGAGGGTCGCCTCGCCCGTCGCCAGCGCTTCGCGCACGACCGGGATGACGAGCTCGAGATGATGCCGGGAGGCCACCTCCGGCACGACACCGCCGTAGCGTGCGTGGAGATCTGCCTGCGACGAGACGACGGAGGCGCGGACGACCCCGTCGCCCGTGACGAGCGCAGCGGCGGTCTCGTCGCACGACGTCTCGATCGCGAGCACGAGCGCCGCCTCTCCGGTCACCTTGGGCCCCCCGGAGCGTCTGGCTCTCCCGAATCGGCATCGCGCCACATGATCAGCGCGTCCTCACGATTGTCGGTGTAGTAGCTGCGGCGGATGCCCTTGGAGCGGAAGCCGAACCGCTCGTAGAGCCGGATCGCAGGGTGGTTGGAGACACGCACCTCGAGCGTGTACCCACGCCGGCCCTCGGTGGCCGTCAGTTCGAACAGGCGGTCGAGCAGTAGCGACGCCACTCCACGGCGTCGCCACGTGGGGTCGACGGCGACGTTCATCACGTGCCAGGCGTCGACGAAGCGCGAGAGGACGAGGTACCCGACGATACGCTCGTGCTCGTCGAGCGCGGCGAGCGAGATCGAGCTGGGCTTCGCGAGCTCGCTCGTGAACATCGCTCGCGACCAGGGCGCCGGGTACGAGGCCTGCTCGATCTTCTCGATCTCGTCGAGGTCGCCGAGCTCGAGCTTTCGGGTGCGGACGGTCACGTCGGTTGGCGGTCGACGTCCGGAACGCGGACGTAGATGGGCAGAACGAGCTCCGCCGGGCCGAGAGCCCCCGCGAGACCGGCGTGGATGCTCGCCCGCGGCAGATGGAGCTCGCTCTCGTCGTCCGGCACGACGGCCCCCTTCTCCTCCAGCACCTGGCGATAGCGGCGTGCACCATCACCGACGCACACGGTCCCCGGGGCGAGGTCGAGGGTCTGCGGAGCGAGCACTGACGGGCCTGGTACGAACACCTCCTTGCGGCGCGCGTCGATCACGGGCAGAGCGCCGGGTGCGCCCGCCGCGAGCGCGTCGAGTGTGGACACACCGGCGACGCCGACGTCGAGCGCGAGCGCGAGCCCGCGTGCAACGGCGATGCCGATGCGAGTGCTCGTGAAGCTCCCGGGGCCGGTGCCGACGACGATGCCGCGGAGGTCGGCAGGCTGCGCCGACGCTTCGCGCATGAGCGCGTCGACGTCCTCCAGCAACGTGCGCGCGCTCGACACGCGCTCCCCGAGAGCCTCCCCGTCGGCGACGAGCGCGCTCGTCGCGACGTCCGTTGCCGTGTCGAAGGCGAGTATCAACTCCTGGCCCACCGTGAGCCCATCACCGGGCGAGGAGCGATGTGTCGCTCGGTTCGAGGGAGACCCGCCTGCAGTCGCCGCCTGCATGCTCGAGCCGCACACGGAGGCGAGGCTCGGGCAGAGCCGTCTCCCCCGCCTCTGGCCACTCGACGAAGACGACCGCGTCGTCGAAGTAGGGCTCCAGGTCGCCCCACTCGGCGGCCGACACGCCCTCGAACCGGTAGAGGTCGAGGTGCGAGACATCGACGCGCCCGGCGTAGCGATGGCCGATCGTGAAGGTCGGGCTCGTCACCGGCTGCTCGACCCCGAGCGCGCGTGCCGCACCACGAACGAACGTGGTCTTCCCGCTGCCCAGCTCACCCGAGACGACGACGACGTCGCCGACGTCGAGGCGCTCAGCGATCTCAGCGGCGATCGCCTCGGTCTCGGCCGCGGACGAGGACGGGCGCTCGACCATCTTCAGAAGAGCCCGAGCTGCTCCTGCGCGCCCACCGCTACCAGCTCGGGCGCAGGGTCGGCCGGGGCTGAGGCTGGCGCAGGACCACGGACGGCGTCGTCGTCCACCGGGTCGCAGTCCCGATCGAGCAGCGACGGGATGCGTGCGAAGTCCGCCTCGAGCACGCCGAGCATGGACGGCGTGTACAGGGCGGCCGCCGGGTGGTACAGCGGGTACAGCACGACCGGCGTCGTCCCGAGTGTTACGCGTTCTTCCTGACCGTGTACGCGCGTGATCCCGAGCGGGCGCCCGGAGAGCAGCTTCGTGGCGAAGTTCCCGAGCGTCGCCACCACTCTCGGCTGCACGAGCTCGATCTGCCGAAAGAGGTGCGGCTCGCAGGCGGCGATCTCCTCCGGCTGTGGATCGCGATTGCCGGACGGGCGGCATTTGAGCGTGTTGGCGACGTACACGTCGTCGCGCGCGAGGCCGATGCCGGCGAGGAGCCGGTCGAGCAACTGCCCCGCCTGCCCGACGAACGGGACGCCCTGCTGGTCCTCGTGAAAGCCCGGAGCCTCCCCGACCAGCATCAGGTCGGCGTCGGGGTTGCCCGAACCGAAGACGACGTGTGTCCGGCTCTCGGCGAGCGGGCACCGTGTGCACTCTTCTGTGTCGACGCGATAGGCGTCGAGGGCTGCCGCGCGGCCGTCGTCCATGCGTGTCCAGTCTAGGCCGATCCCCGGATAGGTCCCGCTTCGTCTTCGGGCCACCAGAAGCAGCCGAACGTATCTCCTCCGGTGTGCGCGCCGACCGACGGCCCGACGCGGTAGCGGAGCACGTCCCGCACGGCGGCCGCGCTGCCGAGGAGCTCTGCCAGGTGGTCGGCAGCAGGTTCGACATCGCGCGCGGCATACCCCACGGCGGTCGAGAGCGGCCCATCTGCCTCGAGCACGAGTGTCCCCAGCCGCTCGACGGCGCTCGCGGCATCTCGCACCGGCCCGAGCGACACCGCCCGCCCGTCGCTGACCTCGATGAGGGCATCCTGGACGTCGACGCGCCCGGGCGTCGGCGGCGTGGCAACGAACGACGCATTGCGAAGGACGGCGGACAGTCGAAGTGCTGCCGCTGCCGCTGCCGCGGCCGCTGCTCCGGCTTCAGCCCCGTCGTCGAGCGCCGCCCGTGCTCTGACCGCGCAGAGCCCAACGCCCAAGCTGACCTGACGGGTATCGACGACGTGAACGGGGATCGACGCTGAGTCTGCGCCGAGACGGGCGGCGCCGACGGTGCCCGAGAGGCGACCGTCGAGATGGAGCGAGATCACCTCGCGGGCGCCTGCCTGTGCGAGACGGTCGTAGACAGCGGTGAAGGCCGCGGGGCTCGGCGTGGACGTCGAGACCGCGTGGCCGTCGGCAAGACGTCGATAGAAGTCGTCTGCCTCGAGCTCGGCCTCCGCATGCGCCTCGCCGGCCACGAGGACGGCGACGGAGACGACCTCGATGGACGCCGGGCGAGCGAGGAACGGAGGGAGTTGCGCGCTCGAATCGGTGACGACGCCGACGCGGCGGCTCACCATCGATCGCCGAGATCGTCTGCACGTCCGGCGCGAGAGGCGGCGACGAAGCGTGACAGGACGACAGCCGTCGAAGCAAGGTTCGCGAGCGGCAAGGCTGCGCTCGGCTCGGGCCCCCAGCCGTTGGGCAGGCGCCCCCGCCACCACACCACGCCTCCCACGATCCACGACGCGGCGGCGGCGGCGGTGGCGCTCGACGCACGACGCCCGGGAGGCATGTACGCGGCGCTGGCGACGCCGATGGCCCAGTCGACCGGCGCGTACACCGGGAACGTGGCCAGACACTGTCCGACGCTCGTCGCCACGCCCTTCCCGCCGTCGCGAAAGCCGCTCCACACCGGGTAGCAGTGTCCCGTCACGGCGGCGACGCCGGCGACGTGGGCACCGGCGCTCCCGGCGAGGTGCCGACCCAACGCGCAGGCGACCATGCCTTTGGCCACGTCCGCCCCCGCGACGGCGAGCCCGTACCCACGTCCGAGCGTGTACAGCGTGTTCATCGCGCCCGGGTTGCCGCTCCCGTACTCGCGCAGGTCGATGCGGCCGTCGCTCGCTCTACGTGCGGCGAGCGCCGCCGAGGGCAGGGTGCCAAGCAGGTAGGCGCCCAACCCGGCACCGACGAGGCGCAGCGCGGACATGCCTACGGGATACCGGGCCCGGCCGTGAGCGCGCGGCGGTCTAGCCGCAACCGCAGGAGCCGCCGCAGCAGCCGCCACCGCCGCCCGAGGGGCCGGCGAAGCTCGGCTTCGCCGTCGCGCCGACCACGGCGAACGTCGAGAGCTGCTTGAGCACCTTGGCCGCGCCGCACTGCGGGCACGTGACGACCTGCGTCTCACTGCGGACGAGCTCGTCGAAGTGCTGCTCGCACTCCATGCATGCGTACTCGTACATCGGCATGTCGATCAGTGTAATGCTCGCCGCCGTGACCGCGTGGCAGCCACCGACGCTCGAGGGCAGGATCGTCCGGCTCGAGCCGCTCCGACCTGAGCACGCAGCGGAGCTGTGGGAGGCGTCGCGCGATCCGCAAACGTGGACGTGGCTCTCGATCTCACAGCCCGCAACTCGAGACGAGATGGATGGGCTCGTGAACGCGGCGCTCGCCGCCGCCCGGGCAGGCACCGAGATCCCCTTTGTGACGATCAGCCACATGGGCACGATCGGGTCGACCCGGTTCCTCGCCCTGCGGCCCGAGCACCGCAGCGTGGAGATCGGCTGGACGTGGCTCCGCCAGGACGCATGGGGTAGCGGAGCCAACGTCGAGGCCAAGCTGCTCATGCTCGACCACGCCTTCGAGATGTGGGGCTGTCGACGCGTGGAGTTCAAGACCGATGCGCTCAACGAGCGCTCGCGCGGAGCGCTCGAGGCGCTCGGAGCCGCCTTCGAGGGCGTTCATCGCAAGCACATGCTCGTCCGGGGCACGGAGAGCCGCGACAGCGCGTGGTACGCCATCACCGACGACGCCTGGCCGGTTGCTCGCACGAAGCTCGAGCAACGTCTGGCGATGCGACGCTGACGCAGCGCGCTCCTCGACGAGTATCCTGTGCGCAGCCCGGTATCCGGACGGAACTGGAGCAGAGACAGATGATCGAGAGCGTACGAGTGGTCGGCGCGCGCGGGCGTGTCGGCAGAGCAATGACCGCGCGCCTGGTCGAGCGCGGCGTACGCCTGGAAGAAGACGCACCAGAGCTCGTCCTCCTGTGCGTGCCAGACCGGGCGATCTCGGAGGCGGCGCGCACGGTCGAGCCAGGCCCCTGGGTGGCCCACGTCTCGGGAGCGACGCCACTGGCTGCGCTGGAGCCCCACGAGCGGCGGTTCGGCGTGCATCCCCTGCAGACGTTCACGGTGCGCCGCGGGCCCGAGCAACTCGACGGCGCCTTCGCTGCGGTCACGGCCGAGAGCGACGACGCACGCGCCGTCGGCACGTGGCTGGCCAAGACGCTCGGTCTGAAGCCGTTTCACCTGGAGGACGAGCGTCGCGCCCTGTACCACGCGGGCGCAGCCGTCGCCTCGAACTACGTCGTCACGTTGCGACGTGCAGGCGGCGCTCTGCTGGAGGCTGCGGGCGCGCCGCCCGAGGGCCTCGATCCGCTGATGCGAAGGACGATCGACAACGACTTCGAGCTGACCGGCCCGATCGACCGCGGCGACTGGGAGACGGTCGACCGCCACCTGGCGGTGATCCGTGACGAGCGCCCCGAGCTTGCGGACGCGTACGTCGCGCTTGCCTCGTTGACCGCCCTCCAGGCGGGACGTGCGCGCCCGAGCGCTTCGGCGTCGAGGGGCCGCGACGACCAACTACCGAGAGTGGCGCGAACCATTTCGGAGGCCCGCGAAGTGCTTTCCCCGCTGCGCGGCGGCTCGATCGCGCTCGTCCCCACCATGGGTGCGTTGCACGACGGTCACCTCGCGCTCCTCCGTGCCGCCCGAGAGGCGGCGGATACCGTGGTGATGAGCTTGTTCGTCAATCCGACCCAGTTCGGCGACACCACGGACCTCGCGGCGTATCCGTCCGACGAGCAGCGGGATCTCGCGGCGGCAGCGACGGCCGGCGTCGATCTCGTCTTCGCCCCGCCGCCGGAGGAGATGTACCCGCCGGGGTTCCAGACGTGGCTCGACGTCACGGAGCTCGGCTCGATCCTCGAGGGCGAGCACCGCCCCGGCCATTTTCGCGGTGTGGCCACCGTGTGCCTCAAGCTGTTCACGATCGTGCAGCCCGACCTCGCGTTCTTCGGTCAGAAGGACGCACAGCAGGTGGAGGTCGTGCGCCGGCTGATCCGTGACCTCGCCCTCGACATCGACCTCCACGTGGTCTCTACCGTGCGCGACGCGGACGGCCTCGCGCTCTCGTCGCGCAATTCCGCGCTCAGTGAAGACGACCGGCGCCGCGCGCTCGCGCTGCCGCGTGCGCTCGCGACGCGTGATCCCGCACGAGCCCGGGCGTCGCTCGCCGAGGCAGGTCTCGACGTCGACTACATCGAGGTCGCCCCGTTCGATCCCCCCGTCCTCGCCGGCGCGGTCCGCGTCGGCTCGACACGTCTCATCGACAACGTCCCCCTGGAGGAGGCTCCATGAGCACCCGTCCCCGTATCCCTGCACCCGGCACACCGGCTCCTGGGAAGCTCCCCTTGACCGAACTGGTGGAGATGAAGTCACGTCGGCAACCGATCGTCATGGTCACGGCGTACGACGCGCCGTCGGGGCGCCTCGCCGACGAGGCGGGCACCGACATGATCCTCGTCGGCGACTCGGCCGCGATGACGATGCTCGGCCACGACTCGACGGTGCCCGCTTCGATGGACGAGATGGTGATGCTCACGCGCGCGGTGACCCGCGGCGCCCATCGCCCACTCGTCGTCGCGGACATGCCGTTCGGCTCGTTTCAGGTGTCAGACGAGGCGGCCGTGGAGAACGCGATCCGCTTCGTCAAGGAGGCAGGGGCCGACGCCGTCAAGCTCGAGGGCGCCGGCCCCATGCTGTCACGTGCCGTGGCGATCGTCTCCGCCGGCATCCCTGTGATGGGGCATATCGGGCTGACACCCCAGTCGGCGACCATGCTCGGCGGCTTCAGGGCGCAGGGGAGAACCGCGGACAAGGCCCTCCAGCTCGTTGACGACGCGGTCGAGTTGGAGGCGGCCGGCTGCTTCAGCCTGGTCCTCGAGGCCGTTCCCGCACCGGTTGCCGCTCACGTCACGGGTCGCCTCCAGATCCCCACGATCGGTATCGGCGCGGGCGCGGGCACCGACGGGCAGGTGCTCGTCTGGCACGACCTGCTCGGCCTCTACAGCGGAACCTCACCTCGGTTCGTCAAGCGATACGCGGAGCTCGGGCCGGTGATCCGGGACGCACTCGAGCACTATGCGAGCGACGTGCGCCAGCACCGCTTCCCGGAGGACGTGCATACGTACGGGATGACCGACCACGAGCTGGCGACGTTCGACGCCGAGGTGCGTGTGACGCGAAAGTAGCGCGGTGCGTCAGCGTCACGCCGCGCCCGCAAGCCTCAGTGCGGGTGCGTGCGGCAACCGCGACGCCGCGAGGTAGTGCGTGACGCCGAACACCCCGACGGGCTGCCCGAAGTAGTACCCCTGCCCAAACCGGCAGCCGAGCTCGGCCACCGCTCGCGCCTGCGCCTCGGTCTCGATTCCCTCCGCAACGACCTCGAGTCCGAGCGCGTTGCCCATGCGCACGATCGTCTCGACGAAGACGTGGTCGACATGGCCGTCGGGCAACCCGGCGACGAACTCCCGGGCGATCTTCAACGAGTCGAGCGGGAACTCGCGTAGGTGTGCGAGCGACGAATGCCCCGTTCCGAAGTCGTCGAGTGCCAGGGAGATGCCGAGAGCGCGCAGCTCGACCATCTTCTCCCTGGCCTGTTGTGGACTGCGCATCACGCCGCTCTCCGTGAGCTCGAGGACGAGCGACCGAGGGTCGAGCCCGTGACGGTCGAGCGTCGCAGCGACGTCGCTCACGAGGTCCGGGTTGTGGAGCTCGCTGGGAGCGAGGTTGACGCTGACGCGTAGCTCCTCACGTCCGGCGAACGAGCTTCTCCACGAGCTCGCGTCGCGTGCAGCCTCGGCGAGCACGAGGCGGCCGATGTCGATCATCAGGCCGATCTCCTCCGCGAGCGGGAGGAACGACGCCGGGTACGCGAGTCCGGCATTCGGCCGCTCCCAGCGGGCGAGCGCCTCCACCCCCAGGATCTGGCCGGTCTCGAGTTCCACGATCGGCTGGTAGTGGACACCGATCTCCTCCCTCGCGACGGCACGATCGAGTGCCGTGGCGAGCTCCTGCCGCTTCTGCGCGCCCACGTGAAGGTGTTTCTCGTACTGAGCGTAGCGACGCTTCCCACCGCGCTTCGCCTCGTACATGGCTGCGTCGGCGTTCCTGAGCAACTCGTCCGCCGTCAGCGATCCGGGCTCACCGACCGCAATGCCGACGCTTGCATGCACGGACATCTCGCGCCCTCCGATCGTGAACGGCGCTTCGAGGGTGGACACGAGGCGCTCCGCGAGCTCGACCGCTTCCTCGAGCCGGTGGACCCGGGCGAGCACGGCGAACTCGTCGCCGCCGAGCCGGGCCGCGGTATCCGTCGACCGTGTCGCGACTGCGACGCGCTGGGCTGCCGCAACGAGCAACTCGTCCCCTGCCTGGTGCCCGAGGCTGTCGTTGATCGTCTTGAAGTCATCGAGGTCGAGGAAGAGGACCGCCGTCAGCCCGGCGACCGCGTTCGCGAGGTCTCCGGCGACGCGTTCGGCGAAGAGCACTCGGTTGGGGAGGCCCGTGAGGGCATCGTGGAAGGCCTGGTGGCGCAGTTGCTCCTTGAGACCGGTCACCTCGCGCAGCGACCGCTCGAGGCGATCGTTCTCGACGAGGACTCGAAGATGCTCGGCGAAGGCGTCGACGAGAGTCAGCTCCTCGGACCCGAAGCGCCTCGCCGTGGCCGCGCGGCCGAGCACGAGCACGCCTCGCACGCCGCCGTCGACGCCGAACGTGGACACGAGAGTCGAGTGCAGGTCCAGTGCTCGCAGCGCCTCGCGGGTCGGTGCGTCCGCGCGGGTGGCATCGATCAGCACCGGCCCACTCTCCAGGGTGGCGAGAGAGGACACCACTTGCTCGACGGGTGTGAGGCGACGAACCTCGGGCTCGAGCACTCGACCGTCGGCGAGGCGAGCGACCATCGGTGTACCACGGGGCGTTCGCGAAAGGAATGCGATCCAGCCGCCGTCTGCCTGGAGCAGATCACGGGCCGTCCGCAGCAGCTCGCCAGCCAGTTCCTCCGTCGAGGCGACGCGCTCTGCCGCGGCCGCGGCGCCGTATACGACACCCGCCCGGTTGACGAGGCGCCGTTGCCGGATGCCGGCCCGCCACGCCCACGCGTAGAGGGCGAACGCGCCCGCGGCGAGGCCGACGACGAGCCACGAGACGGCGAGCCCGACGGCGGCGGCAGCGGCAGCGAGCCCCAGAACGACGAAGGCCCCGTGATGGAGGGCCTCGGCATCGCGCCGCAGCCGCAAACGATATCCAGTCGCGCTGATCACAGGAGCACCGCGCTCAGGCTCACCGATCGCGGGCGATCGGGCCAACCCCGAACGGGGGGAGGCAGCCCCTCCTTCGAGGGATCAGAGAGCCGACGGCAGCACGGCGAACGCTGCGACGAGCACTGCCGACAGCGCCAGCGCCCCCGCGACGCCACGCCAGGGCAGGCGATACGTCGTGCGTAATCCGAGCGCAAGCAGCCCCGCGCTCCAGGCGACGAAGGCGAGCCCCAGCCCGACGACGACAGCTCGTCCCGCTCCGCCGTCTGCACCGCCCGAGCGGAAGAAGTCGCCGCCGTAGCCGACGAGCGCCACCGGCACCGTGACGACCGGCGAGAGAGCCAGCGGTACGACGCTGAACGCGAGCACGTGACGCGCCTGTCGCGCCGACTCGGTGGCACCCGCGCCGCGCGCTCCGAGCCAGACGGCGATCCCCAGCAGCAGGTACCCAAAGGCGCCGTAGAAGAGCCCGCCCACGAAGGTGACGACGGCGAGCACGAGCCAATCGACCGACGAGTCGTCGAAGAGCGTCCCCCACGCCGGTGTGAGCAGGATGCCGCCGATGCCGGCGAGCAGCACGATCGCCAGGATCGGTTCCTGGCGCGCGACGACGTCGTCCTCGTCGTCCTCGGCGAGTGCCGTGAACACGTCACGCGGCCGCCGCAGCACCTCGATCGTGCGACGCCACCAGCGGCGCTCGGCCTCGCGGACGGCGTCCCTCCGCCCGGCCGCCTCCGCATCGGCGGAGACACCCGGCTTGACCCGCGGCGGAGGCGTGCTCATGCGCCCGAGCCTAGCCGGGTGAAGCCGATTCCGTTCGAGACAGATGTCTGCGAGAGTTGACCTGTGAACTGCGACGCATGCGGGACGGCCAACGAGGCGGGGAGGAAGTTCTGCGGCGAGTGCGGCGCGGGCCTCTCCCTCGCCTGCCTCGCGTGCGGCTCGCCGAATGCACCCGGCGTGAAGTTCTGCGGCGAGTGTGGAGTGGCCCTTGTAACGATCAGTCACAAGGAGGCCCCCGCTCCTGCGGACGCACGGGTCGCGGAACGTCGCCTCGTCTCGGTGCTGTTCGCCGACCTCGTCGGCTACACGTCGCTCGCCGAGAGCCGCGACGCCGAGGAAGCACGTGAGCTGCTGACGCGGTACTTCGACACCTGTCGGCGTCTGATCGAGCTGTACGGCGGCACGGTGGAGAAGTTCATCGGTGACGCTGTGATGGCCGTGTGGGGGACGCCGGTGGCGACGGAGGACGACGCCGAGCGTGCGGTGCGCGCGGCGCTCGACCTGGTGGCGGCGGTGTCGGGGCTGGGCGACGAGGTCGGCGCAAGCGATTTGCGTGCCCGCGCCGGCGTGCTTACGGGTGAGGCGGCGGTGACGCTGGGTGCGCAGGGCGAGGGGATGGTCGCCGGAGACCTCGTCAACACGGCCTCGCGCATCCAGACCACGGCGGAGCCCGGGACGGTGCTCGTCGGTGACGCGACTCGCCGGGCGAGCGAGGCCACGATCGCGTACGCCCCGGCCGGCGAGCACGAGCTCAAGGGGAAGGCGGAGCCTGTCGGTCTCTGGCGAGCGCTCCGCGTCGTTTCCGGGCGTCAGGGTGCGCTCAAGGGGACCGGCCTCGAGGCACCGTTCGTCGGCCGCGACTCGGAGCTGCGCAAGATCAAGGATCTCTTCCACGCGTGTGCCGAGGAGCGGCGCGCGCATCTCGTATCGGTCACCGGCATCGCCGGCATCGGCAAGTCGCGGCTGGCGTGGGAGTTCGAGAAGTACGTCGACGGGGTCGCGCTCGACGCGTACTGGCACCGCGGCCGCTGCCTCTCCTACGGCGACGGTGTCACGTACTGGGCACTGGCGGACATGGTGCGCATGCGCTGCCGCATCGCCGAGGAGGAGCCATCTGCGTCGGCGTTGTCGAAGCTCCAGGCGACGCTCGACGAGCATCTGCTCGACGCGGACGAGCGTCGCTTCGTGCAGCCGCGGCTGGCTCAGTTGCTGGGTCTCGCCGAGCAGACGCCCGGTGACAAGCAGGAGCTGTTCGCCGTTCTGCTCCGAGTGCGGCTCCCGCCCCTACGCGGCGGCGGCGGCGGCTGCCGGTGCGGCGAGCACCGAGCGCAGGAAGCGGCCCGTATAGCTCTCGTCGACCTCTGCCACCTGCTCCGGAGTGCCCGCGGCGATCAGCTCGCCGCCTTCCTCTCCGCCCTCGGGCCCGAGATCGATCAGCCAGTCGGCCTGCTTGATCACGTCGAGGTTGTGCTCGATCACGAGCACCGTATTGCCGGAGTCGACGAGGCGCTGCAGCACCTCGAGCAGCTTCTCGATGTCGGCGAAGTGCAGCCCCGTCGTCGGCTCGTCGAGGATGTAGAGCGTCTTTCCCGTCGCCACCTTCGACAGCTCGGCGGCGAGCTTCACCCGCTGGGCCTCGCCGCCCGAGAGCGTCGTCGCGGGCTGCCCCAGCCGGATGTAGTCCAGCCCGACGTCGTGGAGCGTCTGCAGGCGGCGCCGGATCTTCGGGATCTTGGCGAAGAACTCGAGCGCCTCCTCGACCGACATCTCGAGCACGTCGGCGATCGACTTGCCCTTGAAGCGCACCTCGAGCGTCTCCTTATTGTAGCGACGCCCATGACAGGTCTCGCAGGGGACGTACACGTCCGGGAGGAAGTGCATCTCGATCTTGATCTGCCCGTCGCCCTTGCAGGCCTCGCAGCGCCCGCCGCGCACGTTGAACGAGAAGCGCCCCGGCTTGTAGCCGCGCACCTTCGCCTCCGGCGTCAGCGAGTAGAGCTCCCGGACGTGCGTGAAGAGGTCGGTGTAGGTCGCCGGGTTCGAACGGGGCGTGCGCCCGATCGGCGTCTGGTCGATCTCGATCACTTTGTCGAAGACCTCGATGCCCTCGACCTCGTCGTGGTCGCCAGGCTTGACACGCATCCGGTTCAGCTGGTTGGCCAGGGCCTTGTAGACGATCTCGTTGACGAGCGTCGACTTCCCGGAGCCCGAGACACCGGCGACGCAGATGAAGTTCGCGACGGGGAAGCTGACGTCGATGTTCTTGAGGTTGTGCTGCGTGGCCCCGCGCACCGTGAACACGCCGCGGTCGGCGCCGCGACGCGGCGGTACGGCGATCCGACGGGCACCGGACAGAAAGGCACCGGTCACCGACTCGTCGCTCGCCTCGATGTCGGAGGCAGAGCCCACGGCGACGACGTGACCGCCGTGCTCACCCGCGCCCGGCCCCATATCGACGATCCAGTCGGACGACGCGCATCATCTGCTCGTCGTGCTCGACGACGAGCACCGTGTTGCCGAGGTCGCGAAGCCGCTCGAGCGTGCCGATCAGGCGGTCGTTGTCGCGCTGGTGGAGACCGATCGACGGCTCGTCGAGGATGTAGAGGACACCGACGAGCTGCGAGCCGATCTGCGTCGCGAGTCGCAAACGCTGCGCCTCGCCTCCCGACAGCGTCTTCGCGGCGCGGTCGAGCTGCAGGTAGCCGACCCCGACGTCGGCAAGGAACGTGAGCCGCTCCCGAATCTCCTTCACGATGCGGTCTCCGATCAGGTGCTCGGTGGGTGTCAGCTCGAGCTCGTCGAGGAAACGGAGCGCCTGCGTGACCGACATCCGCGTGAACGAGTGGATCGAGAAACCGCCGACGGTGACGGCGAGCACCTCCGGCTTGAGGCGCGCACCATCGCATTCGGGACAGGCGCGCATCGACATGTACTCCTCGATCCGCTCGCGCTGCTGCGCCGAGTCGGTCTCGCGGTAGCGCCGCTGCAGGCTGGAGACCAGCCCCTCGAACGCCATCGTGTACTGGCGCTTGCGCCCCATGCGGTTGCGGTAGGAGACGAGCAGCCGGTCACCGTCGGTGCCGTAGAGGAAGCGGTCCTGCTGGGCGGTCTCGAGCTCGCGCCACGGCACGTCGAGGGGGATCTCGTAGCGGTCGGCGATCGCCTGGATCACCGACTCGTAGAAGCCCTGGCCACCGAGCGACCACGGCACGAGCGCCCCGTCGCCGATCGACAGCGCCGAGTCGGGTACGAGCAGGTCCGGGTCGACCTCGAGCTGTGAGCCGAGGCCCGTGCAGCGCGGACAGGCCCCGTGCGGCGAGTTGAACGAGAAGATCCTTGGCTCCAGCTCGGGTAGCGAGACGCCGTGGTCGGGGCAGGCGAAGTTCTCGGAGAAGAGCGAGCTGCTCGCCGGTGTCGACGAGGTCGAGCGCGACGAGCGCCGTCCGGTGAGCGAGGCCGCCGTCTCGATCGACTGCGGTCAGCCGTTGCCGCAGGTCGGGCTTCATCACGAGCCGGTCGACGACGACCTCGATCGTGTGCTTGAACTTCTTGTCGAGGGTGATCTCGTCTTCGAGCAGCGTACTGCTGGCCGTCGACCTTGACGCGCGTGAAGCCGTCGCGGCGAAGCTCCTCGAGCACGTCGCTTGAACTCGCCCTTGCGGTCGCGCACGACCGGGCGCGTTGACGGTGAAGCGGGTGCCGTCGGGCAGCGCGAGCGCCTGCTCGACGATCTGGTCGAGGCTCTGGCCGGCGATCGGGTGGCCACAGACCGGGCAGTGCGGCCGGCCCGCACGTGCGTAGAGCAGCCGCAGGTAGTCGTAGATCTCCGTCACCGTGCCAACGGTCGACCGCGGGTTGCGCGAGGTCGTCTTCTGGTCGATCGAGATCGCCGGCGAGAGCCCGTCGATCGAGTCGACGTCGGGCTTCTCCATCATCTGCAGGAACTGGCGCGCGTACGCGGACAGCGATTCGACGTAGCGGCGCTGCCCCTCCGCGTAGATCGTGTCGAACGCGAGCGACGACTTGCCGGAGCCGGAGAGGCCCGTCACGCAGACGAGCCTGTTGCGCGGAAGCGCGACCGTGACGTCCTTCAGGTTGTGCTCCCGTGCGCCGTGGACGACGAGCTCTTCGGCCTGCATCCCGGCGAGTCTACCCGGGCGTCCTGCGTCGAACAAGTGTTCGCTCTGGCTGTCGAGCTCGCCTGCTCGCGGGCTGGAGCGAAGCGTTCGCGGATCGCCGGGTCAGGCCTTGCGCCAGCGACCGAAGACGAGGCCGCCAAGCGTGAACCCCAGACCGAACGTGCCGACGGCGAACGCGCCGATCGCGAACGCCTTGCGCCACACCGAGAGACGCTGCCAATGGCTGATGGCAGCCGCCTCCTCCTCGGTCAACTCTTCACCGCGCCGTTGCTTGCGGATGGCGCCGCCGGCCTGAAGGCCGAGGTAGAGGTCGTCGAAGATCTCGGGGCCCTCGGACACTGAAACGAGTGTATAGCCTCATGCGGCGCATGCCTGCTCCTGTCACCCCGACACAACCGGTCGTGGCCGCCTTCGACCTCGACGGGACACTCACGCGTCGGGACAGCGTCGGGCCGTTCCTCGCACGCGTCGCGGGTTGGCGACTTGTGGCTGCCGTCCTGCGTCGGCCGCGGACGCTCGCGCGCGGGCTCGTCCGCCGCGACCACGACCTGCTCAAGGCGCTCGTCTGCTCGTCCCTGGCCGGCGTCGACGAGGAGAGGATCCGCTCCGAGGGCGCGGCCTTCGCGCAGACGATCGTCGAGAGCAGGTTGCGAACCGACACCGCGGCTCGTCTCCGGCGGCACCAGGAGCTCGGCCACGCAGTCGTGCTCGTCTCCGCCTCGCTCGAGCCGTACGTCGAGCCGCTGGGCGACCTACTTGCCGTCGACGACGTGCTCTGCACACAGCTCGCGATCGGCTCCGACGGGCGGCTCACCGGCGAGCTTCGAGGGCCCAACTGCCGCGGCCCGGAGAAAGAGCGCCGCCTGCGCGAGTGGCTGCACGGTCGAGAGATCGATGCGCCGATCCTCTGGGCGTACGGCGACTCCGCGGGCGACGACGCGCTGCTGGCGATGGCCGACCATCCGGTGCGGGTCGACAAGGCGCAGCTTCCGGCCGACCCCGTCGCGTAGGGTTTCGGGATGATCGAGAACCCCGCCCTCGCCGAGTTGCGGAGGCGACTCGCCGTCGTCAGCGATCTGCAGCGCGCGCAGGCCGTGCTCGGCTGGGACCAGCTCGTGATGATGCCGCGGACCGGCGCCCCGGTCCGAGCTCATCAGCTCGCGACGTTGCGGACGATCGCGCACGACCGGTTCATCGACCCCGAAGTCGGACGGTTGCTCGACGAGCTCGCGCCGTTCGCCGCGTCGCTTTCCGACGACTCCGACGACGCCTGCCTGATCCGGGTCACGCGGCGTGACTGGGAGAAGGCCGTCCGTGTTCCCACCGAGCTGACCGCCGCCATGACACAACTCGCCTCGGAGGCGATGGAAGCCTGGGCGGTCGCACGCGAAGCCGACGACTACGCGGCATTCCGCCCGTGGCTCGATCGCACGCTCGAGCTCCAACACCGCTACGCAGCGTGCTTCGAGCCGACCGACGACCCGTACGACGTCCACCTCGACGACTTCGAACCGGGCATGAGGACGGCGGAGGTTCGCGCTGTCTTCGATCGACTCCGTCCGGTGCTCCAGGAGCTGACCCGCGCGGCACCGCGGGACGACGCCGAGCCCTTCGAGAGCGCTCACTACCCGCAAGCGGGCCAGCACGCGTTGTCGCTCGCGGCGATGAACGCGTTCGGAGCCGACCGGGCGTTCCGACTCGATACGACGGTGCACCCCTTCTGCACGAGCTTCGCCACGAGCGACGTGCGGCTGACGACGCGGTACGACGAGAACGACCTGCACGGGAGCTCGCTGTTCTCGACGATGCACGAGACCGGGCACGGGCTCTACGAGCGCGGCGTCAGCCCGGCGCTCGAGCGCACGCCGCTCGCAACGGGTTGCTCCTCAGCGCTGCACGAGTCGCAGAGCCGCCTGTGGGAGAACGTGATCGGACGGTCGCGGCCGTTCTGGCAATGGTTCTACCCGCGTATGCAGGCGACATTCCCGGACGCGCTTCGCGATGTGACCCTCGACCGGTTCCAGCGCGCTGTCAACCGCGTGCGCCGCTCGCTGATCCGGGTCGATGCCGACGAGGTCACGTACGGGCTGCACATCATCCTTCGCTTCGAGCTCGAGGAGCAGCTCCTGTCGGGCGCCCTGTCGACCGCAGATCTCCCGCAGGCGTGGAACACGCGCTTCGAGGAGCTCGTCGGCGTTCCCGTACCGAACGACCGGGTCGGCTGCCTCCAGGATGTGCACTGGTCGGGTGGCTCGTTCGGCTACTTCCCCACCTACCAGCTGGGGAACGTGATCTCGGCCCAGATCTGGGATCGGCTGCTCCAGGACATCCCCGCTGCCGACGAGCACATCGGGCGTGGAGACTTCGGCGAAATTCATGCCTGGCTGCGCGACCACCTCTACGTGCTCGGGCGCAAGTTCACGCCGCAGGAGACGCTGACGCAGCTCGTGGGCGGCGGGGTCGACCCGGAGCCGTACCTCGGCTACCTCCGGGCCAAGGTCGACTCGCTGGCTGCCGCGTAGCGGCTGCGCCGTCGCGCACCGCCTACGAAACGAGGCTTGCAGCCGGCACCACGGCTGCGGGCAGGACAGCAGGCCCCGTTCGCGAAGTGCATGTGACGAACGAGGCGATCCCTCATTCGAGTGATTCCCAGCCCGGACGATCGGGAGTTCACTGAGTGAGGGATCCGAGGCGAGGCACCGGTGTCCGTGGAGGGAGCGCGCGATGTGGAGTAGGCGGGGACGACAACTGGTCGAGGAGGAGTCCGGCGTGATCCTCATCGTTGCCGCGTTGATGATGGTGGCAATGCTCGGCATGGTTGCGATCGTCGTCGACTTCGGCCGCGCGTACGTCGCGCAGCGCCAACTCCAGGCCGGTGTCGACGCCGCCGCCCTGGCCGGTGCGCAACACCTCCCCATCGCCGCCGAGGCGATAAACGTCGCCTACACGTACGGTCCGGGAGCCGGCGGCAAGAACGAGCTGACGATCGGCAAGACGGTCGACGTCGTGGCCACACCGCGCTGCGTCAAGTCCGCCCCCGGCTGCCAGGAGCGCTTCAACACGGTGAACGCGATCAACGTGACCGCACGGGCGGACGTTGGCACGACGTTCGGCCGCATCCTCGGATTCGACACGCTCACGGTGCGGGCGACCGCGACCGCGTGCTCACCCTGCTCGTCGAAGCCGCTCGACGTGATGATCGTGCTCGACCGGACCGGGTCGATGTGCCAGAAGAGCGACGGCAGCAGCGATTCTCCGGCGTGCACCGACCTCACCAACGCCAAAGAGGGCGTCAGGACGTTCCTGAGCTTCATGGACCCGACCCTCGACGCCGTAGGTCTGGCCGTGTTCCCACCGGTGATCAACCGCAACAACCTCTGCCGAACACCGAGGAACAACAACGCGGCGGACTATCGCTTTGGCTACGACGCACGGTGGCCCGAGTGGAGCACGACGCTGCCACTGGGCTCGGACAAGTCGGTGTACGCGATCGCCTCGGTGACCATGGACTACCTGACGGGCTCGTTCGAGACGGGCTACACGCTGAACCCCGCCTCCGCCCTCATCCAGCGCCTCGACTGCATAGGTGCGGCAGGCTCGACGTCCTACTCCAACGCCATCGAGGAGGCGCAGCACGAGCTCAACGAGCACGGCCGCGGCGACGTCGAAGACGTGATCATCTTCCTCTCCGACGGCGCAGCCAACACCACGCCCCGCGACCTGCCGAGCTACATGAACACGTCGTACTACCGGACACACCCCTGCGCCGCCGGGATTCGGGCGGCCTCCCAGGTCAAAGCCAGCGGCACGGCCATCTACACGATCGGCTACGACCTCAACGGCTCGGGAACCGACTACGAGCGATGCCGGCTCTCGAACGGGAACACGGACGGTACGACGACCGCTTGGGACACGATCCGTGCCATCGCGAGCGAGCCCGACAACTTCTACAACAAGCCAGATCCGGGGCAGCTGAACACGATCTTCACGCGGATCGCGGCCGACCTCAACAAGCCGGCCGCCCGGCTGATCAGCGACACGCTCACGTGAGCCACCAGGAATCCGACCCCGTGCTGCGAATGGAGACGTGCATGCGACGCAGGCGAATCACCCGAGACGAACGCGGCCAGGCGATCATCGAGTTCGCGCTCGTCCTGCCGATCTTCCTGCTCCTGGTGATCGGGATCATCCAGTTCGGCATCGCTTACAACAACTACATCACGCTCACCGATGCCGTCCGCGTCGGCGCCCGCGAGGCGGCCGTCAGCCGCACGCTGCCGAACCCCGAGCAGATCACGACGGATCGTGTGCACCAGGCCGCGATCAGACTGCACAAGCCCGATCTCACCGTGACCGTCGTCCCCCACGACCCCGACACGAATCAGCAGGCGTGGGTGCAGGGAGGCGACGTCACCGTCAAGGGCACGTATCCGTACCGCCTCAACCTGTTCGGGTTGGTCGTCTTCTCGAAGAACATGACGAGCCAGACCACCGAGCGCGTCGAGTAGCTCTACCGCAGGTCTACGCGGCGGCCGAGAGCTCCGGACCGCGCTCGCGCTCCACGACGCGGGCGAGCGCTTCGATGCACCGCGCGTCGTAGCGTGTGCTCGCCTCCGCGCGGAGCTGTGCCAGCGCCCGTTCGTGACTCCACGCCTCGCGATAGACGCGCGGCGAGACGAGCGCGTCGTACACGTCGCACACCGCGAGAACGCGGGAATCGAGGTCGAGCTGGTCTCCATGCAGGCCGTCGGGGTACCCCGATCCGTCGAGTCGCTCGTGGTGCTGGCGCACGAGTCGCAGCGCGGCACCCGGGAAGCCGCCCGAGTCGGCGAGGATCTTCACGCCGTCGACCGGATGCTGCTTGACGAGCTCGTACTCGTCGTCCGAGAGCGGGCCCGGCTTGCGCAGGACGGCCTCCGAGACGGCGAGCTTGCCCATGTCGTGCAGCAACCCCCCGAGCGCGAGGTTCCGCAGGCGGCCCATCGGCAGATCGAGCTCCTCACCGATCTCGACGGCTCGAAGCGCAACGCGTCGCGTGTGCTCCTCGGTCGACGAGTCCTTGAGAGCGAGCGCGACGAGCAGCGCCCGTACGTGAGAGCCGAGGAAGGCCTCCTCTCGTCTCACCAAGTCGACGGCACGCAGGTCGCCAACGAGCGGCCGTGAGGACACGCCGGAGCCGCGGCAGAGGTCCGCCGCCACGACACCGCCGACGAGGGCGATGCCAACGAGCTCGAAACCGTGACCCAGCCACCAGCCGAGGTTCCAGAAATCCATCACCAACGACGGGACGAGAGCGGCGGCGAGCCAGACGACGCCGATAGCGACGATCAGGTCGGCGAGGCGGTGGGTCAGGCGGAACGTCCGCAACGCACGTAGGAGGAGGAGCGCGAAGAAGCCGACACCGGCGGCGAGCAGCGCAAGGGCCTCCGGGCTCTGCGGAGCAGGGACCGACGGCACGATCGACGGTGCGGCAACGGCCAGCGCACCGAGTCCGAAGATCGCCACAAGGGAGACTCCGAGCAGCCAGAGCAGCGGACGGACTGCCTCTGGGCGCCCGACCGCCGGCAGCGCCGACAGCGCGAAGATGGCACCTCCGACCGGCAGAGTCAAGCCACCCGTGAGGGCGACGACGCCGTTCATGTCGAGAAAGACGAACGGCGTCGTGAAGCCGTGCAGCAGCAGCATCGCCGCCATCACGGAGAACGCGACGCCGACGAGGACGGCGCGCCCGTCCTGCTGGCGCGCCCCAGCGATCGTCAGCGCAACCGCGGCGGCCGTTGCGATCGCCGCGCCAACGCCGACGCCGACGAGGTGAATCCAGCCCGAGAGGTAGATCTTCTCCTCGCCGAGGAAGGCGAGCAGGGCAACCGGGACCGTCGCCGCGAACGCGGCTGCCGCGAGCAGGTGTAGAGGCCGCTCCCGCATGGGAGCTGTATCGGCTCACTGACCGTGTTGCCTTAGCGGCTCAGGCGGCGCGCCCGAACCGCTTCGCGGCCCGCCCGCGGGCCTTCGCGGCCTCGACCTTGCGGTCACGCGGTGGAGCGGTCGTTACCAACTCGGCGAGCAAGTGCCGCGTCGCGTGCGCGACCTCCTCGACTGCGCGGGAGAACGCGGCCTCGTTGGCCTTCGACGGCTTGGCCGTCCCGCTCACCTTGCGCACGTACTGCAACGCGGCGGCGTCGATCTCCTCGTCCGTGGCCGACGGCTCGAAGTTGTGGAGCGTCCTGATGTTCCGGCACATACCCGAACGCTAGCCGACCCGCCTGTGCGGCTCACTCGCGGAGGAGCCCGCTGACGATGTTGAAGATCACGAACGCGGCGACGATCAGCGCCCACACGAGCCTGCCGAGCTTCGGTCGCACGTCGTCCTCCTCGGGCGGCTCGTACTCCGCGTCGTACTCACCTTCGTACTCGCTTTCGTCCGCACCGTCGTAGCCGGCCGTCTCCGAGAACACGACGACGTCAGGATTGCCCCCGCCGACCGTCACCGGCTCGGCGACGGCGTCGCGTTGGAGCAGCGCTCGTACTTGCCCCAGGAGCCTTTCCGCCTCGCGCACCTGCGAGCCGTCGCCCCGTGCCGCGATCTGCGCGGCCATCTCCCCTACCGCCTTCAGGCCGGCACGGTCGTCGTCGAGCCGAAGCGGCTCGAGCGCATTCCACAGGTCGACGAGCGCTTCGTCCGTCTGGCCTCGAGCAAGCGCGCGCCGTGCATCCCGCACCGTCGTCATGCCTCCATCCTGCCACCGACCGCAGTTGGAGCGGTCAGTCCGACCGGGCAGGAGGGCTCGAGCCCGTGCGCCGCGGCTGCTCGGGCGACGCCGATTACCGGCAGCCGGTGGCGAGCCCGAGCGCCGTGCACACGCTCGCCATCCGCTCGGGGCCGAGCGCGCAGATCCGCTCGCGGAAGAATGCCCTCGGCATCAGCGTGACGTTGTCCAGCGAGAGGACGCACTCACCCGGCATCCCGTCGGCGTCGTCGAGCCTCACCTCGGTAGGGAGATCGCGGATGGTCCGCGTGGCAGGTACGGCGATCAGCGCGTCCAGGATCGGGACCGCGACGTTGCGCGTGAGCACGAGGTGCGGCCTGCGACCCGCGGCAGGGTCGTCGACCCACCAGACCTCACCTCGCCTCACCACGGCTCGTCGGCGACCGACCGCCGGCCGGATGCGTCGGCCCACGCGAGCTCCTCGGCGGTCGGCGGGGTCCGCGCGTAGCCGTCGACGATCGCGCGGTCTATAGCCTCACGTTCGAGCTGAGCCGAGAGCCTGTCGATCGCCTCGACGATGAAGGCAGCACGGCTTTCGTACTCCCCGGAGGCCACAAGCGTGTCGATCCGCGCAACGCGGTCCTCCGACGTACGGACCGTAATCATTCTCGACATACATTCAGTATGTCGAAACGCACGACAGCGGTCAAACTCAGGCTTCGACGAACGCGTTGAGGTCGCGGCGCAGCTCCTTGATCTCGTCGCGGAGCTTCGCGGCGTACTCGAAGCGCAGCTCCTCGGCCGCGACCGCCATCTCCTCCTCGAGCGTGATCACCAGCTTCTCGAGCTCGTCGCGCGACATCCCTTCCACCTCGGCCTTGCCGCGGCGGCGTCGGCCCGGCACCGTCGGCGACTCCAGCGCGAGCAGCTCCGCGATGTCGGAGACGCTCTTGACGATCGTCTCGGGCGTGATGCCGTGCTCGGCGTTGTACGCGAGTTGCACGTCGCGGCGGCGGTTCGTCTCCTCCAGCGCCCCCTGGATCGCCTCTGTCACCTTGTCCCCGTAGAGCAGCACCTTCCCGTTGACGTTGCGGGCGGCGCGGCCGATGGTCTGCACGAGAGCGGTCTTGCCGCGCAGGAAGCCTTCCTTGTCGGCGTCGAGCACGGCGACGAGCGACACCTCGGGCAGGTCGAGGCCCTCACGAAGCAGATTGACTCCCACGAGCACGTCGTACTCCCCGAGACGCAACTCGCGGATGATCTGGATCCGTTCGAGCGTGTCGATCTCCGAGTGCAGGTACCTCGCGCGGACACCCGACTCGAGCAGGTAGTCGGTGAGATCCTCCGACATCTTCTTCGTCAACGTGGTCACGAGCACCCGCTCGCCGACCTCCTCGCGGCGACGGATCTCGGAGAGCAGGTCGTCGATCTGATTCTTCGTGGCGCGCAACTCGACCTCCGGATCGACGACGCCCGTCGGGCGGATCAGCTGCTCCGCCACGGCTGCGGAGCGCGACAACTCGAACGTGCCCGGCGTCGCCGACACGAACACGATCTGCTGCACCTTGCCCAGGAACTCGTCGAAGCGGAGCGGGCGGTTGTCGAGCGCCGAGGGCAGACGGAAGCCGTAGTCGACGAGTGTCTGCTTCCGTGACCGGTCGCCTTCGTACATGCCGCCGATCTGCGGCACCGACTGGTGCGACTCGTCGATGAAGCACACGAAGTCGTCGGGGAAGTAGTCGATCAGCGTGAACGGATGCGATCCCGCGGGCCGACCTTCGAGGACACGCGAGTAGTTCTCGATACCCGAGCAGAAGCCGAGCTCCTTCATCATCTCCAGGTCGTACTCGGTGCGCTGACGGATGCGGTGTGCCTCGAGCATCCGCCCCTCGGCCTCGAACCCGGCGACCTGCGCCTCGAGCTCTGCGCGGATGTCGCCCAGGGCACGCTCGATCGTCGGCTTCGACGTCACGTACTCGGTCGCCGGCCAGATCGCCAGATTGTCGAGCTTCGCGTACACCTCTCCCGTGAGCGGGTCGAAGTGGCTGATCTGCTCGACGTCGTCGCCGAACAGCGAGATGCGGTAGGCCGTCTCGACGTTGGCCGGCTGAACCTCGATCACGTCGCCCTTCACGCGGAAGCGGCCGCGCCCGAGCACCGTGTCGTTGCGGACGTACTGGCTGTCGATCAGCTTGCGCAGCATCTCGTCCCGGTCGTGCGTCTCCCCCACCTCGAGGATCAGCACACGATCGCGCCACTCCTCCGGCGAGCCGAGCCCGTAGATGCAGCTGACGCTCGCCACCACGACCACATCGCGCCGTGTCAGCAGCGATGACGTGGCGCCGAGCCGCAGCCGGGCGATGTCGTCGTTTCGCGACGAGTCCTTCTCGATGTAGAGGTCGGCCTGCGGGACGTACGCCTCCGGCTGGTAGTAGTCGTAGTAGGAGACGAAGTACTCGACCGCGTTCGCAGGGAAGAACTCCCTGAACTCATTGCAGAGCTGGGCCGCGAGCGTCTTGTTGTGGGCGATCACGAGCGCCGGGCGTTGCAGCTTCTCGATCGTCCACGCCATGGTCGCGGTCTTGCCGGTCCCCGTCGCGCCGAGCAGGGTCTGGAAGCGATTCCCGCTCGCGACCGACGCCGCGATCTCCTCGACCGCAGTCGGCTGATCGCCCATCGGCCGGTAGTCGGAGGTCACGCGAAGGGCACTCACCGCGGCAGCGTAGCGAAAAGCGAACGTGTGTTTGCCTGCTCACGCGGGTACCGTTCGCGTCGTGCAACGGGGTCTCACGCGGCGTCGGCTTCTCGTCCTGGCCGGGTCCGCGGCAGCCGCGGTGGCGGGTGTGGCGTCGGGCCTCGCCCGTGGAGGTGTCGGGAGCGAGCTCGTGGTCAGGGGCCTCGCCATCCGCAACGCGGGTCGCCGCTACGCCGGCGACCGGACGCTGTTCGCGACCGTCTCTCCCGGCGTCCCGGGACGCGACACCGCACGCGTCGCGCTCACGCTGCCCCGCGCGGCACGTGTCACGTTGGAGGCAGTGCGCACGGCACCGCGGCAGTCGAAGGTCGTCTGGTCGATCCGTCGCATGTTGGCAGCCGGAGCGCACGAGCTGACGTGGAAACCGGACCTGGACACCCCGGTCGGCTCCTACGTGATGCGTACCACGGTCACGCGCGGCTCCCAGCGCACGACGATCGGCGGTCGCCGACCGTCGGCTCCCCGGCTGGCCCGTGCGCCGGTGACCCGCGTGCTCGGGGTCGAAGCTGCCTTTGGCGAGCGCTCGTACATCGCCGGCGAGCCGATGGCGCTTCGCATCCTGGCCGACGTGCCGTCGCTGACGCTCACGTTCCTGCGGGCGGGGCACGGCCCGGATCCGAGCATGCGCCCCGATGAGATGACCGGTCTCGCGATGGACGATCCGGTGTCGATCGGATGGACCGGACGGCGCTCGGCGCCGGCGACGATCCACGTCCAGGCGGGCGCCACGTGGCCGTCGGGCCTGTACGTGGCCCGGCTGGAGGCACCGGACGGCCGGGTCGGCTTCGCACCGTTCGTGCTCCGCGCGGCCACGCCGGGCGAGACGAGTCGCGTCGCCGTCGTGCTGCCCACGAACACGTGGCAGGTCTACAACTTCTACGACGCCGACGGTGATGGTTGGGGCGACACCTGGTACGCGGGCGGCAACCCACCGGTCGTCCTCGACCTCCCGTACCGCGACCGTGGCGTCCCGCCCCGATTCGGACGCTACGACTTCCCGTTCCTGCGCTGGCTGGAGAAGAGAGGGCACGAACCCGAGTTCCTCAGCGAGGACGACCTCGAGAACACCGATGGCGACGCGCTCCGGCTCGCCTACGACGTCGTGATCTTCCCCGGGCACACGGAGTACGTGACGGAGCACGAGTACGACGTGATCGAACGGTTCCGCGACCTCGGCGGACGCCTGATCTTCCTCTCCGCGAACAACTTCTTCTGGAAGGTGGAACGGAAAGGGAAGGAGATCCGCCGGGAGCAGCTCTGGCGCGACCTCGGCCGCCCTGAAGCAGGACTGCTGGGAGTCCAGTACCGCGCCAACGACGACGGCTCACGCCAGGGCGTCTACTACCTCGTCGCGGCCGACCGAGTCCCCTGGCTCTTCGCAGGGACAGGCCTCGAGAACGGCTCCACGATCGGCGACGCCGTCGGCGGCTTCGGGATCGAGGTCGACGGGATGACTGCCAACTCTCCTCCCGGGACGATCCTGATCGGTCTCGTGCCGAGCCTGTTCGGCCCAGGCGTACACGGCGAGATGACGTACTACGAGACCGCGACTGGTGGGCGTGTCTTCTCCGCCGGGACCCTCGACTTCTGCTCCGCAGTGCTCACGTGGCCCGTCAGCGGCCTGCTCGACAACCTGTGGCGGCACATGGCGGCCTGAGCGCCGTCCGCGGCGATTCTCCATCCCTCATCCGAGGGCACAGCCCGTAACACCCCCCAAAAGGGGGGCGGCGCAACCTCTGCGGCCCCGATAAGCCTTAGTGCGGATGCGTGTTCGGTGCCCTGTGCCACGATCGCTTTCCCGGCGGGCAGGTCCCGTCGCGGACGAGGCCGGCTTCAGCCTGATCGAGGCGACCGTCGCGCTCGTGATCTTCGCGATCGTGGCGACGGCGCTGATCGGTGTGCTCGCATCGGCCGTCACGGCGCACGGACTGGCGCGCGAGCGCACGCTGGCCAAGGAGCACTCGCTCGGCCAGATCGAGCAGATCCGCCGGTTGCCCTACGACTCGGTCGGCACCGTGGCGGGGAACCCCTCGGGCACGATCGTCGCGAGCCAGCCGGTGACCGTGACAGGGCTCCAGGCCACGATGGTGACCAACGTCAGCTACGTCAACGACCCCACGCCGACCAGCTACGCGACCGCGGCCAACTACAAGAAGGTCACCGTCACCGTGACGCGGGATCGTGACGCCAAGCAGCTGATCCGCTCGGTAACGCATATCGCGCCACCCGCGCGCGCGCCGTACGGCGGCATCAACAACGCGATCATCAACGCGCAGGTCGTCGACTACGCCCTCTCCACGCCGCTCGAGAACGCGACTGTCAGCCTCGCGACCGGCCCGAGCGCACCGCGCTCCGACGTCACGGACGTGACGGGCACCGCCACGTTCCCCGCGCTCACGCCGAACCCCGGCTCCGGCGCGCAGATGTACTACCACGTGACGGCGGCACTCTCCGGCTACAACACGCTGCCCGAGGATGCGCCCCCGGGCAACGCCGGCCAGCTGGTCCTCGCACCCGCCCAGACGGCGAACACCGCGATCCGTCTCTACAGGCCGGCCACGATCTACGTCACGATCAGCAACTGGACGTCCGGCGGCACGACCGACGTCTCCGTCGGCTCGGCCCGCAAGGCCCAGGAGTTCACGTATTCGGGTGGGACGCTCGCGATCACCTCCCTCGACGGCGAGCCGATCATCCCCGGCATCGCGTACACCGTCGGTGCCCGCAAGATCTCGGGCACCACGCGCCAGTACGTCCCGTCGACATCGGCGACCGTGCCCTCCGGGTACCCCACGAGCCTGTCGACGAACTTCACCACGTCCCTCGGTGCCGCCATCACCACACGGAACATCACCGTCCAGGTGCGCAACGGCGGCTCCCCCGTCGCCGGCGCCCGCGTGGACATCGAGGGAGGCCCGGCACCCGGCTACTACCTCACCGACAGGAGCGCCGCGAACGGCAACATCGCGATCCGGGTGCCGCGTGGCACGGGCTACACGGTGAAGGCGTGGAACGCAGCAGGGACCGGGTTCGGACAGGCGCTCAACGTCAACGCGAACTCGAACGTGACGGTCACGGTGAACGTCCCATGATGGGGCGAGTCCTGGCGCGCGGACGAGACGAGCGCGGGTTCACGCTCATCGAGCTCCTGATCACGATGGTCGTGCTCAGCCTCCTCGCGGCGGCTTTCGCCGTCCTCTTCGGCAGCGTCGCCAACCACAGCTCCACCATCTCCGACCAGATGACGCTGCAGGTCGAGGCCCGGGCCGCGCTCGACCGCTTCGCCGGCGATCTCCGCCAGACGTACAGCGGTGACTCCGCGACGAGCTCGGTCGAGAGCGTCGCGCAAGGGACGGCGATCACTTTCCTCTCACCCGACAGGGCGGTGCCGTTCCACCTCCGACGCATCTCCTACCGGATCAGCGGTGGCCGTCTCGAGCGCGCCGAGGCAGTGAGCTCGGATACCGACGGGTGGCCGTGGTCGATCCCCGCGCTCGGCCCGTACTCCCTCCTCGTCGGCAGCCTCGTCTCACCGAGCGCACTCACGTTCCTCGACGCGAACGGGGCAACCACGACCGTGCCCGCCAATGTCCGGCAGGTCCGGGTCCAGCTCACCATCCGCACACCGACCGGAAGGACCACGACCCACACGGAGAACGTGGCCGTGCGGGCGGGGCAGCGCTCATGACGACTGTGAGGGACACCATGAGATCGATCTGTGTCGATGCCTTCGACCGCCTCGCCCGACGCGAGGAGGGGTTCGCGCTGGCGATCGTCGTCCTGCTGACGTCCGTGCTCGCGATCCTGTCCGTGACCCTGATGACCCTGGCCACGAGCGAGACGCAGCGCTCGAGCCAGAACAACCGTCGAGAGTCCGCCTTCCAGGCAGCGGAAGCGGGTGTCGAGGACTACATCGCGAAGATGGTCGACGACCGTCTCTACTACCTGCACCAGGTTCATCCGGGTGAGGCGACACGCCTCGACTCCGGTGGGGGCAGCGTCGCAGCGGGGCAGGTGTGGAACCTGGGTCTCAACTGGACGTACCCGAACGGCAGCGACGCGTGGCGCCAACTCCCGAACGGATACGAATACAGCCTCCAGATCACCCCCGCAAGCCTCGCCGACCCGACGATTCGCATCGTCTCGACGGGCCGGAGGACGGGGACCGTGAACGAGACGCGCGTCGTGGAGACGAAGATCCGCCCGTCCTCTCTGGCCGACTTCTACCGCGTCGTCGACGGCAACGTCGGCTGGGGCTCGGGAGCGACCACGAACGGGAAGATCTACGCCAACGGCAACATCGACCACGACGGCACGGCCGCGGCCAACATGTATGCCGAGGGGAACATAACCGGCTCGTACACGCTGACGAACGGCGCGCAGGCCTACAACAGCTCGACGATCCGGTCGCAGATCAAGAACCCGATCAACTTCGCAAACTTCGTCACCTCGTTCGTCGACGTCAAGAGCGCGGCGCAGTCGAACAGCCCGTCCATGCACTTCAACAACGTCACCAAGGCCGCGTGGAAGATCGTCTTCAATTCGAATGGCACGTTCACGGTCCAGCCCTGCACGAAGACGAGCGGCCTGGACGTGGCAGACACCGCCCCGACGTGCACCTCGGGCTCGACGTACCCCGTGCCCGCGAACGGCGCCATCTACACCGACCAGACAGCGCTCGTCTCGGGCACGGTCAACGGTCGCGTCACGGTCGCCTCGACGGTCGACATCGTCATCGGCGGCGACATCAGCGTCGCCTCCTCGTCCGACGACGTGCTCGGTCTGGCGGCGACCACCGACGTCGTGATCGCCAAATGGGTTCCGAGCAATCTGTCCTGGCAGTGCTCGGTGCTCGCGCAGACCGGCACGTGGAAGACGTACACGCAGAACGGCTCGCACAACACCATGTACTTCCGCGGCTCGTCTGCAACGAAGAACGGTGGCTCGATGACGATGTTCAACACCCGCGACTACGGCTACCAGCAGGATCTCCAGTACCTGCCGCCGCCTTGGTTCCCGACGGTGGAGGACGCCTACACGGTCGTGCTCTTCCGCGAGCTTCCAGGGACGTAGACCCGATCACACCGCGTCGAGCGCGACCGGCGGCTCGCGGAAAGCCGCGAGGGCGAAAGGAATCGTGGCTAGCAGCTGGCCACTTGCCACGAGGAGGAAGACCGAGCGTGGCCCCCAAGCCTCGAGCAGCGGGCCCGCGATCACGAACCCGATCGGCCCTGCCAGCATCGCCATCGTGATCACAGCCGTAGTCACCTTGGCACGGAGCCGTTCCGGCGTCCGCGTCGTGATCACCGCGATCAGCGGCGCGTTGACCAGCGGGCCGAAGAACGCGGACGCCGCGAGCGCCGCCATCACGCCGATCGCAGGCAGCTCGAGGCCGAGCAGGAAGATCGGTAGCGTCATCGCCATGAACGCGGTCGACCCGAGGCGCAGCGGATCGAAGCGCCCGATGAGCTTGACGGCGGCCACGCTACCCAGCACCGCGCCGACTCCGAATGCTGCAAAGAGAGCGCCTGCGACGCGCGAGCTCCCTCCGAACTCCTGATAGGCGAGCACGGGCAACCCGGCGACGAGCATCATGCCGAGCCCGTTCGCCACCATCGCCGAGAAGCCCAGCACCCGCAGAAGCCTGTCGTGCAGGAGGAAGCGGATGCCCGCGAGCACGCCGCGGCTCGACTCGTCGGCGGGCAGCGGCGCGCGCTGGGGCACGAAGAGCGCGAGCACCCCGAACGCGAAGAGGAACGTGGCAGCGTCGATGTAGAGCACGTTCGTCGCTCCAATCGAGGCGATCAGGATCCCTGCGAGCGCCGGCCCGACGAGACCGGTCGCCCGTTGTGCCCCCTCCACGATCGCGTTCGCCTTTGCCACGACCTCCTCGTCGTCGCCGAGCAGCTCCGGAATCACGAGCCGCTGCGAGGCGAAGTACGGCGCGATGAAGACCCCGAGCGCGGCGACGATCACGAGCAGGAGCGGGAAGCTGAGCAGCCCGGCCTCGTGGAGCAACGGGACGGACAGCATCAGCGGAGCGCGTGCCAGGTCGCCGACGAGCATCGTGTTGCGGGCGCCGAGACGTGCGACGACGGAGCCGCTCGGGATCCCGAGCAGCGCGACCGGCAGGATCTCGACCGCGAGCACGATGCCCATGCGCGTCGGCGAGCCCGTCGTCTCGAGCACGAACCACGGCAGCGCGAGGAACGTCATGTGCGTTCCGACCGCCGACACGACCTCGGCCGTGATCAGCGCGATGATCGATCGCTGTCGGAGTGGTGACCGCATCAGGCGCGAGTGATCAGATCGTCCAGCTTCCGTCCTGCTGCACGACCTCGCCGTCGAGCTCGATCCGGCCACCGTCGCGTAGGTCCTTGACGATGTCCCAGTGGATCGCCGATTCGTTCGTCCCACCCACCTCGGCGATGCCCTTGCCGAGCGCGAGATGCACCGTGCCGTCGATCTTCTCGTCGAAGAGCGTGTTGCGCATGTATTGCGTGATGCCCGGATTGCAGCCGATGCCGAGCTCGCCGAGGAAGCGGGCCCCCTCGTCGGAGTCGAGCATCTGCAGCAGGAACTCCTCGTTCGTGTCGGCGGAGGCGTCGACGACACGACCGCCCTCGAAGCGCAGCCGAATGCCCTGCAGCTCACGGCCCGCGTAGACGGCGGGGAACTCCGAGAACGTGATCTCACCCTCGGCCGAGTCCTCGAGCGGTGAGGTGAAGAACTCGCCGCCCGGGATGTTCTTGCCCCCTGCGTCCACCGCCATCGTCCGCCCGTCGACCGAGAGCGTCAGGTCGGTTCCAGCGCCGACGATGCGTACCGTCTTCGCAGTGTCGAAGCGGTCGGCGTAGCGCTGCATGCGCGTGCGCTCCGCGTCCCAGTCGAGCAGGCAGGCGCTGTAGAGGAAGTCGGCGAAGTCCTCGGTCGACATCCCCGCCTCCTGCGCGAGGGCAGGTGTCGGGTACTGGCACCCTGTCCACGGAACGCCCTCGCCGGACACGCGTTCGAGCACTGGCTGAAACGCGAGCTGGAGCGCCTGCAGTCGCTCGGTCTCGACGCCTACTCCCTCACGTGTGTTCTCCGGCGCCTGAATCTGGATCAGCGCATCGCAGGTCATGAGCGCATGCCGGTCGATGTCAGACATCGTGCCGATCAGCTCGAGCGGGGCCTCCTTCACCCACTTCGCGCCGGCTAGGCCGAGGCCAAAGCCGATGCGGAGGTTCGCGTACGCGCCTCGCCGCCCGATCAGCCCGGCGACCTCTTCGACGAGTGGACGGCCCTGAGGAGACGACATGACGAGCACTTGCCAGCCGGGCTGCACACCGACGCACGTGTCGACGAGAAGCTCGGCAAGTCTGGAAACTCTGGGATCAGTCATGGCGATATAATAAGACGTACGTACTGTTTTGTAAAGTAGAGGTGTGCCGAAGATCAGCGAAGAGGCCAAACAGGAGCGGATCGAGGGCATCCTCGACGGCGCCCGCCGTTGCTTTGCGCGGTACGGGTACGAGGGCGCCACGGTGACGCGCCTGGAGCAGGAGATCGGCCTCTCGCGCGGCGCGATCTTCAACTGGTTTCCCTCCAAAGAGGAGCTGTTCACCGAGCTGGCGCGCCGTGACAACGACCGCCTGCTCAGGCTGTTCGCCGACGAGGGCTTCGCCGCCCTGGTGGGAGCAGTCACCGAGGAGGACGCCGACTGGCTCGCGGTCTACCTCGAGTTCGGACGGCGCCTACGAGCCGATCCCGCGTTTCGCAAGCGCTGGCAGGAGCGTGCGGCGCCCGATGTGCGCGACCGCATCCACTCGATCCTGCAGACCGGGCAGACGAGCGGGCGGCTGCGTGACGACATGACGGTGGAGCAGCTGGGGAGGTTCCTCGGGCTCCTGGTCGACGGCATCGTCGTGCAGCGCGGCATGGGCTTCGACGCACCCGACGCCGACTCCGTCGTCAGCCTGGCGGAGGATGCGATCCGACCGCAGGGTCGCCGGCGCCGCGCCGCTCAGCGAGCGTCGAGCTCGTCTGCGTAGGCGCTGCGATACACGTCACGCAGGCGCAGCACCTTGTCCACGTACGCGAGCGTCTCGGGGAACTGGATCCCCACCCCCTGCTCCCGCCACTCGTCGACGTTCCCCTGTCCGGCGTGGTAGGCAGCCAGCGCGGTCTCGATGTCGCCGTAGCGACCGAGCAGGTTACGGAGGTACCAGGACCCGTAGCGCACGTTGATCTCGGGGTCGAGCAGGTCGGAGACGACGAAGGCCCCTCCCCCCGTGCGCAGCGCGATGCCCTCGGCGGTCGACGGTAGGAGCTGCATCAGGCCGATCGCGCCGGCCGGGGATTCGGCGTCGGCGTCGAACTGGCTCTCCGTGTAGATGACGGCGGCGAGCAACGCCGGGTCGAGGGTGTAGTTGCGCGCGTGCGCGTTCACGATGGACTCGTAGCGAAGCGGGTAGCGCGCCCGGAGGTACCAGTCGGGCTCGTCGCGCACGATGTACGCAGCGCCGGCGGCCAACGTCATCGCGCCGAGCAGCACGATGACCAGCCCCCGCTTCATTCCTGAGCCGCCGCCGCTGGCTGCCCACCTCGACGCCGCAGCTCGTTCATCGTCCCGATCACCCACGCGTCGAGTTCCTCGTACGTTCCCGTGTTCACGTAGTGGAAGTCGGCGCGCTTCGCCTTCTCCCGGTCCGGCAGCAGCCGCTCGTCTCGACTGTCGAGCGGGACGCGCCGTCGCTGCTCACGCAGCTGCCGGGGCGCCGTGATCACGACGACCGCGTCGAAGCGCTCCTCCGCCCCCACCTCGTACAGCAGAGGCACCTCGGTCACGCACACGTCGGGCGGCTCGGGGAGCGTCGCGAGCTGTTCACGCCAGTGCAGGTACTCGGTGGAGACCAGCGGGTGCAGCAGGGCCTCCAGCCACGCGAGCGCTTCTGCGTCGCCGAAGACGCGGCGGCCGATCGCTGCTCGATCCGGGCGCCCGTCCTCGCCCAGGATCTCGTCGCCGAAGCGCTCGACGATCGCATCGCGGACGACGTCGTCGGCTGCGAGCAGGTGGTGGACGATCTCGTCGCTCGAGACCGTCGCCGCCCCGTGCGCACGAAAGGCTGCGAGAGCGGTGGACTTGCCGGCGCCGATCCCACCCGTGATCGCGACCGCGATCGGGCGGCGCGCTTCAGGGCGAGGCACGCCCCGCCCCTAGGAGGAAGCCTCGTCGCCCTCGGGCTCGGCGTCCGCGGCTTCCGCGATCGCCTCGTCGGCCTCGACGGCGGCCTCGACCTCGTCGACCGTCTCGATCTCGGCCGTCTCTGCAAGCGCCTCGACGTCGCCGACAGCTTCGATCTCGATCTCGGGGCTCTCCGCCTCGACGACCGCGACGTCGTCCTCGGCTTCAGCCTCGACCTCGATTTCGGCGACGACTTCGCCCTCGACTGTCGACTTCCTCCTCGACCACACCGGTGGTCGGGAACGCCTCTTCGGAGAGCTTGAGGTCGGGTGTGGGAACGTCGTGCACCGACGGTTGGCCGTCGGGGCGCGGCAGCGGCACGGCGCCTTCCTCGACCCGCTTCAGCGAGAGCGAGAGGCGTCGACGCTCACCGTCGACCTCGAGCACGAGCACGTTCACCGGCTCGCCCTGTGCCACGACCTCACGCGGGTTCTCGACGTGATGGGCAGCCAGCTCCGAGATGTGGACGAGCCCTTCCACGCCCGGGAGGATCTCGATGAAGGCGCCGAAGGTGACGACCTTCGTCACGCGGCCCTCGACGACGTCGCCCTCCTCGTAGTGGTCGAGCACCTGCTGCCAGGGGTCGGACTGCGTCTGCTTGAGGCCGAGTGAGATGCGCTGACGCTCGCGGTCGATGTCGAGCACCTTCACCTCGACCGTCTGCCCGATCTCGAGCACCTCGGACGGGTGGTTGACGTGCGACCACGACAGCTCGGAGATGTGGATGAGGCCGTCCATCCCCTCGAGATCGACGAAGGCGCCGAAGTCGACGATGTTGGAGATCGTCCCCTCGACCACGTCGCCGGGGTTGAGCCGGTCGAGGATCGCCTGGCGCATCTCCTTGCGCTCGTCCTCGAGGACGGCGCGGCGCGACAGCACGACGTTGTTGCGCGAGCGGTTGAGCTCGATCACCTTGCAGCGGAGCTCGGTGCCGAGGAAGTCGTCGAGGTCGTGCACGCGCCGGATGTCGACGAGCGACGCCGGCAGGAAGCCGCGCACACCGAGGTCGAGGATGAGGCCGCCCTTGACGACCTCGATCACCCGGCCGTTGACCGCCTCGCCGCTCTCGGCAGCCCCTTCGATCGCCTTCCAGGCGAGCTCGAAGCGGGCGCGCTTCTTGGACAGGATGAGGCGCCCTTCGGCGTCCTCCTTGGTCATCACGAGCGCGTCGATCTCGTCGCCGACGGACACCTCGTCCGCCGGGTTCACGTTGCGCCGGATCGAGAGCTCGGCGACGGGGATGACCCCTTCGCTCTTGTAGCCGATGTCGACGAGCACCTCGTCCTTGTCGACGCGCACGACAGTGCCGTGCACGACCTCGCCCTCGTTGATGGTGGGGAAGGTCGAGTCGTAGTCCGGGACGAGCTCGCCGTCGGGGCCGGTGATCCAGACCCCTTCTTCGACCGTCGTCGGCTTTTCCACAGTGTCGTTGGTCATGGGGAGTCGCGGAGTATAGCCGGGAATTGCTGCGAGAACGTCGGTCCGGGGCCATCGCCCGCCCGTCCCGTGCAACGGGACCTCGAACGGCAGCGGCCTCTCTTCTACAGTGCCGGCATGCAGCTTACGCTGATCCGGCACGCGACCCTCGTCCTCGAGCTTCGTGGGCGCCGGATCCTCGTCGACCCGATGCTCGACCCGGCCGGGACGGAGCCGCCGATCGAGGACACCGCGAACCCGGTGCGGAACCCGACCGTCGAGCTCCCGCTCCCCGCCGACGAGATCGTCGCCGGCCTCGACACCGTGATCGTCACCCACCTCCACCGAGACCACCTCGACGGCACCGCCGAGCGGCACCTACCCAGGGACGTGCCCGTCTTCTGCCAGCCCGACGACGTGGACGCGTTGAGGGCGCTCGGCGTGCAGACCCACCCGGTCGACGCATCGCTCGAGTGGGACGGGCTCGTGGTGCACCGCACGCCGGGGCAGCACGGATTCGGGGCGATCGCCGAGGCGCTGGCCCCCGTCTCGGGTTTCGTGCTCGACGACGTCTACCTGGCCGGTGACACCGTCTGGTACCCGGGCGTCGAGGCCGTCATCGACCGGCACCAGCCCCGGATCGCGGTCGTCAGCGCCGGCGGGGCACGATTCCTCGAAGGCGATCACATCACGATGACGCCGTCCGACGTGACGGAGGTCGCGACACGCGTGCCCACCGTCGTCGCCGTGCACATGGAGGCGATCAACCACTGCCACGTGACCCGCCACGAGCTCGCGGCGGCGTGTCCCGGAGTGCTGATCCCGGCCGACGGCGAGACCCTCGAGCTCTGACCTGGGCTCAGGCCTTTGCCTCGGCCCAGTTGTCGCCGAGACCCACGTCGACCGCAAGCGGCGGGTCGAGCGGGTAGGCACCGACCATCTCCTCGCCGACGAGCGCTCGGACCGCGCCGACCTCGACCTCCGGCACCTCGAGCAGCAGCTCGTCGTGCACCTGCAGGACGAGCCGGGAGGCGCGCCCCTCTTGGGCCAGGCGCTCGTAGATCCGCACCATCGCCACCTTGATCACATCCGCAGCGGTCCCTTGCATCACGGTGTTCACGGCGAGGCGCTCGCCGAGCGAGCGGGTCTGCCGGTTCGACGCCCGTAGCTCCGGGATCGGGCGGCGACGCCCGAGCAGCGTGGTCACGAAACCGTCGGCGGCTGCCTGGGCGACGGTGCGCTCGATCAGCTCCTGCACGTGGGGGAAGCGCGCGAGGTAGGTGTCGATGTACTGCTGCGCGTCCTCACGCGGGATCTCGAGGTTCTCGGCGAGACCGAACGACGAGATGCCGTAGATGATGCCGAAGTTGACCATCTTCGCGACGTTGCGCTCGTCCTTCGTCAGGGTGGCGCGATCCTTGCCCAGCACCTCCGCCGCCGTCGCCGCGTGGATGTCCTCGTCGCGCGCGAAGGCTTCGCGCAGCACCGGCTCGCCCGAGATGTGCGCGAGGATGCGCAGCTCCACCTGGCTGTAGTCGGCCGATAGGAGCCGCGTGCCCTCCTCGGCGACGAAGGCCGAGCGGATCTCACGACCCAGGGGAGTGCGGATGGGGATCGACTGCAGGTTCGGATTCGTCGTCGACAGCCGGCCGGTCGCGGCCACCGCCTGGTTGAACGTCGTGTGCAGCCGCCCGTCGCGCTCGTCGATCAGCTCCGGCAGCGGCAGAAGATACGTGTTGAGGAGCTTCGACAGCTCGCGCCACTCCTCCAGCACCTCCACGATCGCGTGGTCGGAGCGGAGCGAGCGAAGCACCTTGCTGTCGGTCGAGTAGCCGGTCTTTCCCTTCCTGCCCGGCGTGAGGCCGAGCACGTCGAACAGGATCCGCCCCACCTGTTGCGACGACCCGAGGAGGAACGGCTCGCCGGCGAGCTCCTGCGCCTTCGCCTCGAGCTCCTCCACTCGGTCGGTGAGCCGCGCGGTGATCTCTCCCATGCGGTACGTGTCGATGCGGACACCGGCGTCCTCCATGGCGCCGAGCACGACGGAGAGCGGCAGCTCGACCTCGTCGTAGAGGCGCTCGGAGCCGCGCTCGCGCACCTTCTCACGGAGCAGGTCACCGAGAAGCAGCGTCGCGTGCGCACGCCGAACGAGCTCCGCGGTCGTCTCCTCCGCGGGAGGCTCGGGCTCGAGCTCGATCCCGTGCTCGGCGGCGAGGTCGTCGAGGTCGTAGCCCGAGCGTCCGGGATCGACGAGGTAGGCGGCGAGCAAGGTGTCGTCGGCGACCGGCGCTCCGAGGCGAAGAGGCTTGGCGTCGTGGACGACGACCTGACCGCCCGCACCTTGTAACTGATCGTTACTTGGCGGTCTCTGGGCGACGACCACCTCGGTGCCGGTGGCGACTGCGATCCGATCGCCCGACAACATGACGGCCGCTCGACCGCGCAGGGTCGGTAGCTCGGCCTCCCGCCACGGGACCTGTGACGTCGTGACCACGACCGCCTGCGCCGCGGGCAGCGCGTCGTCGAGCTCGTCGACACGCCCCAGCAGTGATCTGAACTCGAAGCGACGGAAGATCTCCTTCAACTGCGAGCGGTCAGGCTGACCGGAGACGAGCCCCGTGGCATCGACGTCGAGCGGTAGATCCCGCCGCATCGTGGCCAGGAGCTTCGACTCGCGCGCCTGGTCGGCGTGCTCACGCACCGCCTTGCCGCGAGCGGGCGACAGCTCGTCGGCGTGCTCGAGCACCGACTCCAGCGACCCGTACTGACCGATCAGCTGCCCTGCGGTCTTGTCGCCGATGCCCGGGACACCCGGGATGTTGTCCGATGTGTCTCCCTTGAGCCCGATGAAGTCGGGCACCTGGTCGGGTCGTACTCCGTAGCGTGCCTCGACGCGCTCCGGTGTGTAGACGTTGACGTCGGCGACGCCTCGGGGCGTCATCATCAAGGTCACGTTCTCCGAGCAGAGCTGGAAGGCATCGCGGTCCGTCGACACGACGCACGTCTTGATCGCCGCCTCGTCGGCACGCGTGGCCAGCGTGGCGATCACGTCATCCGCCTCCCAGCCCTCGAACTCGAGGTTCCGGTAGCCGAAGGCCTCCACGATCGGCCTGAAGTGCGGGAACTGCTCTCGCAGCAGCTCCGGCATCGGCTTTCGCCCTTCCTTGTAGGTCTCCGCGATCTCGGTGCGATGCGTCGGACGCGTGTCCCACGCCACCGCCACGCCGCGCGGCCGGTAGTCGGCCAGCAGCTTGAAGAGCATGTTCGTGAAGCCGAGCAACGCGTTCGTGGGCTGCCCATCCGTCGTCTGCAGCTCCTCCGGCAGCGCGAAGAACGCGCGGTACGCGAGGTTGTTGCCATCGACGAGGAACAGTTCCGCATCGCGGGCCGGACCGTCGTCGAGCACGAGCTCCTCGCCGGTGACGGTCTTCGGCGACATCCGGTCCAACGCTATCGTCCCCGCCGGCATGGCGCGGTTGCGGCCCGACACGGACGTCCCCCGCCTCGCGCTCCTCTCCGGCTCCAGCGTGCAGGCAGTCAACCTTCCGGTAGGGAGCAGCGTGCTCGCCGCGCCGCCGCCACTCGACCCGATCGGCGACATCGCGGCGGCGGTGCGCGACGCCCTTCGCTTCCCGTTGGAAGGGCCGTCACTCGATGTCGCTGCCGATCGCCGCGCCCGCGCGACGCTCGTCGTCGAACCGCCCGTGCTGCCGCTCCCCGGCGTGTCCGACGACCCTCGCCGGGAGGCGCTCGCGGCGGTGATCGCCGAGCTCGGGCGCATCGGGATTCCCACGAAGAAGCAGACGATCCTCGTCGCCGGTGGGCTCGGGCGCCGGGCAGGTCGTCGGGAGCTCGAGGCGCTGCTCCGGCCGGAACAGGCCCGCGCGTTCCACGGCACCGTCGTCGTCCACGACTGCGAGGACGAAGGGCTGATCCCGCTCGGGGAGGACTCCGGCGGGCCGCTCCGCGTCTCGCGCACCCTCACCGAGACCGACCTCGTGATCCTCGTCACGGCGGCGGAGACCGTGCTCCACGGCGGCCCTGCCTCCCTGCTCGGCGCGTGCGGGCCCGAACTGCCGCGTCTCTCGACGGGCGGCGAGTCGCTGCTCGAGCCCATGACCTCCCCCGGCTGGCGTCTGGCGAGGACCGTGGCGAGCGCCGTCGGTGCGCGGACGCCGCTGCTGGGACTGTCGCTCGTCCTCGATCATCCGCGGCTGACCGGCCGTTGGCGCGGCTGGCCGCATGATCCGAGAACACGTGGTCGCATCGCCCGCTCGCATCTCCGCCGCGTGCACAACGGCACGCCGGCGGGCGTCCGCCGCAGGGTGATGCAGAGCCTCGGTCGGGAGCTCGACGTCGTCGGCGTGCTCGCCGGGCCTCCCGCTGCCGCTCACGCCGAGGCGCTGCTGCGCGGCGTCGCCGTCCGCTCGGCGCAGCTGGACGCCCCTGTCGACACACTCGTCGTCCCCATCCCGTGGAAGTCGGCATCGCAGCCGCGCGACGCCGTACATCCGCTCGCCGCGACGACGATCGGGCTCGGCCTCGCGCTGCGCCTCTGGCGAGGCCAGTCTCCCCTCTCCTCGGACGGCGCGATCGTGCTCGTCCACAGCTTCCGCGCCGCCTTCGCCCGGCCCTCGACGCGCCCCTACCGCGTGCTGTACGAAGCGCTCAGGGCCGGCGGCCCCGACGCCGTGGTCGAGCTCGAGGCGACGATCTCGTCGAACACCGTCGCCCTCAACGCATACCGCGAAGGGCGCGCACCGCACCCGCTGCTGCCATTTGCCGAGTGGGACGCCTGTGCCGCCGCGCTCGAGCGAGCCGGGCGGGTGATCGTCGGAGGCTGCCGCGACGCGGTCGCCGCCCGCACACTCGGCTTCGTACCGAGCCACAACGTCGACACGGCACTGCAGATGGCCGAGGGGATCGCCGGAGGCCACAGGGTCGGCGTCCTCGTCGCGCCGCCGTACCCGCCGCTCGTCGTGGGGGCATAGCTACAGGAGACGTCGGGCGGACGTCGGGCGGGGGACAGGTCCCGCCCCTACTCGAGGCCGAGGTACGCCTTCTGCACGCGCTCGTTCGTCTTCAGCTCCGCCGCCGGGCCGTCGAGCGTGATCCGCCCCGTCTCCATCACGTACGCGCGATTTGCGGTGTCGAGCGCCATCAGTGCGTTCTGCTCCACGAGCAGCACGGGCGTGCCCTGCGCGTTGATCTCGCGAATGATCTCGAAGATCTTCTCCACGAAGATCGGGGCCAGCCCCATCGACGGCTCGTCGAGCAACAGGAGCTTCGGCTTCGCCATCAACGCACGCCCGATCGCGCACATCTGCTGCTCGCCGCCCGACATCGTCCCTGCCTTCTGGCTGCGACGCTCGTGCAGACGTGGGAAGAGCTCGAACACGCGATCCATGTCGGCCTTGAAGTTCTCGCGGTCGCTGCGCTGGAACGCACCCATCTCCAGGTTCTCCGTCACCGACATGCGCGGGAACAGGCGCCGTCCCTCCGGGCTCTGCGCGATCCCGCCCCTGACGATCGTGTGCGGCGTCGCGTTCGTGATGTCCCGGCTCTCGAACCTGATCGCACCCTCCCGCGGATGGTTGAGCCCGTTGATCGCGCGCAGCGTCGTCGACTTGCCGGCGCCGTTGGCCCCGATCAGCGTCACGATCTCGCTCGTGCCGACGCGAAGCGACACGCCCTTCAACGCGTGGATCGAGCCGTAGAAGACGTGGATGTCCTCGACCTCGAGCACGTAGCCATCGGTCTTTGCCTCCTGGCTCACCCTGTTGCCGCCTTCGTCTCTCCGCCGACGCGGATACCCGCTGCGGGAGTCCGCCTCCGGCGGCAAACCCCTGAAGCGGCTGCTTCGCGGCCGATCGTGCCGATCATCCGGTTGCCGCCTTCCCGAGGTATGCCTCGATCACGCGCTCGTCGCCCTGCACTTCCGACGGCGTGCCCTCGGCGATCTTCGCACCGTACTCGAGCACAGTGACGCGCTCGGACACTCCCATCACGACCTTCATGTCGTGCTCGATCAGCAGCACCGTGAGGTTCTTCTCGTCGCGGACGCGGGAGACGAATGCGGTGAAGTCCGCCGTCTCCTGCGGGTTCATGCCCGCCGTCGGCTCGTCGAGCAGGAGCAGCTTCGGATCGGTCGCGAGGGCGCGCGCCACCTCGAGCCGCCGCTGATCGCCGTACGGCAGCGCGCTCGCCTGCTCCTCGTGGCGGCGCGGCAACCCGCAGTAGTGGAGCAGCTCGGTCGCTCGCTCGCGTGCGGCAGCTTCCTCGCGTTTGACGCGTCGGGTCCCGAGGATGGAGCCGAAGATGCCTCCCTTGAGCCTGCAGTGCATCCCGACGAGGACGTTCTCCATCGCGGTCATCTGGTGGAAGAGCCGGATGTTCTGGAACGTGCGGCCGATGCCAAGCTCGACGATCGCGTGCGGTGGCTTGCCGACGACCTCGGTACCGTCGAAGACGATCGAGCCGGACGTCGGCAGGTAGACGCCGGTGATCTGGTTGAAGAACGTCGTCTTGCCGGCGCCGTTCGGCCCGATCAGAGACACGATCGAGCCCCGCGGGATCTCGAAGTCGACGTCATCGGTGGCGACGAGGCCACCGAACTCCTTCCGCACCGCGGTCGCCACGAGCAGGTTGTCGGTCGTCGTCGCCATCAGTCGTCCGTCGGGTCCCGATCGGTGAGCGAGCCCTCGGTCTGCACGTCGTAGAACGGCGTGTCGTGAACGCCCTCTTCCATCTCCGACTTGTGCCGTCGCTCGGGGATGAGCCCCGTTGGCCTGAAGAGCATCATCGCAACGATGATCACGCCGTAGATCCCGAACTGGTACTTCGTCGGGTCGAAGTCGAGACCGGCGTCCTGCACCTTCGAGCCGATCGTCGACAAGCCCTCGATGTTGAGGTAGCCGAGGATCATGCCGCCGAGCAGCACGCCCCAGATCGACCCCATGCCGCCCAGGATCACCATGCAGAGCAGGAAGATGGAGAAGTTGAAGAAGAAGTCCGCGGGGAACGCGCCGGCCTTGAAGCTCGCGTAGAACGCACCCGCCACGCCACCGAAGAAGGCGCCGATCGCATACGACCAGGTCTTCGTGCGCATGAGCGGGATGCCCATCGCGCCTGCTGCCGTCTCGTCCTCCCTGATCGCCACCCACGCGCGGCCGAGACGCGAATCGCGAAGGCGCACACAGCAGAACACCGTGAACAGCAGGAGCACGACGCCCGTCCAGTAGTAGAGGTCGGCGGTGTTGGACTCGGCCCGGAAGACGAAGCCGCCAACTCCGAGCGAGTCGATCGGGCTGATGCCGAAGGTGCCGTTGGTGAGGTCGAACCCGCGGATCGAGTCGGCGTTGCGCACGAACTGCGGCACGATCTCGCCGAAGCCGAGGGTGACGATGGCGAGGTAGTCGCCACGCAGCCGGAGCGTCGGCAGGCCGATCAGGATGCCGACGACGGTGGTGAAGACCCCGGCAATGATCATCACCAGCCACATCGAGATATGGATGCCGCTCAGCGCGTCGTCCACGGTGGAGCCGAGGTGGAACGTGACCTGGTCGAACTGCTGGGACGCGAGCCAGCCGGCGACGTACGACCCGGCCGCGTAGAACGCAACGTAGCCGAGGTCGAGCAGCCCAGCGTACCCGACGACGACGTTCAGCCCGAGCGCCATCATCGTCACCACGAGCATCACCACCATCGAGCCGGTGCGTGGCACGAAATCGCCGATCACCGGGATGCCCTGGAGCCCCTCGACGATGAAGGGGTAGATGATCGCGAGCACGATCAACACCGCCACGATGACGACGTTCCGCCTGTTCTCGGGCGCAATACGCCCTCTGATGAGGGCCGCCGTCGTCATGCCCCCTCGGGTGTTCTCTCGCCGAGGATGCCCTGCGGCCGGAACACCAGGATGAGAATGAGGATGCCGAACACCATCGTCCGGGTCCAGTCGCTGCCGGGTGTCCCGTCGAGCCCTTCGTTCAACGCCTGCACGAGACCGATCAGCGTCGCGCCGAGCACGGCGCCGGTGATGTTGCCGATGCCGCCCAGAACGGCGGCGGTGAACGCGATCAACCCGAGCTCGAAGCCCGTGTCGTAGCGCATGTTGAACTGGAGGAGGAAGACGAGCCCGGCGGCGGCGGCGAGCCCGCCGGCGAGCATGAAGGTGACCGAGATCGTCCGGTTGACGTCGATTCCCAACATCGCCGAGGCATCGCGATCCTGGGAGACGGCCCGCATCGCCTTCCCCTGGCGCGTGACGCGAACGAACCAGGTGAGGGCCAGGAGGACGGGTACGAGGATGATGAACACCGCGAGCTTGTTCCACGGGAGCACGACGCCGCCGATCTCGATGGCGGCGGTGCGCGGGATGAAGTTGGGCACCGACTCGAAGTCAACCCCGTAGATCGCCAGCGAGATGTTCTGGATCACGAACGAGACACCGACCGCCGTGATCAGCGGCGCGAGGCGCGGCGCACGTCGCAGCGGCTTGTAGGCGATGCGCTCGATCGTGGCATTGATCACGGCGAACGAGGGGATCGTGATCGCGAGTGTCACCGCCAGCCCGACGACGACCATCAGCGCTCCGGTCTGTGCGTCCATGCCGAGGACGGTGAGGATGATCGTGCTGGCGACGAGCCCTGAGAGCGCGAACACGTCGCCGTGGGCGAAGTTGATCAGCTGCAGGATCCCGTAGACGAGGGTGTAGCCGATGGCGACGACGCCGTAGATGGCGCCGTTCGTGAGACCGATGATCGCGACGTTGATGAAGCGCGTCGGGTCCTCGGCGAACTTGAAGACCGCCCACGCGATGGCCATCACGAGCAAGGCGACGCCGATCGCGTCGATGAGGCTCAGCCTGCGGACGCGTGCGAGCGTTGCCGTGGCAGCAATGGACATCGGGAGGCGACTCTAGACCGGAAACGGCGGGAGGGCAATGCCCTCCCGCCGTTCGTTGGCCTTCAGGCGATTAGGCGCCCGCCGCCACGACCGTCTCCGGGTCGGGCGAGAACGTGTCCTCTGTCTCGAGCTTGTCCGTGGCCACATACATCGTGAAGCCGACCACGGCGCCCGAGGCGTCCTGCGGATCCCCGTTCACGTTGAAGGAGTACGAGCCGAGCAGCCCGTCCGTGACCTGCGTCGCGAACAGTTGCTCGATCACGCTCGCCCGCGTCCCGTCCGACGCAGCGATCGCGTCGAAGAGGATCTTCGCGGACTCCGCACCATAGATCGCGTACGGATCGAGAGCGGTCTTGTCCGACAACGGACCTGCGAGGAGCTCGTCCGCATACGCGAGCGCGTCGCCCTCGAAGGAGTCGATCGGGACACCCGGGGCTGAGAGGAACATGCCCGCCGAGGCGGCTCCCGCTCCGTCGATCGTTCCCTGCAGCGCGAAGCCGTCCGGCCCGATCAGCTTGACCTTGCCGTCGTTCGGCCCGAGCACGGCGACCTTGTCCTTGATCACCTGGGCGCCGTTCTCGTCGATCAGCCCGCCGAGGAACACGGCGTCGGCTCCCGAGTTCTTGATCTTGCCGAACAGCGCCTCGTAGCTCGGCGCCTTCGGGTCCCACGCGTCGAAGCCGACGATCTCGATGCCGAGGTGCTCCATCGCCTTTCTCGTCGTCGTCGCGACACCGAGGCCGTACGCCTCCTTGTCGTTGAGGATGTAGACCTTCTTGATCCCCTGCTTCTGGGCGAACTCGGCGATGAACGCCCCCTGGAAGTCGTCGGACGGCGCCACGCGGGTGTAGTTGCGCGTGCCCGCCGGGTAGTACTTGTCGGGCTCGCTGGCGTCACAGCCACCGGGCAGGTTGACCGTCAAGCACGGCCACGTGTTTGCCGGCGAAATCATGGCGATGCCGCCTTCGGGTGCCTGGTTCAGCACCGGGATCACGATGGCCGCACAACCCGAGTTGAACGTCCCGATCACGCCGATCACCTTGTCGTTCGCGGCGTAGGCGTTGGCGTTCTGGTTGCACTTGCCCGAATCCCACTTCGCGGCCTGAGCGGTTGCGTCGTCGCACACCTGGAGACCGATCTTGTAGTCGCCCGCCTTGTACTCCCGCTGCTCGAGCTCGTAGCGGATGGCCGCGACGATCTGCTCCGTCTGCGTCAGCGCCGCCCCCTGCATCGGGAAGTCGGTCGAGACGATGAAATCGGGGTTGCCGTCACCCTCGTACTCGATCGCCGTACACGACGAGGACGGAAGCGCCTCCGGCGCCTCGCCTCCGTCATCGCCCCCGCAGCCGGCCGCCACCAGGGCGAGCGCAGCCACGATCAGGCCGATGAGGAACAACGCCTTCCTCTTGACCGTCACACGATCCTCCTCGTTCGAATTGATGGCCGAGACCACCAGCACACGCGCCGCGTGGCACGGCCCTTCATAGCGTGGCGGAGAGTCTAGGGCAATTGGCGGCGGAGAACCAGGCGCCGGCCACGTTCGCGTGGGGGAGCCCTGGTTAGCCCCTCCACCAACGCCAACGCGCCGGCCGGCAAAGCCGGCCTCCGGCCCCCAACCCCACTACCCGCACGACCGCACGCCTCTTGAACGAGCAACCCACACGCCACGATGCCGGAGGTGGGGGTCGAACCCACACGTCCCGAAGGACACGGGATTTTGAGTCCCGCGCCCTCGTGGGGGAACCCCTGGTTCCCCCACGCACCCCCTCCTCCGTCACAGGCCCGCTACCAACGCCAACGCGCCTCCCGGCCGGCAAAGCCGGCCTCCGGCCCCAACCCCACCACCCGCACAACCAACACCGACACACGAAGAAGCGCGATCCACCATGCCGGAGGTGGGGGTCGAACCCACACGTCCCGAAGGACACGGGATTTTGAGTCCCGCGCGTCTGCCAGTTCCGCCACTCCGGCCGGGAGGGATCGTAGCCCGGTTAGGCTGGCGGCATGCGGATCGGCATCCTCACCGGTGGCGGCGACGTACCCGGGCTCAACCCGTGCATCAAGGCTGTCGTGAACCGTGTCGCCGAGAGCGGGCACGAGGTGGTGGGGCTGCGACGCGGCTGGGCCGCGCTGCTCGACCACGACCCGGACGACGCGGACGGCGTCGACGAGTGGTTCCTCCCGCTCGACCCTGCGGTCGTGCGCACCATCGACCGCAGCGGAGGCACGATGCTCCACACGTCCCGCACGAACCCGGGGCGGGTGCGTGCCGGCGACGTCCCCGCGCACCTCGCCGACCGAGCGACCGGTGACGGGCCGTTCGACTTCACGGAGCACGCGCTCCGCGTACTCGCGAGCCAGCGCATCGACGCGTTGATCCCGATCGGCGGCGATGACACGCTCTCGTACGCGCTGAGGCTGCACGAGGAGGGCATTCCGGTCGTGGCGATCCCCAAGACCATGGACAACGATGTCCACGGCACCGACTACTGCATCGGCTTCTCGACTGCCGTCACACGTGGTGTCCAGTTCATCCACAACCTGCGGACGAGCACCGGGTCGCATGAGCGGATCGCCGTGGTCGAGCTCTTCGGCCGCTACAGCGGCGAGACGTCGCTGGTCACCGCGTACCTCGCGGGTGTCGACCGCGCAGTCATCTCGGAGATCCCGTGCAACGTCGACCGGCTCGCCGAGCTGCTCCTCGCCGACAAGCACTCGAACCCGTCGAGCTACGCGATGGTCACCGTCTCCGAGGGAGCGACGCTCGAGGGCGGCGAGCTCGTCCTCTCGGGCGAGGCCGACGCCTACGGGCACCGAAAGCTGGGCGGAGTGGGCGCACAACTCGGAGAGCTCCTCAAGCAACGGACGGGCGAGGACATCATCTACCAGCAGCTCGCCTACCTGATGCGCTCGGGCAGCCCCGACTCGCTCGACCTGATGGTCGGCACGAACTACGCGGTGATGGCGGCCGACCTCGCTCTGGAGGGCGCACACGGCCGACTGGTCGCGCTGCGGAGCGGCACGTACACGAGCGTCCCCATCTCCGTCATCGGCGAGGGCGTGAAGCGCGTCGACGTCGACGAGCTGTACGACGCCGAACGGTATGTGCCGAAGGTGCGCCACGTGACCGGCAAGCCCATGTTTCTGTACTAGGGCGAGGGCGAGGCAACCCTCGCCTCTACGGGTGGCGGTGGCTCCACGGCGAGGCGGGCCTCGCCTCTCGTGATCGTTCGGTTCCCGAGGCATGCAGGACGCCGAACGCGCTCCGTGCGTCGACGCGGCCCCGTACGATGGCCGGCGTGAGTGCCCTCGGCATCCTGACGGCCGGCGGTGACTGCCCGGGCCTGAACGCCGTGATCCGTGGTGTCGTGTCCCGCGCGGTCGCACAGCACGGCCTCGAGGTCGTCGGCGTGCTCGACGGCTGGCAGGGCCTGATGGAAGGTCGGACGCGACGACTCGACCGCGATGACGTGCGCGGGATCCTGCAGCGGGGCGGCACCATCCTCGGCACGTCACGCCTCGACCCGTACGTCCACGGCGATGGCTACGCAAGCGTCCAGCGAACGCTCGAGGCGAACGCGATCGACACCGTCGTCGTCGTCGGCGGCGACGGCTCGTTGCGAACTGGGCTTCGCCTGGCCGAGGAGGGGCTCGCCGTCGTCGGCGTGCCGAAGACGATCGACAACGACATTCCCGCCACGGACGTGACCTTCGGCTTCCACACGGCCGTCCAGATCGCGACTGACGCCATCGACCGGCTGACGACCACCGCCGAGGCGCACAACCGCGTGATGGTGGTCGAAGTGATGGGCCGGACGAGAGGCTGGATCGCGGCCTACGCAGGAATCGCCGCCGGCGCCGACGCGATCCTGGTCCCTGAGGAGCCGTACGACCTCGAGGTGATTGCGGACATCATTCGTGCCCGCCATCGTCGTGGGCATCGCTACTCCGTCGTCGTCGCCGCGGAAGGCGTGCCACCGCCGCCGGGCGGCGGCTGGGAGCCGGGCATGGATGCGCTCGGCTTCGAACGATTGGGCGGTGTGTCGGGTGTGATCGCAGCCCGCCTGGAGGAGCTGACCGGCTTCGAGTCCCGTGCCACCGTCCTCGGCCACGTCCAGCGCGGCGGGACCCCGTGCGCCTTCGACCGCGTGCTCGCGACGCGCCTCGGCGTCCGCGCCGCCGACGCGGCGGCCGCCGGGGAGGTCGGCACGATGGTGGCCGTCCGCGGCGACGAAGTCGTGACCGTCGCACTCGCCGACGCGTGCTCCGAGGTCCGCGGAGTCCCGCCTCGACTGCTGGACGTCGCCCGGACGTTCTACGGCTGACGTGACCGAGATCCGCCTCGTCGCAGTCGATCTCGACGGCACGCTGCTACGCAGCGACCTGAGCGTCTCCGACCGGTCGCGCACCGCGATCGCAGCGGCGCGGGCACACGGGATCGCAGTCACCGTGGTCACCGCTCGGTCGCCGCGAAGCGTGCGGCAGATCGCGGTGCAGGCAGGTATCGGGGGGATGGCAATCTGCGCGAACGGCGCCACCGTCTTCGATCTCGACACCGACGAGATCGCCCGGCATCAACCGGTGCCGAAAGCCGTCGCCCACCGTCTCGTCGCCGGCATGCGTGAGGTCGCCCCGGAGGTGGTGTTCGGCTGGGAGCACGAGCTTCGCTTCGGCAGCGAGCCGGCCTACGAGGCCGCACGGGACCCGTCCTGGTGGCCGCGTCCAGAGACGGCCTACGCCCCGGTCGACGCGTTGGGGTGGGACGGCCCGATGACGAAGCTGCTCGCTCGCGCGCCCGGAGCGGATCTCGACGGCCTGCTCGTCGAGGCGCGCCGCCTGGCGGGTGCGGAGGCGGAGGCGACCCTGACCGGGAACACGTTCGTCGAGTTCATGGCGGCCGGTGTCTCCAAGGACAGGGCGCTGTCCGAGCTCGCTTCAGCCGAGGGCATCCCCCCTGCTGCCGTGGCGGCGTTCGGTGACCACGTGACCGACGTCGGGATGCTCCGCTGGGCCGGGCTGGGCGTGGCTCCGGCGAACGCCCATCCCGCGGCGCTCGAGGCAGCCGACGAGGTGACCGCGTCGAACGACGACGACGGGGTCGCGATCGTGCTGGAGCGGCTGCTCAGTCGAGCAGGAGGGAGTCGGTCGGGGCGTAGCCGTCGGTGAGCACCGGCACCCCGCTGCCGTCGAGAGGGTGTGGCCAGCGGTCGTCGATCGCCTGTGTCAGGTCGGGCGCCGTCGGTGCGACGGCCCGCACGCCGTCCCAGATGCGGTTGAGCTCGGCCGTCCCGGGATCATCGCGGTCGGTGGCGACGAGGATCACGTTGCGGACACTGTCCGCGTGCCGGTCGAACTCCCCTTCGTACACCGGGTGCAGCTGTACCGTCCTGAACACCGTCGCATAGGTCTTCGCGATCGAACGCAGCAGGCGCGAGGAGTCGCCCGTGAGTGCTCCGATGACGTTGACGACGATCGCGCCGCCGGGGCGAAGACGTGTGCGTGCGAGTTCGACGAACTCGGCGGTCGTGAGGTGGAACGGGATCGAGTCGGCGTAGAAGGCGTCGATCGCGATCACGTCCCACGTCTGCTCCTCGCGCCGTAGGTACCGGCGGCCGTCCTCGACGCTGACTCCGAGCCGGTCGTCGCGTGGCAGCTCGAACCACTCGTACGCAGCGTCGACGACGGCGGGATCGAGCTCGACGGCATGGAGGGTGACCTGCGGGAAGTCGCGCCAGACGCGCTTGGGGGCGGAGCCGCCGCCGAGCCCGATGAAGAGAACGCGCTCGGCGTCGGGGTTGTACGCCATGCCGAGATCGAGGTAGTCGGTGTAGGTGAACCGGGTCCGGAAGGGATCGTCGAGGTACATCCCGCTCTGGAACGAGCTGTCGAAGCGGAGAAACCGCGACTCCTCGTCGTCGACGACGAGGAGCCGGTGGTACTGGGTCTCGCGGGCCTCGCGGACGGTGAAGCCGGTGGCGAGCTCTGCGACGTCAGCCGGGTCGAGCTTGCGCGGGCTGCGTTCCTCGCGTTGACGGTAGAGCGGAGAGTAGTTCTGCACCTCGGCCGCGGTGAGCGTGCCGCCCTGCTCCGGCGCAAGCGAGATCACGACGACGAATGACGCTGCCGCTGCTGCAGCAGTGGCGACGGTGGCGACGCGCAGACCGTTGGCGAAGGCGATGACGGCTGCGGCAAGCAGCAGGGCGACGGCACCGGAGGCGATGACCTGATCGGTTCCCAGCTCGGGGACGAGCCAGAAGGCCGTGACGAACGTGCCGACGATCGAGCCGAACGTCGAGACGGCGAAGAGCCTTCCGGCCGTCGTCCCGAGCCGTTCCAGCGAGTGGGCGGCGAGCCTGACGGCGATCGGCGTCGCGGCAGCGAGGACGACGGCCATCGGTCCGAAGAGGAGTGCGGCGGCGAGCAGCGGATCGGCGCGGGGCCCGACGTCCCAACCGACGACGAGGTCGATCACAGTGCTATCGAGGTAGGGGATGAGCAGCACGAGAGCCGCCCCGAGAGACAGCGTTCCCACGAGCAGATACGGCGTCGGCAGACGGTCGGCCAACGCTCCGCCACCCCAGTACCCGATGGCCAGGCCGCTGAGCACGACGCCGATCAGCGCCCCCCAGACGAAGATCGAGCTGCCGAAGGCGGGCGCGAGCACGCGGCTGGCGGTGATCTCGAGCCCGAGCAGGACGGCGCCGGACAGGAAGACCGCGATCCCGAGGGCAGCTGCCCCCCGCCGGTCACGACTCGCAGGAGACCCCATCGGGCAAGGCTACAGGCGGTACACGCGCACCCACGGGCCCCGAAGCCGGTTCGCTCCGGGGTCGACGGCGAGCACGACCTCCGCCTGCTGTGCCAGCTCCTCGTAGAAGGCTGCCTCCCGTGGGTACCTGTTCGCCGCTGCACGTACGCGATCGGTGACGGCCCCCGAGACGACGACGTAGTCGACACCGAGTCGGCGCAGCTCGTGGATGCTCCTGCGCTGGTCATGGGGGCGTCCGGGGCCCGGGAGCTCGAAGCGCAGCACGTCTCGGCCGGCAAGTGGCAGCGTCGACGGATCGGCTGCGATCAGCGCGTTCGAGGGCACGCGTGCGTCCACCCAGGTGGCGACTCCGACACGGGTGTCGGTGAAGGTGAGCTCGCGAGCGGCGGAGATCGACCACAGAAGCGGTACGACGAGCAACGCAAGGGTCAGCGGTACGAGCAGTCGGACACGTCCTGCGAGGACCGCGAGCACCGGGACGAGCGGGAGGAGGTAGCGATCGAAGTGGGCTTCGAGCGGCAGGAGGTAGACGGCGTACGCGCCTGCGAAGGAGAGCAAGATGAGATCTGCGCGGGTGCGGCGCGAAAGGGCGACGACGACTCCGACCAGTACGACGGCAAGGATCGGGCCGAGCGTGTCCCAGAGGCGCCCCGCGAAGGCGAGTGGCGTGGCGGCGTCGTCCTCGAACCCGAGCCAGCCGGCGCGGGCGAGCCGCTGCACACGCGTGACGTCGTCCCACGCGGTGCCGGCGCGCAGGACGACGAAGGGGCTCGTGATCACGAACGCGCCGATCGCGAGCGCCGCCGCGGTGACGAGCGCACGCCACCGTCCCCAGCCGGCGACGAGAAGGGGAACCGCCGCGAGCGCGCCCGGGTATTTCGCCGAGGCGGCAAGCCCCACCACCGCTCCCGCCCACTCGAGCCTGCCTGCGACACAGAGCGCCAGCGCCGCCGTGACCAGCGTCGTGAGCAGCACATCGGTGACGGCCATGCGCGAGTAGGCGACGTGCGTCGTGGCGACGGCGACTCCCGCCGCGCCGACCAGCCCGGCGGCCGCACTGTACGACCGACGGCCGAGCCACCATGCTGCCGCGACGCCGCAGACGCCGACCGCAACGGCGACGATGCGCGCGACGCCGTAGGAGGGCTCGCCGGTGAGCACCTGAAGCGGCGCGAGCAGGTACATGAGCAGGCTCGGGTAGTCGAACCAACCGGGGTCGAGCCCGGCGCCGTGCACCGTCCGCCATGCCCGCGGGACGATGCTCGCCTCGTCGGGGTTGAGCAGTGGATGCGGCAGACCGTAGGCGGCGCCGACGATGCGCAGGCCGGCCGCCAGCATGACGACGCCGGAGAGCGCGATCAGCTCGGGGCGGCGCGGTCGGCCCCGATTGAACGTCGCTCCGGACATGGGCCGGCGCGGAGGCTCAGACGTCGGGTGAGCCGTCGCCGACGAGGGAGCGCACGTCGGTGTCGCTGACGAGCACCGCGTCGATGCCAGCTCGTTCGAGCTCCCGCACGTCGTTGAGCCGGGCGCCCGCAAGCTCCGCGATCGCGAGCTTCCCCGCAGGGATGTCGGGCAGTAGCGCGAGGAGCCGGTCGAGCGGGGCCTCGTCGTCGTCGATGTCCTCAGCGACGAGCAGGAAAATCTCGGGATCCACGTGCTCGAGTACGCGCTCGAGACCGTCTTCGTCCCCCACGCGAACCACACACTCGATGCCGAGGGCGTACGCCTGCTCGACGAGGTCGACGAGGTGCTGGTCGTCGTCGTCTGCACCGATGACGACGGCATCCGCCGACGTCTCGGCCGCGTCGCGAAGCGACGGCCCATAGACGAGGAGCGGAAGGCTTGCCGGTCCGCGGAAGTCGTCGGCGAGCCCTCTCAGGACGACACCCTCGGCTCCGTGCCTCTCGGCGGCGCTCACCCCGTCGGCGTCGCGCACCTCGACGAGGATCGAGATGCTCTCCCCCTCCGAGATCGCCTGGCTGAGCCGTCGCGAGCCACTCACGGCGATGATCGTACTCCGCTGGCGTCGCGGGCGGGCCCAGCACTCGGCGTCCGACGCGGCCCCCAGACTCCGCGTGCGTGGAGGAGCGAACCCGACGCGTCTGCATCCTGGGGGCTGAATCGACCGGAAAGACGACGCTTGCCTGTGCCCTTGCGGAGGCCTACGGGACGCTGTTCAACCCGGAGTTCGGACGCCCGTATACCGAGGTCGGGCGCCCTCGCGACGCGCCGTGGACCAGCGTCGAGTTCGCGCACATCGCGAAGCTGCACTGCTGGTACGAGGACTTCCTCGCCAAGCACGCGTCGCGCGTCCTCTTCTGCGACACGGACGCCTTCACGACCGTGCTCTTCCACGAAGCCTATCTCGGCTCACCCGCCCGCGGGTTCGACGACCTGGCCGCGCGACGTTACGACCTCTACCTCGTCTGTGGCCTCGACGTGCCCTGGGCCCGCGACGAGATCCGCGAGTTCGAGGCGCAGCGCCGTTGGATGCACGAACGACTCGTGGAATGGGCGCGATCCGGTGATGAACCGTGGCAGATCCTGGACGGGCCACACGAGCTCAGGCTGGCGTCCGCCCGGCGGGCGATCGACGACCTGCTCGCGCGCTAGGCGGGAGGCGTTCCGTTGGCACGCTCGGGAGACCCGCACCGTTGCGAACGGCGTCGACCTCAATGACGCCAACGGCGTAGACGATGAGCCGCTCCGGGTGGCTCAACGATGCATGCGCGCTCCGCACCGAGAACACGGAGCCCCACTCTTGACACTCTTTCGACTCACTCCCGTCGCCTATCACGACAACGAACCGACTAGGATGAAAAGTGGGTGGTGGGTTGGGGTGCCCCAGTGAAAACCCGCTCGCAGCGAGCGGACGGTCAGGCGCCGATCGGGTGCCAGACGGTCTTCAGCTCGAGGAACTTCGCGATCTCCCAGGGGCTCTGATCCGCCGCCTGGCGAACGACACGCTTGACGTTCTCCGCGGCGGCTCGCTCGAGCTCCGCGCTGTCCCCGACGACCCCGGTGAGGTCGATCGCGTTCACGTCCATATGACCCGCGAGCACCGGCGCCAGCTCATCGCGGTAGCCCGTGAGCACGTTGAGCACGCCGGCGGGGAGATCGGAGGTCGCGACGCACTCGGCGAGCTCGATCGCCGCCAGGGGATGAGTCTCCGAAGCGACCGCAACCACCGCGTTGCCACCCACGATGGCCGGTGCGACCCGGGCCACGAGCCCCCCGAGGGCGGGCTCGTCCGGCGCTATCACGGCGACCACGCCGGTCGGCTCGGGGATCGTGAAGTTGAAGTATGGGCCGGCGACGGGATTCGTCGAGCCGAGCACCTGGGACAGCTTGTCCGCCCAACCGGCGTACCAGAGCACCCGATCGACCGCTGCGTCGACCTCGTCGGCGCCGGAGCAGACGGCAGTGAGATCACTCGCGCGCGCCTCCATCATCTCGGCGAGCCGGTACAGCACCTGGCCTCGGTTGTACGCGGTCGCGCCCGCCCAGCCCGGGAAGGCGCCACGCGCCGCCCGGACGGCATCGCGCACGTCCTTGCGCGATGCACGGGCGACGTTCTGACCCTCCGCCTCGTACGTGCGCCCCGACTCGGAGCGCGGGAACGCGCCGCCGACGAACAGCTTGTACGTCTTGCGCACCGGGAGCCGCGTCATCGGTCGAACCTCAGGTACGCCTCAAGCCCGTGGCGACCGCCCTCGCGGCCGAAACCCGACTCCTTGTAGCCGCCGAACGGCGACGTGGGATCGAAGCGGTTGAAGGTGTTCGCCCAGACGACGCCGGCCCGCAGCCGCTCCGTCATCCAGAGGATGCGTGACCCCTTCTCCGTCCAGACGCCGGCCGACAGCCCGTACGCGCTGTTGTTCGCCTTCTCCACCGCCTCCTCGGGTGTGCGGAACGTGAGCACCGAGAGCACGGGGCCGAAGATCTCCTCCTGCGCGATCCGATAGCTCTGCGCGACGTTCGTGAACACGGTCGGCGCAAACCAGTAGCCGCGGTCGGGGAGGGTGCACTCCGGCTGGAAGATCTCGGCTCCCTCCTCCTCCCCGCTCGCCACGAGCTCACGGATCTTGTCCAGCTGCTGGCGCGAGTTGATGGCGCCGATGTCGGTGTTCTTGTCGAGCGGGTCACCGACCCTCAGGGTCGCCATCCGACGCTTCAGCTTTGCCACGAGCTGCTCGGCGATCGACTCCTGGACGAGCAGGCGGGACCCGGCGCAGCAGACGTGGCCCTGGTTGAACCAGATCCCGTTGACGATCCCCTCGATCGCCTGGTCGAGGGCACAGTCGTCGAAGACGACGTTCGCCGCCTTGCCGCCGAGCTCGAGCGTCAGCGGCACACCGCGCCCGGCGAGCTCGCGCTGGATCGCCTTCCCGACCTCGGTCGAGCCGGTGAACGCGACCTTGTCGATCCCCTCGTGGCGCACGAGGTGCGCGCCGGTCGACCCGTCACCGGTGACGATGTTGACGACACCGGGAGGCAGCCCCGCCTGCCGGCAGACGTCGGCGAACAGGAGCGCGGTCAACGACGTCGTCTCGGCGGGCTTGAGAACGACCGTGTTGCCGCAAGCGAGTGCCGGCGCAACCTTCCACGCGAGCATCAGCAGCGGGAAGTTCCACGGAATGATCTGCGCGGCCACGCCATGCGGAGCCGGGCGCCGGTTCGGGAACGCGTACTCGAGCTTGTCCGCCCACCCCGCGTAGTAGAAGAAGTGCGCGGCCGCCAAGGGCAGATCGACGTCGCGCGACTCCTTGATCGGCTTGCCGCCGTCGAGCGACTCCGCCACGGCCAGCTCTCGCGACCGCTCCTGGAGGATGCGTGCGATCCGGAACAGGTACTTCGAGCGCTCCGACGGCCGCAGCGACGACCAGCCGTCCTCGAATGCGCCCCGCGCCGCGCCGACCGCCAGATCGACGTCCTCCGCGCCCGCCTGCGCAACCTCGGCGAGCGGCTCCTCGGTCGCCGGCGACACCGACGCGAACCACTCCCCGCTCCGCGGCTCGACTTCCTCGCCTCCGATGAACAGGCCGTAGCGCTCCTCGAACGAGACGATGTCGCGCGCCTCGGGAGCGGGCGCGTACTCCCACTCGAGCGGTGCCGGCACGACTGCCGCCTTCTTCTCGACCTCGCCCATCAGTCGATCGTGAAGTAGTCGCCGGACTGATAGGCACCTGTGCGCTGCTTGCGGATCTGCATGAGCACGTCGTTGAGGAGCGACGAGGCACCGAAGCGGAAGAGATCGGGCGTCATCCAGGTCGTGCCGAGCGTCTCGTTGAGCACGCAGAGATACTGGATCGCCAGCTTGGCATGCCGGATGCCCCCTGCGGGCTTCATACCGACGACGCGGCCCGTCTCGTCGTGGACGTCACGGATCGCCTCGAGCATGCACAGGGTGACAGGGAGCGTCGCCGCCGGGGCGACCTTCCCGGTGGAGGTCTTGATGAAGTCTGCGCCCGCGGCCATCGCCAGCAGCGATGCGCGGCGCACGTTGTCGTAGGTGCCGAGCTCACCCGTCTCGAGGATCACCTTCAGGTGCGTCTCGCCGCAGGCCTCCTTCACACGCACGATCTCGTCGTAGACCTTCGCGTACCGCCCCGAGAGGAACGCACCACGATCGATCACCATGTCGATCTCGTCGGCACCGAGCTCGACCGCATCGCGGACGTCGGCGAGCTTGACGTCGAGCGGCGACTGGCCCGATGGGAACGCGGTCGCGACGGACGCCACCTTGACCGTGCTTCCCTGCAGCCGCTGCCTCGCGACGCCGACGAGGTTCGGGTAGACGCAGACGGCCGCCACGGAGGGAATGGCCGGGTCGGTCGGGTCGGGCCGCACCGCCTTCGAGCACAGCGCAGCCACCTTGCCCGGCGTGTCCGCGCCCTCGAGCGTGGTCAGGTCGATCATGCGTACGACGAGGTCGAGCGCCGCGAGCTTCGAGCCCTTCTTGATCGAGCGCTTGGCGAGCTCGCCGGCGCGCGCTTCGAGCGCAACGGCATCGACCGACCCGATGCGCGGCAGTCGCGGCTCGAGCGGCAGCTCGAATCCGCCTGGTAGTGCCGGTGCCTGCGCCACCGCGTCAGTGTATGCGCCTGCTGAAGAGGCGCCGTCAGGCCGAGTCGGCGAGCGGCTGCTCGGCCTGTGCGAGCAGCCGCGTCGCGCCGACCTGGCGGTAGAACGCTCGCGCGCGCTCCAACTGCGCCTCCGCTTCCACGCGACGACCCTCCGCATGGAGCCGCAACCCCGCCCGCAGCCGCGCCTCGGCCTCGTCCGGAACGCAGCCGATCTCAGCGAAGGTCTCCGCCGCCTGCTCGAACTGCTCGTCGAGGATCTCGCGTCCGGCCCTCAACCACAGGCTCGTGGCCGGTTCGAGCCCGCACAGCAGATCTCTGAGCGCCTCCGCGACACCGACGTGGCCCGCCACCCACACGAGCTCGATCAGACCGTCGAGCCTCGCGCCAACGCCGACGGTCGGCAGCAGCTCGTCGGACAGGTCGCGTGCGGCGTCGAGCCTGCCGCGCTCTACGGCAAGGCGGATGTTCGAGGCGAAGACGTGGTGGAAGAGCTGTGGGTCCTTGACCTCCCGCACGAGCTCGAGCGCCGTCGCTGCGTCCGTCTCCGCACCCGCGACGTCGCCGCGGGCGAAACGGACGGAGGCGCGTCGCTGTCGGACCTCGGCCTCGAGGTAGTGCGGGGACCCCGCCTCGCACTCCGCGAGGAACTCGTCGGCATGGTCGATGCAATCGTCCCAGCGACCGCAGAGGTGATCCACACCCACGCTCACCCCGCGTACGAAGCGGAGCATGCGCCCGTCCCCGAACCTCCTCGCTGTGCGCGCCGCCTCGGCACGTAGCTCGTCGTCGCGACGCACATCTCCGCCGGTCAGGGCGAGGAAGCCGAGGTTGTTGTACAGGCGACCGGCCTCGGGAGAGTTCAGCGAGACCGCGAGCTCGAGGGCGCGCTCCAGGTCGGCTCTGCCGTCGGCCTCGCTGACTCGCGCGCGCGCCGTACCCAGCGCGGCCAGCGCACGGACGCGGTACTCGTCGAGTGAGAGCTGCTCGGCCATCGCAAGTGCTTCCTCGCCGAAGCGAATCGCGGCTTCGATCTCCGCCCGTATTGCCAGCGAGTTGGCAAGCCGGGTCAGCACGTCGACCTTGTCGAGGGAAGCGGGCCGCTCCGCGACGAGGATGAGCGCTCGATCGAGATGCTGCGACGAGCGGTCTTGTTGGCCCCGATCCCACCAGAACGACGAGAGCACCGCGTCGGCCCGTGCTGCCCGGTCGGGATCGCCGAGCGACACGAGATCGTCGCGCGCCTCGGCGAGCGCATCTCCCGCACGATCGTCTCCGAGGTGTTGCAGCGCCAAGCCGTACGACAGGAGCAACCCGGCACGGTCGGTGTCATCCGCAGGCCACAGCTCCACCGCCTTGGCATAGAGATCCGCCGCGGCGCGGTAGGCGTTGAGACCGAGCGCCCGGTCGCCGGCGACCCGTAGCGCGTTTCTGGCCGGTTCGGCCAGACCTGCGGAGTCGCGGCCGGCTGCGCGCAAAAGCTCGAGCGCATTCACGTAGTGGTGCGCGAGCATCTCGGCGTGGTCTTCGGCCCGACCGAGCGACTCGATCCACGTCGCCGCTGCCCTGTGCTTCTCGGCGCGTTCACCCCGGGGAATCTGCCCGTAGGCGACGTCGCGCACGAGCAGGTGGCGGAATGCGTACTCGGTCTCGCCCTCGACCGACCCGCGGCGCTCACGTCGCACGAGCTCCCGCCGCTCGAGGTCGTGCAGCTCCTGCTCGAGGCTCCAGCGCTCACGCCCCGAGATCTCCGCCACCGCCCCGAGCCAGAACACCTTCCCCAGCACCGCTGCCGCTTGCACGAGCGCCTTGGCGTCGGGCTCGAGCAGGTCGAGGCGCGCAGCGATGATCCCCTGCACGCTCTCGGGCATCGCCGCCTTCCCGAGGTCGCCGCGTTCGCGCAGCAACCGTGCGAACTCCTCTGCGTACAACGGGTTGCCCTCCGCACGCGCGAGCACGGCGGCCTGCGCCTCGGCCGGCAGCACCGCGCGCTCGAGCAGCGCGTGCACGAGCTGCGCCGTCTCCTCGTCGGTCAGCGCCGAGAGCGAGATCGTAACCGCGTTCGCCTTGCCCCCACCCCATCCCGGTCGCCGCGCGAGCAGCTCGGGACGGGCGGTGGCGACGACGAGCAGCGGGACGTCGTGCGCCCAGTCGACGAGGTGGTCGACGAAGTCGAGCAGCGCGTCGTCACCCCACTGCAGGTCCTCGAGCACGAGCACGAGCGGTCGCTCGGCCGCCAGCGCCTCGAGGAACTGCCGCCAGGCGGCGAAGGTCTCCGAACGCCGGTCACCCTCGAGCTGGCGTTCGGGCACGAGCCCCACGAGCGGACGCAGGTGCGATTCCACCCAGTCCGCGTCGTCGGTGCCGGCAGCCGCTACTGCCTCCCCGAGCTTCTCGGCCGCCTCGACCGCGGTGTCCGTCTCCAGGATCCCCGCCTGCGCCTTCACGACCTCGCCGAGCGCCCAGAAGCTGATGCCCTCGCCGTAGGGCAGGCATCGCCCCTGGCGCCATGTCGTCAGGTCGGTCTCACGGTCGACGTGCGAGAACAGCTCGTAGACGAGCCGGCTCTTGCCGATCCCCGGGACGCCGACGAGCGTCACGAGCTGCGGCGAGCGCTCGCGCCGGACACGGTCGAGCGCATCGACGAGGAGCCGTAGATCACCGTCGCGCCCGACGAGCGGCGTGCGCGACTCCTGCGAGACGTCGACACCGAACCGCGAACGGGCACCGTGGACCAGCCAGGCGCGGACAGGGTCTGCCTTGCCCTTCGCCTCGACGTGCTGAGCGTCGCCGTACTCGATCGCCCTGCTGGTTGCCTCATAGGTCTGCTCGCCGACGAGGATCCCGTCGACCGGCGCTGCCGACTGCAGGCGCGCCGCGGTGTTGACGACGTCGCCCGCGACCATGCTCTCTCCCTCGGCCGGCCGCGCGGCAAGGCTGACGATCGTCTCCCCCGTGTTGACCCCGATCCGCAGCTGGAGGCCCTCCTGCTCCTCCGTCACCCACGACCGGATCGCGAGCGCGGCGCGCACGGCCCGCTCCGGGTCGTCCTCGTGTGCGACGGGCGCGCCGAAGACGGCCATCACCGCGTCGCCGATGAACTTCTCCACGGTGCCGCCGTGGCGCTCGAGCTCCGCGCGCAGCCGCGCGTGGTAGCTCGCGAGCACGGCGCGCACGTCCTCCGGGTCGAGTTGCTCGGAGCGACTCGTGAAGCCGACGAGGTCGGCGAAGAGCACGGTCACGACCTTGCGCTCCTCGCGCGCTGCCGTGGCCTCCTGGCCGAGCGGCGCGGCGCAGGCCGGGCAGAAGCGGAAGCTGTCCGGGCTCTCGACGCCGCAGTTCGCGCAGGTCAGCACGCGTTCAGCCTACGGGGTCTCCACGGGCACGTCAGCCGTGCCCGATCATGACGGTGCAGAGCCAGTCTGGACCGCGCAGGGCCGGCGCGACAGGGCCTGGAGGGACCGCGGCGGGAGGGACAAGCGCCGGGCGGGCCAGGTCCCGCCCCTACAGGCCGAGGCGTTCGAGCTGCTGCGGGTCGCGACGCCACTTCGGCCGCACCTTGACCACGAGCCGCAGGAACACCGGGTGCCCGACAAGAGCCTCGACCTCGGGACGGGCGCGCGTCCCGATCTCGCGCACCATCGCGCCGCGCCGACCGACGAGGATGCCCTTCTGCGACTCCGTCTCGACGACGAGCACGGCGTCGACGCTGCGCTCGCCGATCTCCTGAATGACGACTCCGACCGCGTGCGGCACCTCCTCGCGCGTGAGGTGCAACGCCTTCTCCCTGATCACCTCGGCGACGCGCTCCTCGACCGTGAGATCCGTCGCCGCCTCGGTGGGAAAGTACGCCGGCCCTGCGGCCAGCAAGGACACGAGGTCGCTGCGGAGCTCGTCGATCCCGTCACGCGTCTTGGCGCTCACGGGGTGCAGTGCGTGGAAGTTGCCGAGCGTCGCAGCCGTCTTCATCTGCGACGCGACGTGCCCGTGCTTCAGCCGGTCGATCTTGTTGACGGCGATGATCACCGGCACGCCGAGTGCGAACACGCGACGCGCGATGAAGTGGTCGCCGGCGCCGATCCGCTCGCGCGCGCTGACCACGAGCAGAACCTGATCGACGTCGTCCATCGAGCCGTCCACGGTCTCTTGCATGCGCTTCGTGAGCATGTCCATGGGGCGCTGGAATCCCGGCAAGTCGACGAGCACGAGTTGCCAGTCGTCCCCGCTGACCACGCCGTGGATCCGGCGCCGTGTGGTGTTCGGAACCGTCGAGGTGATCGCGACCTTCTCGCCGCAGAGGGCGTTCACCAGCGTCGACTTGCCGACGTTGGGCCGCCCGGCGACGGCGACGAAGCCGGACCTCATTCGGGCAAGGCCGACGGCTCGAACTGCTCCGGCAACAGCTCGTCCACGGTCATCGTCACGACCCGGCCGCCGTTGCGGAAGACGACCTGCTCGACGCGCATCTCCGCGAGCCACTGGCGGCAGCCACCGCACGGGGAGGCGGTGGTCGCGACAACCGTGAAGTCACCCGGTCGATAGCCCTCCGCCACGGCCCGCGCGAACGCGGTGCGCTCGGCACAAACGCCGAGCGGGTACGCGGCGTTCTCGACGTTGACGCCCTCGATCACCCGTCCGTCGCGCGCGAGCACGGCGCACCCGACGTGGAAGCGCGAGTACGGCGCGTAGGCGCGCTGTGCTGCAGCGTCGGCCAGGGCGAGCAGTTCTTCGTGCGACGCGCTCATGCCGCGAACAGCTGGAAGACGCCGAGTGTGACGAGCGCGCCGAGCAGCCCTCCGGCCGCGACCTCGACCGAGGAGTGCACACCGGATTCGATTCGTGTCTGTGCCACCAACAACGCAATGATGAACGTCAGGGAGGAGATGAGGAACCGGTGCTCGGCGTCGTCGAGCACGAGAGTGACCGCCATCCACCCCGCGAACGCGACGGCCGCGTGACCGGAGGGCCACCCGCCGCGCAGCGGCGTGCCGCGACCGGCGATCGCCTTCAACGCGATCACAGCGATCGTCGTGAGGGCGAGGGCGATCAGCGTCAGTTCCTCCGGCGTCTCGGAGAGTCGGTCGAGGACACGTCCGCCTCGCCGGGCGACATCGCCGGAGAAGACGAGGTAGCCGATGGCGACGGCGATCACCGACGCGATCAGCACGGCGCCCGCGGCAATGTCCTTCGCAAGCTTCGCCATCGGGTCGAACGACGTCGACGCGATGTCGACCGCTGCCTCGACGGCCGAGTTGATCATCTCGGCGATGAGCACGAACGCGATCGCGAGCAGGAGGGCGATCAGCTCTAGTCGGCTGACGTCGAGCGCGAGTGCTGCGATCAGCACACCGGCCGCGATCGCGAAGTGAATCCGCATGTTCCGTTGTGTGCGGAGGACGTGGATGATCCCCTCGAAGGCGTAGTTGAAGCTGTCGAAGATCGACGTCCCACCGCGAGCTTTCATCCGAGCACCGCCTGCTCGCGTGCCTCCATCGCCTCACCGTGCTCGTAGCCGACGAGGTGCAGCAGCCCGTGCGCCAGCGGCCCCCGCCACGCCGGCCCGACCACCTGGGGGCAGAGGATCACGTCCCCGAGCTGTCTCGGCACGCCCTCCGGCAGTGGATCACGACCGTCGATCGGGAAGGACAGGACGTCGGTCGCCTCGTCGATGCCGAGGTGCTCGCGCTTCAACTCGCGTATCTCCTCCGCTCCGACGAACGCGATGCCGAGCTCTCCTTCTCCGATTCCCTCGGCAGCGAGGACTTCACGCGCGAAGTCCGCGGTCGACGACTCGTCGACGTCGGTCCCGCTGCGGTTCTCGACCTCGACCTCGACCATCGAGTCAGCGCCGCCGAGCGTCGCCGGTTTGCTCTGCGTGCTGCTTGTACGCCTCGACGATGCGCTGGACGAGCTTGTGGCGCACGACGTCGAGATGGGTGAACTCGACGAAAGCGATCCCGTCCACGTCGGACAGGATCCGGCTCACCTGGATCAAGCCCGAGGCCTGTTCGCGCGGCAGGTCGACCTGCGTGACGTCGCCCGTGATCACCATCTTCGAGCCGAAGCCGAGCCGTGTGAGGAACATCTGCATCTGCTCAGGTGTCGTGTTCTGCGCCTCGTCGAGGATCACGAACGAGTCGTTCAGTGTGCGACCGCGCATGAATGCGAGCGGTGCGACCTCGATCGTGCCGCGCTCGATGTACGCGTTCAGGCGATCGGGGTCCATCGTGTCGTAGAGCGCGTCGAACAGCGGGCGCATGTACGGATCGACCTTCGCCAGCACGTCACCCGGGAGGAAGCCGAGCCGCTCCCCCGCCTCGACCGCCGGGCGGGTGAGGATGATTCGGCCCACGGTCTTCTCGGCCAGCGCGGCGACGGCGAGGGCGATCGCGAGGTATGTCTTGCCCGTGCCCGCGGGACCGATCGCGAAGGTGACGGTGCGGGAGCGGATCGCGTCCACGTACGTCTTCTGGGTCACCGTCTTCGGTGCGATCTTCTTGCCACGATGACGCCAGACGACGTCGTCGAAGACGTCCCGGATGTCGGCGGCCTGGTCGAGCGCCGCGACCACGGCACCGACGGTGTCCGGCCCGATCTGGTGCCCACCCTCGACGAGCTCGACGAGCTCGTCGAGCACGGCGCGGGCCTCCGCCACGTGGTCTGGGTCGCCGTCGAGCGTGAGCCGGTTCCCACGAAGCGCCACGGCGCAACCGAGGCGCTCGCGCAGCGTGTCGAGCACGCCGTCGCCGACACCTGCGAGCTCCGCGGCGACCTCGTTGGGAACGGTGATCACATCCTGCATCCCGTCTGAGTGTAGTGCCGGCCCCGCCGGTATCCCTCCGACGCCGAACGGCATAGGATCGCCGGGTGCAGCCGCAGATCCGCTACGCGTGGAACGGCGAGGTGGCGATTGCCTACGCCGTTGTCGGGGACGGCCCGGTCGACCTCGTCTACGTCGCTGCCCAGAGCAACCTCGAGGTTCTCTGGGAGAACCCCCTCCTCGCCGCGTTCCTCGGCAGGCTGACCGAGTTCTCTCGGCTCATCGTCATCGACCGACGCGGAACCGGGCTCTCGGATCGCTATTCGCCCGACGATCTCCCGGCGCTCGAGAACCTCGCGGACGACCTCGCTGCCGTGCTCCGCGACGCCGGGGCCAGCCGCCCCGTGCTGCTCGGCTACTCCGACGGAGGCTCACTGTGCGCGATGTTCGCTGCGACCCACCCGGAGGCCGTGTCGGGGCTGATCCTGTATGCGACGGCGGCCAGGGGAATGCAGGCTCCCGACTACCCGTGGCAGTGGGACGAGGACGAATGGCGGCAATGGCTCGACGGTATCCGCCATCGCTATGGCACGCGCGAGTTCATCGACGACACGATCAAGCTGTTTGCCCCATCGCTCGTCGGCGACAGCCGGACGGCGCTCTGGGCGTTGCGGTGGCAGCGGCTGAGCCACAGTCCCAGCGCCCTGCTGGCACAGGAGCGTGTCTTCCGGGACACCGATATCCGTGGTCTTCTGCCGGCGATCACCGTGCCGACGCTCGTGTTGCATCGCAACGAGGACAGCTGCGAGCCGGTCGGGCAGGCGCATTTCCTTGCCGGCGAGATCCCCGGCGCAGAGCTCACCGTGCTCCCCGGAGCCGACCATTGGCCTTGGGCCGGCGACCAGGAGTCCCTCGCTTCGGAGATCGAGCGCTTCGTCCGATCAGTGGGCACGTCGGAAGCTGGTGTGTTCGACCGCGTCCTCGCCACCGTGCTCTTCACCGACATCGTCGACTCGACGGCACAGGCGGCTGCGATCGGCGATCAGGCGTGGCGTGAGCTTCGAACGCGCCACGACCGGATCGTGCGCAGCCAGATCGCCCGCTATCGAGGCCGTGAAGTGAAGACGATGGGAGACGGGTTCCTGGCGCTCTTCGACGGACCTGCCCGGGGCGTCACGTGTGCCGCCGAGATCTCGCGCAGCGTGGCACAACTCGGCATCGACGTTCGCTGCGGCCTGCACACGGGGGAGGTCGAGCTCGACGGCGACGACGTCTCCGGGCTCGCGGTCGCGGTCGGAGCCCGCATCGGCGCGCTCGCAGCCCCTTCGGAGATCTTGGTCTCGGGGACGGTGAAGGATCTCGTCGTCGGCTCGTCGCTGAGCTTCTCGAACCGCGGCGAGCACACGCTGAAGGGCCTGCCCGACTCCTGGCGTCTCTTCTCGCTGGACACACCGTAGCTTGACGGTCGTCCAGGGATCGACCGACCCGGCGTTCACGGTCGTCGCCGATGCTTTCGCGGACACGTTCACCACCCTGGGAGAGCTTGGCGCGGGCACCGCGGTCACTGTCGGCGGTCGCCCCGTCGTCGACCTCTCGGGTGGTGATGCCGACGCCAGCGGCAGACCTTGGGCTGCCGACACGATCGTGAACGTCTTCTCGGTGGGGAAGCCGTTCGCAGCGGCCTGCGTGCTGTTGCTGGTCGAGCGCGGGCGCATGACTGTGGACGACCGTGTCGCACACTGGTGGCCCGAGTTCGCGGCCAACGGCAAACGAGAGGTGACGGTACGCCAGGTGCTGGCCCACCAGGCAGGGCTCGACCTCTTCGAGCAGCCTCTCGACGTGGAGGCATTGCTCGAATGGGACCGGGCCGTGGGACTCCTCGCCGACTCGCCTCCGCGCTGGCCCCCCCCGGCTCGACGCACGGCGAGCACGCCCTGTTCTACGGGCACCTCCTGGGCGAGCTCGTCCGTCGCGTCGACGGACGCTCGCTCGGCGCCTTCTTCCGGGACGAGGTGGCTCGGCCGTGGGGTCTCGAGCTCGCGTTCGGGCTCTCGGAGGAAGAGATCGCACGGGCGGCCGACGTCGCCGATCCCGACGGCAGCTTCCTCCGCGAGCAGCGGGCCTCGAGCCGCAGTTACCGGCTCGCCATGGACAACCCTCCGGCGATGCTCCAGCCCGAGGTCGTCAACGGAGACGGGTGGCGCCAGGCGGAGATCCCGGCGGTAAACGGTCACGGCACGGCGCGGGCCGTCGCGCGGTTCTACGCGGCGCTCGAGGCGGGTGGCGTCCTCGACGGCGTCCGGCTCCTCTCCGCTGGCCTCGTCGCCGAGGCGGTCAGCGCGCCGCAGCGCACGGGCCCGGACGCGGTGCTCGGCCACGAGGTCGGCTGGGGGCTCGGCGTGCAGATCGACCGGGACGGCTTCGGGATGGGCGGGGTCGGCGGCAACCTCGGCTGGTGGTGCCGCGACCGCTACTCGATCGCGTACGTGACGCGGCGGCTCGGAACCCACGATCGCGCATTCGCGGTCGAGGCCGCGGTGCGGGATGCGCTCGGCCTGCCACCGCTCGAGGACGACGACGCCGCGACCACCGTGTCGGACTGACGGCCGCTGAGGCGGCTTCCTCGCGCCGTGTCCGAGATCGCCGTCGGGGCATCCACTCTGCCGTCACGTCGGTTACGGTTGCGCGATGGATCGTCCGCTCACGGTGGTCTTCGACGGCGACTGCGCGTTGTGTGCACGACTCGTGGCGAGCGTCGGCGGCGTCGGGGGCATCGAGACGGCGCCGATCCTCTCCGAGACGGGTGCGCACCTGCTGCGCGACCTCTCGCCTGCCGCGCGGTCGGCATCGGTGCACGTCGTCGATGCGGCCGGGCGGCGGCTGTCGGCCGGGGCCGCTCTCCCGGTGCTCGCCCGTTTGCTCCCCAGCGGACGGATCCTCGCGGCGCTGCTCTCCGCCTTCCCCCGGGTGACGGAACGCGGCTACCGACTGGTGGCGTCCCACCGGATGGCACTCTCGGCATTCGCGCGCCGCGCCGGCGTCCAGCGTCCCGACGCATGCTGATCGACGTCGACATCCACGTCGGCTACGACACGATCGCCGACCTGCTCCCGTACCTCGATCCCGCCACCGCCGAGCTCGTCGAGCAGTCGGGGACCAACGGGCTGATGATGCCGAGCTATCCGTGGAACCACCCGACCGGTTGGATCCGCAAGGACACGTACGAGCGCGGTCAGATCGACGGGCCGACGCAGTTCGCCTTCAGCATCACGCTCGACCGCGTGCGCGAGCAGCACCTCGACGCCTACGGCATCGACCTCGGCGTGCTCGAGCCCGACGAGGCGGCGGTGTTCTCGCTCCTGCCGAACCCCCGTCTGGCGGCGCGGCTGTGCTCGGCCTACAACGACTGGCTCCTCGAGCAGTGGCTGCAGGAGGAGCCGCGTCTGCGCGCGGTGCTCGTGGTGCCGGCGCAGTACCCGGAGGCCGCAGCGGCGGAGATCCGGCGGGTCGGAGCCCGCGACGAGTTCGTCGGCGTCTTCCTCCCGGGCGCTGCGCGGATCCCGTACGGCAATCCGGTCTACGACCCGATCTGGGAGGCAACGGCAGAGCTGAGCCTCCCGGTCGTCGTGCACACGCACTTCGAGGGCGTCGGCATCGGCCCGCCGATCACGGCAGCCGGGATGCCAGACACGTACATCGAGTACCACACGCTGTGCGGCTCGGGCATGTACGGGCACTTCGTCTCGATCCTCGCCAACGGCGTCTTCGAGCGGTTCCCCGGCGCGCGCCTGGCGATGGTCGAAGGTGGCCTCGTCCCGTTCCTCGGGCTGCTCTGGCGGCTCGATACCAACTGGAAGGCGTGTCGGAGCGAGGTGCCATGGTGCAAGCGGCCGCCGTCGGAGTACGTGTGGGAGCACGTGCGCTTCGCCACGCAGCCGCTGGAGTCACCCGACGACCCGACGTTGCTCGCCCCTGCGATTCAGGGCCTTCGCCCCTGGGACACGCTCATGTACGCGAGCGACTATCCGCACTGGGACTTCGACGAGCCGGAGCAGACGCTCCGCCTGCTTCCCGCCGACTGGCGTGATGCCGTGCGCTGGCGCAACGCAGCCGACTTCTACCGTCTGCCCCTCCCCGTCGGATGAGCAGAGGCCCACGGGAGACGCGCCTGCCACTCGTCGACGCGCCCGGTGAGGGCGAGGTGCGGATGATCACCGTGGGCCGCCATCGCATCGGGTTGTTCTGCGACGGCTCCACCTGGCACGCGCTCGCAGACCGCTGCCCGCACCGCGGCGCGCCGCTCTGCTCGTCGGGCGTGCTCGCCACGCCGATCGAAGCGCGCGACGATGGCCTGGTGCTCGGCCGGCCGCGATCGGTGATCCGCTGCCCCTGGCACAAGTGGGACTTCGAGATCGCCGGCGGTCGTTGCCTGGTCGATTCCCGGCTTCGCGTGCGGAGCTACGCCGTCCGTGTCGAGGGCGACGACCTCGTCGTCAGCCTCGATGCCGGCGACTGACGCGGCAGACACCTCGGACGAGGGTCGGACAGGTCCGACCCCTACGCGAGCTTCTCGCGCACGAGCTGGCTGACGACCGAGCCGTCGGCGCGGCCGGAGATCTGCGGCATCACGTCCGCCATCACACGCCCGAGATCACGGATCGAGGTCGCGCCCACCTCGCCGATCACGTCGTCGACGATCTCCTCGATCTGGTCGTCGCTGAGCGGCTCCGGCATGAAGTCCTCGAGCACGTCGAGCTCGTACTCCTCCCGCTCTGCCATCTCGTTACGCCCGGCAGCCTCGTACGCCTCGATCGCCTCGACTCGCTTCTTGCGCTCCCGCTGCAACACCTGCAACTCCTCGTCCTCGGACAGCGGTCGCTGCAGTTCCTTCTCCGCCGACCGGAGTTCGCTCAGGATCAGCGAAAGTGCGTCGCGGAGCGCGTCGTCCCGCGCGAGACGCGCCTCCTTGAGGTCTTCCTCGATCTCGGAGATCAGGCTCACGCCTACACCATGCCTACTCGAAGCCCTCGAGGCCAGCCCCACCGAGCACGTGCCAGTGCAGGTGGAACACTGTCTGACCGCCGCCGGGCCCGACATTGACCACCACGCGGTAGTCCTCGAGGCCCGCCCGGGCGGCGGTCTCTGCGACGAAGCGGAGCATCCGGCCCGCCTCCTCGTCGGAGAACGCGCCTACGTCGCGAAACGTGTCGACGTGGCGCGCCGGCAACACGAGCAGGTGCGTCGGGGCCTTCGGCGCGATGTCCCTGACCGCCACGAACCCGTCGGCGGCGTGGACGTGGTCGCCCTCGCGGACGAGCCTGCAAAAGAGACAGTTCTCACGCTGCAACAGCCAGCACTCCTTCCGGGCCGACGCCCGTGGCCCGGGCGGTGACGAGCTCACCGACGGGAGCGTCGAGCAACCACGGCGTGTAGTCGTCGGCGTAGCCACGCCCAGGACGATCGACGAGCACGCGGTCGACGCTCCCGACCCTGCCCGCCCACCGTCGACGGCACAACTCGGCTGAGAAGGCCCGGAGTCGGGCACTCCGCTCGCGTTTCACGGCAACCGGGACGGTGTCCTTGGCAGCAGTCCGGGTCCCCGGGCGCGGTGAGTAGGGGAAGACGTGCACCTTCGTCAGCCCGGCGCGCTCGACCACGTCGAGCGTGGCCGCAAACGCGCGCTCGTCCTCGCCGGGGAAGCCGACGATCACGTCGCTCGTGAGGTTGAAGCCGTGGAGCCCGTCGAGCTTGCCGAGGAACTGCCCGGCCGTGTATCGGCGGCCCATGGCGCGGAGCACTGCATCGTCGCCCGACTGGAGAGGAACGTGCAGATGGGCCGACACGGTCGGCGTCTCGCGCAGGGCCGCGATGAGCTCTTCGTCGACGTGGTTGACCTCGATCGAGGACAGCCGAAGGCGCTCGAGCCCGTCGACGTCGCCCGCCTCACGCAAGAGCCGCGCGAGCGTGTAGCCGGCCGGGCGATCGCGGAAGCACCCGAGGTTGACACCCGTGAGCACGACTTCGGGATGTCCCTGCGCGACGCGACGGCGGATCTCGGCGAGCACCGCCGCGGCGGTGCGGCTGCGGGTTGCTCCCCTGACCAGTGGGATCACGCAGAACGCGCAGGAGAACGAGCAACCGTCCTGGATCCGCACGAAGGCTCGAACTCGCCCGAGCCCGTGCCCCGACTGGACGCAGCCGATCGCACCGACGTCGCCGGCGACCGCTGCCGCCGCCTCCTCGCCAAGCGCACGTGTGACGACGACGTTCTCGGGGAGGCCGGCGAAGGCACCCTCGAGGTTCGACGAGCACCCGGTGACGTACACGGTGCGCGCCGTGCGCGAGGCGCGTGCTACGGCCTGCCGCGACTTGGACACGGCTTCGTTGGTCACGCAGCACGTGTTGACGACGACCACGTCGGCCGCCCCCTCCAGCGCTTCGGTATGACCGTCGGCGAGGAGGCGGTCGCGCGTGGCCTGCATGTCCGCAAACGACACCTTGCAGCCGAGAAACCGGGTGGCGAAGCTCACCACAGCTAGTCGCCGCCCGTGGGCGGGGTCGTGCGATCGTCGTCGCGCAACGCGTCGGGCACCACGGAATCATTCCACGCGACGGAATCGGTCCGCGACCCAACCATCGAGCTCGAGCGACTCGACATGCGACCACCCCGTGTGCGCGGGACGCTCCCCCGCCACGTATCCCGACGTCACTACCCAGCTCGTGCGGAGCTCGCCGAGGATGCTCTCCACCGGCCCGAGGAGGACGTTCACGACCGCGCCGTCCGCGCGCGGCAGCGTGTCGCGTTCGGCGTCCATGACGCCTGCGGCTACCTCGACGCGGTTGGCGCGGGCGTTCGCGATCGTGGCCTCGATCGCAACGGGGTCGCTGTCGATGGCGACGACCGGCTCGAACCCCAGCCGCGCTGCGGCGATGGCGAGGACGCCCGACCCGCAGCCGACGTCGACCAGCGAGCCGCGCGGACACCGGGCGAGAAGCTCGATGCAGAGCCGTGTGGTTGCATGCGCACCGGTGCCGAACGCCCTGCCGGGATCGATGACGACGGCAGGCGTGTCGGCCGGAGGCGCCGTCCACGGCGGGCCGATCCAGATCCCACCGGCGGTGACGGGTCGATGAAACGCCCGCCAGGCGTCTTCCCAGCCCTCAGCCACAGGTGAGAGCACTGCATCCGGGAAGGCATTGGCGAGACGGTCGGCGTCACCGGCAGCGACGTAGGCGACAAGCTCGAAGCAGGCGTCGCCAACAATCTCCTCGAAGCCGGCGGGGACGAGCTCGATGAAGACCGCCCGCGCCTGCTCTGCCGCGTCGGACGGGACGCGCACGCTGACGCGCAGCAGCGGTTCGCTCAGCGGAACGCGCTCTTCAGGCGGTCGAAGAATCCCTCGTCGTCGCGGTAGGCGTCGTCACCGAGCGCCGCGTCGACCTGCTCGAGCTGCTCGCGCTGCTCCGTGGTGAGGCGCGTCGGCACGCGGACGTCGACGTGGACGTGCAGGTCGCCGCGCCTCCCCGTCTGCAGCGAGGGCATACCGCGGCCACGCACAGCGATCACGTCTCCCGGCTGTGTTCCGGCAGGAATGTCTACCTCGACGTCGCCACCGGGGGACGAGACGTTGACGACGGTACCCAGAGCAGCCTGCGTGAACGTGAGGCGGGTCACGGAGATCAGATCGTCGCCGTCACGCTCGAGACCGTCCTGCGAGCGGACGCGTACGAGGACGAACGCGTCACCCGGGGAGCTGTCGCGCGTACCCGCGTGGCCCTCTCCTCGGAGCCGGATCCGCTGACCATCGTGGATGCCCGCCGGCACGTCGAGGTCGAGCTCGCGCTCTCCCATCACGCGACCGGCCCCGGAGCACTCACGGCAGGGGCTCGGCACGATCTCGCCTCGCCCTTCGCAGCGCGGGCACGTCGCCGTCTGGACGACGTGGCCGAACACCGACTGCGAGACGTGGCGCACCTGACCTGCACCGCCGCAGGTGTCGCAGGCCTCCGCCGTGGTCCCGGGCTCCGCGCGGCCCCCGTCGCATCGCTCACACGTGACCGCGACACGCAGCGGCACTCGCGTCGACGTCCCGGAATAGGCGTCCGCGAGCGAGATCTCGACGGCAGCCGTGACATCGGAGCCGCGTGCAGCCCGAGCTCCCGACGCCGAACCGAACAAGGAGTCGCCGAAGAACGCTGCGAAGATGTCCGACAGGTTGCCGAGGTCGAACTCCGTGGGCCGGAAACCACCGCTCTGGAGCCCTGTGTGCCCGAAACGGTCGTACGTCCGCCTGCGCTCGGGATCGGAGAGCACCTCGTAGGCCTCAGCCACCTCTCGGAAGCGCACCTCCGCGTCCGACGAGCCGTTCACGTCCGGGTGCAACTCGCGGGCGAGACCGCGAAACGCCTTCTTGATCTCCGCGTCGCTCGCGCCTCGCTCGACACCGAGCACCTCGTAGTAATCCCGCTCAGCGGTCGCCATCGCTCAAGGGTAGCCCGACGCCCGGAGGCCGGTTCGGACGGTGGCGCACGTGCCCGTCCGAGTCGTCAGCTGTCGTCGTAGACGTCCTCGACGAGACGCGAGAGCTCGAATGCCGCGGCGCGCACGACCCGGATCGCCTTGTCGTAGTCCATGCGCAGAGGCCCCAGCAGCCCTATGCCACCGAGCGAACGGTGCGACAGGCCGTACGTCGCCCCGACGTACGACACGTCCCTGAGCTCGGCTCCGTCGATCTCTGGCCCGACGCGGACGACGGGACGCCGCGGATCGAGCGCGTCGGACAACAGTTCCAAGACGACGGCGCGACGCTCGAGCAGCTCGAGCAGGTGCTGACACGCCTCCAACTCGTCGCCGCGCGCGTCGCCGAGGAGGCCGGCCGCCCCGCCGACGTACAGCCGTGTCCCGCTCTCGTCCAGCGCGTCGTCGAACGCGGGGCGCAAGGCAGCGAGGAAGCCGAGCTCGCGCGGATCCAGAGAAGGGTCGTCGAAGCGACGCCGCAACGGCGTGCCGCCGAGGCGCAGCCCAGTCACCGTCTCGTTGAGGTACGTGCCCGCCCACTCGGCGAGCCCGGGATCGACCGGGTCGGCAAGCTCGACCATGCGCTTCGTGACTCCGCCCGATGACGTGATCACGACGACCAGGATGACGCGGGGCTGAAGGTGCAGCACCTCGACGTGGCGCACGACGGCGGTGTGGAGCGAGGGAGCGGTCACGAACGCGAGCAGGCGGGTTGCCTGCGAGAGCGCTTCCGTCGTCTGCTGCAGCGCCTGCTCGAGCTCGTTTCGCATGGCCGAGAGATCGACCGGGAACGGACTGGGCTTTCCCTCGAGCGCGTCCACGAGCTCGTCGGCGTAGAAGCGGTACCCCTGTTCGGTCGGGACGCGACCGGCCGACGTGTGGGGATGCATGAGCAGCCCCAGGATCTCCAACTCTGCGAGCTCGCCACGGACAGTCGACGGCGACGCAACGACGCCTGCCCGCTCCACCAACGTCCGCGAGCCGACAGGCTCGCCGGTGGCGACGTATTCCTCGATCACCCGCCGAAGGATCTCCCGCTTGCGCGGACTCAACTCGGTCATCGCTTCACGGATCGTAACCGCGCCTCGTCGAGCGGGCGGTCCGGACACCCGATTCAGGGTGAAGCGGTCCCTGGCGGGTCGGCGGGCACGTTCGACGCATCGTCGTCCTTCGAGACCGATGCCGTCGGCGCGGTGGTGGTCGGATCCGCGATCTCGGGATCCCACGTGACCAGATCCGCAGTCACCGCACCGCCGAGAAACCTCCCGCGGCGCGTCAGACGTAGCCCGTCGTCGCCGACGAGCTCCACGAGGTCGCCCGCGACGAGACGCGAGAGCGCGTCGTCGTCGACCACGACGCGGACATCTCCGAGTTGCACCGGCTCGTCCAGCCGCAACCCGAGCATCAGCCTCTCACGTACCTTCGTCAGCGGGTCGAGCGACTCGATGTCGCGTCGCGGGTCGGCGCCTCCTTCGAGCGCGTCGACATATCGCGCGAGCGAGGGCGCATTCCGGCGACGCACGGAGCCGATCGTGGAAACGGCCCCGATCCCGATCCCGACATAGTCGGCGCCGTGCCAGATCGCCAGGTTGTGGTGTGCACGAAGGTCTCGCCCCGACGACCCACCGCCGGTGCGGCAGAAGTTCGCCGTCTCGTACCACCGATACCCCGCTCCGGTCAGGGTCTCGACGACCTGGTCGAGATGGATCTCCATCGCGTCCGCCTGTCGCGCCAGTTCCGCTCCCCACGCCTGGGTGAAGCGTGTCCCCGCTTTCGCCTCGAGCTCGTAGCAGGAGAGGTGTTCCGGTTCGAGGGCGAGCGCCTCCGTCAGGTCATGGCTCAGGTCGGAGGGGCTCTCGCCTGGGATGCCGTAGAGAAGGTCGAGGGATATGTTGTCAAATCCGACATCACGAAGATGATGCACTGCGCGCCGGACGTCGTCGGGTGTAGCGGTCCTCTCCATGACCTGGAGCAGGCGCGGCGAGAAGCTCTGCGCCCCGACCGAGACACGCGTGACGCCGTGTTCCCAGAGGAGGCGCGCGACCGCGGTCGTCAGAGTCTCCGGATTGGCCTCGACGGTGATCTCCTGTGCCGCGGGGAGGCTCGCGAGGAGGCGTCGCAACGGCTCGACCTCCGTGAACGTCGGCGTTCCGCCGCCCACGAAGACCGTGTCCGGAGGGTCGGCGAGAAGGCGACGTTCGCGTGCAAACTCGTTGACGAGCGCGTCGACGTAGCGCCCGTGGTCGTCGGGTCGACCGACGACGGTGACGAAGTCGCAATAGCCGCAGCGATGCACGCAGAACGGCAAGTGGACGTACAGGTGGCGGACGGGCGGCTTGGCGATCAGAGCGCTCATCGGCCCCAGCCGAGGTCATGTCCGGCCCGCCCCAGGAGGGTGAGTCGCTGTGGCCCCGGGTGGCGGCCGCGCGCCATGGCGCTACTTCTTGCGCTCACCGTCGAGATTGAGCACTGCGAGGAACGCCTCCTGCGGCACCTCGACCCCGCCGACCTGCTTCATGCGCTTCTTCCCCTTCTTCTGCTTCTCGATCAGCTTCCGCTTTCGGGAGATGTCGCCGCCGTAGCACTTGGCGAGCACGTCCTTGCGCTTCGCCTTGACGGTCTCGCGTGCAATCACGCGGGATCCGATCGCCGCCTGAATCGCCACGTCGAACATCTGCCGCGGGATCTCCTCCCGCAGCCGCTCGACCAGCGCCTTCCCCCGCTCGTGCGCTGCACCGCGGTGGATGATCAACGACAACGCGTCGACCTGTTCACCCGCGACGAGGATGTCGACGCGCGCCAGGTCGCCTTCCCGGAAGCCGGCGACGTCGTAGTCGAAGCTCGCGTAGCCGCGGGTCCGCGACTTGAGCTGGTCGTAGAAGTCGAGCACGATCTCGCCGAGCGGGAGCTCGTAGACGAGGAGCACGCGCTCCTCGGAGAGGTACTCCATGTGGTCGAAGCGCCCACGTCGGTCGTTGCAGAGCTCCATCACTGCGCCCACGAAGTCCTTCGGCACGATCACGGTCGCACGGACGTACGGCTCCTCGACGTACTCCACCTCGCGCGGCATCTCGGCAGGATTGTGCACCTCGACCATCTCGCCCGTTCGCCGCGCGACGCGGTAGGCGACGGTCGGGGCGGTCACGAGCAGGTCGAGGTCGAACTCCCGCTCGAGTCGCTCCCGGACGATCTCCATGTGGAGCAGGCCCAGGAAGCCGCAGCGGAACCCGAAGCCGAGCGCCTGCGACGTCTCGGGCTCGTAGAAGAGCGCGGCGTCGTTCAGCTTGAGGCGCTCCAGTGCGTCGCGGAGCGCAGGGTACTCGTCGGAGTCGGTCGGAAAGAGACCGGCGAACACCATCGGCTTCACGTCCTTGTACCCGGGCACCGGCTGAGCCGCGGGCCCCTTGCGTGTCGTCAACGTGTCGCCGACACGCAGGCTCGAGACGTCCTTGAGACCCGTGACCACGTATCCCACCTCGCCTGCTTCCAGGCTGGCAACCGGACAGCGTTGGGGTGACATGAATCCGAGCTCCTCGGCGTCGAACTCGGTGCCGGTCGCCATCGTGCGCAGACCGGCACCCGACTCGAGTCGACCGTCGACGACGCGTACGAAGGCGATCACGCCTCGGTACTGGTCATAGGAGGAGTCGAAGATCAACGCGCGCGCCGGGCCGGTGGGATCACCGGCCGGCGGTGAGATGCGCTCCACGATCGCATCGAGAACGCGGTCGACGTTCACGCCGGTCTTGGCAGAGATGGGGACGACGTCGTCCGGGTTCCCACCGAGCAGGCCGGAGACCTCGCGGGCGGCACTGTCGGGATCGGCCTGCGGGAGATCGATCTTGTTGACGACCGCCACGATCTCGAGGTCGTTCTCGATCGCGAGGTAGGCGTTTGCGAGCGTCTGGGCCTCGATCCCCTGTGCCGCGTCGACGACGAGCACGGCCCCCTCGCACGCCTGGAGCGAACGCGACACCTCGTACGTGAAGTCGACGTGCCCGGGCGTGTCGATCAGGTTGAGCTCATACCCGCGCCAGTGCACGCGAACAGCCTGTGCCTTGATCGTGATGCCTCGCTCCCGCTCGAGATCCATGGAATCCAGCAGTTGGTCGCGCATGTCGCGCTCACTGACGGTCTCGGTCAGCTGCAGGATCCGATCGGCGAGGGTCGACTTCCCGTGATCGATGTGGGCGATGATCGAGAAGTTTCGGATGTGGGCCTGGTCCATAGGTCAGTCCGCCGCTGGAGGGCGTCTTCGCAAAGCTAGCAACGCCTCGAGCTCGCGAACACGCAGGACACGGCAGGCGGTGAGATAGACGGCGCCGCCGGCTGTGAGCGCGACGCCGAGCGACGTGATCTGGGCGATCAACGTGCGGCCGAGAGCTGCATCGAGCGCCCACCAGCACAGGAAGCTGACGGCGGCGAGAAGGGCGGAGGCGATGAGGATGCGAAGGAGGCTGGCACCGGTGTGCCGGAAGTCGACGTCCCGAACCCGGGGTCGCATGAGGACGATCAGCGTGGTGGCGCCCGCGAGATTGGCGAGGGATGTCGCCAGCGGAATGCCCCAAACCCCGACTCTGTAGAGAAGGAAGTCGAGGACGACGTTGAGCGTCAATGTTCCAGTCGCCACCGCCGTGGGCACCCAGTTCGCCTGGAGTGAGTAGAAGCTGCGATTGAAGAGGAGCATCCAGCCGTTGAACACGAGCCCGACGGAGAAGGCGGCGAGCGCTCCTGCCACGACGGTCGTGTCGAAGGACGTGAACTCGCCGCGCTCGTACACGAGCCGAACGATCGGCTCCGCGAGCACGCATGAGACGATCCCGGCCGGGATCAGCAGGAAGGCGACCTGCCGTAGTCCCATGTCGAGGGTGCGTCCGAACGCCGACATGTCGCTTCGGGCGGCGAGCCGCGAGAGTGTCGGAAAGAGCACGGTCGTCACGGCGACGGCGAACATGCCCTGGGGAAGCATGTAGAGGCGGAACGCCTTGTCGATCGCCGCCGGTGCGAGCTCGGGGTCGATGAGCCGCGAAGCGAACAACGTGCCGATCACCGCACTGACGTTGATCAACCCCAACGTGAGCGTGACCGGGACCATCAACGCGAAGAAGCGCCTGACGGCAGGGTCGCGCCAGTCGACGACGACGGTCAACCTCCCGTCCAGCCGACGGAGCCACGGTACGGGCAGCAGGAACTGCACGATCGTCGCGACGAGGATCGAGCCGGCGTAGATGTAGAGGGCCGCGCTCTCGCTGTCTGTCCCGGGGACGCCGAGCGCGAGACCGAGGATGATCACGAGGTTCCAGGCGACGGGGGCGAGCGCCGGGACCGTGAACTCGTCGTAGGCGTTGAGGATGCCGACCACCACGCCCGAGAGGCCCAGCACGACGACGATCGGGAACAGCACGCGGGAGAGGCCGACGGCGAGATCGACGTCACCGCCAGGGTTGCCGAACAGGCCGATGATGGCGGGCGCGGCGAGGATGAAGAAGGCGGTGAGCCCTCCGAGCCCGAGCAGGACGAGCCAGAAGATCGTCGAGGCCACGCGCCACGCGCGCCGCCTGTCCCCCGACTCGATCAGCTCGCTGAATATGGGCACGAACGCGCCGGTCAGCGCGGCGTCGGCGACCAGCGCGCGCACGAGGTTCGGGATCTGGAACGCAACGGTGAACGCGTTGATCGGCCCCGTGACGCCGAACAGCGCGGCGGCCACCATCTCGCGCACGAGACCGAGCAGCCGCGAGACACCGGTGGCAGCCGAGAAGATCGCGGTCGACCGGCCGAGCCGCCGGCGCGCAGGTTGCGTGTTCTCGTCAGTCATGCCGCTCGCCGGCAAACGATCGCCCATCCGACACAGTTTCGGCACGAAGACGGCCCACGCCTGCGCGCAAGTGCCCGATAGCATCAATATCGGGGTGGAGGAGTGGTGGCCCCCAACAAGGTGGGCTCGGCCCGCTGCAGTGGTGGCTGGTACGATCTCCGCGCCCGCAGCATGCGGGCTTTCTCTCGCAAGGAATCGAGGAATGCCGAACATCAAGCAACAGGAGAAGCGCGTTCGCAGCGCCGCCCGCCAGCGGCTCGAGAACCTGCGCTATCGATCGACCATCAAGACGCTGACGAGGCGGCTCCAGACGGCGATCGCGGACGGCGACACCGAGCTGGCGACGTCCGAGCACCGAGAGCTCGTCCGTACGATCGACCGCGCTGCGGCGCGTGGCGCGCTCCACCGGAATGCGGCAGCCCGCAAGAAGTCGCAGGCCGCCCGCATCCTCGCAGCCGGCTAGAGATCGCCGGACGCCGAGCCGGGCGCCCGCAACGCGGATCGCGCGGCTACCGACCTCGGTGGACGCCGTCGCCGCCGGTTACGTCGACGAGCGCGCGTTGCAGTTCGAGATCGGGCTGCAAACGGCTCCCGCCCTTGAGGGCGTGGTCGAGCTCGGCGACGCGTATGACCGCGGCATCGAGCTCGGCGTCGCTGAAGTTGCGCCCGAACTCGAACGCCCGCTCGGCCTGGAACTCGAAACGGACTCCGAGTTGCTCCTGGGCGTCCTTGGGGCGGAGGCCCTCGAGGTCGAGTTGCCGGGCGCGCCGCACCACGCTGACCTGCCGGGCGAGCTGCGCAGCGATCATCGGCACGACCGTCGCGACAGGACGCGCCGACCGTTCGAGCGATGCTTCGGTCGCCTCGAGGACACGGGCGAGATCTCGACGACCCCACGCATCAGTGATGGCGTAGACAGGCGTGTCGGCGGACGCCGCAACCAGACGCTCGACCTCCGTCGCTCCGACCCGGTCCTGTCCGGCCCAGACGGCAATCTTGTCGATCTCGGTCGCCAGGCTCTGTAAGTCTTCCCCGACCAACTGGACCAGCGCCGCGCACGCGTCCGGATCGGCAGCGACACCCAGCCCTTTGAAGCGTTCGGCCACCCAAGTCGCAATGCGGCGCTTCGCGACGTCGTAGACGAGCAGGTCGCCAACCTTGGCGCACGCCTTTGCAAGCGGCGTATCGCGCTTGATCCCGTGAGCGAGCAGCGCGAGCACGACGTCGGGGGCGGGTGCTGACAGGTACTCGGCGATCGCCTTGACGTCAGCCGCCTTCCACGCACCCCGTAGTTGCCCCTCGGCGTTCGGCCGCCCGTCGACATCGTCCACGACCACGAGGCGACGCCCACCGAAGAGACTGCCCGCGTTGCACACGGCAACGGCAGCGGCGCCTGCCGTGTCCTGCGCAGAGATGCGCTCGACCGACTCGGCTGCGAAATGTCGACGCAGTCGCTGCAGCGCGGTGGCGACCTTGGGCCCATCGGAGCCGCCGATCAGATACACGGGCTTGAGGTCGACGTCCCCCATGCGCGGAGCGTAACGTGCGCCGCCGCTGGCGCCGCCGCCGTGCGTGTCATTCGGTCGATACGCGTAGCGTCCGGCCGTCCGACTCGACCGTGACAGCTCCGTCACGATCGGTACGCAGCAGGCGGAGGCCGGGGACGACGTCGAGTGCAGCGACCGTCTCGGGACGCGGATGGCCGTACTCGTTGTCACGACCGACCGAGATGACCGCGATCTGGGGTCGCAGCACACGCAGCAGCGCCGGCAAGCCAGCGTCCTCGGACCCGTGATGCGCGACCTTGAGCACTTCGAGTGAACGAAGGCGAAGACGGGCCGTCACGTTCGACTCGGCGTCGGCCGTCAACAGCACGTCGACGTTCCCGTAGGTCGCGAGCAGGACTACGGCATGGTCGTTCGGGTCGTCGCCGGGGCGCCCTTCGCCCGCCGGCCAGAGCACGCGCAGAGCAAGCAGCCCGACGCGGAACTCGTCACCGGAGCGAACGACCTGCACGACGACGCCACGATCCCTGGCCGCCAACAGCGCTCGGTCCCGATCGTCGGATGTCACGGCGAGGCCGGGGTCGAGCACACGACCGACCTCGAACGAACGGAGCACCTCCTCGGCGCCTCCGATGTGATCGCGCTGCGGATGAGTGAGCACCAGAGCCGACAGCGACCGCACACCTCGTCGCCGCAACTGTCGCTCGACGCGCGCTTCGGGTGGCCCCTGGTCGACCAGGACGGCCCCTCCAGGCACCTCGAGGAGGACGGCATCACCCTGCCCCACGTCGAGGAACGTCACTCGCAGCCCTTGCGGTGCCGTCCAGGCAACCGGCTGCCACGTCGCTACCCACAGCGCTCCGGCGACGACAACGACGCTGGCCGCCGAGAACAGCGCCCGCCTGCGACGGTACGGCGGCAGGCGGAGAAGCGCCGCGCCACCGACCACGCCGAGCGCTAGTGCGACGATGACGGCGCCCGAGTGCGCCTCTGCGTGTGGAAGCCCGGCGAACAGGCGGGCGCAGCCGGCGATCCACGCGGCCGCCTCACCGGCCAACCAGGACAGCGTCGTCGTCGCCGACGGCAGCACGGGCTCGACGAGAGACCCGGCGAGCGCGAGACCGAGGACGAGCGGCATCGCCGGCTCGGCTGCGACGTTGGCGGGCACGGTCCACACGGCGACGTACCCGAAGTGCCACCAGACGATCGGCGCGGTGGCGACACTGCAAGCCGCCGCGACCGCCGTCCAGAGCAGCGGACGCAGGACGCGCGGATATCCGGCCGCGTGTGCCTGAACACGCGGCACCGTCAGGAGAATCGCCGCCACGGCCGCGAAGGACAGCTGGAACCCGGGGTCGAGCACGGTGACCGGGCGCCAAACGAGCAGCACGAGAGCTCCGAGCGCCAGCGCGTGCCAGCCGTCGGAGCGTCGCGACGCGAGGATCGCGACGCACGCAACGGTCCCGGCAACGGTGGCTCTGGCGACCGACGGCTCCCAGCCGACCGCCAGCGCGTACGCGAGGATCCCGGCGATCGACACGATCTGCATGCCGAGTCGCCCTACGGCGAGGAGCCATGACAGAAACGCGAGGCCAAGGGCCACGATCGCGACGTTCTGACCGGACACTGCTGTCAGATGGGCGAGTCCCGAGGCGCGAAAGTCGTCCCTCAGCGCCGTCCCCAGATCACCGTCGTCTCCGAGCACGATCCCGCGGAGGAGCGCAAGACGCTCCCGGCCGGCGCCGCGGGCCAGCGATCGCTCGACGTGCGCGCGCAGCCGATCGGCGACGCCTCCGATCCCACCCCGCCGGCCGACGACATCCGCGTGCTCGACGCGGAGGACGACATGAACGCCTCGGCGCCGCAGCCACGCACGTTCGTCGAAGCCAGTCCCGGGCCCACGCGGCGCCCGCGGCCGCGCGCGCACGACCTCGAGGACTGCTCCTCGGGGAGGCGCCCGCTCGTTCGGGAGCTCGAGCAGCACGTGCTCGTGGACGTGGTCGGAGCCGAACCGCCGAACATCACCGAACACGCGCACGGAGTGCCCCCAGCGCCGCGCCGCCGACGTCACCACGATTCGGGCGCTCCGACTCTCGCCGATTCTCCCCTGCAGGACGCTGTGCTCGAGGGCATCGGTGCGGAGCCCGCCCCACGCCAAGCCGGCAGACCCGAGCAGGACGGCGACCAACGCGAGCCGCCATACGCCGTGCGGGGCAGCGAGTGCGCCGATCCCGCTCACGACGGCGAGCCCGACCGCGACGGCGACCGGCACCGCGTGAGCCGCTGCGACCGAGATCCCGCCGCAGGCACTGGAGAGAAGCAATGCCGGCCAGTGCCTGACGACCGTCGACACGGTCACGGCGTCACGAGATCGCGGAGCTGCTCGATGCGGGCCTCACCGATCCCGGGAACCGCGTCGAGATCGTCGACCGACGAGAACGGGCCGTGGCTCTGCCGCCAGTCGACGATCTTCTGCGCCGTCACCGGCCCTACACCGGGGAGCTCGTCGAGCTGCTCGAGCGTCGCCGTCGCAAGGCTCACGCGCGTGGGCGGCGGGCCCGTCCCCCCGGGAGGACTGCCTTGGCCACCAGCGACCGTCACGCGGGCGGGCACGATCACCTGCTGACCGTCGACGAGTGGCGCGGCCAGGTTGACGAGCGCGAGATCGGCGCGCCCGGTCACCCCGCCGGCACGCCGCACGGCGTCGGCGACTCGCGCGCCCTCGGCGAGACGGTAGAGACCTGCGCGCCGCACAGCGCCGACGACGTGGACGACGAGACGCACGCTCCCAGATCCCCGGACCGTCGACTCGACGACCGGGCGGAGTGGTGTCGCGCTCTGGACGTCGGCAGTGCCGGTGCGGGCGAGGCGGGCACCGGCGAACACGAGCAGAGCGACGAGCGGGAGCAAGAGCCCAACGACCTGCGCGCGGGTGACGGAGATCACACCGACAGCCTCGCCCGCGACCCGTCACGGAGGTGTGCCAAGTTCGTGCCGGCTTCGCGCCGGCCCGGCTCCGGTCAGACGACGATGTTGACGAGCTTGTCGGGCACGACGATCGTCCGGCGCGGCCCCGCGCCACCGAGGTGCGCCTGCACGCGCTCGGATCCGAGAGCGAGCGCGACGAGCTCCTCCTCGGGTGTGTCCGGTGCAACGTGGAGCCGGTCGCGGAGCTTGCCGTTGACCTGGACGACGACCTCGATGGTGTCCTGCTCGAGCAGCGCCGGGTCGGCGACGGGCCACGGCTGCTCCCACAGCCGCTCGTGCCCCAGCGCCGCCCACAGCTCCTCGGCCACGTGCGGCGCGTACGGTTGGATCAACGACACGGCCGTCGCGGCGGCGAACCGAGCGTCCGAGTCGCTCGTATCGCGGGAGAGCTCGTTGACGAGCTCCATCACGGCCGAGATCCCGGTGTTGAAGGCGAAGCGACGGCCGATGTCGTCGGTCGCCTTCGCGATCGTGGCGTGCGCCTTGCGCGCGAGCGGGCCGCCGGGCGGGTCGCCGGCGGGAGCGCTCTCCGCCACCTCGTTGACGACGCGCCAGAGCCGGCGGACGAAACGGGACATGCCGGCGGCGGCCTCCTCCGTCCACTCCATGTCCTGGTCGGCAGGGCCGAGGAAGAGGATGCAGAGCCGCACCGTGTCGGCGCCGTAGCGCGCGACGACCTCATCAGGGCTGGCCGCCGCCCCCGAGCGCTTGGAGATCTTCGTCTTCCCCGTCGTCACCCAGCCGTTGGAGAAGAAGCTCGCGAACGGCTCGCGGAACCCCACGTAGCCGAGGTCGTTGAGCACCTTGACCCAGAAACGTGCGTAGATCATGTGCATCGTCGCGTGGTCGACACCGCCGATGTAGAGGTCGACGGGGTTCCAGTAGTCGACGACGCTCCTCTCGAACGGCGCTGTGTCGTTCGCCGGATCGCAGTAGCGCAGGAAGTACCACGACGAGTCGACGAACGTGTCCATCGTCTCGGTCTCGCGCCTACCGGGGCCGCTGCAGCGCGGGCACGAGACGTTCACCCAGCTCTCGGCCTGCGCGAGCGGCGGACGCCCACGAGGCTTGTAGTCCTCGACGTCGGGCAGGACGACAGGGAGCTCGTCGTCGGGCACGGGGACGATGCCGCAGCCGTCGCAGTAGACGACCGGGATCGGACAGCCCCAGTAGCGCTGGCGCGAGAAGCCCCAGTCACGCAACCGGAAGCTGATCGCGAACCGTCCACGCCCTTCGCTCTCGAGGCGCTCGACGATACGGCGCCCACCCTCGACGGCGGACATGCCGTCGACGTCGCCGGAGTTCGTGAGCACCTCGCCCTCGGTGTGCGCCACGTACGGCTCGCTCTCGTCGACCTCGGCGCCCGCCGGGACGACGACGTGCCGAATCGGCAGGTCGAATGCGCGCGCGAACTCGAAGTCGCGGACGTCGTGCGCCGGAACGGCCATGATCGCGCCTGTCCCGTAGTCGGTGAGCACGTAGTCGGCGACGTAGACGGGCATACGCTCGTCGTTGGCAGGGTTGATCGCGTGTAGCCCGGTGAAGACGCCGGTCTTCTCGGTCGCGGCCGCCCGATCCTCGGTCTTCTTCGCGCCGGCCAGACGGACGTAGTCCTGCACCTCGGGGACGTCGATCCGCGCGACCAGCTCGTGCTCGGGCGCGAGCACGAAGAACGTCGCCCCGTGGAGCGTGTCGGGCCGCGTCGTGAACACCGCGACGTCCTCGTCCCACTCCTCGATGCGGAACACGAGCTCGGCGCCCTCGGAGCGGCCGATCCAGTTGCGCTGGCGCGCCTTGATCGAGTCGGGCCAGTCGACGGTGTCGAGGTCGTCGAGCAGCGCCTGCGCGTAGTCGGTGATGCGGAAGAACCACTGCTCCATCACGCGTGACTCGACGACGGCGCCGCAGCGCTCGCAGGTCCCGTCGGCGAGCACCTGCTCGTTCGCGACCACGGTCTGGTCGTTCGGGCACCACTTCACCGGAGCACCCTTCCGGTACGCAAGCCCGCGCTCGAGGAAGCGCAGGAACTGCCACTGCTGCCAGCGGTAGTAGTCGGGAGAGTGGGTCGAGAGCTCGCGCGACCAGTCGATCCACCAACCGATGCGCTGCATCGAGCTCCGGATCGCCTCGATGTTCCGCTCCGTGATCGCACGCGGGTGGCCGCCCTCGCGAATTGCAGCGTTCTCCGCCGGGAGACCGAACGCGTCGAAGCCCATCGGATGGAGCACGTCGAAGCCGTTCCGGCGCCGGAAGTGCGTCGCCACGTCGCCGATCGTGTAGACGAGCATGTGCCCCAGGTGCAGGCTGCCCGACGGGTACGGGAGCATCTCCAGGACGTAGCTCTTCGGGCTCTCGGTAGCGTCGCCGGTCGGGTTCGGCACCTCCCACGCGCGCTCCTCCTCCCAGACCTGCTGCCACTTCGCCTCGATCGCCTGTGGGTCGTACCGCTCCATGTCTCCTCGAATTGGCCTCAGGAACGAAAAAGCCTCTCTGACGAGAGGCTCAGGGGGAGTGGCCGCGGCGCCCGCCGCGTTTCCTCCCTGGACTACGGAAGAAGCTGCTCCATCGAACGGTCACTCTACCACTTGCTACCGTCGCCGACGTGGAGCTGATCCGGTTTCGGGAGTCGAGACGAGCGGTCGCCGCGTTCGGGTCCGAGGGCTTCGCATTGAGCCACCTGATCGAGACGCGCGGAGCCACGCAGGTGAACGTGGTGGAGCTCGCTCCAGGAGGCTGCATCGGCCGTCACCGGGCCGCTGCGACGCAGCTCCTCGGGGTCATCTCGGGAAGCGCCGTCGTCTCGGGCGGGGACGGGACGGAGCACGAGATCGGACCCGGCGACGCCGTCCTGTGGCGCTGCGACGAAGACCACAGCACACGCACCCGGGAGGGGCTGATCGGCGTGATCGTCGAGGCGGACGAGGTCGACCTCCCGGCCGCGTCGACATGATCGATCTGTTCCCCGACACGGCGCGGGTCGACGACGGCGTCCTGTCGCTCGGCGGCGTCCGTGTCGACCTGCTGGCGAAGGAGCACGGGACGCCACTCGTCGTCTACTGCGAGGAGACGCTGCGCGGGCGCGCGCGCACACTCGGCACGGCGATCGGCGAGGGGCGGCTCTTCTACGGGACGAAGGCGTTTGCGAACGTCGCGCTGATCAAACTCCTGCACGAGGAGGGCGCCGGCGCCGACGTGGCGTCGGAGGGCGAGCTGGCCTTCGCGCGTGCCGCGGGGGTGGCGGGCGACGCGCTTGTCGTCCACGGCAACGCGAAGGACGCCGCGTTCCTGCGCGCCGCCGCCGGCGAGGGCGCACCGGTTGTGCTCGACGCACCCGACGAGGCCCCGATCGCGGCGGCCGCCGGTGTGCAACGCGCGCTCGTCCGGGTGACCCTCGGAGTGGACGCGGACACCCACGAGGCGATCAGGACCGGCCATCACGGCTCGAAGTTCGGCCTACCCCCCGACGACGCCCAGCGCGTGGTCGGTGAGGCGCTCGCACTCGGGATCGACGTCCTCGGGCTGCACGTCCATGTCGGCTCGCAGATGGCCGACTTCGACGCACAGGCAGAGACGATCCGGCGGCTGGCCGCGTTCGCGGCCCGCTGCCGCACGGAGCTCGGCTGGACCTCTCGGGTGGCCGATCTCGGAGGTGGCTTCGGCATCCGCCACCACCCGAACGAACAGGTCACGGACGCCGTCGAGCTCGCTGCCACCGCAGCCGCGACCGCACGGGCTGCGTTCGCCGAGGCGGGGCTCCCAGAGCCCGAGGTCTGGCTCGAGCCGGGGCGCTCGCTCGTCGGAACCGCTGGCGTCACGTTGTACGAGGTCGGCGCCGTGAAGCGCCTCCCCGGGAGGACGTGGGTCGCCGTCGACGGCGGCATGTCGGACAACCCGAGGCCGCAACTGTACGACGCTGTCTACACCGCCCTCTCGGCGCAGCGGGCGGACGAGGTCGCCGACGAGCTCGTCAGCGTGGCGGGCATGCACTGCGAGTCCGGCGACGTGCTGATCGACGACGTCGCATTGCCGACGCCGGCACGGGGAGACCTGCTGGCGATCCCTGCCACGGGTGCGTACACGCTCTCGATGGCATCGAACTACAACGGCGTCGGCCGCCCCGCTGCGGTACTCGTGCGCGACGGCGCGGCGCGCGTGATCCGCCGCCGCGAAACGGTGAACGACCTGCTCGCCCTCGAGGCTCAGCCCGACGTATGACCGCGTTCGGCCACGGTGACCCGCTTCTTCTCCGAAGCGTGTACTCGGGCCGGGTCCGCTGGACGTTCCCACACCGGTTCGTCACCAACGCCGACGGCCTCGTCGCCCTGTACTGCGCCCCCGGCAACCGCGGGAAGCTGATGCCACGCGACGCGGAGGGCGGGTACCTCGAGGCCTGGGTCGGCGGCGCTGCGCCGCTGGACCACGTGTGGGAGCGGACGCATGTCCTGCGACTGGTGCGCGCCGGAGGCAGTCACACGGTGGAGGTGTTCTGGGACGAGAGCTGGACGCTCCTCGGCTGGTACGTGAACCTCCAGGCGCCGCTGCGACGCGTCAGACTCGGCTTCGACACCACCGACTGGGCGCTCGACGTCGTCGTCGCCCCCGACGGCACCTGGCAGTGGAAGGACGAGGACGACTTCGCCGAGGCGCAGCGTCTTGGCGTGTTCAGCCCCGCGGCGGCCGCGGCGGTCCGTGCGGAGGGCGAGAGCGTCGCTGCGGCTCGCCCCTGGCCGACAGGTTGGGAGGACTGGCGGCCGCCGGTCGATTGGCTGCCGCTGCCGCTTCCGGACGGCTGGGACGTCGTGGAGGACGACACCGGGGCGTTCGCGGGCGCGTCGACGGGCGGCGGCAGGTGAGCTCAGCCGGTGAGCTGAGGTCGGCGGCAGTGCTCGTCCCCGTCTATCGCGACACGACCGGCGCCCTTCGCGTTGTTCTCGTCGTCCGGGCCGACGATGGCGGTCTGCACGGCGGCCAGATCGGGCTGCCCGGCGGTCGGCCCGAGGCGGGGGATGCAGGCCTACTGGCCACCGCATTGCGCGAGGCTCGTGAAGAGATTGGCCTGACGTCGAGCGAGGTCGATGTGCTGGGAGCCTTGCCCTCCGTGGAGACCGGCGTGTCCGGCTATCTCGTGCAGCCGTTCCTCGCGCGAGTCGGACGCCACCCGACCTGGGTGCTCCAGGAGTCGGAGATCGTCGGCGTGCTCACCCCCACCGTCGACCAGCTCGCCAACCCTGCCGCGCGCGAGGCGCTCCCGTTCACGTCACGCCGGTTCCCGGAGCCGCTCGAGGTCGACGGCATCGACGTCGACGGGCACGTGCTGTGGGGCCTGACGCTCAGGATCCTCGACGGCCTGTTGCCGCGGCTGCTGGCGGGCGAGTGGGAGATCTGAGCACGGGCTCGATCTCCGTCAGGCGACGACCTCGACGACGTCGCCGTCTGCGACGACGTGCCCCCGCCCGACCCGCTGGCCGTCGAAGCGCGCGGACGGCCCCCAGATCCGCGCGCCGCGCGGCCGCGCGCCGCCAAGTCGTGGTGGATCGTGTCGGCGACGTCGACCACCGTCGCGCCCGGTCGCAGTGCGACCGGCTCGTCCTCGACCGCCCCGCCGTGCCGGAGGAAGACGCGGATGAGCCCGGTGAGCCCCCAGACCGCGTCGCGAAGGTCGTCGAGCGTGCGATCGTCGAGGACCGACACGCCCACGATCTCGAGATCGGTGAACACTGCTGCGAGCCGAGCCAGGTCATCCTCCGTCGGCCTCGTCCAGCTTCGTCGCGGCGAGCACGGCCGGTTTCTCGATCCCGGCAACCGCCAACTCGGCGCGCACGATACGCAGCTCTTCCGGCGACGCCGTCACGGCCTGGCAGAAGACGATGGCGTCGGCGCCGCGCAGGACGCCGAGCAGCGCGCGGCCGCCGCCACGTCCCTCCGCCGCTCCTTCGATGAGCCCGGGGATTTCGACGAGCTGGATCGGGACGCCACGGATGGACGTCACCGCAGGCACGGGCCTCAGTGTCGTGAACGCGTAGTCGCCGGTCTTGATCTGGATCTCGGACAGCGCCTGCAGCAGCGACGACTTGCCCGCGTTCGGAGCGCCGACGAGCGCGATCTGTGCAGCGCCTTCGCGCCGCACCGCGATCGAGTCCCGGTGCACCGTCCTGGCCCGGACGCGCGTGCGCTCGAGCTCTCCGTTCAGCCACTTGCGCAGGTCCGCGTACGGGCCGTTCCGGTAGTCGGGCAGCTCCTGGAGCAGCCCGTTGATCACCCGGACCCGATCCGAGCCCTCCTGTCCCTTGAAGTCGCCTCTTCGCCACCTGGGCGAACGTGCGATGCGGCATTGGCATCGCGATCCTCCTTCCATCTCGTGCAGGCGCACGCCGTCGGCCCGATTCTTGGGTCGCGTCGTGTGCTGCCGCTTCCTCCGACGCGGTGTCAGGAAGCGGCGATCAGCCGCAGGGCTGCGAGACGGTGGAGAGCCAGGACTCCAGCTTGCCCTGGCCGTCGTGGGCGTTCATGGGCGCGAGGCTAGCATCCGGGGATGCCGGCCGAGGAATGGGAGCAGCTCGGCTCGGAGCCGGCGTTCGACGATCCCCACTTCCGCGTCCGCCGCGACACGCTCCGTCTTCCGAGCGGACGCATCGTCGACGACTACCTCGTCGGTGTGCTCGAGGACTACGCGCTCGTCGTCGCCGTGACCGGCGCCGGGGACGTGGTGCTCGCACGCCAGTGGAAACAGGGTGTACGGCGCGTCACACTCGAGCTGCCGGGCGGCAAGGTCGACGAGGGTGAGACACCTGCCGAGGCGGCGGCACGTGAGCTGCGCGAGGAGACGGGGTACGCCGCGCCGGCGCTCGAGCTGCTCGCGTCGCTCGACGTCGACGCGTCGAAGGCCGCCAACCAGGGCCACATCTTCCTGGCGCGCGACGCGGAGCTGCTCCATGAGCCGGAGCCGCACGAGATGGAGGCACCCGATGTCGTGCTCGTTCCGCTCGCGGAGGTCGACGGCCCTGATCACGAGCGGCGAGATCTGTGGCGCAGCGTCGGTCGCCGGGCTGCTCATGGCCCGCAGTCGCAGCGCCGACGTCGCTCGTTAGGGCAGTTGCCAGAACGCGCCGGTGAGGTCGAGCCGTTCGAGGATCTCCTGGTTCGCCTCCCGCGTGTGCGGCTGCCAGTCGGGCGCGAGGCGGTCGCCCCACCAGGCGTGTGAGAGCTCGCAGAGCTTCTCGACCGTGATCGTCGCTCCCGGCTCGCGTCCCTCGAGCCACCGCTCGATGTGCTCCTCCGACCGGAAGAGGTTCATCGTGCTTCAGGTGAAGACGATGTCGTCCCACCAGCGCGCGGCGGGAACGAGGCAGTGGAAGAGGAGATCCGTCCGGTCGGGACGCTGCTCGCGTGGACCGCGACGGTCAGAGGCTCGCCGCAGTCGGGGCACGACGTCTCGATGCGGCCGTCCGCGTGCAGCGCGGCGCAGATGCCGAAGGCGTCCCAGGCGCAGTTCGCGTACCACCAGCGATCGTCGACCTGGACGCGATGGGCGGTCGGCACGGCCGAGAACGGGTTCGCCATGCGGATCTCGGCGGTCGCCGCGTCGAGCACGAGCGCGTGCTGCTCGTGGAGGCGCTGCCAGCCGCCGACCACCTCGGCACGGGCTCAGCCCGAGAGCCGCTCGGCTGCCTCGATCGACGTCGGGGCCCGCCCGAGCTCGACGAAGAGCCGGTACGTTCCGCGTCTCAGCGCGAGATCGAGCTCGTCCACGTCGGGACTCTTTCAGATCTCATCTGCCGCGTGTGAGGGGCGACCTGAATCAATGAGCGTCAGACGGCAGTGCTCCCAGGGCCTACGGGTGCACGACGTAGTACGCGTTGAACGGATCGTGCTCCAGTACGTGCAGGTCGACGGATCCGAACCCGGCCTCCGCGAGCAGCTCGCGCGCCTTCTGCTCGCCCCACATCGCGCCGAGCCCATCGCCACCCTGCGCGAGTGAGACCGTCATGCAGTGCATGCAGGAGATCATGTAGAGCAGTGTGCCGCCCGGGTGGTCGAGATTCTCGTGGACGTGGCTCGAGCCCTGGATGTCCTGCATCAGGTACACGCCGTCCGGGGTGAGAGACCGCCGGATGCCGCGTAGCATCGCCAGCGGCCGGGCCTGGTCGTGCACGGCGTCGAAGGTCGCCACGAACTCGAAGGCCTCCGGCTCCGCGTCGACGTCGAACGTGCTCAGGTCGCGGACTTCGAAGCGGACGTTGCCGAGACCACGCGCGTCGGCCTTTGCGGTGGCGTTCGAGACGGCCTCCCGCGAGAGGTCGAATCCGTGGAAACGGCTGTTCGGGAACCGTTCCGCGAGCATCAGGAGTGCGCGTCCGCGGCCGCAGCCGAGATCGAGCAGCGATGCTCCCGAGTCCAGACGTTCTTCGGCGCCGGGGACGAGCGGCAGGATGTGCGAGAACAGCACGGCGAGAACCGTCTGGCCGCTGTCCTCGGCCATCACTTCATGAAATCGCTCGTAGCGCTCGTAGGCGACACCACCGCCTTCGCCGAAGCGACGCACGATGTCGTCCTCGACCGCGGCAAGCGTCGGGATCCACTGTGCCGTGACGGCCAGGTTGTCGGGGGACGAGGCGCGCGTGAGCCAGCTGGCGTGCTCGGCGGGGAGAGAGTACGTCCCCGAATCCGGATCGAGCTCGACCACGCGCCCGGTCGTCATCGCGGCCAGCCACTCGCGCACGTAGCGCTCGTTCTGACCTGCGGCGGCCGCGAGCTCTTCACTCGTCGACGGGCCGGACTCGGCGAGGGCATCGAACAACCCCGTGCGATGTCCGACCGAGATCATCACCGCCAGAGCTCCGCCGTTCAGGGCGTCCAGCACGCGCCCGGGAAAAGCCTCCGCACGCCTCGTGTCGTACTCCGCCGCCGTCATCATGGTCGCCGATCTGCACTTGGCCCCCGGCAGTAGGTTGCGTGGCGATCGTGGCAATCACCGTCCCGGATGTCAACGCCCGACCGGGCTTCGCCGACGTCGAGGGCGGCACGGGCCCTAGTCCGGGCAGTCGAGGGTTTCGCCTCGCGTATCGGACGCGCGTAGCGAGAGGTCACGCCGGTCGATCACCGCCAGGTGGGCGGCGTCGATCAAACCGGCGAGCGTCCCGCGCGAGCAGAGCAGGACGTCGTCGATGACGTCTTCCGGCGGCGTGATCTCTCCGTAGCAGTCGTGCCAGGCCATCTCCATGAGCTCGAAGACGTGAGCGACCAGCCGTAGCGACCGGGCGTCGTCGCCGAACACCGAGATCACCCGCGCGCTCCGCTGTTCGAATCGCTCGGCACGTCCGACCGCCATCGACTGGAGCATGCCAGAGCGGCCTTCGCCGTCACCGCCGACCGTCCGTGAGAGGGTCGGGCCGGCGCCCTGCTCGCACGGCCTCCCCACGTCCCTATACTGCTCGCCTGATGCGGCCCGCGCTCTTTGCACTCGTGGGTGTGTCGTTCCTTGCGCACTGGGTGATCGCCGACCCGAGCTACGACGTCTCCGAGACGCAGGACGACTGGCCGTACGTCCTCGGGTTCAGCGCCGCGATCGGATCGCTGGCGATCGCACTACCCCTGTGCGGCAAGCTCGTGGGCGGGCGCGGCGTGTTCCGCGTCTCGCTGGTCCCGGCAGCGGGTGCCGCCCTCGACAGCGTCGCCAACATCTTCGAGGACGGCCTGGGGATGGAATGGGTGTTCTTCGTCTTCGTCCTGGGCTCGGCGATCATGCTGCTCGGCCTGCTGGCGCTCACGATCGTGACCGCCTACGTCGGGCATGGCGCCTACCGCCTGCTCGCGCTCGTCCCGGCGGGGACGATGCTCGGGATCATCGCGTACGTGGTCGCGGGCGGCCCGATCTTGCTGGTTACGTGGCTCGGGGCAGCGGTGGTCGCTCTCGCGCTGCCGGCTCGCCAGACTGCACAGCCCTCACGCGCGGCGCAGTAGTCCGCGCGACCCGGCGCAGCAGCGGCTACCAGCGCTCCCAGCGAACGACTTCGGCGAGCGGTCTCCGCCGCCGGCGCAGATCCGCCGCTCTCCGTTGGTCCATCGGCTCCGGTGCCGGGTGGCCGATCGTCACGACACCAACCACCTGAACGTCCTCGGGCATGCCGAGGAGCCCACGGAGCCGGTCGTTGTTCGCCTTCGGGTAGAGCGTGAAGACGCCTGCCCCGAGACCCTCGTCCACCGCCGCCAACAGCAGCAACACCATCGCCTTGCCGACGTCGACCCACCACCACGGCACCGGCCACTCCATTTCGTCCCCGTCCTCGAGCTTGTCGGCCTCCGTGTAGCGGTCGTGGTAGTCGTCCTCGCGCAGCGCCATGACAACGTGCACGGGAGCGCGCGAGATCCAGGGCTCGTAGCCATGCTCGAGGTAGTACGGCTCGTCGGCCAGCTCGGCGATCCGGCCGCGTGTCTCGGCCTCGGTGACCACGACCATGCGCACGCCCTGGCTGAAGCCGGCACTTGGCGCCGTCCGGGCCCACGTGACGATGCGCTCGACCGTCTCGCGCTCGACCGGCTCGTCCGTGTAGTTGCGCACCATCCTGCGATGGCGCAGCACGTCTCCGAACTCCACCACGCGAGGCTACTCGTTCTCCGACTCGCAGCCTCGCGCAGCGTCGAGTGAGGCTAGGCCTCGACGAGCATCACCAGCGTCTCGGCCAGCACGCCGTCGTGCGCCATCGCCTCGACGGCGGCTTCCGACTCCATGGCGGCCATCACGGCGTCCATGTCGGGGATGTCCATGAGCACCGCCACGCGGTTCGGCTGCTGCGGGTCGACGAACGTGCGGATGCCGGTGACGCCGAGCGGGCCGAAGAACTCCTCGCGCCTCGGCGAGGCGAGCCAATGGTCCGTGTCCTTCACGTCGTGGTGCGCGATCACTGTGGGCATCGAGCCTCCTCTGGGTCGGGGCCCGGCGACAGAGCCGAGCCATCGCCGCGAGCGTATCCCACCGTTGCGCGCACAGTCGATGGACGTCGTGCCGTCAGCCGGGACGGACTGCAACGAACACGTACTCACGGCTGTCGTCGCTCAGCGGCTGGCGGTCGAACCCCCCGTACAGGGCCTCGAGCTCGAGCCCCGCGACATCGAGGAGCCCGAGCCACTCGTTCTTCGTCGCCCACCACAGCGAACTCGTGCCGCCGTCGTCCAGCGTGATGTCGATGCGGTTGTCGCCGACGGCATAGCGGAGCGTGTGGGGCACCGGCGCGTCGTGGTGCTGACCGTCGATGCGGGCGGCGATGTTGTGGTCGAACGCGAATGCGTTCCAGGCGAACCGTCCGCCCGGCTGCAGCGATTCAGCGACGCGCTCGAAGGTGCGCCGCCGATCAGCCCACGTCGGCAGGTGCAGGAGGGCGCGAAAGGGGCAGTAGATCAGCGCCGCCGGCTCGTCCAGCGTCAGCTCGCGCATGTTGCCCTCGCGCAGGTCGAGATCGACTCCAGCCGCCATCGCACGCTCTCTTGCCTGCCCGAGCATCGCCGGCGAGATGTCGATTCCGAGCACGCGCCGCCCCGTTGCCTGGGCGACGGGAATCGCGACTCTGCCGTTCCCCACCGCGAGCTCTACGAGCGGCCCGTCAGCCTTCCGCGCAAGGTCGACGTAGAGGGCGATGTCCTCCGTCATCTGAGCAGCCCAGTCGTCGTAGCGCTCCGCGAAAGCCTCGTCCCAGCTCATCACCCGATGCTAGTTGCGAAGGAACCGCGAACCGCGCAGCGCCTGTCGTCTCCGGCGATCGCCGCCGCACAGAAATGAGCCACGGAGGGGCTTGTCGTGCGCTCGGCTCCGAGGCCGCAGGTTGACGCGTCGCAGTCACGGCTGAGACCGCAACGATCACTGAGCTTCGCTGGCGCCCGAGGGCTCAGGAATGTTCCCTGAGCCTTACGAGGCCGTGCGGTAGGGCGAGCTGGGCCATGCGAACACTTCGATCCTGATGCCGTCTGGATCGAACGCGAAGAACGCGTAGTAGTCCTCGTCGTCGACGTAATGGTGCGCAGGTGGCGATTGGATCACGCCGTCGAGAGATACGCATCTCTCGTACGTCTCGTCGACCTCCTCCGCACGATCGACCTCGAACGCGACGTGCTCGATCCCGACGCTGTGGTACCGGTAGGGGCCGGTGTCCGCCGGCCGCAGACCAAAACCATCCACTCCATACTCGAGGTAGATGACCTCCTCTGTGCCGCGATATGTCGGGATCCTGAATCGCTCCTTGAGACCGAGCGGCCCAAGCAGTGCGGTGTAGAAGGCCACCGAGCGCTCGACCTCTCCGACCGCCAGATCAACATGCTGGATCCCTCGTGCCGGCACTCCGTCCTCCTCGTCTGCGCAGCCGAGGCGCGCAGCGTACAACACTGTTGGTCGCGCCAGTGCTCGGGGATGACACTCGACGGCGGCCAGCCACTTGTACCGTTGAACGCGTGCAAGCCGTGACTGCCGAGCTCTGGGCGAAGCAGGATCGGCACGAGGGCGACCGCTGGCGACTGTTCGCCGCGGTCGAGCGCGTCGTTGATGCCGCCGCGGTCTTGTACCCGGGGTCGTACGTGGACATCTCCCCGTCGTTTGTATGGCCGACGGTCACGTATGTCGACGTCGATCGCAGGGCCGACAGGTTCTTCGGCGACCGGGACGGCCTGCGCGAGATCATCGCCAGGCATCCCGGCGGGCCCGCCGACCCTCAGTTGACGTACATCAACGCCGACTACACGACCGATCTTCCGATCCCCGACGGCTCGTTTGATCTCCTTGTGTCGCTGTACGCGGGGCCCGTCACAAGGCATTGCACCCGATATCTCCGCGTCGGAGGCGCACTTCTGGTCAATCCGAGCCACGGCGACGCGGCGCTCGCGTCTATCGACGACCGCTACGAGCTGGTCGGCGTCGTGCGGTCACGCTCCGGCAGGTACTCCATCAGCACGGACGATCTCGACACCTACTTCGTCCCGAAGGAACCGATCGAGGTGACCGCAACGTTGATCGAGGCCACCGGACGTGGAATCGCGTATACGAAATCACCCTTCGCCTACGTGTTCCGACGCACACGCCGGTCAGCGAACGACCCATGGGGCTTCGCGAAACCGATCCACAAGCTTCACTCCCGATGATGAGCGCGATCAGTCAGAGCGCGCAGACGCCGGCTCGAGTAGTGGCTTCAGCGGGCACTGGAATTCCGCAAACCGAATCGACGATGATCCAGCCGTGCCGGTCAGGCCTCTGAGCGACGTGCGGGCGATCGCCGCCACCGAAGTGGGGCTCCTGCTGGTGTCACTCGTGGCGCTGGGCAGCGGCGGATCACCATGGCACGCCGGCGACCGGCAGGATGTCCCGGTCGGCGTCGTCCACGCGCTCGCCGCTGCGGCGGGCGCGCTCGTGATCGGGTCGCTGCTCCTCGTCTGGGTCGGGACGCCCTCGGCAGAAAAGCGCGGGCGGCGGAAGCGACGGCTCGGTGCGACCGACCTCGAGGAGCTCGGGGCGTCACTGTCGGCGGCCGGGAAAGTCGCTGCGATCGTCGCTGGAGCGACCGGCTTGTTCCTGCTCCTCGCCCTGCCGTTCCTCGTTCCCAATGCGGCGACACCGCCCGGCGCCACGCCCGGGAGCGCCGTGTCGCGCGGCCACGCGAGCAGTTCCGCGCCAGCAGGAGACCACCCGACCTCGACCGCGCTGACGTGGCTCGTCGTCGGCGCGGCGGCCGCGTTGCTCCTGCTGGCGCCGGCGGCAGTCTTCGTCCGTCGTCGGCGCGCGCTGCGCGAACGTCGGGCGGTTGTTCCCAGTGCGGCGGCGCGGGTCGGCTCCGACCTCAGGCGGTCGCTCGCAGACCTGGAGTCCGAGCGAGACCCGCGGCTTGCCGTCCAGCGCGCCTACGCGCGCATGGAGGAGTCGCTCGGCGAGGTCGAGCTCTCGCGAGCGCCGGACGAGACCCCGACCGAGTTCACGGCCCGCGTCCTCCGAGTGCTCGGCGCGAGCGCTTCAGCAGCGGCCGACCTCACCGGCCTCTTCGAGATCGCCCGGTTCAGCGACCACCCGATGGACGAGGACGACCGCCGGTGCGCGATCACGTCGGTGCGGCGGGTCGAGGCGGAGGTGGCGCCGCCGTGATCGCCCGCCGCCCATTCCTCCTCGTCGCCGCCGGTTGTGTCGCGGCGACCGCCGTGGGGCTCGTCCTCGGGCAGGGCGGGACGGTCGCGCTCGCCGCCGCTCTCGCGCTCGCCGCCGCGCTCGCCGCCGCGACTGCGCTGGAGCTCCAACCCGCGCGGAGGCAACAGCCACCGCCGCGTGCGCGGGACGACGAGATGCCGTTGCGGCTGCGCCAGATCGTGGACGTCCTGCGGAAGAGCGAGCAATCGGAGTTCGGCGTCGAACGGTCGCTCCGGCCGCTTCTCATCCCGATCGTCGCCGCATGCCTCGGACGTCGTGGCATCGACATGGCGCTCGCACCCCGGCGCGCGCAGGAGCTGCTCGGCGACCGGCTGTGGGAGATCGTCCGTCCCGACCGTACGTCGGCCGCGAACCGCGCCAGCCGAGGCCTCGGCAGCGACGATCTGCAAGAGGCGATCGAACGATTGGAGCAGATGTGACCGACGGGCCAACGGCAGACGTCGCCGTCCAGGAGCTGGCGACCGCGGTGGCCGACGCCGTGGAGCAGGCGATCATCGGCAAGCGAGAGGCGGTGGAGCTGGTGTTGTTCGCCCTGCTCGCCGACGGCCACGTGCTGATCGAGGATCTCCCAGGGCTGGGCAAGACCCTGCTCGCCCGCTCTTTCGCGCAGGTGTGTGCGATGGACTTCGCCCGGATCCAGTTCACCCCGGACCTGATCCCCAGCGACATCACCGGGGCCTCGATCTACGACCGCTCCAGCGGCAGCTTCACGTTCGAGCGCGGGCCGATCTTCACGAACATCCTGCTCGCCGACGAGATCAACCGCGCGCCGGGCAAGACGCAGGCCGCGTTGCTCGAGGCGATGGAAGAACGGCAGGTAACGCTCGAGAACACGACGCGGCAGCTCGGGTCACCGTTTCTCGTCCTCGCGACGCAGAACCCGATCGAGTACGAGGGCACGTACCCGCTGCCGGAGGCGCAGCTCGACCGTTTTCTCGTCCGCATCACGATCGGCTACCCGTCGGAGGACGCGGAGCGCGACATCCTCCTCGAACGCTCCCGTCGACGGAGCGAGCGAATCGAGCTCGAGCCCGTCTGCGACCGGCAGACGCTGCAGGCGATGCAGGCGGCGATCGAGGAGGTGCACGTCGCCCCGCCGCTCGCCGAGTACGCGGTCGCGATCGCGCGCGCGACGAGGGACTCGCCGCAGCTGGCCGTCGGGGCCTCGCCGAGGGGCTCGCTCGCGCTGATGAAGCTGGCCCGCGCCCGCGCCGCGTACCTCGGGCGCGACTTCGTCACGCCGGACGACATCAAGGCGGTATCGATCCCCGCCCTCGCGCACAGGGTCACGCTGGCGCCGGAGCTCTGGGTGCAGCGGATCGATCCGGCCGAAGCGGTGCGGGCGGCCGTCGCGTCGGTTCCGGTGCCGGTCCTGGACGAATCGTCGTGAGGTTCGAGCAGCGCACCGTCGTCTGGTTCGTCGTCGCTTCGGCCGGGCTCCTCGCCGGCCTCGCGACCGCGCAGCCGGCGCTGGTCGCGGTCGGCGCCGGTTTCCTGGTGCCGCTCATCTTCGGGCTCGCGGCGCGGCCGACTCGGCTGCCCGAAGTGACCGTCCGGCTCTCGGCCGATCGCGTGATCGAGGGCGGGCGGGTCGAGCTCGAGCTGACGCTTGCGGCGTCGGACGCATGCCCCTGGCTCGACGTCGAGCTGCGGCTGCCGAAACGCCTCGGTCGGGGCGGAGCGCCCACGCGGCGCGTGCTCGCGCTCCATACGGGCGAGACGCGGACGCTCGAGTACGCGATCGACTGCCCTCGCTGGGGCGCCTTCCGCATCGCCTCGATCCGGCTCTCAGCGCGCGATCAGCTTCACCTCCGTTCTGCCGAGCTCGTGGTCGAGCCGACCGCGACGCTGCGGGTCTACCCGTCGGTGGAGAGGCTGCGACGGCTCGCCGGGCCGCGGGCGACACGCCCGGTGACCGGCAGTCGTCCGGCTGCGGTCGCCGGCGAAGGCATCGAGTTCGCGGAGCTCCGGTTCCTCGCCCCCGGCGAGCGTGCCCGGCGAGTCAACTGGCGTGCGACCGCCGCGCGCGGCCGGCTGGTCGTCACTGATCGGCTGCCCGAGCGAAGCTCCGATGTCGTCGTCTTCCTCGACGCGTTCGGAGCCGCCGCGACGAGCGCGGCGAGCACACTCGACGACGCAGTGCGCGCGGCCGCATCGCTGACCGAGGCCTACCTCCGCCAGCGCGACCGCGTCGGGCTTCTCCGCTTCGGCGGCGACCTCGAGTGGATCATCCCCGGCTCGGGCCTGCGCCAGCAGTATCGGATCGCGGACGCGTTGCTCGAGAGCGAGCTCGCGCGAACGTATCGCTGGCGCGACACGAGCCTCATCCCGCGCCGAATTCTCCCGCCCCAGTCGCTGATCGTCGCGCTGACGCCGCGGCTCGACTGGCGCGTCACGCGCGCGCTCCTCAATCTCCGCCGCCGCGGCTACCAGGTCTCGATCGTCGAGCTCGATCCGCTCCCGTACCTCGCCGCCGCCGAGGCTGCCGCCGGGCCGATCGCCTGGCGAACCTGGTTGCTCGAGCGGAACGCGGTCCGAACGCGGCTCGCCGGCGCAGGGATCGCGCTCGCGCCGTGGGGACCGGACGAGCCGATCGCCGCTCCCGTCGAAGCCCTCGCCGCGGCACGATGAGCGGGAGGCGACTTCGGCGCGCCGCCGCCGCTGCGGCGCTCGGCCTTGGCGCCGTCCTCGGTGCGCTCGCTGTCCTCTACGGCGAGGACGTCCCCGTTTGGAGCATTCCGCTCGTCGCCGCCGCCGTCGTCGTCTTCTTCGAGCTCGTCTCTTTGTCCCGCGGTCCGGCGCCGGACGCGGCGGTCGAGCGACCGGCTGTCACCGCCGTCCTGGTGGGGCGCCTGCTCGTCGCTGCGCTGCTCGCGTTCGCCGGCGCGACCGTCGCCCTCCTGGCGGCCGCCGTTCCCGCCGGACACGGCCTCGCCGCCGGGCTCCTCGGCGCCGCGGCCGCGGCAGCGCTGTTCCTCCTCGTCGCGGCGGTCGCACGGCGAGGCGGCGAGGCTGGGATACCCGGCTGATGAAGTAATTGAGCACGTGATCGCGAAGAGCTCTGCCACGTCCCGGCGAGATACCGGGCAGGCCGTCAGCGAGTACACGGCGCGAATATCGTTGCGTGCGGCGACCTCTGCTCGTAGGTGAGCAGCCCACTCGTCGGGGAGGTCGCAGCCTGGAGAAACGAAGGTGGGGCTGCTCATCGGCAGCAGCCTGGTGGGGCCAGGGTCACGGACCGTCGCTGGCGCCAGTGATGCCTCTATGTTTGTCCCTTGAGCTAGTGCCGAGCGCCAAAGGCTCGATTCAGGACAGCTGCTTGATGACAGTCGCCCTGAATGGCCCGGCCACCAGCTCCAGCAACGGTGCATAAGCGCCAGTGGTTGCACTCTCCTCCATGTGCGCCTGCCGCGCCTCGACTGACTCCCACTCGGCGATCTCGATCAGCATGTCTGGGTTGTCGAGCACCTCGTACCGAGTACTACCCAGGAAGCCGGGCTGGCTCGCCCCCTGGGTCGATATCAAGTTGTCGAGGAAGCTCCGGAGCTCATCGCGCCGGCCTGGTTTGGCCTGGAGTTCGACGATTACCTTGATCGCCACTCTGTCCTCCTCTCAGTCGCAAGTCCAACCATCCAAGTCGGCCGAAGACTGTCAGGGGCAACCGTTATCGCACAGCACGAACCGACTCCGAAGCGCGCGGCAGAGCCTGGCGACAACTCCGCGGCCTGCGCCGGTGTTCGGGAATGCCCCCCGAGCGGCTCAGGCTTCCGGGTGAGCGGCGTCGTAGTGCGGGAGGCCGTCATCGGGTATCTCATCCCATGGAGCACGTGAGGCGACGAAGAGGCGAAACCCTGGACGAACGCCAGGGTCGCCATCGAGCACACCGAGCCGGATCGAGATCTCATCGCCCTCGGGCCATTCCCCACCGAACAGGCTCGAGCCACAAAGCGAGCAGAACGCCTTCACGCGTCCGTCGCCCGGCCTGAACACGCGGATCAGTTCCGCACCGGCGAGGAGCCTGAACCCCGACCGCGGCACACGTCCCTGCGTGCCACCGAACGTGCCCGAGTGCTTGCGGCAGCGCGAGCAGTGGCAGTGATTGGCCCAGAGGAACGGGGACGTCACCTCGAACTGAACACCGCCGCAAAGACATGAGCCGCGCAGAGGATTCTCGGGACTCGGCACTGCAGCCGCATCGGATGAACTCGACGCCGTCACGCCGTGACCCTACCGCCAGAGGACACGTGTATCGCTTGCGCGAGTGTTCGGGAATGTTCCCTGAGATTTGTCCGTCACCCGCCAGCGTAACCCTGGTCAGAGACCGAAGTTTCTGACCGCCGCCCACGGCTCGGGGAGAGACGTCAGTCTCTCCTCAGGGTTGCACGGCACTTGCCTGCGCGAGCCTTGGGGAATGTCTCGTCGAGGCGTTGTCATTCGTGATCGTGCGCGTCATACTCCCGCGATGCGCTGGTTCCTGTTGTTGCTTTCGGTGTTTTTCGTCGCCCTGCTTGCGCAGGCAGGGGGGGCGGCGGCACCCAAAGCGCACTCTGGTGATCGCGTGAGCGCCACGGTCGCAAACGTGCCCGATAACCTCGCGACGTGTGTGCGGAGCGAGCGAGCGTCGGATCCGCGGCTGACGTACTTGGAGGGTGTTGTGCGCTGTGTTCGCCTTGCTCGAATGGAGGCGACGACCACTGTCCGCTGGTCGACATGTAGCGGAGCGGAACCTCAGGGAGATGAGCTCTGTGAGACCGGCTCGTATCGCTATTCGCTCGACGCGAGCGGAGTGGGAGTTCCGGAAGCCACCGGCAGGTTGGCCGCGCAACGCAAAGCGCTGGCACCTCTATGGAGACGGGACGGCTAGCTGCACCTGGGTGAGCCACCCGGCTGAGACGGCGAAAGCCCCCTCTACCCGATCAGTATCGGGGCGCATCAACCATGTTGATTTCGCGTTCCTATATCCGTCGCTTCCAGCGGGCCGGACCCTCACCATCGGCATCACTCCGCTGTGGAGCAACCCGCTTCCCGAGACGCTGAAGAACGCGATTCTCCGACCGTCTGTCTGCGGGCCAGTGTTATTCGCGCTCGGTAACGCCTTTCCACATGGTCGGAAAGGGCTGTCGGTCGCGGATCTGTTGGCCACCGATGGAGTCACAGCACGGGTACGAAGCCAGTGGCAGAGCGGCCTCGGTGCTCTCTTACCGGCGTGGACCGGCCTCGGACGTAATAGATATCTCGAAGTCAACGTCGGCACTCGTTTGTCGGCAGTTTTCCGCACTAGATGAGTAGTTCCACGGGTTTGTAGGGACCCGCAGCAGTCAGGTCGAAGTCGGCGGTGCCTATTCGCGCCGTCGACGCAAGGGGGCCACGATGCTCGCCGTGAAGCGTCCCGGGTTTCGCGCCGGCCGTTCTAGTTGGTTTTCGTGGTGATCCGTTCGTCTGATTCGGTCGTCGGCGGCCGGTAGGCAGCGGCGACTTCGTCGGGGGTTCTGCCACCGAGTGAGCGGTGCAGCCTGCGCTGGTTGTACTAGCCGATGTAGGTGAGCAGCGCGAGCTCGAGGTCGAGCCGTGTCCGCCAGACGCGTTTCTTGGTGGGCTCGGTCTTGATCGTCGCGATCACGCTCTCGGCCATCGCGTTGTCCAACGCCGTCCCTGTGCGACCGCGGCTCGGGACGATGCTGGCATCAATGAGACGCTGGGTGTAGCCCCAGGCGGTGTATTGGGTGGATTCAAGTGGTCGTAGCAACACCTCGATGATGGAGGTGTTCGGTGGGGACGATGCGGGAGCGGCAGCGGGAGGTTCAGCTGTATCGGGGGCAGGTGCCGTCGCCTGGGCGGCCGACGGTGGCGTGGCGCGAGGACCGGGTGCGGTTCTGGGCCGCGGTTGCTGGTGGGCTGAAGACCGAGGAGGCGGCGGGCGAGGCGGGTGTGTCGTCGCCCGTGGCGTTCCGGTGGTTCCGCCACGCTGGCGGCGTGAATCCCTGTCTATCTCTAACGGTGTCGGGCCGCTACCTCTCGTTCGGCGAACGGGAGGAGATCGCGCTCCTCCGCGCTCAGGGTCGTGGGGTGCGGGAGATCGCTCGGCGGTTGCGTCGTAGCCCGTCGACGATCTCGCGGGAGCTTCGCCGGAACGCCTCGACGCGAACGTGGCGGCTCGAGTACAAGGCCTCGATCGCGCAATGGCACGCCGAGCGCCGTGCCCGCCGGCCAAAGGTGGCCAAGCTGGTCGCGAACGAGCAGCTCTGCGCGTATGTGCAGGAGCGGCTGTCGGGGGTGGTGCGCGGTGGCGGCGGTCGAGCCGTCGGGCCGCCGGGGCCGAAGTGGAGCGGTCGAAACAAGCCGCATCGCGGGGATCGGCGCTGGGTGCAGGGCTGGAGCCCGGAGCAGATCGCGAGCAGGCTGTGCGTCGAGTTCCCGGATGATCCGTCGATGCGGATCAGTCACGAAGCGATCTACCAGGCTCTTTACGTGCAGGGTCGTGGGGCGCTCAAGCGGGAGCTGGTCGCGTGCCTGCGCACGGGACGGGCGCTGCGGGTGCCGCGGGCGCGAGCCCGCCAGAAGGCGTGGGCGCACGTCACGCCCGAGGTGATGATCAGCGAGCGGCCTGCCGAGGCCGATGACCGGGCCGTGCCCGGCCACTGGGAAGGCGATCTGCTGATCGGACTGGAGCGCTCCGCGATCGGCACGCTGGTAGAGCGCACCACCCGCTTCACGATCCTGATCCACCTGCCCCGCGAGGCTGGCTTTGGGACGATCCCGCGCACCAAGAATGGGCCGGCGCTCGCCGGCTACGGCGCGGTCACGATGAAGGACGCGTTGGGGTCGACGATGACGACCCTGCCTGAGCAGCTGCGCCGCTCGCTGACCTGGGACCGCGGCAAAGAGCTCTCCCAGCACGCCGCGTTCAAGGTTGAGACCGGCATCCCGGTCTACTTCGCCGACCCTCAGAGCCCCTGGCAGCGCGGCACGAACGAGAACACCAACGGCCTGCTCCGCCAGTACTTCCCCCGCGGAACCGACCTCGCGCGCTGGAGCGCCGACGAGCTCGAAGCCGTGGCCGCTGCGCTCAACAGCCGACCGCGCAAAACGCTTGACTGGCGGACGCCGGCGGAAGCATTGAATGAGTATTTACAATCAAGTCAACAAACCAGTGTTGCGACGACCGGTTGAGCCCGGGTTGCGATCCGTTGTCGGTATGCGAACAAGCGGCGCGGCCGGGTTCGCGCGACGCGAGTAGACGTCGAGGACGATGGCGAGGTAGGCCCAGCCCTCCCAGGTGCGCACGTAGGTGAAATCGGCAGCCCAGAGCTCGTCCGGGCGCGACGCGGTGAAAGCGCCGCTTCACGAGATCAGCGGCCGCGACGGGGTTGCTACCGGGGGTCGTCGTGCGTTGCGTCTTGCCGCGCACAACGCCCGCGAGGCCGCTGTGGCGCATCAGCCGCTCCACCGTGCAACGCGCCACCGTGGTGCCGTCACGGTTCAGCTGCCGCCAGCAGCGCCACGACCCGTAGCTGGAGTCGGACTCCGCATGCACGCGCCGGATCTCCTCGAGCAGCACCAGGTCACGCTGGCCACGTCGGCTCAGCTTCCCACCTCGCCGCTGCCGGTAGGCGCGATCAGACACCTCGAGCTCCCGGCAGATCGGCTCGACCCCGAAACGACCGCGCTCCTGATCGATGAACGCGCTCACCTCGTGCGGGGCTGGTCGAGCTCGCGCGCGAAAAACACGCTCGCGGCCTTCAAGATCTCGTTCGAGCGCCGCAGGTCGCGATTCTCACGCCGCAACGCGGCCAGCTCCTCCCGCTCGGCCGAGGTCAACCGGTCACGGCGGCTGCCGTCATCGGCCTCGGCCCGGCGCACCCAGACCCTCAGCGTCTCCGCGTTCAACCCGAGATCACGCGCGACCGGAGCGATCCCACGCTCCGACTCCCGCGCCAACTTCACCGCCCGCTCCCGCAACTCCAACGGATACCTCGAAGGACGACCCATGCCACCCAGCACCTCTCTCCCGGACCTCGATGATCCAGGAAACCAGGCCGGCGTCAAACCCGGGACGCTTCAGCGAGTGTTCAGGAATGTCGCTTGGCGGGAGAGGCGACGGTGCGCATGAGGAGCCGTGGATGGGCTCGGTAGTTGGCCACACCACGACGCGTGTTTGCCCCAATGCGCCAGGTGCGGCCATTGGAGAACCTGGCCTCGAGGAGGTGGTTGTCATGCAGGTTTCGACGGGTGGACCGTCAGTTGCCCTCGAGGGCGAGTTGGCGCCGCACTTGAGCCGCTGGCTGTGGCTCGTCAAGTGGTTCCTTGCCATTCCCCACTACATCGTGCTCCTCTTCCTCTGGCTGTCCTTCGCCCTGTTGACGGTGATCGCGTTCTTCGTGGTGCTGTTCACCGGGCGTTACCCGCGGGGGATCTTCAGCTTCAACGTAGGCGTGCTGCGCTGGTCGTGGCGGGTCGCCTTCTACACGTTCGGTGCCCTCGGGACCGACGAGTACCCACCGTTCACGCTCGCGGACGTACCGGGGTATCCGGCGCGGCTCGAGATCGACTACCCGGAGAACCTGCGCCGCGGTCTCCCTCTGATCGGGTGGTGGCTGCTCGGCATCCCGCAGTTCTGCATCGCGGGGATCTTCGCCGGGGCCGGATGGTCGCTCGGACTGGTCGGCGTCCTCGTCCTCGTCGCCGGCGTCCTGCTGCTGTTCAAGGATCGCTACCCGACAGAGATCTTCGATCTCGTGCTCGGCCTCAACCGCTGGGTGCTCCGTGTTGTCGCCTACGCAGCGTTCATGACCTGCGAGTACCCGCCGTTTCGGCTCGATGCCGGCCCGCATGAGCCGTCCTCTGAACTGAAGCATGGAAAGACCGTGTGAAGTCGCAGCCGAGAGGAGGTCTGTCCTCATGAAACCCCATGTCTCTGGAGACGCCTTCGGTCGGGAGCGCCGCTCCGCACGGGCTGCGGGCGCATGGTACCTCGGCCTCGCGATCGCGGGCATCGGGTTACTGCTGATCCGCCCGGCGGTCTACGACCCGGACGACGCCACGAAGACGCTCGAACAACTCACGACTGACGAGGGGCTCGCTCGCCTTGGTCTCGGAGTAGAACTTGCGATCGTCGTCACGCAGGCGCTCGCCGCTGTGTGGTTCTACAAGCTGTTTCGACCGATCAATCCGGTCGCCGCGTGGGCGCTAGGAGTGTTCGGAATGGTCAACGCCGTGGCGATCCTCGCCAGCAGCGCCGCCGTCGCGACTGCGCTCGAGGTCGCCGCCGACACAACACTTGCGCCGGGCGACGATGCCGCAGCGACGACGCAGCTGCTGTTCCGGCTGAGTGAGAGCTTCTGGGCGTCGAGCGCCCTCTTCTTCGGGCTCTGGCTAATCCCGATGGGATGGGTCGCTGCGACGTCCGGCCGCTTCCCGCGGGCGCTCGGCTGGATCCTCGTCGCCGGTGGCCTCGGCTACATCGTGAGCGCCTTCGTGGAATACGCCGTCGATGCGCCGACGTGGCTCGTCGACGCGCTCGCGATCCCGGCGACGGTCGGCGAGTTCTGGATGATTGCGTACCTGCTCGTGGTCGGCATCCGGCCCGCAGCTGAAGGGCCATCCCGCGCCGATGCCCCCGTTTCTGGCCTGAGACACGGTCGGCTGCCCGGCGGAGCCGTCCCGACGGCATGACCGCCAAGCGATCCGCTTGACCGTCGGGTCTCGCGCTGGCACCCGTTGCGCAAGCGTGCTGTCTCTCGACCGAAGGCTGTTGCCTCGCATGATCGATGATGCGAACATGTGTTCGTGTCCGAGGGGACTATCCTGCACGCCGACCTCGATGCGTTCTTCGCTTCGGTCGAGCAGCGCGACGACCCGCGACTGCGCGGCCGCCCGGTGATCGTCGGCGGTGGTGTCGTGCTCGCGGCCAGCTACGAGGCAAAGGCGTTCGGCGTGGAAACGGCGATGGGCGGACGGCAGGCGCGCCGTCTCTGCCCGCGGGCGGTTGTGGTGCCGCCGCGCATGTCTGCCTACTCGGAGGCGAGCAAGGCGGTCTTCTCCGTGTTCCACGACACCTCGCCGCTCGTGGAGGGGCTGTCGATCGACGAGGCGTTCCTCGACGTGCGTGGCATGCAGCGCCTCGCTGGCTCGCCGACGGAGATCGCAACGCGACTCCGCCGACGTGTGCTCGCCGACGTCGGCCTGCCGATCACCGTCGGCATCGCGCGGACGAAGTTCCTCGCCAAGGTGGCGAGCGGCGTGGCGAAGCCGAACGGCGTACTCTCGGTGCCGCCCGACGCCGAGCTCGGCTTCCTCCACCCGCTGCCGGTCGAGCGGCTGTGGGGCGTCGGGCGGGTGACGGCAGGGAAGCTCCACCAGCACGGCCTCACGAACGTGGGCCAGGTTGCCCGACTCGACGAGCAGGTCCTCGCCTGGATGGTCGGCCCCGCGGCAGGACGCCAACTGCACGCGCTCGCGCACAACCGCGACCCGCGGCGCGTGCGGGTCGGACGGCGTCGCGGGTCGATCGGCAGCCAGCGCGCGCTCGGCAGCCGTCCTCGAGCGCTCGAGGAGATCGACGCCACCGTGGTCGCCCTCGTCGACCGCACGTCGCGCCGGCTGCGCTCGGGGCGACGCGTCTGCCGGACGGTCGTCCTCCGCCTGCGCTATGCCGACTTCACGCGAGCGACGCGTTCGCACACGCTTCCCCAGGCGACGGCGAGGACACAGGTGATCCTCGACGCTGCACGCGAGCTGCTGGCGGCTGCTCTGCCGACGATCCGCTCACGCGGGCTCACGCTCGTCGGTATCTCTCTCGCGAACCTCGAGGACACCGGGGCCGTCCAGCTCGCGCTGCCCTTCGAGCCGGCGCACGACGCAGCTCTCGACACCGCGCTCGACGAGATCCACGATCGCTTCGGGGCAACCGCCGTCACCCGCGCAGTGCTCCTGGGCCGCGACCCTGGGATCTCGATGCCGCTGCTGCCCGACTGACACGCCTCCACCGGTCGGCCCGGGGCTGATCCGACCGCGGCCTTCAGCCGGCGGCGTGGCGGCGGGCGAGCTCGTCCTCCACCGTGTCGGGTCGAGACCGCGGGCGGCCAGCAAGACGTAGCTGTGAAACCAGAGGTCGGCGAGCTCTTCGATCAGACGCTCGTCGCTCTCGTTGACTCCGGCCAGCGCTGCCTCGACGCCCTCCTCCCCCACCTTGCGCGCCGCTCCCGCCGGGCCCTCATCCAGGAGTGCGACGACGTACGAGCCCTCGGGCCGCTCGGCCTGGCGCCACTTGATCACGCGCCAGAGCCACGGAGCAAAGCACGACTCGGCTCCGGTGTGGCACGCAGGCCCGGCAGGGCGCACGCGCAGGAGGATGGCGTCGCCATCGCAGTCGTCGCGGATCTCCTCGACCGCGAGCGTGTTGCCCGAGGTCGCGCCCTTGTGCCAGTACTCCTCACGGGAGCGACTCCAGAACCACGCCTCGCCGCTCTCCCGCGTGCGGCGCAGCGCCTCGTCGTCCATGTACGCGAGCATCAACACGCGACCCGAACCGGCGTCCTGCACGATGGCGGGGATCAGCTCCGGACGTCCCATCCCAGCTCCTGTAGCTCGACCTTCAGCTCCGGCAGGCGCTCAGGGCGCTCGTGCACGATCGACGCGATCAGAGCGGCCTCGGCACCCACGCCGAACGCCTCCGCGAGGTGGCGCGCTTCGCCTGCACCCCCGGAGGCGACGACCGGGACCGACACAGCGTCGACGACGGCCCCGGTGAGATCGAGGTCGTAGCCGGCACGCGTGCCGTCGGCGTCGATCGACGTGAGCAGGATCTCTCCCGCCCCGCGCTCGACTGCCTCGGCTGCCCACTCGGTGGCAGTGCGCCCCCGTGGTCGTGTACCCGCGTGCGTCACCACCTCGCCCGCCCTGGCGTCGACCGCGCAGACGACCGCCTGCGAGCCGAACTCGTCTGCGAGCCCCGTGAGGATCTCGGGGTCGTCGAACGCTGCCCTGTTGACGGCCACCTTGTCGGCGCCGGCGCGTAGCAGCGCCAGGGCGTCCCCGAGAGCCGTGACGCCACCGCCGACGGTGAACGGGATCGAGAGCTCCTCGGCCGAGCGCTCGACGATCTCGAGCATCGGGCCACGCCCTTCGAGTGTCGCCGTGATGTCGAGGAAGACGAGCTCGTCGGCACCGAGCTCCGAGTAGCGCGTCGCGAGCTCGACCGGGTCGCCCATGTCGCGCAGGCCGACGAAGTTGACGCCCTTGACGACGCGGCCGCCGGCCACGTCGAGGCAGCAGATCACGCGGCGCTTGACCATGCCAACGCGTTCTCGAGGACACGCGCTCCCGCCGGGCCGCTGCGCTCGGGGTGGAACTGCACACCGGCGACCACTTCCGCCTCGATCGCAGCGACGATCGTCCCGCCGTGCTCCACGGTGGCGACAACGACGTCCTCGGCTGCGGGCACGACGGCGAAGCTATGCGCGAAATAGACATCGGCACCGTCGAGACCGGCGAGCAGCACGCTCTCGCGCGTCCCGTGGAGTGCGTTCCAACCCATGTGCGGAACCCGTGGCGCGTCGAGCCGACGCACCCGGCCCTCGAGAACGCCCAGCCCCGCTCCGCCCTCGTCGCTCTCCTCGAACAGCAGCTGCATGCCGACGCAAATGCCGACGACGGGCGCACCCGCGGCGACTCGGCCACGGATCGCGTCGTCGAGACCGTTCGCTGCTAGGCCGCGGGCCGCACTCTCGACGTGTCCCACGCCTGCGATCACGGCCAGGGGGGCGGACAGAACGTCGCTCGGGTCGGTCGTGACGAACGGCTTCGCGCCTGCCCGGCGGAGCGCCGAGGAGACCGAGCGGAGATTGCCGGCACCGTAGTCGACGAGCGCCACCCTCACGACGCGTCCCCGTAGCCGACCGTCGATGCGAACGGCGTCCCGCCTCCCGCAGCTTGTAGGAACGGCTGTTCCGCTGTTCGTACCTCGCGCAAACGTCGTTCCGCGGCGGACGTGAAGACGAGGCCGATACGCATGGACGAGGGTGCGGGACTGAGGCTCACGCTGCGCCCTTCGTCGACCGGATGCCGTCGCCGCCCGGTGCGACGGCCTGCCGCAGCGCCTGTCCGAGCGCCTTGAAGGCCGCTTCGGCGACGTGGTGATCGTCTTCGCCGCTCGACTCGACGTGCACCGTGCACCCCGCCTCGATCGCGAAGCGCTCGAGCGCGTGGGCGAGCAGCGATGTGGAGAGCGCGCCGACACGATCTGCAGCGAAGGTCAGCGAGATCTCGGCGTGGGGACGACGGACGAGATCGACGGCAGCGACTGCGCGCGCCTCGTCCATCGGGACCACGGCCGACCCGTATCGCGCGACGCCGTCACGATCCCCGAGGCCTGTGCCGAGCGCGCCCCCGAGCACGGCGAGGACGTCCTCCACGGTGTGGTGCTCGTCGACGTGGAGGTCGCCTCCCGCGAGAACCTCGAGGTCGAACCCGGCGTGAAACGCGAGCAGTGTGAGCAGGTGATCGAGGAAGCCGATGCCGGTGTCGACGCGCGCGATCCCGGCACCGTCGATGTCGAGGGTGAGACGGACGGCAGTCTCCATCGTCGTGCGGATCACCGTCGCCTCCCGACCGGGCGGCGGGCCGGGGACGGCTCCCAGCGCCTCGAGCAGGATGTCGTTCTCCGACGGCCGGCGAATCGTGATGCGGATCCCGTCCGCGAACGCCCGCACGACGATGCCCTGCTCCTCGAGCCGCTCTCCCAGAGGATCGGCAGTGCGCAGCCAGACGAAGTTGCCGGCGACCGGCGGGCAGTCGTAGCCGGCCGCGACGAGCGCTCCGCGGACGCGCTCACGCTCGGCGATCGTCGGCTCGAGGTCGATGTGACGAGGCGTGCGGAGTGCCGCAGCGGCGATGCGCGCCGCAGGCCCGGAGATCGGTGCCGGCGCACGACGATCTTCCAGCAGCGCGGCGGTCTCGGGATGCGCGAGCCCGTACCCGACACGGAGAGAGGCGAAGCCGAAGGCCTTCGAGAGCGTCCGCAGGACGACGAGGTTGGGCAGCTCGTCGACCCACGAGGCAGCCGACCGCGCACCGTATTCCACATAGGCCTCGTCGACGACCACCACTGCGTCGGGGCGAGCACGGGCGAGCTCGGCGAACACGTGCGGCTCGACCACGACGCCGGTCGGGTTGTTCGGATTGCAGCACCAGTAGACGTCAGCCTGCTCGTCGGGGAGAACGGTCGTGGCGGCCCGCAGCTCCGTCACGATCCGATAGAGGGCGTAGGTCGGCTCGGCGATCGCGGCCCGCGAGCCCGGCCCCAAGAAGGAGTGCGCCAACAGGAAGATGAGATCGTCGGCACCTGCCCCGACGACGACGTTCTCGGCCCCCACCCCCGTGTAGGCCGCCGCGGCCGCCCGCAGCTCCGTGTACCCGCCCTCCGGGTACTGATTGAGGCGCGCCATGCTCTCGGCCAGTGGCACCCGAGGGACTCCGGGCAGCGGCGGCGTGTTCTGATCGAACTTCAGCACCGCCTCGGGTCGCAATCCGTGCCTCGCGGCCACCTCGCCGACCGTCGGCGCCCACCGATACGAGCCGAACCCCGGCCCCACGGGCTGCGCCTTGGAGCGAACCACCGACGCGAGTTCCGCACTGCTCACGACGCAGCCTCCAGACCGACCTCGACGGACGCCGCGTGCAAGGGCAGACCCTCGGCCTCGGCGAGGGGGCCGACCACCTCCGCAGCCCGACGCGCACCCTCCGGTGACACGCGTACGACCTGCACCGGCTTCATGAATGCCTCGACACCCAACCCGCCGGAGGTGCGCGCGAAACCGCCCGTCGGCAGGACGTGTGTCGCGCCGGCCGCGTAGTCGCCGATCGCGGCGGAGCCACCGACGAATACCGACGCCGCGTTGCGTATGCGTCGCAGTAGGGGCTCGGGATCGGCGACGTGGAGCTCCAGATGCTCCGGCGCGTAGCTCTCGGCACACACGAGCGCGTCGTCCAGCGATGCCACCAATTGCACACGTATGTTGTCATTTTCGCCAACGAACTTACTCACCTCGTCGGACAGCAGTCGGTCGTCCGTCAGCAGCAGCGCCTCCGACTCAGGGCCGTGCTCTGCCTGCGCCCGGAGATCCGCGGCGACACGATCCGCCGACGCGGAGCCGTCCGCGATCACGACGACCTCGCTCGGGCCGGCAAGGAGGTCGATGCGCACGTGCGCCGAGACGAGGTGTTTCGCCGCGGTCACATACGCATTGCCGGGACCGACGATGACGTCGACCGGCGCAATCGTCGCGGTGCCGAAGGCGAGAGCGGCGACCGCCTGCGCACCTCCCACCGCGTACACCTCGTCGAGGCCGAGCTCACGCGCGGCGGCGAGGATCGCGTCGTCCGGGGCGGGTGTCACCACGGCGATCCGCTCAACGCCGGCCACCTGCGCCGGCACCGCCGTCATCACGAGGGAGGAGACGAGAGGGGACGTGCCGCTCGGCACGCAGATGCCGGCCGATCCGAGCGCAAGCCATCGCCGCTCGGTGACGATTCCCGGCGCAGCTTCGACGGTCGTATCACGAGGCAGCTGCGCCTCGTTGAACGTCCTCACGGCCGCGATCATCCGGCGAAGCGCGTCCAACACTCCTCGACCGACCTGAGCCGACGCCAGCCGCTCCCGGCTCACGCGGATCCCGTCGGGTCGCGGCCCGTCGAACTGCTCGGTCCACTCCATCAGTGCGGTATCCCCTCGCCCACGCACGTCCCTCACGATCGGGGTGACCGCGGCGATCGCGGCGTCCAGCGGGGCCGCTCTCACGCGACGAGCCGTTCGACCGGAAGGACGAGAATCGAGGTGGCTCCAGCCTCCTTCAGTGCGGGCAGGAGCTCCCACACGTCGTCGGCGTCGACCGCAGCGTGCACCGCGATCTGCCCCTCGTCGGCGAGCGGCAGCACCGTCGGCGCCCCCATGCTCGGCAGGATCTGTCTGATCGCCGCAAGATCGTCGACTCGCGTGTTCATCATCACGTACCGCCGGCGACGCGCAGCGACCACACCGAGCAGCATCAGCTCGAGCCGATCGACGAGCTCCCGACGCCGCTCGATCGCCTCGCGACCACCCAGGAGCACTGCCTCCGACGAGAGGAGCACACCGATGCGGCGCAGCCCGTTCGCACTGATCGTCGAGCCCGTGCTGACGAGGTCGACGATGGCGTCAGCGAGCCCGAGCCGCGGCGCGGCCTCCACCGAGCCCGAGACGGGGACGAGCTCCGCGGTGACGCCCCGCTCTGCGAGCAGGCGTGCGGTCGACACCGGATACGCAGTCGCGACCCGAAGGCCGCCGAGCGCTTCGATCCCATCCACCTCAGCGTCGTCGGGAACTGCCGCTTCGAGTGTGCAGCGCCCGAAGCCAAGATTCGCGATCGTGACGACGTCGGCATCGGCCTCGACGACGAGGTTGGCCCCCGTGATCCCGAGGTCGACGACGCCATCCTGAACGTACTCGGGGATATCACTCGGCCGCACGAGGAGAAGGTCGACGGGAGCGTTGGAGCACGGAACAAGGAGCGAACGCTCCGTCAGCTCGAAGTTCAAACCGGCCTCGGCACACAGGCGCACCGCCGGTTCGCCCAGCCGCCCTTTCGAGGGCACCGCGAGGCTCAGCCGGCCGTTCACGCCGGCCCGCTCGAACGCCCGGCGGCTCATCGGCGCGCCCGCCGCGTCCGCTCGAGCGCGAGCTGGTAGCCGCCGGAGCCATGACGGACCCACTGCGCGACGCGGGTTACGGTCGCCGTCGACGTGGGGACGCGTCCCGCGATCTCGAGGTACGGCACCTCCCGGTCGACGAGCCGTGCGATCTGCCAGCGATGTGTGAGCGCCTCGAGCTCCGGCAGCGTGCACAGGTCGCGCAGGAAGCGCTTGGCCTCCTCGCGCGTGCGCATGGCGAGCAGGGCATCGGCGAGATCGTCGAGACCGGCGACGGGTTCGACCGCGTGATCGGCTGGTCGAACGGACCGAGATGTTCGCTGTCGAGCCATCTGTGTCATCATGATAGCATGCTAACGTGCTAACACGTCAACTCGAAGTGATTCCCGCCGTCGACGTGCTCGAGGGACGCGCCGTTCGACTGCGCGAGGGACGCCGCGAGGCGGTGACGATCGAGGGCGGCGATCCTGTCGAGCTCGCCCGCCGGTTCGCAGCAGAGGGCGCGACGCGGCTGCACGTGATCGATCTCGACGGCGCCTTCTCGGGCTCGCCGTCTGCAGGGCTGCTCGAGCGGCTCGCTGACGTCGGTCTGCCGGTGCAGGTCGGCGGCGGCTATCGCACGGTCGCCGCGGTCACCGCGGCGATCGCGGCCGGTGCGGATCGGGTGCTCGTCGGCACCGCCGCCCTCTCCCCCTCCTTCCTGTCCGACGTCGTCGCGGCGGCCCGAGCCCGGCTCGTCGTCGCCATCGACGTCACGGCAGGGAAGGTCGCGGTCGAGGGATGGACGGAGATGACGGACATCACGCCGCCCGCGCTCGCACGTCGCTGTGCTGCCGCCGGCGTCCACCGGGTGCTCGTCACGAGCACCGCTCGCGACGGCTCACTCGCAGGCCCGGACACGTCACTTCTTGCCTCGGTCCTGCCCGTCGGTCTTCCCGTGCTCGCTGCGGGCGGGATCGCCTCCCTGGACGACCTGCGGACGCTCGAGGAGCTTGGGTGTGAGGGCGCCGTGGTCGGGAGCGCACTCCTCGCGGGACGCTTCACGCTCGCCGAAGCTCTCGCCACGACGCAGCGCCCCTGAGCTACCCGCGTCGAGTCGTCCCAACGGAGCCGCAGCGCCGGGGACGAGTACACCGTCGCGCAACCGACCTGGCTATCACCTGAAGAGGCGGCGGAGACGAGAGCAGGCCATCCGAGTGCGATACTCGGCGGGCCGATGCCCTACGTCCCTGTCAACGGTTTGGACATGTACTACGAGGTCCACGGGGAAGGGCCGCCGCTACTGTTGCTGCACGGCGGGGGTGGGTCGATCCCAGAGAAGTGGATCCCCTTTCTTCACCCCGCAATTCCGGGTGATCGCGCCGGAGCAGATGGGACACGTGCGCACTGCCGACCTTGTCGATCGCCCGTTCCACTACCACGACATGGCCGAGGACACGGTCGAGCTGATGCGCCAGCTGGGGATCGAGAGCGCTGTTGTCGTCGGCTACAGCGACGGCGGCATCATCGGCCTCGACATCGCGATCCATCATGGCGAGCACGTGACCAAGCTCGCGGTTACCGGCGCAAACGCACGCTTCGGGGGCTAAACCACTGAAAACCAGGAGTTGGCACGCAGCTTCGATCCCTCGAGCGAGCCTGTTTCAGAGAAATACGCGCAGCTCTCTCCCGATGGTGTCGAACACTGGCCGGTCTTCCTCGGGCGTCTGAAGATCATGTGGGCTGCTGAGCCGAGCTTCACGAACGAGGAGCTGCAGAGCATCAGGGCGCCGACCTTGCTCGTCATCGGCGACCGCGACATCGTCACGCCGGAGCACGCCGTCGAGATGTTCCGGTCTATCCCGGGTGCGCAGCTCTGCGTGGTTCCGAACGCCGATCACGGGACGATGCCCCAGGAGGCAGTGTTGAGATTCCTGCAGGACGAGGGCATCAGCGCGAAGTAGCGGTCGCGCTCGTCAAGCGACATTCCCACACGCTCGCGTATGCCACTGGCTACGCCTGTGACGGGCCTGCCTGGCGGAGCCGGGCCAGGGCCGCGTTCCTCAAGGGACGCAACGTGGAGCTGAAGGGCCTCGACGACTCACATCGCATCTACGCCCTGGACACCACGGCCACGCGCCGCTGAACGGGGCGTCGCTGCCTCGCCTGCTCGATGAGGAACTCGACTTAGTCCTCAGGTGAGAACTCCGGGTACTGCGGCGCGTCCCCGCTGATCTCGTCCCAAGGAGCCTTGTACGCAACCATCATGTGATACGTGGGCTCAAGCTTCACGTCCTGAAGAACTCCGGCGCACACGTAGACCTTCTCCCCTCCATCGGCGTACAGGCTCGACCCGCAATTGCGGCAGAAGCAAACCCCCGAGAACCCCTCCTCCCGGTAGTGCTGCATCAACTCATCACCCTTGGTGACCTTGAAGTTCGTCGCCGCCACCTGCACTTCAGGCAAGCCCGGACCGCCGCTCCACCGCTGGCAGCGCGTGCAGTGACAGAAGCCCATGCCCTCAGGCTCGTGCACGTCAAAAGTGATCCCCCCGCACAGACAGGCCCCATGGATAACCTCACTCATCCCGACTCCTTCAACGCTCGCGGTGGTTGCAGCCGCGAGCGAGTATCTCACCGCGGCCACCCGCACGCCCCGCCAGGACATCAGGATCGGACGTTGCCCACGCGTCATTCCCGCACGCTGGCGCAACCGACTACGCTCTCGCGGGGGCGTCATGCGACCCGACCGCGACGCCCCCCGGACGGCCGATCTTGGAGCCCGACTCCACCGTCAGATCGTTGATCGAGAGGAGTGACCGATGTCCGCGTTCATCATCACCAGGATCCAGGTCGGCGATTACGACGCCTGGAGGCCGATGTTCGACCAGGATCACCCACGGGCCCGTGAGAAGGCGCAGGCGCAGAGGGTGTTCCGCAGCGTCGACGACCCGAACCACGTCTTCGTCTTTCTGGAGTTCGCATCCGTGGAGGACGCGGACGAGGCGCGGGCTCGCCTGGTCGAGGCTGGCGTGCTCGACAGGTTCGAGGACAAGCACGGGCCGAACGTCGTTCGAGAGGCCTGATCCGACGCATCGCGCTCTCGTGTGACTTCGCGAGCGCCGACACGCGGCGGCGCTCACACGAAGCGGTGGCGCGAGCGGTGACGGACCCGTTCACGACTGCTCGACCCGCGTCGCCGAGCAACGCCCATCCCAGCGACGGCCCGCACACAGTTCCCTTACCCGACGCCGCGGGAGCCATTGCTACCGTCAGCCGCGTCCCTGGGGTCCGACACGGAGGTCGACGACGGTGAGCCGACGCGCTCCGCTTGCGCTGCTCGGAACGGCATTCGCACTGGCCTTCGCCGTGTCTGCGTTCGTCGCGTCGCCGTCGCCGGCGGCGGAGGCGTGCACCCCCGGCGCCACGCAATCCTCCCCGCATGCTTGCGAGGTGATCGAACCGGTCCCCTCCCTCGAGCCGCAGATGACAAACAGGCTCTGGCGACAGCTTTCCCGGAGTACGAGACCGCTTTCCGTCGTCCAGGCACAGGCGGACTGCCGCCCCGCGCGGGCGGTCTTCTACGCACCCACTGACTGGCTCCGCCTCGCCACGCTGCTCGCCTCGAAGGCATCGCCGTGCGCTGACTACTTCATCTCCGTCCCCCCGCTCACCTCGGACAAGACCCGTCAACGCCCGAACCAGGCGCACCTGATCCGCGCGCTCGGGCCCAAGTTCCACGCGCTGGCCGAGATCCACATGGGTGCGTGGCGTGCCTGGGTGAACACGAACGGCTCGACGTGGCACGCGGCGGGTATCGAGGCGCGGCGGCGGATGGCCGCCGCCGGCTACGACGTCGCCCTCGGCGACACCTGGGCGGTGAACGAGTTCTCGTCTGCAGTCCGGCGGGGCACCGGCGCCGCGCGAACCGAGGCGCGTGACTTCGTGCGTGGGCTCTTCGAAGGCGACGGCACGTTGCCTCAGGCGCGAGGGGTCGTCTTCTCTGTCGGCGTCGCCCAGAACGTCCCCGATCTGCGCGACTACCGCGCCCGCCTCCAGACGTGGATGCTCGACCAGGCGTTCTGGGTGGACATGAACGCATTCGTCAGCGACTGGTCGAACGAGGTGTACGGAGATGCCCGGGCTTTCGGAGTGCCGGGCACGTCGCTGGACGTACGCCGAACCGCATTGAACGACTACCTGCAGCACGAGTTGGCGCTGGCACGTCGCGGGCCACCCGAGGCCGGTGCCGCCAGCACGTACCTCGAACGGTCACACAGCCCGCTTGCGAATGCAGGATGGCAGTGGGCCGCGTCGTTCGGTTGGACCGCAATCCCGATCGATCAGATGCTGAGCTACGTCTCGGCACAGACCTACGCCATGCGCTCATACGCGACCGCAGTCGGCGACGTCGACCGCTTCGGCTTCGCGTGGGCCCCGCGAAACCTCGACGGGATCACGCCCGCCGAGTTCACGCGGCAGACGCGGGACCTGCTCGACCGAATGGCCGCCGCGATCCGCGACTCGGGCGACCTGGTCGATCCGGAGGATCCGGGCGTCGGCGCGTGTGGCCCGCCAGGAAGGGACGTCTGGTGCGCGGCCAACGTGGACGGAGCCAGGCCCACTCCGGGCTGGAGCTCGTTCGCAACGTGGGTGCTGACAGCTGTCGCCTTCACCACCGCACCGCAGACGCTCGCGCCCGGCGTCCCCTCCGGGGCGATGGCACTGCAGCTCCAGCAGGGCCGCTTCCCGGTCGTGGCCACATCCGACGTCGTCATCACCATCTCGTCCGATTCCCCGCGCGGCGAGCTCGCGCTGTCGCCGGAAGGCCCGTGGTCGCCGACGCTTGCGCTGACCGTCCCTGCCGGAACGAGCCAGAGCCCCGCGTTCGTCTACCGGGACACGCGGGCCGGCACGTCGGTGACTTCGGCCGCTGCCTCCGGGTACGCAACGGGGACGCAGGCACACACCGTCCTCGGCGGGCCCGCAGTCGCCGTCGCGATCGACCCACCGGCCGTGACCGTGGTTGCGGGCGCGACGCAGACGCTGACCGTCAACGGGATCGACGCCTTCGGAAACAACGTCGGGGTTACCGGCCCTACCTGGACGGTTGGGCCCGGCACGCCCGGGTCGGTGGCACCGACCACCGGGCGCACGGTCGTCTTCACGGGCACGGGGCCAGGCACGGGATCCGTGAGCGTGAACGCCGGCTCGGCCGGAGAGCTGATCGCATCGGCGGTGATCACCGTGACACCCCAGCCGGTCGTTCGCGTGGCGTCGGTCAGCTACCGCCGCATCGGCAAGCGGCTGCGGGTCGACGTCACGGCCGTCGACGCACGCGGTACGCCGGTTCCCCGAGCGGCGGTCGGCGTCCTCGTCCGCCGCAACGGTGGGCGTCATCTCGTCGCGACGCGCCGCGCCGGGGCCAAGGGCAGGGCGTCGTTCCGCCCCGCGGCCAGACCCGGGTGCTTCGCGACCCGGGTCACGCGGGTCGCCGCCGCCGGCTACCGCTGGAACGGAAAGACACCGACCAACCGCTTCTGCATCCAGCACCCGGTCCCCAAAGCCTCGGCATGAAGGCTCGCCTCTGCGACGACCGGGGAACGCTGGGCTTCTCCTGGTGCGTGGACGAGCCGGCGACGAGGACGAGCCACGTGCTCGCAGACGCTGGCCGTGTCTGGTTCGTCGACCCGGTCGACTGGCAGGCAGGACTCGAGCGAGCCGCGACACTGGGCGAGCCGGCCGCCGTCCTCCAACTCCTCGACCGCCACAATCGCGACTGCGCGCCGCTGGCAGCGCGGCTCGCTGTGCCGCACCTCGTGGCACCGCCCACCGTGCCCGACTCTCCGTTCGAGGTGATCGACGTGAGGCGCTCGCGCCGCTGGCAAGAGATCGCGCTCTGGTGGCCCGTGCAGCGGACGCTCGTGGTCGCGGAGGCGGTCGGGACAAACGGGTTCTATACGGGAGGACGTGGCGCAGCCGGCGTGCACCTGCTTCTCCGGCCCACACCGCCGCGTCGCCAGCTCGGCGCGTTCGAGCCGGAGCATCTGCTCGTCGGTCACGGTGAGGGGATCCACGGGCCGCCGGCCACGACCGCACTTCAAAGCGCTCTCGCGGACGCCCGTCGTGGGATGCCGCGGGTGCTCGCGCGTGTGCCCGCCCTCGTCGCCGACGCCCGTCGGCGTCGAAAGAGCTAGACGCCTGCGAGCAGCCCGGGCCGAACGAGCCGCGGAGGCGCTACGAGCTCGGAGTCCCGGATCGAGGGCGACACGACGTCGACCAGCGGGGCGGCACCAAACGACGCGCGGATCTGCGCGGCCGGCGGCTCGCCGTAGGTCGTCGTGCGCTGGCGTGGCACGCGCCCGGCCGAGCGGATCAGCTCCTCCATCGCCTCCGGTGCCAGCTCCTGCCCCCACTCCGACCCCGCCGCCCGCGAGATGGACTCGTTCATCAGCGTCCCTCCGAGGTCGTTCACACCCGCGGCGAGTGCCTGGCGCACGCCTTCGGGCCCGAGCTTCACCCACGACGCCTGCACGTTCGTGATCACCGGGTCGAGCGCGAGGCGTGCTACCGCGTGCACGAGCAGCGCCTCGCCGAACGTCGGCCCGCGGCGGGCACGCCCCTTGATGTAGATCGGGGCCTCCATCGGAACGAAGGGCAACGGCACGAGCTCGGTGAAACCGCCGCTCTGCGTCTGCTGCTCGCGCGCACGAAGCAGATGACGCGCCCAGTGGACGGGGCGTTCGACGTGGCCGAACATCATCGTCACGTTCGAACGCAGCCCCGCACGGTGCGCGGCCGCGTGCACGTCGAGCCACTGGGCGGTCGTGACCTTGTCGGGGCAGATCACGGCACGCACCTCGTCGTCGAGGATCTCGGCAGCGGTACCCGGCAGCGAGCCGAGCCCGAGGTCGCGCAACCGGCCCAGGTACTCGTCCAGCCCGACACCGAGGGTCGCGGCGCCCTGCCAGATCTCGAGCGCCGAGAACGCGTGGATGTGCAGGTCCGGCACCGCCTCGTGAATGGCCTCGACCACGCTGGCGTAGAAGTCGCCGGTGAATCCCGGATGGATCCCGCCCTGGAGGCACACCTCGGTCGCGCCGCGCTCCCACGCCTCCTCCGCCCGGCGCACGATCTCGTCGAGCGGGACGAGATAGGCCGGGCCGCGGAGATTCTCCGCCAGCTTGCCCTTCGAGAAGGCGCAGAACCCGCAACGGAAGTAGCAGACGTTCGTGTACTGGATGTTGCGCGTGACGACGTAGGTGACCTCGTCGCCGCAGCGCTCGCGCCTGAGTCGGTCGGCGGTGGCGAGCACGCGTTCCCGCTCGCGACCCTGCGTCTCGAACAGGCTGACCAGCTCTGCCTCTCCGAGCTCGTCACCGACGAGGTCGAGCGGCAGAACATCGCGCGGGACGACGAAGGGCACAGTTCCCGGTTCGCCCGGCGCCCAGTGATCTTCGCGAGCGTAACCCTGCGCGTTCGCCGAGCGGCGCACCTGCGGCTGAACGGCCGGGTCGACCCACGTGTCGAGATCGGCGACGAACTCGGGGTAGAGCGCCAGACGTGCCACCAGGTCGAAGCCGCACGCCTCGGTTCCCTGCCGGAGGCGGTCGAGCGCTGGCCACGGTGCCTCCGGGTTGACGTGGTCGACGGTGACGGGTGAGACGCCGCCCCAGTCGTCGATCCCCGCGTCGAGCAGGGCCGGGAAGTGGTCGTATGCGAGGTTCGGCGGCGCCTGCACGTGCACTTCAGGTGGCAGCAGGATCCGTGCGACGGCGATCGACCACAGGTGCTCCTCCAGCGACGCGTCAGGATGCTCGGCCATGCGCGTGCCCGGCTTGGCGCGGAAGTTCTGCACGATCACCTCGCCGAGGTGCCCGTGCTCCTCGCCGAGCGCACGCAGAGCGAGAAGGGAGTCGATGCGCTCGGCGCGGGTCTCACCGATGCCGATCAGGATGCCGCTCGTGAACGGGATGTGGAGCTCGCCCGCGAGTCTGATCGTCTCGAGCCGGCGCGCCGGCAGCTTGTCGGGCGACGCCCAGTGCGGCATTCCCTTCGCCGCCAGCCGGTCGGAGACGGTCTCAAGCATCAACCCCATGGATGCAGAGACGGGACGGAGCGCCTCGATGTCCTCGCGCGTCAGCACACCTGGGTTGAGGTGAGGCAAGAGCCCGGTCTCCTCCAGCACCAGGCGCGCGCAGCGGACGAGGTACTCGATCGTCGTGGCGCAACCGAGGGCAGCGAGCTCTTCTCGCGCGACCCGGTAGCGAAGCTCGGGTTTGTCGCCGAGGGTGAAGAGGGCCTCGGTGCAACCGGCTGCAGCGCCCGCGCGGGCGACGGCAAGCACCTCCTCCTCGGTCATGAAGGCGCGCTCGCCTCGCCGCGGCGGCCGTGCGAACGTGCAGTAGCCACAGACGTCGCGGCAGAGCGTCGTCAGCGGGATGAAGACCTTCGGTGAGTACGTGACGACCCGCGCGTGGGCGGGCGCGTCGCGGATCCGACGAGCCTCGGCAAGGAGGCAGCGAAGTGGTGCGTGGTGGAGGTCGGGGAGGAGATCGTGCATCGGTCGGGTCGGTTGTCGGATCCGGCCCGGGCGGTCTCCTCGCCCCGGTCCCGCCAGCATACGCGACGAGCCGGAGCAGTCGTGTGCCTCGACTACGGCAGCGCGTGTCCGCTCAGCGACTCACCGCCGCGAGGGAAGACGTTCGGCCCGCGGCCGCGAAGCTGACGCCTTCAGGGATCTGCGCGGTCGGGACCCGCTCGGCGAAGCCCACCACGAGGAAACGACGTTCGCCCGCGGCCGCGAAGCGGACGCCTTCAGGGATCTGCGCAGTCGGGATCCGCTCGCCAGCTTCCACAAGCCACGAACACTGAGACACAACCGCCGCGGCCGCGAAGCGGACGCCTTCAGGGATTGTCGCGGTGAGGGATCCGCTCAGCGGATCCCTCACCTGCGGGGCAGATCACGTCCCACGGTAGCCCCAGATGCCGCCGAAGCTCTTCCAGGCGCCCTTGTCCCACCGCTGCAGAAGCATCTGCTCGATGGGGAAGTGGTCCTTGGCTCCGGTCTTGATGGCGATGCCGGGGAGCAGGAACGGGTTGCGCGGGATGTTCATGTTCGACGCGGCCTCGACCAGCGCCGAGCGTGTGAGATTCTTGCCGATCTTCCGCAACAGCTCGACGGTCGTCCATGCGACCGACATGCCGTACAGGTGGTAGACGTCGTTCGGGTTGGCGCCCGACGCGTACTTCTTGAGGACGGAGCGGTAGAGCTTCACTGCCGCATCCTTCGACCACTTCGGGTCGGTCGGGTCCTTGAGGAAGACGATCGACAGCGTGCCGTTCACGACCTTGTTCGTGCCGCCTTCCGAGGCCAGCAACATGATGTTCGACGCCGACGAGACGGCGTTGTTGATCGTCAGCTTCGGCTTCCAGCCGAGCTTGTTCGCGAACACGTACGACTGGATCGCGAACTTCGGTGTCGCGAAGATTGCGAAGACATCGGAGCCTGAGGCCTTCAGCTTCGCGACCTGGGACTGCACATCGGATGCGGTCACCTCGTACGGCTGGGCCGCGACGACCTTCACCTTCGAGCGCTGCAGGCCGCGCTTGAGACCGGCGAGGAGATCCTTGCCGTAGTCGTCGTTCTGGAAGAGAACGGCGACGCGGGAGCCGGGACGCGTCCGGGCGAGGTACTTCCCGTAGACCCACCCTTCAGCGAGGTAACTCGGCTGGAACCCGATCAGGCCGGGGTACTCGTCGGCCTGGCCACCGAACTGCGTGGAGCCCGAAGCAGCGAAGAGCTGCGGTACGCCCTGCGCGCGCAGGTAGTCGCGGATCGCAATGTTGTGCTCCGTGCCCAGTGCGTTGAAGATCGCGAAGACCTTCTCCTGCTCGACGAGCTGGCGCGTCGCCTGCACTGTCTGGGCCGGGTTGTAGGCGTCGTCGACGTACGTGTAGGAGATCTTGCGTCCCGCGACACCACCGCGCGCGTTGACGTACTTGAAGTAGGCGTCGGCGCCGCGCGCGACAGAGGCATAGGCGGATGCCGAGCCCGACAGCGGCGAGGTGCCCCCGAAGAGCACCGACGTGGCCGTGACACCCGGATCCGCGCTCGCGCCGGACTGGCTCGCGAACGCTGCGGTTGCGCCGAGCGCAAGCGCGGCCGTCAGCACGAGGCATGCGAGCGAAAGCTTCTTGGTCATGGCGTCTCGAGGCTCCTTCTCGACGAAGTCGTGGCCGCGAGGAGGATGGTAGCCACCGCTTGTAAGGACGTCGTATGCAGGGCTAGCGGCGGCGGAGCAGGCGCCACGCGCGGTGGAGCAGCCCGGCGAAACCGTCCGGCAGAACGAACATGACCGCGATCAGCACGGCTCCGTAGACGACGGCGGGCGCGCCGGGGGACTTCGAGACCCCCTGCGCCCACAGCGGCAGGAACTGGATGAACACGGCTCCGGCGATCATCCCGAGGAGGGAGCCGAGACCGCCGACGACGACACCGACGAGCAGGAAGATCGACAGTGCGATCGGGAACGTGTCGGGGTTGACGAAGGTCGTCGCGATCGCAAAGAGTGACCCGGCCACCCCTGCGTACGCGGCCGAGACACCGAACGCGAGCGTCTTGTAGCGCGCGAGGCTGACGCCGAACGAGACGGCCGCCGTCTCACTGTCTCGGACGGAGCGGAACGCGAGACCGGTACGTCCACGCAGCAGCAGCCACGCAAGGACGTAGAGCACGAGCGCGATCGACGTCGACAGGTAGTACAGCCAGTTGTTGAAGTTCAACTCGGCGCCGAGCACGGTGACGGGCTCCAGCGACGCGGTGAGCTCGTCGACGCCGAAGAGGTTGATCCCGGAGCCGCCCCCCGTGAAGTGCTCGAAGCGCTTGATCAAGCCGGGTGTCGCGACCGCGATCGCGAACGTGGCGAGCGCGAGGTACAGCCCGGAGAGACGCAGCGCCGGAATGCCGACGAGGAACCCGGCCGTGCCTGCGACGAGTGCCGCGATCGGGATCGTCCAGACGTCCTTGACGCCGTAGTCGATCATCAGGATCGCCGACGTGTAGCCGCCGACCGCCATGAAGGCGCCGTGGCCGAGCGAGATCTGCCCCGTGTACCCGGTCAGCACGTTCAGACCGAGGAGCGCGATCAGGTAGATCGACACGTAGGCGAATTGCTGGGCGCGGAAGTCGCTGACGAACGCCGGCAGAGCGAGCGCGACGACGGCGACCACGGCGAACGCCGCGACAGGGAAAACGACACGCCGGACCCGGTCGCTCATATGCGCTTGACCTCGGCACGCCCGAAGATGCCGGACGGCTTGATCAGGAGCACGACGAGGATGATCAGCAGCGCCGTCGGGAGACGGAGTTCCTCGGTGAACCAGTCGAACAGGCTGTACTGGCTCAGCCAGCTGAGGACGTTGAGCATCACGCCGAGCGTGAGCCCGCCGACCACCGCGCCGATCGGCGAGTCGATGCCGCCGAGGACGGCCGCGGCGAAGGCGTAGATGAGGATCGCCTGCATCATGCTCGGGTCGAGGAAGACACTGGGCGCGGTGAGCATCCCCGCCACCGCCCCGAGCACGGCTGCGAGCCCCCAGCCCAGCCCGAGCATCCACGGCACGCGGACACCGACGAGCCGCGCCTCGGTGGGATTGACGGCGGCTGCACGCATCGCCAGACCGACCTTGGTGAACTGGAAGAACAGCCACAGCAGGAACACGATCCCGAGCGAGACAGCGATCGTGCCGATGTCGGCCCAGGCGATCACGACTCCACCGATGTCGATCGTTCCGGAGGGGAAGGGGCTCTCCACGGCACGTACCTCGCCCGACCAGATCAGCTGTACGAGGCCGTTGAAGAAGATGAGCAGCCCGATCGTGACGATCACGACGCGCAGGACAGAGCCGCGGCTGTTCGGGCGGATCACGGCCTGGTAGACGCCGAGGCCGCCGCCGAAAGACAGAGCCAGCGTGATCGCGAACGCGGGCCAGTACGGCCACCCGTGGTTGACGGTCAGCGTCCACGCGATGTAGGTCGAGAACATGGCCATCTCGCCCTGGGCGAAGTTGATGATCCCGGTGGCCCGGTGGATGAGCACGAGCGCGAGCGCGAGCAGCGCGTAGATACCGCCCGACGCGAGCCCCGACACGACCTGCTGCAGGAAGTCGGCCATCAGTAGCCGAGGTAGCTCCTGCGGACGGTCTCGTCCGCCTCGAGCTCGGCGGCCGAGCCGGACAGCGCGACCCGCCCCACCTCCAGTACGTACGCGCGGTCGGCCGTGGCGAGCGCGATGCGGGCGTCCTGCTCGACGACGAGCACGGTGAGCCCCTCCTTGTCGTTGAGTTCGCGCACGATGCGGAAGATCTCGCGCACGATCATGGGCGCGAGACCGAGCGACGGCTCGTCGAGCATGACGAGGCGCGGGCGCCCCATCAGCGCGCGCGCGAGGGCCAGCATCTGCTGCTCGCCGCCCGACAACGTGCCCGCGCGCTGTGCTGAGCGTTCCTCGAGCCACGGAAACCAGCCGGACATGCGCTCGATGTCGGCGCGCACTTCCCTGTCGCGCCGTGTGTACGCCCCGAGGCGGAGGTTCTCCTCGACGGTCAGCTCGGTGAACGTCCCACGACCTTCAGGTACGTGCGCGATCCCGGTCTTGGCGACCGACTCGGCGCTCCCACGGAGCTGCTTCCCGTCGAACCGGATCGTGCCCGAGCGACGGACTGTCCCCGAAACCGCGCGCAGTGTCGTCGTCTTGCCGGCGCCGTTGGCGCCGAGCACGGCGACCACCTCGCCCTCGGCGACCTCCAGCGAGACGCCGTGCAACGCCTGCACCTGTCCGTATCGCGCTTGCACGTCCTCGAGCTGCAGCAGCGGGGCCATCAGACGTCCTCCGTGCCGAGGTACGCCTCGATCACCGCGGGGTCGGCCTGTACCTGCTCGGGCGTCCCGTCCGCGATCTTGCGCCCGAAGCTGAGCACGTTGACGTGGTCGGAGATGCGCATCACGAGCCGCATGTGGTGCTCCACCAAGAGCACGGTCAGCGCCAGCTCGTCGCGGAGGCGCTGAACGAAGCCGCCGAGCTCTTCCACCTCCTCGTGGTTCAGTCCTCCGGCGGGCTCGTCGAGCAGGAGCAGGCGAGGCTGGGCGACGAGAGCGCGCGCGATCTCGACACGTTTCTGTGTGGCGTACGGCAGAGCGGCAGCCGGCAGGCCGGCCATGCCGGAGAGCCCGACGAAGTCGATCGTCTCGAGCGCCTCCCGCGCACCGACCGTCCGTCCCCGCGAATGTGCGCCGATGAGGACGTTCTCGAGCACGGACATCGATCGAAAGAGGTTGAGGTTCTGAAACGTCCTCGCGATCCCGCGACTCACGATTCGATGCGCGGGCGTGCCCAGTAGCGACTCGCCGTCGAAGATCACGTCGCCCTCATCGGGCGAGTAGAGCCGCGTGACGACATTGAAGACGGTCGTCTTGCCCGCGCCGTTCGGGCCGATGAGCCCCGTGATCGTCCCCGAGGCAACACTGAACGACACCTCGTCGAGGGCGACGATGCCACCGAAGCGCAGCGTGACGTCGCGGACGGAGAGCAGCGCCATCTGGCCGAGTACCCTACCCCGGTTGGCATCGTCACTCCACCCAACCGCGGCGAGGGTGCAGGCGCGTCTCGCCGAGCTGGGGCTCCAGATCGAGATCGTCGTCCTACCGGGCTCGACGCGGACGGCGGCCGAGGCGGCTGCCGCGTGCGGATGCGAGCTGGGGCAGATCGTCAAGTCGCTGGTGTTCGTCGACGCCGAGACCGACGAGCCGGTGATGTGCCTCTGGGCGGGAGACCGTCAGGTGCCGGCGGATGGGCTGGGGCTGCGCCGCGCCACCGCGGAGGAGGTGCGCGAGGCAACCGGCTTCGCCGTCGGCGGCGTCCCGCCCGTGGGTCACGAGCGGCCGCTGCGGACGATCGTCGACGAGTCCCTCGACCGCTTCGACCGCGTGTGGTGCGCCGCGGGCATGCCGCATGCCGTGTTCGAGGTCTCGCTCGGCGCGCTCAGGGCGGTCATTCCCGCGGACTGAGGCGCTGCTGGACTTGGCCCGGGGCGCTGCCGCCGGTCATGCTTGTCGGATGCGCCCGCGGCTTCCCTCAGGAACGGTGACCTTCGTGTTCACGGACATCGAGGGGTCGACGCGGCTCCTCGCCGAGCTCGGCCCGGGCCGCTACGCGGAGGCGCTTGCCGACCACCGGCGCGTGATACGTGAGGCTGCGAGCCGCCACGGCGGCGTCGAGGTCGACACCCAGGGGGACGCGTTCTTCTTGGCATTCCCGACGGCGCCGGGCGCCATCGCCGCAGCCGCGGAGCTCAACGAGGGCCTGGACGCCAGCTCGATCCGGGTTCGCACCGGGATCCACACCGGGACACCGCTGCTCGGCGAAGAGGGGTACGTCGGGGCCGACGTCCACCGTGCGGCGCGCATCACCGCCGCGGGACATGGACGGCAGGTGCTGGTGTCGCAGGCGACGGCCGCGCTGACCGGCGACGACGCGCTGCTGGACCTTGGGGAGCACCGCTTCAAGGATCTCGGAGCACCCGAGCGCGTGTTCCAGCTCGGCGCCGAGCGGTTTCCGCCGATCCGCTCGCTGTACCGGACAAACCTGCCCGTTGCGGTGACGCCCTTCCAGGGGCGGATCCGCGAACTCGCCGAGATCGTCGGCGTGCTCGGCGAGGAGGCATCGCGGATCGTGACGCTGACCGGCCCCGGCGGCACCGGCAAGACCCGCCTCGCCGTCCAGGCGGCGGCCGAGTCCGCCGAGCGGTTCCCCGACGGCGTGTGGTGGGTCCCCCTCGCATCGCTCGACGATGGCTCCCAGGTGCTTCCCGCGCTCGCCCGCGTACTCGAGGCCACGGAGGAGGCGGGTCGAACGCTCGCCGAGAGCGTCGTCGCGACACTCGGTGCGAAGCGGAGCCTGCTCGTGCTCGACAACTGCGAGCACCTGCTCGACGCCGTCGCCGACGCGCTGGCACCGCTGCTCGTCGCCTGTCACCGTCTCGTCGTGCTGGCCACGAGCCGGGCGCCGCTCGACCTGACGGGTGAGCGGCTGATCGCGATACCGCCGCTCGAGCGCGCGGATGCGGTCGAGCTGTTCGTGGCTCGCGCCCGCGCCGCCGACGCCTCGTTCTCGATCGACGACGACGGTCACGCTCTCGTCGAGGACCTCTGCGGGCGCCTCGACTGCCTGCCGCTGGCGCTGGAGCTGGCGGCTGCGCGCGTCGCCGCACTCCCGGTCGGGGTTCTCCTCGAGCGCCTCGGGGGCCGACTCGACCTTGCCGGCCGCCGGGACACGGAGGCCCGGCAGCGGACGCTGCGGGCGACGATCGCCTGGTCGTACGACCTGCTGGAGCCGGCTGAGCAGCAGCTGTTCCGGCGTCTCGCGATCTTCTCCGGCGGCTGCCGGCTCGACGCGTGCGAGGACGTCTGCGAGAACGCCCTCGAGGACCTTCTTTCACTCGTCGAGAAGAGCCTCCTCAGGCGCCGCGACGACCCGGACGGCGCGCCCCGCTACTGGATGCTGGAGACGATTCGTGCCTTCGCGCGGGAGGCGCTCGACGAGTCGGGCGAGCTCCGCTCCCTCCGCGGTCGGCACGCGGCGACGTTCACGGCACAGGTCGACGAGGCGATGCCGGGGCTGCGGGCCGGGCGCGCCGACTCCGTGCGCCTCATCGAGCCCGACGAGCCCAATCTCCGCGCGGCGCTCGCCACGGCGTCCGAGGGGGAAGGAGACCGGCACGCGATCTCCGTGCTCGCGGGCGCGCTCGCGCAGCTGATGCTCCTGCACGGCCAGTACGAAGAGGCAGAGCGAGCGAGCGACACCGCGATCGCGAGCACCGACGACAATCTCGCCCTCGCGCTCGCCCACACGACACGGGCACGCATCGTCCTCTGGCGGGATCGGCCTGACGAGACGAAGCGAGCCCACGAGGCGGCTGCCGCCGCGCTGGGTGACCCACCAGGCGACGACGACACATGGTGGCGCACGTGGTTGACGGTGACGCTGGACCAGTGCTGGCACCACTACTGGCTGGGGGAGACCGACGAGCTCGAACGGAAGCTCGCGGCTACCGAGGAGCCGCTCGAACGCCACGGCACCCCCTCACATCGGTCGGGCGCCATGCGCTGGCAGATCGCGGCGCGGTACCGCCGCGAGCGCTACGCGCTCAGCACCGAGACGGAGCAGCTTGCTCGTGAGACGGTCCCGCTGTTGGTCGCCGCCGGCATGACGCACGACGCGCACTTCCTGCTCGGCTTCTGCCTCCTGTGGCGCGCGAAGCTGGAGGAGTCGGCGTCCGAGCTGGAGCAGGCGCTCGAGGACACGCTCGCGGCGGGCGACGTCAAGCTCGCGATCCAGTCCCTCACGTACCTCGCGGTGTGCCACCGGCGGCGTGGCGACGTCGCCGCAGTCGCCGCCGCGCTCGACTGCCTCGCAGCGTACGACGAGCGCCCTCAGTACGAGGGAATGTACCTCGCGAACCGCGCCTGGCTTGCGGGGCGCGAGGGCGATCTGAGCCGGGCTGCGCAGGACGCGAGTGCGGCCGTGGCGATCTTCGAGACGTCCGCCAAGGCGGGGCCGGTCGTCTTCCAGTGGACTGCCCGCTTCCCTCTGGCAGAGGAAGCGCTCGCGCGCACTGATCTCAACGAGGTCTCGACGCAGCTCGCGGCGCTCCTCGACCCACGGCTGATGAAGCTGCCCGACGAGCTCGACGACGAGTTGCGGCAGGCGCTCGAGACGCGTGACGCAGGCGACCTCGAACGCGCCCTCGCGCTGGCTCGCGCGGGCGGCTGGGCGTAGGGCCGGCGAGGGGGCCGGGGAAGGCGAACGCCGGGCGAGGCAAGCCTCTCCCCTACAGCAGGCGCCTGCGGGCGGCCCAGCTCGCGAGCTCGTTGCGACTCGAGAGCTGGAGCTTCCGCAACACCGCCGACGCGTGCGTCTCGACCGTCTTGATCGAGATCGTCAGGCGCCGGGCGATCTCCTTGTAGGCGTACCCGCGCGCGAGCAGGCGCATCACCTCGCGCTCGCGTGGTGTCAGCAGATCGAGCTCCGGGTCGGTCGGCACCGGGAGATCGGCGGCAAAGGCATCGAGCGCAAAGCCGGCGAGGCGCGGCGAGAAGACGGCATCGCCCGACGCGACCCGCTCGACGGCGTCGACGAGCTCGTCGCTCGAGATCGCCTTGGTCACGTAGCCTCGCGCGCCTGCTCGGATCACGCCGATCACGTCGTCGGCCGCGTCGGAGACGGAGAGCGCAAGAAACCGCGCGGCCACGCCCTGCTCGACCACCCCGCCGATCACGGCCGCACCGCCGCCTCCGGGGAGATGCACGTCGAGCAGGACCACGTCCGGCAGCGTGCGTGTGACGACGGCGACAGCCTCGAGCACGTCGCCCGCCTCGCCCACGACCTCGACACGGCCGGCGAGCGCCGCGCGAACGCCGGCGCGCACGAGCTCGTGGTCGTCGACGACGACCACCCGCAGCATCACGACGCCTCCAGCGGCATGCGCAACTCCACCTCGGCGCCCTCCCCCGGAGCCGAGGTCACCGTGGCGACGCCCCCGACCCGCTGCAACCGGGCCACGATCGACTCGCGCACACCCCGCCTGTCGGCAGCCACCGCCTCGGGGGCGAAGCCGGCTCCCGTGTCACGGACGAAGATGTGGAGCGCCCCCGAGTCGACCTCCGCGTAGACGTCGACCCGCGGCGCGCCGGAGTGCTTGGCCGCGTTGACGACGGCCTCACGGGTCGCGGCAAGAACCTCTCGCATGCGGTCGTCAACGGGAACGTCGACACCGACGACCACGAGCTCCACAGGGACGTCGTGCAGCCGCTCCACCTCCGCGCACTCGCGCTCGAGACCCGTGCGCACGGTGCGAACGTCGCCGTCGGTAGGAGCGCTGTAGAGCCACGAACGCAGCTCTCGCTCCTGCCCGCGTGCCAGCGCACGTGTCCGGCCCGGCTCTTCTGCATCACGCTGGATCAGCGCGAGCGTCTGCAGCACCGAATCGTGCAGGTGCGCCGCCATCCGCTCGCGCTCCTCGGTGCGGATCCGCTGGCGACGCTCGTCGGCGAGCTCCCGGCCGAGCCCGACGATCGTCGGCGCGACGACGATGGCGACGCCGCCGACGACGGCAGCGAGCATGAGGAGAGTGTCCCTCGCCGCCGCGACGTCGAGATTGAGCGCGATCAACCCGGCGAGCCCCGCGCCGGCGAGCAGAAGACCCACGACGACGCGCACGGCGGCGCTACGACCGCCGTCGACGAACGCGCCGAGGCGCTTGCGGTGCCAGGCGAGCAGGAGGCCGAGCCCGACGAGCGCCACGGGCCAGGACGTGCTTCGGGAGAAACCGAGATCGAGCACCTGTACTCCGAGCAGGAGGCCGGCCGTGACGAGTGAGACGCCCAGCACACGATCGAGCGGCCCGAGCTGGTCGTTCGTCTGAGCCGGCGGCTGGGACACGGGGGTACCAAACGCGGACATCGTCGCCCAGGCGAGCAGGTAGAGCAGGATCCCGACGCCACCCGCAGCGGCGAGTACCACGAAGGCCGTCCGGACGACGATGGGGTCGACGCCCAACGCCGCTGCGATGCCCGCAGCGACACCGACGAGAACCCTGCGCTCGGACTGCGGCGCCGGGATGGAGAGGCGTGCGCGTCCCTCTGCGATCGACGACATGGTGGAATGATTCCAGTCGAGGAGGCCTTGCCCCCTCGGGACTCACCCTGAGCCGACCCCGAGGCGCGTCGGGGAGGGACGGTATGGGTTCCCGATTGCCCCGGCCGCGGCCGGGCAGGACGATGAAGGCATGAACGACACACTCACACCCGAGATCGGCACCGGTCACGGCTCCACGGCCCCGCGACGGCTCGTCCGCACGCCGGACGGGAAGATCGCGGGCGTCGCGGCCGGCATCGGCCACTACCTCGGGGTCGACCCGACGATCGTCCGTGTCGCGTTCCTCGTGCTCATCGCCGCAGGCGGCGTCGGGCTCCTGCTCTACGTCGCCTGCTGGATCGTGATGCCGAAAGGCGAGGCCGATCGCACGCGCGTGGCGAGCCCTGTCGACCCGTGGACTGCGGTCGGCATCGTCGGACTGGTCGCCGGTGTGTGCCTGCTCACGTGGCAAGGGGTCGGCGACTTCGGCCGCCTGACCGTGGCAGTCGCGCTCGTCGTCGGCGGTGTGCTCCTGATCGGTCGCACCACCGGCGGGCCGGGAGACCCGGGCGGCACGGAGGCACCTCTTGTGCCCCCACCTCCCCCGGCCCCGGCCGACGGCGCTCACGACGGGAGCGACGCCGAGGCCGATGTGCCCGAGTCGGTGATCCGAGAAGCCGGCGCCGATGTCCCTCCGGAGGCGGTCAGCGCCTCCGGAGGGCGTCGACGCGCACCGCTGACGGCGCTCGTGCTGGGTGTGCTCGCGGTCGGTCTCGCCATCGCGCTCGCCGGCGGGCTCGACGGACGCTTCGACGTGACGTGGAGCACGGCGCTCGCAGCCGCGCTCGTGGTCGTAGGCGTCGGCCTCGCGGTGTCGTCGGCAACCGGCGGGGCGCCCTGGCTCTTCCCGGTCGCCGTCGTCTTGACGCTGGCGCTCATGTCCGCCGCAGTTGTCGAGCCGATCGCCGATCGCGGCGTCGGCGAGCGCTCGTACGCACCGAGCGCGGTTGAAGACCTCTTGCCCGAGTACCGCCTCGGAGTCGGCGAGCTCGTCGTCGATCTGTCGCGGATGACATTCGTGGGCACGACGCCGACGGTCCAGGTCACGCTCGGCATCGGCAGCGCCCAGGTCGTCGTGCCACCGGAGGTGACCGTCGATCTCAGCGGCCACGTCGGTGCAGGGGAGCTCGAGAGCCCGGACGGCACAGTCGTCGACGGGCTCGACCGCGATCTCGAGACCGTCGTCAAGGGTGACCCGGGAGCAGGAACGATCGTGCTCGAGCTGGAAGTCGGGATGGGCGAAGGAGTGGTCACCCGTGGATGAGCGGCCCGCAGTGCGCCCAGGTCACCTCCTGTTCGGGCTCGCGTTCGCGGCGATCGGCATCGGCTGGTTGCTCGCGGACGGCGACTCCGTTGTCGACGCGGTGTGGCTCGTAGCGTTGGGGGCGTTCGCGATCGGTGTCGCGATCATCGCCACGGTCGTCGCCTGGCTCGTTCGCTAGCACCAACCAGAGACAGGTTGCCGCCGTCGCGCGAGGGCTGCCTGTTCGTCGCGTCGTTCCGGGGACGGTAGGCTCAACAGCCGTGGATCTTCGCGACACGCCGGACGAGGCCGCATTTCGAGCGACGCTGCGCGAGTGGCTCGCCGCCGCGGTGCCGGACGAGCTCGGCGGGTACGGCTTCGGTGTGCAGTCGGACGACCTGGCAGAGCTGCGCGCCTGGAGCGCGGCGCTCTACGAGGCCGGTTACGCAGGTCTCACGTGGCCGCAGGAGTACGGCGGAGCGGACGCGCCTCTCGCCCACCAGGCGATCTTCCTCGAGGAGTCGGCACGCGCGGAGGCCCCGGCCCACGTCGGCGTGATCGGTCTCGGCATGGCCGGGCCCACAATCATCGCCCATGGCACCGACGAGCAAAAGACGCGTCACCTGGCGCCGATCCTGTCCGCGCAGGAGATCTGGTGCCAGGGCTTCTCCGAACCAGATGCGGGGTCGGATCTCGCCGGCGTGCGTGCAAGCGCGCGCCTCGATGGCGACCGCTTCGTCGTCGACGGCCAGAAGGTCTGGTCGTCGTACGCACATGTCGCCGACTTCTGCATCCTGCTCACGCGGTCGGATCCCGACTCACGGCGTCACGAGGGTCTCACGTACCTGATCCTCGACATGTCCGCGCCCGGCGTCGAGGTACGTCCGCTGCGACAGCTCACCGGGGAGGCAGAGTTCAACGAGATCTTCCTCACCGGGGTCGAAGTGCCGGTCGCGAACGTGCTCGGCGAGATCGGGGGTGGCTGGCAGGTGGCGATGACGACGCTCCTCCACGAGCGCGGCACACTCGGCATCGCACTCGTCTCGCGCCTCGAGCTCGCTGTGCGCAAGCTCGTCTCACTCGCGCGTGACCGTGGCGCGTCCCCCGTGCAACGCGACGCCCTCGCGCGCGAGTGGATCGAGCTGGAAGGGCTGAGACTCACGGCGTATCGCTCGCTCTCGGCGCTCGCGCGCACCGGTGTGCCGGGGCCGGAGGGGTCGATTCTGAAGCTCCAGTGGTCGGAGGCCAACCAGCGCGTCACGTCGCTCGCGCTCGACCTGCTCGGCGCCGACGCCCAGCTACGAGCCGGCAGCGCTCCGTACGGGGGTTGGTGGCCGCAACAGCAGCTGCGCAGCCGCGGCAACACGATCGAAGCCGGCACGTCCGAGATCCTGCGCAGCATCGTCGCAGAACGCGTGCTCGGCCTGCCGAGGTCGCGCTGATGGACGCCTCACTCACTGTCGAGCAGGAGGAGCTTCGCGCGCAAGCAAGAGCGTTCCTGGAAGCGACCCCGGAACCGACGTGGTCGCAGCTCGCGGAGCTCGGCTGGACCGGGGTCACGGTCGCCGAGGAGCACGGCGGTGCAGGGCTCGGCTTCCTGGAGCAAGCGATGTTGCACGAGGAGCTGGGGCGCGCGCTGACACCGGGGCCCTTCTACGCGACCGTCGCCGTCGCCCTGCCCGCACTGTCGCCGCAGGACCAGGCGCTCGTCGCCTCGGGCGAGACGAGCTGGGCGCTGGCACTGGGCCCGCTCGTCACGAACCTGGACACCGTCACGCACGTCGCCGTGGCCGGCGGGGACGGCCTCTACGAGCTCGAGGGATTCGAGCGCGAGCTGCTGAGCACACACGACGAGACCCGACCGCTCGGCGTCGTCGTCGGCGGTGAGGTCGGTCGACGGCTGTCGTCGACCGACGTCCTACCCGAGATCCGGCGGCGGTCGCTGACGGCCCTCGCTCTCGAAGCCTGCGGCGTTGGCGCGCGCGCCCTCGAGCTGACGGTCGGATACGTCGCCGAGCGCGAGCAGTTCGGCCGCCCCATCGGCTCCTACCAGGCGGTCGCGCATCCCCTGGCCACGACGTACACGGAGCTCGAGCTCGCCCGGTCGCTCGCGCTCGGGGCCGCGTGGGCCATCTCGGTCGGCTCCGAGCGCGCCGGCGCACTGGCGGCAGCCGCCAAGGCGCACGCCGCGGACGCCGCCGTCGCTGCCTGCGAGCGGTCGATCCAAGCCCACGGCGGGATCGGCTTCACCTGGGAGCACCCATTGCAGCGTCTCTACAAGCGTGCGCTCGGGATCCGGGCGTGGGAGGCTTCGACCACGACGCTACGGAGCGAGATCGCGGCCCGGTTACTCGACGAGGGAGGTTGGTGATGCAGGGGTTGATGATGGACTACCAGCTGAACGTCCCGGCGATCCTGCGCCGAGCCGACGAGCTCTACGGCGACCGCGAGATCGTGTCGCGCCTCCCCGACAAGAGCTTCCACCGGGCCACGTACGCCGATGTCGTGGCGCGGACGAAGCGTCTCGCCGTCGCCCTGCGTGGACTCGGGCTCGAGGACGGCGATCGCGTCGCGACGTTCATGTGGAACCACCACGAGCACTTCGAGACGTACATCGGCGCACCGGCCGGCGGGTTCGTCACGCACACCCTGAACCTGCGCCTGCACCCCGACGACAACGTGTACATCGCCACCCACGCCGAGGACAAGGTGCTCGTCGTCGACAAGGTGCTCTGGCCACTGGCCGAGCAGTTCGTCGGACGGTGCACGTTCGAGCACGTGATCGCGGTCGGTGACGGGCCCGTCCCGGAGGGCGCACTCGATTACGAGGAGCTGCTCGCCGGAGCCGACGAGAACGACTTCGCGTACCGCGAGCTCGACGAGCGCTCGGCCGCAGCGATGTGCTACACGAGCGGCACCACCGGTCGGCCGAAGGGGGTTCTCTACTCGCACCGGGCGATCGCGATCCACGCTCTCACCATCGGCCCGGGTCTCGGGTTGACGACGTCCGACACGGTGCTTCCCGTCGTCCCCATGTTCCACGCGAACGCGTGGTGCTTCCCGTTCTCGTGCGCGCTCGTTGGCGCGAAGCAGGTCTTTCCCGGGCCGCATCTCGACCCGGCGAGCCTCCTGGATGCCTTCCAGCAGGAGCGCGTCACGATCACGGCCGGGGTGCCGACGATCTGGATGGGCGTGCTGCAGGCGCTCGACGCCAACCCGGGCGGCTGGGACCTGTCCGCGCTGCGCATGATGACCGTGGGTGGCGCCGCTCCCCCGAAGGCGATGATCGAGGCGTTCTCCGAGCGCCACGGGCTGCACGTCGTCCACGGTTGGGGCATGACGGAGATGACTCCTGTCGGCACGCTGTCCGGGCTCCCCGAGCAGGAGGTGGGTCTCGAGCCCGCAGAGATCTACGCGCGCCGTGCGATGCAGGGGCCGCCGATCCCATTCGTGGAGATCCGTGCACGCGGCGAGTCCGACCTCATCGCCTGGGACGGCACGACAATGGGCGAGCTCGAAGTTCGTGGCCCGTCGGTCGCGTCCGCGTACTACGAGTCGCCCGACTCGACCGATCGCTGGACCGACGACGGCTGGTTCAAGACCGGCGACATCGTCTCCATCCATGCCGACGGCTTCGTCGAGATCCAGGATCGCTCCAAGGACCTGGTCAAGTCCGGTGGCGAGTGGATCTCGACGGTGGCGCTGGAGAACGCGCTCATGGCACACGCGGCCGTGGCCGAAGCCGCCGTGATCGCGGTGCCCGACGAAAAGTGGTCGGAGCGGCCGCTCGCGGTTGTCGTGCTCACCGAGGGTGCGTCAGCGACGCCCAACGAGCTCCGCGACTTCCTCGCCCCCTCGTTTGCGAAGTGGTGGCTGCCCGATCGCTTCGAGTTCGTCGAGGAGATCCCGAAGACGGCGGTCGGCAAGTTCCGCAAGACGGCGCTGCGCGAGCAGTTCGTGACGACGACGTAGGGGCGAGGCCCGCCGGCCTCGCCCTCGAATCGAGGAGGACGAGTGGGACAGTTCATCAACACCGAGCACGACGGGTACGTCGCCGTCGTGATGATCGACAACCCGCCCATGAACGCGCTCTCCGAGGCGCTGCTTGCAGAGCTGTACGTGGAGATCGAGGCGCTCGACGCTGCCGACGAAACCCGCGTGGTGGTTCTCCGCGGCGGTGGTGACCGCGCGTTCGTCGCCGGAGCGGACATCAAGGAGTTCCCGGCGCTGCGCAGCTCGGCCGAGGCGGAGACGGGCTCCGCCCGGAATCTCCAACGACTCGGCAACCGCATCGACGCCGCCCGAACACCGTTCGTCGCTGCGATCCAGGGGTTCTGCCTCGGCGGCGGCCTCGAGCTCGCGATGTGCTGCGACGTCCGCGTCTGCACGGACGACGCGCGGCTCGGCCAGCCGGAGATCAAGCTCGGGCTGATCCCCGGAGGAGGTGGCACGCAGCGGCTGCCCCGCCTCGTCGGGCTCGGGCGCGCGATGCTGCTCAACCTCACCGGCGACTTCATCGACGCGGCGACCGCCGAGCGGTTCGGGCTCGTGGAAAAGGTCGTGCCGGCCGCCGACCTGATGCCCGCAGCCCTCGACCTGGCCCGGACGATCGCGGCCCGCTCGCCCGTCGCCGTGGAGGCGCTGCGCGAGCTGGCTCGCACGACCCGCGACCTGCCGCTCGAGGAAGGCCTCCGCCGGGAGGCCGATGCCTTCCGACGCTGCCTCGCCTCGGAGGACGGTCTGGAGGGCGTGACTGCCTTCATCGAGAAGCGCGAGCCGACGTTCACGGGACGGTGACAGCGTGAAGGCCGTCGTCCTCGAGCGGCTCGGCGGGCCCGAGGCTCTCGTCGTCCGCGACGTGCCCACGCCCGCCCCCGCCGATGGCCAGGAGCTCGTCCACGTGCGGGCGGTCGGAGTCAACTTCCTCGAGTTGCTGGTGCGCCGAGGCGAGTATCCCCACGCCCCCGATCTGCCCTGGGTTCCGGGTCTGGAAGTCGCCGGAGAGACGGAGTCGGGCCGCCGCGTCGTCGGGCTCGTGCGGTCGACGGGCGGTGGGTACGCGGAGGCCGTTGCCGTCGAGGTCGACTGGCTGTTCGACCTCCCTGAGGAGGCGACCTACGAGGAGGGTGCTGCGTTCCTGATGGCGTTCCTCACGGCCTGGCTTCCCCTTACTCGGCAGGCGCCGGTGCGCCACGGGATGCGGCTGCTCGTGACCGCTGCCGCCGGCGCCGTCGGCAGCGCTGCCGTGCAGGTCGGTCGCGCACTCGGAGCCGAGGTCGTCGCGGCCACGGGCAGCAAAGAGAAGCTGCCGCTGCCGCTGTCGCTCGGCGCCTCCCAGGGCACGACGTACGAAGCGCTCGACGATCTCGGCCCCGTGGATGTCGTGCTCGACCCGGTCGGCGGGCCGCTGCTGACGCAGGCGCTGCCGCTGCTACGCCCTCTCGGCGCCGCCGTCGCCGTGGGCTACGCGGGCGGCCCCTGGGAGCCCGTGGCGCCGCAGCAACTCGTCGGGCGCAACATCGGGCTCCACGGGTTCTATCTCGGGCGCCTGATGCAGCGGCAGCCAGAGCTCGTGCACGACGCTGCGCGTGACCTGTTCCGCCTCTGGGCGCAGGGCATCGTGCGGCCCGTCGTCGGGGCGACCTACCCGCTCCACGAGGCGGGTGACGCACATCGGCTGATCGAGGAGCGACGGTCGACCGGCAAGGTGGTGCTCGTACCGTGAGCGGCGACGTGGCCGGAGGCGTGTGACCGAGGAACCGCGGCCATGGTGGCGTGATCGCCGCCGCCTGTTGCTGCTTCTTGCCGTTGCCGCGCTGCTGGTGACGGCGGGAGCTGCCGTCGCGATCTGGCTGACCGACCGCGAAGAGCCGCAGCCGCCCGCAACCGCAACGACCGGGGAGCCCGACACCACCGCGCCCGAAACGACGGCGCAGGAGACCACGACGACGGCTCCGCCTCCGCCGACCGAACCGACCGGCCCCGCTCCACAGGACACGCTGGCCGAGGCGACACCCGTCTCGGCGAGGCTCACGTGGCGGACGGCGGTCCCAACCACCGGTCGCGTCTCGGTCGGCTCACCCGAGCTCGGCCCCACCCGCTGGTTGCCGCCCACGGCGCTCGGGACCGACCACTCGGTCACGGTGGGCTCCCTCTCACCGCGACGAACGTTTCGCGTGTGGATCCGGTCGACCGCAGAGGACGGCACCCGGGACGAGACGTCGTTCGACGTGACCACGCCTGCGCCCACGGGGCCGATCAGGGCAGCGACGGGCGGTGGCGTCCTTCAGCTCGACGGCCAGCTGTGGTTCCCGTTGCTGGTCTACGGGCTGTGCTCGAACCACATCGACACGGCGCTGTCCGCCGACCTCACGCTTGTCGCCTTCAACCCGTGCGGCGGGCTCGAAGAGCAGCTCCGCGCCCTCGACGGCCGCGCGCTCTCGGCGGGTGCCGCGACCGACGAGCCAATGGACGACCCCGGCGTGATCGGCTGGTTCTACCCCGACGAGGCCGATGCCCAGGGCATGACCGGAGACACGCTGCCGGCGCTCCCTGGTGGGCCGACGTTCCTCACCTTGACGAACCACTTCTACTCCGGCGCCGAGCCTCTACCGCAGGGGCGCGGGATGTACCCGAGCCTCGTGGCACGCGCCGACGTGATCGGCTTCGACCTCTATCCGCTGCAGGAGTGGTGCCAGCGCGATCGCCTCGTCGACGTCGAGTTGGCGCAGCGCGAGCTCGTCCAGCTCGCAGCAGGCAAGCCGACGTTCCAGTGGATCGAGGCCTCGGAGATGAAATGTCGCGAGACGCCCGGTCAGGAGGTGACGCCGGAGACGGTGAGGGCCGAGTCGTGGCTCGCGCTGATCGGGGGCGCCGTCGGCCTCGGCTTCTTCCCTGCGGCTTGGACGGCCGAGGTCGAGCATGCGATCCGCCGAGTCGCCGAGGAGTCTGCGATTCTCGCGCCGTCCCTGCTGGGGCGGGCCATCCCGACGAAGGTAGTGGACGGCCCCGCAACGGTGCGCGTCGCCGCCTGGACGGACGGGCGCGCGATCGTCGTCGCGGCGGTCAACGCCGGGCGCGCACCTGCGAGGGCCCGCTTCTCGGTGGATGGTGCGGGCGGTCGCACGCTGTCCGTGCTCGGCGAGAGCCGGTCGGTGACGGCCACGGGAGGGGTGCTCGGCGATGGTTTCTCCCCGCTCGGCGTTCACGTCTACGTTCTGCCTCCCGCCGATGCTTGACCTGTTGCACGGCGTCGCCGGATCGGGGACGCTGCGCGGATGAATCGGGCCATCGTCACGGGGGGCGCATCAGGGATCGGTGCCGCGATCGTCGAGCGCCTTCGCGCCGACGGCGTCGAGGTCGATGCCCTCGATCTCGCGACCGGGTTCGACGTCTCCGACCCTGAGCACTGGGACCGCGTCGGTGAGGTCGACGTCGCATGCCTGAACGCCGGGGTGCTCGGTGGTGCGCCCGATCCCGCGGACCTGTCGCTCGAGACGTACCGGCGCGCGATGGGTGTGAACGTGGACGGCGTGGTGCTCGGTGTCCGGCGACTCGCCCGGGTGATGCCCGCCGGTGGTCGCATCGTGTGCACGGCGTCTCTGGCCGGCCTCACCGCGTACCCCGGCGACCCCGTCTACGTGGCGACGAAGCATGCCGTCATCGGGTTCGTCCGTGGGTCGGCGCCGGCGCTCGCCGCTCGTGGGATCACGATCGACGCGGTCTGCCCGGGTTTCGCGGACACGCCGCTCGTGTCGGACGACGTGCGCAACGCGTTGGCGTCGGCAGGATTTCCTCTCCTCCGCGCGGACGACGTCGCGCTGGCCGTGATGCAACTCCTGCGCAGCGACGGAACCGGGCGTGCGCTCGTCGTGCAACCCGGACGCGAGCCGACGGAGTTCCGCTTCCCGAATGTTCCCGGGGCTCGGGACACGTCGGGCGAGAGCGCCGGCGCACCGCCCTCCTGAACGTCAGTCGAAGCGCCAGCCGTCGCCGCTGCGGTACGCCTTGAGGATCCGCCGGGCCACGACCATCCGGTGCACCTCGTCTGGACCGTCGTAGATCCGCCCCGCGCGGGCGCGCATCGCCATCCCCGCGAGCGGTGTGCCGTCGGTGAGGCCCAGAGCACCGTGGACCTGGATCGCGCGGTCGATCACGTCGACGAGTGCGCGCGCGGCGGTGAACTTGAGCAGCGAGATGTCGACCCGCGCGTCTTCGCCCGCGTCGATCTTCGCGGCGGCGTCGATCGTCAGCAGGCGGCACGCCTGGATCTCGGCGGCCGAGTCCGAGATCCAGTTCTGCACGGTCTGCTTGTCGGCCAGCGGGCCGCCGAACGCCTCGCGCTCGAGGGCGTATCGACACATCAGGTCGAACGCCCGCTGCATCTGGCCGAGCCACCGCATCACATGGTGGATCCGGCCCGGGCCGAGCCTCTTCTGGGCGAGTAGGAACGCGTCACCGACGCCGCCGAGCGCGTTCTCGACCGGAACGCGGACGCCCGTGTACGAGACCTCGCAATGCGTGTTCCAGCCGCGCCCGGTGTGCCCCATCACGACCGTACGGGTCACGACCACGCCGGGCGTGTCGACGGGGACGAGGATCATCGTCCCACGGCGGTGCGGCTCCGCGTCGGGGTCGGTGATGGCGAAGACGATTCCGAATGCCGCGCCGTCGGCCCCCGACGAGAACCACTTGCGGCCGTCGATCACCCACTCGTCGCCGTCGCGCACGGCACAGGCTCGGAGCGTCGTCGGGTCGGATCCCGCCACGTCGGGCTCGGTCATGGAGAAGAACGACCTCACCTCGCCGGCCACGAGTGGCGCGAGGAAGCGCTGCTTCTGGTCGTCAGTGCCGAAGTGGTGGAGGATCTCGGCGTTCCCGGCGTCGGGCGCCTGGCAGCCGAACACGAGCTGCGCCCAGTGCGAGCGGCCGATCTCCTCGTTGAGGCAGGCGTAGTAGAGAAACCCCTCGCCGCTGCCTCCGGCCTCGGGTGGGACGTGCGGCGCCCACAGCCCTGCGTCGCGGGCGCGGGACTGCAACTCGCCGATCAACGCCATCGCGTCGTCGTCTTCGCGATCGAACGCGTGCTCGTTCCCGTACACGTGTTTCTCCATGAACCCGCGGTAGGATGCGCGCGCCTCGAGGTACTCGGCTGGGAAGAGCGAAGAAGCCACCGCCAGTAGGATCGTGCACATGCGCCTCGGTCTGCAACTCGGATACGACGATCCGGTCTCGGCGGTCGCGCTCGCCGAGGAGGCCGACCGGCTCGGCTTCCACTCGGCCTGGACCTCGGAGGCGTACGGCTCCGACGCGGTCACGCCGATGGCGTGGCTCGCCGCACGGACGGAGAAGATCAACGTCGGCGCCGCGATCATGCAGATGCCGGCGCGGTCGCCGGCCGCGACCGCGGCGACCGTCGCCACCCTCGACCTGCTCTCCGGCGGCCGGGTCCTGCTCGGTCTCGGCACGTCCGGGCCGCAGGTCGCCGAGGGCTGGCACGGTCAGGCTTGGGGGAAGCCGCTGGCTCGCACGCGCGAGTACGTCGACATCGTGCGCACGATCCTCCGCCGGGAGGAGCCACTGGAGCACCACGGCGAGCACTACGACGTGCCCTACACGGGGCCCGGCGCCACGGGCCTCGGCAAGCCACTGAAGATCATCGTCCACCCCCTCCGCGCCGAGGTCCCGATCTACCTCGCCGCAATCGGGCCGAAGAACGTCGCTCTCGCCGGTGAGATCGCCGACGGCTGGCTTCCGATCTTCTTCTCACCGGAGCGCTACGCGGAGGTCCATGCGCCGAACCTCGAGACAGGCTTCGCACGCCGCGGCGGCCGACCGGACGGATGGGATCTCGCGCCGCTCGTACCGGTTCTCGTCGCCGACGACGTCGCCGCCGCACGCGACTTCCTCAAGCCGCTGCTCGCGCTGTACGTCGGCGGTATGGGTGCGCGCGGACAGAACTTCTACAACCGGCTCGCCTGCCGCTACGGCTACGAGGAGGAGGCGACGCGCGTCCAGGAGCTGTTCCTGTCGGGCGACAAGCAGGCCGCGATCGCCGCGGTCCCGGACGCCCTCGTCGACGAGATCGCCCTCGTCGGCGACCGAGCCCGTATCGCCGCCCGGCTCGACGCGTGGCGGGAGTGCGGCGTGACGACGCTGATCCTGCAGGCGAGGCAGCCAGAGGCGCTGCAACTGCTCGCCGAGCTCGCCCTGTGAACGAGGCGCTCGCGGCCGCGCTCGGCACGTCGATCGAGAGCGCGCGGCTCCTCGCCGGCGGCGCGTCGAAGGAAGCGTGGGCGGTCGACACCTCGGACGGGCGCGAGCTCTTCGTCCGTCGAGCGATGGGTGGCGTGATCCACCGACACACGCTGTCGTTGCGGGAGGAGTTCGACGTGCTCGTCGCCGCCAGCGAGAGCGGAGTCACGGTTCCGGAGCCGATCGGCTACCTCGGCGATCTCGACGGCCGCGAAGCCTTCGTCGTCGCGCGCCTGCACGGCGAGACGATCGGCCGGCGCATCGTCCGCGAGCCGCCGCCAGGGCTCGGCGTACGCCTGGCCGAGGAACTTGCCCGCATCCACACGATTCCGCGTGACCGCGTGCCCTTCCTCCCCGAGACCGACGTCGTCGCGACCATGTGCGCCGAGCTCGACGAGATCGGCGAGCCGCACCCCGCCGTCGAGTACGGGCTTGCCTGGTTCCGCGAGCACAGGGCGCCACCGCGGCCCTCCGTCGTCACGCACGGCGACTTCCGGATCGGGAACGTCATGGTCGACGACGGCGCGCTCGTCGCCGTGCTGGACTGGGAGTTCGCCCATGTCGGCGACCCCGTCGAGGACCTCGCCTGGCCGGTCGTGCGCGCCTGGCGCTTCGGTGGGGACGAGTTGCGCCTGGGCGGCGTCGATGACGTCGAGCCCTACCTCGAGCGCTACGCGGAGCTGACGGGCGTCGACGTCTCGCCCGCCGAGCTCGACGCCTGGGAGGTGCTGGGCAACTGCAAGTGGGCCGTCGGCTGTCTCAACCAGGGTCGGCGACACCTCACGGGCGAGGACCGGAGCGTCGAGTTCGCAGTCCTCGGACGTCTGGCGGCCGAACAGGAGCTCGAGCTGCTCGACCTGATCGCACGCATCGACGGTCACGAGGCGCGACCGACCGAGCCGCCTGCGGCAGTGACCCACGACCGCCCGTCCGCGGGTGAGCTCGCCGTCGCTGTTCGCGAGTTCATGGAGGAAGAGCTGCTGCCTCGACTCGACGACCACCGCACGCGCTTCCGGGCGCTCGTTGCCCTGAATGCCTTGACGATCGTCGAGCGGGAGTCGCCACCGCCCGTCGAGCGCGACCCGTCGCTTGCGCGCGCGATACGGGAGCACGGCACGTCGGTAGCCGACCTCGACGAGCTGCGCGCCGACGTCGAGGCTCGACTCGCCGTCTCCAGCCCGCGCGCCCTTGAGCGGTATCGCTGACGTGCGGCGACGGCTGTACCTCATGCGCCACGGCGACGTCTCGTACTTCGACGCCGCCGGACGCCCCGTCGCTCCCGACGACGTCTCGCTGACCCCCGAGGGCGTGCGGCAGGCGGAAGCGGCATGCGAGCTGCTCGCCGGTGTCGACCTCGACCGTGTGCTCGCCACCGGTCTGCCGCGGACGATGGAGACGGCGCGGCTCGTGGCCCCCGACGCCGAGATCGAGGTCTGGCCCGAGCTGCAGGAGATCAAGGGCGCGCGGCTGTCGTCGATCCCGCCGGAGGAGCTCGAGGAGTCATTTGTTCACGCCTTCCGCGGCGTGGTGCCGCTCGACAAGCGGTTTCTCGGCGGCGAGACGATCGGCGCGCTCCTCGACCGCGTACTCCCGGCGGTCGACAGCTTGCTCGCCGACGATCGGTGGGACACGACCCTCGTCGTCGCCCACGGGGCCGTCAACCGCGCCGTCCTCTCGTGGGCGCTCACGGGCGAGCGGGTCTTCCTCGGGCACTTCGAGCAGGCCCCGGGCTGCGTCAACGTGCTCGACGTCGGCGACGACTGGATCGTGCGCGCGGTGAACGTGTCGCCCCTCGATCCGCTCCACACCGACACGCGCCTGACGACGATGGAGCGCTACTGGCGCGAGTACCGCCGGACGTGAACGACGTGGGGCCGGCAAAATTGCCGGCCCCACGAGGTCGTTACGGCGTGTGCCTGCTCAGCCGCACTTGACCTTCGAGACGTCCTTGAACGTCCCGTCGGTGAACTTCACGATGAACTCGCAACCGATCGGGAACTGGTCCTTCCCCTTCGTCACCTGCTTGACGCCAGGGCGGAGGAACGGGTTCGCCTCGTTCCACGCACGTGCGGCCTTCATGATCCCGGCCCGCGTCGGGCTCTTGCCCGCCTTCGCCAGAAGCTGCGTGAAGGCATGTGCAACGGCGACGCCGTAGAGGTTGAGGCCGTTCGCCTGCACGGCTGCGTTCGAGCCGTTCGGGTAGTACTTGGACATCACGTCGCGGTAGAGCTTCATGCCGGCGTCGTTGTCCCACACCGGGTTGGCCGGATCCTTCGTGTACTGCACGGTGAACGTGTTGTTCACGAGCGGCCCGGCGCCTGCCCGCTGCGCCGTCGTCAGGAACGTGTCGGTCCCGGAGACCGAGTTGGTGTAGATCACCGGCGGATTCCAACCGAGGGATCGCGCGATCACGTACGCCTGGATCGTGGGACGCGGAGTCGCGAAGATCACGAAGACTGTCGCACCGCTCGCGCGAAGCTTGGCGATCTGCGTCGCAACCGACGGTGCCGTGACCTCGAAGGGCTCCTCGGCAACGATGTTCGACGTCTTGGCTCCGAGGCCGATCTTCAGCCCCGCGAGGTAGTCCTTGCCGTAGTCGTCGTTCTGGTAGAGAACGCCGATCTTGGCGTTCGGGCTGTTCCGGGCGATCGCCTGCCCGAAGATCTTGGACTCGAGCTGATACGAGGGCTGCCAGCCCGTCGTCCACGGGAACTTCGCCGTGTCGGTGCCCCAGATCGTCGCACCCGAAGCGTTGAGCAGTTGCGGGACCTTCTTCGAGTTGAGGTACGGCCGAATCGCGAGGTTGACCTCGGTGCCGAGCGAGCCGACCACGGCGAAGACCTTGTCCTCCTCCACGAGCTTGCGCGTGAGCTGGACAGAGTTGGCCGGGTTGTAGCCGTCGTCGTAGACGTTGAAGATGATCTGGCGGCCGCCGACGCCACGCTTGCCGTCCGGCCCCCTGCGCGCGTTGATGTACGAGAAGTACGCCTTCATCGCCACCGGGATCGGCGCGTACAGCGACGCCGGGCCGGTGAGCGGGAACGTGCCACCGATCTTGATCGTCCGCGCCGTGACCCCGGTCTCGTTCGCAGCCGCGGTCGTCGTCGAGACGGCGACCGCCAGCGCTGCAACGAGCGCGAACGCGGCTACCACTATTTTCCTCATGTGACTCCTCCTGGAGACAGAACCCGTTGAGGCGACCATACTCGCCCTATGACAGAGACGCCAGAGCGGGATGGTAGTTGGCGAGCCCCGGCCGAGAGCTGGTGGGGTCAGGCGAGGCCGATGTCGGCTGCGAGCTGCTCGGCTTCGTCGAGCTGCCCGGCAAGCGCGTCGATGCCAGAGGCCCAGATCGCGGGATCGGTGAGGTCGAGACCGACGATCTTCGCTAGGTCCTCTGGTGACTGTGAGCCGCCGGCGCGCAGCAGCTGCAGGTACGGCTCGACCATCGAGTCGCCCTCCTGCTCGTACCGCCGGTAGATGGCGAGCGAGAACAGATACCCGAAGGCGTACGCGTAGACGTAGCCGGGGGCGTTCGTGAAGTGACCGACATAGCTCCACCACGCGTCGTAGCCGTCGATGTCGACCGAGTCGTCGAAGAGCTGTGACTGGCACTGCAGCCAGAGCTCGGCGATCCGCTCCGAAGCGATCTCCCCCTGCTCTCGCCGCTCGGTGTGAACCGCGTGCTCGAAGCGGTTCATCGCGATCTGCCGGAACGTCGTCGCGATCGCGTCCTCGATGCGTCCCGTGAGGAGATCGAGCCGCCGCCGGGGATCCTGCTCGTCGGCGAGCAGGATCTCGAACGTGAGCGACTCACCGAACACCGATGCCGTCTCCGCAGTCGTCAGCGGCGTGGACGCGTTGTAGAGGCCGCGCGGCCCGGCGAGCACGCCGTGGAGGCCATGCCCGAGCTCGTGCGCGAGCGTGAGGATCGAGCGGCGATCACCCGTGTAGTTCATGAGGATGTACGGGTGCAAGCCGGGGATGTTCGTGGCACAGAACGCACCGTTGCGCTTGTCGTCGCGCACCGGCGCGTCGATCCAGTTCTCAGCGAAGAACCGCTCGACGATGTCGCCGGTCTCCGTCGAGAAGCCGGCGTACGCCTCGGTCACGACCTCTCTCGCCCGGGCCCAGTCGGTCGAGCTCGCGTCCTCCGCGAGGGGCGCGAAGCGATCGAAGTGCGACAGCCGGTCGAGACCGAGCAGGCGGGCCTTGAGCCGGTAGTAGCGCTGGGGGACGTCGTACCGCGAGACCGCCGCGTCGACGAGGGCGTCGACGGCCTCGTCGGTGGTCTCGTTCGCGAGGTTGCGCGCGGTGATCCAGGACGGGTAGCCGCGCAGCCTGTCCTCGACGGACTTGTCTGAGAGCAGCGTGTTGAAGATGAAGGTGCGCGTCCGCAGCCCCGGCTGCAGCGCCTCGGTGACGGCCACCGCCGCTGTACTACGGACGTCCCGATCGGGCGAATAGAGCTTCGCCATCGCGGTCTCCAGCGACACCTCGCCGCCGTCGAGGGTGATGCGAAGAGCGCCGAGGACCTCCTCGTACAGCCGCCGCCACGCCGAGGTTCCGGAGACCGACTTCTCGGTGACGATCCTCTCCTCCGGCTCGCTCAGGAGGTACGGCCGGAACTTCCGCAGCGAGCTCAGGTAGTGACGCCACTCGTCGAGTTCCGGGGAGGCGAGGAGCGCGGCGGCCTGCTCATCGTCGAGCGCCGCCCACTCGAGCCCGAAGAAGAGAAGCTCGGTGTCGAGCGCGGCGCCGCGCTCGTTGAGCTTGGCAACGAGTGCGCCGCGCGCGGGCTCGGCCATGTTCGTCGCGAAATTGAGGTGTGCGAAGTAGCCGGCGCGCGTGAACGTCGACTCGATCCGCTCGAGCTCGGCGACCGCCTGGGCGAGCTCGCCTGCCGACAGACCCGCGACCTTGCCGTGGTAGCGCTCGCGGAAGGCAACGCCGGCCTGCTCGGCCTCGGCGACGTCGCTCTCGAGCGACGGGTCGTCCGCGCCGTCGTAGAGGTCGGAGAGATCCCAGGCGACATCTTCCGCGCCGGTCTGCTCGACGGTTGCCACGAGGCGGAGCCTACCTACGGCCTCGCTGTTCGTTGCCGGCGCTCGTCACGAGAGCAAAGCAGGGTCGGTGACCGGTGCGCGGCAGGCGAAGCGCTCGCACAGGTAGACGGCAGGCTGCCCGTCGACGAGGCCCTTGCCCGCGAGCACGGGGATGTCGTCTGCCGGGCCGACGGCCACGACCGTGTTGGGCTGGAAGGGGGCGAGTGCGGCGCGGGCGACGCGTGAGTCGACCGGGCCGCAGACGGCGAGCTCCCGCGGCGGAGACAGCTTGAGGTCGAGGGCGCACAAGGCCCAGGCGAAGCCGCCGGGGGCACGCCGCAACGCCGGCTCGAGCAGGCGCAACACGCCGACACCCTGTTGCTCCAACTCGTCGTCGCCCCACAGCCGTCCGAGACGGAGCAGCACGTACGCGAGCATCGAGTTGCCCGACGGCGCCGGCGTGTCCTGCACGTCCTTCGTCCGGGCGACGAGAAGCTCGCCGTCGTGCGGCGAGAGGAAGAACCCCCCGTGCTCGTCGTCGGCGAAGAGCTCGACGGCCCGTAGCGCGAGTCGCCGCGCCTCGTGCAGCCAGCGCAGCTCGCCGGTCGCAGCGTGCAGCTCAAGCAGGCCGTGCGCAACGTTCGCATAGTCGTCGAGGAAGCCCGCACCGCTCGTGCGCCCGTCCCGCCAGGACCGCTGCAGGCGTCCATTGCCTGCCGAGAGCGGACCGAGGAGAAAGGACGCGACACCCCTCGCAGCGTCGAGCCAGTCGGGCCGCTCGAGCCGGTAGCCGGCCTCCGCCAGCGCGGCGAGCGCGAGCCCGTTCCACGACGCGAGCACCTTGTCGTCGCGCAGCGGCTGCGGGCGGACGGCCCGGATCGCGAGCAGGCGGGCTCGAACGTCGGGCTCGAGCACCCCGCGGACGATCGAGCGACCGTGCTCGAACGGCTCGAGCAGCCCCGTGTCCAGGTCTGCTGCAACCGCCTCCGACTCGGTCCACGTGTAGGTCACTCCCTCGACGCCGTCGGTGTCGGCGTCCTGCGCCGAGGAGAGACCGCCCCCGTCGACCGCCAGCTCGCGGAGGAGATAGTCGAGGGTCTCCTCGACTATCTCGCGGTAGCGCACCTCGCCGGTCACGACCCACGCGTGTAGGTACGTGGACGCGAGCAGCGCGTTGTCGTAGAGCATCTTCTCGAAGTGCGGGACGAGCCAGCGGTCGTCGACCGAGTAGCGGTGGAAGCCGCCGCCGACGACGTCGTAGAATCCCCCGGCGGCCATGCCGTCGAGCGTGCCGCGAACGAGTCCGAGCGAGCGCTCGTTTCCGCGCCGCAGGAGCAGCTCGAGCGTCGAGGCCGCCGGAAACTTCGGCGCGCGACCGAACCCGCCGTACGCGGGCTCGTAGGTCGCTGCGATCGCCGACTCCGCCCCGTCGAGGATCGCCGCGGTGAGCGGCTCCGACGATGCCTGCATGAGAGCGGTCTGCCCGAGCGCGTCGAGGAGCCGCCTGGCCTGGCTCGTGACGTCGTCCCTTCGCTCGTCCCACGCCGCCGCGACGGCCCCGAGCAGCTGCCGAAAGCTCGGGATCCCGTGCCGGGGCTCGGGTGGGAAGTACGTGCCGGCGTAGAACGGCTCGCCGTCGGCCGTGAGGAACACGGTCATCGGCCACCCGCCGCTCCCGGTCATCGTCACCGTCGCGTCCATGTACAGGGCGTCGACGTCGGGTCGCTCCTCCCGATCGACCTTGACGTTGACGAAGTGCTCGTTCATGAGGAGCGCCGTCGCGGTGTCCTCGAACGACTCGTGCTCCATCACATGGCACCAGTGGCACGCGCTGTAGCCGACCGAGAGCAGCACGGGCTTGCCTTCGGCGCGGGCGCGCCCGAATGCCTCGTCGCCCCACGGGTACCACTCGACGGGGTTGTCCGCGTGCTGCAGGAGGTAAGGGCTCGTCTCGCCCGCGAGGCGGTTCACGCCCAGACCGTAGCCGCCGGCGCGTGCACGCCCGCTCTCTACGCGCCGGGCCCGTGCGACCGTCGATAGAGGGCGCGGACGCCGCGCAGCTCGGTGCGTAGCAGCGCGCGCGCCTGCGACGAGTCGAGCGAGCAGTCGAGCGGGCGCTCCGGCGGGGCCGGCGCACGGCGGACCGCGTCGCCCCGAATCAGCTCGGCGAGGTCGGCACGGGAAACGTCGTCGGCGCCCGCCACGTGCAACACGCCCGACAGATCGCGAGCGACGAGCTCGAGTAGCGCACGGGCGAGGTCGGTCACCTGGATCGGAGAGCGCACCTCGTCCTCGTAGAAGGTGAACGACGGATCGACAGCCGTCAGCTCGTGCTTCGACGGCTCGCAGCCCGGGCCCCCGAGGATCAACGAGGTGCGGACGACGAGGGCGTCCGGCGCCGCCGTGCCGACAACGCACTCCGCCTCTGCCTTCGAGCGGCCGTAGTCAGTGCAGGGCGAGGGCGCGTCCTGCTCGACGTACGGCGCTCCCTTGCGGCCGTCGAACACGACGTCGGTGGACATGTGCATCAGGCGGGCACGGTGCGCCGTCGCGGACCGAGCCAGGTTGAGCGCCCCGTCGACGTTGACGCCCCACGCGTCCGGGCCCTCCTGCACGTAGGCAAGGTTCAGGACCGCGTCGGGCGACGTCTGCGCGACGAGTCTCTCGACCTCGGCGGCGTCACGGATCTCGAGCGCCCGCCCGACACCGCTTGCATGACCGACCTGGACAGCCTCCACACCGGCGGCCGCGGCCACACGACTGACCTCTCGTCCGAGATACCCGCTCCCGCCGACGACGAGCAACTGCATTCCTCCTTGTAACTGATCGTCACACGATGGGGTTGCGCGAGCGCTGCGTCACACCGTAGAGTCCCGCCGATGAAACGAGGGTTCACATGGCTCGTGCTCGGTGGCGCCGCGCTCGTCGTCGTCAGCGTCCTGTTGCAGGCGTTCTCGATCGCCGCCTATGTCCGCGGCGCCGGAGAGGGCGCCCTCGACATGCACGGGGGCGTCTCGTTGCTCGTGCACCTCGGTCAGCTCGCCGTCGTGATCGGCGCGATCGTCGCGTGGTGGCGAAACTGGCGCGCTGTCGGGATGGCGGTCGCGTTCCTCGTGCTCTCGTTCCTCCAGCTCGCCTTCCTCGGGGACACCGACAGCGAGGGTGGCTGGGTGAACGGCCTCCACGGCTTCCTGGCGCTGATCGTGCTGCTCGCGGCCGTCGCCTATGTCCACGTTGCGGTACGCGCTCTCGGGCTGCGCGCGTCGCCGCCAGCGAGCTGACGCTACCCGCCCTCGTTCGTCTCGGCGGCGGCCCGGCCCGCCCTCCGGCCACGTAGCCAACGCACGAGCTCGACTGTTACGGCGAGCCCGACAGCTGCGACGAAGGCGAGCAGCAGCCCCTTCCACGGCTCCTCCTCGAACTGCTTGCCACCGAAGTAGCCCAGCGAGGCGGCGTAGGTCGCCCACACGACGCCCGCGACGACGTCCGCGACGATGAAGCGCCGCCAGGTCATGCCGTGCGTGTACCCGGAGGAGAACGTCACGGCCGTCCGACCCATCGGGATGAACCGCGCGACGATGATCAAGTAGAAGCCGCGCTCCTCGATTTGGTGCTCCGCCCACTCGAAGCCGCGACGCGCCTTGTCAGAACGGAAGAGGCGCTTGACGGTGTGCTCGCCGAGCCAGGAGCCGAGGCCGTACGAGATGTTGTCGCCGACGATGGCGCCGGCCGCGGCGAAGACGATCACCAGCGGCAGCGACAGGTCGCCCGTGCCGGCGAGCACGCCGGCCGTGATCACGACCGACTCGCTCGGTACGAGCGGGAAGAACGCGTCGATCATCGACACGAGAAACACGACGGGGTACGTCCACCACGCGCCGGAGACCCAGTCGACGGCCTGGGCGAAGAGATCGACGAGACCCATGACGGGCATCCTCGCAGAGCGGACGCAGGTGCCGGTTGCCACCGCGGCGGCTGCAGCGGACCGGCGATGATGTCAACGTGACCGAGACGGGACATCCCGCGTGAGTCATCTGTCGGCGTCGTTCAGCGCAACGATCCGCGTCCGCCTCTCAGACGCTCCGGGCTCGTTCGCCGGGCTCGCGCAGGCGATCGGTGAGGCGGGCGGATCGCTCGGCGCCATCGACCTCGTCCGGGTAGAGGCGCACCACAAGATCCGCGACGTGACGGTGACAGCCACCAACGAGGAGCACCTGCACGCCATCGTCGAGGCTGCGCGGGCCGTGGAGGGCGTCGAGGTCGTCAACGTCTCGGACAGGACCTTCCTCATGCACCTCGGCGGGAAGCTCGAGGTCCACCCGAAGGTGCCGCTCAAGACGCGCGACGACCTGTCGATGGCCTACACGCCAGGCGTCGCACGCATCTGCATGGCGGTCGCCGACGAGCCCGACGCCGCCTGGAACCTGACGATCAAGCAGAACACCGTTGCGGTCGTCTCCGACGGCACCGCGGTGCTCGGCCTCGGCGACATCGGTCCCGAGGCCGCGATGCCCGTGATGGAGGGGAAGGCGGTTCTGTTCAAGGAGTTCGGCGGCATCGACGCCTGGCCGATCTGCCTGGCGACGAAGGACGTCGACGAGATCGTCGCGGTCGTGAAGGCGATCGCCCCGGGCTTCGGCGGCATCAACCTCGAGGACATCGCAGCCCCCCGCTGCTTCGAGATCGAACGGCGACTCCGCGGCGAGCTCGACATCCCCGTCTTCCACGACGACCAACACGGCACGGCCATCGTCACGCTGGCCGGGCTCGTGAACGCCCTCCGCGTGGTGGGCAAGCCGATCGAGGACGTGAAGATCGTGATCGCCGGGGTCGGGGCAGCCGGGGTCGCCGTCACCGACGTCCTGCTGCACGCGGGCGCCACCACGATCGTGGGCTGCGACCGCGAGGGTGCCGTCTACCGCGGCCGGCCCGGGCTGACGCCGGTGAAAGCAGCGTACGCGGAGCGAACCAATCCCGAGAACGACCAAGGCACGGCGGACGACGTGCTCGCCGGAGCAGACGTGTTCATCGGGCTCTCCGCGCCCGGCTCGATCAGCGTCGACGGCGTCCGCACGATGGCCGACGACGCCATCGTCTTCGCCATGGCCAACCCCACTCCCGAGATCGCCCCGGAGGCGATCGAGGGACTGGCGGCGGTCGTCGCCACAGGTCGCTCGGACTACCCGAACCAGATCAACAACGTGCTCGCCTTCCCGGGCGTCTTCCGCGGTGCGCTCGACGTGCGTGCCTCTGACATCACGGAGGGCATGAAGGTGGCCGCCAGCCACGCCCTCGCGGGTGTGATCCCCGACGAGGAGCTCGGACCGGAGTACATCATCGCCAGCGTGTTCAACCGCGATGTCGCCCCAGCTGTCGCAGCTGCCGTCGCGGAGGCCGCCGAGCGAGACGGCGTTTCCCGGCGCCCCGTCGGCTGACCCGCCGCCGGAGCGCTACCTCCGTCACTCGTAGTGCAGCGCCTGGAGCGGGTCGAGTTTCGCTGCCCGACGGGCTGGGAAGATGGCGGCGAGGATGCCGACGAACACGGCCGCGATCGCGAACACGACGAGCTGCCCGACCGGGAGTGTGAAGTCGACGAAGTCGACGCGCGCTATCAGCAGCGCGGCGAGCACGACACCGAGCACGATCCCGATCGCCGCGCCGATCAGTGCCGTGATCACGCTCTCGTGCCGAATCATGCGGCGCACCTGACGTCGCGTCATCCCGATCGCGCGCAGCATCCCGATCTCGCGCGTGCGCTCGAAGACGGTGAGCACGAGCGTGTTGACGATGCCGAACAGGCTCACGACGATCGAGAGCGCGAGCAACACGTAGAGGATGTTGAGAACCGCCGCGAGCCCCGAGATCTGGTTGTCGATGAACTCGTCCCTGGTCTGAGCCTTCGCGTTCGGGTAGCCGCTCAAGGCCTCGTCGAGCGCAGCCTGGTTTCCTTCCGAGACGCCGCCCGTGATCTTCGCGAAGGAGTAGAGGTTTCGCGGCTGGTCGACGAGCGCGTCCCACGCCGCTATCGAGACCGTGATCGCTCCGAACGGCGAGCCACCCGTCGGCTCGTCGAAGATGCCGTGGAGGACGAACGTCTTCGTCTCTCCGCTCGGCACGGTCGCGATGACCTCGGAGCCGACCCGCAGCCCGTTGTTCTCCGCATACGCGTCGCTCACGAACGCGCCGTCCGCGCCGAGCGTTCGCAGCACCTCGGCGGAGCCATCGACCCAGTCGATGTTGAACACCTCGGCCGCCGGCGGATCGACAGCCGTCACGAACTGCGCCTTGCCGAGCACGAGCGCCTCACCCGTACGGACGTTGGCCACGAACTCCACGCCGTCGACGCCGGCAACCGCTTCGGCCGCGGCGATCGGAATCGGCGAGAAGTTGTTCTGCGCCGTGATCGCGTAGTCGGCGTCGCGCCAGAGGTCCTCGACTGCGCCGGTGAAGGTCTGCACGATGCCCGCCGCGAGCACGGCGACCAGAGTCACGAGAGCGAGCCCGATCATGAGCGCCGCCGCAGTCGAGGACGTGCGCTGAGGATTCCGCCGCGCGTTGTCGCGGGCGAGGTGCCCGGCTGCGCCGCCGATGCGCGTCGCCGGCCAGCCGAGAACCCGTGTCAGGGGTGGCACCAGCCGGACGGAGAGCAGCGCCACGCCGAGGAAGATCACGAGCGCCCCGACGAGCATGAAGAGGAGGATCGCCGTCGTGTCCTCGGCGCCGAACAGCCCCCACAGCAGGAGCCCGAAGCCGAGCATCGTGAAGAGGAGCGAGGTCGGCGTGCGGAAGCGGGCGAAGCGCCCCTCCGGCAGGGCCGCCCCCTCTCGCACCGCGGCGATCGGAGGCACGCGGGTGGCCCGCAGCGCGGGACGAAGGCTGGCGACGAGCGTCACGAGCACACCGACCGCGAGTGCCACCACGACGGTGCGCCCGTAGAACACGAGTCCGCTGTTCGGCAGTGTGAAGCCAACGGCGTCGAACAACTCGAAGAGCCCGGTGGCGAGGGCCAGGCCGAGGAAGATGCCGACGACCGAGGCAACGATCCCGACGACGAGCGACTCGATCACGATCGATCCGAGTACCTGGCGGCGCGACGCGCCGAGCGTGCGCAGCGTGGCGAACTCGCGCGTGCGCTGCGCGATCGTGATCGACAGCGAGTTCGCGATCACGAAGGCGCCGACGAAGAGCGCCACGCCGGCAAACGCGAGCAGGAACTTCTGCAGGAAGGAGATGAACTCGTTCGTCTCGGAGGCGTCCTCGACCGCCTGCTGATCGCCAGTGCGAACCTGTGTGCCCTCGGGCAGGATCTTCTCGATCGCAGCCACGAGCGCCTCGGGCGAGACGCCCTCCTTGCCCGCGACGCGGATCTGGTCGAGCTGTCCGTCCTTACCGAACAGGCTCTGCGCTGTCGCCAGGTCGAAGCCCGCGAGCGTCGCTCCCCCGATCGTCTCGACCGCGCCGAAGCGGACGAACCCAGCGACCCGGAACCGCTCGATCTCCCCCTCCGCCTGGACACCGATCTCCTCGCCGACCTCGATCTTCTCCTTCTTTGCCGTAGCCGCATCGATCACGACATCGCCGCCGGCCGGCCACTCGCCGTCCACGAGCGTCAGCGTGTTGAATCGCTCCTTCGTCGGATCGAGACTGAACCCGAGGTTCGGCGCGCCTCCGTAGACGATCGCCTTGCCATCGTCCCCGATCAGCTGGGTCGCTTCGCTGCCGACTCCTCCGATCGCGTCATCGACCTCGTCAAGCGACCGCACCTCGTCGAGTAGCCCGTCGTCGAAGGGAGGTGCCGTCGCGCCGCTGCCGCCGTTCAGGTCGAACGCTGTCAGCCCCGTGATCGTCGCGTCGGTGTCGCGGTAGATCTCACCGAAGATCGAGTCAAACGCCTTGTCGATCGAATCGGTGAGCACGTACGTGCCGCTGACCATGGCGACACCGAGGACGATCGCGAGGGCGGTGAGCGCGGTGCGCAGCTTGCGGCCGAGGAGGCCGCGGAGGGCGAAGCGGATCATTCGTAGTGAAGCGCCTCGAGCGGGTCAAGCCTGGCGGCGCGCCGGGCAGGCGCGATGGCGGCGAGCAGGCCCACGATGACGGCCAGCACCGCGAGGAACACGAGCTGGCCGACTGGGACCTGGAAGCGGATGTCGAACTCGCTCAGCGCGTTCGTCACCAGCGCGGCGAGGAAGATGCCGAGTGGCAACCCGAGTGCGGCACCGATCAGGGCCGTGATCACGCTCTCGTGGCGGATCATGCGGCGTGCCTGCCGGCGCGTCATGCCGACCGCCCGGAGCATGCCGAGCTCGCGCGTCCGCTCGAAGACGGACAGCACGAGCGTGTTGACCATGCCGAACAGGCTGATGATCACGGAGAGCGCAAGCAGCACGTAGAGCATCGTCAGGAACTGGTCGAACTCGGCGTCTTCCTTGGCGATCCACTCCTCGCGCGTCTGCACCTTCGCGTCCGGGTACCCGGCCACGGCCTGTTCGATGTCCGCGCGACTCTCCTCGTCCGGGTCACCGCGGACGTTGGCGAATGTGTACTGGTTCCGCGGCCGCTGGACGAGCTCGTCGAAGGCCTCGACGCTGATGCTGGCGCTCCCGAGCAACGGGTAGAACGGCGGCGGCGTGTAGATCCCGATCACCTCGACGCGGAGCGATGTGCTCTCGCCCGTGCGGACGAGGACGCTCTCACCCACGGCTATCCCGTGGTCGTCGGCAAAGTTCTCGTCGATGATCACCCCGGTCGTCCCCAGCCGAGCGAGAGTCGCGTCCGACCCGTCCTTCCAGTCGAACGAGTAGCCCTCCGTGATGAGCGCGGGGTCGATGCCGGTGAGGTAGCCGCCGTGACCCGCGATCTCGGCGACCTCGGAGCGCACGCTCGTCACGACCTCGGCAGAGGAAGCGGTTTCGACCTCATCGCCGGCGGCGGCGACGAACGGCGTGTAGCCATCCTGAGACGTGACGATGAAGTCGGCGACGATCTGCTCCTCGATCGCTTCGCGATTCGACGACTTCATGCCGCTCGCGAGTGTCGCCACGAACGCGACGAGGGCGACACCGATCATCAGGGCTGCAGCCGTCGCGGCCGTGCGACTCGGATTGCGCACGGCGTTGCGCCGCGCCAGCGCGCCCGCCGCCCCGCCGACTGCTCGGGCGGGAAGACCGACGACGGCTGCGAGTGGTCGCACGAGCCGGGACGAGATCATCGCCACGCCGACGAACAGGAGCAGCACGCCCGCACCGATCGAGAGCAATCGCTCCGCGGTGCCGAGCTCGTCGACGAACATCGAGTAGCCGAGCAGCGCCAGGGCCAGGGCGATCGCGCCGAGCGCGATCACGGGGACGAACCGCGATGCCCTTGTCTTCGCGAGCTGCGCGCCCTCGCGCACAGCCGCGATCGGCGGCACCCGTGTCGCCCGCACCGCGGGGAACAGACCGGCGACGATCGTGATCAGCGTTCCCACGAGCAGTGAGACCACGATCGTCCGCGTGGCGAAGACGGTGTCGGCGATCGGCAGCTCGAGGTCGAGCGCTCGGAACAGCGCTTCGAGGCCCTTCGCCAAGCCGAGGCCCGCAACGAGCCCGGTCAGCGACGCGAGCAGCCCGATCACGAGAGCTTCGAGCAACACGGAGCCGAGCACCTGCCGGCGCGACGCACCGAGCGTGCGCAGCGTCGCGAACTCGCGTGTGCGCTGAGCCACGGTGATCGACAGCGTGTTGAAGATCACGAAGGAGCCGACGAAGAGCGCGACCACCGCGAACGAGAGCAGGAAGTAGCGGATGAAGTTCGTGAACTCGCTGATCTCGTCCTTCGCGTCCTGCGCCTCCTCGGCCCCGGTGACCACCTGCGCGTTCGCCGGCAGCAGCGGGCGGATCTCCGCGATCAGCTCCTCCGGGCTGACGCCCTCGCGTCCTGCCACCGAGATGGCGTCGAACTGCCCCTCCCGCTCCAGGAGCGTCTGCGCCGTCGCGACGTCGAAGATGACGAAGGTCGTGGAGCCGAGTGATCGCACCTCGCCGTACTGCGCGATACCGACGACGGTGAAGGGGCGCTTCGGCTGCAGCGTCGAGATCTCGATCGTGTCGCCGACGGCGAACCCTTCGCGATCGGCGACGCCGGCATCGACCACGACCTCCTCGTCGCCCTCCGGCCACCGCCCGTCGAGCAGGTTGAGCGGGTTGAAGACCGCGTATTCGGGGCTCGTATCGACGCCGAAACCGAGGCTCGGAGCGCCCTGCGTGTCGACGGCCTTGCCGTCCTCGGTGATGATCTTCGTGTTCAGCTCGTCGTAGACGCCTCCCATCGCGAGCTCGACCGAGTCGAGGCCACGGATCTCGGCCTCCAGCGAGGCGGGTACGGGCGGAGCGTCGGGCGTGTCGCCCCAGATCTCGATGTCGCCCGTCTTGCCGCTGACGACGACGTCGGTGCCGGCGTACGAGTCGTCGAAGATGCTGGAGAACGCCTCGTCGATCGTGTCCGTGAGGACGTAGGTGCCGCTCATCATGGCGACGCCGAGGACGATCGCCAGCGCGGTGAGCGTCGTCCGGAGCTTCCGCGCCAGCAGGCTTCTGACGGCGAACCTGATCACTCGACCGTGAGCTCCTCCATCGCCTGGACGATCTCGTGGGCGGAGGCGCCGCGCGCCTCGCGCACGATCAGCCCGTCGGCGAGGAAGAGGACGCTGTCCGCGATCGCGGCTGCACGCGGCTCGTGCGTGACCATGACGACGGTCTGTCCGAGGTCCTGCACCGTGTGACGCAGCAGCTCGAGGATCTCACCGCCAGTCTTGGAGTCGAGGTTGCCCGTGGGCTCGTCGGCGAAGACGACGGTCGGGCGCGAGACGAGCGCACGCGCGATCGCGACCCGCTGCTGCTGTCCGCCGGACAGCTCGGCCGGGCGGTGCGAGAGACGGTCGCCGAGCCCGACAGAGCCGATGAGCTCCTCGTACCAGTCCTTGTCCGGCTTCTCACCGGCGATCGACAACGGCAGCTTCACGTTCTCGTCGGCGGTGAGCATCGGCAGCAGGTTGAAGAACTGAAAGACGAACCCGATGTGCTCGCGCCGAAGCTTCGTGAGATCCGTGTCACCGAGCTTCGTGATGTCTGTGCCACTGACGGTGACACTGCCCTCGGTCGGCTTGTCGAGCCCCGCGAGGATGTGCATGAGGGTCGACTTCCCCGAGCCCGAGGGACCCATCACGGCTGTCAGCTGTCCCGCGGGCACTTCGACCGAGACGCCACGCAGCGCATCGACCGCCGTGTCTCCCGCTCCGTAGCGTCGCGTCAGATTCTCCGCGACGACGACCGATCCGTTGCTTGCTTCCACGCTCGCTCCTCCCAGACGACTGTCGCGGCAGAGGCTAGCGGGTCACTGGCGCCGGGTGTCATGGGGAATGACCCTGAGTCGACCCCCGGGTGGTGGGCTGCGCGCAACAGCGGTGTCTGACTGAAGTCAGACACCTGACGACCTACACGCCGAGGCGGCGGCCGGCTTCGGTGAGCACGTCGCCGAGGATGCCCACGATCTCGTCCATCTCTGCTTCGCCCGCGACGAGCGGCGGTGAGACCTGGATCACGGGGTCGCCCCGATCGTCGGCCCGGCAGATGAGGCCCGCCTCGAACAGGGCAGGTGAGAGGTAGCCGCGGAGGAGCGCTTCGCACTCGTCGTCGTCGAAGGTGGCTTTCGTCTCGGCGTCCTTCACGAGCTCGAGCGCCCAGAAGAAGCCGGCGCCGCGCAGGTCGCCGATGATCGGCAGCTCGAGCAGCGTCGCGAGCTTCGCCCGGAACGTCTCCTCGTTGTCACGGACGTGCTCGACGATCTTCTCGCGCTTCATGATCTCGATGTTCTTGAGCGCCACGGCGCACTGCACCGGGTGCCCCCCGAACGTGATGCCGTGGGAGTACATCGAGCCCTGCTCGAGGAACGGCTCCATCACGCGGTCGGTTGCGATCACCGCCCCGATCGCCGCGTACGACGACGACAGGCCTTTCGCCGAGGTGACGATGTCGGGGCGGATGTCGTAGCGCTCGGAGGCGAACCACGAGCCGACACGTCCGAACCCGGTGATCACCTCGTCCGCGGAGAGCAGGATGTCGTGCTCGTCGCAGAGCGCGCGCACACCCGCGAAGTACCCCGCGGGCGGCGTGAACGCACCGCCGCTGTTCTGAACCGGCTCCAGGTGGACGAGGCAGATCGTCTCCGGGCCCATCATCTCGATCGTGCGCTCGAGCTCGTCGAGCAGGAACGCCGTGAACTCGGCCTCGGTCTCGCCTTCGGGCCGCCGGTAGCGGTTCGTGTTCGAGATGTTGCGCACCTCGGGCACGAGCGGCTCGAAGGGAGCCCGGATCGCCGCGATCCCCGTCAGCGAGAGCGCGCCCAGCGTCGTGCCGTGGTACGCGGTCTGGCGCGTGATCGCCTTGTACCGGCGCGGCGGGGTGCGCAGGTTGGCGACGAGCGCGTCGTGGTCACGCTCGGGCTCCCGTCCGACGTGGGCGCGCAGCCGCGTCTCACCACGCGCGAGGTAGTACTGGCGTGCCAGCTTCCACGCCGACTCGACCGCCTCGGAGCCGCCCGACACGAAGAACACCCGGTTGAGGTCGCCCGGTGCGAGCGCCGCGATCTCGGACGCGAGCTCGATGGCGCGCGGGTGGGCATACGTCCAGTTGGTGTAGAAGGGGAGCTCGCGCATCTGCTCGAGCGCGGCCTGGCCGATCTCCTCGCCGTAGCCGTAGCCGAGGTTGACGGAGAACAGGCCGGCGAGTGCGTCGAGGTAGCGCTTCCCGTTCGCGTCCTCGAGGTAGCAGCCGTCGCCGCGGACGATGATCGGGACGTCACCCGCCTCGTAGCCGCCCATGCGCGTGAAGTGCAGCCACAGGTGGTCCTTCGCGAGGCGCTGGTAGGTAGCTGCGTCGGGCAGACGAGGCATCGTGAGAGGGAGATTATGGTGAAAGCGACGCGAACAGTGCTCGGGTTCGTGCGCGTCTCCCGCACCGGCCGGCGCAGCGGCTCGCTTCGGTCGTACTGAACGTCACGGACGAGAGGCTCCCTCTCGCCGACGAAACAGCACCGCGGGTCGTTCCCCGACCACGGCCGAGAGAACGAGGAAGCCCGACGACGCGCCAAAGGCCGCCGACGACGAAGTGGCGACCTGCCCGCATCGCCGCCACCTGACCGTCGCCACCCGGGATGACTCCGGGCGCTGGAAGGTCGGAGAGGCTCGGTCTCGCTCCTGCGGGTGAAGCGTGCTGCTATCGTCGCCCGCCGAGGGGCAGTATCCCCGAACGGGTGCCATCGTCATTCCGGCCGTCGCAGGCCCGGTGGCACCGGCCGTTTCGACGGCGGGAAAGACCTTCGTAGTTACGGCCTTGTCCGTTCCGACGAAGGGATACTGCAATGCAGCTCGAGGTGTGGATGTGGGGAGCGTTCGGTGTGTTTGTCGTCGCGATGCTCGCCGTCGACCTTTTCTTCTTCGCGCGACGAGGCCAGGAGATCGCCTTTCGCCGTGCCGTCATCTGGAGCGTCGGCTGGACGCTGGTGGGGCTTGCGTTCGCGGGCTTCTTGTGGGTGTGGCGAGGGGAGCCGACCGCCGGCGAGTACCTGGCGGGGTTCTTGATCGAGAAGTCGCTCTCGGTCGACAACCTGTTCGTATTCGCGCTGATCTTCACGTACTTCGCCGTTCCGGCCGCGCATCAGCGGCGGGTGATCTTCTGGGGCATCGTCGGGGCGATCGTGCTGCGGGGGATCTTCATTTTCGTGGGCGCCGCCTTGCTCGAGGCGTTCCACTACACGATCTACGTCTTCGGCGCGTTCCTCGTGATCACGGGGATCCGCATGGCACGACACTCGCAGGTCGAGATCCACCCCGAGCGGAACCCTGTCCTCAGGCTGCTCACCCGCGTGTTGCCGATGACGAACTCCTACGACGGCGACCGGCTGACCATCCGTGAGCGCGGCAGACGGCTGGCGACACCGCTGCTCGCGGCGCTCGCCATGGTCGCAACGTTCGACGTCGTGTTCGCCGTCGACTCGATCCCCGCCATCTTCGCCGTCACCCGCGACACGTTCATCGTCTTGGCGGCCAACGCGTTCTCTCTGCTGGGACTGTCGGCTCTGTACTTCGTCCTGGCCGGGATGATGGGCCGCTTTCGCTACCTCGACCTCGGTCTCGCGGCGGTCCTCATCTTCGTCGGATTGAAGATGACCCTTGCCGACGTGTACAAGATCCCGGTCTATCGTCGCACTCGGGGTCATCGTCGCCATCCTTGCGATCGCCGTTGCGGCGTCCCTGCTGCACCCTGCACAGGCGCAACCCGACGCGGACGAGGAGGTCGCCGGGGTCGACCTCGGCGGACCCGGTGCTTCAGCCACACCACCGGCAGCGGCAGCGGTCGAAGGGAGAGCCTGATGTCCCTGCTCGAGGTCGTCCTCATCGCGTTCGGGCCGCTCCCTTCGCTGACCGCAGTCGCGCTGGACCAGGAGCCGTCTGGTATGTAGGGCCTGTCCGCAATGGGTCGGGGTGTGGGCGCAGATCAACGACGAGAGGGCCGCGTTTGAGTCGAAAACAAGGTGCCGGAGCAACGAGCGGCTTCAGCAAGCCGTGGGTCCGCTCCGGCCGCGCGGTGCCACGACTCGTGGTGCGTCCCGTCGAGCGGTACCTGAAGTTGGAGGCTGGCAGCGCCTCGGTCCTGATGGCCGCGGCCGTGGTGGCCCTGGTGTGGGTGAACGCCTGGCCCGACTCGTATGAGCGGGTGTGGTCGACGGTCGTAGCCGTCGACCTTGGGCCGTTGGCGATCGAGGAGGACCTGCGTCACTGGATCAACGATCTGCTGATGGCGATCTTCTTCTACGTGGTCGCGCTCGAAGTGAAGCGCGAGATGATCTTCGGGTCGCTGCGTGACCGACGGTCGGCGGCTGTTCCTGCCGCCGCGGCGCTCGGGACGATGGCCGGCGCCGCCTTGACGTACGTGGCGGTGAACCTGATCGCCGACGGTGATCTCCGTGGCTGGGCAATCCCCATCGCGACCGACATCGCTTTCGCACTCGGGGTGCTCGGGCTTGCAGGACGACGCGCACCGAAGGAGCTGCGCGCGTTCATGTTGACTCTGGCGGTCGTCGATGATCTCGGAACGATCGTCGTGATCGGCGTCTTCTTCTCCAAGGGCATCTCGCTGGGCTGGCTGGGCGTTGCGGCGGCATCCACGGTGGCTGTCGTGGTCGCGCAACGCAGCGGTGTACGTGCTCTCGTGCCGTATGTTCTCTTGGCCGGCCTGTTGTGGCTGGCCGTGCTCGAGTCGGGCGTACATCCGACGCTCGCCGGGGTCTTGCTCGGCTTCCTGACGCCGGCCGTCGCGTTCCATTCCAGGCAGAAGACGGCCAGGTTTCTCAGTGAGCATTGGAACGACATCTCGAGCTCCGACGCCGACGTGAGCGAGGCGACGCTACTGGAGACCTCCCGACTCGCCCGCGAGGCTGTGTCACCGCTGGCGCGGATGGAGGACATCCTGCATCCCTGGAGCGCATACGTGATCCTTCCTCTCTTCGCACTCGCCAACGCCGGCGTACCTGTCTCGCTCGACGGCATCGCGGACGCTCTGAGCGGCCCCGTCGGCCTGGGCATCATCATGGGGTTGGTGGTCGGTGCTCCGCTCGGGGGGCTCTGTTCGCCTGGGGGATCATCCGCTTCGGCCCAGGGCGGATGCCCGTCGGCCTCGATTGGCCTGCGATCGGAGGCGTTGCGCCGCTGAAGGGCATCGGCTTCACGATCGCGATCTTCATCTCCGTCCTCGCGTTCGACGAGGTCGAGGTACAGGAACAGGCGAAGCTCGCAATCCTGATCGCATCCATTGCTGCCGCGGTGATCGGCCTCGTCGTGCTCTACGGACGCGCCGCAACTCTCGACCGACGCAGGAACGTGCCAACGCCGGACCGACCCCCACACTGAGCGGCCGCCGGTAGGTACGGGATTCGTGCGTTTACGGGAACCGCACGAACATGGCGTTGCAGCACCACCGCCACGGACGGACGGGCAGGGGGATCGTCGTCACCACCGGTACGGCGCGGAACGTAGCCGGGCGCTGGGACGGGCGGCGAGCGTCCTCCTTCGCTAGAGGCGCTGCAGATCGGGCGTCGTCATCCGGCTCGTTGTACCCGATTGGCGCGGAGTCCCGAGACGATGACGTTCACGACCATGATCGAGACGGCGATCAGGAAGATCGAGCTGGCGATCACGTTCACCTGCGGCGGGACGGCGACCCGCGCAGCTCCCCACACGAAGAGCGGGAACGTCTGCGTGGGGCCGGAGTTGAAGTACGTGATCACGAAGTCGTCGATCGAGATCGCGAAGCCGAGCAGTGCGGCGCTGAGGATCGCCGGGGCCAGGAGGGGCAACGTCACCTTGCGGAACGTCGTCAGCTCGTTGGCGCCGAGGTCCATGGCTGCCTCCTCGATGTGCCGATCGAAGTCGATCAGCCGCGCCTTGACGGTGACGACGATGAAGCTGATCACGAACATCACGTGCGCGATGAAGATGGTCAGGAAGCCGGTGGCGATCTGGGCGTTGATGAAGAGCGTGAGCAGCGAGGCGCCGAGCACGATCTCGGGCGTCGACATGGGCAGGAACACGAGCAGGTTCGTGAAGCCCCGGCCGCGGAAGTGGTGACGAACGATGGCGATCGCCACGAGCGTGCCGAGCGCCGTGGCCGCAAGCGACGAGAGCAGTGCGAGCTCGAGGGAGGTGATCACGGAGTCCTTGAGCCCGAGCACACCGTCCCAGTTGCGCCAGTTGTCGAGCGTGAAGCCCTGCCACACATAGTTGAAGCGGCCGGCCGGGTTGTTGAAGGAGAAGAGGATGACGACCGCGATCGGAAGCATCAGATACGCGAAGACGAGCATCACGTAGACGGTGAGCGAGTGGTACTTCACGAACCGCCACAGGCGGGAGCCGGCGCCGAGCCGACGCGCGGTCACGGTCGTCTGGGCGGTGCCCGTCATCCCGTCAGCTTCTCCGTCCCCACGACCTTCGCGTAGACGAGCAGTGCGACGAGGATCGCCGCCATCAGGACGAACGACAGCGCGGCAGCCGTCGGGTAGTCGATCAGCTCGAGGAACTTCGACTGGATCACGTTGCCGAGCATCGACTGCTGCGGTGTCCCGAGCAGCTGGGCGTTGATGAAGTCGCCTGCCGCGGGGATGAACGTGAGCAGCGTGCCCGCAACGATTCCGGGTGCCGAGAGCGGCAGCGTGACGCGGAGGAACGACTGCATCGGGCTCGCATAGAGATCCTTCCCGGCCTCGATCAACCGCGGGTCGATCTGCTCGAGCGACACGTACAGCGGCAGCGCCATGAAGGGGAAGAAGTTGTAGACGATCCCGGCGACGACGGCGAACGACGTGGCGAGCAACCGCCCGTCCTCGGCGAGGATCCCTACGCTGCGCAGGACGCCGACGACGGGGCCCTCGTCGGCGAGGATGTTGAGCCAGGCGAGCGTACGGATCAGGTACGTGACGAAGAACGGCGCGATGATGAAGAGCAGGAAGAGGTTCTTCCACCGACCGCCCCGGAACGCGATCCAGTAGACGAGCGGGTAAGCGAGCAGGAGCGAGGCAACGGTCGCGATCCCCGCGTACGTGATCGAGCGGAAGAGCTGTGGGCGGTAGTCCGTGAACGCCTCGGTGTAGTTCGAGAACTCCCAGGTGAAGGAGTAGTTGCCGAGCGAGCCGGACTGCAGCGACTGGTAGCCGAGGAACGCGAGCGGGATGACGAAGAAGACCGTGAGCCAGGCGATGCCCGGCGCGAGCAGGAGGTAGGGCGTCAGCCCCTTGTGGCGGTGGAAGAAGGCGCCCATCTAGATCACCAGCCTCGGGGCACAGCCGAGCCGGGCCTTCCCGCGTGGGAAGGCCCGGCTCGCTCGTGCTACGCGCCGAGGACCTGCTGCCACTGCTTGATGTAGTCCTCGTTGTTCAGTGCGGCGGAGTCGAAGCCGCTCACCTGCTCGAGCGTCGCGTCGTCGGGGATGATCAACGGGTTGTTCGCGAGCTCGGGGTCGATCTTGGTCAGCTCGTCCTTCGTCCCGGCCACCGGCGGTATGTAGTTGACGTACGCCTCGATCGGCGCCTGGTTCACCGGGTCGTAGACGAAGTTCATGAACGTCGACGCCGTGGCGGCGCTCCCGCCGAGCGGGATCAGCATGTTGTCGGTCCAGATCATGCCGCCGGCGTCCGGGATCACGAACTGCAGGTCGGGGTTGTCGATCTGCAGCTGCACGATGTCGCCAGACCACGCGACGGCCGCAGCGATGCTGCCGCTCGTCAACTGCTCGGCGTAGTCGTTCCCGGTGAAGCGTCGGATCTGGCCGCTGTCGACGGCCTTCTGGATCATGCCGACGGCGGCAGCGAAGGTGTCGTCGGTGACATCGGTCGGGTCGTCGCCGTTCTGCTTCATCGCGAGACCGACGGAGTCCGCCATCTCGGAGAGCATCGTCACCTTCCCCTTGAGCGAGGGATCGGTGAGGAGTTGCTCGATCGACGTCACCTCCCCCTTCGTCACGTTCGGGTTCCAGGCGATGCCCGTCATGCCAGACTGCCAGGGCAGCGAGTACTCGCGATTCGGGTCGAACGGCGGGCTCTGCTGCGCAGGGATGAGGTTCTCGATGTTCGGGATCAGGTCCTTGTTCAGCTTCTGCACCCAGCCGTTGTCGATCAGCAGCGACGGGAAGCGGGAGTTGTCGGTGAAGACGAAGATGTCGCGGTCGATCCCGCTTCCCTGCGAGAGCGGCCCCTGCACCTTCGCGAAATACGTTGCGTTGTCGTTGATCTCCTCGAAGTAGTTGACCTTGATCCCGGTCTCGGCGGTGAACTTGTCGAGGGTCGGACGTTCCTTGGTGTCCTCGTCGACGTCGATGTACAGCGTCCAGTTGGCGAAGTTGAGGACGTCCCTGACCTCATCGTCACCACTGCCGCCTCCGTTGCCCCCGCCGCATGCGGCCAGGAGACCCGGGAGTGTGAGGATCGTGGCTCCGGCTGCGCCGCGCTGGAGCAGTGTCCTACGTGTGAGCGGTCGATTGATCATGCGCTGGCTTCCTCCTCGCGATCGACGACGAACGTGGCGTCCGGGCTCCAGCTGACGGTGACCTGGGAGCCGGCGGCCGGGATCACGCCCCCGGCCTCGGCGTTCTGGTGGAAAACGGCGATGTCCCCTGCTGACGTCCCGACGACGATCTCGGTGGCGACCCCGACGTAGGCGGTCTCGCGCACGTGCCCGTCGAGCCGGTTCTCTCCGTCTGCGCCCAGCTGGATCTTCTCCGGGCGCACACCGACGGCGATCTCCCCCGTCATCCCCGCGACGTCGGCCCGCACCTCGGTCCCGTCGGCGAGGCGCACGCGCCCGCTGTCGACGACGGTACCGGCGAGCAGGTTCGACTTCCCGAGGAAGCCGGCGACGAAGGCCGTGCGCGGACGCTCGTACAACTCGGACGGGCTCCCGAGTTGCTCGATCCGCCCCTGGTTCATGACGGCGATCGTGTCGGCCATCGTCATCGCCTCTTCCTGGTCGTGCGTGACGTGGACGAACGTGATGCCGACGTCGTGCTGGATGCGCTTGAGCTCGAGCTGCATCTGCTTGCGCAGCTTGAGGTCGAGCGCGCCGAGCGGCTCGTCGAGCAGCAGCACCTGCGGCCGATTCACGAGCGCCCGCGCGAGTGCCACGCGCTGCTGCTGGCCGCCGGACAGCTGGCGCGGCTTGACGTTCTCGCGCCCTCCGAGCCCGACGAGCTCGATCATCTCGCCGACCCGCGTCCTGATCTCGTCCTTTGGCACCTTGCGACGCTCGAGCCCGAAGCCGACGTTGTCGCGGATCGTCATGTGCGGGAACAGCGCGTAGCTCTGGAAGACGGTGTTGACGTCGCGCTTGTAGGGCGGGAGCCCGACCACGTCGCGGTCGCCGAGGTAGATGGAGCCGGAGGTCGGCTCCTCGAAGCCGCCGATCATGCGCAGCGTCGTCGTCTTGCCGCAACCGGACGGGCCGAGCATGGCGAAGAACGAGCCACGCGGGATCTCGACGGAGACGCCGTCGACGGCAACCAGCTCGTCGAAGCGCTTGACGACGTTGTCGACCCGGACGTCCGCGGGCTGTGTCGCAGCCATGAGGAGAGTAAGCCTACGCTGCACGGCGCGCCTGCGCACCCGTGAGGAGGGAACCGACTGGGGTCAGACCCCCGGACGTGTCCGGGGGTCTGACCCACAGTGCAGGTACGCCGGCCTACGCGAGCTTCACGCAGACGTGCTTGATGCGCGTGTACTCCTCCATCGAGTAGATGGACATGTCCTTCCCGTAGCCGGACTCCTTGAAGCCACCGTGCGGCATCTCGGAGGCGAGCGGGAAGAGGTGCTCGTTCACCCACACACAGCCGAAGTCGAGCTTCGCAGCCACCTTCATCGCACGACCGACGTTCTCCGAGAAGACGGAGGCGGCCAGGCCGTAGCGGACGTCGTTCGCCATCTCGATCGCCGCGTCGTCCGACGCGAAGCGCTGGACGGTGACCACGGGGCCGAAGACCTCGTTCTGCACGATCTCGGCGTCCTGGGCGACGTCTGCGACGAGCGTCGGCTGCACGAAGAAGCCGCGGTCGCCTATCGCCTCACCGCCCGTGAGGACGGTTGCCTTGGCGTCGACGGCACGCTCGAGGAAGCCGAGCACACGCTCTGCCTGCTCGGCGGAGATCACCGGCCCCATGCCGATCTCGTCGTCGCTCGAGGGATCGCCGACGGTGAGCGACCCGACCGCCTCCACCGTGGCGGCGACGACGTCGTCGTAGATCCGCTCGCTGACGAGCACGCGCGACGAGGCCGTGCAGTCCTGACCGGAATTGAAGTACCCGCCGATCTTGATTGCCTCGGCAACCGTTGCCGGGTCGGCGTCGTCCAGCACGATCAGCGGCGCTTTGCCGCCGAGCTCGAGGTGGACGCGCTTCACCGTCTGCGCCGCGTTCGCTGCGATCAGCTTGCCGGTCGCCGTATCTCCGGTGAGCGAGACGAGCGAGATCGCCGGGTGTCGGACGAGCCCGTCGCCGACGGGAACGCCGTCACCGGTCAACACCTGGAGCACGCCCGGCGGCAGCACCTCCTGCGCGAGCTCCACGAACCGGAGCATCGTCAGTGGCGTCTGCTCGGCCGGCTTGATGATCTGGACGTTCCCGGCAGCAAGCGCCGGGCCCATCTTCCACATCGCCATGAACAGCGGGTAGTTCCACGGGCAGATGCCGGCGACGATGCCGAGCGGCTCGCGCCGGATCATCGACGTGTATCCCGCGACGTACTCTCCGGCCGCCTTCCCCTCGAGGTTCCGGGCCGCACCGGCGAAGAAGCGGAGGTTGTCCGACATCACACCGGGCTCGTCGACCGCGACCCACCACGGCTTGCCCACGTTCAGCGACTCGAGTCGAGCCAGCTCCTCCGCGTTCTCGTCGATGATGTCGGCGAGTGAGAGGAGCAGCTCCATGCGGTCCTTCGGCGTCTTGTCCTGCCATTCGACCCAGGCCTTCTTGGCGGCCTCGACTGCACGATCGACGTCCTCGGCGCTTCCGCGCGGGACCTCGGCGATCACGTCGCCGGTCGCGGGGTTCAAGACCTCCATCGTCTCGCCAGAGACGGATTCGACGAACTCGCCGCCGACGAACATCTTGTGCTGGGTGACCGAAACGCTCATACGCTCCCTCCGTTCCATGCCATCTCGGCGCGAGCCTAGCACTGCTCGATCGCTCACCTGCAACGACTGACCCGGCGGTCAGGTAGAACCCCCACATGCGGATTCTCGTCGTGGGCACCGGTGGCGTTGGTTCCGCGTTTGCGGCGATCGCGCAACGTCGCGACTTCTACGAGCGGATCGTGCTCGCCGACCTCGACGCGTCGCGTCCCCAGGGCGTCGTCGACCGCCTCGGGGAGCACGATCGCTTCGGCTCGGCCGGCGTCGACGCGAGCGACGAGGACGCGATCGTGCGCCTGATCGAGGACGTCAGGGCAGACGCGGTGCTCAACGCGACCGACCCGAGGTTCAACCCTCAGATCTTCGACGCCTGCCTCCGTGCGCGCGTCACGTACCTCGACATGGCGATGACGCTCTCGGAGCCGCATCCCACGCACCCGTACGAGGAGACGCACGTCAAGCTCGGCGACTACCAGTTCGCGCAGGACGAGAACTGGCGCCAGGAGGGGTTGCTCGCGCTCGTCGGCATCGGCGTCGAACCGGGAGCCTCAGACGTCTTCGCGCGCCACGCCGCGGACGAGCTGTTCTCGGAGATCGACGAGATCGGCATTCGCGACGGTGCCAACCTCGTGATCGAGGGGTACGACTTCGCCCCGACCTTCTCCATCTGGACGACGATCGAGGAGTGCCTCAACCCACCCGTGATCTGGGAGAAGGGCCACGGCTGGTACACGACCGAGCCGTTCTCCGAGCCCGAAGTGTTCGACTTCCCCGAGGGGATCGGTCAGGTCGAGTGCGTGAATGTCGAGCACGAAGAGGTGCTGCTGGTGCCGCGCTGGGTCGACTGCAAGCGCGTGACGTTCAAGTACGGGCTGGGCGACGAGTTCATCTCGGTGCTGCGCACGCTGCGCAAGCTCGGTCTCGACTCGAAGGAGCCCGTCCGGGTTCGGGATGTCGAGGTCTCGCCGCGCGACGTCGTCGCCGCCACACTGCCCGACCCCATGACTCTCGGCGAGCGCATGACCGGAAAGACCTGCGCCGGCACGCTGGTCACGGGGACAGGCAAGGACGGGCGACCGCGGAAGGTCTACCTCTACCACGTCGTGGACAACGAGTGGTCGATGCGGGAATACGGTTCGCAGGCAGTCGTCTGGCAGACCGCGATCAACCCGGTGATCGCCCTCGAGTTGCTCAGCGCCGGCGTGTGGTCGGGGACGGGAGTGCTCGGCCCGGAGGCGTTCCCGGCGCAGCCGTTCCTCGACAAGCTGGCCGAGTACGGCTCGCCACACGGCATGCTCGAGCTGCCGTAGAGCCGGCACGCCGGGGTCGATCGCGCAGCGTGTCGTTCGTCGTACAGGAGATGGGACGTCGAGCGAATACGATGGCGGCATGGCGCTCGTGAAGCTCCGCGCTCCGCTCTCGGAGCTCGCCGGCGGGCGCGAGCACTCGCTAGCCGGGGCGACCGTGCGTGAGCTTCTCCGCGCTCTAGAGCAGGCGTGCCCCGACCTGGAAGGGTGGATCCTCGACGAGCAAGGGCAGGTCCGCGAGCACATCAACATCTTCGTGAACGCCGAGCTGGCACGGGAGGAGACGGCGGTGGCCGACGGCGACCGCGTCCATGTCCTCCCGTCGATTACAGGAGGATGAGCACATGACGGAGCTTCTCGTCGGCACGCGGAAGGGGCTGTTCGCGTTGAGCGGCACGCCGGGGGACGGGTTCGAGGTGACGGCAAGGGCGTTTCCCGGCGAGCCCGTCGAGTACGCGATGCGGGACGCGCGCAGCGGCCGCTACCTGGCGGCCACCACATCACCCTTCTACGGCCCCAAGATCTGGGTCGCGGACGAGCCGGGCGGCGCCTGGGAGCAGGCTGCTGGCGTTGCCCTCCCCGAGGACGGCGACGCCTCACTCGCGCGGATCTGGGTGATCGTGCAAGGCGAGGAAGACGGCCTGCTCTACGCCGGCGGCGATCCAGGCGTGCTCTTCGCGAGCCACGACGGAGGCTCGACCTGGTCACTGAACCGCGGGCTGTGGGATCACACGACACGCCCGGACTGGATGCCCGGCGGCGGCGGGCTCTGCCTGCACACGATCGTGCCCTGGCCCGGCGACCCCACCCGGTTGCTGGTGGCGATCTCCGCAGTCGGCATCTGGCTCACCGACGACGGTGGGACGAGCTGGCGCCATTCGAACAGCGGCATCGTGCCGCGGTACGCACCGGAGGACGCTCAGGACAACCCGATCCAACACTGCGTCCACAACGTCCGCCGGTCGCGGGAGCGACCGGAGCGCCTGTTCATGCAGTTCCACGACGGCGTCTATCGCTCGGACGACGGCGGGGAGCAGTGGCTCGACATCGGGAGCAACACGGAGTTGCCGTCCGACTTCGGTTTCCCGGTGGTCGTGGATCCCGCGGATCCCGACAGCGCGTACGTGATCCCGCTGGTCGGCGCCATGGACCGCACCACGCCCCGCGGGGCGGTCGAGGTCTGGGAGACGAGGGACGCCGGGTCGAGCTGGCGGCCACGCGGCGACGGCCTCCCTCCCGGCGACGCGTACCTGACGATCCTGCGCGAGGCGTTCGACTCCGCGGGCGAGGGCGCCGCGCTCGAGCTCTACTTCGGGGCGACGTCGGGCGATGTGTTCGGCTCGGGCGACGCCGGCGACTCGTGGGCGACGGTCGCCGACCACCTGCCTCCCGTGTACTCGGTGAGGACCGCCTAGGGATCGTTGCGCCTGGGGTCGGGCCCGTGAGGCCTGACCCCGCGCACGTCGTCAACCGTCGAGACCTTGCCCGTCGAGCCGGTCGGGTGTGATGCGCACGGTGACCCGACGCTCATCGGGTGAACGCCACGGGTACACGTCCTGGCCGATGTACTTCTTCGCCAGCTTGTCGATCTGAGCATCGGCTCCTTCGTCGACGAGCGCTCCGGTGCCGGTGATCGACAGCCAGCGGAACGCGTCCCCGGGGTCAACGACCGTGAGCGAGACGCGAGCATCGCCGGCGATGTTGCGGGTCTTGCAGCGGCCGTGAGCGGTGTTGAAAGACACACCGTGCTCGTCGGCGTCGACCCAAACCACGGTTGAGTGCGGCGAGCCGTCGGGCCGCAGGTCGGTGACGATGCCGACGAACGGGTTGTCGCGGATGAAGGCTGTCTGGGTGTCGGTGAGTGCGGCCACGAGGCGTCCTCCGTGCTGGGTGGGATGCCTAGGACAACGCGGCGTCGGCTCCGACCCTTCCCGGGTGGCTACCCGATCGTGTCCGGGATACCGGACGTCTCGCCGGAAGCGATCTGCTCTTCGACGCCGGCCACGGCGTCCACATCCTCCTGCGATACCTGATCGCTGACGGTGCCGAGGCCGACACCGTCCTGGTCGAGACCGAAGACGGCGTTGCCGCCCCCCTCCCACGTCCCGTCGAGAACGGACTCGATGGTGAGGAAGACTGCGGTGTCGACGCCCTTGAGCGCGCTCGTCAGGATGTGCGGGCCGAGGAACGACTGGTCGGCGTCGACGCCGATCCCCCAGACCCCCTTGTCCTTGGCGGCGGAGAGCGAGCCGAGGCCGCAGCCTCCGGCGACCTGGAAGACGACGGTCGAGCCGCGCGCGATCTGGTCGAGGGCGAGCTCCTTGCACTTCGCCTGATCCTCCCAGTCCTGCGAGTACGAGAAGATGACCTTCGTCCCCGGCACCGCCGCTTCGGCACCCGCGCGGTAGCCGGCGATGAACCGGTCAACAGGAGGCTCCTTGAAGCCACCGACGGCGCTGATCGTCGATCCGCCCTCCCGCTTCACGGTCAGCGCTGCGAGCGTACCGACGAGGTACCCGACCTCCTCCTCGCGGAAGAGCAGCCCCTGAGCGTTCGTGGGCTTGCCCTCGAGGTAGGCGTGGTCGTAGTCGACGATCGCGAACTTCACATCGGGAAAGCGCGCTGCCGCGGTCGCGATCGCATCGCCCTGCGCGAAGCCGACACCGATGATCAGGTCGTACTCCTGCCGCGCCAGGGTTGCCATGTTGGGGACGTAGTCGGCCGCAGACTTGGCCTCGACGACACGGACACCGACACCGAGCTCCTCGGCGGCGCGCTGCAGACCGTTGAAGGCGAGCTCGTTGAACCCGTTGTCGTTCAACTGCCCCGCGTCGGCGATCAGACCGACTCTCGCGACCGGCTCAGCCGGCGTCGTGGTCGCCTCGTCGTCACCGCCACAACCGGCGCCGAACGCCACGAGCCCCACTACGACCACGGGCCCCGCAATCCGCATCAACCGTCCGACCATGCCGCCTCGTCCCCTGTCCTGGTAGTTTTAGACTGTGAGTCGTAAACCTGGGCAGGAGTCTACCAGACCGATACAGACGACCCTCGCGGTCGTCCTCCAGGTCCGGGCCGGCGTGCTGCGCTCCCTGCTCTGGCAGCGCGCGCAGGAGCCCCACCTGGGGCGTTGGGCGCTTCCCGGCGGCGATCTGTCGGCGACCGAGACGCTGGAGGAGTCGATCCTGCGGCACCTCACGGCGAAGGTCGATGTGCGGGAGGTGGCCCACCTCGAGCAACTCGGGACGTACGGCGACCCCGATCGCAACCCTTCCGGCTGGGAGGTGGCGACCGCGTACCTCGGCGTCGTGCCCCTGGGCGTCGACCCCAGCGTTCCCGAGGACACAGCGTGGCATGCGGTGGATGCACTTCCACCGACGGCGTTCGACCACCGCGACCTCGTGCTCGCGGGACGTGATCGCCTGCGGGCAAAGCTCTCGTACTCGAACGTCGCGTTCGCACTGGCGCCGCAGACGTTCACGCTCGCCGAACTGCGGGAGATCTACGTCGCGGCACTCGGTCACGAGGTCTCGACCACGAACCTCAAGCGGGTGCTGCTGCGGCGCGGCGTCCTCGCGTCGACGGGGAGCCATCGTCCGTCAGGTCCGGGTGGCGGCCGTCCGGCCGAGGTGTTCCGCTTCCGCGAGCGCACGCTGGCGATCACCGACCAGTTCGCCGCGCTCCGCCCTCCGTCCTAGGGCACGCCGGCCCGCTGCGCACCGGGCGCGTGGTCGAGCCGCTGCCGGCTGGTCTCAGGGGCCGCCGAGCGCTTTCGCGAAGCCGGGCTCCTCGACGATCTCTTCGAGCAGAGAGAAGCGCTCGGCCGCGTACGTGCCGAAGTCGAAGTCGAGCTCGGACACAGCCCCCTGGACGACACCCCACATCGCGTCGCGGTAGCAGACCATGAAGCGCATCAACTCGAGAGCACGGACGTTCGTCCCCCGCGGGAACCGCTCATACGCTTCGAGCAGGACACGGCGCTCGTCGGGGTCGAGCCTTGCGTCGACGGCAAGGCAGGCGAGGTCGAGGTAGACGTCGCCCATGCCGGCTACGTCCCAGTCGACGATGCGGATCCGGGTCCCGTCGTCGATCAGGTTCGCGCAGACGAGGTCGTTGTGGCACGGGCGCTCGGGGACGGGCCCTCGCGCCTGCGCCACCCTCCGCGCGAGTTGACGCGCCCACGCGTATGCGGGCGGCAAGTCGGCGCCGTGTGCGAACGCCGTCGACCGCAGCTCTTCGACGATCTCGAACACGTCGAACCTGCGCGGGAGCGGTGGCCCGCCGTGGAACGCGCGCAAAGCGGTGATGAGGCGGCGCAGCACGTCGGCGTCGCGAACTTCGTCCCGCCGGAGCGGCACGCCGTCGACCCAGCGCGTGACGAGCGGCCCCGAGGGCTCGACGAACGTCTCCACGTCCGGTCCGACACCAACCGCCGCGGCCGCCTGGCACGCCTCGTACTCGACGCGCCGATCGATGCCCAGCGCATCGGTCTCCGGTGCGGCAAGACGTAAGACGAAGGCGGTGCCGTCGTCGAGCGTGACCTTGACGTTGTGTCGGGTCAGGCCTTCGCCGAGCACCTCCCACGACGTGCGGCGTCCCGGCCAGACGAGCTCCACGGCGTCACGGACGTTCACCTCTCGATCTTCGCACGCGCCCAGAACGCACGGGCCGAGGAGCGTCACGAGTGATCTGTCCCGGTTTTGTATAGTTTCACCGTGAAGGTCGTCGTCGCCGGCTCATCGGGTCTCATCGGCTCCGCTCTCCTCCCCGCGCTCGCCGGGCGGGGCCACGAGCTGGTGCGGCTCGTCCGCCGTGCGCCGACGGCCCCCGATGAGCTCCACTGGGATCCCGCCACCGGTCTCCTCCCCTCCGAGGCACTCACCGGCGTCGAGGTCGTCGTCAATCTCGCCGGCGCCACGATCGGCCGACGGTGGACGCGGCGTGCACGCGAACGGATCCTGTCCTCGCGCGTCGACACGACCCGGCTGCTCGCCGAGGCCGTCGCCGAAAGGTCACCACCGCCGGCGCTCGTCGTTGCCTCCGCGGTCGGCTACTACGGTGACCGGGTCGACGAAGAGCTGACCGAGGCGAGCGAGCAGGGCGACGGGTTCCTCGCCGACGTCGCAGGGACGTGGGAGCGCGCGGCGCAGCCCGCGCGCGACGCCGGCGTGCGCACGGTGCATCTCCGGCAAGGCATCGTGCTCTCTCAAGCGGGTGGCGCGCTCGCGAAGCTGCTCACGCCTTTTCGTCTCGGGCTGGGTGGCAGGGTCGGCAGCGGTACTCAGTACTGGTCGTGGATCTCACTCGTGGATGCCGTCGCGACGTATGTCTGGGCGATCGAGGGCGACGTCTCCGGCCCGGTCAACGCGGTCGCGCCACGACCGGTGACGAACGCCGAGCTCGCGACTGCGCTGGGGGCGGTGCTCCGACGGCCGACGCGGCTTCCGCTGCCGGCGCTCGCGGTCCGCGCGATGTTCGGGCAGATGGGCACGGAGACGCTGCTCGGCGGCCAACGCGCGGTGCCGGCACGACTGAACGAGGCAGGTTTCGCGTTCTCCCACCCGGACATCCAGTCGGGCCTCCGCAGCGCCCTCGGCTGAGGTCTGGCATCCTGGGCGAGTCCACGTCGACGGAAGGAGGACGTCTCATGATCATTGTTCGCTCCTCCACCGCGCTCGCAGCGCGGTCCGCCGCGTAGCCCTCGGCACCGACGGCCCCGCTGCCTGGCGCGCTCCGGCGCGCCCCGCTTTCATTCCCCGTATCGAAAGGGAGTCGTTGACCGATCTCACGTTGCTCGGCTGGGATGCCGAGCGCCAACAGCAGTTCTCCGCTCACGCCGCAGCCGGGCTCGTACCGGGCCGCGTGAGCATCCAGCACCGCGGTGCCTACGACGTCCTCCTCGAGGACGGCGAGCGCCGGTGCGAAGTGCCGCTGCGCCTCGTCAAGGACGCGTCGTCCTCGGCCGAACTGCCTGCCGTCGGCGACTGGGTCGCCGTGGAGCCGACCGAGCCGGGCCGCGGCACGATCCACGCCCTCCTGCCGAGACGCTCGAAGTTCTCACGGCTGGCGGCCCACGACCCCGCTTCCTCGACGACCGAGGAGCAGGTGGTCGCGGCCAACGTGGACGTCGTCTTCCTCGTCACCTCTCTCAACGAGGATCTCAACCTGCGTCGCCTGGAGCGCTACCTCACACTCGCTTGGGAGTCGGGTGCACGGCCCGTGGTGCTGCTCACGAAAGCCGACCTCGTCGATGACGCGGCACCGGCCGTTGCAGATGTCTCATCCATCGCTACAGGCGTTCCGGTGCACGCGGTCTCCGTCCCCACCGGTGAGGGAATCGCGGCCGTGCTCGCCGAGCTCGCGCCGGGTGAGACGGCGGCGCTGCTGGGCTCCTCCGGCGTCGGCAAGTCGACGCTCGTCAATGCCATCGTCGGCGAGGAACTGCTCGCCACGCAGGAGATCCGCGCCGACGGCAAGGGGCGCCACACGACCACGCGCCGCGAGCTCGTCCGACTTCCTGGCGGCGGTCTCGTGATCGACACGCCGGGCATGCGCGAGCTCCAGCTGTGGGTCGCCGATCATGGCTTGGAGGAGGCCTTCGACGACGTCACGTCGCTCTTCGCCGAGTGCCGCTTCCGCGACTGCGCCCACGAGAGTGAGCCCGGCTGCGCCGTCCACGCAGCCCTGGAGGACGGCCGGCTGTCGCCCGCCCGGTGGGAGAGCTATCAGAAGCTCGAGCGCGAGCTCGCCATGCTCGAGCGGCGCCTCGACAAGCGCGCCCAGGCGGAGGAGAGGAAGAAGTGGCGTTCCTTCAGCCGCACGGCACGCGCGCGACAGCAGGAGAAGGGCGGCCGCTAGGCCGCCCTTCTCCACGGAGCCCTACGAGCTCGCCACGTTCGCCGACCCCGGGGTGACGGTGGTCGTGAACGCCCAGTCCGACGCGGCGTCGTCCGTGTCCTGCCCGTCGGGCAGGCGCGCGAGCGCCCCGTCGCTCGTGTTCGAGTCGGCGACGGTCGCGGGGAGTGTCGTGCCCTCGACAAGGTCGTACGTCACGCCCCCGATCGTCGCGGTGCGGATCTCTCCCTCGTACGAGAGCGCGTCGACGAGCGTCCCCGTGCCCGTGTCGACGAGCGCGACGCCGTCCGGTGCGCCGTTCTGCGCCTCGATCTGGATCACGAGATACCCGCCTGGCGCGAGCATGCCCGAGAGCGACTCTCGGTCGTACTCGCTGGCGTCACCACCGTTGACGAGGACGAGCGCGAGCCCGTCCAGGCTCGCCGTCCCGGCACCCGTGTTCGTGATCTCGACGAAGCCACCCGCGTCGGCACCGACCTGGTCGTAGTCGATCTCGTTGATCACGAGGCGACCAGCGTCTCCCTCCGGCGGCGGAGGTGGAGGCGGTGGCGGTGGCGGGGGCGGCGCTCCGGCGGAGCAACGCAACACCACGGCGCCGTCGGCTGCGACGTCGACGTCGACGGTCCCTTGGCTACCGCCGAACGCCGTGCAGGCCGAGCCGTCGAGTGACGTGAGCGAGGCGGCGCCGGCCGGCCCCTGTGGACCGGCGGCCCCTTGGGGCCCGGCAGGCCCCTGCGGACCAGCAGCCCCTTGCGCTCCCGACGGCCCGTCTGCACCGGCCGGCCCGGGCGGCCCTTCGGGCCCGACCTCCCCGCCCCGGCCTGACAGGCCACGCGGGCCTCGTACGTTCCAGCGCAGAACCGACTCGTTGGGACGGCAGGCGCCCTCCGTCGTGACGGCGCGCAAACGCCCGTTCTTCATGTGGCGACAAGCGGTGATCGTGGGGTCGTCCCGGACACCGGCGATGGCAAGCGACGCCGCGCCGACGAGACCGACGACGAGTGCCACTCCCAGCACCGACGATGGTCGTCTCACGTTGTTCCCTCCTTCTACTCGCTGACGAGCGGAGGGGTACCGGCACTCACGCGTCGTGCGAAAGTGTCCCGAAGGGACGCCCCTGTGTGTTCATGCGGCTCTGTGAGTCAATCGGCACAGACTCGGCTCAGTGACGAGTCAGGGCAGCCGAGGGCCCCAGACCACAGCCAGTGCGCTTGCCCCCAGGAGCAGCGCGGCAGCCAACGCGACGAGCCACGAGGTGATCTCCAATGTGCCGGGGATCCGGGCGAGGCTCGACCCGAGCGACTCGTAGGCCGCCGTCAACGACTCTGCGGTGCGCGCCTCGAAGAACGTCCCACCCGTCGTGTCCGCGATCTGTCGCAACGTCTCGGGGTCCGGGGGCACAGGGATCGACTGCTCGAAACCACCGAAGTTCCGAGTGAGGACACCGTCGTCGGTGCCCAGCGACACCGTGTAGACCGGGATGCCGGCGGACTGGGCAAGCTCGGCGCCCTCGGCGGGAGTCAGGAACCCGCGCGTCTGTGCACCGTCCGAGAGAAACAGGATCGACGCCGGTGATCGCGGCTCGGTCTCGGCGGCGGGGGCAAGCGTCCGCTGGGAGATCGTCGTGCCGCCGCCCGTCCCAGGGGTCGGCCCCGACCCGTCGACAGCCTGCTCGGCGAGGTCGACTGCTGCGGCAAGGGCGTCACCGATGGCAGTCCCCCGCACCGGGAAGCTGCCGAGCGCATCGACGGCTCGCCGGACGAGGGCGAGGTCTGTCGTCGGCGGGGCAACGACGAACGGCTCTGAGGCGAAGACGACGAGCGAGACGCGGACACGCTCCGGGACCTCGTCGAGGAACGCCCGCACCGCATCCTGGGCTGCAGCAAGGCGGGTCGGCGCGACGTCGTCGGCGAACATCGATCCCGAGTGATCCACGACGAGCACGACGGTCGCCTGGTCCTGGGTTACGGTGGTGTCGATCTGTGGGCGAGCGACGGCGACGCAGAGCACCGTGAGTGCGGCGAGGAAGAGCCCGAGCGGCGCATATCGGCGCCACGGACGACCGGTGTTCGCCACCGCTGCCAGTACGTCGACGTTCGTGTAGCGGACCGCGAACCGCATCCTCCTGCGCTCCGCCAGCAGGTAGACGGCGATCGCAAGCGGCACGGCAAGCAGCGCGAGCAGCAGCAGCGGGCTCAGAAACGTCATCGCTCACCCGCACAGACGGCGCCGACCTGGACGATCGCACGAGCTCCCTGGAGCGCCGTGGATCCGCGCACCGTCACCGTGACCGCTTCGGCCCGCACCACCTGCGTGACACGGACGGCCTTCACGAGACGCGCCGGCGGCGGCTCCTGCGTGCGGAACGCGAGAGCGTGCCACGCGGAGACGAGCCGCTCGTTCGCGCCGCAGGCCCGACGCGCTCTCACGACTCCAGCCCCTGCGGGCACGCGCACTGCGGTCACCCGACGCGCGCTCGGCGGGCCTGCCGGGAACGCGGTGTGCGAGACCGGGATCCTCCCACCACCTCCCGCCGTCGGCACGCACCCGAGGTGAGGGCGGAAGCTCGTCGCCTGGTCCGTGGAGCCCGTGTACGTGGCCGTGAAGAAGGCCGACCGCTCGGTGGTGACACCCGGCGCCACGGGGCTCCCGACCAGGCCGCCGAATGAGACGTCGATCCCGCGGTGGCTGAGCTCGACGTCGAGGCCGCCGACGACGTGCCCCTCGGGGCACGAGAGCTGGAACTCGGCCCGCGGTCGCGGCACGGCGGCTCCCGCGGGCACGACGACCCACGGCCCCGCAACCGGCACGCAAACCTGGAGCCCCTCGCACTCGTTCGCGGCGGTCGCGGCGGACGCGAATGCGGCAAGGCCGGTCAGCGCCACGACGGCTGCGATCACGACACGTCTCACGGCATCCTCCGGTGCCAGAGCGCCGAGAGCGCCCCACCGGCGAGGAGGAGCACGATCCCACCGGCGGCGAACGCGTTCGTCACCTCGCGGTTCACGTCCCGCTCGCCGAGGCGTGAGCCGAGGCTCTCGTAGACAGCGCGGAGGCTCTCGGGATCGGTTGCCGTGAAGTGCTCGGCGCCAGTGATCGAGGCGATCTCGCGCAGGCGGTCGGGCTCGGGCGGAACCCGGATGACCTGGGTGAAGCCTCCCTCGAGCGGCACCTCGACGACTCCCTCGGGGGTGCCGACGACGACCGTGTACACGGGGACGCCGATCGCCTTGGCCTGCTCGGCCGCCTCGAGCGGGTCGTTCTCGCCACCGTCGGGAGCGCCGTCAGAGATCAGCAGCACGGACGTCGGCGGCACGGTCCCGTCGGCAGCCTGCTCTTTCTGACCGAGCTCGGCCGCGAGCAGGATCGCATCGCCGAGCGCTGTCCCCTCCCCGGTCCGGAGCGTCGCGAGTGCGCTCTGCGCCAGCTCCCGATCCTCGGTCGGCGGCAGCGTGACGACCGCCAGAGACGCGAACGCGACGACACCCACACGGAACTTCTCGGGCACGGTGCGGAGAAACGCCTCGGCGGCGCCGCGAGCTGCGCCAAGCCGGGACGGCTGAACGTCGGTCGAGCTCATCGAGCGCGACGTGTCGACGACCAGGATCACGGTCGCCTCCTCGCGGGGCTCGCTCAACACGGCATGGGGACGCGCAACGCCGACGATCAGGAAGACGAGAGCCACGAGGAGGACTGCCAGCGGCAGATGGCGGCGCCACCGCGGAGCGCGATCGACGACGTCGGGCAGCAACCGCGAGCTCGCAAACGCCTGCGCGTTCTGCGCGCGCCTCTGCTCGCTCAACAGATAGAGGAGGACGAGGACGGGCATGAAGAGCAGACCCGCGAGAGCGATGGGCGTCTCGAAGCTCACCGCTGTCGTCTCTGTAGGAAGTCTGCGAGGTGGCGGAGCCAGTCTCCGGAGGTCGAGAGCACGACGTGACGAACGCCGAGCGAGGCGAGCGTGTCGGCGACGCCGGAACGCTCTTCGGCCGCGGCCGCCGCGAAGCGGTCGCGCAGCTTCTGGTCGCGAGTGTCGACACGGATCTGTCGCCTGGTCTCGGGATCGATCAGCCAGAGCTCGCCCATGTCGGGGATCTGCTCCTCGCGCGGGTCGCGGATCTCGACCGCGATCACGTCGTGGCGACCGGCGAGCCGCGTCAGCGGGGAGCGCCAGTCGTCAGGGCCCCGGAAGTCGGACACGACCGTGACGAGCGCCCGCTGCCTCGCGAGCGCGGCCGTGCGGCTCAGTGCCTCTCCCAGAGACGTCGCGCCGACGGGCGCGGCGTCGGGATCGCGTCCGACCGCCTGCAGCAGGCCGAGCAGCCCGGCGCGCCCCTGCCGGGGCGGCAACGAGCGGGGCTCGGCGTCGCCGAAGGTGACGATCCCCAGCCGGTTCCCGCGCCGCGTCGCGACATGACCAACAGCGATCGCGACGCCTTCGGCAACATCTGCCTTGCGCCGATCCGCCGTGCCGAAGGACATCGAGGCCGATGTGTCGAGGACGAGCCACGTCACGAGCACGCGATCGGCGAGGTGCACGCGGACGTGGGTCTCACCGGTGCGAGCCGTGACGTTCCAGTCGATGCGGCGCACGTCGTCCCCTGGCACGTACGGACGTACCTGCGCGAGCTCCGTGCCGTCGCCGAGGAACGTCGAGCGGTAGTCGCCGGCGAGCAGACCGTCGACGCGACGCGCGATCGTGATCTCGAGCGCGCGCAGCACCGTGCCGGGCATCGGGCCCGGATCGGGATGGTCGCCGTTCGCTCGCGGACGGCGCGCCCGGAGGATCGTCATGCGGCGTTCACCCTCGCAAGATCGAGTCGCGGCACGGGCACAGCGGCGATGACGTGGTCGAGGATGGCGTCGGAGGTCACCTCCTCCGCGAGCGCCTGGTAGGTGAGCACGAGCCGGTGACGGAATGCGTCCTTGACGAGTGCCTGGACGTCCTCGGCCATCACGTACTCCCGACCACGGAGCAGCGCGAGCGCGCGCGCCGCCTGGATCAGGCTGATCGGCCCACGCGGGCTCGCGCCGAACGCGATGTATTCACGAAGGCCGTCGAGCCCGTGGTCTGCAGGCGCGCGGGTGGCGGTGGCCAGGTCGACCGCGTAGCTGACGAGCGCAGGATCGACGTAGACGGAGGTCACCGCCTGCTGCAGCCCGCGCAGCTCGTCGAGCGAGAGCACCTCCCGCAGCTCGGGCGCTTCGACGAGCTGGCGCTGGACGATCGTCAGCTCCTCGTCGTGCGCCGGGTAGCCGATCAATACCTTGAGCATGAAGCGATCGACCTGCGCCTCGGGCAGCGGATAGGTCCCTTCGGACTCGATCGGGTTCTGCGTCGCCATCACGAGGAACGGATCCGGTACGGGGTGCGTGGTGTGACCGATCGTCACCTGGTGCTCCTGCATCACCTCGAGCAGCGCAGACTGCACCTTGGCAGGGGCACGGTTGATCTCGTCGGCGAGCAGGAAGTTGCAGAACACCGGGCCGAGCTCCGTGTCGAAGCTCGCCCCACCGGGGCGGTAGATGCGCGTCCCGACGAGATCCGAGGGGACGAGGTCGGGCGTGAACTGGATGCGGGCGAACGAGCCGCCGAGCACGCCTGCCGTCGTCTTCACGGTCAGCGTCTTGGCGAGGCCGGGGACACCTTCGAGGAGAAGGTGCCCGTGCGCGAGCAGACAGACGAGCACGCGCTCGAGCATCTCGTCCTGACCGGCGATCACACGGCGTATCTCGTAGAGCGCGTGCTCGAGGCGATCGCTTGCCTCGGCCGGTGTCGGTATCGCGGTGTCCTGCGGGTTCTCGGTCACAGGGAGCTCCTCGTCTCGTGGACGGCCCGAGCATCCAGGGTCGCACACGGCGCTGAGACCATGCTGAGAGCGCCGGCAACGCAACGAAGCCCTAATGGTTGCGCCTGACCGGTGCCAGCCCGCTGTCGGCTGGCACCGGTCTGCTCTCTCACTACCCGATGCGCTCGACGGTCAGCATGGCGACGGGGTCGCTCCAGCCGTGCACCGTAGGCATGAGGTTCACGCCGCCGACGACGCCCGCGTGATGCTGGATCACACCGCCTTCGGCGAGCGCCGGATCGCTCGCACCGGTGCCGGGGTCGCCCGTAGGGCCGACGAGCACCTGACACGGCGGCACGATGTCGCCGAAGTACTCGGTGTTCTTCTCCGTGCCCGCGTCGTAGGCGTTCGTGGTCACGGTCGTGCTCTGCCCGACGTGCTTGGGGAGCGGCAGCGAGTCGACACCCGTGAACCCGTCGTTCGTGCAGATCAGCATGCTCACCCACGAGAGGAGGCGTGCTCCCGCCGCGGCTTCCACGGTGAGAGTCACCGAGTCGTCGGGGAACATCACCGAGCCGGGCAGGCCATTCGGCACGAGCGGCGCTCCGCCCGTGGCCACGTCGTAGACGTGCTTGTTCCCGCCGAGCGCATCGAGCAGCGGATCGAGATTGCCGTTCTCGGCGATCTCCTGCACGCCCGTGCTCGCAGGCCGCCCCACGGTGAACACGTCCACGGCACCGCGATGCGTCGCGAGCACGGGAGGCGTCAGCGGCTGCCCACCCGTGAGATTCGTGATCGTGACCTCGTAGCTGCGAACCGGCGGGCCGCCGGCCAACGCTGCCGTGGCGGCGACGGCGGCGACGATCATCCCTCCGATCGCGGCCATCGTGCGTCCACGTCGTCTCATGTCTCCTCCTTCGTCGGGAACGAGGAAAGAGGTACAGGCAAGGAATTACCCGTCCCTTGCCAGCGAATGAACAGTGTCTGAACCGTGCCGGACCATCGATCGGGCGCGCGCCCTGGATCCCGGGGCAATAGCCCTGGCAGCGCGTGTTAGGTTTGACGCGCCGGCGACCCCACGCCGCCCGCCCGCGTTGGAGGCCCGATGAGCAAGAACGCCGAAGCGTTCGACGCCTGGATCCGCTCGACCTTCGTCGAGCTGAACACGGCGCTCGAGGACACGTACTTCGAGCAGGACGACCGCTCGAACGTGGAAGGCCTCGGCGACGCCCTGAAGGAGCAGATCCTCGAAGAGGGGCGCGTCCACGTACGCGGCTTGATGATCGAGGGCAACACCGACGAAGGCTTCGACCGTGCCTTCGACCTGCTCGGTGACCTGGGCTTGTACATGGCTTCGCTGCGACGTCACGAGCTCACGAATCCCGCCCACGAACGGAAGTCGCCGCACGAGGAGGCATCGGCGCTCGGCCTGCACATCGGCGCGTCGATCGGCATGGTGCCGCGGTTTGCGACGAGCCACCTGGCCACGCACAACGTCGCCCGCGACGGACGGCAGAAGAGCTTCACGTCGCTCGCAGACGAGTTCCTGTTCCTCGACTACAACACGCGCGGGATCCTCGCGTACAAGCGTGCCGCCGACGCGCTGGCGCGGATCGCCCCGCTCGGCATCTCGCATCCCGTCGCCGAGACCCTGTTCGACGACGCGCGCCGGGCGCTCGAGGACGTCGCCGGGTTCAACGAGATCCTGTTCGCGAACGTCGACATCGAGCGTTTCTTCTTCAGCGTTCGCCCGTACTACAAGCCGTACCGCGTCGGCCGGCAGGAGTACCGGGGCGCGAACGCCGGCGACTTCGCGGGTATCAACGAGATCGACCTCCTGCTCGGGCTCTGCCGTGGAAACGACCCTTACTACTCACAGCTGCTGGTCGACAAGATGCTGTTCATGCGGCCGGAGGACCAGGCGAGCCTGCGCGACACGCTGCGGCGCGAGAGCTTCCTCGACCAGTTCCTCGAATGCCTCGAGCCGAGCGGGGGCACCGCGTGGTTCCAGCGGAACGCGACCGCGTTCCTGCGCACGTGTGAGGCGCACGGGACGGCAGCCGCGCAGCACCACGACCAGCTCGTCACGCGGTTCATCGAGGGCCCGTCGAAGGCGCTCGACGATCAACATCTTGCGCAGGTGACGGCGAGCGGCCCGCCGCTGCCGGTGCTCCTCGCATCGCTCGAAGTGCTCCGCGACCTCCGCCTGGCGGCGCCCCGCGACGACATCGCCTCTCGCCACAGCGAGATCGCACGTCTCGTGGCCGCGGTCCGGGCTGCCTGACCCGCGCCGATCCTGATCCCGGGATCGCGCACCCGTGCGCCTGCGCGTGCCCGCGTCGAGCGCTGACGAGGCAGGTATCGCAGGTGCGGGCGTGAACACGTATCACCGAGCATGGCCCGGCGGATTGCGATCACCGTCCTCGTCGCACTGGCGCTGTGCGCCTCGCCCACAGCGGCAGCGCCGACTCCTGAGACTGTCGACGTGGCCTTCGTTCTCGCCGGAAGGTTCGTCCGCGTCGAGCGGAAGGTGCCGAAGGACGTCTCGCCGGCGCTCCACGCGCTTCGCGAGCTCCTCCAGGGCCCGACGCGGGCGGAGCGTGCAGAAGGGCTCCGTACGGCCTTCCGACCCGGCACGCGCCTCCGCTCGTTGGCCATCGACGACGAAGTGTGGCGCGTGAGCGTTTCGCGGTCGCTGCTCGGCCCGGCGACGCCGGCGACCGTCGAGACACGGTTCAAGCAGATCGCCGCGACGCTCGCACCGCTCGGTGAGCCGCGGTACGCCGCAGTTGCCGCCGAGGGCCGGCTCACGACGACGCTCGCGCTCGGTGTGCGTCCGAGCGCATGGCGCCCACAGCCCGGCGAAGGTGGTTACTCGTACGCCGTGCGGGGCGTGCAGCTCCGGCTCTCGCTGCTCGGGTACCTCGATCGGTCGGCGGTGACCGGGAGCCTCGATTACGAGACGACCCAGGCGCTCCTCGCCTTCCAGGGGTGGGAGGGGATCGAACGCACCGGGGGTGTCACCGGCCAGACACAGGTGGAGCTGCAGCGCGCCGAGCCGCCTGTCCCCTCCGACAGGCTGGGCGTGCGGAGAGTCGAGATCTACCGTGATCGCGGCGTGCTTCTCGTCGCGCACGGGCCGGAGCTGATCCGCGCCGTCCACACGTCGACCGGCGCGTTCGGCGCAACTCCGGCCGGAACGTTTCGCGTGTATCGCAAGGAGCGCCTCTCGTGGTCGGTGCCGTTCGGCGTCTGGCTACCGTACGCGGCCTACTTCACCGGAGGCATCGCCACGCACGAGTACCCCGACGTCCCCTCGTACGCCGCCTCGCATGGCTGCGTCCGGCTACCCGCCCGGGAAGCCGAGCGCGTGTACCACCTCGTCGACGTTGGCACGCCGGTCCTCGTCTTCTGACCCACCCACGGGCGCCTGGCGCTACGAGCCGGCAGCCGCCGGCAGCGGCCGCTCACGCAGGTAGGGAAGCGGAATCGCGGGCTCGGGCGCGTCGATCTCCCGGGCCAGCCGGTGCCCGTCGAAGATGCAGTCGGCGATGAGCTGCGGGGCGACGCAGTCCCCGCTCCGGTAGACCGCGTCGATGCCCTCCGCGGAGAGGGCCTCCGGGTCGGCCGCGAGCTCGAGGTAGAGCCGGTCGTTCGAACGCCGCTGCGTGACGAGCACGACGGCGTCGGCGACGAACGAGAGCGGCTCGCCGAACTCACCCTCCCCGACGACGCGGCCCGGCTCGATCCCCGTCAGCAGCACGTGCTCGTGCATCACGATCCCGGCCTCGTACATGCGTCTGCGGAGGAGCTTCTGTTCCAGGGTCTCGTAGCAGAAGGGCGCGATCTCCTCGAGGCAGGTCACGAGCTCCACCGCGAAGCCGTCGGCGCGCAGCTTCTCCGCGAGCCCGGGAGCCGTGTAGTAGCCCTCGCCGTCGTAGACGAGCACACGCTCCCCGGGGACGGGCTTCCCCTCGAGCATGATCTGCTCGGGGGTGAAGACGTGGGCGAGTGACGCGTCGGCCCCGGCGATCGCCCCGTGGGTCACTCGGTTCAGCCCGTCCGTGGCCCACAGCGCTCCGGTCGCCACCACGACGATCTCCGCTCCGTACTCCCGCACTGCCTGCGCGTCGAGGGCGAGCCCGGTGATGATCTCGACGTTGGCGAGCTTTGCGAGCTGGATTCGCCGCCAGTCGAGGAGCCGCTTCCACTCCCCCCGACCTGGAAGGCTCGGCACCCAGCGCAGGATCCCGCCGATCTCCGGCGCGGCGTCGACGAGGTGCACGCGCCGCAGGCCGCGCTTGGCCAGGACGATCGCGCACTCGATGCCGGCAGGCCCGGCACCGACGATGAGGACGTCGCGGTCACGATTCGCCGCCGGCTCGAAGCGCTCGGGGTGCCACCCGCGCCGGTACTCCTCGCCGGCCGTGGCGTTCTGCGTGCAGCCGACGTTGCCGCCCGGGTCAGCCTTGGGGATGCAGACGTTGCAGCCGATGCACTCGCGGATCTCGTCGTAGCGGCCCTCCTCGACCTTGGCCGGAAGGAACGGGTCTGCGATCGAAGGTCGCGCCGCCCCGATCACGTCCCAGACGCCGCTCGCGACGATCTCCGCCATCAGGTCCGGCGAGGTGAGCCGCCCGACGCCGACGATCGGCTTTGCGGTCGCCTCGCGCACGCGGCCCGTCCACGGGAGCTGCCACCCTTCCTCGAAGAGGCTCGACGCGCCCGAGTCCTTCGACCACTCGAGCGCCGAACCGACGTTCACGTCCCAGAGGTCTACGAGGTGATCCGCGAGCGAGACGAAGCCGAGAGCCTCCTCGAGCTCGATCCCGTATGGGCCGAGCGCATCGACCGAGATCCGCGTGGCGACGGCGCAGTCGTCGCCGACGGCCTCCCGCACGCGTTCGAGGAGCTCGAGCCAGAAGCGCGCGCGGTTCTCGAGCGACCCTCCGTACTCGTCGGAGCGCTTGTTGTAGAACGGGGAGAGGAACTGCATCGGCAGGTACGAGTGGGCGCCGTAGACGTAGACGATGTCGAAGCCCGCATCGCGCGCCCGTCGCGCGGCCGCCGCCCAATCGTCCTGGACGCGGCGGATGTCGGCCTTCTCCATCGCCTTCGGCACCACGAGGAGGTAGTCGGAGCCGAGTTGCGACGGTGCGAGCGCCGGTAGTCGCCACTGGCGTCTCGGCGAGTGGACGCCGGAATGGTGGAGCTGGCAGCCGGCCAGCGCGCCGTGCTCGTGGGCGAGGTCGCACATGACAGCGAGCGCGCGGAGGTCGTCGTCGTCCCACAGGCGAGCCGAGATGAAGGGCGTCTCGTCGGAGTCCGGCGAGACCGCGCAGTACTCCGTGCAGACTGCGGCCCACCCGCCTTCCGCCTTCATCGCGCGGAAGTGCGCCTGGTGAAGCGGCTTCTCAGTGCCGAAGCCGCAGCAATGCGGCACTTGGTAGAAGCGGTTGCGAAGGGTCTTGGGGCCGATGCGAAGCGGCTCGAAGAGGATGTCGTGCTTCGGATCCCGCGCCACCGAGCCAAGCCTAAACGCTCGATCTTCGGTCGGAGCACCCGTCCGGGACGGCCGGACCACGAACGTCGGGCAGCAGTCCGCGGACTCCACGCGCGTCGCCGTCGAGGTCTTGCTCCTTGACCAAGAGTAGGATCGACACGTGGCGGCGGAAGACCTCGAGGCAGCGCAGCCTTCCGCCGAGAAGCCGATCCGCGCGGCCGAGGTGGTCGGCGCTCTCTCGCTCGCGACCGACCTCGGCACCGGTCAGCCGCTCGAGCACGCGTTGCGGACAGCCGTGCTCGCGGTCCGTCTCGGCGAGCTCGCCGACGCATCGGCGGACGAGCTCTCCGACGCCTACTACCTCGCGCTCCTCCACGCTTCCGGGTGCACATCGAACAGCCACGAGGCCGCGCAGCTCTTCGGTGACGACATCGGGCACCGAGCCGCGTTCTTCCTCATCGACGCGACCAACCCGGCGGAGGTCCTCGCCTTCTACCGGGCACACGTCGGCGCCGGCCGCGCGCCGGAGGTCCGCGAGGCGATGATCGAAGGTGCGATTGCCGACGCCGGCGTGAGGGCGCGGGAATCGTTCGCAACGATGTGCGAGGTGGCACAGCGCTTCGCCGGCTGGCTCGAGCTCGGCTCGAGTATTCAGGCGGCGCTCGGGTACGTCTTCGCGCGCTGGGACGGCAAGGGCTTCCCGGACGCAAGTGGTGACGAGATCCCTTTGCCGATGCGGATCCTTCACGTGGCGCGGGACATCTCCCTCTTCCTCACGGCCGGGGGGCCGGAGGAGGCGCGGACCGTCGTCGAGGAGCGGACGGGCGCGGCGTACGAGCCCCGGCTCGCCGAGCTCGCGACACGGAACTTCGGAGACCTCGTCGACGACCTGGACGACGCGCGCATGTGGGGCCAGGCCCTCGAGAGCGAGCCGTTCCCTCAGGTCTGGATAGCCGGGGCGCGCGTCGATGCAGCGTTCATGGCGATCGCCACGCTCACCGGTCTCAAGTCGCCATGGCTCCGCCGGCACTCGACCGGGGTGGCCGAGCTCGCCGAGGCCGCAGCATGGCGCATGAGCCTCGAGGCCGACGCCGTCACGGTCGTACGACGCGCGGCTCTCGCGCACGACCTCGGCCGCGTCGGCGTGCAGAACGCGATCTGGGAGAAGCCCGGCCCCCTCGGGTTCGGGGAGTGGGAGCGAGTGCGACTCCACCCACACTTCACCGAGCGCGCCTTCGCCCAGTCGTCCGACCTGGCTCCGATCGGTCTCGTGGCCGGGGCGCACCACGAGCGGCTCGACGGCTCCGGCTATCACCGCGGCACGCGCGCGCCGGCGCTGGACCAGCCGTGCCGGATCCTCGCCGCCGCCGACTGCTACGGGGCGATGCGCGAGGCACGGCCGTACAGACCGGCGCTCGACGAGCCCGCGGCGGAGGCGGAGCTCCTGCTCGAGGCGAGCGAAGGGCGGCTCGATCCGCAGGCAGTCGACGCGGTGCTCACAGCTGCCGGGCACCGCGTCCCGAAGCGACCCCGCGAGCTGCCGGCCGGCTTGACCGAGCGGGAGATCGAGGTGCTCTTCGCCCTCGTGCGCGGGCATTCGAACCAGGCGATCGCCGGCGACCTCGGCATCTCGGCCAAGACCGTTGGGCATCACGTGCAGCACGTCTACCAGAAGGCCGGCGTCCGCAGTCGTGCCGCCGCGACGGTCTGGGCCTTCGAGAACGACCTCGTCCACGCGGGATAGGGCATTCGCCCGATGTGCCCGGGACGCCCGGAGCGCATGCTCGTCCGGACAGCGCGCCGACCCGCGGCGCGGAGGACGAAGGAGGAGACACATGCTGCTCGCAACGACGAAGGTCGACGATCTCGACCGGTTCGTGGAGATCTACTCGACGAAGGGCGCCGACAAGCGCCGCCAGCACGGATCCAAGGGCTCGACCGTCTTCACCGATCCCAACGAAGAGGGCCGGGTGTGGGCGATCTTCGACTGGGACCTGGAGGGGTGGCAGAGCTTCGCCTCCGACCCCGAGGTCCCGTCGATCATGCAAGAGGCGGGCCACCAGGGCAGGCCCCAGGTGCCGGAGCTCGTCGGCCGGTACGACGCCTAGCTCCAGCTCGCTCCGGCCCCCTCCAGCGGCGGACGCCACATCGACAAGGGCGGTCGTCCGCCGCAGCACCTCGGGCCGGCACACGGTTGCTTCGTAGATACCCAGGCAGAGGAGGAAGACATGCCAGCACAGGAGAACGCCGAGGTCGTCAGGCGCGGGTACGCAGCCTTCAACACCGCCGATCTGGCGACGCTCACCGAGCTCATCGACGAGAACGCCTCGTGGCACACACCCGGGCGCAGCCCCATCGCAGGCAGCTACAGGGGCCGCGACGCCGTCTTCGGGCAGTTCGGCCGGTACGGTGGCGACACGGGCGGCACCTTCAAGGCCGAGCTGAAGGACGTGTTCACGAGTGACGCCGGACGCGTGATCGGTCTTCATCACAACAGCGCCGAGCGGAACGGCAAGCGGCTCGACACCGACTGCTGCATCGTCTTCGACGTAGAGAACGGCCGCATCGTCTCGGGACGGGAGCACTTCTTCGACCTGGGCGCCTGGGACGCGTTCTGGTCGTAGCCTCGCCGCCGTCGCCCGGCAGGTCCGGCGCGGCGACCGCGCAAAGCGCAGAGGCCCCGCGACAGCGGGGCTTCTGCGCGACGCGACGGCTGAGCGACGGCACCGATCTGGCGGCCGCCGCCGCTCCAGGCGAGGGACCGAAGCCGAGTTGCGCCGCGAGGTGGCGGCCCGTACAACCGACTGTGTAGCCGCGTCCTCGCCGAGAACCAGGCTATGGAGCTAGGCGGGCTCGAACCGCCGACCTCCTGGGTGCGATCCAGGCGCTCTCCCAACTGAGCTATAGCCCCGGGTGGCCGCCAGTGTAGCGGCGGTGGCTTCTTCGAGACGCAGCCCTACGGCCCTCTACGATGACGGTCGTGCGCGCGGTCGTGCTCGGATCGGATGGTGAGCCGGCGCTCGCCGAGGAGGGTGAGCCCCGGGGTGAGGGCGAGCTCGTTCGCGTGCTTGCCTGTGGCCTCTGCGGCTCCGACGTCGAGAAGATCGACGTCGCGCCCGTCGGAACCGTGCTCGGGCACGAGGTCGTCGCCCGGACGGCAGCGGGCACACGCGTGGCGCTCGTCCATCACGAGGGCTGCGGGACGTGCGCCCGCTGTCTCGCCGGGCACGAGTCGACGTGCGCTAGCTTCGCCACACCGACGATCGTTCCCGGCGGCTTCGCCGAGCGCGCGCGAGCGGACGGCTGGATCGACGTGCCCGACGAGCTCGACGACGCGACCGCTACCTACATCGAGCCGCTGGCGTGCGTGCTGCGCGCCGCCGAGCGCCTACCGGGCGGACGCGTCTTGATCGTCGGCAACGGGTTTATCGGTCGCCTGTTCGGCGCCGTACTGACGCGCAGGGGCGACGAGGCGTTCGCAACCGATCGCGACGACAGCCGCTCGGGAACGCCGCCCGACGGGCCGATCGACCACGCGGTCGTCTGCGCCCCGGGCGGGTTCGCCGACGCAGTAGCCGCAGTCGCGCCCGGCGGCACGATTCTCCTCTTCGCCGCGGCCGACGCCGTCGACAGTGGGGCCGTCTACCGTCGGGAGCTGACCGTGGTCGGGTCGCGCTCCGCGACACGTCCGCACATGCAGCAGGCCGCGGCGCTCCTGCCCGCACTCGAGGTGCCAGAGCCGACGGTGCTGCCGCTCGAACGGTTCGACGAAGGTCTCGACCTCTACCGGCAGAGGCGCGTACTGAAGGTGGTCTTCACGCCGTGAGGGCGTTGATCTTCCACGGGCCCGGCGACGTTCGCGTCGAGAACGTGCCGCGCCCGGAGCCCCAGGCCGACGGCGACGTGCTCGTGCAGATCGAGGTCGCCCTCACCGACGGCACTGACCTGAAGGCGTTCAGACGTGGCCATCCGATACTGCTCGGGCCGGCGCCGAGCCCGTTCGGGCACGAGTTCTGCGGCGTCGACGTCGCCACGGGACGGCGCGTCGTCGCAGCCAACTCCGCGCCGTGCGGCTCGTGCGCGTCCTGCGCACGGGGGCAGGAGACGCTGTGCGAGACGCTGCTCCCGCTGCTCAACGGCGCCTACGCCGAGTACCTGCTCGTGCCCGGGCGGATCGCGCGCATCAACCTCCTCCCCGTCCCGCCTGGCCTCGACTCGGAGATCGCGGCGATGGTCGAGCCACTCGCGTGCTGTCTGCACGGCGTCGCGGCAGCAGGCGTCTCGCAGGGCGACACCGTGGCGATCGTCGGTCTCGGGCCGATCGGGCTGATGCTGTGCGCCTGTGTCCGTGACGTGGGCGGTACACCGATCGGCGTCGGTAGCCGCCCCGAGCGACGCGAGCTCGCTCAGGAGTTCGGCGCGATCCCCGGCGAACCGGAAGGGGCCGACGTCGTGATCGAAGCGGCGGGAACCCCTGAATCCTGGGAGGCGGCGCTGCGCCTGGCGCGCCCGGGCGGCACGGTGCTCGCGTTCGGCGGACTGCCCCGCGACACGCGCGTGTCGATCGACCCGTATCGAATCCACTACGAGGAAGTGACCCTGCGCGGAGCCTTCCATCACACTCCGCGCGACGTCCGGGCGGCGCTCGTGTTCCTGGCGAGCGGCGCGTTCCCGTTCGAGCGCCTGATCACGCACCGCGTGGGTCTCGACGGGGTCTCGGGCCTCCTGGCCGATCCTCCGGACGACTACCTCAAGGCCACCGTCACGCCTTGACGGCCGCCGCCGGCGAGATCAGGAGCCGAAGAGCGTCAGCTCGGGCTCGCGCTCGCCGCGTAGGACGGCGAGGTCCACCTCGGCACACGTGATCTCCCGCGCCTCGGCCAATGTCACGGCCTGCGGCTTCAACCGCTCTGCGACGAGGATCCCGCGGCAGCCGGACCGCGCAGGGTCGAGCCGGATCCGCTCGAGATACCGCGTCAGCTGCTCGACCGCATCGATCGTCCCGACGCGCTTCACCTCGACCGCAACCCACCCGTCGTCCGCGTCGCGGCACATGAGGTCGACCGGGCCGACGTCCGTCGACCACTCGCGTCGAACCAGACGCAGGCCGTCCTCGATCGCGTCGGGTGTCGCAGCAAGCGCCTCCTGCAGATCCCGTTCGACGCCGTCCTTCTCGAGTGGCGCCGCTTCCCCCATGTCGTGGGTGACGTCGCTCAACACCTCGTGCAGGCGGATCTCCAACCGATCCTCCGACTTTCCCTGCCGCTTGCGCACGACGATCAGCCCCGCCTCCTCGTCGACGACGGTCGGCGGCGTCATCCAGTTGAGCGGTTTGTAGCCGCCCGCGTCCGCGTGGACGAGCACGGAGCCGTCCGCCTTGAGCAGAAGCAACCGTGTCGACTCCGGCAGGACAGCCGTCAGACGACCGGTGTAGACAACCTCGCAGCGGGCAACGACGAGACGCACGAGATCGCACCGTACCGTCCCCGACGGACATGTCCGGGAAGTTGGAGAGGCGCCGAAAGGGCCTTACACTCCACGTGCCCCGCATCCGAGAGGAGCGACCGTGATCGTCGTCCGTTTCAGGGTGCAGTGCCAGCCCGACAAGACCGAGCAGGCGCTGGCCGCCTTCCAGTCGGTGGTTGCCGCGAGCCGAGGACTCGACGGTGTCGTCAGCTTCGACATCGGTCGCGACGTCGCAGATCCGGACTCGTTCGTTGCGGTCGAGGTGTTCGAGAACCGCGCCGCGCTCGATCGCCAGGAGTCGCTTCCGGTCGTGCAGGAAACGATCGGTCAGCTCGGCGACCTCGTGGCCGCAGCGCCCGAGGCCACGATCTACCACGTCGCCTCGTCCGAGCCCTGGGACGGCTGACGCGAGAGGGTCTCTGCAAGGCGTAGGAAACGCGTCCGCGACACGGACTGCTCGATGGCCGCAGAATCGAGGCGTGCTCCGACTCGTACTCGCCGCAGCTGCTGCAGCCGCAATGCTCTCAAGCCCGGCCCTCGGCGGCGTCGACGTCGTCGAAGACCTGCCGCTCGAGCAGCACGCGTCAACCTCAGCAGTCGGTCTTGCCGTCCCGGGCGCGGGCCCCACGATCACCCGCGAGAGCGCGCTCAACACGCTCCTCTCCGGCGAGGTGCGCAGCTCGTTGGCCGGCGGCACACCGACGAGCACGCCGCTCGTCCGCCTCGGCGAGCACCGATCCGGAGAGCCACGCGTCCTCGTCGTCCTGCCTCCTTCCGGCAGGAGCGACAACGACCGTCGCTACCCGATCGCGATGCTCGGCGCCGGCAAGGGTCTCCTGGCATCGCAGTCGACCCGCATCCCCGGGCTCGTCTCGCTCGCCGACGTCGCGCGCGGACGGCTCGCGGTCGTGCCCGACGACGATCCGCTCGCCACGCTGGCGACTCTCGAGCGACGGATCGAGCGCAACGACCGGATCCGCCTCCCGCTCACGGCCCTCGTGGTCGTGCTCGCGTACGTGGCCGCGCTCGTCGCGCCACGACATGCACCGCGCGTGCTGCTGCTGGCTCTCGCAGCCAACCTGTGGCTCGCAGGCTGGTGGGTCGTAGCAGCGGTAGCCCTCGCGGCAGTGGCCCTGCCGCTCGGAGTCGCCTCCGCCGCGATCGTCGCCTCATATACGGCCGTGCTCTGGCTCGACCCCGCGGCGATCGCGCTCTCACCGTTCGGCCCGTCGCAGGCCGGGCGCTTCTACGGCCTGTCGAACCTCCTGGCCACGATGCTGCTACTCCCTGCTCTGCTCGGAGCCGCGCTTCTCGGACGGGCCGGGATCGCCGTCGGCGCGCTTGCGGTCTTCATGGCGGGGGCGAGCGGGCTGGGTGCGGACGCGGGCGGCCTGCTCGTACTGCTCACCTGTTACGCCGTCCTGGCTCTCCGACTCCGAGGGGACGGCTTCACGTCACGCCGCGCAGCCGTCATCGGCGGCGCTTCGCTCGCGGGCGGCGCACTTCTCATCGCCGCCGACGCGCTGCTCGGCGGATCCAGCCATCTCACCGACGCGCTCGCAGACGGGCCCGGTGCTCTCAGCGGCGATCTGGGGGACCGGCTCGAGATCGGCGCCAGGCGGGTGATCGAGGGCCCCGGGCCGGCGCTGGTAGCGGCTCTCTCGCTTGCGGCTCTCGGCTGGATCGCGACACGCCGGCCGCGGCTCCCCCTGGTCGACGCCGCGCTCGCCGGGATCGCCGTCTCGCTCGGTGTCAACGATACGCCGACCGACGTCCTCGCCGTCGGCGCGGCGATCAGCTTTGTGCTGTACCGCTGGAGCGGGTCCTCACCCGTTACGGCCACCGGTCTGTTTAGACTGCGCGCGATGCGCCGCTCCGTGCTCGGGCTCCTGGTTCTCCTCGCCGCTGTCGCGCTGGTCGCGACCGGCTGCAGCGAGGGAGAGGTGACGGCCACGCCCGAGACCGTCGTCGGTGAGGTCCCGACCACGGGCGGCGAGGGCGAGTGCGACGCCGCGGCGTGCGAGCTCGAAGGCGACGCGACCGCGGGCGAAGCCGTGTTCACAGGCTCGTCCGGGTGCGGCAGCTGCCACCTCCTCGCGGACGCCGGCACGAGCGGGACGGTCGGACCGAGCCTCGACGACGTGCAGCCGTCGTTCGAGCGAGCGGCCGCGATCATCACCGACGGCCAAGGTGGTATGCCCGCGTTCGGCGGCAACCTCTCCGATCAGGAGATCGCTGACGTGTCGCAGTACATCGCCGACGCCACGACCGGCTGATCCTCCCCGCCGACTTCCCGTCTCGCGTCACCGCCTTCGCGGTCGACCTCGACCGCACGCTGATCGGTGCCGACGCGCGGCTCGGAGCCCGAACGCTGAGCGCGATCACACGCTCGCGCGCGGCCGGGATCCCCGTGATCGTCGCCACCGGTCGGATGTTCCGCTCGGTCCTCCCCTACGCCCGCCAGGCCAGGATCGAGGAACCGGTCGTCTGCTACCAGGGCGCCCTCGTCGCCGACCCGACCGACGGGACGTTCCTCCTCCACCGGCCGATCCCGCTCGACCTCGCGCTGGAGGCGGTCGAGGCGCTCGAGCGTGCGGGCCATTCGCCGAACGTCTACGTCGACGACGAGCTCTACGTGCGGGAGCACACGGAGGCATCGCGGCGTTACGCGGAGTTCCAGTCGCTCGAGGTCACTGCCGTCGGCGACCTCGGCCGGTGGCTCGCGCGTCCTCCGACGAAGCTCGTTGCCGTTCTCGACCCCTCCCGCGTCCCGGAGCTGCGAGCTGCGCTCGTCGCCCAGTTCGACTCGAGGCTCTTCCTCACGACGTCGCTCCCGTACTTCCTCGAGCTCGGCCACCCCGAGGTGTCCAAGGGAACAGGCCTCGCGTGGGTCGCCGAACGACTCGGTCTCGATCGTGACCGCATCGTGGCCTTCGGTGACGGCGAGAACGACGTCGACCTGCTGCGCGCGTCGGGGTACGGCGTCGCTGTCGAGGGAGGGCATCCCGCCTTGCTCGCGCAGTCCGACTGGACGTGTCCAGGGCCGGAGGCGGAGGGCGTCGCCGCCGTGATCGACGCCGTCCTAGACTCTGTCGCGTGATCGACCTCAAGGCAGCCCGACACGACGCCGACGCATGGCGCGCCGCGCTCGCGCGCAAGGGCGCGGCCGACGAGTTCGACCGCCTGCTCGCCGCGGACGAGCGGTGGCGCTCGCTCGTGCCCCGTGTCGACGAGCTCCGTGGGCGCACGAAGGTGAGGGGCAAGCCGACACCCGAGCAGCTCGAGACGCTGAAGACGGTGAAGGAGGAGCTCCGTGTCGCCGAGGACGAGCTTGCCGCCGCCGAGGCCGAACGGGACGCCGCCCTCGCCGACGTGCCGAACCCGCCACACCCCTCGGCGCCCGACGGGATGGAGGAGGTGGACGCCGTTGAGCTCCGCCGTGTCGGCGAGCCGCCGTCGCTCTTTGAGCCGCAGGAGCACACCGAGGTCGGACGTTTCGAGATGGAGCGGGCGGCGCGCGTCTCCGGCTCGCGCTTCGGGTACATCACCGGTGACGCCGCGCTCGTGGCGATGGCCCTCTATCGCATGGCGCTCGACCATCTCGCGCGGAACGGCTTCACGCCGGTGATCCCGCCGGTGCTCGTACGTGAGGAGGCGATGTACGGGACGGGGTTCTTCCCGACCGAGCGCTCGAACATCTACGCGCTCGAGGCGGACGGGCTGTACCTCACAGGCACCTCCGAGGTGTCCCTCGCCGCACTGCATATGGGCGAGATCCTGGAGCCCGGTGCGCTTCCGCTCCGCTACACGGGTTTCTCCACGTGCTTCCGACGCGAGTCGGGCGCGGCAGGGAGGGACACGCGCGGCATGTTCCGAGTGCACCAGTTCAACAAGGTGGAGATGTTCGTCTTCACCGACCCCGGAGCGTCATGGGACGAGCATGACCGCCTGCTTGCGCTGGAGGAGGAGTTCCTGGCGGCGCTCGAGCTCCCGTACCGGGTCGTCAACGTGGCAGCCGGCGACCTCGGCGCACCGGCGGCGAAGAAGTACGACATCGAGGCGTGGTTCCCGTTCCAGGAGCGGTATCGCGAGGTCACGTCCTGCTCGAACACGACCGACTACCAGGCTCGGCGCCTCGGCATCCGCGCACGCGGCGAGAGCGGACTCGAGACACCGCACACGTTGAACGGGACGATGGTCACCGACCGCGCGCTGCTCGCGATCCTCGAGAACTTCCAGGGTGACGTGCCCGAGGCGCTGCTCGCCTACGGCTCCCCGTCCTCCGTTTCTCCGTAGGGGCGGGACCTGTCCCGCCCGCGTTCTTCCCCGCCGCGTTCTTCCCCGCCCGCCTCTGCCCCCCGCTCGCGACCTGCGTCGCGACGGCGCGCGGCATCGCCGTGCGACCTTCGCGTCTACTTCGGCCTGACGAGGTCCGGGAACGCCCCGTCGTCGTACCGGCGAATGAACCAGCCGAGGCCGTGCTCGACCCGCAGCCCCCGCCCACGCAGCTCGTAGTAGTCCACCGTCGCCACCCCGATGTCCGCGAACGCCTCCTGGAGGACACAGCTCGACCCGGGCGTCATTGCCGGCGAAGCCGTCGGCAGTGCGTAGATCGGGTCCGCGCCATGCGTAACCCGAATGCGATTCACCTGGCGGAGCACGTCATCCAGCTCGTCGTGCTCGCCGTCCTCCTGGCGCGGCTCCGTGCGAGGCGAGACGACTTCAGCCACGACACCAGAATACCGTTGGACCGACGACGCGCCGACCGCCCACGTCGGCCACAATGCCCTGTCGGCGGGGTGCGAGAGCGGTCGAATCGGGCGGTCTTGAAAACCGTTAGCTCGAAAGGGCTCGTGGGTTCGAATCCCACCCCCGCCGCTCGACGGCCTGGCGACCTACATCTACCCTGAGTGAATGGAGACCGCCGAGCGGGCTACTGTTGCGGCGCGTCCTTCGACTCGGTCGAGGTGGATGCGACGCCTCGGCACCCTGCTCATCGTCGGAGGCATTGGGTTCCTCGCGTGGTCATTCGTCGTCTGGCAGTGGAACGACCCGTTTACGTCGCTCTACACCCGCTGGGAGCAGCGAAAGCTCGAGTCGGAGTACACCGCCCTGCTCGGGAAGACGCCTCCACCACCCGCCGCCGTCCCACCGGCGCCGGGCAAGGCCCCGTCAGCGCCAGCAGCACCCGATTTGACGGTGGCGCTCAGAAAGCAGGCGACCGCGTTCCGGAAGGCGGCTGCCTCGGGGAGCGCGATCGGCCGGATCGTCATCCCGCGCCTCGGCGTGAACATGGTCTTCGTCAACGGCACCGACCCGGACACGCTGAAGAAGGGCCCCGGCCGCTACCTCGGCACGTACATGCCCGGCCAGGGCGAGCTCGTCTACATCGCCGGCCACCGCACGACGTACGGCGCTCCGTTCGCAAAGATCGACGAGATGCGACCCGGCGACCGTTTCACTCTAGAGATGCCCTATGGCACCTTCACGTACGCGGTCACGGGCCACAGTATCGTCGACGACCAGGATCTGTCCGTGCTCGAGTCGAAGCGCCGCGAGCAGGTAGCGCTGCAGGCGTGTCACCCGCGCTTCCTCGCGACGCAGCGCTACATCGTGTGGGCCAAGCCGGTCGACGTGAAGAGGTAGTCCACGCGTCAGACGCGACCCACGACTCGTTGGATCGGCTTCACCCCGGCCTGCTGCGACGGAGGGCTGCGATCACGCTCTGACTCAGAGCGGAGCGAGCCGTCGACACCGCGAGACCCCGCGCACGCGCCCACCCGTCGGGCCCGTAGTCGACCGGCACCTCGACCAACTGGACACCGTTCTGCTCGAGGGCTGTCGAGAGCTCGCCCAGACGACTCTCATCGAAACGAAGATATGCAGCCCCGACCGAGGCTGCGAACAGCTCCAGGTGCGCCACCGGGATCTCGACACCGAAGGTGTGCCCGGTGGAGTGGAGCTGCTGCGTGCGAATGAGCCCGAACTGCCGATCGACGAACACGACCGCGGTGACGTTGGCGCCCTCGCGAACGGCCGTGAGGAGCTCCGTGCCGGCGATGTTGAACCCGCCGTCCCCGACGACCGCCACTGCCCGCCTGCCGGTGGCTATGGCGGCGCCGATCGCAGCGGGAATACCGAAGCCCATGGCCTGGAAATCAGCCGGGATCAGAAACGTCAGGGGCGCACCGACTCGCACGTGCGCGCGGGCGACATACTGGTGTCGGCCCGAGTCCGTTGTCATCACCGCGCCGGAGGGAAGGCCCTCCTCCAACGCCGCGAAGAACTCGGGCCCCGGAACCCCACCAAGCCTCGCGGCTGCGAGAGACGACGGTGTCTTGGCCAGCCGACGCTGCCAAGATGAGATCTCATCCATCGTCCACGTGGTCGCTGCCGCCCGCTCGACGCCCCGTTCGAGCGCCCCGACGACGGCGGACACATCCCCAACGATCTCTGTACCCGCGGCGTACGCCCTGCCCATGACATCTGGCGACGCGTCGACACGGACCAGCTGCTCTTCGTTGAGCCGCAGCGAGAAACCGTGGCTGCCGTTGTGCGAGAACTTGCACCCCAAGACGAGGACGAGGTCGCTCGTCGCGAGCAACTCGTTCAATGGCTCGCGCGGAGCACCCGGAACGTCGAGAACGAGGCTCAGCGGATGCGTCTCCGGAATGACGCCGCGGCCGGAGGTTGTCGTCAGGACAGGAGCAGACAGTGTTTCGGCAAGTCTCACGATCGCATCGGCAGCCATCGCGGCACCCTGACCGCAGTACAGGATCGGTCTCCGCGCTTCGGACAGACGCGCGACGAGGTGCTCGACGAACTGGTCGACATCGGGGCTTGCCGCGACGTCGCCCGGCGCCGCACGATTCGCCCTGCGAGCGGGTGCACCCATGACCTCGGGTGCGATCTGGACGACGACCGGGCCGGGCTCTCCCGCTCCGGCGACGCGCATGGCATCGCGGATTGCCTGCGCCATGTCATCCGGCCGGACCACGTCGATCACACTCTTGACCAGCGGCTCGAGCAGATCTCTCTGCCTGACCGACTGGAGCGCGTACCCGCCGTCCTGCCGCTCGGCGGCGCCGGCCACGATGTGCACGAGCGGCACGGAGTCAAGCCGCGCCTCGGCGAGCCCCGTCAGCGCGTACGTCAACCCCGGCCCTCCGATCGTCATGAGAACCCCAGTGCGACCCGACGCCCGCGCGTAGCCGATCGCCGCGAAGGCGGCCATCAACTCGCTCGTGGTCACAACCGAACGGAGACCATCCCGACGACGGAGAGCCTCCCACAACGGGAGCGTCTGTGTGCCCGGGAGACCGAACACATGCTTCGTACCCAACTCTTCGAGCGCTGCACACGCGATATCGGCTGCAGTGGATCGCACGGATCAGGCTCTCAGCCGGCGCCCCGGCCGGCGCTGAGTCGCCTCAGCTCCGCGCCGCACATCGACGTAGGACGACAGGCTGTACGCGCTCCCGGTGAGGGCCCCGCGGACGAACGCATCCCGCTGCTCGTGGTCTGGTGGAGACTGCTCCCGAGCCCCAATGCGGCCCCTACGCCCTCTGGCGCGATCTGCGCGTCCCGGCTTCGAGCGGACATCGACATCAGGTCCCGCTCTGAGCGTTGCGCCGGGCACGGGCACGTCGAAGCATGAAGTTGATGGGCAGGGCGAACGCCGGCAGGGGATCATCGACCGAGAAGATCGACGGGTTCGCGCCGAGCCACGACCGTAGCCACGGTCGAAACGCAAGCTCGCCCTGCTTGCGGAGCGCCCGGTACGCGCGAATGTCCTGCGCCAGAAAGACACACCGCTCGCCCACCGCGTACCCGGTCACTTCATCGACATGCAACTCCAGGGCGTCGCGGCAGATCATCCGGCTGACGTCGACACCGCACTGCTCGGCGAAGCCGATGTACCACCACGGCCTACTGTTCACCTCGAGCAGCTTGAAGACGCCGTCGTGGGCGTCGAGCTTGAACTCGGCGCTGAATGCACCGCGGAACTCCACACCGTGCAGGAGCCGAAGCAGCCCGTCGGTCGCATCGCTCATGTCCTGCACCGGGATGCTCACCATCAAGGAACTGTTCCCGAAGTCGAGTGGGAACATTCGGATCCGGCGCCGGGCAAAGAGAGCGCACACTCGATGATGGCGATCCACGAACCCGTCGACGAAGTAGTGCGCCGACGGCAGGCCCGGTACGTACTCCTGGATCACCGCCGTCAGGCCGGCTTCCGCGACCTGACGCACCGCGTGTCGGGCGTCGTTCTCGTCCTCGCACCTGAGCCCCTTGCGACCGAAGAGCTCGGAGAAGCGCTGCGAGTCGCGGGGCTTGATGAAGATCGACTTCGGGTCATGCCCGAGGACGTCATCCACGTCCGTGAGCTCCCACGTGGCCGGATGCGGCACACCGAAACGCACGAGTGCTTCGGCGAACAACCACTTGTCCACCAGCAGGTCGATCACGTCCGCCGCCGGCATGCTCGTGCTGAAGTGTTCGGTCGCGCCCTCCGGCAGGCCCGAGACCACCTGTGACCACACGTCGGTGCACGGGATCAGCACCGCCCTGGGAACGCCAGCCTGGACGAGACGCCTGGCAAGGCTCTCCGAATCGACCGGCTGCTCGAGCTCGAGGGACCGGCCTCGCGCCCACCGCGACCGGTATGCGAAGTCGTCCCGACCGGATACGAGATAGAGCGGGATGCCACCTCGGCCCAAGCTGCGAACGACGGCAAGCGCCGTGAGGCCGTTGCCGAGGACGACCGCCGGGGTCCGGGCTACGGCCGCAGCTTCTTCAGCCCGGCCAGGAGAATGTGCGCTCTGAGTCATCTGGGTACGTCGCCTGGGGCCCGGCGGTACCGGACGCCCATCAGACCATAGTCGCGCTTCGAGAGGCGCGAAAGGCCGCCACCGAGATGGCCGGATGCCCGTCGGACGGTCTCGGCGGCGAACGATGCGCGCGATGAGCGCGGGTAACTTCGCGACTTCTTCGTATCCTTGGAACCGTCTTGCCAGCCCGCGCGCTCTCGCACCTTGACTGACACCCTTCGACAGCCGTTCGGCCCGTCTCTCTCGTGATCGGGGTACTGCGATCACGCGGCTCGGTCGACCCCGCGACGGGCCTTCCGCCCGCCGTACTCCTCGGAGGGGACGCCAACGCCGTCTCGGTCGCCCGCAGCCTTAGCTCGATAGGCGTTCGGGTGTCGGCGATCGGAACGCGAGGGTCTCCCGTCAGCAAGTCGCGGCACTGCCGCATGTTCGCCGAGGTCCCATCAGACGCGACTGGTGCGGATGCGAACTGGCGCGAGCCGCTCGGGCGCGTGCAGCCGGGCTCGATCCTCCTGCCGTGCTCGGACGCAGCGCTGGAATGGCTGGCACGACACCGGGCCGAGACCGTCGACCGCGGGCTCGTTTCCATCGAGGCCGACGACGACGTCGTCCTGGCAATGCTCGACAAGGCGCGAACGTACTCGCTGGCCCAGTCGATCGGTATTCCGACGCCGGAGGTGTTGCTCGTCGGACGCATGGCCGATGTAGACGACCTCGGCGATCGGATCCCCTACCCCTGCCTGTTGAAGCCGCGTGTTTCCCACGCACTGGTCGCAGCAACCGCCGGTACCGGATTCCGCTCGAAGCTCCTGGTGGTGCACACGCCGGCCGAGTTGCGAAGCAAGCTGACGTTCCTGCTCGGTCTCGGTGTCGAGATGATGATCTGCGAGATCATTCCCGGGGACGACGAGCAGCTCTTCTCCTACACGAGCTACCTCGCTGAGGACGGGGACCCGCTCCTGCACTTCGTCAAGCAGAAGATCCGACAGTGGCCACCGCAGTACGGCACGGGCAGCTACCACATGAGCGTCGTCGACCCTGAGGTCGCAGCACTCGGGCTGCAGTTCTTCCAGGGTATCGGCCTGCGGGGCCTCGCGTATGTTGAGTTCAAGCGCGACTCGCGTGACGACGCCCTCAGGATCATCGAGTGCAACCACCGGTTCGGGGCCAGCAACGAACTGGCACGACGTGCCGGGATCGATCTCTCCGTCTTCACCTACAATCGCCTCGCCGGTCGCACCGGGCCGACGCCGGCGACGTACAAAGCCGGTGTGCGCCTCTGGCACCCCGCGGATGACACGCGCGCGTTCCTCCGGATGCGCCGCGACGGCGAGCTATCGAGCGGCCGCTGGCTCCGAAGCCTTGCGCACCCGTTCCACGTCCCGATCTTCGACGTGCTCGACCCGGTTCCGAGTGTTGTCTTTCATCTCCGGGCAGCCCGGCGTTGGGCTGCACGCAGAGGGCTCCCGAGGGCGCCCGACGGCGTGGAACCGCCTGTGAGGAGACGCAACTCGCATCGCGCAGCCCTTGCATCTGCAAAGAACTTCGTCCCCGATCGCCACCATCAGCGTGTCAGACGCTGGTACTACTCGGTTCTCCCGCGTGCGCAGCGACGCGCGGCATTCGCCGATTGGTTCCGCAATCAGGCGAACCTGTGCCGGCTCAGGGATTCTCCGCTCTACGGCAGTCTGCTCGACGCCGTTGCGTCGGATATCGAGGAGAGCGGTGTTAGCTGGTCGACGCTCGAGGACTATGTCGCCGACCTCACGCCGCACTACGATTCGCCGCCGCTTCGATTCATGGCCGCGGTACACCGCTTCGTCTTGGCGGGGCAAGAGCCCGAGCTCGCCCGCTACTACCCATCCGTAGGGGGCACCGAGCCCGTGCCCGAAGCCTGGCCGGCATTCCGTGACGTGGTGGAGCGACGCGGCCTGGAGATTCGCGCGCAGCTGAATCGGCCGATACAGACCAACGAGGTGGGCCGCTGCCGCGCGATGCTCGGGGGCTTCCTTCTCGTCGCGCGGGAGACGGCGCTCCCGCTACGCATCCTCGAGCTCGGCGCGAGCGGGGGACTGAATCTCCGCTGGGATCACTACCGCTACGAGATCGGCGAAGCGACGTGGGGCGATCCACGGTCATCCGTCCGTCTCGTCGGCGGGTTCCGGACAGGCGCCCCGACGCTGGACACCGTCGTCGACGTAGTCGAGCGTGCCGGGTGCGATCTGGCGCCTCTGGACGCCACGACGGACGAAGGACGACTCACGCTCCTCTCGTACGTGTGGCCGGACGACATGGAGCGCGTGCGTCAGATCTTCGGCGCATTCAGTATCGCGTCGGAGATCGAAGCCCCGGTAGAGCAGGCCGACGCTGCAGCTTGGCTCGACAGGCGGCTTGCAGATCCGCGCGACGGTGTGGCAACGGTTGTCTTCCACTCCTGTGTGATGCAGTACCTCGACGACGCCTCGCGTCGGAGGATCGAGCGGACGATCAAACGCTCGGGCCGACGAGCTCGTGCGACGGCGCCGTTGAGCTACTTGCGCCTTGAGCCGTCAGGGCAGACGGAGCAGGTCGACCTCACCATGTGGCCGGACGGAACCAAGCGCATACTCGCGACGTCCGACCCGAACGGCCGCAACATCGAGTGGCTGGCAGAGGCGTGAACCGTACGTAGTACCAAAGGCCCTGAGCGACGGCGGGCGGCCGCTACTGGGCGGCGACGGCGTCTTCGCGCTCTCGCTCGGCGAGCCGCGCTCCGTGCTCCCACAGCGCCACGGCGTTCTCGTAGTCCTCCTGCCGCCCGATGTCGAGCCACAGCCCGTCGTGGACGAACGCACCGACCTTCTTGCCATCGGCCAGCAGCGCCTCCACCAGGTCCGGAAAGTCGAACGGCCCGTCGGGGGGGATCGCCGCGAGCGCAGACGGCTCGACGGCATAGACTCCCATGCTGACGTTCAGCGTCATCGTGGGCTTCTCGTCGTAGTCGATCACACGCCCGTCGCCGTTCGTGTCGTCGATCCGCAGGACGCCGTAGTCGCTCTGCAGGATTCGTTGGTGTGTGGCGATCGTCAGCACGTTCCCCGCAGAGCGGTGGTGGTCGAGCAGCGCTCCGTGGTCGAGCGTCGTCAACAGATCGCCATTCATGGCCAGAAACGTCGCATCGAGACCGCTGACGAGCCGGAGCGGGCCGGCTGTGCCGAGCGGCTCGGTCTCCTTGACCCAGCTGATGTCGACCCGATCGGACGGACCGTTGTCGAACACCGCGCGTATGAGATGGGAGAGATGACCGACACTGAAGGTGAGGCTCCGAAAGCCTGCATCGGCGAGTTGGTGCACGAGGATCTCGAGTATCGAGCGATTTCCGATTGGCATCAGGGGCTTCGGCAGGACCGATGTGTACGGCTCGAGGCGGCGCCCGCGGCCGCCGGCGAAGATCACGACGCGGGTGTCCCGGGTCGAGAGGTCTGAGATCGGCGTGTGCCGGGTCAGGCGGACGAGCTCTGCTTCGAGAGCCGCGTCGAGATCGAGGGAGCGATCGATGGGGAGTGCGGAACGGATCATCAGCTTGCACGTGAGCTATCGGCCGCTCGGCGTCGAACCGTTAGCTCGCCCGTTCGCCGGTTGACCGCTACGTCCACGCGCAGCACGACCGGGAGCACCGTCCACACCATGATGCGGAGGTCTTGGCGAAAGGTCCGATGCCGAGCGTAGAGGAGGTCGATACGCACCTTCTGCGGAAGGATGCTGTCGACGTACTGCTCTGCAGCGCCCTCCTCGTCGAGGATCTCCGCCTCCTTGGCGAAGGCGAGCTGCGCCAACCCCGTGATCCCTGGCCGCACGCGGAGGATCTCCCGGTAGGCGTCCTCATGAAGCGCGACGAACATGGCGTCTTCTGGCCGGGGCCCGACGAGGCTCATGTCTCCGCGGATCACGTTCACCAACTGCGGCAACTCGTCGAGCTTCGTCCGCGCCAACCATTGTCCGACACGTGTGAAGCGGAGATCGGACTCACTCGTGAGGGCTGCTCCTGTCGCCCCGTCGTACATCTTGCGGAACTTCAGAACGGCCAGAGGCCGTCCCTTCCATCCCCTGCGATGCGCTCGATAGAAGACGGGGCCGCGGCTGTCGAGCTTGATGGCGACGCTGCAGACGACGAAGATGGGCGACAAGAGCACTAGAAGAGTGCTGGCCACGAGGACGTCGCCGAGCCGCTTTGAGACCGACCCTCGCCGGTTCGAACGAGCCGATGTCGTTTCCCGGTCGGCCGATGAGCCGCCGACGTGCTCGATGGAACGTTCAGACAACTCCACTCTCCCCCAGACTGGGCGACCTACCGAAGATGCCACCCCCCGCTTCACACTTCAGCGTAAACGCGTTCGATGTCAACGTCTACCTATCGGGCCAGCCTAGCTGTGTGCCCGCATCCGTCGGTGGATCCACGCGGCAGCGAAATGCATACGCTGTGCAACATGCCGAGTTCCCGCCGCCGTGTCGGCGTCTATGTGGATGACGTCTACCGCGTCACGGCGCATGGCTCCGAGGATGTCGTCTCCACCGATCGCGCGTTCATGATCTTCGCTGCCGAGGTTGTACGGGCGTTGGACGCCCACATGGTCGTCATCGGCCGGGCCGAGATCTCCGATGTTCCCTTCGAGCACACGCTTCCCTCACGGACCGAGATCGTGCACCTGCCACGATACGACGAGCTCGTGGATCTCGGCGCGGTTGCCCGCGCGACGCCTTCAACCATGCGGGCCATGTGGAGAGGGCTCACGGGCCTCGACCTCGTCTGGGTCTTCGGACCGCACCCTTTCGGCTTGGTCCTCGTGCTGATGGCGAAAGCTCGCCGGGTGCCCGTCGCGCTCGGTGTGCGTCAAGACACAGCTGCGTACTACCGAAGTCGCGTGCGAGGCGCTCGCTGGCGACCGGCTCTGGTGATCACGTCGTTCCTCGACCGCTGCTACCGACTCCTTGCACGACGCATCCCGACCACAGTCGTCGGAGACACGATCGCACGAACCTACCGCAGCCCGTCCGTCCTGCCGATGACAGTGAGTCTCGTCCCGGCTGCGGCAGTCGCCACCTCTGCTCCGTCGCGGTCGTGGGACGACGCGGTCGAGCTCCTCCTCGTCGGACGCCTGGATCAAGAGAAGAACCCCCTGCTGCTCGTCGACGTTCTCGAGGAACTGGAGACCAGGCACCCGGGGAGATTCCACGCGACATGGGCGGGCCGCGGGCCCCTCGAGGACGATCTTCTCCGGGCCTGTACCGAGGCCGGGCTAGCGGATCGTCTCGAGCTTGCGGGCTACATCCCATTCGGAGACGAGCTCCTCGCGCGATACCGCGAAGCACACGTCTTCGTCCATATCTCTCTGACCGAAGGCGTTCCCCAGGTCCTCGTCGAGGCACTCGCGTGCGGGACTCCGATCGTCGCGACGAACGTCGGAGGAGTAGCGGCAGCCCTTGACGACGGCCGGGCCGGGCTTCTTGTGGCACCGAACGACGCCGACGCCTTGGTCGACGCGATCGAGCTGATCATGGAGGACGAGCCGCTACGTCGACGGCTCGTCGAACACGGCCTCGAGATCGCGAAGCAGGTGACGCTCGAAAAGGAAGCCGCGCGTGTGGCAGCCTTCCTCGGGTGCACCGGTCGCCCTGCCGGCCCCTTGCGTTCCGCTGCATGAACCACGTTCGAGGGTCAGTGAGAAGCCTCGCTGGCTCTGTCGGGCCCATCGGGCCGATCGCCATTGCAGTCCTTCTCTACTGGGCGTGGAAGGACGGGGGTTTCTCCTCCGACGAATGGGGGTTCGTCGGCTCGGGACTCGTCCTGCTGCTGGCGGTAGCGATCCTCGCAGACATGCCTGCCACGCTGGGGGGGGCCGAGCGGACGACGCGGATCGTCCTCCTCGGTGCGCTCGGCGGGTTCGTCGTCTGGAACTTCGCATCAATTCGCTGGGCTGACTTCAACAACGACGCCTGGATCGGGTCCAACAAGACCCTTCTCTACGCCGTCCTGTTCTCCATCTTCTTTCTCTGGCGGTGGGAGGTACGCGCGGCGACCGTGGCTCTCGTCGTGTACACGATCGGGACAGCGGGCATCGGTGTCGTGTTGCTCGTACAGGCCGTGGCCGACCCCACCCCCGAGAGCCTGTTCCAGGATGGTCGTCTCCTACCTCCGATCGGCTACGTCAACGCGAACGTTGCCCTCTGGATGCTCGCGTTCTGGCCCGCGGTCATCATGGGCGCGAGTCGCACCGTTCCGATCGCAGTTCGCGCCATCCTCCTGGGCAGCGCAACAGTCCTGCTCGGCCTGTGCGCCCTCGGCGAGAGCAGAGGCTGGTTCTACCTGCTTCCGATCGTCGTCGCCACGACGTTCCTGCTTGCCCGGCAGCGCCTTCGTACCCTGGCTGGGATGGCGATCCCGGCCGCTGCGATCGTCGTCGTGTTGGATCCCATCCTCGACGTATACAGCGCGTCGGCCGACGATCAACCGCTCGGGCCACCCGTCGACCGTGCTGTGATGTCGATCGGAATCGCCGCACTCGTCGCCACTGGTCTCGGCGCGTGCTGGGGACTCGTCGACAGGCGGATTGTCCTCTCCCGGCGGGCACACGTTGGCTGTGCAGCAGTCGTTGGGGCCGTGGCTGTGCTCGTCGTCGCCGCAGGCGTCGTCCTCGCTGCTCAGACGATCGCCCCGGAACCAGGCCGATGGGCGGAGGAGCGATGGTCGGACTTCACGAGGGGCTACCCCGTCCACGCCGAGGGCCCGCGGTTCACGGGTTCGCTCGGCACCGATCGATATCTCCAGTGGAAGGTCGCCATTCAGGAGTTTGCCGACCATCCGATCGTCGGCATCGGATCGGACAACTACCTCGCCGCGTACCTCTTGGAGCGAACGTCGGAGTACATCGATCCGCGATATCCGCACTCGACGCCCCTCCGGCTCCTGAGTCAACTAGGCCTTGTCGGGACGGCGCTGTTCGTCACCTTCGCCGGATGCGCAGTGTGGCTGGCACTGCGTCGCCGCAGACATCTCGACGCGGACAAGGCAGCACCCGTCGTGGCGGCGCTTTGCATGCTCGTCTACTGGCTCCTTCACGGATCGCTCGACTTCTTCTGGGAAATCCCCGCACTGGCCGGCCCGGTGTTCGCCTTCCTCGGGCTCGGCGCGTCGGTCGCTCTACCCGAGAGCCCGCGGGGCACCCCGGGCCCGACGGAAGCAACGGTGCCGGAGAAGCCGCCCGGTCGCATACCCTCCGCAGCGGCTCTCGGGGCCGTCGTGGCGCTGTGCGCGGCCGCGGCGGTCACGACGCTCTTGCTCCCGTGGCTGTCGTTTCGGTATCAGAATGCCGGGATCGCGGCTTGGCGCAACGAACTCGACACGGCGTACGAGCATTTCGACCGAGCCGCCGCGCTGAATCCTGCGGCCACTGACCCTGTCATGCTTGCGGGCACCATCGCATTGACTCGCCGTGACCTGCCATCGGCACGTCGCCGGTTCGAGGAGGCCGTACGCCGCGAGCCGAAGAACTGGTACGGACACTTCCAACTCGCGGTCACTCAGGCCCTCGAGGATGACTACGACCGCGCGATCATCGAGATAGACATCGCTCACGCACTCAACCCGTCGGACACCATCCTGGACGAGGCGAGAGCGACGATCAAAGAACGTGGCACTCCGGATCCCGAGCTCTACAGCGGCCTCTACCTCCGCGAACTCAACCGGCGGCTCACGGGCAACCCTCGCCTCTGAGTCGCCCGACCGCCGCCCCAGAGCATCCCGTACAGTCATCGCCGCGGTCAGAGTCGCAGCAGGCCCTCCGGAGGGCCAAGGCTCTTTACAACAGCCGATACCCTCAACTACAGTGAGTCATAGAAAGGGACGAACACGAACCTTGTCCTGGGAGGGGAACGAGTGCAGCGTTTCGTAATCACACTAGTCATCGTGGCAGTTTCCGGGCTTCTACTCGTCGCGGTCGCGGCCGCCGACAGCGGCCAGACGACTGTCGATGCATACGGCACCCAAGCTGGACGGACAGCAGGAGCGCTCAACTCGAGTGCCGGCGAGACGTCCGCCACGGGCGCATCCGACGAGCTTCCGTTCACCGGCCAGAATCTCGTGGTCGCCGGTGCAGTGGGTCTCGGCTTGATCGGCGCTGGCGCGCTGCTTCGGCGCCGACGCGACGGATCCGAGGGCTAACCGCTCTCTGTCGGGCGCCCGTCGCTGGACGGGCGCCCGACAAGTCCTTTCTTCGGCTGCCGCCTCTCTCTCCGCGAGCGGGCACTGCGTGCTGCTGTCACGTCGACCTGGCTGACAGCCGTCAGCGTCCGGGGACGTGTTCCGATCGCTGCTCGCTCTGGCCTAGTGTCGATCGAACGATGAACGTCTCGACCGGTCTACCGGGTAGCGGCTGTCGCTCGTCTCGACCGCGGACGACCGTCGTTGGCCTCGTACCCATACGGCGAGGAGACCCCATACTCGTCGAGCTCGTCGGAGTCGGTGAGCACGAGCCCCAGCTGACCGGGCGCCAGTGCATGCATGATCTTCCGAACGGCCTCGGCTGACTCGCGCGTCGTTCGACCGACGCGACCGACCACGAGCACACCGTCCGCGGTGCGCGCCAACGGATAGGCGTCTCCGACGAGGAGAAGCGGCGGCCCGTCGAACAGGATGACGTCTGCCTTGGAACGCAGCTCCGACACGACGCGCTGGATTCGCTCCGTCGTCAGGATGTCCGACGGGTCTCCAGCCGGAGTGCCAGCGCCGATCACCAGTAGGCGCCCTCGATCGAGCCACTCCTCGTTTACCGCAACGTGACGCAAGACCGAGGAAGAATCGAGGGTACCTGCGGCGAACTCCGCCAGACCAAGCCCCGCGGGAGGCAGATCGAGGTAATCCATGAGCCGCGGCCGACGAAGGTCTGCCTCGACGACGATCACACTCTTGCCCGCGAGCGCAAGCGCAACGCCGAGGTTGGCGGTCACGGTGCTCTTTCCCTCTTCGGGCAACGCGCTCGTGATCAGGACAGACTGACACTTGCCGAGAGAGGAGAACTCGAATCCGGCGCGCAGAAGCGTGAGCGCAGCTGCTACGCGGGAGTCGGACCGGCCAGAGCCTGCGGATAGCGGGCGACGACCGCGGGCCTTCGAAGGCAGGACCCCGATCACGGCGGCGTTGAACCAGGTCTCCGCCTGACGCCGGCTGCGGATGCGGTTGTCGAAGGCGCCGCGCATGAGCGCGAGAAAGATCCCGAGTATCAGCGACAGGACTGCTGTGATCCCGAGCGCTCGCACGACCCTCGGCGACACCTGCTTCTCCTGCAAGTGTGCGTCGTCGAAGATGGTGGCCGTTATCTGCGCCCCCTGGCCACCCGAGCCGAGCCGCTCGCGCGCCAGCTTCGTGAAGACCACACCGATTTCCTGGAGCCCTCGTATCGCCTGTCGCCTGGACGGCGCGTCATAGCTGACCTCGAGAACCCCGCTGTTCGGCTTCGTCTGCACCTTGAGATCCTCGAGGAACCGCTCCGGCGACACGTCGAGGGTCAAATCGCGAACGACGGTTTCCGCGACGATGTTGCTCTTCAACAGGGAGGCCATCGTCTGCACGAACGGATCGACGGCGGTTCCGAACTGGGGCTGGATGAGCCCGCGGCCCTGGCCGACGACGACCTTCATGTTCGCGCGATACACCGGGCTCTGCAGAGACGTCACGCCAATCGCGACGAGAAGCCCGACCGCAACAACGAGCACGAGGATCCACCAGTTGCGCCGGAGAACGATCGCGTGCCCCTTGAGATCGGAGGCCGCGCTTGCGGAGTCGGTCATGTGGTCTGCTGGCGGCATCGACTCAGGATCACAGTATCGGCTTTCTCTGCGGACAGGTCATGGATGGTTCCTGGCGTGCCGACGATCTCCGGGACAGAGCGCCGGTGCTCGCCGCACCTTGGATCCATCCGGCCGGATGCTTCCAGGCTCTGTATTCCTTATCGTCACGGAGCGGCCGGAAGTCAAGCGTCCGGGGCAAGTCCCACGGCAGCCGTTTCCGTACAGCGGCGGCCATCCCGGGATCGGCGGGGCGTCTCAGCGGCGAGTCGGAAGCCGTGACGCCGCACTGCGGACCATCGCCTTCAACTCGACGACGTCGCGCCCGCGAAGCACGTAGTCGCCTGCGGAGCCACCGAGTGCACGAGCGAAGATGAAAGCGCACACGGCTCCGCCCACCAAATAGGCCGCCGTCCGGGCTGCCGACGCTCCGCCTGCACCGAAGCTCGGGATCAACAGGACATCGAGCGAAACGGTGATCGCGAACGCGATGGTCAGCGCGCCGCTCGCTCGCCAAGGGAAGCGCTGCGCGATGAGGGCGCCCGAGAAGATCCTCAGCCCGACCATGCCGAGCCCCCCGAAGGCGAGGATCCGCAAGTCGGTGACCGCGGGTGCGAACTCCTTGCCGAAGACCCAGACGATGAGAGGCGTTGCGAACACGATGAGCAGCAATGCGAGACCCGACGTCACGATCAGCGCGAGACGGAATACGCGCGTCGCCTGAATCCGAGCCTCGCTGCGTCCTGCGCGCATGAGGTCGGGCCGCTGTGCCTGCTCGAGGCTCGACGGCAGATAGAAGAGCGCTTCGGCCCAGGCGACCGCGACGCTGTACAGACCGAGCTCACGCTGCCCTGCTACTGCACCGAGAATCCAGTGGTCGAGTCGGTAGTTCCCGATTTGCGCCACTCGGCCGATATGGCTCTTCACCCCGAAGCCGAGCGCCCGCCGGGCGAGCGCAACGTCCGCTCGACCGATCCCGCTGTCGTGGCGCACGAGGTACCAGACAACGATCGCGACTCCGATCGCCTGGCCGACGATGGCGGCCGCGAGCACCGTGCCGACGGTCAGGTACCCGGCTACGGCCAACGCGACATTCGCCACGAGGCTGACACTCGTCGCCACGATCCAAGCGGCGTTCGTCCACGCGAACCCGTACGACGCCTGGGCGAGGAGCCGGAGGTAGAGATCGAGCACGATGATCGGGATCGATGCGAGCGCGAGCGCGAGGAGCGCGGGGGCCAACCCGCCCCCGACAGCAGGGAACAAGCGAATGAGCAGGACGGTCACCGCGATCGCCGTGGCACCGAACACGAGAGCGAAGAGGATGCAATTCGTGAGCAACGACGAACGCCGATGCTTCTCAGCCGATGCGAGATTCGCGGTCGCATCCCCGACGCCGAGCAGCGCAAGATTCGCGCTCAGGGTCGCGATCGCGAAGAGGAAGGCCACCTCGCCTCGCCCCTCCGGCCCCAGGCTTCGCGATGTGACGATGACGTTGAGGAACGAGAGGCCGGCCACGGCGATGCTCGACCCGAACGTCGTCAGAGATCGCGACGCCAGCGAGGACGGAGCCGCCTCGCGAGATGGCGGTTCGTCGACGCTGTTGGACGGAGTCGCACCCGGGCGCTCCTCGGGGCTGCCGCCGCTCATCTGCTCCTCGGGCAGCGCAACCGGCGCGCCCTGTGTCGGATCATGAGTTGGCGAAGCGGCGGCTCGCGGCGTGTGACCGCTCGTGCCAACACCTGAGAGCACGCGGACGCCACGATCACATCGTAGTGGCGTTCGTCGCTGCGAACGGACGTCGCCGGCGACGCGGTGCTTGCCGTCGGGCTCAACCGCGCACCCGCGTCCGAGGGGGCGCAGACATCCCCTGCCCGAGTCACTCGATCGAGGGGTTCCTGGCGCTTCGGGGTGTAGGTCAGCCGTGTTTTGCCGACTTGCAGGAGCATGACTTCACCCAACCGGCGTTTCCTCATACTTGCCCTCATCATCACGATCATCCCGATTGCGATCGGCGCAGCATCCCTCGCAGCGGCGTCAACGTCGCGCCCCGAGTTGACCGGGGTGACCAACGCGACCTCGGCCGGGAGCAGCCTCACGCTGCAGCGGCCGTCGGGCGTGTCCGCAGGCGATGCAATGGTCGCTGTCGTCGCTGCGCGCTTCGACGACAGCAAGAGCATGTCCGCTCCCGCTGGATGGAGCCAGGTCCGAAGGGACTCGAACTCGGACGGCGCATCCCTGACGCAGGTCGTCTTCGTCCGCGTGGCAACGTCATCGGAGCCGGGGTCGTGGACATGGACGCTTCCGACCTCCACCGCGTCCGCGGGGGCGATCCTCGGGTATCGCGGCACTGACGCAGCGAACCCGATCGCCGGCTCGAGCGGCCGGTACACCGCGGACTCGTCCGCGATCGTTGCGCCTTCGGTCGATGCTCCGGCGGGCTCGGTCGTGATCGCCCTGTTCTCGAACAACTCCAACCGCGCTCTCACCAGCCCGAGCGGCTTCTCGGGGCGGGTCTCGACAGCAGAGTCGACCGGATCCCTGACCGTCGCGCTGGCCGGAGCGGACGCGTCGTTCGAAAGCGCGGGATCGACCGGCAACAAGACGTCACAGGTGTCGGTCGGTGGTGCTGCGTCGTCGTCGATCGGGCAACTGGTCGTCGTTCGAGGCGGTAGCGCTTCCGGCGGCGACACATCGAGTGGCAGCACGTCGGGCGGAAGCACCTCTGGCGGGACGACCATCGTCGGCGCTCCGGCCGGAGCGAGCGGCACTCCCTCGACGGCAGCACCTGCACTGACGATCACCACCAGCACTCCCGCTGCCAACGCCACGGTCCGCGGCGTGACGCAGTGGCAGGTCGAGACGACAGGATCTGTGCAGCAGGTCGACTTCTATGTCGACGGCAGGCGCACCTGGCGAGACCGGACAGCGCCGTGGATCTACCGCGGCGGGCGCGGACTGGACACCGGCGGCCTCACCGACGGCACGCACCAACTGCAGGCTGTCGCCATCGGAGCAGGCAACGCAACCGCCACGACGCAGGTCGCGATCCAGGTCGCCAACGTCGCGACTCCGAGCGGTGGAAGCGGCCCGGGGACACCAGTGCCCACCCCACCCACCTCTTCGGCGCTGGCGACGACCACGCCGGCGAACAACGCCACGATCAGCGGCTCCGTTCAGTGGCGGGTGGAGCTCACGGGCGCTGCGGACCGGGTCGACTTCTTCATCGACGGTGAGCCCCGATGGACGGAGCGCCATGTGCCGTACGTCTTCAACGGCGACTCCGGCGCCCTCAACACCCACGAGCTGACCGACGGCTCGCACGTGCTCAAGGTCGTCGCGACCAAGTCAGACGGGACGTCGGAGACGACGCAGGTGACCGTGACCGTCTCGAACGGAACAGGCGGCGGCACCGGTTCTTCTGGGAGCCCCCCGCCCCCCAGCAGCTCGGGCGGTGGCGACCTGTACGCGGGATCCAGCCCGTTCAACACGCTCATCTCGAGTGGCGCGGCCGTGGACCCGAGCTCAGCCTCCATGGTGCAGTCGCTCGTCACCGATGCGAACGCGCAGGGCTTCATCGTCGCCTCGGGAAGATGGACCGTGCCCGTCTACCACGCGGACGCTTCGACACCGCGCAAGACGTTCAATCTGACTGCGGGGTGGGCACCCGCGCGCACCATGAGCGGCGTCCCAGTTCCCGCGAACGCGAGCCCCGATCCGGATGGTGACGGGCACATGCTCATCATCGATCGCTCGACCGGCTGCGAGTACGACTTCTGGCAGGCGAAGAAGAGCTCGAGCGGCGCCTGGTCAGCGAGCTGGGGCAACACGCTGCTCACGTCGGGCACCGGCGTCTACCCGAAGGGCCTGTCGGCACGCGGGTCGGGCTTCGGGCTGGGCGCCGGGTTGATCATGGCGAGCGAGATCGCCTCGGGTCAGATCAACCACGCGCTCGTGTTTTCCTACAGGTACACGAAATCGGGCGGGCCGGTGCTACCGGCCACCGAGAGCGACGGTACGACGACGAGCGGAACAGCGATTCCCGAGGGCGCCCGCGTCCAGCTCGACCCGTCGCTCGATCTCGACAGCCTCGGCCTCACGCCGTGGCAGAAGACGATCGCTCGTGCGCTGCAGCGATACGGCATGATCCTCGCCGACACCGGCGGCGGAGTCTCTCTCTACGCACAGCATCCCCAATCGACCAGCTTGACGTACCCGTGGGGGAACGAGAGCTACCCCGCCCTCCCGAAGAGCCTCGTCAGCAAGATGCGCGTGCTGAAGCTCAGCGCTCAGTACAAAGCGACATATAGCGTCGCGGCGACACCCTGCGCCACGATGAAGTAGCAGCCACGCCTCGTGTAGCGCGTCCTGGGCCCGGCGAGTGCCTCCTCCGAGCATCTCGGAGGAGGCACTCGCCGGGCCTCGCTAGACTCGCGGCGCGGAGCACCCATGCCTATCAAACGACTGTCGATGATCATTCCCATGCGCAACGAGGCGGAGCGCGTCGATGCTCTGATGGAGCAGATCGCCGCCCAGGACTGGGACGGCGAGTTGGAGATCCTGATCGGAGACGGGCGCTCGGAGGACGACTCCGTCGCACGCGTCCGAGCCGCAGGCAGACGACTCGATCTGGGCGTCACGATCGTCGACAATCCGTTGCGTGTGACGGCGCATGCGTTGAATGCGTGCATCGCGGGGGCCACGGGCGACCTCATCGTCCGAATGGACTGTCATGCACGCTTCGACACCGACTACCTACGCGCGTGCGTGCGCGCGTCCGAGGAGACCGGCGCGGACAACGTGGGTGGCCCGACCCTCGTCGAAGGTGAGTCGACCGGTGAGAGAGCGACAGCCTGCGCCATGGAGAGCCCATTCGGCGGGATCGGCTGGACACGCCGTGCGCCGACCGGCCCCGTCGAGCACGACACCGTCTACTGCGGCGCCTTCCTGCCGTCCGTCTTCGAACGGGTCGGGCTGTTCAAGGCGTTCGGCGCCAACGAGGACGACGAGCTCAACATGCGGCTGAGAGCAGCCGGCGGTCGCATCGTACTCGACCCGCGCATCCGGATCTGGTACACGCCGCGCGCCGCGCTCGGTGCCGTCTTCCGGCAGTACTTCCGCTACGGCTTCTGGAAACCGCACGTAATGATGACTCACCGCCGGGTCTTCAGCCTCCGCAGCCTCGTCCCGGGCGGCTTTGTCGTCACCCTGACCACGCTCGCCGCTCTCGCACCGTTCACACCCACCGCGGCGGCTCTCTTGGTCGGCGTCGTAGCGCTCTACGCTGCCGCAGCAGCTGCCTTCGGCACGATCGCCATTCGTCGGCGGGCAGAAAGCGCACGCCTGCTTCCGCGTGTCATGGCGACCTTCCCGATGTTCCATCTCGGATTCGGGATCGGATCTCTCGCCGGAGCGGTCGATATGGCACGACGGTGCTTCCAGAGAACCTGTCTCACCACGATCGAAGCCCCTCACGTGCTCGAGGAGACCGACCCCCCGTCACGTGGCTGAGATCCTCGTTCTCGGATACCACGCTGCAAGCCGGACCTGGCCATCCGAGTTGTCCCTCTCGGGCCAGGTCGTCGGGGCCCACGTCTCGTGGCTCATCAGCCGGGGGTATGAGCCGGTGACTTTCTCGGCAGCGGTCGCGCGCCAGAAGGAGCGCGCGAAGCTCGTGGCCACGACGTTCGACGACGCATTCCGCTCAGTCTACGTCGAGGCCTTTCCGGTTCTCGCTGCCCTCGGCGTGCCGGCCACGGTCTTCGTCCCAACGGGGTTCCCCGACACGGAACGCCGGCTCTCATGGCCGGGAATCGACCAGTGGCTGGGAACAGGCTTCGCCGACGAGCTGACGCCGATGTCCTGGGACGAGATCGGCGCGCTCGCCTCCGGCGGCTGGGAGATCGGGTCACACACCGTCAGTCACCCCCAGCTCCCCACACTCGGCGACGTCGAGCTCGACGACGAGCTCATCGGGTCGAAAGCCACGATCGAGGACCGGCTCGGTGCTCCCTGCACCAGCCTCGCGTACCCATACGGCGCGTACGACGAGCGCGTGGTCGCGGCGACCCACCGGGCCGGGTACACATGCGCGTGCACGCTGACGGTTCGTGTCGGGCGCCACGACGCGCTCTTGTGGCCCCGGATCGGCCTCTACCGGCTTGACGAGGGACTCAGGTTCCGGCTCAAGATGTCCCGGGTCGTCCGACGCCTCCGCTCCACTCGAGGCTGGGACATCGTCGACGGCTGGCGAAGGGAAGCGCACGGCGCAGCGCCTGTCGACACGCGGTCGACCTGATCTCTGCGGAGCGTTGCCGGCGAAGCTGCTAGTTCCCGGTGCTGCGCCTGACGTTCAGCGGCTCGAGCACCTGGAGTCGCTCCATCGGCAGCTTCCGGAGCAGCGTGTACGGGCCTGACTCGAAGAAGTCCCCGTAGGGGTTCTGCTTGTAGCTCGCGGGATGCACGGCGTACAGCGACACGGCGCCACCCGTGTCGCCGAGGTACATGCCGTAGACCTGCAAGGCGCGCCCGATCGTCCGCTCGACCGGCGTGAGGTCGAGCGTACCGAGGTCGAGAGCCGGGTCGAGCCGTAGCAGCGAGCCCATCGGCATCGCATACGTCTCTCTGGTCTGGCCGTCCGACTCCGTCGCGGGCCATACGGGAGGCCCCTTCTTCGTGTGCCGATAGCTGAAGAGCAGCGCGTGCTCGATCACCCCGGCTTCGAGCTCCTCGGGGTGGATCAACCCGGCGGTCAACGCGAATCCCGACCCCCGCGCCGAGAGGAGCGGAGCCGGAAACACCCCGTTCCCGGCGAGCGGAACGCTGTTCTGCCACGCAGCCGACCACGTGCCATCGGCGGCCCGGGTGGCACGCCAGAAGTCGTGCTCACAGCCTGTGGTCGTGTCGATGACGACCATGTGGCCGTCGCCCTCGGGATCGGGCCGAGCCCAGCGCGGGATCGGGATCGGACGCGAGACTTGACGCGTGGCGAAGGACGCCGTGAGCGGCACCGTGACGGGTTGCGTGGCCGGTGTCGAGAAGTACACCGGCGCCGTCCACTCTCGGACGGCGACCCCGAAGCCTCTGACTCGTCCGACTTCGGCGAGCTTGGCGACGAGCTCGGCGGATGACGACGAGACGACGGCCGTGCTCGGGATCGGCGTGTTGAACGGGCTGCTCGGGCTAAACGGCGGGAGAGCAAGCTTGCCCCTCGTCGCGAGCGGGGCCTCGCTCGATGTCGCCACCAGCGGCCCACATGCCGAGCGTCTGGGTTTCGTAGGCTTGCCGGCCCGGTCGACGTTGCTCGCCACGTCGCCACCCGAAGGCAACGCCGCGAGGGCAGCGATCGCAGCACAGAGGATGCTGAAACCCGCCACCGCTACGAGCAAGCGATTGATCCGACCCACCCCCCTAACTCTCGACGTAGCTCATCAGATTTCGCTGAAGGATCTGTAAAGATCCGCGAGCGCTACGCTTTCCCGAGCCGGATCTGGCCGCGGATGCGCACCCAGCCCGCGCATCAGCCACTCCGCCCGGCGACTGCGGGCTCGTCAGCACCGGCGTCGGGCGCCTCCGTGGTCGACTCGAGAAGCTTGGGCAGGGCAAGTGACAGGCCGATCAGCATCCACAGCGGGCGTGACGTCTCGGACGAGAGGAAGAGCGAGGACACCGCCCATGCGACCAGACCAACGACGAGCGCATTCGCAACGTGACCTACGAAGTCCTCGCCGCGCTCGAACGCCAGCCGGGCGGTTCGACGCAGCCAGCGTCCGGTCGAGATGAGCAACCCAATGACGAGCACGAGCCCAGGCACGCCGAGTTCGGCAAGTGTGCCGATGAAGAGGTTGTGAGCGGGTTGGCCTTTCGGCCTCAACTCGTAGTCCGTCAGCGACACATCCGGCGTACGGAGGATCAACTCGTTGGCAGAAAGGGCGAAGGCGCCGTAGCCGAGGCCGAGCACAGGCCGCTCCTCGATCGACGTTTGGGCCGCGCGCCACAGCACCTCCCGCCCCGAGCCGCCGTCGCCCTGTACCGAGACGAGCGCCGTGAATCGCGGGATCACCACCTCCGAGGCGCTCTGCAGCATGATCGCCGACCCGATGACGATCACGGCGACCGCCGCTGCCTTTTGCGCCTTCGACCGGAACATCGTCCGTGCCGGCAGCACGATCGCAAGCAGGATGACGGCGGCGAGGGTGATGAGCCCGCCCCGCGACAACGTCGTGATGACCGACACGACGTTGACGGCCGCCGTAACGTACGCAAACGCGCGAACTCCACTCGACCCTGCGTGGTTCGCCAGCACGATCACGAGTGGGAGCGCGACGAGTTGGTAAGCGGCGAAGAAGTTCGCGTCGCCGACGGCCCCGCCCGCACGCCCCTGCTCCAGAGTGGTCGACCCCGCGATCCCGAAGAAGGCGAGGATCGCGAACACCCCGAGAGCGAACGAACCGATCGTGAACGCCATCATCACGGAGCGCAGCGTGGCGGTCGTATTGACGAGGGCGGCGAACGACAGGAGATACACGAGCGCGATCGCGAGCGACGACAGCAGGAACCGCGACTCCCCGTCGTTGACGGTCCAGAGCATGCTTGACAGGGCCCACGCCGTGTACCCGGCAGCCCATGCGATCGGTGGGCCGTAGACGACCCTGGCCGTGCCCCGGACATAGGCCGCTACGAGCAGGAACAGCGCGAGCGGCCCCGCAACCCTGGTGATCGTCACTCCCCCGAAGCTGACGATCTCGAGGAACACGGTGGCGACGAGCAGCAGGAGCAGCCGGGAGGGATCGAGAAGCGAGACCGCGACTACGATCAGGGCGAGCGTAAGCACAACCGAGACAACAGGGTTGAACGGGGCAAGCGCACCGACCAGGAAAGCCGAAGCGACGGCCGCGATGACCCACGCCCAGGGCGGAGCATTGACGGTGCGGGGGCGTGCCGCGATCTCGCCCGCGCGCGCTTCGATCCCCACGGGGCTCACGGACAACTGGCTTCCCGAGCCGAGTTGGGCGAACGGACGATCATGAGCCTTCCCCCCTGTGCTTCGTACCCTCCCCTGTTCCGAGTGTAGCGACAGCCGATCGCCAGCCCGGTCGACCCACGTGTGCTCGGCGGCGCTCGGGCGTCGGCACGTCGGTATCAGCCCTCACTCGTACCCATTCTCGGCCTCGGGCCCCGGCAGATCGCCTGGCCGTCGACGAGCCGCGAGGTCGGCAGGCACTCTGCTTGGGCATTGGGCGCCTTCGTCTCGGGCTGGGAGGGGGCCTTGTCGCCGCTGGCAGCCCCCGCCGTCGACGCGGAACCCTTCGGTCGCGGCTGGGCTGGCGGCCGCGGATCGCCAGTCGCTCCGGAGACCTCACCATTGGAAGGCGATGCGACGGCGGGCGGGCTGTGCTCGCCGCCGATCTCGGGGACTGCATCCTTGGGACGGAGCACGGCGACCCGCGGTGCGGGCTGACCCACGACCTCGTCGACCGCGTCCTTGGCACGGGGCACCGTGGCGGGAGTTGGGTGCGGCTCGTCTGCCAACGCAGGGAGGGACGACGCCGGTGGGGGGAGGAAGGCGAGGAACGGAACTGCGCAGACGCCGACAACGACAGCCCCCATGACACCCGACGCGAGTCGCGACCCGAAGCCGGTTCTCCCCGACCCGCCCGTGGCTGCGTGCGCGCTCGCGGCCGGCGTCGTCGCACGAGGCCGGGAGGACAGGCAGTCGGGAGGATCCGGCAGACACGCCAGCTGTTGGCGGCGCAGCAGTGGGTCGACCAGGGCGAGCTCGGGGCTGACGGTGCTCACCCCACCTTGATCGGCGCTGGGCCCGCTCGGCTTGACCTCGGCAGGAAGGCGCGGCAGGGGGAGTCGCTACAGGGGATGTGCGACGCACCGAATGCCGCGGCGCCGGTGGGGATCCTCGTGTCATCGGCACTCACCGCACATCCCGCGACGCCCTGGCTACAGTGCGATCGTGAGCAGTTCCCGCTGGGCCGTTCCCCTCTCGGACGTCGTCGGAGACGACGAGCTCGTCGCTGCGGCCGTCGACGCAGTACGGTCTGGCTGGTGGAGCACCGGCCCGCGTGTTGCGGAGCTGGAGCAGGAGTTCGCGGCGTTCGCCGGCTCGAAGCACGCGATTGCCGTCGCCAACGGGACCGCCGCGTTGCACCTCGCGTTTCTCGCTGCCGGCATCGGGCCGGGTGACGAGGTCATCACTCCGTCGCTGACGTTCGTCGCGGCCGCGAACGCGATCCGACACACCGGCGCGACGCCCGTGTTCTGTGACGTACGAGGAGCCTCGGACCTCAACCTCGAGCCAGCGGATGTCGAGGCAGCAGTCAGCGAGAAGACGAAGGCGATCTGCGTCCTGCACTACGGAGGCTTCGCGTGCGACATCGTCGAGGTTCAGGACATCGCGCGGCGGCACGACCTGATCGTGATCGAAGATGCCGCCCACGCCGTCGGTGGCCACGCGCACGGAGCGATGTGTGGGACGTTCGGCCTCTTCGGCTGTTTCAGCTTCTTCTCCAACAAGAACATGCCGATCGGCGAAGGAGGAATGGTCATCACGTCGGACGACGACATGGCGGCGCGTGTCCGGCTGCTGCGCTCGCATGGGATGACGACGCTCACCTGGGACCGACATCGCGGCCACGCCAGTGGCTACGACGTCGTCGATGTCGGCTTCAACTACCGCCTCGACGAGATCCGCGCTGCAATGGCGCTCGTGCAACTCGGACGGCTGCCCGAGGCGACGAGTCGCCGTTCGCTGCTCGCGGACACGTATCGAGAGTTGCTTCACGGTGTCGAAGGCATCGTCATGCCATTCGCGTCGCACGACGGACGCAACGGCTCGGCTCACCATCTCGCCGTCGCCCTACTCCCAGACGACGTCGACCGGAACGCGGTGAGGGCGACACTGGCCTCCGAGAGAATCCAGACGAGCGTCCACTACCCGCCGATACACACGTTCACGGCCTACCGAGGGGCCCGTCACCGACCGCTACCGCAGACGGAGGCGGTTGCCATACGCTTGATCACCCTGCCGTTGTACCCCGGACTCTCGGTGGACGAGGTCGAGTTCGTTGCGGCGAGCCTCGTCCGTGCCGTGCGTGGAGGATCCGGGGTTGGGTCCACGGTCGAATCGTCCGATGACGACGAGATGTCGAGCTCCTCACGAGCAAGCGATGGCGCCGGGCACCTGACCCGCAGCGAGCGCCGAGCATGACAGAGCCACTCACGTTGGTCACGGGCGGGGCGGGGTACGTCGGGTCGATGCTGGTAGAGGAATTGCACCGAATGGGACGACGGATCCGCATCCTCGACTCCTTGCTCCACGGAGTCGCGCCCGAACCCCGGACCGACGCGGATGCGCTGGAGTTCGTGCACGGCGACGTCAGGAACGCGGCGGACCGCCAACGTGCGCTCGAAGGTGTAGACGAGGTCGTCCATCTGGCAGCGATCGTGGGCGACCCGGCATGCTCGCGCCAGCCAGCAGAAGCGGAAGCGGTCAATCTCGACGCGACCCGTGAGCTCGTACGCGAAGCTCACCGCGCGGGGGCTCGCCGCTTCGTCTTCGCGTCGACGTGCTCGAACTACGGGAAGATCGAGAACGGCGAGCCCGCGACAGAGGAGTGGGACCTGCGCCCGATCTCCCTGTACGCGGAGACGAAGGTGGCAGCCGAGCTCGAGGTGCTGTCGAGCAGTGACAACGGATTCTCCACCACGTGCCTGAGGTTCGCGACGATCTACGGGGCGTCGCCTCGCATGCGATTCGACTTGACCGTCAACGAGTTCACGCGCGACGTCGTGCTCGGCAAGGAGCTCGTCGTCTACGGTGAGCAGTTCTGGCGACCGTACGTTCACACGGCCGACGCCGCCCGCGCGATAGCAGTCGTGCTCGACGCACCGGTCGGGCTCGTACAGGGTGAGGTGTTCAACGTCGGCGACTCCGACGAGAACTACCGAAAGCTCGACCTCGTAGCGATTCTCCGTGAACGCGTCCCGGACGCCATGGTCTCGTTCGTCCAGCGTGACGAGGATCCTCGCGACTACAGAGTCAGCTTCGCGAAGATCAGGGATCGGCTCGGCTATTCCGTGTCGTCGAATGTTGCACACGGCGTCGACGAGGTCGCAGCGCTCATACGCAGCGGGCGCTGGCCGGACCCGTACGCAAGCCGCTATCGGAACTAGTCCTCAGCGCACGAGACGTCCCCTCGTCGCCGGGCGAGAGCGGTTCAGACCAGCCGCTGCCGGCCCGTACACGGCCAACGAGCCGATGGAGAGTCGACGTCACGTATCCCTCGGGCGAGGGTCACCCGGTCTGGCTGAAATCCCGATCTGAGCCAGAGGATGCGATTCCGCTGGTTGATCGTGCTCCTCCTCGTGGCTGGCCACCTCACTGCTGCGACTGCTTCGAGAGCCTCGGAGCTGATCACGCGTGATGCGTCGAACGTGCGACTCGGGGTCAACGCGAAGGGGCAGGCGCTCCTTCAGTACACGGCCACGGGGAAGCGTACGAAGGTGCTCGCCTGGGGAGCCATCAACGCTCGACATCCGGCGCCGGGCGTGAAGCAGACCTCGTTCAAGCTCGACTACGCCGGCGGCTGGGGTGTGTACAAGCGCGACCTTTCGAAGGGCTTCAAGAACGTGTGCGGTCCCTACCGGGGCCCGGCTCTCGCGTGGTTCGTCACCGGCTGCACTGCGCGTGACGGCAGCCACTGGGCGATCCAGTCGTGGCAGCGCGGCCTCCCGAACCTGGGGTTCGAGCCGTGGAAGCCGCTCCAAGCCGCTTGGGAGCTCCGCCTCAGCCACTGGAATACCGAGCTCGCGCAGCTCGAGATCTGGCCGAACTGGGCGTACAGCAAGCGCTTCGATCATCTCTTCGGCAGGCTCACCTACCTCGGCCAACCGGTCCACGGCTTCGCGTCCACGGCGAAGGGCGAGCCGACAGACGGCTTCGGCCGCAACATCTACCTCGACACCCTCAACTCGGCCTACGGTGACGGCTGGAAGCGCGAGAACAGCTTCCTCACGCATCGCGGCACAGGCGTCTTCTGTTACGGGTTCTACGAGCACGATCCGTACCCGGGGTACCCCGCGCTCGGGCGACGGCCGCAAGGCAAGGGCGAACGTTACCGAGCAACGGTGATCGGCCCAGGCGTCACGCCCGACGTCGCTTGGGAAGACGACTCGCTGGGCGAGTACAACCGAGACCTCGATCTCGAGTTGCATGCGTTCCAGCGGACGCTGTACGCGGGCGACACGCTCTGCAAGCCCGTCTGAGGCAACAGGCCCGTAGCATGGCCGCGTGATCACTGCGGTCGTGTTCGACATGGACGGCGTGCTCGTCGACACCGAGCAGGTGTGGGACGAGGTGCGCGAGCAACTCTCCGTCGAGTGGGGCGGCAACTACACGGCCGAGGCGCAGCTCGCGATGATGGGCATGAGCTCGCCCGAATGGTCGCTCTACATGCGCGACGCGGTCGGGCTAGCGGCGTCTTCCAGGGAGATCAACGCAGAGGTCGTCAGACGGATGCTCGAGCGCTACCGACTAGGGCTTCCCGTCGTGCCGGGCGCCGTCGAGGCCGTCCGACGACTCCAGGAGGCAGGACTCGCGCTCGCCGTGGCGTCGTCGTCGAACCGAGCGCTGATCGACACCGTGCTCCAGACGATCGGGGTGGCTGACGCGTTCGCTGCGACCGTCTCGTCCGAGGAGGTCGCTCGCGGTAAGCCGGCGCCTGACGTCTACGTCGAAGCCGCGCGCCGGCTCGGCGTCGGCGCAGCGCGCTGCGCAGCCGTCGAGGACTCAGAGAACGGCATCCGCTCGGCCTCAACTGCCGGGATGCGCGTGCTCGCGTTGCCGAGCACGCATTACCCGCCGTCTCCGGAGGCGCTTGGTCTCGTCGACGTCGTACTTCACTCTCTCGACGAGCTGACGGTCTCCGCGGTTTCCGGCCGGGTAAGCAAATCGGCTTGAGGCGAGAGGGCCCTGGGGTCCTCCATCCTCCTCTCCGTTTCGAGCGTACACCGCCGCTGACCCAAGAAATGCGCCGACTCTGCGCCGACCGAGCACCAGATGTGCGACAGCCTCGGTAGCACCGAGACCGAAGCCAGCTCGCCTACTCGACGCCCGAAACGCTCAGGCAACGCGGCCGAAGACGACGCAGCCGTTGTGCCCGCCGAGCCCCATGGCGTTCGAGAGCGCGACGTCGACTCGAGCACGGCGCGCCTCGTTGGGCACGTAGTCGAGATCGCAATCGGGATCCGGGGTTCGGTAGTTGATCGTCGGCGGCAACACACCTTCGTGCAGCGCGAGGACGCACATCATCGACTCGATCGCGCCGGCGGCACCGAAGCAGTGCCCCGTGACCGACTTGGTCGACGACACGGCCAGATCGTAGGCGTGCTCACCGAAGACGAGCTTGAGCGCCCGGGTCTCGGCGGCGTCTCCCAACGGGGTCGATGTTCCGTGCGCGTTGACGTACCCGACGTCCTCAGGGCGAAGCTGCGCTCGTTGCAGCGCCATTCGGATCATCGCGGCGACGCCCGCAGCTTCGGGCTCCGGCTGTGCCATGTGGTGCGCGTCGTTCGAGGCCCCGTACCCCAGTACCTCGGCGTAGATACGGGCGCCACGCGTACGGGCGCGCTCCATGTCCTCCAGCAGAAGGACGCACGCGCCCTCCCCGATCACGAAGCCCGCTCGCGTTGCGTCGAACGGGCGCGACGCGAGCGCCGGATCCACCTCCTCCGCAACGAGGCCGCGCATCGCGCAGAAGCCCGCGAGGATCAGCGGATGCACGCACGACTCGGTACCTCCTGCGAGCACGACATCCGCATCGCCGCGCTTGATCGTCTCGGCAGCCTCACCCACCGCATGAGAGCCCGTCGCGCAGGCCGAGACCGGCGCGAAGTTCGGACCGCGCAGCCCCAGCTCGATCGCGATCTGTCCGCTCGCAGAGTCGACGAGAACGTTCGGGAGGAAGAACGGCGACACGCGCTCCCAGCCGCGCTCTCGCAGCACATCCGCCTGGCTGACGATCCCGGGGACACCGCCGATCGCCGACCCGAAGAGGATTCCGGCCCGGTCGAGGTCGATCTCGCCGACGTTGCCATCGGCCCACGCCTCGCGCGCCGCGCCAACCGCGAGCAGGACGTTCCGCTCGAGTCGGCGCGCCTCCTTGCGATCGACGACGGACTCCGGCTCGAAGCCCTTCACCTCCGCCGCGATCCGGACGGGGAACCCCGTCGGGTCGAACGCCTGAATCCAATCGATGCCCGACCGACCCGCGACGGCCGCATCCCACGTCGAGCGGGCGTCGAGGCCCAGGGGAGTGACTGCTCCCAGCCCGGTGATCGCTACGCGCCGCATGGGATGCAGAGCCTAGTAGCTTGAGGGCATGGCCCGTTCGCGGAAATCGTCCGACCCGGTCGAGCGCCCCGCCGATCTCGATCCCCTCGTGCCGTTCCCGCCGATGGAGGCCGAGCTCGTCCGCGAGCTCCCCGCCGGCGACGGCTGGCAGTACGAGCCCAAGTGGGACGGCTTCCGGGGAGTGCTGGAGAACACGTCGGGCGAGCTCCGCCTCTGGTCCCGCAACGCGAAGCCGCTGCTGCGCTACTTCCCCGAGCTGCAGCCCCCGGGTGATCTGCTGCCGTCGCGCTCTGTGCTCGACGGCGAGATCGTCATCGTCCGCGACGGGACGCTCGACTTCGACGCGATGCAGACGCGGCTCCACCCCGCGGCGAGCCGCATCCAGCGCCTCTCCGGCGAGATCCCTGCAACGTTCGTCGCCTTCGACCTGCTCGCGTGGGAGGGCCGACCGTTCGCCCAGCTGGCGCTACGAGAGCGACGCCTTGCACTCGAACGGCTCGCAGACGGCTTCACGCTCTCGCCGGCCACCCTCGAGCGCGACATCGCGCTCCAGTGGATGGATCGCTTCGAGACGATGGGTCTCGACGGTGTGATCGCGAAGCAACTCGACGCGCCGTATCGTCCGGGCGCGCGCGACGCCGTGTGCAAGGTGAAGCCGGAGAAGACGGCGGACTGCGTCGTCGCCGGTCTCCGCTGGAAGTCGCGCCCCGACCGCATTGCCACGCTCTTGCTCGGGCTCTACGGAGACGACGGCGTGCTCGACTCCGTCGGCACGTGCGCCGTCGCCCCTGCACGCCACGCGGACGTCGCCGAGCGGCTCCTGCCGCTCCTCCACGACGCTCCGGAGCGCCGCTTCTCCGAGCCGAGCCGCTGGGGCGGCGGCGAGCTCGAGGAGTCTGCCGTACGACCCGAGCTCGTCGTCGAAGTGCGCTACGACAAGGTGCAGGGGCGACGGTTCCGCCACGGCACCAAGCTCATCCGCTTCCGCCCGGACAAGTCGCCGGAGCAGTGCACGTGGCGCGAACTGCTTCCGGCGCGACCGGCCTCGGGAGATCTCGCCGACCTGTTGCGGGCGGGCGCCTCAGCCTGACTTCTTGCGCGCCCGCGACGGCTGCACGCGCGGTGGCTCACCCGGCATCTTGGGGAAGTTCGGCGGGTACGGCGCCTCCCCGAGCCCTTCCCGTTCGTCACGCTCGACCCATTCGAGGAGGACGCGGAGGTCGTTGACGACGTCGTCGATCCCCGCCTGGACATCCCCGCGCTCTGCAAACCGCTCAGGCATGGTCGCCATCGTGAAGTCCTCCGTCTCCACGTCGGGGAGCTCGTCCCACGTCACCGGTGCAGACACGGTCGCGTCGGGACGCGGGCGCACCGAGTACGCCGATGCGATCGTGCGATCGCGGGCGTTCTGGTTGTAGTCGATGAACACTCGCTCGCCGCGCTCCTCTTTCCACCACGCGGTCGTCACCGCCCCGCCCGCGCGACGCTCGACCTCCCGCGCGAACGCGAGGGCGGCACGGCGGACGACCGAAAACTCCCACTTGGGCTCGATGCGACACGCGACGTGGATGCCGCGATTGCCCGAAGTCTTCGGCCAGCCGACGAAGCCGAGCTCGTCGAGCGTCTCACGCACGACAGTCGCGACCGTCTTGGCGTCTGCGAAGGTCGTGCCCGGTTGCGGGTCGACGTCGATGCGCAGCTCGTCCGGACGCTCGGTGTCGGCGCGTCTCGACGGCCACGGGTGGAAGTCGATCACCGCGAGATTGGCCCCCCAGACGACCTGCGCGATCTCGGTCACGCAGAGCTCGTCGGCGTGCCGACCCGACGGGAAGGTCACACGCACCGCCTCCACCCACTCCGGGCGCTTTGCCGGGACGCGCTTCTGGTAGATCTGCTCGCCCTCGATCCCGTCGGGGAAGCGCCGCAGTTGCGTCGGCCGCTCGTAGAGCGCTCGCACGATGCCCTCGCCGACCGCCAGGTAGTAGCTGACGAGGTCGAGCTTCGTGTGCCCCGCGGCCGGAAACAGCACCTTGTCGGGATTGGTCACGCGCACCACGCGGGTGCCGACCTCCAGCTCGACGAACGGCGACTCTGCCACGTGCGGACCGTACATGTCCAATCACGACAATCTTCCTACTTTCCAAAGTGAAGTGATGGCCCCCGGTGTGGTAGCCTCGCGCTCGCCGTGCCCACCGTCTTCCGAGGAGTGGATCAGCTCATGCGAAAGGCACTCATCGCACTCGTCGCGCTCGTCGCCACAGCCGCTCTCACGCTCGCGGCAACGGCCACCGGCGCCCGCACCACATTCGCAGCCGGGGCGGCGATCCCGGGCTGCACCAAGGCCAGCCTGAACCTCGTCTCCGACGGCGTGCTCACGATCGGCGCCGACAACCCGGCGTTCCCGCCGTTCTTCGGTGGTGACGAGAACACGAAGCCGTGGAAGGTTTCCGACCCGTACAGCGGCAAGGGCTACGAGTCCGCTGTCGCGTACGCCGTTGCCAAGCAGCTCGGCTTCACCAAGAAGCAGGTCAAGTGGACCGTCGTCCCCTTCAACAACTCGTACCGGCCGGGTAAGAAGCCGTTCGACTTCTACCTCACCCAGGTCTCGTACACGCCTGAGCGGGCGAAGGCCGTCGACTTCTCCAACGCCTACTACTTCGTCAACCAGGCCGTCGTCGGGCGGTCTGGCACCGGAATCGCGAGCGCCAGGCGGATCTCGGACCTGAGGCGCTACCGCCTCGGCGCACAGCTCGGCACGACGAGTTACCAGTACATCGTCAAGTACATCAAGCCGAGCTCGCAGCCGCGCGTCTATGACACGAACGACGCGGCCGTGCAGGCCCTCCAGAACGGTCAGATCGACGGGATCGTCGTCGACCTCCCCACCTCCTTCTACGTCGCGTTCGTGCAGGTCGATGGCGGGGTGATCGTCGGCAAGCTGCCGACGAGAGGGCCGAGGGAGCGATTCGGCATGGTGCTCGAGAAGGGCAATACGCTCAAGAAGTGCGTGAACAAGGCGGTCAACAGCCTCTGGCAGAACGGCACGATCAAACGGCTGCAGCGCGCGTGGCTCACCAATGCCGGCGCACCGGACCTGAAGTAGCGCCCTGAACGGGGACCGCCGCTCCCGGATGCTCGGTGGCGCGACCGTCCGTGTCTCGAAAGAGACACGGACGGTCGCGATCGCCGTCCTCTCGACGCTCGTCTTCCTCTCCCTCGTGGTCTTCGTGGTCACGAGCTCCCCGGGATGGGAAGCCTTCAAGGAGTACTTCTTCGACAGGGACTACTACCGCGAGTCCTTCCCGGAGATCGCCGAAGCGTTCCTCGTCAACGTCAAGCTGTTCCTCGTCGCCGAAGTGTTCATCCTGCCCGTGGCCTTGCTCATCGCTGTCCTGCGCAGCCTGCCGGGCCCGGTGTTCTTCCCGCTGAGAGCGGTCGCGGTCGTGTACGCCGACCTGTTCCGAGGCATCCCGACGATCCTCGTCATCTTCATGCTGGGTTTCGGGATGCCGGCGCTCGGGCTCGAGTGGATCCCCCAGTCGCAGTTCTTCTGGGCGGCGGTGGCGCTCGTCCTCGTCTACTCCGCGTACGTGTCCGAGGTGTACCGCGCCGGCATCGAGTCGGTGCACCCCAGCCAGGAAGCCGCCGCTCGCTCGCTCGGCCTCACCCACGGCCAGGCGCTGCGCTCCGTGATCCTGCCGCAGGCCGTTCGGCGCGTGATTCCCCCGTTGCTCAACGACTTCATCGGGCTGCAGAAGGACACGGCGCTCGTCGGCGCGCTCGGCGTGGTCGAGGCGTTCCGCATGACCCAGATCAACCAGGCCGCGACGTTCAACGGCACCTACTACCTCGTCGCAGCGACCCTCTTCGTCGCGATCACGATCCCGCTCGCCCGTTTCACGGACTGGCTCGTCGCACGCGATCGCAAGCGCCAACAGGCCGGGAGGCTCGCTTGACCACTCCCGGCGACGCCCTCGTGATCGAAGGGCTGCACAAGTCTTTCGACGACCTGGAGGTGCTGCGCGGCATCGATCTCGCCGTCGCGGAGCACGACGTCGTCTGCCTCATCGGCGCATCGGGCTCCGGCAAGTCGACGCTCCTGCGCTGCGTGAACCTGCTGGAGCCGATCGATGCCGGCCGCATCGTTGTCGCCGGGGAGGAGATCACCGCCCCGACCGTCGACACGAACCGCGTGCGCCGCGGGATCGGGATCGTCTTCCAGTCCTTCAACCTGTTCCCGCACAAGACCGTCCTCGGCAACGTCACGCTCGGGCCACGCAAGGCCCTCGGCAAGAACCGGGCCGAAGCGGAAGCGGCGGCGGATGCGCTGCTCGAGCGCTTCGGGCTCGAGGAGAAGCGAAACGACTATCCCGATCGGTTGTCGGGCGGCCAGCAGCAGCGCGTGGCAATCGTGCGTGCGTTGGCGATGCAGCCGAAGCTGCTGCTGCTCGACGAGGTCACGAGCGCGCTCGACCCCGAGCTGGTCGCGGAGGTGCTCGACGTGATCCGGGAGCTCGCGGACGGCGGGATGACCATGGTCATCGCAACGCACGAGATGGGCTTCGCCCGCGATGTCGCGAAGCGCGTCTGCTTCCTCGACGCAGGCCGGATTCTCGAGGAGGGCACGCCCGAGCAGATCTTCGGCGCGCCACGGCAGGAGCGGACACAGCAGTTCCTGCAGAGGATCGTCGACGCCGGACGGATGTGACAGCGGCCCGCCGACCAGTACCCTGTGCACGTGGAGAACGCACAGCGCATCGACCTCTCACTCGAGCCGCTCGACCAGTACCTCGTGATCCAGCCGGTCAGTGACGAGACTGAGACCCGTGCGGGCTTGATCCTCCCTGCGTCGGCGGCGGCGTCCGTGGCATGCCGGACGGGCATCGTGACCGCCGTCGGGGCCGACGCGGAAGGCGTCGACGTCGGCGACAAGGTGCTGTACCCGCGCGAGGCCGGCTTCGACGTACGACTCACCAATTTCGAGGTCAAGGTGCTGAAGCGCGAGGATCTGATCGCCCGCGTCCACGACTAGGTTTCCCCGCCGATCGGAATCCGCCGAGCGGATCCCCGATCGCGACAATCCCCCTTGCCCCGCAGATCGGGAATCCGCCGAGCGGATCCCCGATCGCGACAATCCCTGAAGGCGTCCGCTTCGCGGCCGCGAGCGTTTCGAACCCACTCGCGGGGAGTCACACCATGAGGTGCCCGTGGCCTCCGATATCCTCCGTTGACCGAGGAGAGGTGGCCGAGTGGCTGAAGGCGGCGCCCTGCTAAGGCGTTACGGGTGGTAATCCGCTCGTCGAGGGTTCGAATCCCTCCCTCTCCGTTACGAGCGGCTCCCACGGACGCGAGCCGCGATGCGCGAAATCGCTACCCTGTCCCGGCTCGGAGGGGTGCCGGAGCGGTCGAACGGGGCGGTCTCGAAAACCGTTAAGGGTGCAAGCTCTTCGAGGGTTCAAATCCCTCCCCCTCCGTCGAACGCAGAAGGGGCCCGCTGGGGCCCCTTCGTGCACGGAGAGGGCGGGATTTGAACCCGCGACGCACCTTTCAGCACGTACGCGATTTCCAGTCGCGCTCCTTAGACCGCTCGGACACCTCTCCGGGTGAGGAAGCCTAGCCCGCGCTACGCGCCGGCGACCGAGGAGACGTACGCCGCCACGTCGGCGATCTGCTGCTCGTCGAGCTGACCTGAGAACGGCGGCATCGCTCCGCGACCGTCGGTGACGATCACGACCACCTGGGCGTCCGAGGGGTGCAACTCGTCGAGGTTCGGCCCCACGGCGCCGCTCGAGCCCGCGTCGGCCAACGCGTGACAGCTTCCACACCCGGCAGACGCAAAGACCGCCGCTCCTGCCTCGGCATCGCCCGTCCCCTTCGTCTCCTCGCCGCCGCTCGGCTCGGTGCCACCGGTGGTCTCATCGTCGTGCCCCGTCTCCGCAGAGACCTCCTCGTGCGTCTCGACCGCCTGCGTCCCTGTCACCCAGACGACCGCCGTCAACTGCGCCGCGAACAGGAGGGCCGTGACCACGATGTACACGTCGAGGCGGCGGGGGAAGTCAGGCCGCTTCTTGGGGATCACCATCGCCGTGTAGAGCGACCACAGGATGAAGGTCAGCGCGACCACCACGAGCACGGTCTTGCCGAGCCCGGTGATCCCGGAGGCGACGAATGGCGTGACGGCTGCCAGCACGCGGGGGACGCTACCACGGTGTCCGGCCTACGACGACGGTGAACACGCACGAGTAGGCTGCGACTCGGTGGCGACGGAGGAGCACCTGGAGCGGTACGCACATCTTGCCGTAGCGGTGGGCGCGAACGTACAGCCCGGGCAAGTCGTGGACGTGCTGGCGTGTCCCGAACATGCGCCGCTCGTCGGGGCAGTCGCGCGCGCCGCGTTCGCGGCGGGTGCCGGCTACGTGACGGTGGAATGGCGCGACTCGCGCATCCGACGTGCGCTCGTCGAGCTCGGGTCGGAGGAGATGCTGGGCTGGAGCCCACCCTGGGAGGTGGAGAAGATCGATTGGCTCGACGCGAACCGCGGCGCGGCGATCGCGATCTTCGGCGACCCCGATCCCACCGCGCTCGACGGGCTCGATCCCAAGCGCCTCGCGCAGGCCTTTCGGCGGGCGTACATCGACGCCTCGAACCGCTCGCTCAACGCGCAAGCCATCAACTGGACGGTCGTTGCCTGCCCGAACGAAGGCTGGGCGAACCGCGTCTTCGGAACGCCGGATGTCGAGCGACTCTGGACGCTCGTGAGCCAAGCCGCCCGCCTCGACGAGGACGATCCCGTCGCTGCCTGGCGGACGCACATCGACGAGCTCGAGAGCCGCGCGCGGTCACTCGACACCGCACGGTTCGACACGATCCGCTTCCGCGGCCCAGGGACAGACCTCGAGGTCGGGCTCACGGAACGGTCGCGTTGGAAGGGAGCGAGGGACGAGACCGCCTACGGGCTGGCGCACGTCACGAACCTGCCGACGGAGGAGGTGTTCACGACACCTGATGCGCGGCGAACGACGGGGAGGCTGCGCTGCACACGACCCGTCGCGCTCCCGGGAATCGTGGCCACCGACGTCGAGCTGACGTTCACGGACGGCCGCGTGACGGACGTGCGGGCCACCAAGGGCGAGAGCGAGTTGCGCGAGCGTTTTGCGTACGACGAGGGGGCCGGGCTGCTGGGCGAGGTAGCCCTCGTCGACGGCACGTCACGGATCGGACAGCTCGGCGTCACCTTCTTCGACACGCTCTTCGACGAGAACGCGACGAGCCACGTGGCGCTCGGTTCCGCCTATCTCAGCGCGATCCGCGACGGTCGCTCGCTCACGCCGGAGGAGCGAACCGCCCTCGGCGTCAACGATTCGGCGCTGCACGTCGACGTCATGCTCGGCGGTCCAGAGGTGTCCGTCGACGGCGTCGCGGCCGACGGGAGTGAGACCCCCATCATCCGCGACGACCGCTGGCTGCTCGGATAGCAGCGCCGAGCCAAGCCGTACGCCCGGTCGCGCGCTCCGTCGTCGAGAGGGCATCGCCGGAGGTGTCTGCGTCGCCGGCTCGGATCGGGCGGGGCCGCGGCACCGGAGAGGGAGTCCTTAGCGCTGCTTCCTTCCGGATCTGACGCGGTTCGAACGCTCCCCGTGCGCGGGACCCGATCTGTCAACACCACGTGCGCGGATCCTGTCCCGACGTCGCCGCCCCTCGGACGGCATTCGGTCCCGCATGGAGCGGATTTCGGGTTCAGGGAACCGCTGACTCCCCACCTAGCGCGACCGGGCACCCCCAACGCTACCTCACGACGCTCGAGGTGTGCGCCGCGCAGAGACGTTCTTACACTGAGACCATGCCCGCGTCGGTCCTCATCGTCGACACCACGCTTCGGGATGGTGAGCAGGCGCCCGGCGTGGCGTTCACCGCCGACGAAAAGTGCGAGGTCGCTCGCCTGCTCGCGGAGGTCGGTGTTCGCGAGCTGGAAGTCGGCATCCCTGCGATGGGGCCGAGCGCGGTGGAGGCCGTGCGCCGCATCGTCGAGCTCGACCTGCCCTGCCACCTGACGACGTGGGCGCGGGCCCGCGCGAGCGACGTCGAGGCCGCGGCTCAGAGCGGCGCCGGCTACGTCCACATCTCGTTCCCCGTGTCGGACGTCCAGTTGAGCCTTGTGGGGAAGGACGAGGACTGGCTCCTCGAGACGCTCGACGTGCTCGTTGCAGACGCGCGACGGCTCTTCGACGGGGTGTCGGTGGGCGCACTCGATGCCACGCGCGTGCACGAGGAACGCCTTCTCGCCTTCGCGCGACGAGCCGCGGGCGGCGGGGCACGGCGGCTGCGCCTTGCAGACACCGTCGGCGTCGGCCGTCCCGCCACGGTGCACGGCCTGGTGACGCACCTCGTGACGAGCGTGCCCGGGCTGCCGATCGAGTTCCACGGCCACGACGACTTCGGCCTGGCGACCGCTAACTCCCTCGCTGCCGTCGAGGCCGGCGCCGAGGCGGTGAGCGCTACTGTCGGTGGCCTCGGAGAGCGTGCCGGCAACGCTCCACTCGAGGGGGTCGTCGCCGCGCTGCACCTGCTGCTCGGCGCAGACACTGGGATCGACCTCACCCGGCTCCCGACCCTCGCGGCGCGAGTTGCAGGGTATTCCGGCCGCCCGCTTTCGCCGTGGCAGCCGATCGTCGGCGACGCGATCTTCACTCACGAATCCGGCGTCCACGTCGCGGGGCTCCTCAGAGATCCGTGTTCGTTCCAGCCGTTCCAGCCGGAGGAGGTAGGAGCCGCCGACAGCGTGTTCGTTGCCGGCAAGAGCACGGGCTCGGCGGCACTGCGGCATCTTCTGGAGACTGAGGGCATCCATGTCGGCGACACGCACCTCGACGTCCTCGTGCAACGCGTTCGACACCGCTCCGAGGACGTGAAACGAAGCCTCGACGTCGGCGAGGTCGCCGCTCTGTATTCCGCGATCGCCGCCGAGCTCGAGCGGGTGGCTCCTGAAGAGACTCGCGAGCTGCGTCGATGAGCGACGTGGAGAGGGGCGTCGTGATCGCCGGCGGCGATCACCGCGCCACGCTGGCGGTCGCCAGGTCACTTGGTCGTGCAGGGATGCGCGTGTCTGTCGTCGGGACCCCGAAGCTCGGAATCGTCGCCGCGTCGCGACACGTCGCACACCGCGTGTCGGCGCCTTCGCCGCGAGACGATCCGCATTCCTACGTCGAGCGCGTGATCGAGACCGCGCGGCGACGCGACGCGCAGTTGGTCATCCCGACCGACGACAACGCGCTCATCGCGTGCGAGCTGCATCGTGCGGAAGTGGAGGCGGTCACGCGCCTCGCGGCACCTCCCTCGGAGGCGGTGCAGAACGTGCTCGACAAGCGGGCCAACCTCGAGACTGCTCGCCGGCTCGGCATCCCTTGCCCAAGCCAGTTCGATCTGACAGATCGGGAGCAGGTCGACGAGCTGATCGCCCACGTCGGGTTCCCCCTCGTCCTCAAGAACCCCGGGCTCAGTGGGGGGAGCCATCCGAGCCGGTTCGGCTTCCGTGCGGTGGTCGCACGAAACCGTTCCGAGCTCGACGGCCTGCTCGACGAGCACTGTGGCGACGGCACGTTCCCGCTTGTACAGCAGATGGTCTCCGGCTCCGTCTACAACCTCTGCTGCTTCGCCGTCGGCGGGACGGTCGTCGCGGCACTCCAGTACCGCAGCATCCGCCGCAGGAACGGGCAGGGCATCCATCGGCTGATCACTGCCACCGACGCGGGGCTGCTCGGGCACGCGACTGCTCTCCTCGACGTACTCCGCTGGGAGGGAGTGGCGCACCTCGGCTTCTTCGTGCGCAAACACGACGCGCAGGCCTGGTACATGGAGACGAACGGCCGCTTCTGGGGATCCACCGAGGGCTCGATCAGGGCAGGCTGGGACTTCCCGCGCTGGACGTACGACTACTTCATCACGGGCCGCGTACCGGACCCACCGCCACTACGGGTCGGATCACGAACGTGCTGGCACCTCGGCGATCTCGTGGCACTTGCAGATCGCCTGCGTGGCAGCGACGCGCCGACGGGCGTCGCAACGCACCCGGGACGGGCGATCGTCGACTACCTCCGCGCGTTCGGGCCCGGCGTGTATTCCGACGTGTTTCGCATCGACGACCCTCTGCCCGCGTTCTTCGAGTACCTGACCGGTATCCCGGAGGCGATGCGCTCGCGCTAACGGGACCGCGAGTTCTCTTGTCGCTCGATCCAGGACCTGGAGCAGGGCGATGCTAGCCTTGGCGGCCTCGGGCGCATAGCTCAGCGGGAGAGCGCTCGCTTCACACGCGAGAGGTCCCTGGTTCGATCCCAGGTGCGCCCATCGCAGGATCACGTCGGTGTCCTGCTGGAGGGCTCGCTCACGTAGCGGCATCCACCTTCAGCCGTTCGAGGTCCTCCTCACTCATCGACGAGCAAACGCAACTTGACCTCGAGGCTCGCGGGGCATACCGCGCGATCTACGAGGCAGAATGCCACGACGCGGTGATCGCGAACGGGGACAACTCCGGCCGACAGCCGGCGGGAGACCTCATCCCGAACGGAAACATCACGCCGCGCGAAGCGGCGAACGCTGAAGGCCACTCCCGAGCGCATGCAGAACGACTTCGACGTTCTCGTGGAACCATTGTGGACGCTCGCGAGCGTCGATGAACGACCGCATCTGGTACGAGACGTAGTCGAGCCAGTACGCGAGCAGAAGGCACTCGAGAAGATCGGAGCTCGCCTCGAGCCCGATGCGTGCGAGGTACGAAGCCGTGAGCCAATCGGCCCCGGGGCGAGTCCGCTCTTCGAGGAGAACGGGGCCGATCTCGCGGCCCGTCCTTCTCGCGGCAGCGCTCAGCCGCAGGTGGAAGAGATCGAGAAGCGGTAACCGCCCAGGGCTCGCGGCGTCCCAGTCCACGACTCCTACCAGGCGACCGCCACGCACAATCAGGTTCCCGCTCCAGAAGTCGCCATGCCCGAAGCCGCACGGCACGCCCGCGAGCGCGACGTCGAGGCGGCGAGCCAACTCGACGACTGTACGACGGTCCGCCTGGCAGCAGGCGCTCGCGACGACTTCGGCGTCATCGTCGAACCGGTGCACCGCGCCGACGCTCGTCCGCGAACGAAACAACTCGACAAGAAAGTCGACGCAATCAGCTTGTAGTGCGACGCCGAGCCTGTGCGACGCGGGAATACCATGCAGACGCCGTTCGAAAGACCACTCGGCAAGCCCGTTACTGCCGGTCGAGATGGGCCACGGGACACGATCGGCGACCTCGCGGGGTGGATCGGCGGCAGCTAGCTGCTGAAGTGCATCGTGGTTTGCGCGGATCTCGCGGCGACCGGCTCCGATCGCTACGCGTAGCACGCCCGTGTCGCCGATCGAGATCAAAGAGCCCGTACCAACCGCAACCCTGCCCGACCAGTCCGCGTTCGGGTCGGCCTCGTCCCTGGCCGCCTCGAGATACGTTCGCGAGGCGGCGGCTCGCTCGCCAACGACAAGCACGCCGAGTGGGAACCGCCCTGTGACGCCTCGTCTGCGCCTTGACACCGCGAAGCGACCTCCGCCCAGCCGGCCGCCGGGCTCCCAGGTGACCGTTGTGCCCCTCGGGTAGCCGACTCGGCGGAGGTTCCTGGTCGTGCGACGCGCCGCGCCCCTCAGGGACGCGGCCACCTTGATGCGCTGCAGAGCTCTTGCTTGACGAGGGCCTCCCTCGAAGAGATGCCCCCCGAGCGCCACAATGACATGCGGCGCGTCGCCGACCAGTCGGCCCACGTCGCCGATCTCGGTGTCCGGGTCAGACTCGACAAGCTCGGCGCCCGCCTCGGCCAGCAATGACCGAAGACCGTGTTCGTGCACTCGGAACCGGTGTGCCGTCGCCGGCACGACTGCCGGGAGCCACGGGTGCGAACGGACCGTTGGCGTCTCGTCGTATTGTGTTTTCCGGCTCATGACGCGCGTCCCTCTCACGACCTGCCTGAGGTCCGCAAGACGTCTCACTTCCCGTGCTCTGCCAAACGTAGCCAATTCCGAGGCGATCGGGAGCGTCGGCTTGCTCTGCGGACGATCGAGCAGCGCAAACCCCTCGGCAGGAAGCGACAGTTCTGGATCCCGCCATATGCTGTGACGATGGCATCTGTCGGTCTTCTATTCCCCGGCGAGATGGGCGCGCGCGTGGGCGCTGCCGCACGCGCGGACGTGCTCTGCGCGAACGACGGCCGAAGCGAAGCGACTCGAAGACGCTCACTCGAGAACGGGTTTCGCGACGTAGGAAGCGTCCAGAATCTCGTCGAGCAGAGCGACGTCATCCTCAGCATCTGCCCGCCCGCGATCGCCGAAGACGTTGCTCGGACGGTCGCGACTGCCGAGTTCGACGGGCTCTTCGTCGAGGCGAATGCAATCGCCCCCGCGCGCGCCCAGAGGATCGCCGTCATGCTCAGCGACCAGGGCGCCGTCGTCGTCGATGCAACCGTGATCTCGCTGACCGAGTTCAACCTCTACCTGGCGGGAGAGGCGACCGCAATCGACCAGGTGACGTCGCTCTTCGCGGCGAGCGACGTGAACGCGATCCAGCTGAACGGGGGCGTAGGAACCGCGTCCGCGCTCAAGATGGCGTTCAGCTGCTGGAACAAGATCGGCATTGCCCTCGCCGCGCAGGCGTTCGCGATCGCACGCGCATATGACGTCTACGAGCCGCTGGTTCACGAGCACGCCGGAGTCGATCCGGGGAGGATCGTCCGAGCCGGGCGAAAGGCCTGGCGGTGGGGCCCGGAGATGAACGAGGTCGCCGAGACGTGCGCCGACCTCGGGCTGCCGACCGACTTCAGCGCCGCGGCCGCGACGATATACGAGCGATGGTCCCACCATCACGCGGACATGCCTCTCGCGAGGCTGCTCGAGGAGCTTCGCGCGTAAGGCGACGCCGTGGCCGTCGCCAACCGATACCTACCGCCGGCTCTCATCATCGGGCACGCATACCGCGGCGCGCTCGCCACCGCACGCTCTCTCGGCCGCTCCAGAATCCCGTACCGCGTGCTCGAGCGCGGCGACCGCGACCTCACACAGCGCTCGCGCCACACCCGGCGCCACGGGATCCGCAGAGTCGATCTGGCCGACGCCGAGCAGCTCGTGGCGGCAACGAGCGACATCATCCACGAGCACAGGATCGGGATCGTCATTCCGACGGATGACTTCGCGCTGTCGGCACTGAGCGAGCATCGCGACGCCCTCGCCCCGGCGAAGCTCTGCGCCGGCCCCACCGAGTCCGTGCGAAACGTCCTCGACAAGCGGTCACACCTGGAGTTGGCGGCGGCTCTCGACGTACCGTGCCCCCGCAGCTATACGCCGCGCGACGCGCACGACACGGCCCGGGCGGCGTCCGAGCTCGGGTTCCCCATGGTGCTGAAGAACCCCGGCTTCACGACCGACGCATCGCAGAGCAGGTGGGGGCTCAAGTGGATCGTCGTGAACGACGAGGCCGAGCTCCGGCGCGGCCTCGCGGAGCACGAGGTCGACGGTGACTTCCCGATCCTGCAGGAGCACGTGGACGGGAAGGTGATCGCCGTCTGCTGCTTCGCGGTCGAAGGGGAGCTCTCTGCCGCACACTCCTTCGTCCGCCTGCGCAGCTACCTGGGAGAGGCGACCTACCGGAAGGGGATCCCGCTCGACCACGATCTCGCAAGGCACTCCGGCCGGCTTCTGCGTGAGCTGCGATGGGACGGGCCCGCGATCCTCTCGTTCAAGCTTGGCGGCGACGGACAGCCGCGCTACATGGAGATGAACGGACGGCTGTGGGGCTCTGTCGAGTGTTCCATTCACGACGGTTGGGACTTCCCTCGCTGGACGTACGATTACTTCTCCCGCGGCATCCGGCCGAGGCCCCCGCAGGAAGACCAGGCTATCGGACGGGCTTCTTGCTGGCGGTTCGGCGACCTCATGGCGCTGCTCACGGTCCTGAAGGACAGGCAGGCATTCCAGGCAAGCACCCGAGTGCCCGTTCTGGCCGTGCTGGACTACATCGCGGCCTTCCGTCCGGGAGTTCATGCCGACGTGTTCCGATGGGACGACCCCGCGCCCGAGTTGTACGAGCACTGGCGCTGGCTCCAGCGCATGGCTCGCCGCCTCCGTGGCGGCGGCGCCGTCACCCAACCGAAGGGGGACAGATGACACACGAGCATGCCAGGCCGGCCAGCTCCGAGCTCCACGCCGGCCCCGGCTTTCGCATTCGACTCGAGATAGAGCGTCCAGACCCGGATGTCGTCTCCGGACTCTCGGAATTCGCAACACCGCCGGTGTCGGATCTGATGAACCGCCTCTACACGATGAACCACCAGATCCAGAACCTGACGGCGCCCGATCGAAGACTGGCCGGGCCGGCTGTGACGGTGAAGGTGTTCCCCGGCGACAACCTGATGGTGCACAAGAGCCTCGACGTCGCTGCGCCCGGCGATGTCGTCGTCATCGACGCCGGCGCATCGACGATGAACGCCGTGATCGGGGATCTCATCGCCACGAAGGCGCGTCATCGCGGCATCGTCGGCTTCGTCGTCGACGGCCTCGTGCGCGACCTCGAGGCGCTGCGGCAGCTCTCCGACATCCCGATCTTCGCGCGCGGGATCTCGGCGATCGGGCCGCTCCACCGGGGCCCCGGCGAGATCAACCACCCGATCTGCGCGGGTGGCGTCGTTGTTCAGCCGGGCGACGTCGTCATCGGCGACGCCAATGGCGTCGTCGTCGTCCCCGCCGAGATCGCCCGGGATCTGCTCGATCGACTTCGCACGCGGGCTGCAGCCGAGGCGGAATACGAGAGCGCAGTCGCACGCGGCGAGTTCTCGAATCGATGGGTCGACGACATCCTCGACGCAGGCGCCGTCGAGCTCGACTGACAGGGCCGTCGGGCGGGGCTGAGCACCGCCTGACGATGGCGAACGACCCGACCGCCGTCCGAGGGGTTCTCGGCTAACGTGAGTCCGTGAGTGCCTCGCGCCAAGCGACGGGACGCCAGCCGAGGCCGTGGCCGTCGTGAAAGGCGACTCGACAGACGACGCACTCGCTCGCGCCTGGGCACACCTCGAGCCGTGGCTGGACGGGCAGCGGGGCTCAGGCCCCGTGGCCGTCATACTCGGTGGGGAGACGACCGGGCTGAGCTTCGTGCGAAGCCTCGCCAGGCGCGGTGTCCCGACCGTCTTGATCGGGAGCCAGAGGCTCCCGGGGACGTACACCCGCTTCGGACACGTCACGATGCTCCCGGCCCCTGAGCACCACGAGGACGCATGGGTGGCGTTCCTCGAGTCACTGGGATCGCACCTCTCCGAGCCCGGCGCACTGTTTCCGACGTCGGACATCTCGACCCTCATCGTGGCGCGCCACGAAGAGCGCTTCCGCCGGCGCTTTCGATTCGTCGTCCCGAGCCTCGCCGCTACCAGCAGGATCACCAACAAGCGGGCGCAGTACGAGTTGGCCCGCAACGTAGGCATACCGATCCCGCGCACCGACTTCCCGGGCTCGACCGAAGACGTGGTCGCGCTCTCGTCGGAGCTTGCGTTCCCGTGCCTCCTCAAGCCGTACGAGGCGCATGTGGCACGCGACACCTTTTCGAGAGCGTCATTCCCGTCGCAGAAGGTGTTCGTGGCCGACACCCCCTCGGACATGGTCGTTGCGTACGAGCGGGTCACGAGCCTGGGCGTCCCGGTGATGATCCAGGAGCTCATCCCGGGCGAGGACGACTCGCTCTTCGGGTACCTCGCTTTTCTGGATCACACCGGGCGAGAGCGAGCGTGGATCACAAAGCGCAAGCTGCGCCAGAATCCGCCGCGCTACGGAGACGGATCGCTGCAGGTGACGGTCGACGCCCCAGAGGTCGCCGAGCTCAGCCGGCGGCTCTTGCGTGCGCTCGAGTATCGAGGGTTTGCCAGCGTCGAGTACAAGCGTGATAGCCGCGACGGCTCGTACCGGCTCATGGAGGTGAATCCGCGGGCAATCTCGGGCAACCAGTTGGCCATCGGCGCCGGGGTCGACTTCCCGTGGATCGGATACCGGTACCTGACCGGCACCTACCCGGAGTCGACACCCGTGGTTCGTGGGCGAGCCGGCGTGAAGTACGTCCACGAATGGTCGGACTTCCGGCCTTCCTGACCCTGCGACGATCGGGCTCGATCACGCTTCGCGAATGGCTCGCCTCGCTCCGAAGAGTGCAGGCACGGGCCCTTGGAGCGTGGGACGATCCGATGCCGCTCGTCTCGGTGCTCACCGAGCAGCTCAGCCGCAGGTTCGAACACGTCCGCTCGTCTCTGAAAGGGGCGCCGGTGGCGTCGCACGTGCTCGGACACCTGGAAGCCGTGTCGTCGGTGCCGGTCGTGACCGCGCAGCGGACGCCGCAGCCGAACGGTTCTTCGAGCGCTCGCCCAACGTGACTACGAGTCGCTTGCGGACTGCTTCGCCGCGGACGCCGCGCTGCGCGCGATCGTCCGCACCCGGTCTGCGGGAAGCGGATGGCCCGGAGGAGATCGTCGGGCTGTTCCGGCGCTGGACTGCCGGGCTCGAGGACTACGAGGTTCGCGAGACCGACGTAACCGTGTTCGTCGACCTCCTTCGCCTTCGCTGGGTCATCGAGGGCACCGACCCGGCCTGGACTTCTCGCCGTCCACCTTCGAGCAGACCGCATGCGTCGAGGTCGACGACGCGGGACTAATCACGCGGCTGCGCATCGCCTGCTCCGGCGACCGGCCGCTCTCGTAGCGCAACCGGCGCCAGAGGGCGGGTCCTGCGACAATCGCCCTCGTGACCGCGCTCTACCGGAAGTACCGGCCGCAGGACTTCTCCGAGGTCGTCGGGCAGGAGGCCGTCGTGCGCACGCTGCGCAACGCGATCGACGGGGACAAGCTGCGCCAGGCGTACCTCTTCGCCGGCCCGCGCGGCACGGGGAAGACGTCGATGGCGCGCATCCTCGCGAAGGCGCTCAACTGCGCACACGGCCCCACGACGACACCCGACAACGCGTGCAACGTCTGCATCGCGATCGCGGCGGGCTCGTCGCTCGACGTCGTCGAGATGGACGCGGCGTCGCAACGCGGCATCGACGACATCCGCGACATCCGCGAGCGCGTCGTGCTGCAGCCCGTGCAGGGACGCTACAAGGTCTACATCCTCGACGAGGCGCACCAGCTGACGGACGCCGCCTGGAACGCGCTGCTGAAGCTGATCGAGGAGCCGCCGCCCCACCTCGTCTTCGTCTTCTGCACGACCGACCTGGCGAAGGTGCTGCCCACCGTTCGCTCCCGCTGCCAGACGTTCGTCTTCCAACGGCCGCGTCTGCAGGAGCTCGTCACGCTGCTGCGGCGCGTCACCGACGGCGAGGGCATCGAGGCGCCCGACGCGGCGCTCGCGCTGATCGCGAGGGGCGCCCGCGGGTCGTTCCGGGACGCGGTCTCCACGCTCGACCAGCTGAGCGCGGCGACCGGTGGGAGCATCGGCGTGCAGGACGTCCTGCAGCTCGTCGGTGCGGTCGAGGAGGACGCGCTCTTCCGCCTGTGCGACACGGTCGTCGACCGCGACACGGCGGGTGCGCTCGTCGCGATCGAGGAACTCGCCGAGCAGGGTCAGGATCTCGGCCGGCTCGTCACCGACCTCGTCGAGCACCTACGCCACCTGTTGCTCGTCCAGCACGTGGGGCACGTCCCCGACTCCCTCCCGGTGACCGAGGAGACGCGGGATCGGCTGCGGGAGCAGGCGAACCAGCTGCCCGAGCCCACGGTGCTGCGGCTGATCGACCTGCTCGCAGTCGCGGTCGACGACATGCGCCAGGGCGGCGACCCCCGCCTCCCGCTCGAGCTCGCGCTCGTGAAGGTCACGCGCCCCCGCGCCGATCT